>NZ_LGKG01000133.1 GCF_001294335.1 Streptomyces chattanoogensis
GGGCGGGGTGATGGGTGAGCCGTGGCCTCGTTGCCGGCGGTCTTGTGCGACTCACTGCATTGTGGCCGCCGGCCCCTGGCCCGTGGTCACTCCTCGCGAGCGGCCACGTAGCGCAGGACGCCCCACATGCTGTGCTCGGAAGCCTCCTGTGGGGCGTCGTCGCGGCACGTCGCCAGCTCCTTCCGCAGAGCCGCCGCATCGATCCCGCTGCCGATCAGCACGAGTTGTGTGCTGCGCTCCTCGTCACGGCCCCAGGGCGAGGGATAGAAGCGCAGAAAGTCCCCGACGGCGTGCACGGTGAACTTCTGCCGACTGCCCGGTACATCGAAGTGGACAAAGCCCTTGATCCGGTAGAGGCCGGCCGGCCGGCTGTCGAGGAAGTCCATCAGCCGCCGCGGATTCATCGGCTCCGACGAGGTGAACTCCACGCTCTGGTAGGCGGCGTGCAGGTGAGTGCACAGCTCCCCCGGGCCATGGTCGTGACCGTGATGCTCGTCATGCTCGACGTGCGGGTTACCGGCCGTCGAGGCGGGGTCCCCGGCGCTCTCCCGCAGCAGATCCTCGAACGACAGCTGCCTGACCCCCGCCTCCAGGTCCTCGCCCGCGCCGCGATCGAAGAACAGCTCCGGGTCGATCCGCCCGTACGCCGTACAGACCACGGGCCTGCCCGGTGCAAGATCCGCGAGCGTGTCCATGAGCTCCTGGCGCGCCGCGTCCCCGATACGGTCGGCCTTGTTGAGCACCACCAGATCGGCAATGCCCACATGACGGTCCAGCTCGGGGTGCCGGGCACGGGTGCCCGCGAACTCGGCCGCGTCGATCACCTCGACCAGCCCGCCGTAAACGATCCGGTCATTCTCGCTGGCCAGGATCATCCGGATGAGTTCCTCGGGCTCCGCAAGGCCGCTCGCCTCGATGACGATCACGTCGATACGGGCAGCAGGGCGGGCAAGCCGCTCCAGATAGGTGTCGAGCTCGCTGGTATCGACCGCACAGCAGAGGCAGCCGTTGCCGAGCGAGACCATCGAGTCCACCTGCCCGGCGACGGTCATCGCGTCGATCTCGATGCTGCCGAAGTCATTGACGATGGCACCGATGCGGGTTCCGGCGCCGGCACCGAGCAGGTGGTTGAGGAGGGTGGTTTTACCCGACCCGAGGAAGCCCGCGAGCACGACGACCGGGATCTGTTGCGTGGCCAAGGGAGCGCCTCCATGGAGCGGGTGGCGAGCCGCGCGGACCGGCGGCGAACGAGCTGACGATCGTAACGGACCCCCGCTGACACGCCCCCGCTCGGCCCTCAGCACTGCCTGCAGTGTTCTTGGCCCCCCCGTAACGTCCGTTCGGCCGCCGCCCGCCAGCTGCCCGGCGTCTGCCGCCGTCCTCCCCAGCTCCCCGCTCCCCTATCGCCCGGTCGCCCAACGGACGGCGTCAGGGCCACGACGCCGGGCAACAGCTACGGCGCGGGCGGGCGGGCGGGCGGGCGGCGGATCGATGCGGTCCCGCGTACCAATGTCATCAAGCATGCCGAGCGCCCGGCCGGGAGCCGCCGCCCAACGGGCCGAGAGGGCACCGGCCGCACCGGTCAGACAGGCCACGAGGGTCGGCACCGGTCGTGGCGATGACACGGGCGGCGAACCCAACGACGTGCCGCCAGCGCAGTCGGCGTTGTGGGCCGCGCGAGACGTGATCATCGCCACTGCCAGGCACGCCGAGTTGCCGCTAGCGTCGACCTTGCGCTGGCCGTACTGGCCGTGTCGGCGGGAGTACCCGCCGAGGCCGACGAAACGATCTTCGCCGTCGCCCGTACGGCCGGCTGGATCGGGCAAGCCTGGGAGCGTTCGGAGAACGCACCCGGCCCATACACCCCAATAGGCAGAACAGCGGCTCCCTTCCACTGCAGCCGCCGTCATGGCACAGACCGGTGTCGCCCCGTGAAGACCCCCCACCACGACTCAGGTTAGGCTTACCTTTGTGAGCACATGCGCTGCCGTTTCCCGCGAATCGGCCGAACCCGTCGCCGGGACCGCGGCCACCGCCCGCACCTGGCTGCTCATCGAGCAGACCGGCCCCTGGGGGGCCAATGCGCTGACGGACAGCCACCTCGATCCGGACATCGGCCGGGCCCTGGAGACCGCGACAGACGGCACGAGAGTGCGCGTCGCCCTCATCCGCCGGCCCGGACGGCATGCCGACTGCCACGCCGCCTCCCGGCGGCGCCTGTTCGTCGCGCACACCGCGCCGGGCCGTTCGTGGATCCGCTCCACCACAGTCACCGACCCGCGGGCCGTTCTCGGACTGGACTTCACTGCGCTGGGTGCCGGGGACCACGGCGGCCTCTGGGAGCCGTACCTCGGTGAGCCTCTGGTCCTCGTCTGCACCAACGGCAAGCGGGACCGTTGCTGCGCGCTTCTCGGCCGGCCGCTGGCCGCCGAGCTCGCCGCCAGCGGAGCCGAGACCTGGGAGATCACCCACATCGGGGGCCACCGCTTCTCCCCCACGCTCTTCGTGCTCCCGTACGGCTACGCCTACGGGCGGGCGTCGGCTCATCTCGTCAAGGACGCCGTGGAGGCGGCGCGCGACGGACGGATCACGCTTGACCACTGCCGTGGCCGCTCTGCGTGGGACCGGCCGGCGCAGGCTGCCGACCTCGCGGTCCGCGAGCTGCTCCGGGAGGAGCGGGCGGACGCACTCGACGTCGTACGGGCCGACGCGGTGCGGCCCGAACCGAGGCGGACCGACGGCCGGGCGCCCGCTGGCGGCCCGGTTGCGGGAAGCCCTCCCGCCTGGTCCGTTACGGTCGCGCACACCAACGGACGCCTTTGGCGCGTCGCGGTGGAGCAGCGGGCCGACGGTGCTCCGGCGCCCGCCAGCTGTGGTGCGCCGCTCGGTCCACCGGCGCGTATGGCGGTCACCTCCATCACCGCCATCGCGAACACCCACGCCGCGACGCGGCCCGCTTCGCTCGTCGTTCCGGTTCCCTGACGCCGGGGGCCGCTCCCGCTCCCCGGCCTCCGGGCGACACCTGCAGCGGCACGCATCTGCGGGCGGAACTCCGGCACCGGGCGCCCGGCTGCGCGTCATGACGAGCCCCAAAACCACCCCGAACGTCACTGCCAGCTCCAGGCCGCCCAGCACCGCCCCGACAGCGTCCAGCATCGTGACCGGGCGCCGTGCACCCCTGGGTTCGGTGCCCCGTCCCTGATCGCGCCGATCCCGTGTCCATCGCATAGCCACCCCTCCACACATTCCGCTCACCGCTGCTTCGCCTTGCGCCGCCTCGCACCCACTACAACCGCCGGCCAGCGCACGCACCCCGAGCCTTCACCGTGCGAGGCTAAGCGCCCACAATCCGCAACCGAAAGGCCTGTGGATAACTCTGCGCAGGGTCTCCTGCACCCATACGCGTCGCCCTCCGGCCACCCTCCGCAGCCGCCCTGGGAGGGATTACCGGCCCGACCGGCTGCGCGCTTACTGTTCGTTCATATGGGCGAGAAGGACGAACCGGCCTCGCGCCCGAGCGCCGCACGGCCCTCGGGCCACGCGCCGCGTTCCAGCGCCTCTACCAGGGCGCCAGGCAGTGCCGATCGACACAGCCGCAGTCAGCGGCCCGTACCAGGCCCGTCCCCGGCCGAGCGTCAGCGCACGGCCCCCAGGCTGCGTCTCGGCTGGCCGCGTCGGGTCTTTTCCCAGGTGCTGATGATGCAGCTGGCCATCGCCACCGGCGTCACGGCGCTCGCGACCGGGCTATTCCTCGCCCCGCTCAGCGCCGAACTCGACGATCAGGCGATGCACCGCGCACTCGCCATCGCCCAGACCACCGCCGCCGAGCCACGCCTCGACGACGCCCTGGAGACCTCCCGCCCGACGCGGCACGGCCCGGTCCAGAACGAAGCCGAGCGGATCCGCGCCGCCACCGGCGCCGAGTACGTCGTGATCATGGACCAGCGAGGTGTGCGCTGGTCCCACACCGACCCGGCCGAGATCGGGCACCACGTCTCCACCGACCCCAGCGTCGTTCTCTCCGGCAAGGAGGTCATGGAGATAGACGAGGGAACACTCGGCCGCTCCGCACGCGGCAAGGTCCCGCTGCGCGATGAGAACGGCAAGGTTGTCGGAGCCGTATCGGTCGGTATCTCGTACGAGAGCGTGCGGGGACGGCTGCTGTCGACCGTGCCCGAGCTGCTCGCCTACGCGGGCGGGGCCCTCGCCGTGGGTGCTCTCGCCGCCTACCTTGTCGCCCGCCGTCTCCAGCGCCGTACCCACGACCTTGCATTTTCCGACATCTCCGCGCTGCTCACGGAGCGCGAGGCAATGCTGCACGGTATCCGTGAAGGGTTCATCGCACTGGACGAGCACGGCCGGATCCGCCTCATGAACGACGAGGCCCAGCGTCTGCTCGACCTGCGTGCCGAGGACACCGGCCGCCACCTGGACGAGACCCTGCCGCCGGGCCGTACGACCGATGTGCTCGCCGGCCGGATCTCCGGTGGGGATCTGCTCGCCGTCAGCGGGCAGCGTGTCCTGGTGGCCAATCGCATGCCCACCGATGACGGGGGCGCCGTGGTCACCTTGCGCGACCGCACCGAACTCGAGCGGCTGGGGCGCGAGCTGGACGGTACCCGTGGGCTGATCGATGCTCTCCGCGCCCAGGACCACGAGCATGCCAACAGGCTGCATACGCTCCTTGGCCTGCTCGAACTCGGGCTGTACGACGAGGCCGTGGAGTTCGTGACGCAGGCCGTGGGCGTACACCGGGCCACCGCGGAACAGGTCACCGAGCGCATCCGCGATCCGCTCCTGGCCGCCCTGCTGGTCGGCAAGGCCACCGTCGCGACCGAGCGTGGTGCCTCGTTGAGCCTCTCCCCCGACACGTACCTCCCCGACCGGCTGGTCGACCCGCACAGCCTGGTCACCGTCACGGGCAACCTTGTGGACAACGCCCTGGACGCCACGGCGGGAGGGCGGGATGCGCGCCTGGAGGTGGAAGTCCGTGCGGACGGCCGGACCGCCGTTGTCCGGGTCTGTGACAACGGGCCGGGCGTCCCCGAGGCCCGTCGCGCAGAGATTTTCACGGAGGGCTGGACGACCAAGGAACCGCCGGCTCATGGGCGGCGCGGCATCGGTCTCGCGCTGGTACGCCGCCTTGCCGAGCGGTACGGCGGCAGCGTCACGGTCGGAGAACGTCCGGGTGGTGGCGCGGTGTTCACGGTGACCGTCCCTGATGCGCTGTCCGAAGAGCTTCAAGAACAGAAGCGTGAAGCATCGGGTCATGAAGGGCGCAAGGACGCCACCGCCACCGCCACCAGGAGGCCTGCCGGCGCCGACCGCGCTCCGCATTCCGCAAGTGCCGAAGATGCCGGGGAAGTCGCGGACGCCACGGGAGACGACCGATGATCGACGTACTGGTCGTGGACGACGATGTGCAAGTCGCGAAGATCAACGCCGCGTATGTCGCCAAGGTGGCGGGTTTCCGTGTCAGCTGCCTGGCCCACTCCACCGCCGAGGCGCTGGCCGCCCTCGAAGCGTACCCCGTGGATCTGATCCTGCTGGACCACTACCTCCCGGACGGTACGGGGCTCCAATTGGTGGCCGAGCTACGGCGGCGCGGTCTGCTCACCGACGTGATCATGGTGACGGCGGCGCGTGACATCGCGACCGTGCAGGCTGCCATGCGCCACGGCGCGCTGCAGTATCTGGTCAAGCCGTTCACCTTTGCCGGCCTGCGCTCCAAACTGGAGGGGTACGCGGCACTGCACCGTACTTTCGAGAGCGGCGGCCAGGCGGAGCAGTCCGAAGTCGACCGGATCTTCGGCGCGTTGGGGGGCGCCGGCGCGGGCTCCACCGACCTGCCCAAGGGGCACTCCACCGCGACCGCAGACCGTGTGCGCTCGGTGCTGCGGACCGCGGACGCCCCGCTGTCCGCACAGGACGTCGCCCTCCAGGCGGGGCTGAGCCGGCAGACCGCCCAGCGCTACCTCAAGCTCCTGGAACGCACCGGACGAGTCCGTCTCACCCTCAGGTACGGCGAGACCGGCCGCCCCGAGCACCGTTACGAGTGGGTCTGAGGCGCGGCACGCGGCAACCGGGCCCGGATCGCCGTAGGGCGCAGGGCGAGGCGAGCCCTCATGCGGCCCCCGCTCCTGTGAGCGACCGGACCTCCGTCTCCGCGTGGCGGGCTTCGTCGGCGGCCTCCGGGGAGAGCACCGTTCCCAGCCATCCCATGAGGAAGCCCAGGGGGATCGACACGAGACCGGGGTTCTCCAGGGGGAAGAGGGCGAAGTCCGCCCGGGGGAAGAGGGACTCCGGGGTGCCGGAGACCACCGGTGAGAGGACGACCAGGGTGATCGCCGGGAGCAGGCCGCCGTAGACCGACCAGACCGCGCCGCGGGTCGTGAAACGGCTCCAGAACAGCGCGTACAGGAGGACCGGCAGGTTGGCCGACGCGGCGACGGCGAATGCGAGGCCCACCAGGAAGGCGACGTTGAGGTCCTGGGCGACCAGTGCGAGGCCGATGGCGACGGCGCCGACGCCCACGGCGGCGAAGCGCGCCACGGCCACCTCGCTGCGCTGTCCGTCCCGCGCCGTGCCGCGGGAGCGCCGTAGCGAGGCGTACAGGTCGTGGGCGACGGACGCGGACGAGGCGAGGGTGATGCCGGCGACCACGGCAAGGATCGTGGCGAAGGCGACCGCGGCCACCACAGCGAAGAGAACCGTTCCTCCGGTCGAACCGGCGCCGCCGCCCAGGTTCAGGGCGAGGAGGGGAACGGCGGTGTTGCCCGACTTGTTGGAGGCGCGGACGGCGTCGCTGCCGAGCATCGCGGCGGCGCCGAGGCCCAGCACGACGGTCATCAGGTAGAAGGCGCCGATCAGGCCGATGGACCAGACGGCGGAGCGGCGGGCGGAGCGCGCCGTGGGGACGGTGTAGAAGCGGGCCAGGATATGGGGCAGTCCGGCGGTGCCCAGGACGAGTGCGAGGCCGAGGCTGATGAAGTCGAGGCGCGATGTCCAGTCGGCACCGTACTTGAGTCCGGGTGCGAGGAACGCGCGTCCGTGGCCGCTGCGGGCGGCGGCCGTGTTCAGCAGCCCGTTGACGTCGCCGTGAAAGCGCATCACCACCAGGGTGGTCAGTGTCAGTGCTCCGCCCAGGAGGAGCACTGCTTTGACGATCTGGATCCACGTTGTTGCCCGCATGCCGCCGAAGGCGACGTAGACGACCATCAGCGCGCCGACACCGATGACCGTCCAGGTGCGGGCACGTGCATCCGCCCCGTCGAGGAGGAGCGCCACCAGGCTGCCGGCACCGACCATCTGGGCGACCAGATAGAGCACGGAGACGGTGACGGAGGCTGCGCCGGACGCGATGCGCACGGGGCGTTCGCGCATCCGGGCGGCGACGACGTCGGCGAGGGTGAACCTGCCGCAGTTGCGGACCAGTTCGGCGACGAGGAAGAGGACGACGAGCCAGGCGACGAGGAAGCCGACGCAGTAGAGGAGGCCGTCGTAGCCAAAGAGGGCGATCAGCCCGGAGACGCCGAGGAAGGAGGCGGCGGACATGTAGTCGCCCGCGATGGCGAAACCATTCTCCATGGGTGAGAAAAGCCTGCCGCCGGCGTAGAACTCCTCGGGTGAGCCGTGCCTGCGGCGGCTCACCCAGGTGGTGATCGCCAGGGTGACGGCGATGAACGCGCTGAACAGGACCAGCGCCAGGGTCCGGTGGTCGCCGGTCAACGGATGGTCCTTCCGGTCAGCTCCTGGGTCTCCCAGCGGATGTCGAGTGCCGCGCGGTCCCGGTACAGCCGCGCATGCCGCGCGTATGCCCAGGTGAGCAGGAAGGTCGTGGCGAACTGCCCGAGTCCGGCGAGCATCGCGACGTTGAGCGCACCGGTAACGCGGTGTGCCATCAGGCCCGGTGCGGCGGTGGCCGCGATCACGTAGGCGAGGTACCAGGCCAGGAAGGCGGCCGTGGCGGGTACCACGAAGCGCCGGTAGCGGCGGCGTACTTCCTGAAAGGCGGCGCTCCGCTGCACCGTCAAATAGACCTCGTCGTGGCTCGCGGACCGCGGCTGCGACACCGGGGCGGGCTGGTGCGCGGGGGCCGCCGGGCCCGGTTCACCCGTCGTGTCGTCGGTCCACTCGTCCCACCCGGAGGCGGGCGTCTCGTACCAGGGGTCGTCGAGCCGTACGTCACCCGGCTCGCCGGCCGCTCGGCCGTCGTGCTTGTCCACCGAACACTCCTTGTTGCACCGGCCTGTTGACCATGGGCCCCAAGGATGGACAGAAAGGAAGATCCGGGACTCTTCAATCCGAATGCTTCACTGAATCAGGTGGGTCGTCCGGGCGGCTGTGCGAGGCCGTGGCGGTAGGCGTAGTGGATCGCCTGGGCCCGGTCGCGCAGCCCCGCCTTGGCGAAGAGGTTGTTGATGTGGGTCTTCACTGTCGCGGTGGAGACGTGGAGTGTGCGGGCGATCTCCGGGTTCGACCGGCCCTCGGCGACGAGGCGCAGCACCTCGGTCTCGCGGGCGGTCAGGCCGTCCGGGGGCTCGTCCGGCGGCTGCGGCGGGTTCCGTACGGGCTCCGCGAGGCGCTCCAGGAGGCGGCGCTGGATCTTCGGCGACAGGCCGGCCTCGCCGGAGAGCACGTCGTCGATGGCGCGGACGATCTCGTCGCCGTCCGCGTCCTTGGTGAGGTAACCGCGGGCTCCGGCCTGGAGGGCGGGGAAGAGCGAGTCGTCGTCGGCGTAGGTGGTGAGCACCACGACCTGGGTGCCCGGGTGGTCCGCGCGGATGCGGCGGGTGGCCTCGACGCCGTCGCAGCGTGGCATCCGCAGGTCCATCAGGACGACGTCGGGGGCGAGTTCGGCGGCCAGGCGGACCGCTTCCTCGCCGTCCGCGGCGGATCCGACGACCTCGATGCCCGGCAGCAGTCCCAGCAGCATCACGATTCCCTCGCGTACCACCGTCTGGTCGTCGGCGACCACGACGCGTGCCGCCCTGCGTGCCGTCATGCGGGCACCCTCAACCGGACCATGTAACCCTCCTCATCGGGGCCGGACTCCAGCGTTCCGCCGAGGAGTTCGGCACGCTCCCGCATCCCGAGCAGACCGTACCCGGAGCCGCTGTGCGCGAGTTCTGCGGGCGCCCCTC
Organism: Streptomyces chattanoogensis; assembly: GCF_001294335.1. Lineage (GTDB taxonomy): Bacteria > Actinomycetota > Actinomycetes > Streptomycetales > Streptomycetaceae > Streptomyces > Streptomyces chattanoogensis. The sequence continues at coordinate 9,144 of NZ_LGKG01000133.1, forward strand.
TGCCGCCCGAGTCCCGTACCTCGAGCCCCACGGCCCCGTCCGCGTACTCCAGTTGCACGCTCACCCGGGCGCCCGGCGCGTGCTTGCGGACGTTCGTCAGTGCCTCCTGGGCCACCCGGCGGAGGGCAAGCCCCGCTTCCGCCGATACGGTGCGCCGCTCGCCCGTCACCTCCAGCTGCGCGCCCTCAGCGGCCGTCAGACGGCGCAGGAAGTCCTCGATGGGGATCATGTCCCCGCGCAGGGCGGAAAGCGCCTCACGCGTACCGTCAAGCCCTTCGCGGGCCATTCCCCGGCATGCGACCACCCGCTCCAGGATCTGTTCACGGTCGGCCTCGAGGTCGGTGCTGCGCTGGATGAGCTGCCGTACCGCCTCCAGGTGGACCAGCTGGGCGCTGAGGCTGTGGGCGAGGACGTCGTGGATCTCGCGCGCGATCCGGCCTCGTTCGGCCAGCGCTGCCGTTTCGGCCTCGGCGGCACGGGCCGCGCGCTCCTGGGCCAGCAGCCGCTGGGCGTTGCCGCGCGCCTCCGCGTCCAGCCGTACGACGTAGCCCACCAGGGCCAGACCGACGGTGGTCGTGAGGGTCGCCGGCCAATTGCCGGTGTTCATCGCGGCGTACGCGCCGAGGGCAGCGGCGGAACACGGCAGGGCGACGTTCAGCGGCAGCCGTTCCATGGCGGTGATGGCACATGCGCACCACAGCACGATCGCGGCCGTCCGCGCACCGGTGGACGCGAACCCGAAGGCCGCGGCCTCCAGGAGGAAGAACAGGCCGACGGACGGCCACAGGCGGCGTGCCCGCGTCACGCGGAAGAAGCCGCGGAACACGAGAACGGTGGCGGCCATCCCGGCGGCCGCTGCCACCAGACCCCATCCGCTGAAGGCCCGCCCCGTCAGGGTGGTCCACATCAGGCCCGCCACCACCAGGACACGGATCACCCGGGCGATCCACACCCGGGCCGCGCTGAGGCCCTCACGGGACAGGGACTCCCGGAGGGGCCAGCTCGTCCAGGGATTCGGCGGCACGTACGGTCCTTCAGCGATGCGTGGCGGTTCGGGCACGCGGGAACGTCAGCCCGCAACAGGGACACGGTACGTCCCCTGGGCGGCGGCCCGGGCCCGCCAGGTGAGGACGCCGGTCCGGGTCAGCAGCATCGCGGCGACGGAGAGGGTGAGGGCCGGGCTGCTGTTCTGGTGGACGCCGATCAGCGATGCGGCGGCCATGAGGCCGATGCGTACCGCCATCCCGCACAGCCACACACCCGCCGTCGCCCAGCCGCCCTTGGCCCACACCTCGCCGTCCGCGTCCGTCCAGATCCGGGTGGTCCAGGCCCAGGCGGCACCACTGGCCAGCGCTATCAGGAGCTCCGCGCCGAGCAGCACGGCGGAGGCCGCGTGATGCGCGGGGTCCAGGAGGCCGTCCTGCCGGCAGGCCACGACCGCCAGGACCGCGGGGATCAGCCACCACTTCCCGCCCGACGAGGTGACGCGCTGCGCCGTGAACTGCCGGATGAAGATGAACGCGACAACCGCGGTGATCACGACGATGGTGAGCACGCCGCTCATGGCCTGGGCCTCCTGGGACAGGGAATCTCAACCGTCCTGACGCTACGGAGAGAGCCGGACGGCCGGATCGGAGCCAGGGTGGGCAGCGGGTGGAAAGCGCGATGGGCGCCGCTCCACCCAGGGGTGGAGCGGCGCCCGTGGTCTTCGCGGACGGCTCAGGTGTCGATGCGTGAACGGTCCAGAGTCGCGGCGGAGTTGGTGATGAACTCCTTACGGGGGGCGACTTCGTTGCCCATCAGGAGGTCGAAGGCCTTCTCCGCCGCCTCGAGATCGCTGATGTTGATGCGGCGCAGGGTGCGGTGCCGCGGGTCCATCGTCGTCTCGGCGAGCTGGTCGGCGTCCATCTCGCCCAGGCCCTTGTAGCGCTGGATGCTGTCCTTGTAGCGGACCTTCTTCCGCTCGAGCTCGAGCAGCGTCTGGCGCAGTTCGTTGTCCGAGTAGGTGTAGAGGTACTTCTCCTGGCCCTTCTTGGGGTTGACCAGTTCAACGCGGTGCAGCGGCGGTACGGCGGAGAAGACCCGGCCCTGTTCGACCATCGGCCGCATGTAGCGCTGGAAGAGGGTCAGCAGCAGGCAGCGGATGTGGGCGCCGTCGACGTCCGCGTCGGCGAGGAAGATGACCTTGCCGTAGCGGGCGGTGTCGATGTCGAAGGTGCGGCCGGATCCCGCCCCTATGACCTGGATGATGGCGCCGCACTCGGCGTTCTTGAGCATGTCCGAGATGGATGACTTCTGGACGTTGAGGATCTTGCCGCGGATCGGCAGCAGCGCCTGGAACTCGGAGTTCCGCGCCAGCTTCGCGGTGCCGAGCGCCGAATCGCCCTCGACGATGAACAGTTCGCTGCGGTCGACGTCATCGCTGCGGCAGTCGGCCAGCTTGGCCGGCAGGGAGGACGACTCCAGCGCCGTCTTCCGCCGCTGGGCCTCCTTGTGCTGGCGGGCGGCGATGCGGGTGCGGGCCGCGGCGACGACCTTCTCCAGGACGGAGCGGGCCTGCTGCTTGGCGTCGCGCTTGGTGGAGGCCAAGAACGCCTTGAGTTCGCGGCTCACCACCTGGGCGACGATCCGCGAAGCGGCGGAGGTACCGAGGACCTCCTTGGTCTGGCCCTCGAACTGCGGCTCGGCGAGGCGGACGGTCACCACCGCGGTGAGGCCCTCCATGGCGTCGTCCTTGACGACGTCGTCCTCGGCGACCCGCAGCAGCTTCTGGCTGCGCAGGACCTCGTTGACGGTCTTGGTGACCGAGCGCTCGAAACCGGAGACGTGGGTGCCGCCCTTGGGCGTGGCGATGATGTTGACGAACGACCTGACGGTGGAGTCGTAGCCGGTGCCCCAGCGCAGCGCGATGTCGACACCGAGTTCCCGGGTGACTTCGGTGGGTGTCATATGACCGCGGTCGTCCAGGACCGGCACGGTCTCCTTGAAGGTGCCCTGGCCGGTCAGCCGCAGCACGTCGCAGACGGCCTTGTCCTGCGCGAGGTACTCACAGAACTCGCTGATGCCGCCGTCGTAGCGGAAGGTCTCCTCCGTCTTGCCCGCGCCGTCGATGCCGCGCTCGTCGCGGACGACGAGGGTCAGGCCCGGTACGAGGAAGGCCGTCTGCCGGGCGCGGGCGTGCAGCGTCTCCAGGGAGAGCTTGGCGTCCTTGAGGAAGATCTGGCGGTCGGCCCAGTAGCGCACCCGGGTGCCGGTCTTGGTCTTGGGCACGCGCTTGCCCTTGATCAGGCCGTTGCCGGGGTCGAACGGGGCGTCGGGGCCGGATTCGGTGAAGACACCGGGGACGCCGCGGCGGAAGCTGATGGAGTGCGTCTTGCTGTTGCGGTCCACCTCGACGTCGAGGCGCGCGGACAGGGCGTTGACGACCGAGGCGCCGACGCCGTGCAGACCGCCGGAGGCCGCGTACGAGCCGCCGCCGAACTTTCCGCCGGCGTGCAGCTTGGTCATCACGACCTCGACGCCGCTGAGCCCGGTCTTGGGCTCGACGTCCACGGGGATTCCGCGGCCGTTGTCACGTACCTCCACCGACCCGTCGTCGTGGAGGATCACCTCGATGTGGTCGCAGTAGCCGCCCAGCGCCTCGTCGACGGAGTTGTCGATGATTTCCCACAGGCAGTGCATCAGGCCGCGACTGTCCGTCGAGCCGATGTACATGCCGGGACGCTTGCGGACGGCCTCCAGACCCTCGAGGACGAGCAGATGCCGCGCGGTGTAGTTGGATCCGTCCCGGTCTGCCCCGGTCAGCACTGCGGTGGACGGCACGGACATCTCGGCGGTCACGCGGTTCGCTCCTCGCTGAATTTCTGGCAGTCCGCATTCCGCGGACTCGGTTGTGGCGGTGTCGCCGGTGAGAGGGTACCGAGGCCTGGTAGAGCCGATGTGACGCCACCCGTAAGCACGTACATCGTAGTGGAATTTCGCTCACACGTTCGATCTCTCGATAGTATGACGTCCGACTGACGTGCACATCACGTTCCCTTCCAGGCATGAACCATTTAGGCTCCGGGCACGTCCTCATCAACAACCGGCAAGCCAGCCGGGAGGGCAGACACCAACGACCAACGTGAATCAGACCACCACGCAATACGGCTCATTCGCCGCCACCCGGCAGCACCCGGCCACCTCGGAGAATTTTTTTCGAGGAAAAGGCACAAGCGGGAACGTTTTCGGCCTGGTTGGATGTTGACCCTGGTACGACAGCTCGTCGAGCTAGAGAAGAGGCGACGTGACTACTGTTCTGACACCCGCGAGCCCGCTGACGGCCGCTGACCGCTGCGACCGCTGCGGCGCCCAGGCATACCTGCGCGTCGTTCTGATGTCCGGCGGCGAACTGCTCTTCTGCGCCCACCACGGTCGCAAGTTCGAGCCAGAACTCAAGAAGATCGCCGCGGAAATACAGGACGAGACGGAGCGGCTGACCGCTCCTGCGTCTGCGCCCGATGAGGAACGCTGACACTTCGCATCCACGACGAGCGAGCAGCGGCCTGAGGCCGTGCGGCGGGCGGTTTTCCCGGCACCACCGGGGAGGCCGCCCGCACTCGTGCGCTCGGGCGGGCCCCGCGGCCCCTCGCACCCATGGCCGTACCTCTCAACCGGCCCCGTGCCCGGACACCGCGGGGAGCAGTGCCGAGGCGCGCGTATAGACACCGGGGCTGCCGGGCTTGCCGCAGCCGGTCCCCCACGACACCAGCCCCACCAGGCGCCCGCGCACCACCAGCGGCCCGCCGCTGTCCCCCTGGCAGGCGTCCCGCCCGCCCGCAGGCTCCCCCGCACACAGCATGGACTCGGGCTTGTACGTACCGTCCGCATTGCCGGGGTAGGCCCGCGCGCACACGGAGTCCTCGAGCACATTCACGTCGGCCGACCGCAGCCGCGAGGCGTAGCTGCCCTCGCCGGTCATGTCCCCCCAGCCGTAGACGGTGGCCGTATTGCCCGCCTGGTAGGCGGCGTCGTCTCCGCGCGCTATCGGGATCGGCCGGTTCCTGACCGGCTTCGGCAGGGTGAGGACGGCCATGTCGCCCTCGTTCGTCCAGCTGTCGTATCCCGGGTTCACCCAGACCTTCGCGGGCTTGAGCTCATGGCCGCCGCCGTGCGAGAGATTGTCGCGTCCGATGACGATCCGCAGGTCGCTCACCTGCTGCCAGGGCACGCCCAGTACCTCCCTGCTCAGGCAGTGTGCGGCTGTCACCACCGTGGAGCTGCCGACCAGGACACCGCCGCAGAACTGTCCGGAGCGCCCGGGGCCGAACCGGCCGTGGGAAGCGAGGGCGACCGCCCATGGGCTCTGCGAGACGGAGACCGGCGTGCCGCCGACCACGGATCCGTCCGCGGTCGCGGCGGTCGGCACGGTGAAGACCAGTGCGAGGGCTCCGAGAACAGCGTGGGACGGACGCATACGGACTCCTGACTCTGGGGACAGTGGTCGCCCACCCAGAGTGACCCAAACGGAGGTCCCCCGCACCCGGACGGCCGCGAGCCCGGCCCCTCCGGAAGGGAGGAACCGGGCTCACGGGGTGGTCCGTGCCCCTTGGGCTAGTCGAGGTAGTCGCGCAGCACCTGGGAGCGCGACGGGTGACGCAGCTTGGACATGGTCTTGGACTCGATCTGGCGGATCCGCTCGCGGGTGACGCCGTAGACCTTGCCGATCTCGTCCAGCGTCTTGGGCTGGCCGTCGGTGAGGCCGAAACGCATGGAGACCACGCCGGCCTCGCGCTCGGAGAGGGTGTCCAGCACCGAGTGCAGCTGCTCCTGCAGAAGCGTGAAGCTGACCGCGTCGGCCGGGACGACCGCCTCGGAGTCCTCGATGAGGTCACCGAACTCGCTGTCGCCGTCCTCGCCGAGCGGGGTGTGCAGCGAAATCGGCTCGCGGCCGTACTTCTGGACCTCGATGACCTTCTCGGGGGTCATGTCGAGTTCCTTGGCCAGCTCCTCCGGGGTGGGCTCGCGGCCCAGGTCCTGGAGCATCTGGCGCTGGACGCGAGCCAGCTTGTTGATGACCTCGACCATGTGGACGGGGATACGGATGGTGCGGGCCTGGTCGGCCATGGCGCGGGTGATGGCCTGGCGGATCCACCACGTCGCGTAGGTCGAGAACTTGTAGCCCTTGGTGTAGTCGAACTTCTCGACCGCACGGATCAGACCGAGGTTGCCCTCCTGGATCAGGTCCAGGAAGAGCATGCCGCGGCCCGTGTAGCGCTTGGCCAGGGAGACCACCAGACGGAGGTTGGCCTCCAGGAGGTGGTTCTTGGCCCGGCGGCCGTCCTCGGCGATGATCTCCAGCTCGCGCTTGAGCTTGGGCGCCAGCTTGTCGGAGTTCCCCAGCTTGTCCTCGGCGAACAGGCCGGCCTCGATGCGCTTGGCGAGCTCGACCTCCTGCTCGGCGTTGAGGAGGGGGACCTTGCCGATCTGCTTGAGGTAGTCCTTGACCGGGTCGGCGGTGGCACCGGCCGCGGCAACCTGCTGCGCGGGGGCGTCGTCCTCGTCCTCGTCGGACAGGACGAAGCCGGCGTTCTCCGCGCCCTCGGCGGCCTCGGGAGCGTCGCCCTTGCCGGGCGCCGGGGTCTCCTCGGTCATCTCGTCGTCGAGCAGCTCGTCGACGTCCTTCTTGGCCGCGGTCTTCTTCGCGGCGGTCTTCTTCGCGGTCGCCTTCTTGGCGACCGTCTTCTTGGCGGCGGTCTTCTTCGCCGCTGCCTTCTTGGCAGGCGCGGGCTCGGTCTCACCGGCCGGGTCCGCCATGGTGGCGGCTGCGGCGGTGGCCTTCTTCACCGTGGCGGTCTTGGCCGCGACGGTCTTGGTGGCGGTGCGCTTTGCCGGACTCTTCGCTGCGACGCTCTTGCGGGTGCGCTTGGGCGTCTCTGCAGAAGCAGCACTGACCATCAGCGTCACACCCTCCTCGTCGAGGATCTGGTTGAGGCTGCGCAGAACGTTCTTCCACTGGGTTGGCGGAATCTGGTCAGCCTCGAAGGCCCGACGCACGTCATCGCCGGCGATCTGCCCATCAGCCTTTCCCCGCTCGATGAGCGCCATCACAGACTCGGACTCGGCGATCTCCGGCGGGAGCGTACGGGATGTGCTGGCCGACACGAACAACCTCTCGGAACGATGGAAACGGCTTCCGACCCCGTCCAGTGTGGATCGGAGCCGACGACCGCCGGTGGGGATGGACCGACGGCGCGGGGGCAGCCGGGGAGCTGAACAGCGTCATCGACGCCGTCCGTATTCCCTCCTCGGCTATCACCTCTTAAGTCATCGCGCTTCCCCGAAGAGCGTTACGCCCAATCTGCGTGGCCCGAGTCACACCTCATAACGACCCATTCCCGGTCATATGACATGCAACCCTCCCGAGGTTCACCGCCGGACCCGGGTGACGTCCCGGATCCGACGATCTCGCGTGCCGTCGACGCGTACGGCGCACCCCGCCCGTGGGGGGCGCGGGGCCGTCCGGCCGCGCGGCGCCCACGGTCCGTACGCATTCGAGTGCGGCCCTTCAGTGCTCGCGGGGCGCGGGGACGACGTGGTCGACGGGCGTCCCGGGGCCCTGGCCGCCGGCCTCGCCGTGGGCGGCGAGCAGCTGGCGCATCGCGGACTCGGCCGCCGCGGCGTCTCCGGAGCCGATGGCGTCGACGATCCGCAGGTGCTGGCCCACGGATGCCTCGATGGGGCGCTCGCATCCGCCGGACGGGCCGCCGGAGACGTGCAGCGCGGAGGTGACGATGCCGGAGAGGTGCTCGAGCATGCGGTTGCCGGCGAGGGACAGCAGCAGGGTGTGGAACTCGGCGTCGGCGCGGCCGAAGGTGACGGTGTCGCCCTGGGCGGCGGAGTGGCTCATGATCTCCACCATGTCGGCGAGGCGCTGGTGGATGTCCTCGCGGGCATGGCCGGCGGCGAGGCGGGCGGCGAGCGGCTCGATGGTCCAGCGCAGCTCGCACAGCTCGCGGCGCTGGTCGTCACGCTGCGGTCCGTAGGCCCGCCACTCGATGATGTCGGGGTCGAGGAGGTTCCAGTCGCTGACCGGGCGGACCCGGGTGCCGACGTTGGGGCGGGCGCTGACCAGGCCCTTGGCTTCGAGGACGCGCAGGGATTCGCGGACGACGGTGCGCGAGACCTCGAAGCGCTGGCCGATCTCCTCGGGGACGAGCGGGCGGTCGGCGCCGAGATCGCCGGAGACGATCATCTGGCCCAGCTGCTGGACGAGTTGGCCGTGCAGACCGCGGCCTCGGCTGCCGGCGTTGCGGCGGCCGACCCGGCCCATGTCTGCTTCGGAGCCGTCCCAGACCGGCGAGACGCGCTCGGCGCGGTCCACGCCTGCCGCGTTCGCGGCATTGGCGCTGTTGGCATAGGGGTAGCGGTCAAGCTCGCCCGGACCTGCGAGGCCGGTGTCGCCGGGGCGAGCCGCGGTCATCATGGTGTGCGCAAGGGTACTCACGCATCCTTTGTCGGCGACACCCTGAACACCCTTGAGGTCTTTGGTGAAAAGCACACGAAAGGGTGATCGCCCGTCATCTCCCAATTGACGCTTTATCGGAAAGAAATGCGCCGTCTGCGGCGAGTTGTGGACAGTGGCGCAACAACAGGGCTGTGAAACGGGCGTCATACGAGGTCAGCGCGCCAAACCGCGGAGCATCGTGACGGCATACGCGCAGACCAGCGCGGTCAGCGACAACGCCATTGCGCTGCCGACCGGTTGGGTCGCGAGTCGCATGGCGACCGATACGGCTTGGTCGATTCCGGACGGCCACTGATAGAGAGCCGACGACCCCAGTCGCCCCGGCAGCCCCACCAGTGACCGGGCCGCGGGCCCGGTCACCTCGCGCTGCACAAGCGGCAGGACGACGACGGGTACGGCGAGGACGGCGGCCAACCCCGTTGCGGTGGAACGGAATACACCGGCGGCCAATACGCCTGCCCATGCGCAGCCGATGAGCAGGGCCAGCCAACCGGCAGCGAGAAATGGCAGTTCGGTGATGCTGGTGACCGATTCCGGGCCGAAGAGATAGCGGGCGCCTGCTTCGTCGACGGTCAGTACGCAGACGCCGAGGGTCAGTGCGCAGGCCCCGCTGACAAGGAGTTTGGCGACGAGGAGCCCGAGGCGGCGGGGTACGGTGCCGCGTTCGGAGGCCAGTGCCGGGTAGCGGAACTCCTGGCCGAAGGCGAGCGCTCCGAGGAGCCCGGCGCCCAGTGCGGCCGGAGGGAAGGGCAGTTGACGGGGCCAGCCCGTGAGGACGCGGGACATCGGCGCCTCGCCCTGCCGGGCCAGCAGCAGCGCCAGCGCCAGGGATACGAGGACGGACGCGACCGCCGCGAACAGTCCGGTGCGGTCGCTCAGCGTGCGGCGCAGCTCGTAGCGCAGCGGCCAGGCCGGGCCGGGGGCGGGCAGGCGGGGGATGGCGAGCTTCTCGGGGGCCGGTGCCGAGGACCGGGCCGGACGGGCGGCGGGGACGGTGGCCCCGATGATCGGGAGGGTGAGGGTGTCGGACACGGTGTCCGTGCCCTTGGGGGCGATGGCGGCGCGGGCCGCCTGGATGACGCGGAGCATCGGCGCGGGGCCGGGCGCGGGCGCCGGCTCGGGCGCGGTGCCGTCCGGAGGCTGTGGTGCGGACGGGGCGTCGGCGGCGGGACCGGGCAGGCGGCCGTCGGCGCGGTGGAGTGGGGTGACCGGTCCGGTGTCGCCGACCTCGTCGGCGAGCTGGTGCACCAGGATGCCGTGACGGAAGGCGACCTCCCCCACGGCGCCGCAGCTGCTGCCGTAGACGGCGAGCCGGGTGCCGCTCTCGCGGACGACCTCGATGGTGCGGCCGACGGCGGGATCCGCGGCGTGCTCGGCGCGCTGGGACTCGTCGACGAGGAGGGTGGCGAGGCGGTCTGCCTGCGGGGAGCGGACGGCCACCCGGGGGCGCAGGCGGGTGCGGGCGAAGTCGGCGGCTTCCTGATCGGCGACAAGTCGACCTTCTTGCATGGTGACCACGCGGTCGGCGGTGCGCGCGGCCTCCTTGGCGTCGCGGGAGGTGACGAGGACGGCGCCGCCCTGTGCCGTGTAGCTGTGCAGCAGGCCGTGCAGCCAGGCCGCTTCGCGGCGGGAGAGCCCTTCGGTGGGCTCGTCGAGGACGAGCGTGTGCGGGTCGCCGATGAGTGCGGACGCCAGGCCCAGGCGGCGGTCCATCCCGCGGGAGAAGCCTCCCAGGCGCTGGTCGGCCAGGCCGCTGAGGCCGACGAGCTCGAGTACGTCGTCGGCGCGGCCGGCCGGGACGCCGGCGGCGGCGCTGAGCATGCGCAGATGCCCGCGGGCCGTGCGGGAGGGGTCGGCGGGGGTGTCGCCCAGGAGGACGCCGAGTTCGCGGGCCGGGTTGGGGATGCGGTGCAGGGGGCGGCCGCGGAAGAGGGCTACGCCGCGACCGCGTTCGAGCTGGAGCATCAGGCGCAGGGCGGTGGTCTTGCCCGCGGCGGCGGGGCCGAGGAGCACGGTGATCTTGCCCGGCCGGGCCTCGAAGCTCAGGTCGTCGACGGCGGGCGGGAGTTCACCGCGGGGTGCGCTGGTCAGTCCGATGGCCTGGATCATCGCGTCCCTCGCGGGGCGTGAGACCGTTCGGCAGTTGCTGGGGGTACGAGAGGGCTCACCCCGCCAAGGTAACCCGATATGTCTTATTTACCCGTAATTGCCGGGGCGGGTTGTTCCGCCGTGTCCCGTCGTGTGCCACCGCGCTCCGCAGCGGCCGCCGCTTGCGGCTCAGACCTCCGGGCGCAGCATCGGCGGGTTGAGCAGTGTCGCGCCCCCGGCTCTGAACAGCTGGGCGGGGCGGCCGCCCTGACGGGTCGTCGTACCGCCGGTGGGCACCAGGAAGCCGGGGGTGCCGGTCACCTTGCGGTGGAAGTTGCGGGGGTCCAGGGCGACGCCCCAGACGGCTTCGTAGACGCGCCGCAGCTCGCCGACGGTGAACTCCGGCGGGCAGAAAGCCGTGGCGAGCGACGAGTATTCGATCTTCGAGCGGGCGCGCTCGACGCCGTCCGTGAGGATCTGTGCATGGTCGAAGGCGAGTGGAGCGGCCAGCTCGCCGTCGCGGCCGTGCGTGCCGTCCTGGTCGAGGAGTGTCTCCACCGGGGCCCAGCGGGCGCTGTGGGCGTCGCCGCCGGCGCGGGGGGCGGGCAGGTCGGGGGCGAGGACGAGGTGCGCGACGCTGACCACCCGCATCCGGGGGTCGCGCTTGGGGTCGCCGTAGGTGGCGAGCTGCTCGAGGTGCGCGCCGTACGCGGGCGGCGGGCCGGTCGGGGACTGGGCGTGCAGGCCGGTCTCCTCGGCGAGTTCCCGGGCGGCGGCATCCGCGAGGTCCTCGTCGGCCCGGACGAATCCGCCGGGCAGGGCCCAGCGGCCCTGGAACGGCGGCTCACCACGGCGCACGGCCAGTGCGCACAGCGCGTGGCGGCGCACGGTGAGCACGACCAGGTCGACGGTGACGGCGAAGGGCGGAAAGGCCGACGGGTCGTAGGGAGGCATGCCCGCGATCATAGTCGTCCGCTTGACGATAAACAGGTCTTGACCTGTATCAGGACCCCAGCTGCAGGCCGTCCGCCGCGGCCTCGACCATCCCCATGCCGAGCCTGCTGATGCGTACGGCGAACGGCTGCGCCGCGACGCTCAGGCCGGTGAACTGCATCGCGCCCAGCGGCGCGGTGCCCAGCGGCCGGACGGACACGGTCCCGGCCGGGACGTCGGGGCGCAAGCCGGCGAGCGCGATCAGCGTCTGGACCGCACCGGCCGCCGCCACCGCCGCGGGGCGGCAGGCCGCCGGGTGCGGGACGGGGGCGCCGCCGGCGGTGCGCTGCTCCCCCGCGTACATCTCCGGGAGGCGGTGGCCGAAGCTGTCCGCGGCGTCGAGGACGCCCCGGGCGAGGGCTCCGGCGGCCTTGTCGTGGCCGGACGCGGCGAGTCCGGCGACGGCGACGGCGGTCTCGTGGACGCGGACCGCGCCGCTGCGGTGGCCGAAGGGGTTGTAGCCGCTTTCCTTGGCACCGAGCCCGCGCAGACCCCAGCCGGTGTCCAGGGCGGGGCCGTGCAGGAGCCTGGCCAGTTGGTCGGTCCGGGCCGCGTCCAGCAGGCCGGGGGCCAGGGTGCCGCCGCCGAGCAGTCCGGTGTCGAGGAGATGCGCCGCACTGGAGCCGAGATGCGGGAGCGGTCGGCCGTCGGCGGTGAGCCAGGCGGCGGGGCGGCCGCCCGCCCGGTCCTCGAGCCAGAAGTCCGTACGGAACCGGGCGCGCAGATCCGCTGCCCACTCCCGCAGCACCGTCGCGTCGGGCAAGCCGAAGTCGGCCAGGAGGTCGGCGCCCAGGAGTGCGGCGCGGTGCGCGTGGGCCTGGGTCTCGCAGCGGTACGGCCCGTCGGGCGCGGGGTCGGGGACATATCCGCCGCGTCTCGTGCCCGTCGTCTCGCTCGCGATGCGCATCCACCGCAGACAGCGTTCCGCGGCGGGCAGCAGCCGCTCGGTCTCCTGGTCGGGCAGTCCCCAGCGGCGCGCCTCGGCGAGGACGGCGGGGAACAGCAGCGTGGCCTCGATGCCCGTGCAGCTCGGCGGGGCATGTGGTCCGGCGTCGCGGAGGGTTCCGGGAATTCGGCCGAATTCCGCTCCTGGGGTGGCTTGTTGGGTACGGGCGAGTGCCCGCAGGGTGCTCGCGGCGAGCCGGGTGCCCAGGGGAAGCAGCATCCTGGCGGTCCACAGCGCCTCCGCCGGGGCGAGCCCGCACCGCCAGGGGAAGCCACCGGCGACATAGGTGTCCAGCGGTTCGGCGGGGTCGCGCACCAGCAGGCCGTACAGATCGTCGAGGCTGCCGGCCAGGAGCGCGTCGGCTCGGTGGTCGTCGCACTCCAGCCGTGCGGGCGACCAGGGGCGCGGCGGCCGGTCGCCACGCAGGCGGGGGACGGGGGCCCGGCCCCGCCTGCCGGCGGCCCGGGTGGCCCCGGAGCGCCGTCGGCCGGACGGATGGGCGCCCGGGACATCGCCGGCATCGAGGTCGAGCCGGACGCGCAGCTCGATGGTGCGGTGGCCGCCGGGCGCCAGGTCCAGATCCCAGCGCAGCAGGCCTGCCGACGCCAGTACGTCCTGGGGTGCGGGCACCGCGGAGACCACCGCGTGTGCCCCGGACGCGGACCAGCGGAGCCCGGATCCATGGACGGCGGCGCGCAGTTCGGGCCCGGGGAGCCCGACGGCGACGGCGCCGAGCTCCGCGAGATCGGTGCCCAGGCGGATCTCGACCGGGATCCGGACGTGCCTGGTGGCACTGCTGTGGAAGGTGAGCTGCTCGGTGCCGTCGGCGGACCGGAGCCGCTCCATCCGGATGTCCGGGTCCGGTCCGCGCTCACCGGCTTTGCGGACCGTGCCGATGAACCGCGCGCGGTCCGCGGCGGCCAACCGCCCCTGGACGACGAGGGGTTCACCGCCTGCCGCCCGCACCTCGCAGCGGGAGAGGATCCGCAGGCCGTCGCGGTAGCAGCCGTCCAGACCATGGCCGGTCAGCTGTCCCGAAGGGGGTGAGACGGCCAGGCCCGGCAGCGCCACGCAGACCAGCGAGGAGTGGACGGGCTGGGGCCGGGGGACGCGGGGCGGCGCGGGGCGCCGTTCGCCGGACGGCCGGCGCGCCGGCTGGGTGATGGGGACGATGCCTGGCACGCTCTGCGCTCCCTGGTGGTGTCGGCTCCGTACGGCCTGCGCCACCTTCGTGAACGGTCCGGTCGGCGCCCAGGTCACGCCGGCCGCCCGGCGCCGGGACGGTCACCGTCGGCCCCGGTCACCGTCCCGGCCGGCCCGGCGCCTGCCGCGTCCGTCGGTGGTACGGCCCCGGGGGCGGGAGCCGCCGCGTGGCCCGAGGGGACGGTCGGCGGCGGTTCCGGGGCGGACCGACTGCGGCCGTTTGCCGGGCCGTGGCGATTCCTTGGCGGGCGTCGTCTTCGCGGGCGTCGTCGTGGCCGGCGTCGTCGCCCCGCGGCTGGACGCGGCATCGTGTTCCTCGCGCTCTTTGCGCTGCTCGCGCAGACAGCGGCGCAGCGGCTCCGGGTCGAGTCCTTCGTTGACGGCGCGGTGCAGCAGGTCGGCGAAGACGTAGCCGGGGTCGATGGACAGGGCGCGGCCGAGTGTGACCCGCGCCGAGGGGCCGTCATCGGTCGCCCAGCAGACCCATCCGGCCAGGGTCAGCAGGGCCACGGCGTGCTCGAGATAGCCGCCGGCGCAGCGGCGGGCGAGGGCGCGCCAGAGCCGGAGCGCGGGCGCCGCGGCGGGGCCCTCCATCCACTCCGCGGCGCGGTCGCGGGTGATGCGGTCCTGGAGCCCGTGGATGAGGGAGGCAGCCTCGGCGTCGGTGATCAGCGCGTCGTCGCAGGCGTCGCGGGCCCGGTTGCTGCCCGTGGGGGTGTCCAGGCGGAAGCGGCGGATCATCGCCTCGGCCAGCTCGAGGGTGTCCCGGCGGACGGCCGCCGCGCCCTCGGGCCGGAGCATGCGCGGGACGAGTGCGGCGGCCTCGGCGTCCAGGGCCTTTTCCTGGTCGGCAGCCCTGGGGCCGGTGCGGGGCGCCAGCCGGGCCTCCATTTCCTTGAGCGAGCCGCGCACCTGCATGCCCGCGTAGGCGGCGGCCGCGGCCATCACGGACGTGCCCGGCATGGCCATGGGGGTGCCGTCGGCGGGGCAGCAGCGGAAGTCGGGGCAGCAGTACGACCAGAAGCGGCCGTTGGAGAGACAGAGGGCTTCGAGCACGGGCACGTCCAGCGCGCCGCAGGCGGTGCGCAGGCGCTGGGCGAGCGGACGGAGGCGGTCCTTGACGTCCTTGCCGCTCTCGCCTGCCGCGGGTTCCTGGCAGAGGAAGACGAGGATGCCCATGGGGCGCTCGCCGCGGCCGGCGGCGGAGATCAGGCAGTCGGCGAGCTGGTCGGCGGCGTCCGGCCACTGTGCGGAGTCCGCCGGGATCCCGAGGCGGACCCGGCCGCCGAAGCGTCCGCGGTCGCCGTGCAGTGCGACGAGAACGATGCTGTCGTCCGGGTAGAAACCCATGAGGTACGGGAGCGCGTCGGCGATTTCGGCGGCGCTGCGCAAGGTGACCTGGGGGTCGGCGGGCGGGCCGGCGGGTGTGGCGGGTTCGGCGGGGCGGGCGGCACGGGACGGGTTGTCGGCGGTGTGCGAGGAGTTGTCGGAGGCGTTGGGCTCGGTCGGTTCGCTGTGCGGATTCTTGCTGTGCGGGCTCTCGCTGTGTGCGTTCTCGCTGTGCGGATTCATGGCTCGAAGATCGCGCGGTCGCCCGCCGCTCCGCGACCCCTGTGGATAACTCGCGGGTGACGCGGTTTTCCACAGCCGCGGTTTTCCACAGATTCGGGCGGGGGTTCGCGCGTTGTCAGCGGCATCGGGTTGCATGGGGGCATGAGCAACGAAGACCTGCGTGCCGCGGCCGATGCCGTCCTGTCCCGACTCGTCGGGGATCCCGGCGGCGAGGCCCGGCTGCGCGAGGATCAGTGGCGGGCGATCGAGGCGCTGGTCGCCGACCACCGCCGGGCGCTGGTCGTGCAGCGCACGGGCTGGGGCAAGTCCGCGGTCTATTTCGTCGCGACGGCGCTGCTGCGGGCGCGCGGCAGCGGCCCGACAGTGATCGTTTCGCCGCTGCTGGCGCTGATGCGCAACCAGGTCGAGGCGGCCTCGCGGGCCGGGATCCACGCGCGCACGATCAACTCCTCCAACACCGAGGAGTGGGAGAGCGTGCAGGCCGCGGTGGCGGCCGGCGAGGTCGACGTGCTGCTGGTGAGCCCCGAGCGGCTCAACAACCCCGATTTCCGCGATCAGGTGCTGCCCGAGCTCGCCGCGGCCACCGGCCTGCTGGTGGTCGACGAAGCGCACTGCATCTCCGACTGGGGCCATGACTTCCGGCCGGACTACCGCCGGCTGCGCACGATGCTCGCCGGTCTCCCGCCCGGTGTGCCGGTGCTCGCGACGACCGCCACCGCCAACGCCCGGGTGACGGCCGATGTCGCCGAGCAGCTGGGGACGGGCGAGGGCACCGCCGAGGCGCTGGTGCTGCGGGGCCCGCTGGACCGGGAGAGCCTGAGTCTGGGCGTGCTGGCGCTGCCGGACGCCGCGCACCGGCTGGCGTGGCTGGCGGACCATCTGGACGAGCTGCCGGGCTCGGGGATCATCTACACCCTCACCGTCGCCGCCGCCGAGGAGGTCACGGCGTTCCTGCGGCACCGGGGGCACACGGTCGCCCCGTACACCGGCAGGACGGAGAACGCCGACCGGCAGCAGGCCGAGGACGATCTGCTGGCCAACCGGGTCAAGGCGCTGGTGGCGACGTCCGCGCTGGGGATGGGCTTCGACAAGCCTGACCTGGGGTTCGTGGTGCACCTGGGCTCGCCGTCGTCGCCCATCGCGTACTACCAGCAGGTGGGGCGGGCCGGGCGTGGGGTCAAGCATGCCGAGGTGCTGCTGCTGCCGGGCCGCGAGGACGAGGCGATCTGGCAGTACTTCGCATCGCTGGCGTTCCCGCCCGAGGAGCAGGTGCGCCGGACGCTGGACGTCCTGGCGGCGGCCGGCCGGCCGGTGTCGCTGCCGGCACTGGAGCCGCAGGTCGAACTGCGCCGCTCCCGCCTGGAGATCATGCTCAAGGTGCTCGATGTGGACGGCGCCGTGCACCGCGTCAAGGGCGGCTGGACGGCCACCGGCCGGCCGTGGTCGTACGACGCGGAACGCTATGCGTGGGTGGCCCGGCAGCGTGCGGCGGAGCAGCAGGCGATGCGGGAGTACGCCGCCACGGCGGGCTGCCGGATGGAGTTCCTGCGGCGGCAGCTGGACGACGAGGCGGCGGTGGCGTGCGGCCGCTGTGACAACTGCGCCGGGGCGAAGTTCACCGCCGAGGTCTCCGCCGCATCACTGGACGCGGCACGTGGTGAACTGGGGCGCCCGGGTGTGGAGGTGGAACCGCGCCGTATGTGGCCGACGGGGCTGCCCGCCATCGGCCTGGACCTCAAGGGGCGTATTCCGGCGGGTGAGCTGGCCGCCACCGGCCGCGCCCTGGGCAGGCTGTCGGACATCGGGTGGGGCAACCGGCTGCGGCCGATGCTCGCACCGCAGGCACCGGACGGTCCGGTGCCCGACGATGTGGCGGCCGCCGTGGTCACGGTGCTGGCCGACTGGGCCAAGGGGCCCGGGGGTTGGGCCTCCGGGGAGGACGGCGCACCGGCCCGCCCGGTGGGTGTCGTCTGCCTCTCGTCGCGCACCCGCCCGCAGCTGATCCGCTCGCTGGCGGAGCGGATCAGCTCGGTGGGCAGGATGCCGTTCCTGGGGACGGTGACATCGGTGGACGACGGAGCGGACGGCAGGGTTCCGCGCAGCAACAGCGCACAGCGGCTGCGGGCCCTGCACGGTGCGCTGAGCGTGCCGCCGGAGCTGGCGCAGGCGCTGGCGTCGGTGGACGGCCCGGTGCTGCTGGTGGACGACTACGCGGACACCGGCTGGACGCTGGCGGTGGCCGCCCGACTGTTGCGCGGCGCCGGGGCCGACGGGGTGTTTCCGCTGGTCCTCGCCGTACAGGGATAGCAGCAGCGGGAGTGAGAAGGGGCCGCGGGGCATCGGAGGCCGGTGCGGCGGGCAGGAATATTGATGGCGCACCGGGCGATTCCGGATCGCGCGTGGAATTGCTCGTTGCCGCAAGCCTGTACGAGCAGGAAGAATTGGAGCCGCTTCCCGTACCCCGGCCGTTCACGGTCAGGCAGGGCCATGCCGTGGTGCGCCCCGCGCCCGGCCGGTGCCCGCTGCGTGGACGCGTAGACGAAGGGAGGACCTGTGACCTTCGGATTCGCCCCGCCCATGAATGCGTCCTACCTCGCGTCCGCCGATCCCACTGCCCGGCTGAGCCGGATGCTGGAGCCCGCCGAGTGGGCCTCGGCCGGTATTCCGCTGCTGCGCAATCCCCGTGAGATCGTCGTCGACCTGCACGAGCGTCATCTCCCCGGGCCGTCGACGGCCGTTGTGGCGGTGCTCGATCCGCTGGGGCGGGTGGCGGCCAGCGCGTCGTTCCCGCAGTCCGCGGATCTGCCCGACGGCTGGGAGTTCCGCAATGTGCTGCTGGCGCATCTGCGCCGGGTCATCCCGCATGATCTGCGGCTGCGCTCCCCGGTACGGACGGCCGTGCTGCTCTACTGCCGTGAGGGCGAGCTCCGTTGGACGGAGACGGACGGGGCGTGGATGTGGGGGCTGCGCGACGCCTGCACCCTGCACGGGCTGCGGTGCGGGGCGTATATCGCGCTGACCCGGGACCGGTGGCAGGTGCTGGGCGAGGACCGCGGCGGGCGTCGGCCCGGACCGTCCCGGCAGCCCGGTTCCGGCCGGCAGAGCCCGCAGTCCGGCCCTGTGGAGCCGGCGGTTACGGAAGCGCCGCGCGCGATATCACCACGTACGGGCCCGTCACATGGGGACGCACCACGGGCGGACGCACCACCCGGGGACGCATCACAAGCGGCTGCTTCGCACACGAACGCCTCGCACACGGACGCCTCGTATGCGGACATCCCGCGCACGGGCGCCCTGCACCCGGCGCTGCCACGCATGCCCGCACCGCGTAAACCGCCGCCGCGCAAGACCTCGGCCGAGCCGTTGCCCACTGCCGACCAGCCCGCGCGCCGGGGCGGCCCGGCGGCGCCCCGGCGCTCCGCAGGAGGGGCCAGGGAGCCGCAGCGGCACACCGCGGCCCGCTGAGGCGGCCGCGGGCCGCGCCGGGAACACACCCGCGTCCGGGAACGCGAGCAAGCCCGACCGACCGGATGGCCGACGGGCTGCTTCGGGTGGTGAGGTGGTGAGGGCTTCCGGCGTGTGCGACTAGGCGTTCGCGCCGAGGACGCTGTTGATCCGCTGCGGGTCACCGCAGACGACCAGCAACGTTCCGGCTCGGGCCATCGCCGAGGGCAGCGCATGGGCGGTGACCTCGTCCGTGCCGCCGTTGACGGCGACGACCACGACGGGGCGCCCGGTGGCGCGCTGGGCGGCGGCGTCCGCGTAGAACACATCGTCCACGGCGTCGTGTTGGGCCCAGTAGGACGCCTCGCCGAAGGACAGCTCATGAGCGGCCCACGGGTGCAGCTCGCCCGTGGTCAGCACCAGGATCTCGGACGGGGCGCGCCCGGAGTCCAGCAGCAGATCCACGGCTTCGTCGGCGGCGTCGATGGCGCCGTCGGCGGGGGCCGGGATCAGCTGGAGCTGCGCTCCTGCGGCGTTCTCGGGTATGGCTGCGGGCTGCGGGGAGCCGGTGCGCTGCGCCGGCGGAGCGGCGACGGGCCCACGCGGCGGGGCAGCGGGTCCGGGCTTGCCCGGACGGGCACTGGACGCCGGGGCGCCGCGCGGAGGCGCGGGGCGCGGGCCGGGGCCAGGGACGGGACGGGGGGTCGGCGCGGTACGGCCGGCGGCCGGGGTGGCGCGGGGACCCGGGACACTCTCGTGAATCTGAGGCTCCTCGGGGATGAGAGGCATAAAGGGATGTCTATCAAACGTAAGTGCGGGACGCGTCATCGGGTACCGAATTGATGCCCGTACCGCTCAGAAGTCGAAGCCGAGTTGGCCACCGGCCTCCAGAGCGGCTGCTTCGGGGGTGATGCGCACCTTCTTCAGGTGCCGCCACCGGGGCAGCGCGTCCATGTAGGACCACGACACTCGGTGGTGCGGCGTAGGACCGTACTCCTCCAGGGCGATGCGATGGGTCGGAGAGGGGTAGCCGGCGTTGGCCGCGAAGTCGAAGTCGGCGTAGTCCAGCCCCAGTTCGGCCATCATCGCGTCGCGTCGCACCTTCGCGATCACGGACGCGGCGGCGACCGCGATACAGGACTGGTCCCCCTTGATGACCGTGCGGACCCGCCAGGGCGCCCCCAGGTAGTCGTGCTTGCCGTCGAGGATGACCGCGTCCGGCCGGACCGGCAGCGCCTCCAGGGCGCGGACGGCCGCGAGCCGCAGCGCCGCGGTCATCCCCAGGTCGTCGATCTCCTCGGGTGAGGAGTGCCCCAGGGCGTAGGCCGTGACCCAGTCGCCGAGTACACCGCAGAGTTCGGTGCGGCGCTTGGGGGTCAGCAGCTTGGAATCGGTGAGTCCGTCAGGCGGCCGGCGCAGGCCGGTGACGGCTGCGCAGACGCTGACCGGGCCCGCCCAGGCTCCGCGTCCGACCTCGTCGATCCCTGCGACGATCTTGGCGCCCGTAGTGGCGCGTAGTGATCGCTCGACGGTATGGGTGGGGGGCTTGTACGGCATGGCGCCAGCCAGATTACGCCTATTCGGCCGAGCCGTCCGCACCGGATCCCGATCAACTACGGATCCGGTGGCGGCCGGGCACGGAGCGGGTTCGGCGCGGCGCGGCGGCGGTCCGTGCACCGGGGCGCGTACGGAGACGAACTGGCCCTGCGCTGCCGCTGGTTGGGATGCCGCCGCGGCTCAGCCGACGCCCACGGGCGCCCAGGCAGGAAGGGCCTCGGTGCCGTCCAGCCAGGCCCGGGGCGGGGCGCCTGCGGGGTCCGAGGCGACGATGCCGCCGACGATGGCGCAGGTGGTGTCCACATCGCCGCCTGCCTGGGCGGTGGCCCAGAACGCCTTCTCGTAGTCGCCGAGGTGGCGGGCCGCGGCCCAGAGGGTGAAGGGGACGGTGTCATGGGCGCTGGTGCGCCGTCCGCAGCCCAGGACGGCGGCGACGGTGCCGGAGTCGGCGTAGTCGAGCATGTCCCGGGCCCGGCGCAGTCCGGCCTGTACGGCGCTGCGCGGGATCAGTGCCAGCACGCCGTCGAGCAGCTCCTCGGGGCCGACGGCGCGGGACGGGTCGGCCACCAGGGCGGCCGCGGCGGCCACCGCCATGGCGCCGACCACGGCCTCGCGGTGCTGGTGGGTGACGTAGGCGGAGATCTCGGCCTGGTGGGTGGCCTGCTCGGGGTCGTCGGCGTACCAGGCGCCGAGGGGGGCGATGCGCATGGCGGCGCCGTTGCCCCAGGAGCCCTGGCCGTTGAAGAGTGCGGAGGACAGTTCGCGCCAGTCGCCGCCCTCGCGGATCAGCCGCAGGAGGCGGTTGACGGCGGGGCCGTAGCCGCGGTCGAAGTCGTGGTGGTCGGCGAAGGAGCGGACGAGCGTGTCCTGGTCGATCCGGCCGTGGATAGTGAGCTCCGCCAGGACGGAGCAGGCCATCTCGGTGTCGTCGGTCCACTGCCAGGGAGAGGGGGGCAGTTCGCGGCGTTTGAGGGCGGGGTAATGGGCGGGGACGAAGAACTGGGATCCGAGGGCATCGCCCACGGACAGTCCGCGCAGGCTGGCCAGCGCCCGCTCACAGCGGGCTGCGTCACGGTGGTCGGCGGTCATCGGTGTGCACTCTAACCGGTGGCGCCATAAGGCTCGGGTTCACACCAGCGTTCAAACGGCCGATCGAGGGAGTAGCGTCCGTCCGGGCCCAGGAGCAGGGTGCGCCACTCCGCGTTGCCCGGGTTGGACAGCGATTCGAAGTCCGCGACCGTCCAGTGGAACCAGCGCATGCAGAACAGCCGCATGGTGAGGCCGTGCGTGACGATCAGGACGTTCGGCGGGTGGTGCGGGTCCTCGAAACTGCGCCACAGGCTTTCCAGGAAGGCACCGACCCGGTCGTAGACGTCCGCGCCGGACTCGCCCTGGGCGAAGCGGTAGAAGAAGTGGCCGTAGGCGTCGCGGTAGGCCTTCTGGCGCCGTACGTCGTCCCGGTCCTGCCAGTTGCCCCAGTCCTGCTCGCGCAGCCGGGGCTCCTCGCGGACGCGGACCCTGTCCGGGTCCAGGCCCAGTTCCCGGAAGGTCTGGTGGGTGCGGCGGTAGGGCGAGACATAGGCGGAGATCCGTTCGTCGCCGAACATCTCGCGCAGCGGGCCGCCGGCCTCCTCGGCCTGCCGGCGCCCCGTCTTGGTGAGGTGCAGCGCATGGTCGGGTTCCCGCTCGTACACCGTGTCGTCGACGTTCCCCTCCGACTCTCCGTGACGGAGGAGGACGATGCGTCGTGGCCGGGCCATGCCGCCAGCCTAAAACGCCTGCCCTGTACATGCCGCCCGCTGCTACGGTCGCGGCTGTGCCCGCACTCCACCTGCCTCCCTTCTTCGCACGTCTGCAGCCTGCCCGGCGGGTGCTCATCGCCGGGGCGGGCGGCGGCTTCGACATCTACGCCGGGCTGCCGCTCGCGCTGTCCCTGTGGGAGCAGGGCAAGGACGTCCATCTCGCGAATCTCTCCTTCAGTCATCTGCACGGAATGGATCTGGATGCCTGGGTGGACATGGACGTCGCCGCGATCACGCCCGGGACCGTCGTGCGTGATCCGTACGCTCCGGAGCTGGCGCTGGCCCGCTGGCTGGACGGGCAGGGGCTGCCGTCGACGGTGTATGCCTTCCCGCCGACCGGGGTGCAGCCCCTGCGTGCGGCGTACCGGGCGCTGATCGGGCACCTGGGCGGGGTGGACGCCGTGGTGCTGGTGGACGGCGGGACGGACATCCTGCTGCGCGGTGACGAGTCGGGGCTGGGCACGCCCGAGGAGGACATGGCCTCCCTGGCGGCGGTGTCGGGTCTCGAGGTGCCGGTCCGGCTTGTCGCGTCGATCGGTTTCGGCGTGGACGCCCACCACGGTGTACGGCATGCGCATGTGCTGGAGAACATGGCGGCGCTGGAGGCGGACGGCGCGGCCCTCGGCTGCTTCTCCATCCCGCGCACCAGCCGGGAGGGCGAGCTGTTCCTGGACGCCGTGGCGCACGCCCAGGCGGCGACGCCGATGCGGCCCAGCATCGTCAACGGCTCCATCGCCGCGGCCCTGCGCGGGGAGTTCGGCGATGTGCACTTCACGGAGCGGACCCGGGACAGTGAGCTGTTCATCAACCCCCTGATGTCGGTGTACTTCACGTTCGAGCTGGCGGGGCTGGTGCGCCGCTCGCTGTATCTGGACCGGATCGAGGACACACATCTGATGCGGCAGGTCGCCGGCCGGATCGAGGAATTCCGCGAGCGGCTCCCGCGGACGCGTCCGCCGCGCTCGATCCCGCACTGAACCCGTCGCCCCCGCCACGCCGGGCGGGCGCTCTCAGCAGGCGGCGAGGGCCGGGCGGCCGTCGCGTATCTCGTAGTGGCTGCCGCCGAAGCGGCGGCGCAGCAGGCGGTCGTGGGAGACGACGACCAGGGCGCCGGGCCAGTGCGCCAGCGCCTCCTCCAGTTCTTCGATCAGGGCGAGGGCCAGGTGGTTGGTCGGTTCGTCGAGCAGCAGCAGGTCGGCGGGGCGTGCCAGCAGCCGGGCCAGAGCCAGCCTGCGCCGCTGACCGGCCGAGAGCGCTCCGACGGGCACCTGGAGATCACGCTCGCGGAAGAGACCGAAGGACAGCAGGAGGTCGCGTAGCTCCCCGGCGTCCCCGGCCAGGCCCCGGCCGAAGACGGCCAGCAGGGGCTCGGCGGGGCGGGAGACGGGTATTTCCTGGGCCAGGAAGCCGATCCGTCCGCGCCGCTCGACCGTTCCGCTGTCCGGTGCGGTGACGCCCGCCAGGACGCGGAGCAGCGTGGTCTTGCCCGCGCCGTTGGCGCCGTCGACCAGCAGGCGTTCACCGGCGGCCACGGAGAACGAGTCCACCGCCAGCCGGGAGCCGACCCGCACCCCGTCGAGGGCGACGAGGGTGCCCTCCGCCTCGCCGACGTCCGGTGCCGCGCGGAAGCG
The DNA here is from genome assembly GCF_001294335.1 of Streptomyces chattanoogensis. GTDB lineage: Bacteria > Actinomycetota > Actinomycetes > Streptomycetales > Streptomycetaceae > Streptomyces > Streptomyces chattanoogensis. The sequence continues at coordinate 32,886 of NZ_LGKG01000133.1, forward strand.
GAGCGGGTCCGGTGGCCTGGGTACGGGCGCCTCGCGCAGTCTGCGCAGTCGCTCCTGGGCGTTGCGCACCCGGCTGGAGACGGATGCCTGGACGCGGCCCCCGGCCCGGTCGTAGGCCATTTTGTTGCCGTCCTTGATGGCCCGGCCCTGGGCGACGTGGTGTGCCGTGCCCGCCGCGAAGTCGGTGAGCTGCGCTATCTGCGCGCACCAGCGGGCGTGGTCCTGCTCCCAGCGGCGGCGGGCGGCGGTCTTGGCGGCGAGGAAGGCGCCGTAGCCGTCGCCGTAGCGGACGAGGGTGTGGCGGTCGGCGTCCACTTCGAGGATCGCGGTGGCGATGCGCTGGAGGAAGAGGCGGTCGTGGGAGACGGCGAGGACCGTGCCGCGGTGGGCGAGCAGGGCGCCTTCGAGCCAGTCGAGGGCCGCCGCGTCGAGGTGGTTGGTCGGCTCGTCGAGGAGCATCACCTCGGGTGATGCGGCGATCAGACAGGCGAGCCCGAGCCTGGCCTGCTGGCCGCCGGAGAGGCTGCCGAGCGGCCGGTCGTGGTCCACCGCCGCCAGCCCCAGGCCGTGCAGGGCCTTGTCGACCCGGGCGTCGGCTTCGTAGCCGCCGCGGAGTGCGAAGAGGGTGAGCAGATCGCCGTAGGCGTCGAGCTGCGCGGCCGTGGCGCCGTCGAGCTCCTGCTCCATCGCGCGCAGCCGGCTTTCCATGGCCCTGAGGTCGGCCAGGGCGGCGTCGATCGCGTCCTGCACGGTGTGGTGCGGCGGGAGCTCGGGGGTCTGGCCGAGGTAGCCGGTGCCGCCGTCGGCGCTGAGCACGACATGGCCGTCGTCGGGCTTCTCGACGCCCGCGATGATGCGCAGCAGCGTCGACTTTCCGGTGCCGTTCTCCCCCACGATCCCGATGCGTTCGCCGGGTCGTATCGACAGCGACACGGCGTCGAGCAGCGGTCGTTCGGCGTAGGACTTGGTGACATCGCGCAACGAGATCTGGGTGGGCAATCAGGCCTCCGGAGGGTCGGTGGGAGCGAGAGATCATGCAAATGCAACTGACGTTGCATTACGATGATGACACACGCCACCGCACTAACGCAACGGGAGTTGCAATTGTCTGACGAGAACGACGACGAGAACAACAACGAGAACGACGACGAGAGGGCCGCGCGGAACGCAGCCCGGCGCCCCGGCACCCAGCGCCCCGGCGGCCGTACCGCCCGCACGCGAGCCGCCGTGCGCGACGCCGTGCTGGCCGGCCTCAGCGAGCACGGCTATCCCGGCCTGACCATCGAATACGTCGCCGAGCACTCCGGCGTGCACAAGACCACGCTCTACCGCCGCTGGGGAGACCTCGAGGGCCTGCTCGCCGATGCGCTGGACCTGGCGGGCGAGGACAGCTGGCTGCCGCCGGACACCGGATCCCTCGAGGGCGATCTGCGCGCCCTCGCCCGCGAGGTCGTCGACTCCTTCACCGACCCCGCGGTGGCCGCGTCCGGCTCCGCGGTGATCGCGGCCGGATTCCAGTCGGAGCGGGCCGCCACGGCCCTGCGCGCCTATTACACCGAGCGGTTCCGGCGCTGCGAGACGATCGTGGAACGCGCCGTCGTGCGCGGCGAGCTGCAGCCCCCCGCGCACGCCAAGGAGACGACGGCGCCGCAGGCCGCGATCGACGCCGGTGCGCTCGTGCGGGCCGTCTCGGCACCGCTCTTCCTCCGGCTGTTCATCACCCGCGAGCCGGTCGGCACGGCGCTCGCCGACCAGTCGGCCGCGGCGGCGCTGGCGGCCGCCCGGGCCGGGGCGTTCACCACGGGCACCACGGCCTCGCCCCCCGGCCCCGCCACCTGACGCGCCTCACACCGTCCACGAGGGTTCGAGCTGCACCACATCGCCCGCGATCGCCCGGACATCCGCGGCTATCTGGGCCCGCAGCGCCAGCCGCTCGACCCGTTCCGGGCGGTACTTGCCCCGCTCGGCCGCCGACTGCCACATCGACACCACCAGGAACTCCTCCCCCGGAGCCCTCCCCAGCATCCCCCGGAGCATGCCCGGAGACCCCGCCATCGCGGGGTTCCAGACCTTCTCCTGCATCAGCATGAAGTGATCGACCCGGTCCTGGCGCACCTGGCAGTGCGCCAGCCGGAGCACATCCGCATCGCCGAAGACCGGCCGGAAGCCTACCTTCACATCGAATTCGTGCTCGAAGAGCCGCACTTGCCGGTCCTTGTACGTGCCCACCTGGGCGGCGGCCAGCCGGTCGTGCGAGCGGGCCATGAAGGAGTCGTAGAACGCCCGGCTCTCCCAGAAGGCCACCAGGTGCGCGACCCCCGGGCGGCTGCGGCTCCACCCCCCGCCCTGCCCGCGAAACCCCGGCTCACCCAGCAGCCCCGCCCATTTCCGCTGCCCCCGCTCGAACCCTCGACGGTCCACGACGGTGAGGCGAATCCACTTGACCAGCACCGCGCCATCGTACGGCCCCCGGCCCGCCCGGCATCACTGCGCGTCACCTGCCCACCACCGCGAACTCCCCTACGGCCGCGGGTCGATGGGCGTCAGCACCCCCAGCCGCCGCTCCACCGCCCCGGCCGCCTCCAGGCACAGGTCCTCCCGGTAGGAGCGCCCGATCAGCTGCACGCCGTACGGGAGCCCGTCCACCACCCCGGTGGGTACGGACACCGCGGGCACGCCGACGAAGCTGGTCGCGGTGCACAGCCGCATCGCCGTCTGCACCCGCAGATGAGCCGCCGCGTCCCGCACCTCCTCCCCCGGTGCGAACGGCGGATCAGTGAATACCGGCCCCAGGACCAGCGGAAAGGTGTCCAGGAAGGCCGCCCAGTCGCGGCGGATACCCAGCCGTACACCGGTCAGCCGCAGGTATTCCGTCACCTCCACCGGGGCACGCCTGGCCATCCCCATCTCGATGTAGCGGTGGCCGTCCTCGCCCAGGAGGGGCTTCACCACCGGCCAGGAGGGGGCGAATTCGGTCAGTGTCATCCGGCCGTAGACCTCCAGGGCGTCGTCCAGCCGCGGTACGTCGGCCACTTCGCGCACCTCGTACCCGGCGTCCCGGAGCGCGTCCGCGGCACTCTCCACGGCCTTGCGCACCGTGGGGTGCACGCCCTGCCCCCCGGGGTCGGTCACCATCGCCACCTGGAGGGGACGCGGCAGCGGCTCGCCGTACAGGGGCACGGGTACCGCCCTCGGGTCGCGCGGATCGGGCCCGGCCAGGACCTCGTACGCAAGCCGCAGATCGCCGACGCTGCGCGCCAACGGGCCGTCGACGACCAGCTCCTGTGCGGCGAGGCCGGGATCGTCGGGCCCGATGCGGTGATCCGCGGCGAACCGCCCGTAGGTCGGCTTCAGCGCGGCAACTCCGCAGAAGGATGCGGGAATGCGCACCGATCCCCCGGAGTCGTTGCCCAGCCCCAGCGGCGCCATCCCGCTCGCCACGGCCGCGCCGTCCCCGCCGCTGGTGCCGCCGGGCGTGACGGCGCGGGTCCAGGGGTTCGCGGTGTCACCGAACAGCTCGCTGCGGGTGTGCACACCGGCGAGGATCATGGTGGGCATATTGCTGTGCCCGATCGGGATCGCGCCGGCCGCGCGGAGCCGCGCCACCGGGGGCGCATCGGAGCGCGCCACGAGGTCGCGGAAGCGCTCCGCGCCGTATGTCGTCGGGACGCCCTCGATGGCGGTGCTCTCCTTGACGGTGAACGGCACCCCGGCCAGCGGTCCCGGCTCCGCGCCCGCGGCCCGCCGACGGTCCGCCGACGCCGCCTCGGCCCGCGCCCGTTCGGTGAGCAGCTGTGTGACGGCGTTGACGGCCGGATTCACCTCCGCGATCCGCTCCAGATGGGCATCGACCAGTTCGACGGCCGTCACCTCGCCCGCCCGTACGGCCGCGGCCTGGGCGACGGCCGTCCGCTTCCACAGCGCACCGGACATGAACTCCCCCTCTCCTGGCGGAACGGACACCCGGCATCCGTTCCGATGCATCTGCATCACTTCGTCGTCGGCATCGTAACCTTGTCGGCGATACGCACGCATCGAATAAACCGGGGAGCGCGGCATGCCCAGACAGGTGGACCACGAGAGCCGGCGCCGGCAGATCGCCGAGGCGGTCTGCCGGCTCGCCGACGAGAGCGGGCTGGAAGGCGTCACCCTCCGCGATGTGGCGGCCCGCGCGCAGGTGTCCATGGGGGCCGTTCAGCGGTGCTTCGGCACCAAGGAGGAGATGCTGGTCTTCGCCCTCACACACATCGGCGAGCGGGTCGCGGCACGGGTGGGGGCCCGGATCGCCGCCTCACCGGCCCAGTCGGCCCGTACGGCACTGGGGCACGCCGCCACCGAGGTCTCGCTGCTCCAGGAGGAGCATCGCGCCGAGGCCCGGGTCTGGCTGGCGTTCGTGGCCCAGGCCGCGGTCAGCCCGTCACTGGCCGAAATTGTGCGCACCAACTACGCAGGTCTGCAGGCCCTGTTCGCCCGGCTCATCGCCGAGGCCACCGAAACCGCAGATCCGGAGCGCACGGCCCGTACCCTCCTCGCCCTCACCGACGGGCTCACCACACACGTCCTGATCGGGCATCTCACCCCGGCTGCCGCCCTGGACGTCCTCGACGCGCATCTCAACGACCTCTGGGGCCCGGCCGCCGCCTGACCGGGCCGGGCGGCGCAATCAAGCCATCGGAGGTCCCAACCCGGTCCGTTCCGGCCCCACTTCACGCCGCCCGGGGAACGGACGTCGTGGCACGATGGTCAATCAAGGGGAAATCCCGGGGGAGTTGTCCGCACGGCCAGGTGGGCGAGCCGCGGGTCCGACGCATGCGCAGAAGGGGAAGCCCGGTGAGCACTTTCAACAAGGGGACAGAGAAGGCCGAGGTGTCGCTCAAGTGGGACCCCAGCCCCATCGGCGAGCCGGACAATGACCTCGACATCATCGCGGCGACCTACACCAAGGACGCACCGCACGGCGAGCCGGCCTACCTGGTGCACTTCGGCAGCCGGTCGCCCGACGGCACCATCATCCTCAACCGGGACAGCAAGACCGGTCAGGGATTCGGCGCCGACGAGGTCATGACGCTGGAACTGAACCGGCTGTCCGAGAACTACTCCCGTGTCCTGGTGGGGGTTGCCATCCAGCAGGGCGAGGGCCGCAAGGTCTTCGGCGACGTCGAGGGCACCGAGGTACTCGTCCGCGAGGGCCACACCGATCTGGCGGAGAACGACTTCGCCGAGGTCGCGGGGTCCACCGCCGCCACCGTCGCCGAGTTCTTCCGGGACGAGTCGGGCGAGTGGCGGTTCCGCGCCGTGCTCCGCGGGTTCGACGCGGATCCGGAGACGTTCGCCGGGCTGATGGGCGCCTGACGCACACCCCCGGCGGGCGTCGCCGCTACGCGCCCGCCCGCCGGCGACGCCGGTGCGCCGCGACCCGCTCCCGCGATGCGCAGGCGCTCGAGCAGTAGCGGCGGGCGCTCCCGGGCCCCGTGCCCAGATAGAGGGCGGAACACCCCGGTGCGGCGCATTCGCCCCAGGGGACGCGGCCGTATTCCGTCAGGATCCAGGCCAGCGTCAGAGCGCTCGACGCGAGGAACCAGTCGGCCCAGCTCGCGTCGTCGCCCCGGTCGACGTGCAGATGCCAGGGGTGGCCGCCGTGCCGCGACAGACGCGGCCGGGCGCCGCATTCGGCCAGCAGCGCGTTGAGGGCGTGGGCGGCCCGGTCGGTGTCCGCCCCGTCCGCGCCCCCGCCTTCCGCGACGAGTCGGGCGATACGGTCGGCCGCGGCCCGCAGACCGGCCGCGTCGTCCTCCGAGAACGCCTGCCCGGTGAGATCGTCCGGGCTCTCCCCGTGCCGTGCGAGCAGCCCGGCCAGTTCGTCCCGCGGCAGGTCGGGGCGTGCCCGGACCGCGTTCGCGAGCGCGATCAGCCGCTCGGCCGGCCGGAACCCCCACGGCGCCGCCCGCTCACCGCTCATGCCACCGCCTCGCTTTCCGCCGCCGGTACGCCGGTCCCTGTCTCTCCTGCTGTCTCTCCTGCCAGGGTAACGTCTTATTTCGTTAAGCCGTTACAGGGTGAGGCTGGAGGCACACATGCGGAAATCGCCTACCGGGCCGGGGGCCCGCTCCGACGGAATGCGGCTCTGTCTGGCGGCCGCGTTCTTCGCCCGTCTGGCGGAGGAGGGCATGGCCGTGGCGGCGGTGATGCTGGCGGTGCAGCGCACCGGAAGCGCCGCACAGGGGGCGTTCGTCCTCACTGCCTGGATGGCACCGCATGTGTGCGCCGCGCCCCTGGTGGGCGCCGTCGCCGGCCGGGCGCGGCGCCCCCAACTCTTCTGTGCGGGCGCCCTGGCCGGTTTCGCCGCGGCCGTCGCCACGCTGGCGGCGATCACCGGACGGGCCCCGATGCCGGTGACCCTCGCCGTCGCCCTGGTGGGCGGCGGCTGCGGACCGGTGGTCTCCGGCGGGCTGTCCAGCCTGATCGCCGGCCTGGTCCCCGCGGGCGCGCGCCGCGACCGGGCGTACGCGCTGGATGCCTCGGCCTACAGTGCCGCGTCGGTGGCCGGACCCGCCGCCGTCGGCATCATGGCAGCCCTGACCTCACCCGCCACGGCGATGGCGCTGCTCGGCGGTGCGGCGGCCGTGGCGGCGGGCCTGGCCGCGGCGCTGCCAAACGGGAACGGGCCGTACGGGAACGGGCCGTACGGGAACGGGCCGTACGGGGCCGGGCAGCCCGTACGGACGGCCTCGGGGCCGGCCGCGCTGCGCGCCGAGCTGGCGGCGGGCCTGACCGCCGTCCTGCGGACCCGCGAACTGCGGGCGATCACCGCGGCCACCTGTCTGGCCTTCCTCGGTATCGGCGGGCTGACCACCACCACGGTGCTGCTCACCGGACACCACGGCCGGCCGGGAAGCGGTGGCGTCCTGATGACCGCCTTCGCCGTCGGGGCGCTCGCCGGCTCGCTGGCCGTGGCCAGGTGGCGGCCGCCGCTCACGGTCCATCGCCTGGCCGCCGTCGCCCTCTTCGGTACCGGCGCCGCGCTGGCCGCCGCAGCGCTCGTCCCGTATCCGTCCGCCCGTACGGGGCTGTTCGTCGGCGCGGGGCTGTGCGACGGCCCCCTCCTGGCCGCCACCCTCCGCATCCGGGCCGAGCACGCCCCGCCGTCCGCACGGGCCCAGGTCTTCACCCTCGGCGCGGGGCTGAAGATCTCCGCGGCGGCGTGCGGGGCCGCCCTCACGGGGCTCGCCGCCGCGCTCCCACCGCCGCTGCTCCTGCTGGGGATCGCGGCCCTCCAGGTCGCCGCGGCGCTGCTGTACGTCCTCCTCCGGCCGCGCGCGGTACGGCCACGAGGGCCGGTGTCCCCGTTCACGGCCAGGAAATCGTGTCCCCCGTCTGGTGTCTCGTGAGCAGCCTCTGTAAAGATCACCCCATGAACAATCGAAAGGACGCCCGGGCCCTCGTCCGGTGAGCCGCCGCCCGCCATGGGATCCGGGAGGCACGCTCAGCGGCCGCCCCTCCCTCTACGACACTGCGCCGACGGATGGGCGCCGGCGCTCCGCCGGACCGGACGGCCGCAGAACAGCCCGGCCGAGCCGCCGGGCGAACCGCGCCGCAGGGGCCACCACCCGCATCACCGCCGCCGTCAGGCGCGTCGTCGAGTCCGCGCCCGACCGCGAGGTGCTGGCGGTCCTCGACACCCAGCTCCGCCGGCTGGAGTGGCGCGACCATTCCGACGCACTCGCATCGGCCCTCGAACGGCTTCCGCTCCCCGCCGGCCGCCTGCGTCTGCTCGGCCGGTGGCTCGCCCGGCACGGCGAACACCCCAATGCCGTCCGTACGGGAATTCTCCTGCTCGGTATGGCGGGGACCGACGAGGACCGGGACACTCTGCTGACGCTCGGCGTCCGCTCGGCTTTCTCCGCGGAAGTCTGCGAAGCGCTGCAGCGTTCCCAGAGCGATCCGCAGGACGCCTTGTTCACCCTGGCCCGGCGAGGAGAGGGCTGGGCACGCGTCGATGCCGTCGGCCGACTGGGGAGAACAACCGATCCGGGGGTCGATCCGGATATCAGGGAATGGCTGGTCCGGGCCGCATGCACCGGAGATGTCCTGGACAGCTATTTCGCGCTGACTGCCGCGATTTCCGGCGATCTCGCCGGTGTGCTCGCCCGTGACGTAGTGGACAAGGAAATGCTCGAGGGTGCGGGCAGACTCCTCGAAGCGCTGACCGATATCGAGGGGCCCTGCGCCGCACTGTCCTCGTACCGGCATGCGCAAGAGGCGATGGACGGATATCTGCGGCATACGACAGCACGCCCCTTGACGCTGCCGCGTCTCTTCCAACTCATCCTCATCAACCGCTATTTCGACCGGCCGGGGAGGCCGTGGCCGGAAGGGAATTCGGACGGCTACGACCGCATCCGCTCCCGCCTGGCGCAGCTGATCCGCGGTACGGCTGCCCAGGCGCTGATACGGGACGGCCTCGCTGATGCCGGAACGGCCACCTTCCACCAGGCCGCATGGGCCGCTCGCCACCTGGGGCTCCCCCTGCGCCCCGCCCTCCTCGAAAGAGCCGGGTCGACGCCCTGCGACGCCACCGTCTGGTATCTGCTCCTCGACGGCTGCCCGGAGGAAGAGATCGCGGAGGTCGTCGCGACGGCGGAACGCCTGCTGCAGGACGCCGATGCCCCCGTCCTCGACACCGTGGTCAGCCGGCTCGACGGCCACCCGGGCCTCGGCTGGAAGCTGATCCGTACGGCCCTGGGCAGCCGGCGGGAGCGGAACCGGCGTATGGCGCTCCGGGCGATCAGGGCCTGGCCGAGGGAAAGCCTGCCGGCGGAAACCCCGGAACTGCTGCGGGCCGCCTGCGAGGCGGAGCCGGTGGCGGACCTCGGGAAAGCGATGCGACAGGAATTGCTGCGCCTCTAGACGGCGCCTCTGGACACGTCGGACCGAAAAGCGGCGGTGGCCGGAGAATTCCTTCTCCGGCCACCGCCTCATGCGCCGTTCACCGGGCGATCGGCCCGGAATTCAGCGATCAGCTGCAACCGCTCGTCGATCCGCAGCCCTCGCACAGGTAGCAGCTGCCGGCCCGCTGCATCTTCGTCCCGCAGGAGAAGCAGAGCGGAGCGTCGGCGTTGATGCCCAGCTGCATCTCGACCAGTTCGGCGTTGGTGTGCGCCTGCTTCGGGGCCGGGGCGGCGGTCTCCTCGACGACCTTGGCCGCCGGGGCGGCCTTCGGGACCTCGGTCAGCGGCGCGGACTGAGCCAGGCCCTCGACGTCGACCTCGTCGTCGGACGGCTCGTACGAACCGGTCTCCAGGTGGCGCGTGCGCTCCTCGACGGAGTGGATGCCGAGCGCCGAACGGGTCTCGAACGGCAGGAAGTCCAGCGCCAGGCGGCGGAAGATGTAGTCGACGATCGACTGCGCCATCCGCACGTCCGGGTCGTCCGTCATACCGGCCGGCTCGAAGCGCATGTTGGTGAACTTCGAGACGTAGGTCTCCAGCGGGACGCCGTACTGGAGGCCGACCGAGACCGCGATGGAGAAGGCGTCCATCATGCCCGCCAGGGTCGAGCCCTGCTTGGACATCTTGAGGAAGACCTCGCCGAGACCGTCGTCCGGGTAGGAGTTGGCGGTCATGTAGCCCTCGGCGCCGCCGACCGTGAAGGAGGTGGTGATGCCGGGACGGCCCTTCGGGAGACGCTTGCGGACCGGGCGGTACTCGACGACCTTCTTCTCGGCGACCGGTGCCTCGGCGGCCTCGGCCTTCTTCTCCTCCTTCTTCTTGGCGGAGAGGGGCTGGCCAACCTTGCAGTTGTCGCGGTAGATCGCGAGCGCCTTCAGGCCGAGCTTCCAGCCCTCGAAGTAGACCTCCTCGATCTCCTCGACGGTGGCCGTCTCGGGGACGTTGACCGTCTTGGAGATCGCACCGGAGAGGAACGGCTGCGCCGCGGCCATCATGCGCACATGGCCCATGGCGGAGATCGACCGGACGCCCATGGCGCAGTCGAAGACCTCGTAGTGCTCCGGCTTCAGGCCGGGGGCGTCGACGACGTTGCCGTGGTCGGCGATGTGGGCGACGATCGCCTCGACCTGCTCGGGCTGGTAGCCGAGCCGCTTGAGCGCCTTGGGGACCGTGTTGTTCACGATCTGCATGGAGCCGCCGCCGACCAGCTTCTTGAACTTGACCAGGGCCAGGTCGGGCTCGACGCCGGTGGTGTCGCAGTCCATCATCAGGCCGATGGTGCCGGTGGGGGCCAGCACGGAGGCCTGGGCGTTGCGGAAGCCGTTCTTCTCGCCGAGGCGGACGACGTCCTGCCAGGCCTCGGTGGCCGCGGCCCAGACGGGGGTGTCCAGGTCGTCCATGCGCACCGCGGCACCGTTGGCGTCGGAGTGCTGCTTCATGACGCGCTTGTGGGCGTCGGCGTTCCGGGCGTAGCCGTCGTACGGGCCGACGACCGCGGCCAGTTCGGCCGAGCGCTTGTAGGAGGTGCCGGTCATCAGGGAGGTGATGGCACCGGCGAGCGCGCGGCCGCCGTCGGAGTCGTAGGCGTGGCCGGTGGCCATCAGGAGGGCGCCGAGGTTGGCGTACCCGATGCCCAGCTGGCGGAAGGCGCGGGTGGTCTCGCCGATCTTCTCGGTGGGGAAGTCGGCGAAGCAGATGGAGATGTCCATCGCGGTGATGACCAGCTCGACGACCTTGGCGAAGCGCGCGGCGTCGAAGGACTGGTTGCCCAGGTCATCGTCGCGCAGGAACTTCAGGAGGTTGAGCGAGGCGAGGTTGCACGAGGAGTTGTCCAGGTGCATGTACTCGCTGCAGGGGTTGGACGCGGTGATCCGGCCCGACTCCGGCGAGGTGTGCCAGTGGTTGATGGTGTCGTCGTACTGGATGCCGGGGTCGGCGCAGGCCCAGGCGGCCTCGGCCATCTTGCGGAACAGGCTCTTGGCGTCGACCTCCTCGATGACCTCGCCGGTCTGGCGGGCACGCAGGCCGAACTTCGAGCCGGTCTCCACGGCCTTCATGAACTCGTCGTTCACGCGGACGGAGTTGTTGGCGTTCTGGTACTGGACGGACGTGATGTCGTCGCCGCCCAGGTCCATGTCGAAGCCGGCGTCGCGCAGCGCGCGGACCTTCTCCTCCTCCTTGACCTTCGTGTCGATGAAGGCCTCGACGTCCGGGTGGTCGACGTCCAGGACGACCATCTTGGCCGCGCGGCGGGTGGCGCCGCCCGACTTGATCGTGCCGGCCGACGCGTCGGCGCCGCGCATGAAGGAGACCGGGCCGGAGGCGTTGCCGCCGGAGGAGAGCAGCTCCTTGGAGGAGCGGATACGGGAGAGGTTCAGGCCGGCGCCGGAGCCGCCCTTGAAGATCATCCCCTCTTCCTTGTACCAGTCCAGGATCGACTCCATGGAGTCGTCCACGGAGAGGATGAAGCAGGCGCTGACCTGCTGCGGCTGCTTCGTGCCGACGTTGAACCACACCGGCGAGTTGAAGCTGAAGACCTGGTGGAGGAGGGCGTAGGCCAGCTCGTGCTCGAAGATCTCGGCGTCCGCCGGGGAGGCGAAGTAGCCGTGGTCCTCGCCGCCCTTGCGGTACGTCTTGACCACCCGGTCGATGAGCTGCTTCAGGCTCGACTCCCGGGTCGGGGAGCCCACCGCGCCGCGGAAGTACTTGCTGGTGACGATGTTGACCGCGTTCACCGACCAGAAGTCGGGGAACTCGACGCCACGCTGCTCGAAGTTGACCGAGCCGTCGCGCCAGTTGGTCATGACGACGTCACGGCGCGCCCACTCCACCTCGTCGTACGGATGCACGCCGGGGGTGGTGTGGATGCGCTCGATGCGCAGCCCCTTGCTCGCCTTGCTGCCCTTGGCGCGGGAGCCTCGTGCCGGGCCGCTCGTCGTCTCTGTCATTCCGCCTCCCTGTATACGGGCAAACGCCCATATGTGCGCACGCATTCCGTGGCACGGTGTATGTCTTTCTGATGCCGGGACCGCCTGCTCTTTGCCCCGGCCAGGTCCTGGATGTGCGCCGAGCTCAGTCGGCGGTGGTGGCGGGGACCGGGAGGGCCGGACCGGCCTCCCCGTCGGTCCCGCAGTGCCGGCCCGGCGGCGACTGCTCACGCAGTTCGCGCAGCTCGGCGATGGCCGCCTCGAAGTCCTCGAGCGAGTCGAAGGCCCGGTAGACGGACGCGAAGCGCAGGTATGCGACGAGGTCCAGCTCCCGCAGCGGGCCCAGTATGGCGAGCCCGACGTCGTGGGTGGACAGCTCGGCACTGCCGGTGGCGCGCACCGCCTCCTCGACCCGCTGGCCGAGCTTGGCGAGGGCGTCCTCGGTGACCGGGCGGCCCTGGCACGCCTTGCGCACGCCCGCGATGACCTTGTTGCGGCTGAAGGGCTCGGTGACCCCGCTCCGCTTGATCACCATCAGCGATGCCGTCTCGATGGTCGTGAAGCGGCGGGCGCAGTCGGGACACTGGCGGCGCCGGCGGATCGAGGTGCCGTCGTCCGTGGTGCGGCTGTCGACGACCCGGCTGTCGGGGTGCCTGCAGAAGGGGCAGTGCATGGCTCCACCCTCCTCACCCTCGTATACGGGCGCACGCCATCGAACCCGGCGTACGACTGAATGACCCCGACCGCCCGTACGGGCCCTTCGGAGCAGCCACCAGCATAGGCGATCCTTGGGGTCCCTAAGGACCAGGCACCACAACTTCTAGGCGGCGAAACGCATCTAAGCACTAGATGTGGTGTCGGGGCGCTTATAAGTGCCTACCGCGTGTCGCCGCGGCGGCGGGCCTGGTCGGCCGCCCATGAGGGTACGGGAAGCCACCCGGGCGGCGGGGCACAGGGGCGGGGTGACAGAATCGGCGGCGGGCCGCCCCCGGCACCGTAGGCCGGAAATCGTCGCGACGGCAGGCGAAGGCGGCGAAGGCGTGCATCCGAAGCTCGGATTCCTTTTCGCCATACACCCAGCTACTTGATCGGGTCAGCCAATCAGCGAATTTTTCACTCGAACGTGTGTTTGGCGCAACCTTTCGAAAGCAACTACCGTTGGCTAACTAGGGAGAACATTTCGAGAGGGGCCGACGTGACCACCACCGCAGACAGCGCGACCATCACCGCACAAAGCCACTCCCAGAGCCGGTTCGAGCATCCGCAATCGGCACGCAACACGCCGATGGACGACGCCACGTTGGACTCCGAAGAGCCGAAGCCCACGCGCTCGCTGCCGGGTCGGCCACCGGGGATCCGAGCCGACAGCTCCGGGCTCACCGACCGCCAGCGCAGGGTGATCGAGGTGATCCGGGATTCGGTGCAGCGACGCGGCTATCCGCCGTCCATGCGGGAGATCGGCCAGGCGGTCGGGCTGTCCAGCACGTCGTCCGTCGCCCATCAGCTGATGGCCCTCGAGCGCAAGGGCTTCCTGCGGCGCGACCCGCACCGCCCCCGGGCGTACGAGGTCCGCGGCTCGGACCAGACCACCAGCGCGACCACCGAGACGGCCGGCAAGCCCGCGGCATCGTACGTCCCCCTGGTCGGCCGGATCGCGGCCGGCGGGCCGATCCTCGCCGAGGAGTCGGTCGAGGATGTCTTCCCGCTTCCCCGCCAGCTGGTCGGCGACGGCGAGCTGTTCGTGCTGAAGGTCGTCGGCGATTCCATGATCGAGGCCGCGATCTGCGACGGCGACTGGGTCACGGTCCGCCGCCAGCCGGTCGCCGAGAACGGCGACATCGTCGCCGCGATGCTGGACGGCGAGGCCACCGTCAAGCGCTTCAAGCGCGAGGACGGCCATGTGTGGCTGCTGCCGCACAACGCCGCCTACCAGCCCATCCCCGGCGACGAGGCCACCATCCTCGGCAAGGTGGTGGCGGTGCTGCGGCGCGTCTGACCGCCGCCCACAGGACAGCCCCGGGACCACTGCGCCGGTCCCGGGGCTCTGTGCTGCGCGGCCGGGCCGCGCAGCACAGAGCCCCGCTACTTCTCCGCCGCCTTCGCCGCCGCGTCGATCGCCGCCAGCGACCGCCGCACCTGATTGCGGTCCGTGGTGTACCAGAAGTCCGGCATGGACTTACGGAGGAAGGAGCCGTAGCGGGCCCGCTCCACCCTCGGGTCCAGCACCGCGACCACACCCCGGTCCCCGGTGGCCCGGACCAGACGGCCCGCTCCCTGCGCCATCAGCAGCGCCGCATGGGTCGCGGCGACCGCCATGAAGCCATTGCCGCCGGCCTCCTCCACGGCCTTCTGCCGGGCGCTCATCAGCGGATCGTCCGGCCGCGGGAAGGGCACCCGGTCCATCACCACCAGCTGGCAGTTCGGGCCCGGGACGTCCACGCCCTGCCACAGCGACAGCGTGCCGAACAGACACGTCCGGGCGTCCTCGGCGAAGGCCCGGATCAGCTCGCCGAGCGTGTCCTCGCCCTGGAGGAGGACCGGCATGTCAAGGCGGCCGCGCAGCTCCTCAGCCGCGGCCTGGGCGCCGCGCATCGACGAGAACAGGCCGAGCGTACGGCCGCCCGCGGCCTCCACCAGCTCTGCGAGCTCGTCGAGCATGTCCTGGCGGTTGCCCTCGCGGCCGGGCTGGGCGAGATGCTTGGCGACGTAGAGGATCCCCTGCTTCCCGTAGTCGAAGGGCGAGCCGACGTCGAGGCCCTTCCACGGAGGCGCATCCTCGGCTTCCGTGCCCTCGGGGGCCAGGCCCAGGGATGCCCCGACGCCGTTGAAGTCACCGCCGAGCTTGAGCGTGGCGGAGGTCAGGACGACGGAGCGGTCCTCGAAGAGCTTCTCGCGCAGGAGGCCGGAGACCGACAGCGGCGCGACGCGCAGGGAGGCCCCGAAGCGGTCATGGCGCTCGTACCAGACCACGTCGTACTCGGAGCCGTTCGCGATCCGCTCGGCGACGGCGTGGACGTTCTCCACCGAGGCCAGGGCCTGCTTGCGGACCGCGTCCTCGTCCTGGACGGATTTGTCCCGGGTCGAGCCGAGCGCGGTGATGACCGTACGGGCCGCGTCGCGCAGCGCCATCAGGCAGTAGCCGAGCTCCTCGGGGATCTCCTCCAGGCGGCCGGGCAGCGCCAGCTCCATCAGCCGCTCGAAGGTCTCGGAGGCGGTCTGGAGCTGGTCGGCGGCCTTTTCGTCGACGAGCCTGGCGGCCCGGCGCACCGCGCGGTTGACCTGGCCGGGGGTGAGCTCACCGGTGGCGACGCCGGTGACCCGGGAGACCAGCTCATGGGCCTCGTCGATGATCAGGACCTCGTGCTGCGGGAGGATCGGCGCGCCCTCGATGGCGTCGATGGCGAGCAGCGCGTGATTGGTGACCACCACATCGGCGAGCTTGGCGCGCTCCCTGGCGGCCTCGGCGAAGCACTCCGCGCCGTAGGCGCACTTGGAGGCGCCCAGGCACTCCCGGGAGGAGACCGAGACCTGCCCCCAGGCGCGGTCGGAGACACCGGGGGTGAGCGCATCGCGGTCGCCGGTCTCCGTCTCGTCCGCCCAGTCGCGCAGCCGGAGCAGGTCCTTGCCGAGCTTGCTGGTGGGCGTCGCCTGCTCGAACGGGTCGAAGAGGCCGTCCTCCTCGTCCTGCGGCACGCCCTCGTGCAGGCGGTGCAGGCAGAGGTAGTTGGAGCGGCCCTTGAGCATGGCGAACTCGGGACGGCGGCGCAGCTGCGGATGGAGCGCCTCGACCGTACGCGGAAGATCACGCTCGACGAGCTGGCGCTGGAGGGCGAGGGTTGCGGTGGCCACCACCACTCTCTCGCCGTGGGCCAGCGCCGGCACCAGATAGCCGAGGGATTTTCCGGTGCCGGTGCCGGCCTGGACGAGCAGATGGGAGTTCTCGTCCACGGCCCGGGCGACGGCTTCGGCCATCGCCACCTGGCCGGGGCGCTCGGTGCCGCCGACGGCGGTGACGGCGGCGTGGAGCAGATCGGGGAGAGAGGGCTTCGTCATAGCGCTTGCAAGCCTACGCGGGACCACTGACAGCGGGGTCCGTCACCGGACAATCGCCGGTCACAGGGCGTGCAGGGGGTTGGGAACGGTCCCGTGCACCGCGGCGTGCGGGCGGTCGCGGCGGTCGCGGTAGCCGTCGACGTGCAGCCGGTTGCGGTTCAGACACAGCCGGGCGATCCGCGGGGTGAGCAGGTCGAAGGTCTCGTGCCGCTCCTTCAGGCCCGGGAAGCGTTCGTGGTGGCTCAGGATCTCGGCCCGGACGAGTGACCAGAACTCGCCCTCGGGGACGCCGAGTTGGTCCTCGCACAGCGGCGCAAGATAGCGGAAAACGCCGACGAACAGGCCGGAGTGGATGAACTGGATCAAGAAGGACGGCGGTTCGGTCAGCAGCACCGCCCGTACCTCCTCCGGCATGGAGTCGTGCTCGGGCAGCGGCTGGGAGCTGGTGTTGACGTCGTCGACGAAGTCCTTGACCGCCAGGCGGGTGGGGATGTCGTGCTCGTCGAAGACGACGATGGCGTTCTCGCCGTGCGGGGAGAAGACCGTGCCGTACCGGTAGAGGAAGTGCAGCAGGGGCGGCAGCAGGGCGGCGAACAGGCGGCGCAGCCAGACGCGCGGGGCCAGGCCCGAGCGGTGGACCAGTTCGGCGGTCAGGGCGCGGCCGTGCGGGTCGGTCTGCAGCAGGGAGGCGAGGGTGCGGGCGCGTTCACCGGGGTCGAGCTGGGGGGTGACCGGCTCGCGCCAGATACAGCCGAGGAGCTCCTTGAACTGGTACGGGACGCCGGGCAGCCGGTCGTAGAGGGGGTGCTCGACGGTGACGGAGGCGGTCTCGCCGAGCAGGATCACCCGGGTCTCGTCGCACAGGTAGGGGTCCTCGTCGCGCAGGCTTTGGACCCAGCGGGTGACGGCGGGGGCGGCGAGGGTGCGCTCGGTGGGCAGTCCGCGCCACACGAGCGTGTTGAGGATGGACAGCGGCAGCTTGACCGTACGGCCCTGGGGGCGGCTGATGTTGGTGAAGGTGCGGATCGACTGCTGCGGGAGCCGCAGGTCGTTGTCAGTGGGCAGCGCGATGATGGATCCGTCGGCGAGCTGCGGCGCGAAGAGCGGGGCGATGGTCTCGTCCCACTGCCAGGGATGCACGGGGAGGTAGAGGTAGTCGGCGGGCTCGCGGCCCAGGGAGGCGACGGTGCGGGCGAAGGTGTCGCGGACGGCGGGGGTGAGTTCCTCGCCGTAGAGACGGTCGGGGGTGGCGAGGGTGGGAATACCGCGGTAGTGGGCCAGGCTGTGGTGTGCGGCGAGCCACGGCAGCCGCTCGGGGGTCCGGGCCTCCGGGGCCCAGTGCGCCGCGTCGGCGGCCGAGAAGCCGAGCCGGCCTTTGTTGGCGACGAGCCAGGGGTGGCCGGTCTGGTGGCCTTCGAGGCCGGCGTAGTCCAGGTCGGCGAGGTCGGCGGCGGTGACGGCGGTGGCGTCGAGGCGGGTGTCGGCGGCGAGCGTGGCGGTCAGCTCGCGGACGAGATGGCCGGTGGTGTCGCCGGACAGGCCCAGCACGGTGTCGTGGGCGTGGGTGAGGAAGCGCAGGGGGTCGGAGTCGGGGGTGAGGGATTCGGGGTCGACGCGCCAGTGGCCGTAGGCGCCGCGGCGGGCGTGGAAGTGGTAGACGAGATCGTCGGTGACCGTGAGGCGGTAGCGCGCGGTGCCGTCGGGGGCGGTGCCGTCGGGCTCGGGGGTGAGGATTTCCTCGTACGCGAACTCCGCCAGCATCTTGGCGAACAGTCGGCGTGCGGCGTGCTGCCAGGCGCTGTGCGGGGGCTGGGGCGCGGGGGTCAAGGCGGGACTCCTCGAAACGGGACGGCCCCGGCTCGTACGAGGGACAGCCGGGGCGGGGGTGGACGGGGGCCGGCGCAGGGGTCAGAGCAGATGCCGGGAGTCGCGGTCGCGGATCATCAGCGCCGCGCGTTTGTCGGGCAGTTCGATCTCCTCGCTGTAGCGGAAGCCGGCGCTCAGGAAGGCCGCCACGGAGGCGGTGTTGCGCAGATCGGGCTCGGCGATGACCCGCTCGCACGACGGCCGGCGGTCCAGTACGAGATCGGCGGTGGCACGCAGCAGGGTGGTGCCCAGGCCCCGGGAGCGGTCGCCGGCGCCGCCGATCAGGAGGTGCAGGCCGGTGTCCTGGGGGCGGGCGGAGTAGGAGCGGGCGACGGGGTCGAGATCGGCCCGGTAGATCTCCCAGTAGCTCATCGGGACGCCGTTCAGGACGCCGAGGAAGGGCACGCTGCGGCCGTCGCCCGCCAGCTGGGTGCGCAGGTGGGCGGCGGTGGTCTCCGGGGCGCCGGCCAGTTCCCAGAAGGCAGCGACGGCCGGGTCGTTCATCCAGCGGGCGATCCGGCCGAGATCGCGGTCGAGGCGGACGGGGACGAGCGCGAACGGCCCGGCGGGGGTGTCCGCCACGGCCCCGTCGGCCAGACCGCCGAGCAGGGCGCCCGCGGCCGGGGTGCCGGCCGGGGGCTGTTGCCGGGGCACCTCGTCGCACAAGACGCGCCGTTCGGGCGGAAGGTGCAGGCCGAGGGTGCCTGCGGAGCTGGAGCCGAGGCCGGATTCGGTGGGTGGCACGACGGCGCTCTCCTCTCGTGGCCGTCCGGCGGGGGCCTTGTGGGCCGTGGACGGCGCCGGGGTCCGGGGGCGGATACGGCGGGGCTAGACGGCGAGGGGGTTGGGCACGGTGACGTAGACGGACTGGGTGTCGACGGGGCCGACGAGCTCGTCCAGGCCGTGCAGCCGGGTGGCGAGGTTGGCCTTGCAGCGCAGGGTGCGGGCGGTCAGCAGCTGCTCGGGCAGGGCCGAGCGGTGGGGGCGGGGGGCCGCGGCGGCGTCGGCGAGGAAGCGGCGGAAGGCGGCGAGCAGGATCTCCTCGCGGATCAGGTGCTGGGCGCCGAAGGCTCCGATGAGGCCGAGGACGTTGTTGATGCCGAGGTAGTAGGCGAACCGTTCGTCGGTGACTTCGTCGGAGACGAAGGTGTCGCTGGTCGCGCCGATGCCGGGCAGCCGCCGCTGGAGGTCGGCGCGCCGGGACTCGCGGAAGTAGTAGCCCTGGTTGTCCCGGTAGCGGCCGCCGACGGGCCAGCCGTCGGGGTCGAGGAGCACGAGGGTGTTCTGCTGGTGGGCCTCCAGGGCGACGCCCGCGGTGCCGTCGAGCCACAGGACGGGCCGCACGACCGCCTCCAGGTAGCGCAGGAACCATTCGGTGGCGACGGCGCCCTGGGGGCGGCCGGTGCGGGCGGAGAGCGCCCCGATGAGCCCTTCGAGCCGGGAGCGCACGCCCGGATGCCCGGGCCAGGGCCGGGGCGAGGTGAGTCCGGCGATGCAGACGGCGTCGTCGGCGGGGATGAAGGGGT
The DNA here is from genome assembly GCF_001294335.1 of Streptomyces chattanoogensis. GTDB lineage: Bacteria > Actinomycetota > Actinomycetes > Streptomycetales > Streptomycetaceae > Streptomyces > Streptomyces chattanoogensis. The sequence continues at coordinate 52,206 of NZ_LGKG01000133.1, forward strand.
TGTGGCGGATGACGACGTCCAGGCCCTGGACGGGGCGCCCGTCGAGGCCGTCGACGGCGAGATAGGCCGGGTCGCGGACGATGTCGAAGCCGGGATGGACGGACTGCCACTGCTCGGCGAGGCCGGTGCGCAGCAGCCGGTGGACCTCGACGCCGCGTTCGAGTTCCTTGCGGAGGTTCTCCCGGCGGGAGTTGGTGATGCGCAGGCCGAGGGAGAGCTTGAGCATGGCGTCCGCGTCGGGGCGGTACACGGTGCGTACGGAGGAGGTGGGGTGCCACAGGGGGCCGTGGGGGCCCAGATCGTGCAGCAGGCCGGCGTCGCGGAGGGCGGCGATGTCGGGGCGGCCGGCCAGTTCGCGAGCCTGCCAGGGGTGCAGGGGCAACGGCACGGTGTCGTCGGGGAGTTGCAGGCCCTGTGCCAGGCGTCCGGCCAGCTGCGGGGCCGGTACGGGCTTGCCGCGCTCGGTCCAGGCGGAGTCGGTGGCGAGGACGGAGCGGTGGACGGCCGTCCAGTGCAGCGGGAAGGCGCCGCGCAGCTCGGGCGAATAGGCGCGGGTCTCGGCCTCGGTGAGGCCCTCGCGGCTCTTGGGTGTGGGGTGCAGGGGGTGGCCGAGCAGGAGGGACTGTTCGGCGTCGAGGAAGAGGGAGGCGTGGGTGTCGGCCGGGCGGGTGCGGCGGTCGGCGAGGAAGACGGCGGTGCTGCGGACGGAGGCCGCGACCCGGCCGACGAGTTCGGCGCCGTCGCCGTCGGGTGCCTGCGGCCGCTCGCTCTCGGGGGTGTGGTGCCGTTCGCCGGGCGCCCGGGGCGTAGCGCCGTCGGCCGTTCCGTCGTCGCCGTCCGGTGCCCGGCGCTCGCCTCCGTACGCGGCCTCCCGGCGCAGCAGCGCGGCCACGGTGACGGCGTCCAGGGGGGCGGCGACGGGCGGGGCGCCTTCGAGGGCGGGGGCGCCGAGGCGGTGCCAGCCGGTGGGCGACCAGTAGCGGACGGGGATGTGCAGGGCGGTGCCGCTGGCGTGGAGCGGGATGCGCAGCCGGCCGCCGGCCGGGCGGCGGGCGCCGCTCTCGCGGATCCAGCAGCGCAGCAGGCTCTCGATGCCGGCGGCGTCGGCGGCGGCCGCCGGGTCCGGGTGGTCGAGGGGGTCGGCATCGGCGGGCAGCGCGCGGTCGCAGGGGCGCGGGGCGCCGTGCGCGGCGGCCGCGGGCCGGGTCTGGCGTTCCGGGAGCGGCTGGTGGCAGGGGTCGTCGTCCGCGGTGTGCCGCTGCTGGCGCGGCACGGTCGGCTCGGTGGTGGCGCCGCCGTCGTGGGCGGACAGCCGGCCGGCGGCCGGGGTCCCGTCGGGGCCGGGGCGTTCGTTCATGGGGTGGTGCCTCGCATTGTCGTGGGGGACGAGCCCGTCGGCCCGGGGGTGGTGCGGACCGCCGCCGCGATGGCGTCGGCGAGGCGGTCGAGGATCGCGTCCGCCTGTTCGTCGGTGATGGTCAGGGGTGGCAGCAGACGGACGACGGCGGAGTGCCGGCCGCCGAGTTCGACGATCAGGCCGCGGTCCAGACAGGCGCGCTGGACGGCGGCGGCGAGCCGGGGGTCGGCGGGGCGGGCGCCGCCGGCGTCGGGGCCGGCATCGCGGTCGACGAGCTCGACGCCGAGCATCAGGCCGCGGCCGCGGACGTCGCCGATGCAGTCGTGGCGGGCGGCGAGCCCGCCGAGCCGGGCGAGCATCCGGGCGCCCAGCTCCTGGGCGCGGCGGTCGAGTTGATGCTCGCGGACGTGGGCGAGGGTGGCGCGGCCGGCGGCCATCGCGAGCTGGTTGCCGCGGAAGGTGCCGGCGTGCGCGCCGGGCTGCCAGGCGTCGAGGTCCCCGCGGTAGACGATCACGGCGAGCGGCAGACTGCCGCCGATCGCCTTCGACAGGACGAGGACGTCGGGCACGATCCCGCTGTGCTCGATGGCCCAGAAGGTGCCGGTGCGGCCGACGCCGGTCTGCACCTCGTCCACGATCAGCGGGATGCCCCGCTCGGCGGTGATCTCCCGCATCCGCCGCAGCCAGCCGTCCGGCGCGGGGATCACCCCGCCTTCTCCCTGGACGGGCTCCAGGATCATCCCGGCGGGCCGGGTCACCCCGCTCTTGTCGTCGTCGAGCAGGTTCTGGGCCCAGCGGGCGGAGAGTTCGGCGCCGCGTTCCCCTCCGGTGGCGAACGGGCAGCGGTAGTCGTAGGGATAGGGCAGCCGGGTCACGCTGGTGTGCCGCGCTCCCCCGGAGGCCGCGAGCGCCTCGGCGGTCATGCCGTGATAGGCGCCGGAGAAGGCCATCAGACCGTCTCGGCCGGTGGCCGTGCGGACCAGCTTGAAGGCGGCCTCCACGGCGTCCGTTCCGGCCGGTCCGCAGAACTGGATGCGTGCCGTTTCGGCCAATTCCCGCGGCAGCGTGGCGAACAGTTCGGTGACGAAGGCGTCCTTGACGGGGGTCGCCAGGTCGAGGGTGTGCAGCGGCGCGCCGGAGTCGAGGACGGTATGGATCGCTTCTAGCACGACGGGGTGGTTGTGCCCGAGCGCGAGGGTGCCGGCGCCGGAGAGGCAGTCGAGGTAACGGCGGCCGTCGGCGCCCTCGATGGTCAGCCCGCGGGCGCGCACCGGGACGATGGGCAGCGAACGCGCGTAGGTACGGGCAGCGGACTCACGCAGGGACTGGCGGCGCAGGATCCCTTCGTGGGCCGACGGCACCGCCGCCGGCACGGTTTCGGTCAACGCCACGGCAGTTGTGTCCTCCTGCTGGTGTGCTGTTGGATGCCGCTCGGGCCGGCTGAGCAGCCCGGCGGTCCCCCGTACGTACCAACGACGCCGCGGACGGCGGATCACGGCCACCGTCAAGATCCTTGCGGGGCCGGAACCGGGGACCCGGCTACCACCGTCTGTGTCGGCACCGGCATAGTGGGGGGTCGCGCCGGGATCTTGGGGTTCATGACAAGTTCACATGGCGCACCTCAGCACAGGCCGTACCGGGCCATCCAGAAACAAACAGGGGGAACTCACCCATGCGATCCATACGTCGGCCAGTGATGGCTGCCGCCGCTCTCACCGCCGTGGTGGCGCTGACCGCGACCGGTTGCGGGCCGTCCGACGAGCCCGCGAACGACAAGCCGACCAACGCGGCCGGGGACACCTCGGGCGGGGGTAAGTTCGAAATCCCCAAGGAGATCCAGGACAAGCTGAAGGAGCACGGCTTCGACCTGGACAAGTGGAAGAACGGCGAGTGGAAGAACTGGTCCAAGGACAAGTGGCTCCGCGAGGCCGGGGAGTTCATCAACCCGATCATCAAGGACTTCTGGAACCCGGACAAGATCGGTAAGGCCAAGCCGCCGCAGGACAACACCAAGCCCGGCGACGTCTCGGAGGACCAGGGCAAGACCGATCCGGAGCCCGACGCCGTCCCGGCCAAGGCGGTCGGGACCCCGTACGACAAGACGGCGCCCGGTGTCGGCCTTCTCGTGTTCAGCACGCCGGAGGGCGACGCCCGCTGCACCGCCACGGTCGTCAAGGACCCGGCGCACCCCGGTAAGTCCAACCTGGTGTGGACCGCGGCGCACTGTGTGCACGCCGGCAAGAACGGCGGCTGGTACCGCAACCTGATCTTCGTGCCGAGCTTCAACAAGACGGGCGGCACCGCCGGCGAGATCAAGAACAAGCCCTTCGAGGAGCGTGTCCCCAAGGGCAAGTGGTGGGCCGACGACCTGGCCACGTCCAAGGAGTGGATCAAGGACGGCGGCGCCGTTCCGGGCGTGCCGATGGCTCCGTACGACTTCGCGCTGATGCACGTCAAGCCCGAGGAGAACACCGGCGGCAAGTCTCTGGAGGAGATCGCCGGCGGTGCGTACGACGTCAACTTCAACGCTTCGCCGATCGGTAAGATCCCCAGCCTGACCGCGCAGGGCTACCCGGCCGAGGCGCCGTTCGACGGCGCATCGCTGCAGCAGTGCACCGACAAGCCGACCCGCCTGTCGATGGCCGCCGAGAAGCCGACCATGTACCGGATCGGCTGCACCATGACCGCCGGCTCCTCCGGTGGCCCCTGGTTCACCAAGGGCACCGACGGCAAGCTGCAGCTGATCTCCAACATGTCGATGGGCCCGCGCCCCGCCAAGTGGGCGGCCGGACCGCACCTCGGTCCGGAGGCCAAGTCCCTCTTCGACGCGATGAGCCAGAAGTGGGCCAACAAGCAGTAAACGGCTGAGGGGTGTGCCCGCCGCTCCGGCGGCAGGCACCCGCCCTGCTGGGTACGACGAAGGCCCGCACCGGATTTCCCCGGTGCGGGCCTTCGTCGTATCCGTCCTGCGGGGCTACGCCGCCGGGACGAACGGGCGGAACTCGGCGGCCAGTTCCTCGTGTACCCGCGCCTTGAGGACCGTGCCCTCGGCGGTGTGCTCCTCGGAGATGACCTCGCCCTCGGCATGCGCCCGCGAGACCAGGGCGCCCTGGGTGTAGGGCACCAGCGCCACGATCTCGACCTGGGGCCGGGGAAGTTCCTCGTCGAGCAGTTCGAGCAGCTCCGTCATGCCCTGGCCGGTACGGGCGGACACGGCGAGGGCGTGCTTCTCGTTGCGCAGCAGGCGCTGCAGCACCAGCGGATCGGCGGCGTCCGCCTTGTTGACGACCACGATCTCGGGCACGTCCGTCGCGCCCACCTCGCGGATCACCTCGCGGACGGCGGCCAGCTGCTCCTCCGGCACCGGATGCGAGCCGTCGACCACATGCAGGATGAGATCGGAGTCGCCGACCTCCTCCATCGTGGAGCGGAACGCCTCGACCAGGTGGTGGGGCAGATGCCGGACGAAACCGACGGTGTCGGCGAGGGTATAGAGCCGCCCGCTGGGGGTCTCGGCCCGGCGGACGGTCGGGTCCAGGGTGGCGAACAGGGCGTTCTCCACCAGGACACCGGCGCCGGTGAGGCGGTTGAGCAGGGAGGACTTGCCGGCGTTGGTGTAGCCGGCGATGGCGACCGAGGGGACCTTGTGGCGCTTGCGTTCCTGGCGCTTGATGTCCCGGCCGGTCTTCATCTCCGCGATCTCCCGGCGCATCTTCGCCATCTTCTCGCGGATCCGCCGCCGGTCCGTCTCGATCTTGGTCTCACCGGGACCACGGGTGGCCATGCCGCCGCCCGCAGAGCCGGAGCCACCGCCACCCATCTGCCGGGACAGCGACTGACCCCAGCCACGGAGCCTGGGGAGCATGTACTGCATCTGTGCCAGCGAGACCTGCGCCTTGCCCTCGCGGGACTTGGCGTGCTGGGCGAAGATGTCGAGGATCAGGGCGGTCCGGTCGACCACCTTGACCTTGACGACGTCCTCGAGGTGGATCAGCTGGCCCGGGGAGAGCTCACCGTCGCACACCACGGTGTCGGCCCCGGATTCGAGGACGATGTCGCGCAGCTCCAGGGCCTTGCCGGAGCCGATGTAGGTGGCCGGGTCGGGCTTGTCGCGGCGCTGGATGACGCCGTCGAGCACCACGGCGCCGGCCGTCTCGGCCAGGGCGGCGAGCTCCGCCAGGGAGTTCTCCGACTCCTGCACCGAGCCGGTGGTCCAGACGCCGACCAGGACGACCCGCTCCAGACGCAGCTGGCGGTACTCGACCTCGGTGACGTCTTCGAGCTCGGTGGACAGGCCCGCCACACGGCGCAGCGCGGCGCGCTCCGAGCGGTCGTACTGGTCGCCGTCACGCTCCCCGTCGATCTCGTGGCTCCAGGCGACGTCCTCTTCCATCAGGGCGTCGGCCCGAAGGCTCTCGGGGAGGCGCTGCCGGTCCTGCGGAAGGGAAGAAGAGGAGGTCATTTGATCCTTTGTGTCGTCGGTATGTGCGTGCCGGGGACCGGGCGGTCCCTGGGACGGGCGCGGATGCTCTGCGCTGTCGCCCATCACAACGTCGGAGCCACCCCGAATGATTCCCGGGCGGCCGTCGGCGTCGACCCGAAGATGGTCGCACGGCCCGTTACGGCGCGTCACGCGGGTTTCCGGCGTTTTTCCGCGGCGGGGCGCGCTGTGCCTCGTACGGCCCACCGGGGAGGCGGGCCGTCCGGTCATTACGGCTTCTTGGACTGCCACTCCGGGTGGCCGGGCATCGGCGGGGTCTTCGCCTCGTAGAGCCAGCTCCGGAAGAAGCCGGTCAGGTCCTGCCCGGCGATCTCGGAGGCGAGGCGGACGAAGTCGGCGGTCCCTGCGACGCCGTCGCGGTGGCGGGTCACCCAGGTCCGCTCGAGGCGGTCGAAGGCGGCGGCGCCGATGCGTTGCCGCAGGGCGTAGAGGGCCAGTGCGCCGCCGTCGTAGATGGAGGGCCGGAAGATGCTGATCTTCTTGCCGGGGCTGGCGGCCTTGGGGGCCGCGGGCGCGCCGCCGTCGGCCCGCCAGCCGTCCGACTGCTGGTAGGCCCGCTGCATCCGGGTGTCCAGGTTGGCCTGCCCGCCGGCCTTGTCCTGGGCGTAGAGCGCTTCGTACCAGGTGGCGTGTGCCTCGTTCAGCCAGACGTCGGACCAGCGGTGGGGGCTGACGCTGTCGCCGAACCACTGGTGGGCCAGCTCGTGCACCATGACCGACTCGATGTACCAGTCGGGGATCCGGCCGGTGGTGAACAGGTCCTTCTCGAAGAGCGAGAGGGTCTGGGTCTCCAGCTCGTAGCCGGTGCGGGCATCCGCGAGCAGCACCCCGTAGGTCTCGAAGGGGAAGCGGCCGACGTGGCGCTCCATCCAGGCCAGATGACCGGGTGTCTTGGCCGCCCAGCGGGCGAGTGCCGCGCGGTGGGCGGTCGGCACGACGCTCCGTACCGGCAGGCCGTGCGGCCCCTGGGACCGCAGGACGGTGGACCGGCCGAGGGAGACCTGCGCCAGCTCGGTGGCCATCGGATGGGCGGTGCGGTAGGTCCAGACGCGGCGCGGTCCGCGGTCCGCCTGTCCGGCGGGCTCTCCGTTGGCGACGGCCGTCACGCCCTGGGGTGCGGTGATCCGGAAGGTGAAGAAGGCCTTGTCGGAGGGGTGATCGTTGCAGGGGAAGACGCGGTGCGCGGCGTCCGCCTGGTTCGCCATCGCCAGCCCGTCGGCGGTACGGATCCAGCCTGCGTCGCTTCTGCCCCGGGGGTCGCTGGTGTGCCGTACGACGATCCGCAGCTTCTGCCCGGGGGCGATCCGCTCGGCCGGGGTGATCACCAGGTCCTCGCCGTCCTGCTGGTGGCGGGCGGGCCGGCCGTCGATCTCCACGGAGTGGACCTGGCCGCGGGCGAAGTCGAGGTTGAGGTGGCCGAGCCCCGTGGTGGCGCGGGCGGTGATCTCGGTGACGGCGTTCAGCGGGCGGTCGTTGTGCCCGGAGTAGTCCAGGTCGACGCGGTAGGAGGTGACGTCGTAACCGGGGTTACCGAGGGTGGGGAACAGCCGGTCGCCGATGCCGAGCGCACGGGGGGCGTCCGGGGGCGAGGCGGCGCCCAGCAGGGTGACGGCGGCGAGCGAGAGGGCGGCGGCCCGGCGGGCGCCCCGCGACGGGATCCGCCGGCGCGGGCTGTGGGGCGCGGCGGCGGGGCCGGTATCGGGGGCAGGTCGACGCGAGGGAAGGGACATGGGCTAGGGCTTATCAGCGCCGTCGCCCGGCCTGTGGACGGCGCGGCAAAACGGCACCCGAACGGGCGGTGGATCGGGCGTCCGGCTCCTCCACGGGTGCGGCGCTGCTCTCAGGGCCGCAGTGCGGCGGCCGGCCTGTCCCGTCCCGCGCGCAGGACATCGAAGACGCCCGGGACCTCGCGCATCGCGCGCATCAGGGAGGGCAGTCCGGCGGCGTTGGGCAGATGCAGCGTGTAGGTGTGCCGCACCCGCTGCTCATGCGGTGGTTCGACGGCGGCGGACACCACGGCGACGCCCTGGGCGGCGATCGCCTCGGTGAGGTCGGCCAGCAGATGAGGGCGGCTGAATGCCTCGGCCAGCAGGGTCACCCGGCAGCCGTGGTTGGTGCGGCCCGCGCGGCGCCAGCGCACTCCGACCGGCTGGCGGCCGGTCGCGGCCATCCGGGCCACGACGGGGCACAGGGCGCGGTGCACGGTGACCGTGCCGCCCCGTACGGCGAATCCGGTGACGTTGTCCGGCGGCACCGGGGTGCAGCAGCCCGCCAGGCGCACCGAGGCGCCGGGCAGATCGGCGACGGCCAGGACGGCGGCGGGGGTGATCTCGGCCGCGGCTCCGGTGTCGTGGCCGCTGGCGGCGGGGCCCGGCGGGGGCGGCTGCGGGGCCGGCTCGCCGGTGTCCTGCCCGGCGGACCGGGACAGCCACCGGGAGATGGCGAGCCGGGCGGCCGGGGTACGGGCGTGGTCGAGCCACTCCGGTGCGGGCCCGGCGGCCGTATCGGGGGCGTCCGGCGCCATCAGGAGGTGCAGGCTGTCGCCGTCGTGCAGGACGGTGGCGAGGGCGGCGAGGCGGCCGTTGACCCGCGCGCCGATGCAGCAGTGCGCCGCCTCGCCGTACCGGGCGTAGGCGGCGTCCACACAGCTCGCCCCGGCGGGCAGGCCGATGGTGCCGTCCGCGGGGCCGCCGGGCGGGCCGCCCGCGCAGAAGACCGTGATCTCCAGGTCCTGCGCCAGGTCGTCTCGCAGCGAGGTCCAGAAGGTGTCGGGGTCGGGGGTGGTGCGCTGCCATTCCAGGAGGCGGGAGAGCCAGCCGGGGCGGGTCGGGTCGGCCCGCTCGCCTTCGGGGGCGTCCGGGCCGTCCGTGGGGGTGTACGGGTTGCCCAGCGCGATCACCCCGGCCTCGGCGACGCGGTGCATCTGGTGCGTGCGGATCAGCGTCTCGGCGATCTGGCCGGACTCGCCGGTGACGGCGGTGTGCAGCGACTGGTAGAGGTTGAATTTCGGGGCGGCGATGAAGTCCTTGAACTCGGAGACGACCGGGGTGAAGCAGGTGTGCAGCTCGCCCAGGACGGCGTAGCAGTCGGCGTCCTCGGCGACCAGGACCAGCAGTCGCCCCAGGTCCGCGCCGGTCAGCTCGCCGCGGGCCATCCGGACGCGGTGCACGGAGACGAAGTGGCGGGGGCGTACCAGGACCCGGGCCTGGATTCCGGCCTCGTCCAGGGTGGTGCGGACCCGCGCGGCGATGGCGGCGAGCGGGTCGGGGCGGCCGGCGTGCTCGTCGACCAGGCGGCGGGTGGTGGCGTATTCCTCCGGGTGCAGGATCGCGAAGACCAGGTCCTCCAGCTCGGTCTTGAGTGCCTGGACGCCGAGGCGTTCGGCGAGCGGGATGAGGACGTCGCGGGTCACCTTGGCGATCCGGGCCTGTTTCTCGGGGCGCATCACACCGAGGGTGCGCATGTTGTGCAGCCGGTCGGCGAGCTTGATGGACATGACCCGGACGTCGTTCCCGGTGGCGACCAGCATCTTGCGGAAGGTCTCCGGCTCGGCGGCCGCGCCGTAGTCGACCTTCTCCAGCTTGGTGACCCCGTCGACCAGATAGCTGACCTCGGCGCCGAACTGTTCCCGTACCTGATCGAGTGTCACCTCCGTGTCCTCGACGGTGTCGTGGAGCAGGGAGGCGGTCAGGGTCGTGGTCTCCGCGCCGAGTTCGGCAAGGATGAGGGTGACCGCGAGGGGGTGGGTGATGTACGGCTCGCCGCTCTTGCGCATCTGTCCGCGGTGCGAGGACTCGGCCAGCACATACGCCTTGCTCAGGATGTCCAGTCCGGCGTCCGGGTGGTGGCGGCGGTGCACCTGGGCGACGTGTTCCAGGGCGTCGGGGAGGCCGTCGCGGCCGGCCGTGCCGATCAGCGCGGCCCGTCCGATCCGGCGCAGCCCCCGGACGTCCAGCCGGGGGCGGGCGCGCCTGCGGCCCGCCGCTTCAGGGGTAGCGGGGTCAGTGGCCTCTGCGCTCATGGGCACCTCCGGCGGCGTCGACCGGCGGCGGGACGCCCTCCCTCGGCATCACTCGGAACGTCCGGGCCGGTGCTTGATGCTACCGAGCCCATCACGCACCGCTGTACGCCTCTCGCTCAGCGTGAAACGGATCATCCATTCGAGCGAATTTCCCGGCGAAACCGCACCCGTCAGCTGAGCGCTGTGGTCAACCAGGCCGGGTCGAAGGTGCCCTCGGCGACGATCACGGCCGGTCCGGTCATCTCGACCGTGCCGTCGGGCAGCTCGGTGATCGACAGGCTGCCGCCGAGGACGTCGACGGTGTAGGTGACGGGCAGTCCGGTCACGGCGGGGTCGGCGCCGTCCCGGCGGGCGGCGGCGACCGCGACCGCGCAGGCGCCGGTGCCGCAGGAGCGGGTCTCGCCCGAGCCGCGCTCGTGCACCCGCATCGCCACATGGCGCGGGCCGCGGTCGACGACGAACTCGATGTTCACGCCGTCCGGATAAACCGCCGCTGGGCTGAACGGCGGTACGGTCCGCAGCTCCCCGGCGTGGGCCAGGTCCTCGACGAAGGCGACCGCGTGCGGATTGCCCATGTTGACGTTGCGGGCCGGCCAGCTGCGGCCGTCCAGGGTGACGGTGACGCTCTCCTCGGGGAGCTGGGCGCGGCCCATGGAGACCGTGACATCGCCGGTCTTGTCCAGATGCACCCGGCGCACTCCGGCGCGGGTGGCGATCGCGAGGTCGCCCGCCTCCACCAGGCCGGCGTGCAGCAGGTAGTGCGCGAAGACCCGGACGCCGTTGCCGCACATCTCGGCGAGGGAACCGTCGCCGTTGCGGTAGTCCATGAACCACTCGGCCTCGCCGGCCTGGTCGCGCGCCTCCGGGTGCGCGGCGGACCGTACGACATGCAGCAGGCCGTCGCCGCCGAGCCCCGCGCGCCGGTCGCAGATCCGGGCGACCGCGGCCGCGGACAGGTCGAGGCGGCCGTCCGGGTCGGGAACGATCACGAAGTCGTTCTCGGTGCCATGGCCCTTGAGGAAAGCGATGCGCTGTGTGGTCACCCCTGCATCGTACGGGCTTGCGCCTGGCGGGGACGGGTTGTCCACAGGCACCTGGGACGGGCTGCGTGCGGCCGGCTGCGGATTCAGCGGCCCGCCCCTCGGAGGCCACGCTCGTACGCCCGGGCCGCCCCCGGAGGCCGCGCTCATGGATCCGCTCCCGCGTCGCAGGCCGCGCTCCTGCACCCGGCCGTCCCCTCGCAGGCGACACTCATGCACCCGCTCCCCCGTCGCAGGCCGCGCTCATACACCCGCCCACCCCCCGAAGGGGGGTGGGCGACGGGGAAAAATCTGGGCGGGAACCTGGACGCACACGACGGGACCCCGGACAAGAGCCTGCCCACGCACCCGAACAGGCACCCCGCGGAAACCGGCCGCTCAGCGCAGCCGGGCCACCCGCCAGATGGCGAGCGCCGCCAGGACGGCCACCACCGCGGCGTAGATCAGCAGGATGCGCCAATCGGCGCGGCGGCCGGAGCTCCGGGAGGGCAGGCCGGGCCAGGTGTGGCCGGCGCGGCGGGCGGCCATCATGCCCCAGCCGGCGGCGCAGCAGCACAGCAGCAGGCCGAGCATGGCTATCACCGCCCCGCCGTCGCCGCCGAATTCGAAGGCCAGCGGGAAGCCGAACATCAGCGAGCCGACGGAGGCGAGCACCACGATCGGAGCGAGCTGCCACAGGCGCAGTCGGCGCGGAGGGCGCAGCTCCCGGAAGGACTCGCCGCCCTCCGGGGGCGTGTCGGCGTCGGCGTCCAGGCCGTCGTGGGCGTCAAGACCACCGTCGAGGCTGTCAGGGGCGTCGTGGAAGTCCGGACCGTCCTGGGTCAGCGGTGTCGTTCCGTCGCCGCCGTGGTCGGTTTCCTGGGCTCCGTTGCGAGGGCCGGCCTCCATTGCCACGCGCCCTCCCCACTGCAGACTGCACGCCTCGATCGAAGGTCGATGATGACACGCCCTCAGGGGCCCGGATGACGGCCGGAGCGTCCCGATGCCATGACGTGATCAGGCTGTGACCGGTCGTTCGAGCAACTCCAGCGCGAGCCGCGGCAGGTCCGCGCGGCGGTCGGCGGCGCCGCTGAGCCAGTGGACCCGCGGGTCCCGGCGGAACCAGGAGTCCTGGCGGCGCGCGAAGCGCTTGGTGGCGCGCACCGTTTCGTCGCGCGCCTCCTGTTCGGTGCACTCCCCCGCCAGCTGGGCGAGCACCTGCTGGTAGCCGAGCGCCCGGGAGGCCGTACGGCCCTCGCGCAGCCCCTCGCCCTCCAGACGGCGCACCTCGTCCACCAGGCCCGCGTCCCACATCCGGTCGACCCGGCGCGCGATGCGCTCGTCGAGTTCGGGGCGTTCGACGTCGACGCCGATCTGCAGGGTGTCGTAGACCGCCTCGTGACCGGGGAGGTTGGCGGTGAACGGACGGCCGGTGATCTCGATGACCTCGAGGGCGCGCACGATGCGCCGGCCGTTGCTGGCCAGGATGGCGCGTGCCGCCTCCGGGTCGGCGGCGGCGAGCCGGTCGTGCAGGGCGCCGCTGCCGTGTTCGGCGAGCTCGGCCTCCAGGCGGGCGCGTACCCCGGGGTCGGTGCCGGGGAAGTCGAGGGCGTCGATGGCGCCGCGTACGTACAGGCCGGAGCCGCCGACGAGCACCGGCGTGCGCCCCTCGGCCAGCAGCCGGTCGATCTCGGCGCGGGCCAGCCGCTGGTACTCGGCGACGCTGGCCGCCCGGGTCACGTCCCAGATGTCCAGGAGGCGGTGCGGGACGCCCTGCTGCTCCTCGGGCGTGAGTTTGGCGGTGCCGATGTCCATGCCGCGGTAGAGCTGCATGGAGTCGGCGTTGATGACCTCGCCGCCCAGGTGGCGGGCGAGCGCGACGCCCAGATCGGACTTTCCGGCCGCGGTGGGACCGACGACGGCGATGACCCGCGGAGCGGGAACGGCGGTGTTCACCCGGTCAGTCTCGCAAACATCACGCTCTCATCCCGAATGAGCGACGTGACGGGCTACCCATGGCGTCGTTGCCTGTTCGGGGTCCCGAGAGCCGGTGCACAACCGGCGCCCGCGGGCGGCGCAACAGGACGCTCCGGGCTTCGACGGATTTCACCCTTTTGTGCACAGCTGAAGACGTCATGAGAAGTAAGGAGCGGTTATGGGCCTGTTTTCGCGGTTCGGGCGGCGCAAGGAAGCGGCCGGTTCCGAGGAGTCGGCGGTGGCGTCGGATTCCGTGGAGCCGGGGGACGCGGCGGACGAGGCCGGTGTGACGGCCGGGGCCGAGGGGGCGGCGAAGGAGCCGGCCGCCGACGGCCGGGCCGAGAGCCGGGATGCCGGGAAAACCGCGGCGGGCGAGAAGGACCGGGAGGCGGAGGAGACCGGCAAGGGCGACGAGTCCGCCGGGAGCCCGGGGATCCCGCGGCAGCAGTCCGCGGAGGCGGCGGCCGACAGCGGGACGGGGGACGGCGCCCGCAAGTAGGGCGGCGCGGGACACGGCGGCGGCCGCGGGGCACCAAGCCCTCGTGGCCGCCGTTGCCGTACGGACGCCGCCTCAGGGGCGGCGGCGGTCAGGACCAGGCCGCCACGAAGTAGCCGACGCCGTAGGGCGCCTCCTCGCGGAGGAGTTCGCCCTGCAGGTCCGCGCCCTGGGCGGCGCCCGCCAGGATCTGCCAGCAGGCGCGCCCGGACGCCTGGAGGTCGAAGGCGAGTTCCTCGTCCAGTGCGGTCAGCGCGGAGGTGTCGGCGGCTCCGAGGGCGCGGGCCGCCGCCGCGTCGAACGCCTCGGCCCGCTCGTCGAAGTACCCCGGGGCCTTCACCGTGCGGCGGGCGCTGCCGTCGCCCATCGCCAGGATCGCGATCCGCGGCGCGGAGGCGGCGATCTCGCGGCCCACCGGGAGGCAGCGGTCGCGGGGCAGCGGTTCGCCCACGCCCAGCCCTTCGACGGGGGCGTCGTCCCAGTCCGCGCGGGACAGCAGCCAGGCGCCGACGGCCAGCGACGGCGGGAGTTCCCGCTCGGGCGACTCGTCCGAGGCGCCCAGCGGGACCTCGAGGTCCACCCCGAAGCCGCGGAACGAGCCGACGGCGCCCTGGGGATGCGGGCCGCGGCCCGCCTGTTCGGCCGGGCCGAGGACGACCAGCCGATCCGGGCGGGCGGCGGCCAGCACGCCGACCGCGTCGAGGCAGGCGGCCCGCAGCGGGTCCAGCTCGGGCGCGGCCCCGGAGGCGACCTCCGGGACGAGGAGCGGCGGACAGGGACAGATGGCGGCGGCTACGAGCATGGCACGCAGCGTAACGCTCCGGGTGGGCGGCACTGCGGCTCGGCCGCCCTTCGGCCGGGCCGGTGGACGCGGCCCGGCAACCGGCGTGCGCCGGCAACGGGCATGCCCCGCAACAGGCATGCCCGCTCACCGTCGCGGCTCAGTCGCAGCCGCAGCCCGCCGCCGGGGCCGGGGCGGGCGCCGGGGCACCGATCGTCGGCAGCCCCAGGAGAACGCCCTTGGGCTTCTCCTGCGGGGCGGCGTTGCGCTTCTCCCAGGCGTCGCCGGCCCGGGTGCGCCGTACGGAGCGGACCGGGCCCTCGGCGAGGAGGTGGTGCGGGGCGGCGTAGGTGATGTCGACCGTGACCATGTCCCCGGGGCGGACCGGCTCTTCGGGCCGGGTGAAGTGGACGAGGCGGTTGTCGGGGGCGCGGCCGGACAGCCGGTGCGTGGCGTCGTCCTTGCGTCCCTCGCCCTCGGCGACCATGACCTCGAGCGTGCGCCCGACCTGTTTCTTGTTCTCCTCCCAGGAGATCTCCTCCTGGAGGGCGACCAGCCGCTCGTAGCGCTCCTGGACGACCGCCTTGGGGATCTGGTCCTCCATGTCGGCGGCCGGCGTCCCGGGGCGCTTGGAGTACTGGAAGGTGAAGGCCTGTGCGAAGCGGGACTCGCGGACCGTGTGCAGGGTCTGCTCGAAGTCCTCCTCGGTCTCGCCCGGGAAGCCGACGATGATGTCCGTCGAGATGGCGGCGTCCGGCATGGCGGCCCGCACCTTCTCGATGATGCCCAGGAAGCGCTCCTGGCGGTACGAGCGACGCATGGCCTTCAGCACGCGGTCGGAGCCGGACTGCAGCGGCATGTGCAGCTGCGGCATGACATTGGGCGTCTCGGCCATGGCGGCGATGACGTCGTCGGTGAAGTCGCGCGGGTGCGGCGAGGTGAAGCGCACCCGCTCCAGCCCCTCGATCCTCCCGCAGGCCCGCAGCAGCTTGCTGAACGCCTCGCGGTCGCCGATGTCGGACCCGTACGCGTTCACGTTCTGGCCGAGCAGGGTGATCTCGCTGACGCCCTCGGCGACCAGCGCCTCGACCTCGGCGAGGATGTCGCCGGGCCGGCGGTCCTTCTCCTTGCCGCGCAGCGCCGGGACGATACAGAAGGTGCAGGTGTTGTTACAGCCGACGGAGATCGAGACCCAGGCCGCGTACGCGCTCTCGCGCCGGGTCGGCAGCGTCGAGGGGAACGCCTCCAGCGACTCGGCGATCTCGACCTGCGCCTCCTCCTGGATGCGGGCGCGCTCCAGCAGGACCGGCAGCTTGCCGATGTTGTGCGTCCCGAAGACCACATCGACCCAGGGTGCCTTCTTGACGATGGTGTCCCGGTCCTTCTGGGCCAGGCACCCGCCGACCGCGATCTGCATACCGGGCCGCGCCGCCTTCTGGGGAGCGAGCTGCCCCAGGTTGCCGTAGAGCCGGTTGTCGGCGTTCTCCCGTACCGCGCAGGTGTTGAAGACGACCACGTCGGCGCCGTCGGCGTCCTTGGGCGCCCGGACATACCCGGCGTCCTCGAGGAGGCCCGACAGCCGCTCGGAGTCATGGACGTTCATCTGGCACCCGTAGGTGCGGATCGCATAGGTCTTGGGAGAACGCACGTCATGGCTCCGGTCGCTGCTGCTGGTCATCCTTCAAGGTTAAGGGGACGCCGGGGAAGCATTCGCCCCCGTCGGCGGGCTGCCGTTTCCCGCCCGGGGACCGCGTGACAGGCGCATCGGCCAGCAGTCACTGTCAGTGACTTTCCGCGAGCGATCCGCCGAGAGATTTCTGACATGAGCATGCCTATATCCATGTCTGCTGAGAGACGCACCGGCCGGAAGAAACAAGACCTGACGCCCCTTCCGCTTCCGGCCGCCACCGGGCAATCCTCGTGCCCGGAGACCGGAGCACCGGTACGCAGCACACACGAAGCGAGTCACACCGTGAACGACGACAACAACCAGGACGACAACAACTGGTACGTGGACGACCGCTGCACCAACTGCGACGTCGCCAGACAGCTGGCGCCGGGCCTGATCGGTGAGGTCGACGGACGCTCCGAGGTCCTGCGGCAGCCGCGCGGCGCGGCGGAGGAACGCCGCTTACACGCCGCCGCGTTCGCCTGTCCTTCGCGTTCCGTCCGCCACCCCTCCCGTCGGCTCGCCCCGGCGCTGGACCCGTTCCCCCTGCCTCTCGGCGACGGCGACGACACCGTCCTCCTCTGCGGACACAACTCCCCGCACACCGCCGGGGCCAACGCGTTCCTCCTGAAGCGCCCCTCGGGGACGGCGATGATGATCGACACCCCTCGCTGGAGCGAGGCGCTGGCCACGCGCTACGAGAGCTTCGGCGCCGTGACCGACGTCCTGCTCACCCACCGGGACCACGCGGCGCACGGCCGCCGCTACGCCGACCGCTTCGGGGCCCGGCTGTGGATCCACGAGGGCGATCTGGACGCGGCTCCGGATGCCGACCGGATCCTGCGCGGCACCGGGCCCGCCGAGATCGCCGAGGGCGTGGTCGCCCATCCGCTTCCGGGCCACACCCGGGGAAGCGTGCTCTATGTCGCGGACGAGCGGTACTGCTTCAGCGGAGACAGCTTCTACTGGTCGCGCACCACGGACGACATCGAGGTGGCGGAGAGCGTCACCTGGTACTCGATCACGGAGCTGGCCGCCTCGCTGGCCCGTACGGCCGACCGGCTGCGTTTCGAGTGGCTGCTCGCCGGACACGGCGACCGCAAGCAGCTGCCCGCGCCGCAGATGGCACAGCGCATGCGGGAGCTGACCGCCCGTGTCCGGGAGATGCGGCCGCGGCCCATCGACTTCACCGCGGTGCGCTGGTGAGCGGCCGTCCGTCCGCCGCTCACCGCACCGAAGCGGCCGGCGGGCGTTCCCGTACCGCGCCATAGGCGAGGAAGTAGGCGGGCACCCGGTTCAGCCACCTCGAGGTGGTGAGCAGTTCGGCCATCCGCTTGGCCCGCCGGGGATTGCCGAAGGGCGGCTGTCCCTCCAGTACGGGTGCGATGACCCGAGCATGGGCGAACCGCTGCAGTGCCTGGGTCAGGGCCGCGGTCGGCCACCGGCGGCGCTGGATGCCGCGCACGTCCCGCAGGCCGACCGCGCCCGTGCGCAGCGGTCCGGCGAGATACCGGGCGGCGGCCACCGCGTCCTCGACGGCCAGGTTGATGCCGATGCCGAAGACCGGCGACAT
Organism: Streptomyces chattanoogensis; assembly: GCF_001294335.1. Taxonomy (GTDB): domain Bacteria; phylum Actinomycetota; class Actinomycetes; order Streptomycetales; family Streptomycetaceae; genus Streptomyces; species Streptomyces chattanoogensis. The sequence goes on from NZ_LGKG01000133.1 coordinate 69,600, forward strand.
CGCATGCGCCGCGTCGCCGATGCACAGCAGGCCCGGGCGGTGCCAGCGCCGCAGCCGGTCGAGCCGTACGTCGAGCAGCTTCACCTCGTCCCAGGAGCCCAGCGCCTGCACCCGGTCCGCGAGCCAGGGTGCGGCGGCCGCGTAGTTGACCATGAAGGGCCCGAGACCGGCGGCGCGGCGCTCGGCATCGGTTCCCTTGGGGATCAGCGCGGCGCACTGCCAGTAGTCGCCACGGTCGATCATGGCGGCGAGAAGCCGGTCGCCGGCGCCTCCCACGAGCCCGTGCGGGTCGCCGTCGCGCCTCGGCAGCCGGAACCACCAGGCGTCCATCGGGCAGGCGAAGGTCCGCAGTCCGAGTTCGGGCAGCGACCGGGCGAGCGAGCCCCGGCCGTCGCAGGCCACGGTCAGGGTGGCCCGCAGCTCACCGGTACGTCCGTCGGCGGTGCGGTAGCGCACTCCGGCGACCCGGCCGCGCTCCTTCAGGAACGAGGTCGCCTCGGTGCTCATCCGTACGGCGAAGGACGGCTCCCGCCGGGCCTCGTCCGCCAGGAGGTCGAGGAGGTCCCATTGCGGCACCATCGCGATGTAGTTGTACGGGCCCCGCAGCGCGGCGATGTCCCCGACGGTGACCAGCGAGCCGTCCGGGCCGAGCGGCAGCTGGACGGTCCGCACCCGCCGCTGCGGCAGCCGGGCGAACCGTGCGCCCAGCCCCAGGTCGTCCAGCAGTGCCAGGGTGGAGGGGTGCACGGTGTCGCCGCGGAAGTCGCGCAGGAAGTCCCCGTGTTTCTCCAGGACCGTGACCGCCACGCCCGCCCGCGCAAGCAGCAGGGCGAGCACCATGCCGGCCGGGCCGCCGCCCACCACACAGCAGGCGGTCCGCTCCGGCGTGGCCCGGTCCTGTGTGGTCCTTTCCATCGCAACGGCTCCCTTCGGCGACGCAAGGTGACGTAGGACTCGTTCCGCCGGAGCGGGAAGAACTAACGCCGCACGGGATGCGGTGGTGCGGGCGGGCAACGGGCCCGTCGCGGCCGTCAGACGGTGAACCGTCCGCCGTGCTCCCCCCGGAGCCGCCCCGGCGGCAGCTTGCGGCCGAAGGCGACGAGCACCAGGTCCTGGGCCGCGCCGTACAGGGGCGTACCGCTGCCGAAGGACCAGTCGAGGTCGTCGGCGTGCAGGGAGACGCCGGTGAGATCGGCGCCGAAGAACCTGGTGGAGCGCGGGGTGACGGTGTCCAGGACGGCGCGCAGCCGGTCTTCGGGGACGCGGCGGTCGAGGTCCAGGGCGACCGCGATGTCCAGGCCGTGGACGACATCGTGGCCGAGCGCCAGGGCGAGTCCGCCGACCGGCGGCTTCCACGGGTGGTGCGCATTGTCCCGGAGGAAGGCGGCGAGCTCGCGCGGCGAGGCGGCGGCCGCGTCCTGGCGGGCGAGGCGGTCGGCCACCCGGTCGATGCTGCCGCGGGCCTTGAGGAGCTCCCGTGCCTGACGGGCGAACGAGTGGCGGAAGCCCATCGACATATGGGCCGCGACCTCCCGTACCCGCCATCCCGCGCACAGGCTCGGCGCGTCCCAGGCGTCGGGCGGCAGGGCGTCCAGCATGTCCGCCAGTTCCCGGCGTTCGGCGGCGATGGCGGCTTTGAGGGCCGTGGTGCTGCTGTTGTCCGTGCTGCGGACCATGGGTGGTCTCCTCCCCTGCGGTGTACGGGGCCGCTGACCGGTTCGCTGATCGGGGCCCGCCTGTCCAGGCTCCCGGCCCCGCCGGTATAAGTCCAAGAGATTGATCTTCTTGTCACCAGAACCCTTGGTTATGGGAGCCTCTGGTGAGTGACGGGGCGGCATCGGACATCGCACAAGGGAGCGCTCGTGGAACTCCGGCAGCTGCAGTACTTCGTCGCCGTGGTGGAGGAGGCCAACTTCACCCGCGCCGCGGCCCGGCTGCATCTGGCGCAGCCGGGGGTGAGCGCGCAGATCCGGCAGCTGGAGCGGGAGCTGGGGCAGCCGTTGCTGGACCGGTCCGGCGGGCGGGTGACGCCGACGGAGGCGGGCGAGGCGGTACTGCCGTATGCGCGGGCGGCGCTCGCCGCGGCCGAGGGGGTGCGGCAGACGGTGGACGAATTCACCGGCCTGCTGCGGGGGCGGGTCGCGCTCGGCATGGTCTCCGGGGCCGCCGCCGACGGATTCGATGTGGCGTCGCTGCTCGCCGACTTCCACGACACCCACCCCGGGGTCGAAATGGCCCTCACCGAGGACAACTCCGAACGGATGCTGGCGGCGCTGCGCGGCGGCGAGCTCGATATCGCGCTGATCGGGCTGGCGGACGAGCCGCCACCGGGCATCTCGGCCCAGATCGTGCTCGATGTGCCGCTGGTCGCCGCGGTCGCGGCGGACGATCCGCTCGTCGCGCCCCCGGGCCGTACGGAGCTGCCGCCGGCCGCGCTCCGCGACCGTCCGCTGATCAGCCTGCCGCGCGGCACCGGACTGCGTGCGGTCCTCGAGCGCCTCTGCGCCGCGGCGGGATTCCGGCCCCGGATCGCCTTCGAGGCGGCCTCGCCGCATCTGCTGGCGCAGCTCGCCGCGCGGGGCCTGGGCGTGGCCGTGGTGCCGGACCTGCCGGCCGACGCCGCCCGGGCCTACGGACTGCGCACGCTGCCGCTCACCGGGCGGCCCCGGCCCCGTGGCCGGATCGCGCTGGTCTGGCGCACGGAGGGGCCCGCCGGTCCCGCGGCCAGGGCCCTGCTGGACCGGCTGCGTACCGCACTCCCCGAGCGCGCCGGGCGCCACGGCCACGAGACCCGCCAATAGCACGGTTGGGTATCCGCCCCTCCCGCACACGCCCCGGTGATGGCAGGATCCCGCCCATGGTCCCCGCACTCCCTCAGTTCAGCGGCCGTCGCGCGCCCCAGGTGGCGGTCGCGGCGCTGGTCGCGCTCGCGCTGGTGGCGTGGGGGCTGCTGTCGGTCCGTGGCGAGCCCGCGCCCAGCGGAAAGGTGACGCTGGCCACCGGGGTGCCGACCGGGGTGTACGCGCGCTACGGGGAACTGCTGAGGCAGGATCTGGCGCATGACATGCCGGATGTGGATCTGCGGCTGGCGCGCAGCGAGGGGTCCATAGACAATCTGCGTCAACTGGTCAGCGGGCGCGCGGAGTTCACCATCGCGACGGCGGACGCGGTGGCCACGTACCGGGCCCGGGGCGAGCGGGGCGCGGACCGGCTGCGGGCCTGTGCGCGACTGTACGACGACTACATGCAGCTGGTGGTGCCGAAGAAGTCCGCAGTCCGCTCGGCCAAGCAGCTGCGCCGGCTGCGGGTCGGTGTCGGCTCGGACGGCTCCGGCGTCCAGCTGATCACCAAGCGGCTGCTGAAGGCGGCGGGCCTGGACTTCGCCAAGGACATCGAGCCGGTACGGGTGGGCATCGACCGGATGCCCGGGCTGCTGGAGCAGGGCAAGCTGGACGCGTTCTTCTGGTCGGGCGGGCTGCCGACCACCGCGGTGCAGCGTCTGGCGCGGCGGTTCCCCATCCGACTGGTGCAGCTCGGCGACCTGAGCGAGGCACTGCACGCGCAGGGCGAGCCCACCCGCCACTACCGGGCGGCCGTGATGCCCGCCGACGCGTATCCGACGGTGCAGAACGGGCAGGCGGTGAAGACGATCGCGGTGGCGAACCTGCTGGTGACGACGGACCGGGAGGATGCCGCAATGACCTTCGGCATGACCCGGACCGTCATCAACAGCCGGGACTGGATCGGGCGCCAGGTCCATGCCGCGCAGCGGGTGGATCTGCGGACCGCGGTGTTCACGGATCCGCTGGCGCTGCACCAGGGGGCGCGGCAGTACTACCTGTCGGTCAAGCCCTGAGGGTTCGCCGCCTGCACCGTCACCTACGCCTTCGCCGGACGCCGGGCCGGGCGGCTGCGGCGGGGGCGCCGGCGGCGGGGGCCGTTGCCGGGGGCGGACGCCGCGGGGGACGGGGCCGGTGCGGTCACCTGGACCGGGACGCCGGAGGGCGTGCGGGCGCCGGTGATCCGTATCAGGTCGGGGTCGCCGGGGCGGACCGTGGCGGTGGCGGGGGTGATCTTCGCCTGGCGCATCAGCCGGGTCATATCGCGGCGCTGGGCGGGCGTGACGAGGGTGACGACGGTGCCGGACTCGCCGGCCCGGGCGGTGCGGCCGCCGCGGTGCAGATAGTCCTTGGCCTCGGTGGGCGGGTCGACGTTGACGACGAGGTCGAGGCCGTCGATGTGGATGCCGCGGGCGGCGACGTTGGTCGCGATCAGCGCCGAGGCCTGGCCGGTGCGGAACTGCTCGAGGGTGCGGGTGCGCTGCGGCTGGGACTTGCCGCCGTGCAGCGCCGCGGCGCGCACGCCCTGGGCGAGCAGATGCTTGGTGAGGCGGTCGGCGCCGCGCTTGGTGTCCACGAACATGATCACCCGGCCCTCGCGGGCGGCGATCTCGGCGGCGGTGGCGCGCTTGTGGGTGTCGTCCACGTACAGGACGTGGTGATCCATGGTGGTGACGGTCGCGGCCGACGGGTCCACGGAGTGGGTGACCGGGTCGGTCAGGAAGCGGCGGACGAGTTTGTCGACATTGCGATCGAGGGTGGCGGAGAACAGCATCCGCTGACCGTTCGGATCAACCTTCTCCATCAGCCGGGTGACCTGCGGAAGGAAGCCCATGTCGGTCATCTGGTCGGCCTCGTCGAGGACGGTGATCGCGACGTCGCCGAGCGCGCAGGCACGGCGGTCGAGCAGATCGGCGAGCCGGCCGGGGGTGGCGACGAGGACCTCGGCGCCCTTGCGCAGCGCCTCGACCTGGCGGTTGATCGAGGTGCCGCCGACGACGGTGGTGGTGCGCAGGCCGAGGGCGGTGGCGTACGGCGCGAGGGCGTCGGTGACCTGGCCGGCGAGTTCACGGGTGGGGACGAGGACCAGGGCGAGGGGCCGCTTGCTCTGCGCCCGCTTTCCGGCCGTACGGCTGAGCAGTGCGAGGCCGAAGGCGAGGGTCTTGCCGGAGCCGGTGCGGCCGCGGCCGAGCACATCGCGGCCCGCGAGGGTCGCGGGCAGGGTGGCGGCCTGGATGGGGAACGGCTTGCTGACACCTTGCGCACGCAGCGCGGTGAGGAGGGCCGGTGCCAGCGGCAGCTCGTCGAAGGAGCCGGCGGACGGGGTGGAAGCCGCAGCGGTGGACGGCTTCGGGTCGGCGCTCGGTCGCGGTGCGGTGGCTCGTGTCACGAAAGACCCTTCAGGGGGAGGGGGGTGGGTGTCCGTGTGGGGGCGCGGTGGCGCCCGTACGGAAACGGGACGGGGCCCGCACCGGTCTGGCCGGTGCGGGCCCTGTCCGCGACGCGGATGCGTCAGGCAGGCATGATGTTCTCAGCCTGCGGGCCCTTGGGGCCCTGGGTCACGTCGAAGCTGACCTTCTGACCCTCGAGGAGCTCGCGGAAGCCCTGGGCCTGGATGTTCGAGTAGTGGGCGAAGACGTCGGGGCCGCCGCCGTCCTGCTCGATGAAGCCGAAGCCCTTTTCCGAGTTGAACCACTTCACGGTGCCGGAAGCCATGATTTTCTCCTTCACGGGGCAAACCGGAGACCGCACCGTGCGGCCTCCTTGTCGCCGAGATGATCGCCCCACACCGCAAAGGTCCCGGAAAGCTCCGGAAAACAAGGAACGCCCGGGGCTACCAGCCTCCGGGCGCACACAACGTTCATGGGTACCACAACTGCAACGTCATTAAGACTAGCACAGTCGCATCCGCCACCGGCGGATCCGTAGCGCGGCGCAGATCACGACGCCGCAGCACCGGCCACCGTTCACGGCGCGCTGCGCGGCAGAGTGACCGTGGCCTTCAGGCCGTGCGGCGGATGCGGTGCGAACGCGATCGTGGCGCCGCCCGCGGCGAGCAGGGTGCGGGTGATCGACAGGCCCAGGCCCGAGCCCGAGACGTTCTGATGGCGGCCGCTGCGCCAGAACCGGTCGCCGATCCGGGCGAGTTCGTCCTCGGTGAGGCCGGGGCCGCGGTCGGCGACGGTGACCGTCACCCGCTCGCCGTCCGCCGCGACGGCCACCGTGACCGGCTCGCCGGGCGGGGTGAACTTCAGGGCGTTGTCGACGACGGCGTCCAGGGCGCTGGAGAGCGCCACGGGGTCGGCCCAGCCGGTGACCGCACTGTGGCCCTCGTACGTCAGCCGGACACCCTTGTCGTCGGCCAGCGGGCGCCAGGAGCCGACGCGTTCGGCGGCCAGCGCGGCGATGTCGGTGAGCTGGAGGTCGGCGGCGGTGTGTTCGGCCAGGGCCAGATCGAGCAGGTCGTCCAGGACGCGGGCCAGCCGCTTGCCCTCGGTGCGCACCGAGGCGATCTCCTCGTTGCCCTCGGGGAGTTCGAGGGCCAGCAGCTCGATGCGCAGCAGCAGCGCGGCCAGCGGGTTGCGCAGCTGGTGGGAGGCGTCGGCGACGAAGGCACGCTGCTGCTCGAGGACGTCCTCGACGTTGTCGGCCATCTCGTTGAACGAGCGGGCCAGCCGGCGCAGTTCCGGCGGTCCGACGGTGGCCGCGACCCGGGCCTTCATCCGGCCGGTGGCGATGTCGTGGCTGGCCGTGTCCAGCACCCGTACGGGGCGCAGCACCCAGCCGGTGAGCCGGATGGCCGCGGCGACGGCGACGAGCATCGCCACGCCTTCCCCGGCCGCGATCAGCAGCCACCACCGCAGGATGCGTGAACGCAGCTGCCCGGTGGGCGAGTCGGTGACCACGACCGCGACCACATCGCCGTCGCGGATGACCGGCGAGGCGACCGGGATGCGGCCACCCTCGTCCCAGGGCCAGATCTGGTGCGGATCATGGCTGCGGCGCCCGGCCAGCGCCTCGCTGAAGGCCTGGGCGCCCTCGCCGCCCCGGGGCACCGCCAGGCCCGCGGGGGCCACGCACATCCGGGTGCGGTCGCGGTAGAAGACGCCGGCGCGGATGCCGTAGAGGTCGTAGTAGCGGGCGAGTTCGGTGCCGAGGGTGTCGCGCCGCTCGTCCTCGTCGGGGCTCCTGGTGGCGCTCCCGGCGTCCGGGCGGGCGGTGACGAACTGGGCGAGCGCGGCGAACCGCGCGGCGTCGTCGATCCGGTCGACGACCACCTTCTGCTGTTCCACGCCCGCGGTGATCACGGCGAGCGGGACGCCGAGCGCGAGCAGCACCCCGGCCATGAGGACGATGAGAAGGGGAAGGAGTCGGGTGCGCACGTGCTCGCGGCGGCCTTCAGGACGCCGGCGAGCCGGGGGCCGCAGCCGCGGCCGGGGCCCCGGCGGCGGGGACGACGAGGCGGTAGCCCACGCCCCGTACGGTCTCGATCAGCGCGGGCATCCGCAGCTTGGCGCGCAGCGAGGCGATGTGCACCTCCAGCGTCCGGCCGGTCCCCTCCCAGCTCGTGCGCCACACCTCGCTGATGATCTGCTCCCGGCGGAAGACCACCCCGGGGCGCTGGGCGAGCAGTGCCAGCAGATCGAATTCCTTGCGGGTGAGCGGCACCGCGGCACCGTCCACCGACACCTGGCGGGTGGGGAGTTCGACGGTGACCGCGCCGAGGTGCAGCGCCTCGTCGGGCGCGGATTCCTCGGTCTGCTGCTCGCCGCCGCCGGTGGGGGTGGTGGTGTTGCGCCGGCTGACCGCGTGGATACGGGCGAGCAGCTCACCGGTGTCGTAGGGCTTGACGACATAGTCGTCGGCGCCGAGGTTGAGGCCGTGGATGCGCGAGCGGACGTCGGACCGCGCGGTGACCATGATCACCGGGGTGGTGCTGACCTTGCGGATCCGGCCGCACACCTCGAAGCCGTCCTGGTCGGGCAGGCCGAGGTCGAGCAGTACCACCGCGAACGGTTCCGCGTCGTCGGGCAGCAGGGCCCGCAGCGCCTCTTCACCGTTGCGCGCGTGCCGGACCGTGAGACCGTGCCTGGCCAGCACCGCGGACAGGGCCGCGGCGACATGGTCATCGTCCTCGACGAGCAGCAGTCTCATCCGGCCTCCTCCTTCTTCGGTGCGTGGGTATGGGCCGGTACGTGCGGACAGGCCAAAGGGCATCTACGGCGATAGGAGGCGTCCGCGTCAAGAGGCGGCCGCCTGTGCGCCACCATCCGTTACCCAGCCGGTACGCCCGTCACGGGAACGGCACAGGAAACGGAGCGGAAACGGCCCGGGGACTCCCCGTCACGCGCGGGCGGGTGCCCCTCACGCACAGTGATTCCATGCGGCCGGATCGTTATGCTCAATTCTCCCTCAGATGTAATGACGCTGGTCGTGGCCGTCATTACTGTCCTCCCCAACCGAGGAGGACGGAGCTGTACGCCGATGAGCGAAGTATCGGTGACCAAGAACGACGGGGGGCCCGCGCCGACGGGTGACCCGCTGGTCGTGCTGGACAACGTCAACAAGCACTTCGGCGCGCTGCACGTGCTCCAGGACATCGACCTGACCATTCACCGCGGCGAGGTCGTCGTGGTGATCGGACCCTCCGGGTCCGGCAAGTCGACGCTCTGCCGCACCATCAACCGCCTGGAGACGGTCGACACCGGGTCCATCACCATCGACGGCAGACCGCTGCCGCAGGAAGGCCGGGAGCTCGCACGGCTGCGCGCCGACGTGGGCATGGTCTTCCAGTCCTTCAATCTCTTCGCGCACAAGACGGTGCTCGAGAACGTGATGCTGGGGCAGCTGAAGGTCCGCAGGAAGGACCGGAACACCGCCGCCGAGAAGGCCCGCGAACTGCTCGACCGGGTCGGCGTCGGCACCCAGGCGGACAAGTACCCCGCACAGCTGTCCGGCGGTCAGCAGCAGCGTGTGGCGATCGCCCGGGCGCTGGCGATGGACCCGAAGGTGATGCTGTTCGACGAGCCGACGTCGGCGCTGGACCCGGAGATGATCAACGAGGTGCTGGACGTCATGCAGCAGCTCGCCCGGGACGGCATGACGATGGTCGTGGTCACACACGAGATGGGCTTCGCACGCTCCGCGGCGAACCGCGTGGTCTTCATGGCGGACGGCCGCATCATCGAACAGGCCGAGCCGAACCAGTTCTTCACCAACCCGCGCAGCGACCGGGCGAAGGACTTCCTGTCAAAGATCCTTCACCACTGAGGCCGCAGTTCGGCCACGATGATTGCCAACAACTGCTGAACCAAAGGATGTTCACCATGAGGATGCGTAAGACGGCTGCGGCGGGTGCGGTGGTGCTCGCGCTGGCGGCTACGGCCACGGCGTGCGGGGGCAAGTCGGGGTCGGCAGGGGACAAGGCGGCCGCCGCCGATGTCTACAGCCACGATTACACGCCCGCCAAGAACGTGAAGCTCGACTCCGCGGTGCTGAAGGCTGCCCAGAAGAAGGGGCACATCACCATCGGCGTCAAGGCCGACCAGCCGTTCCTGGGCTTCTATGACACCGGGACGAAGAAGTACTCCGGTTTCGACATCGAGATCGCCAAGATGGTCGCGGCCGACCTGGGCTTCTCCACCAAGCAGATCACGTTCACCACGGTCGACTCCAACGCCCGCGAGACCAAGATCAGCAGTGGCGACGTCGACTTCTTCGTCGGTACCTACACGATCAACGTCGAGCGCAAGAAGCAGGTCGGCTTCGCGGGCCCGTACTACACGGCCGGCGCGGACCTCCTGGTGCGCAAGGAAGACAAGTCGATCACCGGCCCGAAGAGCCTCCGCGGCAAGAAGGTCTGCTCCATCAAGGGCTCGACCCCGCTGCAGGAGATCAAGAAGGCGCAGTACGGCACCTCCGAGACCCTGGAGCTGTCCAAGTACTCGGAGTGCGTGACCAAACTCCTCGACGGCAGCGTCAACGCGGTCACGACCGACGACGCGATCCTCAAGGGTTTCGCCGCCGAGCGTCCCGGCAAGCTCCGGGTGGTCGACCAGCCGTTCACCAAGGAGCCCTACGGCGTCGGCCTGAACAAGGACGACAAGGTCCTGCGCGAGGCGATCACCAAGGCGCTGGAGAACCACATCGCCAACGGCGACTACGAGAAGGCGTACAAGGGCACGCTCGGCAAGTCGGGCTCCAAGTTCGTCAAGCCGCAGACGCCGCTGCCGCGCGGCTGACGCCCGCCCCCGGTGACCGCGCCGCCCCGTACGCCCGCCGCGGCGGGTGTACGGGGCGCGCTGCCTTCCGGCCGTCGCGCCCCGAGCGCCCGCCCTTCCCCGCCGCCGACCTGACCGCTACCGCGGAGACCCCATGAACGTACTCCTCGATTATCTGCCCGAGTTCCGGGCCGGGTTCCTCGGAACCCTGGCGATCACCGCCGCCAGCGCGGTCATCGCCCTGGTGCTCGGCGTGCTCATAGCCGGTTTCCGGGTCTCTCCGATTCCGCCGCTGCGCGCTTTCGGTACGGCCTGGGTCACGCTGCTGCGCAACACCCCTCTGACGCTGCTCTTCCTGATCGCGTTCTTCGTCGTACCGAAGATCCTCTTCCAGGGGGCCAGCCCGTTCGTGCTGGGCATGCTGGCACTCGGCCTCTACACCTCGTCGTTCGTGTGCGAGGCGATACGGTCCGGCATCAGCACGGTGCCGGTCGGCCAGGCCGAGGCCGCGCGCAGCATCGGCCTGAGCTTCACCCAGACGCTGCGCCTGATCGTGCTGCCGCAGGCCACCCGCACCGTGCTGCCGCCGCTCAGCAGCATCTTCATCGCACTGACGAAGAACTCCGCCGTCGCGGGCGCCTTCAGCGTCACCGAGCTGTTCGGCTACGCCAAGCTCCTCAGCGACAAGGGCTACGCGATCGCCGTGATCTTCCTGTGGGTGGCCTTGGCCTATCTCCTCATCACCTTCGCCATCAGCGGTGTCTTCCGGCTGCTGGAGCGCCGGATGGGAGTCGCCCGGTGAACGGACACGGCAGCCGGAACAGCATGACGGGGGTGCCACGCGTGGGCGGGGCGGATCGAAGCGAGGTTGTGGCATGAGTGGTGCCAGCGTTCTCTACGACGTACCGGGGCCGAAGGCGAAGGTACGGAACCGCATATACAGCGTCCTGGGCGCGCTCGCGGTACTGGCCCTGATCGGGTTCATCGTGCTGCGGCTGTCCGCCAACGGCGATTTCGATCCGGCGCGATGGGACATCTTCAATTACGCGGGGGTGCGCAACAGCATCCGCGACGGTGTGCTGGCCACCCTCCAGGTCTTCGCGATCGCCGCGGTGCTCTCCCTGGCTGTGGGCGTGCTTCTCGCGGTGGCGCGGCTGTCGGACCACCGGCCCGTCCGCTGGCTGGCGACCGGGTTCATCGAGCTCTTCCGCTCCATCCCCCTGCTGATCACCATCTACGCGATCTGGGTGCTCCTCCTCAACAACCGCACGGAACTGGGGCTGTCGGACAACCAGCCGCAGTTCTGGGCGCTGGTCATCGGGCTGACGGTCTACAACGGTTCGGTGCAGGCCGAGGTGCTGCGGGCCGGCATCCTCTCCGTCCCGAAGGGGCAGCGCGAGGCCGCCTACGCGCTGGGGATGCGCAAGACGCAGGTCATGACGACCGTGCTCATCCCGCAAGCCGTCCGGGCCATGCTGCCGACCATCATCAGCCAGCTGGTGGTGACCCTCAAGGACACCTCCCTCGGCTACATCATCACCTACGAGGAGCTGCTCTACTCGACCCGGCTGCTGGCCGGCAACACCACGGTCGGCGGCGAGAACCCCTACGTCCAGGTCATCATCGTCACCGGAGCCATCTACATCGCGATGTGCCTGGCCCTCTCCGCCCTCGCCAACTGGATCGAGCGGCGCGGCCGCCGTGCCAAGACCGGCATCGGGGTGGTCGAGGCCGGTGACGTGGGCAATGCCGGCGCCCTGACGGCGGCGGTGGCTGCCGAGGCGGCGGCCGACACCACCGCCGATACGGCGAACTGACGGCGGAACACACCGGCGCCGCGACAGGCGGCCGGGACGGTACGGAGGCGGCGGCCGCTGGAGTGGGCCGCCGCCTCCATCACTTGACGCGGGGCGTCGCAGTGGGTTGCATACGCTGTGTGATCACGCACCGGGCTCCCACTGCCAGTTCTGCCAGTTCCCCCACGTCCCGTCGGCATCACGAGGCCCAGGGAGCCACGCCGTGGACCCGGTGATCGTCGTCGGGGCCGGCCCGGTCGGCCTCTGCCTCGCCCTCTCGCTCACCCGTCGCGGGGTGCCCGTCGTCGTCCTGGACGAGACCGACGGCCAGGACGACACCCGCCCGGCCCGCACCGCCGTGCTCCGCCAGGACACCGCGGCCCTCGTCGGCCGGCTCGGCTGCGGCGACACCCTCGAGAGCGAGGGCACCCGGTGGACGGCGTGGCGCACGGTGCGGCGGCGGCGCCTGCTGGAGCGGGTCGCCTTCGCCCCCCGTATCCCGGACGACGCGGCGCCCGCCGCCCTCGCCTCCCCGGTGCACCTCCCCCAGCACTCCCTCGCCCGCGCGCTGCACGCCGCGCTCGCCCGGGAGAAGCTCGCCCGGATCGTCACCGGCAGCCGGCTGACGGAACTGGAGCAGGACGAACACGGCGTCAGCGCGCACACCCGCGGCACCAACGGCACGTGGTGGCGCGGGAGTTACCTGGTCGGCTGTGACGGGCCGCGCTCGACCGTCCGCAAGCTGCTGGGGATCCGCTTCCCGGGCCGTACGGCCGTCGAACGGCATGCCGTGGCCGCGCTGCGCACCGAACTGCCCTGGCCCGGCGAGGGGCTGCTGCACCGTTCGCCGCCCCGGCACGGCGCAGGCTCCGGCGGCCCCTGCATCGAGGTAGCGGCCCGGCCGCTGCCCGACGGCGCCTGGCGGGTGGACTGGCTGCTGCCGCCCGGCCGCGAGCTGGTTACACCGGACGCCCTGGTGGCCCGGGTCCGGGACACCCTGGCGGGGTGGGCGGCGGAGCCGGGGGACGCGAGCGGGCGGTCCGCCGACCGGCCCGTCCCCCCGTACGAGCTCCTCGACACCGGCGTGCACACCGTTCACCACCGGCTGGCCCGGACCTGGCGGCAGGGCCGGGCGTTCCTCGCGGGGGATGCCGCGCATCTCCTGGGCGCGCTCGGCACCCAGGGGCTGGACGAGGGGCTGCGGGACGCCGAGAACCTCGCCTGGAAGCTGGGCCTGGCCTGGCACCACGGCGGCTCCGAGACGCTGCTGGACAGCTATCAGGACGAGCGCCGGGGCGCGGTGGCGGACCGGCTGCGCGCCGCGGACCAGGCGCTGCCGCTGCTGCGGGACGGCGGCGCGGTGCGCTGGCGGACCGTGCTGCCGGGCGCGGCGCGCGGGCAGAGCGCTCTGCTGACGGACGGCCATCTGGGGCGCGGACCGCTGGGCGCGCCGCCCGCCTATCCCCGTTCCCCGCTCGTCCCGGCCGCCGGGCAGGCGGGCACGGCGGCGGCCGGCACCCGGCCCGGGGCGCCGGTCACCGATGTGCCGGTGACCGCCGGCGACGGCTCGGTGGTCCGGCTGCGGGACCGCCTCGGGCACGGCCTCCTGGTGGTGCTGGTGGCGCCCGGCACCGGCGTCTGGGACCGGCGGCACTGGCAGTCGGCGGGGCTGATGCCGCAGCTGACCGCCGCGGTCGAGGCGTTGCCGATGGCCGCCGAGATCCTGGTCACCGAGGCCTATCCGGGCGCCGCCGCGCACACCGTCCTGGTCGTACGGCCCGATGGCCATCTGGTCACGGCACTGTCCGGCGTCCGTCCGGCCGAGCTGTCGGCGTGCGCGGACGCGGTACGGGGCGGCGGGGCGTCCGGGCGCGGGGCCGGTGCGTCCGGTGCCGGTGACGGCCGGAGCGGGGATCCGGGGGCCGGTCCGGCGGTTGACCCTGCGGGAGCCCCCGTGCTTCACTCCGAAGGTGACTGATCACGGCTCGCGTTTCTGGCGGAGGGTCCATCTGGACCTGGTCCGCTACGCGGGCTGCATGTGTCGTCCGTCTGTTTGATCCGCCTCTTCTTTCTCACGCGGCCCCGCGCTTCCCTCCGGTGGCCGCGTCTCCTCGCGATCACTCAGGACGGTTTCCGTGCCCGATGTCCCTACCCTCGCGCGCCCGCACACCCGCGGCGAGGACGCAGATCCCGACCACGACCGCGGCCCCGGCGCCGCCGAACTTCTCGACTTCGCCCGCCGCACCGCCGCGGACGCGGCACTCGTCGCCACGCTCCCCCTCGACCCCGAGGGCCGTACCTGGATCCGGCTGGACGGGCCCGGCGGCAGCGAGGCCTGGCTGATCGGCTGGCCGCCCGGCACCGGCACCGGCTGGCACGACCACGGCGGCTCGCGGGGCGCCTTCGCGACGGCCGCGGGCGAGCTGACGGAACAGTCGCTCGCCGTCCAACTGCCCACCGAGGGCTGGAAGACGCTGGAACTCGCGGATGGCGTGGACCGCGAGCGCCGGCTCCGCGACGGCCTCGGCCGGGCGTTCGGCCCGCACCATGTCCACCAGGTCCTCAACCTTTCCGAGGACACCCATGCGGTCTCGGTGCACGCCTACTATCCGCCGCTGCCCCTGATGCGGCGCTACAGCCGCACCGGACCGGTACTGCGGCTGGAAGAGGTCGAGCGCCCGGAGGTGTGGACATGACCGCCGTCGACGCACTTCTCGCGCAGGCCCGCGCCGTACTGCGGCGGGTGGGCCCCGAGGAGGCCGCGGCCGTCCAGGAGGCGGGCGGGCTACTGGTGGACATCCGGTACGCGGCGCTGCGCGAGCGCGACGGCACCGTCCCCGGCGCCCTGGTCGTGGAACGCAATGAGCTCGAATGGCGCCTGGACCCGACGGGCGACCACCGCGCCCCCGAGGTGATGCACCATGATCTGAGCACGCTTCCGGTCGTGGTGATCTGCAACGAGGGCTATGCGTCCAGCCTCGCGGCGTTCTCCCTGCGGCAGTTGGGGCTGCGCGGGGCGACCGACCTGACGGGCGGTTTCCAGGCCTGGCGGGCGGCGGGGCTGCCCGTTGCCCGCGGGACCTGAGGCCCCGCCGGAACGCCCCGCCGGCGAACCGGCTCCGCCCCCTGCGCCGGTCACCCGGCCGACCGCACCTCCGGCGCTCCTCGGGTCACATCTCCGGCAGCTGCTGCTCCAGCAGCTCCGGGTCCTCCCCCTCCTCCTCCAGGGCCCGGCGGACCACCCGGAGGGCGAGCCCTTCCGCATAGCCCTTACGGGCCAGCATCCCGGCCAGGCGGCGCAGGCGTTTGTCGCGGTCCAGGCCCCTGGTCGACCGGAGTTTGCGGTCGACCAGCTCCCGGGCGGTGGACTCCTCCTGCTCGGAGTCGAGACGGCCGACGGCCTCGTCGATCAGGGCGGAGTCCACCCCCTTGGTGCGCAGCTCGCGGGCGAGGGCGCGGCGGGCCAGGCCGCGGCCGTGGTGGCGGGACTCCACCCAGGCACCGGCGAACGCCGCGTCGTCGATCAGACCGACGTCCTCGAACCGGGAGAGCACCTCCTCCGCGGCCTCCTCGGGGATGCCTCGCCGGCGCAGGGCGTCCCCGAGCTGTTTGCGGGTACGCGGGCTCCCGGTGAGCAGGCGCAGGCATATCGCCCGTGCCTGCTCCTCGGGAGTACGCGGCGGTTCCGTCCCGGCCCTCGACGAGGCGGAACCGCCGCTGTCCTTGCGGCCCCTGCGGCCCGGGCCTCCGATACGGGTCTCGGCGTCACCTGCGGCGCTGACGGTGTCGTCCTCGCCGCCCGGCCATTCCGTTCGCCGTGTCATGACGGGTCAGCTCTTGGCCGCGGCGGCCTTGGACCCCTTGGCGGCCTTGGTCGCGGGTGCCGCGGCGGGGGCGGGGGCGCCGGCTGCCGCGTCCGCGGCCTCAGCGCCGGGCTCGGCCGCCGGGTCCTGCGGCTTCACGCCGATACCCAGCTTCTCCTTGATCTTCTTCTCGATCTCATTGGCGAGATCCGGGTTGTCCTTGAGGAAGTTGCGGGCGTTCTCCTTGCCCTGGCCGAGCTGGTCGCCCTCGTAGGTGTACCAGGCACCGGACTTGCGGATGAAGCCGTGCTCCACACCCATGTCGATCAGGCCGCCCTCGCGGCTGATGCCCTGGCCGTAGAGGATGTCGAACTCCGCCTGCTTGAACGGCGGGGAGACCTTGTTCTTGACGACCTTGACGCGGGTGCGGTTGCCGACCGCCTCGGTGCCGTCCTTGAGGGTCTCGATGCGGCGGATGTCCAGGCGCACCGAGGCGTAGAACTTCAGCGCGCGGCCACCGGTCGTGGTCTCCGGCGAGCCGAACATCACGCCGATCTTCTCGCGGAGCTGGTTGATGAAGATCGCGGTGGTCTTGGACTGGTTGAGCGCGCTGGTGATCTTGCGCAGGGCCTGGCTCATCAGCCGGGCCTGGAGGCCGACGTGGGAGTCACCCATCTCGCCCTCGATCTCGGCCCGCGGCACCAGGGCGGCCACGGAGTCGATCACGATGAGGTCGAGCGCACCGGAGCGGACCAGCATGTCCACGATTTCCAGCGCCTGCTCGCCGTTGTCGGGCTGGGACAGGATCAGGGCGTCGGTGTCGACGCCGAGCTTCTTGGCGTACTCGGGGTCGAGCGCGTGCTCGGCGTCGATGAACGCGACGGAGCCGCCGGCCTTCTGGGCGTTCGCGACGGCGTGCAGGGTCAGGGTCGTCTTACCGGAGGACTCCGGGCCGTAGACCTCGATGACCCGGCCGCGGGGGAGGCCGCCGACGCCGAGCGCGACGTCGAGCGCGGTGGAGCCGGTGGGGATGACCTCGATGGGTTCCTTCGAGCGCTCTCCCATGCGCATCACGGCGCCCTTGCCGAATTGCCGTTCAATCTGTGCGAGCGCGGCGTCCAGCGCCTTCTCGCGGTCGGTGCCTGCCATGGGTTCCACCCGGTTTGCTTGAGTCGATCGCTTCACGTCCATGACGCTAACGCCTGCCACTGACAATGCGCCCGGACCCGGCTCCAGCCTGTGGATAACTCCGCGGAAAGCCGCCGGATCACGGACTGGAGCCCCCATAAGAATGGATGTTCGAATTTGGTGTCAAGCGCGACGCCCGGGGGCGAACGCCTCACCCCACGGGCACGGTGGCGCCGGGTGCTCCGCTCGGCGCGAGCACCAGCCTCGACATCACCGCGAGCGGCAACGACGGGTTGGCCGCCGCCGCTTCCGCCACCTGGCTGTCGGCGTCGGCGAGCAGCTCCTCGATGACCGGCGGCGGCAGGGCGGGGTGGCCCGCGGCGATGCCTCTCGCCCGCTTGTCCGCCAGGCAGGCGAGCAGCGACGCGGCCGTCGCATTGGGGTGCCGGGCGATCTCGCGGAGCGCCTTGCGCACCGGCGGTTCGTGCCGGGCCAGGTCCTCCAGCAGCGCCGGCGGCGCATCCGGGTTGGCCGCCACCTTGGCGACGACCGCAACCGAGTGCCGGTCGACCATGGCGCGCAGCCGGGCTTCGGTGAGGCCCGGGTGCGGCGCGATGGACTTGACCACTTTCGCGTCGGGGTCGGCGGCCAGCGCGTCGCGGATCCGGGGCGGCAGATCGCGTCGTTCGGCCAGGAGCATCCGCACGGCCGCATCCGGCGACCCGGCCAGCTCCTCGGCCTCGGCGGGCGAGGCGGCGGCGATCCGCGGCAGCAGGGTCGCGCCGATCCTGGTGGTGCCGGCCAGGCGGGCGAGCACGTCGAGCGGCACCTGCGGGTTGTGGGCGAGCATGCGCCGCACGTCGTCCGCACGGTCGGTGGCCAGCGCGCGGATCGTGGCGTCATCGATCGCGGGGTTGCCGGCGAGGTCGGCCCGGACACCGGGCACGGGATCGCCGGCGAGCCGTTCCGCCGCCTCCGGCGGGAGGTCGGGACGGGCGGCGAGCTGCCAGCGCAGCAGCATCGAGGGGTGACCGGCGAACCCGGCGGCGGCTTCGGCGGGTGTGGCCGGGTTCCCCAGCGCCATGTGCTGTATCTCGTGCACGGTGGACTGGTGGGAGCCGTCACAGGCGGCACCCGCCCGGAGATCGCAGTCGGTCCGCGGGCAGTGCGGATCATGCACGAACGGCGTCTCTTCGCGGTCGCAGACCAGGCAGCGCAGTGCCTCAGGCAGCCCCTCGCCCGTGAGCAGCATCGCCAGTACGTCCGGTGGTGCCGCCTCGTTGGCCGCCACCGCACGGCGGACCTCGGCATGCGGATGGCGCGCGAGCCGGGCGGCCGTCTCCGGCGTCGTCCACAACGCGAGCTCGGCGACGACCCGTACGTCCGGATCGGCGGCGAGTGTCTCCACGACGTCGGGCGGCAGACCGGGGCAGGCCGCCAGCCTCTCCCGGCGCCCGACGGCCGGATCCGCCGCGAGCAGGCGTGCCCACTCCGGGCGGCCGGCACCCCTGTCGAGCAGGGCGAACGCGGCGTCCGGCTGCGTGACGGGATCGATGTCGGCGGCGGTCAGCCGGCCCTCGTACACAAGCCGGGCGGCGGTCTCCGCCACCCGCGCGGACAGCGCGAGCGCCTGCGCACGGCTGAGGTCCTCGCGCGTGGCGAGGACCTCGCCGATGTCCTCGTCCGCGATTGCTGTCAGCCGGTCGACCAGCTCGGCCGGCAGGGCGGGATTGGCGGCGAGGCCGCACGGGAGAGGGTCCACGGGGTCATCCTGCCCCGGCCATGATCGGTCGGCCCGTGGATTTCGGTGCCGGCCCGGTCCGCCGCTCAGCCCTCACCGGACGCGTCCTGCGCGGGGGCCGGCGGCCGGTCGCGGTCGCTGTGGAGGGTGCGGCGGACGCGGGCGAGGGCCCTGGCGCCGCGGGTGCGGCCGGCCCTGCCGTGGACACGGGGGTCGTCGGTGACCTCGTAGCGCTTGACGTAGGCGCCCAGGAACGCCTGCAGCGTGGCGGTGGCCGGGATGGCGATCAGGGCGCCGACCGCGCCCATAAGGGCCGTGCCCGCGACGACCGAGCCGAAGGCGACGGCCGGGTGGATGTCCACGGTCTTGGCGGTGATCCGGGGCTGGAGGAGGTAGTTCTCGAACTGCTGGTAGACCACGACGAAGCCGAAGACCCACACCGCGTACCAGGGGTTGACCGTGAAGGCGATCAGGATGGGCAGCGCGCCCGCCAGATAGGTGCCGATGGTCGGTATGAACTGCGAGATCAGCCCGACCCACATGCCCAGCGCCGGGGCGTAGGGCACGCCCAGGATCTCCAGCAGGACGTAGTGCGCGATGCCGGAGATCAGCGCCATCAGCCCGCGCGAGTAGAGATAGCCGCCGGTCTTGGTGACCGCGATCTCCCAGGCCCGCAGCACCTCTGTCTGGCGCCGCGGCGGCAGGACGGAGCACAGCGCACGGCGCAGCCGGGGGCCGTCCGCGGCGAAGTAGAACGAGAACAGCGCCACCGACAGGAAGTTGAACAGGCTGCCCAGCACCGTCGCGGAGACCGCGAGGACGTTGTTGGCGCTGTCCTGGACGTACTTCTGCAGCCAGTCGGACCGGAGCAGGTTGTTCTGCACCTCGACCCGCGAGAGGTGGGAGTGGAAGGTGCTGTTCAGCCAGCTGATGAGGGAGTCCAGATACTGCGGGAACTCCTCCACCATCGTCGCTATCTGGCCGGCGAGCATGGAGCCGAGCAGAGTGAAGAACCCGGCCGCGCCGACGAGGATGCCGAGGAAGACCGCGCCGGTGGCCACCCCGCGCCGCACACCGCGGGCCGCCATCCAGTCGACGGCCGGCTCGATGGCCAGCGCGAGGAAGAACGCGATCAGAATGTTCAGCAGCAGCGTGATCAGCTGGTGGAAGCCCCAGGTGGCGAGCTGGAAGCAGGCCACCAGGGCGAGCGCGAGCACCATGGCGCGCGGCAGCCAGCGCGGCATCCGCGCACCGGACCGGTCGTCGGGCCGGTCGTGGGGCCGGTCGTCGCGGCTCGGTTCGTCGTTGCTGGTGATCTTATCTGTCGCGGGCACCCAGCCAGTGTGGCCTACGGCACCGACATCCCCGGCCCGGCCCCGCACATCCGTGCACCGCCGGTCAGGACCGGTGGCCGCGCCCCGTCCGCCGCGGGTGGCTCACCGTTCGTCCCAGCGGGTCACTGCTTGTCGTAGGGGACGTCCATCGTCGCGCAGACCACCCGCCACACCTCTTTGGCGCTCCATCCCGCGTCCAGCGCCTCATGGACGGTCCGTCCGCCGAGGCCGGACATCACATGGTCGCGCGCGAAGGAATCGGCGTACGCCGCTCCGAAGTGATCCGCCATCCGCTGCCAGAAAACCGTCAACCGCATGCCGTTCAGTATCCCGCCCTGGGAGGGCAGCCGGGCACGACCGGTGCCGCCGGGGGATTTCGGCCCTACGGTCGGGCCATGGCCGAAAACGTGAGCCCACCGCCGACCCCTCTGGCGCGCGCCGAGCGCTTCATCTGGCTGACCGCCCGGGTACTGGAGCAGCGGCTCTTCGAGTACCACTTCCTCGGCGGCGGGGCGGACGCGGTGCTGACCGCGCTCGCCGCGTACCGCAATGACGACGACGGCTACGGGCATGCGCTGGAGCCCGATCTGCGCGGCCCGGTCAGCCAGCCGCTGCACACCGCGCACGCCCTGAAGGTGCTGCATCGCATCGGGCGCTGCGACGGCCGCCAGGTGGAACGGATCTGCCGCTATCTGACGCGGATCTCGACCCCGGAGGGCGCGCTGCCCGCGCTGCACCCCTCGCTGCGCGGGTATCCGGCGGCGCCCTGGATCCCGGTGACCGACGATCCGCCGAGTGCCCTGCTGTCCACCGGCCCGGTGGTGGGCGTGCTGCACCGCAACGAGGTGTGGCACGCCTGGCTGTTCCGGGCCACGGACTACTGCTGGGCCGCGGTGGAGTCCCTGGAGCGGACCCATCCGTACGAGGTGGAGGCGGCGGTCGCCTTCCTGGACGGCGCTCCGGACCGGCCTCGGGCGGCCGCGGCGGCACAGCGGCTGGGCCGGGTCGTACGGGATCAGGGGCTGGTGCTGCTGGACCCGGAGCGGGCGGCGGAGGTCCCGGTGGCGCCGGGGTACGCCCCCGGGGAGCACCACCTGGCGTACGACTTCGCGCCGTCGCCGGACTCGCTGGCCCGTCAGTGGTTCAGCGACGCGGAGCTGGACCGGTCGCTGGACCACCTCGCCGCGCTCCAGTGGGAGGACGGCGGCTGGCCCATCACCTGGCGGGCGTGGGCACCGGGGACGGCGCTGGAGGGCCGCCCGATGGTGACGCTGGAAGCCCTGCTGACCCTGCGGGCGTACGGGCGTCGCATCGGCTGAACCCGGCGGGCCTCCCGGCGGTGGCCGCCCTCCAGGTCACCCTCCCAGGGCCCGCACCCCGGCGGCGACCGCCACGGCGACGGCGACCACCAGGAGGAACGGCGCCCGCAGCACGAGCGCGAGGGCCGCGGCGGCCACTCCGGCGGCCCTGGCGTCGAGCATCAGGTCCTGGCCTTCGCCGAAGGTCTGCTGGGCGGTGAGCGCGGCGAGCAGGGCCACCGGGAGCAGCGCGGCCAGCCGCTTGACGAGCGGGCGCTCCAGGATGCCGGCGGGTGCCGCCAGGCCGAGGTACTTGACCAGATAGCACCCGACGGCGGTGACGCCGATCGCGATCCAGGTGTGCAGAGGGTTCATCGCGGGTCCTCCTGGGCGTCGGAGCGGTGTGCGGTCCCGGTGGCGTTCCCGCCCCGTCCCCGGTCAGGGCGCCGCTGGTCGAGCCGCCCCTGGACGAACAGGACGGCGGGGGCGGCGAGCGCCGACAGGAGCACCGGTACGCCGGCGGGCAGGACCGGCAGCGTCACCAGGACCAGCACCACCGCGAGGCCCGCGGCCGCCCGCTCGACGGTGGTGGTGAGCATCGGCGCGAGCAGCGCCAGGAAGACGGCGGGGCCGGCCGCGTCCAGCCCCCAGGCCTTGGTGTCGCCGAGCGCCTCGGCCCCGAGGGCGCCGCCGAGCGTGGTGAGGTTCCACAGGACGTACAGGCTCAGCCCGGTGACGGTGAAGCCCAGGCGCGCGGTGCGCCGGTCGGGCTGGGCCATGGTGACGGCGGCGGTCTCGTCGATGACCCAGTGGGCGGCGAACGGCCGGACGGAGGCCCGGTAGCCCAGGAGGGCGGACAGCCGCAGCCCGTAGAAGGCGTTGCGGACGCCCAGGAAGAACGCGCCGGCGGCCGCGGTGAGCGGGTTGCCGCCCGCGGCGAGCGCGCCCACCAGGGCGAACTGCGAGGCGCCGGTGAACACCAGGAGGCTGAGCGCGCAGGTCTGCAGGACGCCGAGCCCGGCGCCGGCCGAGGTCACGCCGAAGGCGAAGCCGGAGAGGCCGACCGCGACGCCGACGCCCAGCGCGTCCCGGATGACGGCGGAGTCCGGTGGGGCCGCAGGGCCCGGTGCGGCGGGGCGGGCATCGGGTGCGGCCCGCTCCGGGGTGGGTATCTGTGTCTGTTCTGGCACGCCCCGGACGCTACGGGGCGGTGCCCCCGGCGGTCTTGTACGTTATTGCGCCGCCCGCCTCGGGCGTACGCGCCCTGCGGTACGCGCCCGGCGGCACCCCGACGATGCGGGTGAAGTGCCGGTTCAGATGCGGCTGATCGGTGAAGCCGACGGCGACCGCGGCCTCGGCGGGCGGGCGGCCCGCCTCCAGGAGACTCCGGGCGCGGCGTACCCGGGCGTCGGTGAGCCAGGTGTGCGGCGGCATCCCGTACGCGTCCTTGAAGGCCCGCAGCAGCGCGAACGGGCTGGTGCCGAGCTCCTGCGCGAGCTTCTCCAGGGAGGGCGGGTCGGCCATCCGCGCGTTCAGGATGACCGTGGCGCGGGCGGCGGTGCGGGCGCCCGCCGTACGGGGTGTGCGGGACGGCAGCGGGCCCCCGTTGCGGCGCAGCAGCCGGGCGACGGTGAGGCGCAGCAGGGTGTCGGCGGCGAGGGCGTTGCCGGCCTCGGCGGCCCGGTGGACCTCGGTGATCAGGCGGCCGAGGTGCGGGTCCTCGATGACGGTCTCGGCGAATCCCGCGGTGCCGCGCACGGTGGTGGTCTCCTCGGCGATCTCGGCGACGAGCCCGGCCGACGGATAGAGCGTGGCGTACGCCCAGCCCTCGGGGGCGCCGGCCCGCGCGGTGTGCGCGACCTCCGGGTTGATCATGACGACCTCGCCGGGTCCGGCGCGGACCGGGCCCCGGGTGAAGCCGATCTCCTCGATACCGTCGGTGACCGCGCAGACGACGTACCCGTCGTGGGCATGGCGCGGGAAGGAGTGCCGCACATAGCGGGCACGCAGCAGGTCGAGGCCGGGCAGTCCGGCGTGGCGCCAGTGGCGGGCCCATTCGCCGCGGGCCCGCGGGGCGACGTCCGGGCCGGTCCCGCACTCGCCCGCGGTCCCGTCCGTACCGGCTGCGCTCCCCGTGATCATGCCTCCATTCTGCGGCCGTGCGGCGGCCGCCGGCCCGTGTGTCCGCACCGTGGACGGGCCGCGGGGGACCGCCGGGACCGGCCCGCGGCCGCGTTGTCAGTGGTCCGGTGCACGATGGAGAACATGGCAGAGGCAGCCCCAGAGGCAGACATCCCCGAGTCGGCGCTCGCATCGTTCTCGCCCGCGACCCGCGGCTGGTTCACGGGAGCCTTCAGCGCGCCCACCGCCGCGCAGGAGGGTGCCTGGCGGGCGATCGGCGCGGGCTCGGACGTCCTGGTGGTGGCCCCGACGGGCTCCGGCAAGACCCTCGCCGCATTCCTGGCCTCGCTGGACGCCCTGGCGAGCACGCCGCCGCCCGCCGAGCCGAAGAAGCGCTGCCGGGTGCTGTACGTCTCCCCGCTCAAGGCCCTGGCCGTCGATGTCGAGCGGAATCTGCGCAGCCCGCTGACGGGCATCCGCCAGGAGTCGGTGCGGCTGGGCCTGCCCGAGCCGGAGATCACGGTCGGCATCCGCTCCGGCGACACCCCGCCCGCCGAGCGCCGCTCGCTCGCCAACCGCCCGCCGGACATCCTCATCACCACGCCCGAGTCGCTGTTCCTCATGCTGACGTCCTCCGCCCGGGAGGCGCTGACGGGCGTCGAGACGGTCATCCTGGACGAGGTGCACGCCGTCGCCGGGACGAAGCGCGGTGCGCATCTGGCGCTCTCCCTGGAGCGGCTGGACGAGCTGCGCGGCGCCGGCGCCGGGGGGCACACCCGCCCGGCCCGCCGGATCGGGCTGTCGGCGACGGTGCGCCCGGTGGCGGAGGTGGCCCGCTATCTGTCGCCGCAGCGGCGGGTGGAGATCGTCCAGCCGCCGTCCGGGAAGCGCTTCGATCTCTCGGTGGTCGTCCCGGTGGAGGACATGGGAGAGCTGGGCGGATCCCCCGTCAAGGAGGGCGATACGGGCGAGAAGCCGTCCATCTGGCCGCAGGTCGAGGAGAGGATCGCGGATCTCGTCCAGGCACACCGCTCCACGATCGTCTTCGCCAACTCCCGCCGCCTGGCGGAGCGGCTGTGCAACCGCCTGAACGAGATCGCCTACGAGCGGGCCCATGGGGAGCCCCTGCCCGAACACCACTCCCCCGCCGAGCTGATGGCCGAGGCCGGGGCCGCCAAGGGCGCGCCGCCGCTGCTGGCCCGCGCCCACCACGGCTCGGTCTCCAAGGAGCAACGCGCCCAGGTGGAGGAGGACCTGAAGGCAGGCCGGCTGCCCGCGGTGGTCGCCACCTCCAGTCTGGAGCTGGGCATCGACATGGGCGCGGTCGATCTGGTCGTCCAGGTGGAGTCGCCGCCGTCGGTCGCCTCCGGGCTGCAGCGGGTGGGCCGGGCCGGCCATCAGGTCGGCGCGGTCTCCCGGGGCATCGTCTTCCCCAAGTACCGCGGCGATCTCGTCCAGGCCGCGGTGGTCACCGAGCGGATGCGCTCCGGCGCCATCGAGGCGCTGCGGGTGCCGGCCAACCCACTGGATGTGCTCGCCCAGCAGCTCGTGGCGATGACCGCGCTGGACACCTGGGACGTCGGGGAGCTGCTGGCCGTCGTCCGGCGGGCGGCGCCGTTCGCCGCGCTCCCGGAGTCGGCGTTCACCGGCGTGCTGGACATGCTCGCCGGCCGCTATCCCTCCGACGCCTTCGCCGAGCTGCGGCCGCGCATCGTCTGGGACCGCATCGCGGGGACGGTCACGGGCCGCCCCGGGGCGCAGCGGCTGGCCGTCACCTCCGGCGGCACGATCCCCGACCGCGGGCTGTTCGGCGTCTTCCTGGCCGGCTCCGAGTCGGGCAAGGGGGGCGGGCGCCGGGTGGGAGAGCTGGACGAGGAGATGGTCTACGAGTCCCGGGTCGGCGATGTCTTCACGCTCGGCACGACCTCCTGGCGCATCGAGGACATCACCCGCGACCGGGTGCTGGTCACCCCCGCCCCCGGGGTGCCCGGCCGGCTGCCCTTCTGGAAGGGCGACCAGCTGGGCCGCCCGCTGGAGCTGGGCCGGGCGCTCGGCGCGTTCCTGCGCGAGATCGGTTCGATGACCGCCGAGGACGCCCGCGCCCGCCTGGCCGCCGCCGGTCTCGACGACTGGGCGGCCGGCAACGTCCTGGGCTATCTCGCCGAGCAGAAGCAGGCCTGCGGGCATGTCCCGGACGACCGCACGATCGTGGTCGAGCGGTTCCGCGACGAGCTCGGCGACTGGCGGGTGGTCGTCCACTCCCCCTTCGGGGCGCAGGTGCACGCCCCCTGGGCGCTGGCCCTCGGCGCCCGCCTCGCCGAGCGCTACGGCCTGGACGCCCAGGTGATGCACGCCGACGACGGCATCGTGCTGCGGCTTCCGGACGCGGATCTGATGGGCCTCGATCTCCTCGACGGGGACGGGGGGTTCGCCCCGTCGTCCGGCCCCGGCCCCGCCGCCCTGGGCGCGGAGTGGGACCCGGAGCAGTCCCCCGTCGGGGCCGCCGATGTCGTCTTCGACCACGGCGATGTCGACCAGCTCGTCACCGACCAGGTGGGCGGCTCCGCGCTGTTCGCCTCCCGGTTCCGCGAATGCGCCGCCCGCGCCCTGCTGCTGCCCCGGCGCAGCCCCGGCAAGCGCACCCCGCTGTGGCAGCAGCGCCAGCGCGCCGCCCAGCTCCTCCAGGTGGCGAGCGAGTTCGGGTCCTTCCCGATCGTGCTGGAGGCGGTCCGCGAATGCCTCCAGGACGTCTTCGACGTACCGGGCCTCACGGAACTGATGGGGGATATCGAGGCCCGCCGGGTGCGCCTGGTGGAGGTCACCACCCCCGAGCCGTCCCCGTTCGCCCGCTCGCTGCTGTTCGGCTATGTCGCCCAGTTCCTGTACGAGGGCGACTCCCCGCTCGCCGAGCGCCGCGCCGCAGCCCTGTCCCTGGACTCCCGGCTGCTGGCCGAGCTGCTGGGCCGGGCGGAGCTGCGCGAGCTGCTGGACGCCGAGGTGCTGGCAGAGCTGGAGCGCGAGCTGCAGTGGCGCACGGAGGACCGCCGGGTCAAGGACGCCGAGGGCGTCGCCGACGTCCTGCGGCTGCTGGGGCCGCTGACCGATGCCGAGCTGGCCGGGCGCGGGGCGGATCCGGCGTGGCCCCGGGAGCTGGCCGCCGCCCGCCGCGCGATCACGGTACGGATCGCCGGCGCCGACCACTGGGCCGCCGTCGAGGACGCCGGGCGGCTGCGGGACGCGCTGGGCACGGCCCTGCCGGTCGGCGTACCGGAGTCGTTCACCGAGCCCGTCAAGGACCCGCTCGGCGATCTGCTCTCCCGTTACGCGCGCACCCACGGCCCGTTCACCTCCGAGCAGGCCGCCGCCCGCTTCGGCCTCGGAACGGCCGTCACCGAGGGCGCGCTGCATCGCCTCGCCGCCGCCGGGCGCATCGTCCAGGGGGAGTTCCACCCGGCGGGAGTGGGCCAGGAGTGGTGCGACGCCCAGGTGCTGCGCCGGCTGCGCCGCCGGTCGCTCGCCGCGCTGCGCGAGGAGCTGGAGCCGGTGCCGCCCGCCGCCCTGGCCGCCTTCCTCCCCCAGTGGCAGCACGTCAGCAGCCCGGCCCCGGCGGCGGGCCCGCGCGGCGGCTCGTCGCACGGCCTGCGCGGTATCGACGGCCTGGTCCGCGCCGTCGAGCAGCTCCAGGGCGCCCCGGTGCCCGCCTCCGCCCTGGAGAAGCTCGTCCTGCCGTCCCGCGTCGGCGACTACTCCCCCGCCCTGCTGGACGAACTGACCGCCACCGGCGAGGTGTTGTGGGCGGGTGCCGGAGCGCTGCCCGGCAAGGACGGCTGGCTGAGCCTTCATGTCGCCGACACCGCACCCTTGTTGCTCCCGCCCCCGCTCCCCCTCGAGCAGACCGCGCTGCACGAATCCGTCCTGGCCGCCCTCGCCCCCGGCTACGGCCTGTTCTTCCGCCAGATCGCCGATCAGGTCCGCGCCACCACCCACCCCGACGCCTCCGACCCCCAGCTCGCCGACGCCCTGTGGGACCTGGCCTGGTCCGGGCGGCTCACCAACGACACCCTCGCCCCGCTGCGCGCCCTCCTCGGCTCGGGCCGTACGGCCGGGTCCACCGCCCACCGGGCGCGGCGGTCGACCCCTCGGGGCAGGTACGGCGCACTGACCGGCCCCGGGGTGCGCCCCACCGCCTCCCGCAGCGGCCCGCCCACCGTCGGCGGCCGCTGGTCCCTGCTCCCCGCCCCGGAGCCGGACGCCACCCACCGCGCCCACGCCCTGGCCCGTACGCTCCTGGACCGGCACGGCATCGTCACCCGCGGCGCGGTCGCCGCCGAGGGCGTCGAGGGCGGGTTCTCCGCCGCCTACCGCGTGCTGTCCGTATTCGAGGAATCCGGCCAGGCCCGCCGGGGCTATGTCGTCGAGGGGCTCGGCGCGGCCCAGTTCGCGATGGACGGCGCGGTCGACCGGCTGCGCGCCGTCAGCACGCAACGGGAGCGTGCGGCCGATGAGGCGCTGCCCGGCAGGGGCCCGCAGCGCGCCGTCGTCCTGGCGGCCGCCGACCCGGCCAACGCCTACGGCGCCGCCCTGTCCTGGCCCGATCCCCCCGAGGGCTCGACCCACAAGCCGGGCCGCAAGGCGGGCTCCCTGGTGGTCCTCGTCGACGGCGAGCTGGCGCTCTACATGGAGCGCGGCGGCAAGACCCTGCTGCTCTGGCCGCTCGGCCGGGATGCCGCGGAGCGCGGCGGCGACGCCCGTGTCCGGCCCGCCGTGGCGGCGCTGTGCGAGGCCGCCCGCGCCGGAGCCCTCGGCACCATCACCACCGAACGCATCAACGGCGCCTCCGCCCTCACCTCCCCCTACGCCCCTGTCCTGGAATCCGCCGGCTTCCACCCGACCCCGCGCGGGTTCCGGCTGCGGGGGTGAGCGGATGACGGCTCCCCGGCGCCGGACGGCATGATGGTCCCATGCCCGAAGGCGACACCGTCTGGCGTCTTGCCCAGCGCCTCCACGAGGCGCTGTCCGGCGCCCCGCTGACCCGCTGCGACCTGCGCGTTCCGCGCCTCGCGACGGTGGATCTGACCGGTCGCGGGGTGCTGGAGACGGTCCCCCGCGGCAAACATCTCCTCACCCGTGTCGAGGGCGGCCTGACCCTCCACTCCCATCTGCGGATGGACGGCACCTGGAAGATCTACGCCCCCGCGGAGCGCTGGCGCGGCGGCCCCGCCCACCAGATCCGGGCGATCGTGGGCACCGCCGGGCACACCGCCGTCGGCTACCGCCTCCCCGTCCTCGGCCTCCTGCGCACCGCCGAGGAATCCCGGGTCGTCGGCCATCTTGGCCCCGACCTCCTCGGCCCCGACTGGGACCCGGCCGAGGCCCTGCGCCGGCTTCTCGCCGACCCGGGGCGCCCCCTGGGCGAGGCCCTGCTCGACCAGCGGAATCTGGCCGGCATCGGCAATGTCTACAAGTCCGAGCTGTGCTTTCTGCTGCGTGCCTCCCCCTGGCTGCCCGTGGGGCGGCTCCCCGACCCGGAACGCGCCCCGGCGCTCGCCAGGAAGCTCCTCGAGGCCAACAAGCGGCGCCCCGCCCGTATCACCACCAACAGCGCCCGCCCCGACCGCCGCCTGTGGGTCTACGGCCGCGCCGGGCGCCCCTGCCCCCGCTGCGGCACCCCCGTACGCACCGCCGACCAGGACCCGGCCGCCGACGAACGCGTCACCTACTGGTGCCCCGCCTGCCAGCCCGCCCCGTAGGACAACATCCGCACCTCCCCCTCCAATTGACGGTGCATCAGATGCTCCCTACCCTCACCCCATGCCCCTCACGGCGTACGACCTCACCGGCCGCACCGCGATCGTGACCGGCGCGGCGGGAGGCATCGGCCGCGCCACCGCCGTCCTCCTGGCCGAGGCCGGCGCCACCGTGCACTGCGCGGATCTGGACGGCGACGGCGCCCGGGAGACCGCCGCAGCCATCGCGGCAGCGGGCGGCGACGCGCATCCGCACCGCCTCGATGTCACCCGCCGCGCCGAGGTGGCCGCCGTCGTCGATACGGCCCGCCGGACCAGCGGCCGCCTGGATGTGATGGCCACCATCGCCGGGATCATGCAGACGTCGAGCGTCCTGGAGACCACCGACGCGGACCTGGACCGGGTCTGGAACACCAACTTCAAGGGCGTGCTGTACGGCTGCCAGGAGGCCGCCCGCACCATGATCGCCACCGGCACCCGGGGCAGCATCGTGACCATGGCCTCCGGCGCGATCGACACCGGCGCCCCGGGCCTGCTCTGCTACGGCGCGGCCAAGGCCGCCGTCGTCCAGCTCACCAGGACCCTGGCCACCGAGACCGGCCGGTACGGGATCCGCGTCAATGCCGTCGCCCCCGGCTGGATCCGTACGCCGATGACCGAGCGCCACAGCGCCGAGGAGCAGCGGCGGGCCGAACGGCCCATGATCCGGATGTCTCCTCTGGGGCGGGTGGGCGAGCCCGAGGACATCGCACACGCCGTGCTCCACCTGGCCTCGGACGCCTCGTCCTTCACCACCGGCCAGATTCTCCGCCCTAACGGCGGCGTCGCCATGCCCTGGTGACCGCCGCCCGCGTCCCCCTCAGCCGTGCCCCACGCCCCGCCTCACCCTTCCCCCGGCCCGACCAGGGAACGCAGTGCACGGGCAACAGGCTGAGCCCCCAGCTCCCCATCACCACCGCCCCCTCGACCGTCCCCGCCGCCTGCGGCTGCAGCGTCAGCCGGAGCGCGGCCCACCACCACAAGGCCCCGATGAGGGCCCCGGCTATCCGGCGGCCGGGCACGACGCGGGGGCGCCGGCCGCCCGGGCCCCGTGCCGCCGGCCCGCCGACCGGGCCGTGGGCCGCAGCGTCATGCCACACCATGGCTTGCCTCCCTCGGCCGACGCTAGACGGGCCCGCAGCCGGGCGGCAGAGCGCACCGGGGCGCGCAGGGGGCACGGCCGGATATGGCACGCCCGTTCACCGGGACTCCGCCTGGAACATCCAGTGGTGCTTCTCCAGGTCGGCGGTCAGGCCGATGAGAATGTCCTGGCTGACGGGATCGGGCTCCGCGGTGTCGATGATCCGCTCCCGCATCCGCTCGATGACCGACGCCAGGGCCGTCACCAGCGTCTGCACCACCTCGCCGTCGTGGATCCAGCCGTCCGGCACCTCGCCGATGCCGCTGTTCTTGGCGACCGTCGCGGCCCGCCCATCCGGCGGCACCCCGATCGCCGAGGCGCGCTCGGCGACGGTGTCCGCGTGCTGGCGCGCGGTGTCCACGACCTCGTCGAGCTGGAGGTGTACGGAGCGGAAGCGCGGACCGACGACGTTCCAGTGCACCTGCTTGGAGACCAGGGAGAGATCCACCAGATCGACGAGGGCACCCTGCAGGGCGCTTCCGACGACGGCGCGGTCGCCGTCGGACAGCGGGCTGTTGACCACAGACATCCGGCTACTCCTGTTCGCGCGGAAAACCTCGGCACTACGCAGATTTACGTAACTCTGGACCGGTTCGCTAGGTTCTTTTTACCTTTACCCCGTTCACCCCGTTTCGCCCATCGTATAAACGACCGGGCGCTTCGGGGCAGGTCAAGGGGGCCGGCCGAGGCTCCGCCCCGGGGCCGCGCGGGCAGCACAAAGCCCCGGTCAGCTGCTGCCGACCGGGGCTCCGGGGTATGCAGGAACAGGGGTGTCAGGCCGCGACGACATCCACGACGTCGGCCGGGGACTTGATCGTCACACGGTCCTCCGGCACACCGGCCAGGGACGTGACGGACACCGAATTGAGCTTCGGCCGCACCGGTGCCGGTACCGGGTCGCTCGCGGCCGCGGACGCTGCCAGCTCGGCGAGTGCCAGCTCATCGCTGACCTCCCGCATAAGCTCTGACATGCGCACATCCAGCGCGTCACAGATCGCCGAGAGCAGCTCGGAGGACGCCTCCTTCTGGCCCCTCTCGACCTCGGACAAATAGCCGAGCGACACCCGGGCGGAGGAAGAGACCTCGCGCAGGGTTCGGCCTTGGCGCTGACGCTGTCGGCGCAGCACGTCACCCAGCAGGCGACGAAGCAGAATCATCGCTGGCTCCCTCCTCGGACCTCGGATCCGGATCCTTCTCGCCCCACCGTACCGCCTTGGGCCCTGGCCGTGCCGGGCGTGAGTTCGTGTTCACTCAGGGCTGCAAACATCCATTCCCCCCGTGTTGTTCCGTATCCTGTGCCGCAAATTTTTGTGTCAGTTCGCTCAACAAGAGTGCGAGCGCGGCCTGGACGGTGTTCCTGCGAATCCGGTCGCGGTCCCCGTCCAGTGCGAGCCGGCGCACCTCGCCGGTGCCGTCCGGCCCTTCGACCGCCACGAAAACGGTGCCCACGGGCTGCCCGTCCTGGGGCTCGGGCCCGGCCACACCGGTGGTCGCGACGCCCCAGTCGGCGCCGAGGACCCGCCGGACACCGCTCGCCATCTGCCGGGCGACCTCGGCGTCTACCGCGCCGCGCGCGGCCAGCAGCGCGCCGTCCACGCCCAGTACATCCCGTTTGATCCCGGTCGCATACGCCGTCACCGAGCCCCGTACCACCCGCGACGCCCCGGGAACGGCGGTCAGCTCGCCGGCCACCAGGCCGCCGGTCAGCGATTCGGCCACCGCCAGGCTCTGCCCGCGCTCCGCGAGCGCCTCGAGCGCTCCGGCCGCCGCAGAACCCGGCCCGGTCACCGCGCGGCTTCCCGGTCCGTCCGGGCGGCGCGCTCGGCGCGCTCCGCGGCCAGCCCCGCCCGGCGCAGGACGACGGCCTGACGGACGTAGTCGAGTCCGGTGGCGACCGTCAGCACGACGGCTACCGCCATCACCCACCAGCGGAAAGTGGCCAGCGGCCCGGTCAGCACCAGGACGTACATCCCGACCGCGGTGCCCTGCGCCAATGTCTTGATCTTGCCGCCACGACTGGCCGGAATCACTCCATGCTTGATCACCCAGAACCGCATCAGCGTGATGCCGAGCTCCCGGAAGAGGATCACGCCCGTCACCCACCAGGGCAGATCCCCCAGGACCGACAGGCAGATCAGCGCCGAGCCCATGATCGCCTTGTCCGCGATCGGGTCGGCGATCTTGCCGAAGTCGGTGACCAGGTTGTACGTCCGCGCGAGATGCCCGTCGAATACATCGGTGATCATGGCGATGGCGAAGGCGGCCCAGGCGAAGGAGCGCCAGGCCTTGTCCGTCCCGCCGTCGTGCATCAGCAGCAGCACGAAGGCCGGGACCAGCAGCAGCCGCATCATCGTCAGGACGTTGGCGATGTTCCACAGCCCGGCCTGCCGGACGGCCGGCGCCGTGCGCGGCCCACCGGCGGCGGAAGCCGGGACTCCGCTCATCTGCCCGCCTCCTCGGTACACGCGGTGTCGTCCACCGACAGCACCTCGGCCACGAGATCGACGCCCTCGCTCGCAACGACCTTTGCTTCGACCATACGTCCGGGAGCCAGGTCCCGGCCGTTCGTGAGGATCGTGACACCGTCGGTCTCCGGCGCCTGGTGCGCGGCCCGCCCGACGACGCCGTCCTCCTCGTCGATCCGGTCCACCAGCACCCGCACGGTCTCGCCGACCCGCTCCTCCGCGCGCTGCGAGGTCAGCTCCTCGGCGAGCCAGGACACCTTCGCCAGCCGCTCGGCGACCACCTCGGGATCGACCTTGTTGTCGTACGTGGCGGCTTCCGTACCGTCCTCGTCGGAGTAGCCGAAGACGCCGACGGCGTCCAGGCGCGCCTCGGTGATGAAGCGCTCCAGCTCGGCGAGATCACTCTCGGTCTCGCCCGGGAAGCCGACGATGAAGTTGGAGCGGGCACCGGCCTCGGGCGCCTTCGTACGGATCTGCTCCAGCAGGCCGAGGAACCGGTCGGTGTCGCCGAAGCGCCGCATCGCGCGCAGCACGCCGGGCGCCGAGTGCTGGAAGGACAGATCGAAGTAGGGCGCGACCTTGTCCGTACCGGTCAGGACGTCGATCAGCCCGGGGCGCATCTCGGCGGGCTGCAGATAGCTGACCCGGATCCGCTCGATGCCGTCGACCGCCGCCAGCTCCGGCAGCAGCGTCTCCAGCAGGCGGATGTCGCCGAGGTCCTTGCCGTAGGAGGTGTTGTTCTCGGAGACCAGCATGATCTCCTTGACGCCCTGCTCGGCCAGCCAGCGGGTCTCGCCGAGCACGTCCGAGGGCCGGCGGGAGATGAACGAACCGCGGAAGGACGGGATCGCGCAGAACGAGCAGCGCCGGTCGCAGCCGGAGGCCAGCTTCACCGAGGCCACCGGGCTGCTGCCGAGTCTGCGGCGCAGCGGCGCACGCGGCCCGGAGGCGGGCGCGAGGCCCTCCGGCAGGTCCTCGGGCGCGGTGTCCTGGGGGGCGTCCTGGGCGTGGCCGGGCAGCGCGACCCCGGCATCCTGGCGCTCGGCCGGGCTGATCGGCAGCAGCTTGCGGCGGTCGCGGGGGGCGTGGGCCTCGATGTTCCCGCCGCTGAGGATGGTCTGCAGACGGCCGGAGATATCGGCGTAGTCGTCGAAGCCGAGCACGCCGTCGGCCTCGGGCAGCGCCTCGGCGAGCTCCTTGCCGTAGCGCTCGGCCATGCAGCCGACGGCGACGACGGCCTGGGTGCGGCCATGATCCTTGAGATCATTGGCTTCCAGCAGGGCGTCGACGGAGTCCTTCTTGGCGGCCTCGACGAATCCACAGGTGTTGACGACGGCGACATCCGCGTCGGCGGCTTCCTCGACGAGCTCCCAGCCGTCCGCTGCCAAGCGGCCTGCGAGCTCCTCCGAGTCCACCTCGTTACGGGCGCAGCCAAGAGTGACAAGGGCGACGGTACGGCGTTCGGGCATGGGGCTCAGCCTACTTCGTCCCGCCGACAGTCATGGCGTGCAGGTCTGCCCCGATGCCTCCCCGATGCTTCCCCGCCGCTTCCCTGGGGCGGCCCCGGACGCCCGGGACCGGCGCCGGGCCGCGCTCAGCCCGCCTGGGGGTCCCCCGGGGTGTAGCTCAGCCGCTCCACGGAACCCTCGTCGCCGACGTGCTTGACCTCCTTGCCGTTGACGTACAGCTGTACGGCCCCGGCATTGCCCAGGACAAGATCGATCCGCTTCTTGTCGGTGAAGGTCTTGGACTGGCCCTTCTTGAGCAGGCCGTCCTGGAGGAGCCTGCCGTTGGCGTCCTTGGCCGACACCCAGCTCTGTCCGTCACGCGCGGTCACCTTGATCGTGACCTTGTCCTTGGGCAGCCCGGCGATCGCGCTGTCGGAGGGCGCGGGGTCGGGAGCGGTGGGCCTGGCCGTCGGCCTGGTGGTGTTCGGCGCCGGCGCGGGCTTCTTTTCAGCATTTGCCGTCCCGCCCGCCGAGACCGGTCCGTCGCCGCCCTTGCCGCCGCCGCTGAACAGCGTGAAGCCGACGAATCCGATGACGGCGACGATCGCCGCGACCATCGCGGCGGTCCAGTTCGGGCGGCGCGGCTCGGGACGGATCCGCTCGGACTCGAAGAGCGGCGTGGGGACGGTCGGCTCGGGACGCCCGCCGTGCGCGGCGTCGAACTGCTCGATCAGCGGGCCGGGGTCGAGGTCCACGGCGCGGGCGAGCGTCCGGATATGCCCCCGCGCGTAGACGTCGCCGCCGCAACGCGAGAAATCGTCCTGTTCGATCGCCTGCACGATCGGGACGCGCACCCGTGTGGCCGCACTGACCGCTTCCACGGTCAGTCCTGCTTCGCTACGGGCCTGCTGGAGGGCTCGACCGACGGAAGGCCGGTCGTCTTCACCGACGGAAGGCCGGTCGTCTTCGGGGGAGTTGCCGATGGACACGGGGGCGCCTTTCGAGCGTGTAGCCACCTGCTGGAGGTTCAGTCTAGGGGTGGAGCGAAAGGGTCGGGCAAGCGGGAGAGCGGAGTTTGTACGCCATCAGAACGCCCCCGGACCGGCATGGATGCGGCCGGCGGGCGCGGTGATGAGCCATCATCCCGCACCTCCCTCAACTTGACGTATCAGCAGGAGAAACGGTTGCTTTCTCTCACGTACGAGTGACCCGGACGGGTGTGCTACTGGGTAGCTTCCCCCCGAATGACCGAGAGCACTCCGTCCAATTCATCCGGCTTCACCATGACATCCCGCGCCTTGGAACCCTCACTGGGCCCGACGATGTTGCGCGATTCCATCAGATCCATCAGCCGTCCGGCCTTGGCGAAGCCCACCCGCAGCTTGCGCTGGAGCATCGACGTCGACCCGAACTGGGTGGAAACCACCAGCTCGGCGGCCTGGCACAGCAGGTCGAGGTCGTCGCCGATGTCCTCGTCGATCTCCTTCTTCTGCTTGCCGCCCACGGTGACGTCGTCGCGGAAGACCGGCGCCATCTGATCCTTGCAGTGCTGCACGACGGCCGCGACCTCGGCCTCGGTGACAAAGGCGCCCTGCATCCGGACCGGCTTGTTCGCGCCCATCGGCAGGAACAGCCCGTCGCCCTTGCCGATCAGCTTCTCGGCGCCCGGCTGGTCGAGGATGACCCGGCTGTCGGCGAGCGAGGAGGTGGCGAACGCGAGCCGGGACGGCACATTGGCCTTGATCAGACCCGTCACGACGTCGACGGACGGGCGCTGGGTGGCCAGCACCAGATGGATGCCGGCCGCGCGGGCCAGCTGGGTGATGCGGACGATCGAGTCCTCCACATCGCGCGGCGCGACCATCATCAGGTCCGCCAGCTCGTCCACGATGACCAGCAGATACGGGTACGGCGCCAGCTCCCGTCCGCTGCCCTCGGGCGGGCTGACCCGGCCCTCGCGGACCGCCTCGTTGAAGTCGTCGATGTGCCGGAAGCCGTACGCCGCGAGGTCGTCGTAGCGCAGGTCCATCTCGCGCACCACCCACTGCAGCGCCTCGGCGGCGCGCTTGGGGTTGGTGATGATCGGCGTGATCAGGTGCGGAATGCCCTCGTACGCGGTCAGCTCGACCCGCTTGGGGTCGACCAGCACCATCCGCACGTCCTCCGGGGTGGCGCGCAGCATGACCGAGGTGATCAGGCAGTTGATGCAGGACGACTTTCCGGAGCCGGTCGCGCCCGCCACCAGGACGTGCGGCATCTTCGTCATGTTCGCCATGACATAGCCGCCTTCGACGTCCTTGCCGAGCGCCACCAGCATCGGGTGATCGTCGCCCGCGGCATCCGCCAGCCGCAGCACATCGCCGAGGTTGACCATCTCGCGGTCGGTGTTGGGGATCTCGATGCCGACCGCGGACTTGCCCGGGATCGGGCTGATGATGCGCACGTCGGGGCTGGCCACGGCGTAGGCGATGTTCTTGGCCAGCGCGGTGATCTTCTCGACCTTGACGGCCGGGCCGAGCTCGACCTCGTACCGCGTGACCGTCGGGCCCCGGGTGAAGCCGGTGACCGCGGCATCGACCTTGAACTCCTGGAAGACATTGGTCAGCGAGGCCACTATCGCGTCGTTGGCGGCGCTGCGGGTCTTGCCGGGGCCGCCGCGTGACAGCAGGTCGAGGGAGGGCAGGGAGTAGGTGATGTCGCCGGAGAGCTGGAGCTGCTCGGCGCGCGGCG
Source organism: Streptomyces chattanoogensis (assembly GCF_001294335.1). Lineage (GTDB taxonomy): Bacteria > Actinomycetota > Actinomycetes > Streptomycetales > Streptomycetaceae > Streptomyces > Streptomyces chattanoogensis. Next base: position 106,451 of record NZ_LGKG01000133.1, read on the forward strand.
GCAGATCGCCGGACGGCTCGGGCGCGGGCTTGGTGAAGTCCGGTACGGCCACGACGGGCCCGTCCGCGGGCGGCTCGGCCTCCCGGGCCGGCGGCACCGCGCCGCTCTCCCCCTTGGTGTCCTCGGTGTCCTCGTAGTCTCCGCCCTCCCCGGAGATGCCGCTGCTGAGCCCGGCGACCAGCGGCGAGGGCTGGACGCCGTGCAGCACCGCACCGTCCAGCGCGGCGGCGGCCGCGGCGGCGACGTCCACCGCGTCCATGGGCCGGTCCGCACCGGACTGCACGGACGCCCGGCGCGGGCGGCGGCGCTTGGCCAGCGCCTCTTCCTCGTACGCATCCGGATCTTCGGCGACGCCGCGGCGGGCCCGCCGGGCGGGCTGCTCGCGCCACTCCTGCGCGTACTCCTCGTCGAACTCCTCCTCCGCGGGCCGGAGCACCCCCAGCCGGACGCCCGCCGCGCGCAGCCGCTGCGGAACGGCGTTGACGGGCGTCGCGGTGACCACGAGCAGTCCGAAGACGGTCAGCAGCGCCAGCAGCGCCACCGCCAGGGTCTGCCCGACGGTGAAGATCAGCGGCTTGGACGCCGCCCAGCCCACATAGCCGCCGCCGTCCTGTATCGCCGCGAGTCCGTCGTTCCGGCCCGGCGAACCGCACGCCATGGCGACCTGCCCCAGGACGCCGACCACCAGGGCGGACAGCCCGATGACGATCCGGCCGTTGGCCTCGGGCTGCTCGGGATGGCGCATCAGCCGCAGGGCGATGACCCCGAGCAGTATCGGCACGACCAGATCGAGACGGCCGAAGGCGCCGGTGACCAGCAGCTCGACGAGATCGCCCACCGGGCCGCTGAGGCTGGACCAGGTGCCGGCCGCGATCACCAGCGCCAGGCCGAGCAGCAGCAGCGCCAGACCGTCCTTGCGGTGCGCCGGGTCGAGGTTCTTCGCGCCCCGGCCGAAGTGGCGGAACACCGCGCCGATGCCGTGCGCCGCCCCGAGCCAGCAGGCGCGCGCGAGGCGGTAGACGCCGCCCGTCGGCGAGGGCGCCGGCTTGGCAGCCGCCGTCCTCTTGGCGGGCGCCTTCTTCGCCGGTGCCTTCTTCGCGGCCGCGGCCTTCTTCACCGGCGGCTTGCCGGCGGACGGTTTTCTCGCGGACGGCTTCTTCGCGGCGGTCTTCTTCGCGGCGCCCGACGACTGTCCGGCGCGCTGCTTGGAGGGTCCCGCCTTGCTCTGGGTTCCCTTGCCGGACGTACGTGAGGCCATGGCGACGAGATTACAGGCGTCGGCAGGCGTGTCACGAGCGCGCGCCGCTTCACCCATTCGTGTCGCGCGACCGCCTCATGAGAGCCCGTCAGCCGCCCGCCGGCGGACGCCGCTCAGGCCCCGGCGCCGCCCGACCCCGGTTCCAGCGCGTCCAGCGCCCGGCGCAGACCGGTCAGCTTGCGCTCCAGATGCGCGGCCGTGGCGACCGCGGCGGCCTCCGCGGTCTCGTCCAGCTGCTTGGACAGCGCCTCCGCCTGCTCCTCGACCGCCGCCAGCCGCGCCGAGAGCTCGGCGAGCAGCCCGGCGGACTCCCTCGCCTCCGAGCTCGGCCGCCCGCCTTCCAGCTGCAGCCTCAGCAGCGAGGCCTGCTCACGCAGTTGGCAGTTCTTCATGTACAGCTCGACGAACACCGAGACCTTGGCGCGCAGCACCCAGGGATCGAACGGCTTGGAGATGTAGTCCACCGCGCCGGCCGCATAGCCGCGGAAGGTGTGGTGCGGGCCGTGGTTGATGGCCGTCAGGAAGATGATCGGGATGTCGCGGGTGCGCTCGCGCCGCTTGATGTGCGCGGCGGTCTCGAATCCATCCATTCCCGGCATCTGCACATCGAGCAGAATCACCGCGAAGTCGTCCGTGAGCAGTGCTTTGAGCGCTTCCTCCCCGGACGATGCCCGCACCAGTGTCTGATCGAGCGCGGAGAGGATCGCCTCCAGCGCCAGCAGATTCTCCGGCCGGTCATCGACCAGGAGGATCTTGGCCTTCTGCACCATGGCCCGTCCTCCTCGCCCCGGCATGGAACCGGACGCCGCCCCAGGGGACGACTCCGTCACGTCGCCCGTTCTTGTGCCGGTCATGGTAGCTGCACCCCGCCTATCGCCACACCCTGTCACCGCGATGTCACTGTGCACGTAGCAGAAACGCAGCGAGAGACCAGAAGGTTCCCCGAATACCGCGCTTCCACACGTCCGCGGCAACAGTGAGTCAGCACGCGATGATCCTCTTTCGGCTCCATACTGGATGCACCGTCACCTCGCGCGCATCCATTGCTCCATGACCGACAACAGATGATCGGTATCCACCGGCTTGGTCACATAGTCGGAGGCTCCGGAGTCGATGCTCTTCTCCCGGTCGCCCTTCATCGCCTTCGCGGTCAGCGCGATGATCGGCAGCCCGGCGAACTGCGGCATCCGCCGGATCGCGGAGGTCGTCGCATAGCCGTCCATCTCCGGCATCATGATGTCCATCAGCACCAGGACGATATCGTCGTGCTGCTCCAGCACCTCGATGCCCTCCCGGCCGTTCTCGGCGTACAGCACCGACAGGCCGTTCTGCTCCAGGACGCTGGTGAGCGCGAAGACGTTACGGATGTCGTCGTCGACGATCAGCACCTTCTCGCCGTGGAAGCCGCCCCCGAAGCCCGGCTCCACCAGATCCTGGCCGTTGCCGATCCAGGGCTCCTCGGCGGGCTGCTGCGTGGTCGGCTCCGCCGGCTGGCGGGGCGTCTGCTGCGGCGGGGTGGACACGGGCTGGCCGCCCGGCAGCGCGAACCGCCGTGCACCGCCCGAAATCCCGCGCCGACGGCGCCGGTTGAGGCTGGAGGCCATCCCCTCCTCCGGCAGCGTCTCGGGCTCGGGCTGCCGCCCGACCTCCACCTCGCGCGCCTCCGCGTCCATCGCCAGCCCGCCGGCCACCAGCTGCGGGTAGCCCTGCGGCGGCAGCCCGCCCGGGTTGTGCGGAAGGTAGAGCGTGAAGGTGGAGCCCCGGTTGGGCTCGCTCTGGGCGTGGATCTCGCCGCCCAGCAGCCGGGCGATCTCCCGGCTGATGGACAGGCCCAGGCCGGTACCGCCGTACTTGCGGCTGGTCGTGCCGTCCGCCTGCTTGAACGCCTCGAAGATCACCCGCATCTTGCTGGACGCGATGCCGATACCGGTGTCGGTCACCGAGAACGCGATCATGTCGGCGTCCGGATCCCGCAGCGACCCGTGCTCCAGCAGCTGCTCGCGGATCGCCACCGGCACGTCCGCACCGGCCGGCCGGATCACCAGCTCGACGGCTCCGGTGTCGGTGAACTTCACCGCGTTGGACAGCAGATTCCGCAGCACCTGCAGCAGCCGCTGTTCGTCGGTGTGCAGCGTGGCCGGCAGCTCCGGGGAGACCCGTACGGAGAAGTCGAGTCCCTTCTCCGCGGTCAGCGGCCGGAATGTCGCCTCGACATAGTCGACGAGCTGGACCAGCGCGATCCGCGTCGGACTGACGTCCATCTTGCCCGCCTCGACCTTCGACAGATCGAGGATGTCGTTGATCAGCTGCAGCAGATCGGATCCGGCGCCATGGATCGTTTCGGCGAATTCGACCTGCTTCGGGGAGAGGTTCCCCTCGGCGTTGTCGGCCAGCAACTTGGCCAGAATCAGCAGGGAGTTCAGCGGTGTGCGCAGCTCGTGCGACATGTTCGCCAGGAACTCCGACTTGTAGCGCATGGAGACCGCGAGCTGCTCGGCGCGCTCCTCCAGGACCTGCCGCGCCTCCTCGATCTCGGTGTTCTTCACCTCGATGTCGCGGTTCTGCGCGCGCAGCTGCTCGGCCTTCTCCTCCAGCTCGGAGTTCGACAGCTCCAGCGCCTTCTGCCGGCTCTCCAGCTCCGCCGAGCGCTCCCGCAGCTGCTCGGTCAGCTCCTGCGACTGCTTGAGCAGCACCTCGGTCTTGGTGTTGACCGAGATGGTGTTGACGCTGGTCGCGATCATCTCGGCGATCTGGCTGAGGAAGTCCTTCTGGATCTGGGTGAACGGCTGGAACGACGCCAGCTCGATCACCCCGAGCACCTTGTCCTCGAACAGCACCGGCAGCACGATCACATTCGCCGGCGGCGCCTCGCCCAGCCCGGACGCGATCTTGAGGTAACCGGAGGGGACGTTCTCCACCAGGATGGTGCGCCCCTCCTCCGCCGCCGTGCCGATCAGCGTCTCACCGGGCTTGAAGGTGGTGGGCATACCGCCCATGGAGTAGCCGTACGAGCCCATCAGCCGCAGCTCGTACGCGCCCGGCTCGCCGCCGTCCGCACCGATCTCCTGAGTCTCGGGCTGGGCCGCGAGGAAGAACGCCCCGTGCTGTGCGGAGACCGCGGGCGACAGCTCGCTCATGATCAGCGTGGCGACGTCCTTGAGATCCCGCCGCCCCTGCATCAGACCGGAGATCCGGGCCAGATTGCCCTTGAGCCAGTCCTGTTCCTCGTTGGCGAGGGTGGTCTCGCGGAGCGTGGAGATCATGGTGTTGACGTTGTCCTGGAGCTCCAGGATCTCGCCGGCCGCGTCCACGTCGATGCGGACGTTGTGGTCGCCCAGGGTCACCGCCGCGGCGACGGCGGCGATCGCCCGCACCTGACGGGTCAGGTTGCCGGCCATCTCGTTGACGGACTCCGTCAGGTCCTTCCAGGTGCCGGCCACGCCCCGCACCTGCGCCTGACCGCCCAGCTGGCCTTCCGTACCCACCTCGCGGGCCACCCTGGTGACCTGCTCGGCGAAGGACGACAGCTGGTCGACCATGGTGTTGATGGTGGTCTTCAGCGCCAGGATCTCGCCCCGGGCGTCCACGTCGATCTTCTTTGTGAGATCACCCTTGGCCACTGCCGTGGTGACCATCGCGATGTTACGGACCTGGCCGGTGAGGTTGTTGGCCATGGAGTTCACCGACTCCGTGAGGTCCTTCCACGTACCGGCGACACCGGGGACGCGGGCCTGGCCGCCCAGGATGCCGTCGGTGCCCACCTCGCGGGCCACGCGGGTGACCTCGTCGGCGAACGACGACAGGGTGGTGACCATCGTGTTGACCGTGTCGGCCAGCTGCGCGACCTCGCCGCGCGCCTCGACCGTCACCTTCTTCGTCAGATCGCCGTTGGCAACCGCCGCCGAGACCTGGGAGATGTTGCGCACCTGGATGGTCAGGTTGTTGGCCATCAGGTTGACGTTGTCGCTGAGGTCCTTCCAGATGCCGGTGACACCCGGAACCCTTGCCTGGCCGCCCAGTTGGCCTTCCGTGCCGACCTCACGGGCGACCCGCGTCACCTGCTCCGCGAACAGCGACAGCTGGTCGACCATGGTGTTCACGGTCGTGACGAGTTCGAGGATCTCGCCCTTCGCATCGACAGTGATCTTCTTCGACAGATCACCGCGCGCGACCGCCGTGGTCACCTCGCCGATGTTGCGCACCTGCGAGGTCAGGTTGTTCGCCATGAAGTTGACGGACTGGGTGAGGTCCTTCCACGTACCGCTGACGCCCTGCACCTCGGCCTGGCCGCCCAGGATGCCCTCGGTACCCACCTCGCGGGCGACCCGGGTGACCTGCTCCGCGAAGGACGACAGCTGGTCGACCATCGTGTTCAGGGTGTTCTTCAGCTCGAGGATCTCGCCCCGGGCATCCACATCGATCTTCTGCGACAGGTCACCGCGCGCGACCGCCGTCGCGACCTGCGCGATGTTACGGACCTGGGCCGTCAGGTTGCCGGCCATACCGTTCACGGAATCGGTCAGATCCCGCCAGACTCCCGCGACGCCCGGCACCTGCGCCTGACCGCCCAGCCGGCCGTCCGTGCCGACCTCCCGGGCGACCCGGGTGACCTGCTCGGCGAACGCGGAGAGCTGGTCGACCATCGTGTTGATGGTGCTCTTCAGCTCCAGGATCTCGCCGCGCGCGTCGACGTCGATCTTCTGCGACAGGTCACCGCGCGCGACCGCCGTCGTCACCTGGGCGATCTGCCGCACCTGCGAGGTCAGGTTCCCCGCCATGAAGTTGACGGAGTCGGTCAGTTCCTTCCAGGTGCCGCTGACGCCGTCCACCCGGGCCTGCCCGCCCAGCCGGCCCTCCGTACCCACGTCCCTGGCCATCCGGGTGACCTGGTCGGCGAAGGACGACAGCTGGTCCACCATCGTGTTGACGGTGTTCTTCAGCTGGAGCATCTCACCGGAGACGTCGACGGTGACCTTCTGCGACAGATCACCGTTGGCGACCGCCGTCGTCACCTGCGCGATATTGCGCACCTGGCCGGTGAGGTTACGGAAGGCCGTGTTCACGGAGTCCGTGAGGTCCTTCCACGTACCGGCCGCGCCCGGCACCGCCGCCTGGCCGCCCAGCTCACCCTCGACGCCGATCTCCCGCGCCACACGGGTCACTTCGGAACCGAACGCCGAGAGCTGGTCCACCATCGTGTTGACGGTGTTCTTCAACTCCAGCATCTCACCGGCCACATCGACGGTGACCTTCTGCGACAGATCACCATTGGCGACCGCCGTGGTCACCTGCGCGATGTCCCGGACCTGCCCGGTGAGGTTACGGAAGGCGTTGTTCACCGAGTCGGTGAGGTCCTTCCACGTCCCCGCCGCGCCCGGCACCTGCGCCTGCCCGCCGAGCTGTCCCTCGGCCCCGACCTCGTTGGCCACTCGGGTCACTTCGTCCGCGAAGGTCCGCAGCGTCTCGGTCATGGTGTTGATGGTGTCGGCGAGCTGCGCGACCTCGCCGCGCGCACTGACCGTGACCTTCTGCGACAGATCGCCGTTCGCGACGGCGGTGGTGACCTGGGCGATACCGCGCACCTGGGCCGTCAGGTTGCCGGCCATGAGGTTGACCGAATCCGTCAGGTCCTTCCACACCCCGGCCACACCGGGCACCTGCGCCTGGCCGCCGAGCTCGCCCTCCGTACCGACCTCGCGGGCCACCCGCGTCACCTCGGAGGCGAACGAGGAGAGCTGGTCCACCATCGTGTTGACGGTGTTCTTCAGCTCCAGCATCTCGCCGGCGACATGCACCGTCACCTTGCGCGACAGATCACCCTTGGCGACCGCCGTCGTCACGAGAGCAATGTCACGCACCTGAGCGGTGAGCCGGGACGCCATCGTGTTGACGGATTCCGTGAGATCCTTCCACGAACCCGACATTCCACGCACTCGCGCCTGCCCGCCGAGCTTGCCCTCCGTACCGACCTCACTGGCCACCCGGGTGACCTCGTCGGTGAACGCGGACAGCTGGTCGACCAGCCCGTTGACGGTGCGCCCGACCTTGAGGAACTCCCCCCGCAGCGGATGCTCCGACGAGCTGTCCGAGCTGCGCGACCGCAGATCCATCCGCTGTTCCAGGTCGCCCTCGGACACCGCGGACAGCACCCGACCCACCTCGGAGACCGGCCGTACGAGATCGTCCACCAGGGCGTTCGAGGCATCGATGGCCGCCGCCCAGGAGCCCTCGGCCGCGCCGACCTCCAGCCGCTCGGTGAGCTTCCCCTCACGGCCGACCACTCTGCGCACCCGCGCCAGCTCGCCGGTCAGATGCAGATTACGGTCCGCGACCTCGTTGAAAACGGCCGCGATCTCCGACATGACGCCTTCGCCGTTGACCGTGAGCCGCTTGCGGAAGTTGCCGTCCCGCATGGCGACAAGAGCGACCAACAGCCGATTCAGGGCAGCCGTGTCCACCTCGGTCGTCCCGTTGTTCCGGGATCGTCCGCCTTTCGCGCGCGTGCTTGCGCCCCGCGCCGCTGCGCCAGACTCCACCGTGTCCCTCCCGCAGGGTCGACCGTTCTACCCGGGCTTTCTCTTGGTACTTGCCCAGTGTTTCACCATGGCCCAACGAGGCCATAACAGTTCGGCAGCATCGCATACCGTCCGGGGCACGATTAGGGCGGAAACACATGTGACCGGCATCCTCGGACGCGGCGAAGGTAAGTAACCTGGCATACGGCTGTCCACCCGCCCGGCAGGCCGGCGCGGGCGGTGGCCAAGCACAACAGGTATTCGGAGGGGCGCCGCGACCATGGGGGAGCAGATCACCGACACACGTATGAGGAGACCAGTGATCACCGCGCGGGCCGCCGCCACATTCGAGCCGGTCGGGCGCTCGGTCGCCACTGCCCGTGCGTTCGTCAGGGACACCCTCCAGGGCTGGGGCTACGCCGACATCGTCGACGACGCCGTCGTCCTCACCAGCGAGCTGGTCACCAATGCCGTGGTGCACGCCGGCACCGCCGCCGATGTGCTGTGCCTGCGCACGGACGGCGGCGTACGGATCTCGGTCGCCGACCGCTACCCCGAACGGGAGATCCCGGTCCGGGGCGCCCGCCAGGCCATGGTCCACCCCGACCGCGAGGGCGGCCGCGGCCTGCTCCTCTGCGGCGCGCTGGCCGCCCGGTGGGGCGTGGAGTACACCGCCGCCCAGAAGCACGTCTGGTTCCAGCTGGAGCTCCCCGAGCGCCCGGCCGGCACCCGCTCCGCCGGCCCCGCGCTCCCGGTGGACGCCCTCCCGGCCACCGACACCCGCGTCCGCGTCGCCGTCGTCCAGATCGACCGCACCGGCTGCATCAGCTTCTGGAACGACGACGCCCAGGACCTCTTCGGCTACGACCAGGAAAAGGTCATCGGCAAGCCGGTCACCGACTTCGCCGCCTGGCCGCACACCCCCGGCACCGGCACCGGCATCGCCGAGGCCCTCGAGCTCTCGCGCTGGGAGGGCTCGTACGGCATAAGGGGCGCCGACGGCCGCGTCGTCCCCGTCTACGCCTCCCACCTGCGGGTACGCGACGCCGACGGCGAGGCCTCCACGGTCTGCCTCCTGGTACGCGATCATGAGCGCGCCATCCTGCAGAGCCCCCAGCGCAGCCCCGCCCCGGACGCCGCATCGCAGACCGCGCCGTCCGAGGGCCGCCCCTCCGACCCGTTCGAGGTCTTCATCGGCTCCCCGGCCCCCGATGACCTCGACGGCCTGCTCCAGCGCACGGTCGAACGCGCCCGCGACATGCTCGACGGCGACGCCGCCTACCTCCTGCTGGCCACCGACGACGAGACCGAGCTGGAGGTCCGCGCCTCCACGGGCCTGCCCTCAGCCCGCCAGCGCTTCGCCCGCGTCCCCGTGGAGGCCGGATCCGGACGCTACGGCTCCGCCCGGATGCCCGCCGTCCACGAAGACCTCACCGCCGTCCCCGGCGCCGTACCCCTCCTCTCCGGTACGGGCATGCGCTCCGTCGTCACCGTCCCCCTGAAGGTCGAGGGCCGCCTCACCGGCTCCCTCGGCGTCGCGGCGGAGGGCCCCGGCCGCTATACGAACGAAGAGGCCCTCCGCCTCCAGTTCGCCGCCGACCGCATCGCCCTCGCCGTCGAACGCGCCCGCCTCACCGAACTGGAAAAGCTGCGCCGCGGCTCCCTCTCCTTCCTGGTGGAGGCCTCCGACCTGCTGGCCGGCACCCTCGACCGGGACCAGACCCTGGCCCTGATGGCCCAGATGACCGTCCCCACCCTCGCCACCTGGTGCGCCGTCTACACCGTCGCCGACCAGGCCTCCGAGCCCGAGCTGTCCTACGTCCTGCACGAGGACGAGGACCGCATCGACGGACTCAAGACCCTCCTGATGAAGGTCGACCCGCCCGAGCCGGTCCCCACCCCGGGGGCCCGCGTCTGGACCGCCCCCGGCGACGCCGCCCACGACGCGGCCCTGCGCACCTCCATGCGCAGCCTGGGCCTGGGCAACGCCGCCCGCCCCTCCACCGGCCCCGGCGCCACCCTCGCCACCGCCTCCGCCGTCGGCGGCGAGACGGTCGTCCTGCCCCTGGTGGCCCGCAACCGCGTCATCGGCATGCTCACGCTCGGCAAGCCCACCGAGGAACACTTCCGCCAGGAGATCCTCGAACTCGCCGAGGACCTCTCCCGCCGCGCCGCCCTCGCCCTGGACAACGCCCGCCTCTACTCCGAGCGCACGGCCATCAGCCAGTCCCTCCAGCGCAGCCTGCTGCCCCCGGAACTGCCCGACATCCCCGGCGTCGAGGCCGAGGTCATCTACCGCGCGGCCGGCGAGGGCAACGAAGTCGGCGGCGACTTCTACGACCTCTTCCCCATCCGCGACGGCGCGTACGGCTTCGCCATCGGCGACGTCTGCGGCACGGGCCCCGAGGCCGCCGCCGTCACGGGCCTGGCCCGGCACGCCCTCCGCCTCCTGGCCCGCGAGGGCTTCGGCGGCCCCGCCGTCCTCGAGCGCCTCAATGCCGCCATCCTCGACGAGGGCGCCCGCAGCCGCTTCCTGACGCTCCTTTACGGCGAGCTGTGGCCCCAGCCCGACGGCAGCGCACTGCTCAAGGTCGTCTGCGCGGGCCACCCCCTGCCGCTCCGCCTCCGCCAGGACGGCACGGTCGAACCGGCCGCCGAACCCCAGCCCCTCCTCGGCGTCATGGACGACCTCGAACTCTACGAACAGACCGTCACCCTCGACCCCGGCGACGTCCTCCTGTGCGTCACCGACGGCGTCACCGAACGCCGCGAGGGCACCCGCATGCTCGGCGACGACGGCCTCACCGACGTGCTGACGACCTGTACGGGCCTGACGGCCGGCGCCGTCGCCGCCCGCGTCCTGCGCGCCGTGGAACGCTTCGCCGCCGAACCGGCCTCCGACGACATGGCCATCCTCGCCCTGCGCGTCCCCGGGATCCCGGCCGGCTGACCGAACGGAGCAGCCGCCGGGCGGGCCTTGCGCCCGGACCGTCCCTCCGGGCCATACGGTCCGGTCCTGTGGTCCGCCTCACAGCCCGCCGGCCGCTCCCCCGCGATCACCAGCACCCTTGCGTACGGTGCACGGCAGCCCTGCCCGCAGTGCATTGGAGTCATTCCCAACAGCCGCCCACGATACGGACCATGACTCCCACCACCGCTGGCTCACCCGGCGACCAACTCGCCGTCGTCAGCCAGACCGGCCCCACCGTCACCTTCTTCGACGCCGCCACCCACGAGCGTCTCGGCGTCCTGGAGGTGCCGCCACAGCCGCACGAACTCTGCTTCGACCCGGACCACCGCCTGTTGTACTGCGCCAGCACCTACCGGTCCGGCTTCTACCACCTCAACGAGGGCCGCGCCCACGAGATCACCGTCATCGACGTCGACACCCGCACGATCGTCGCCACCCTCGACACCACGCCCGACCACGCCCCGCACGGCCTGGCCCTCGACCGCGCACGCGCCCGCCTGTACGTGAGCGTCGAGGCCACCGACACCGAGCCCGGCGGCGTGCTGATCATCGACACCCGCACCCATGCCCGCCTGGGCCGTATCTCCACCCTGGCTCCCGGCCCGCACTGGTTCGCCCTCACCCCCGACGGACGGCACGGCTACACCACCAACAAGGAAGCCCCGTTCGTCTCCGTCGTCGACCTCGACCGCGGCGTCCTGACCGACCGCATCCCGGTCCCCGGCAGCGAGGGTCTCACCCTCGCCCCCGACGGCCGCCATCTCTACGTCGCCACCCCCAAGGCCGACTTCGCCACACCGCCCACCACTCCCCCGAGCATCCACGTCATCGACACCGCCACCCACGAGACCGTCCGCACCCTCCCCACCAAGGGCCAGGTCATGCCCGTCCACGCCACCTCAACGGGCATGCTCCTCGCCGGCGAACTGCGCCCGGACACCGCCCCCGGCGGCCCGCTCGGCGCCCAGCTCCCCGGCGTGCTCACCGTCTTCGCCCCCGACACCCTCGCGCTCGTCGGCGAGGTGGAGGTCGGCCAATTCCCCCTCACCATCACCTCTTCCCCCGACGCCCGCCTCGCCTATGTCTCCGGAAACCTCTCCAGCACCGTGACCGTCGTCGACCTCCAGACCCTCCGCCCCGTCACCACGCTGGAAGTCGACCGCACCGACATCTCCGGCGCCCACGGCCTGGCCTATATCGCATCCCCGCACAGCTGACACACGCGCCGGAGGCGAATACGACAAAGGCCCCCGCCAGTTGGCGGGGGCCTTTACTCTGGAGCCCCAATACGGAATCGAACCGTAGACCTTCTCCTTACCATGGAGACGCTCTGCCGACTGAGCTATTGGGGCGCAGCGACAGAAAGAATACTACCCGATCTCCGCAGTGCTCCGAACCGCCACGCAGCCGCGCGCCTAAAAGGCGGGCTGCAGCAATCCCCCCAGCGCATTGCAGGCGCTGACCATCTTCTGCAACTCCCGCCGCGACACATTCCCGTCCAATGGCAGCGCCAAGGTCTCATCGACGGCGCGCTCGGTCTGCGGCAGGAACACATCGCGCCGCAGCCCCGGCATCCGATACACCGGCGCGCGTACGGGAACCCGGCAGGCAACGCCCTTGGCCCGCAGCGCATGCGCAAACGCATCCCGGTCCGGCCGTCCGTTCCCCGGCACCCGCACCACATACTGCTCATACGTGTGCCCCGCCGCAGGCGCCGGCGTGCCGACGCCGTTGAGCCGTCCGTCCAGGTACGTCGCCAGCGCGCGCCGCCGCTCCACACCCTCGGACCGGGCCTCCGGCTCGTCCTCGACCAGCACCAACAGCCCGTGCCGCTGCCCGATTTCACGAATCCACCCGGCGTCGGCCCGGCGCCCGAACCGGTGTATCGCCACCACCGCCGCCGTCCTGCTCGTCACCACATCCGCGACCGCGGCCGGGTCGAGGCAGTAGCTGTCGGCATCCACATCCGCGAACACCGGCACGGCACCCAACTGCACCACGGCCTGCGCCACTTCGGCGTTGCCGTAAGCCGGCACCACGACCTCGTCACCTGCACGCACACCGGCGGACTTGAGCGTTCCTACTGTCCCCATGACGCGGATCCTGGCGACGCGAGGTGAACGACACGTTACGCCTCCCACCCGATAATCAGAACAAAAAAGCTCCGGCTCCTGAACCAGAGGGTTCAGGAGCCGGAGCTCAAAGATTGTTCGGCGGCGTCCTACTCTCCCACAGGGTCCCCCCTGCAGTACCATCGGCGCTGAAAGGCTTAGCTTCCGGGTTCGGAATGTAACCGGGC
>NZ_LGKG01000134.1 GCF_001294335.1 Streptomyces chattanoogensis
GTTGTCGGGGGTGTAGCTGCCGATGAAGCTGTTGGCCGACGAGACGGTGGTGAAGGTCGCGTTCTCGGTGGCCGAGCGGCCCTTGGCGTCCTTGGCGTTCGCCACGAGCTTGTACTTGGTGCCCCGCTCCAGCTGGACGCCGGGCTTCCAGGACGTCTTGTCGGCAGATATGGCGCCCTCGACCGGGGCGCCGGAGTCGGCCACGGTGAGCTTGACGTCGGTCAACTTGCCGCCGGTGACCGTCACCCCGGTGTCGTTGATGCTGGCGTCGGTGGCGCCGTCCTTCGACGACACCTTGATCTTGGCCTGCGAGGCGTCCTTGGCGGCCGCGGCGTCCGCGCCGGCCTGGCCGTTCTTGGCGTCATGGCCGCCCGCCTCGGCGTCGCCGCCGCAGGCCGACAGGGCCAGGGCACCCGCCGCGATGAGCGAGGTCACGGCCAGCGTCCGACGGGCCCGGCGGGCGCGGCGCGATGCGCCCGCCGCGGGCTGCCCGGCTGAATGGAGCGGCTGGTGCGGGGTGCGGGACCAGGCGGGCGCGGGGTTGTCCGGCGATGTCACGAGCTGCTCCATACAGGGGTGTTGTGATTCCGTGCTGGTAAACAGCACCTACGGACGGAATTGGTTGCGGGTATGACCATGTTGTGACGAAGGTCACACTCGTGGGGGAAGCGGTCGGTCGGAAGGCCCCGACAACCAGGTTCGCAGCGCCGGGCCGTGTTCGTCCAGGCGGGGTGGGGCGGCGGGTTGGGTGACCGGTGTACCCGAGAGGCGCAGGGGGCTGGTGACTTGGGGGATACGGCCCTCGCCGACGGAGGTCACCGGGTCGAGCCCCAGCCGCGCCGCCAGTTCCAGCGCTTCGGAGAGTGTATTGACCGGCCCGCACGGCACGGAGACCGCTCCCAGCCGCTCGGTCCAGCCCTGGGGCGTATCGGCGGCCAGCCGCTCCTCCAGGGCCTCGACGAGGTCCGTGCGGTGGCGGACCCGGTCCTGATTACGGGCAAAACGCGCATCGTCCGCCAGCTCCGGCACACCCAGCGCCTGCGCCAGCGCCCGGAACTGCCGGTCGTTGCCCACCGCCACCGCGAGCAGCCCGCCGCGGCAGGCCAGCGTCTCGTACGGGGCGATGCTCGGGTGGCGGTTGCCCATCGGGCCCGGGGCGTGGCCGGTGGCCAGGTGGCCGGATGCCTGGTTGACCAGCGAGCCGAGCAGCGAGGACAGCAGGTTGACCTCCACCAGCTGGCCCTCGCCGGTGCGGTCGCGGTGCCGCAGCGCCGCGAGGATGCCGGTGGCGGCGTCCTTGGCGGTCAGCACGTCCACCAGGGCGACGCCCGCCTTCAGCGGAGTACCGCCGGGCTCCCCGGTGATGCTCATCAGACCGCCGACCGCCTGCACCACGAAGTCGTAACCCGGCAGCCGGGCGCCCGCTCCGGAGCCGAAGCCGGTGAGGGTGCAGTGGACGAGGCCGGGGTGGGCGGCGCGGGTGGAGGCGTGGTCCAGGCCGAACCGGGCCAGCGAGCCGGGGCGGAAGTTCTCGATCAGCACGTCGGCCCGGCGGGCCAGTTCGCGGGCCGCGGCCGCATCGTCCGGATCGCCGAGGTCCAGGGCCAGGCCGCGCTTGGAGCGGTTGGCGGCGTCGAAGTACGCGGCCGTGCCGTCGGCCGCGAACGGCGGGCCCCAGGCGCGGGTGTCGTCGCCGGTGCCGGGCCGCTCCACCTTGATCACCTCGGCGCCCAGGTCGGCGAGGGTCGCGGCGGCCAGCGGCCCGGCCAGGACGCGGCTGAAGTCGGCGACGAGGACGCCGTCCAGGGCGCGGGCGGGAGGGGTGGCGGACGGTCGGGACTGCGGCTGCGGCTGCGGCACGTGCGTACTCCTCGCGTCGGGGACGGGGCGCCGCCATCGTCGGGGGCCGGTCTCCGCCGGGGGAACCGTCCGAGGTGTCCAAGGCGGCGGGGCGGACCCTGCCGTGCCGGAAGGTGAGGGCGTGCACGCCGGGTAAGTCACCGGGAAAGCGGGGAAATGTCCTAGGAGATGCATCACTTCGGCAATTACGGCGCTAGATCCCCTGTCGTAAGCCGTGCGCCGTAGTGTCCAATGGAAACAGCCCAGTTCAGCCCAGATCAGCCCGGCCCAGCGCACCTCAGTCCAGCCCAGCTCAGCGCCCGTCTGGAGGACCGTATGCTCCCCTCCGTTTCGATTCTGCAGCAGGTCATCCTCGCCGTACTGCTCGTCGCGACCGCCGCCTGGGCCGTCGCCCTGGTCAGACTTCTCCGACGGGCCCGCCACCGGGCGGCGGGCGGGCGCGGGCGGCGACCGCTGCTCGGCTCGGTGCCACGCCAGACGGGTCCCGGCGGGCCGCCCTCGGAGTGCGTGGAACTGACCGCCGCGGAGCGGGAGGCCTTCGCGGGCCTCGTACGGCAGCTGACCAACCGGGGGTAGCCGCGACCGGCAGTCAGCCGCCTAACGGACCGGCCCCAGCTTCAGCAGCGCCAGCGCCGCCAGCATCTGCACCGACACCGCGGCCGCCGACTTGAGGGTCGGCAGATGGTGCTGACCGCGGATCAGCAGCACCGCGAGGACATAGCCGAAGCCCCAGGTCGCATAGGTGGCGGCCTGGACGAAGGTGGCGTCGGTCGGGAGCCAGGCCACGATGGCCAGCCGGGGCAGGTCCGTCACCCAGAACAGCACGATGAACAGGCTCGCGGTCGGTGCGAAGCGGCCGCTGCCGCCGAGGGTGCGGGCGATGGCGTGGGTGACCGAACCCAGCGCGAGGCTGGCCACCAGGACGCCCGCCTCGGCCAGCCCGGCCACCTTCAGCGCCAAGGCGCCCCCGGCCGACCACTGCTGACGGAACGCATCCACCGACAGCATCCCGATCGCGCCGCTGACCAGCGACAACAGCACCGCCGCACTCCAGGCGCTGCGGTCCCGCGCCTCGTCCAGAATCTCCACCGGCCGGTACCAGAGCCCGAAAATCAGCCGGTGCCACCACAGGCGGCGGCGCGGGGCGGGCTCAGGGGGCGGCGGCTGTACGAGCGTGGGAGGAGGCGCGTGGGGAGGTGGCGATGCGGACATACGGCCGTTTCTACCACCGGTGAAATCCCGTCGATACGGGGGCGTCGGAGGGGGCACCGCGGCTGCGGATGAGACGCTCGGCCGGTGAGTCCTCAGAATCCCGAGCCGGTCAGTCCTCGGACAGGCGGACACGACGAGGCGCACGGCGGCGGGCTCGGCAGCCGGCTCAACTGGCTGCGTGCCGCGGTCCTCGGCGCCAACGACGGCATCGTCTCCACCGCCGGACTCGTCGTCGGCGTGGCCGGCGCCACCGACGAGCGCAGCGCCCTGCTGACCGCGGGCCTGGCCGGACTGCTGGCCGGATCGATGTCGATGGCCGCCGGCGAATACGTCTCGGTCTCCACCCAGCGCGACTCCGAAAAGGCCGCCCTGGCCCTGGAGAAGCGCGAGCTGGCCACCGAACCCCAGGCCGAACTCGTCGAACTGACCGAGCTGCTGGAGGGCAAGGGGATCAGGAGGGACCTCGCCCGCGAGGTAGCCGAGCAGCTCACCGCGCACGATGCGCTGCGCGCCCACGCCGAGGTCGAGCTGGGCATCGACCCCGACGAGCTGACCAACCCCTGGCATGCGGCCGGTGCCAGCTTCCTCGCCTTCACCGCGGGCGCCCTGCTGCCGCTGCTGGCGATCGTGCTGCCGCCCGCCGCGCACCGGCTGTGGATCACGGTGGCCGCGGTGCTCACCGCGCTGGCGCTGTGCGGCTGGAGCAGCGCCCGGATGGGAGCTGCACCCGCGGGTCGCGCGGTGCTGCGCAACGCCGGGGGCGGTGCGCTTGCGATGGGCGTGACATATGCGGCGGGGACGCTGCTCGGCGCCACGGGGGTGTGAGGCCCCGCCGGACGGGTGCCGCCCCGTCAGCCCCCGTACAGATCCCGGTACGAGGGAAACAGGCCGCCCGGCCCGTCCACCGTCTCCGCCGCCAGCGCCGCCTTGACCACGGCCCGCGTCAGCACATCGGCCCCCGCGGCCAGTATCTCGTTCAGCGCACCGGCCTCCGCGTGCACCCCGAACACCGGGTCGGCGAGGGCCTCTTCCGGGAGGGCCGGACGGGTGCCGGTGGACAGCGCGAAGACCGTGTCGCCGTCGGAGAGGAGGTGTACGGGGCGGACCGCGCGGGCCAGGCCGTCATGGGCGGTGCCCGCGAGCTTCTGCGCCTGGGCGCGGGTGAGCCGGGCGTCGGTGGCGACCACCGCGAGGGTGGTGTTGAGCGGCGGGCGGACCGAGGAGGCGGTACGGGCCTGCGAGATGCTCCGGGCCTCGGCGAGCCGGCGCTGGGCGGCGGTGTGCACGTCGGGGGAGGGGAAGGCGGCCGGGCCGCCCGCGAGCCGCCCGTAGAGCGCGCCGGTGTGCGGATCGACGAAACCGCCCGAGGCGTTCACGGCGGCCAGCGCGGCGACCGTGGTGCCCGAGGACAGCACCATGCTCGCGGTCCCGATCCCGCCCTTGATGCCGCCGGCCACCGCTCCGGTACCGGCGCCCGTGTTGCCCTGTGCCACCGGCGAGCGGGGGTCCGTACCCGCCGCCGCCTCGGCCGCCGCCCGGCCCAGCGCCGCATCCGGCCGGGCCCGCCAGTCGCCGCCGCGCCCCAGGTCGAACAGCGCCGCGGCCGGGACCACCGGGACGACCTGCGCGGGATCGGGACCGACCCGGAAGCCGCGGCCCCGCTCCTCCAGCCAGGCCGTCACACCGGACGCGGCATCCAGCCCGAAGGCGCTGCCGCCGGTGAGCACCACCGCCTCCACCCGCTGTACGAGATTGCGCGGGTCCAGCGCGTCGGTCTCCCGGGTGCCGGGCCCGCCGCCCCGTACGTCGACGGCCGCGACCGCGCCGCCCTCCGGCGCGAGGACCACGGTGGTGCCGGTCAGAAAGCCGTCGCCGGTCCGCTCGGCATGGCCCACCCGCAGGCCGGTGACATCGGTCAGCGCGTCGTGCGGCCCCGGCAGATGCGGTGCTTCCCGTCCCTGCTGTGCGTCAGCCATGGGTCATGGGTACCACGCGGGCGGGCGCTCCGGCGGGTGTCAGCGGGCGGCCGGGCCCATCACGACGACCGGGTGCAGGCCGGGGTCCAGGGTGCGCAGCAGCTCCCGCATCGCGTCCGGTTTGAGGCTCACGCACCCCTGGGTGGGACCGTCGTGGTCCATGTGCAGCCAGACCCCGCCGCCCTTGGTCGCGCCGTCCGGCCGCTCCTGGTCCAGCGGGGACGTGCCGGGCACCCGGTTGTAGTTGATGGCGATGACGTAGTCGAAGGCGCCGGCCAGCGGTTCGCCCTCGACGCCGGTGCCGTTGGCGACGAAGTTGCGGTTGTGGTCGTAGGGGAGCTTGGTGCCGTCGGGGGCGGGGAGGCGGCCGCCCGCGTCGGTGAGGGAGTAGACGCCCTCCGGGGAGCGCAGGTCTCCGTAGTGGTGGTCGTCGGTCCAGCCGCGGGCGGCGTTGTGCGCGGCCCAGATGCGGCCGGGCCGCCAGACGTCGGAGCCCTCGGCGCGGGTGTAGAGGATGACCTGGGACTCGTAGGAGTCGCGGGCCTTGCCGGTGACGACGAGGACCTGGCGGGTGTTCGCCGGTATCTGCTTGCGGACGGCGTCGCTCAGGCCGGGGATCCGGCGGGCGGCGGCGTCCCGTGCGGTGTGGGCCGCGGCCTTGGGAGCGCCGGCGGTGTCCGGGGCGGCGGCCGTCTTCGGCGCGCCGTTCCTGCCGTCGGCCAGGCTGTCGTGATCGTCGCCCGAGGCCGGCCAGGCCCACAGGGCGGTGCCGACCAGCGTGGTGAGGGCCAGACCGCCGACGGCCTTGCTGCGCCGGGACAGGCTCTTGCGCGCGCTGGGCTGTGCGTGGCGGGCCACCATGGCTGGCGTCTCCTCAGGTGCGGACGGACGGGCCGCTGTGCGGCATTCCGTACGGAAAATCAAGCCCCCAGGCATAAAAAGGGCAATCTGCACCCTACCGCGTGTGCGCAGGAGACCTGTCCTCGCCTCCGGTGGCAGGCGGTGAACGCGAGAGTGAAGTCGCCGGAAGTGACGGCCGTTCGCGGGGAATTGACGGGAATTGAGAGGGGCGTGGTGAGGGCGGGGCGGAGCGGCCTCCTGCGGCCGAAGATGGCCGGATCCGGCGCCAACACGGCGCAAGCGCGGGCGGGTTGGGTGTGAGCGGGGCGGCGCCCGTACGTCATTCGCCCGGACCAGTGGCCGCGTACGGCCGTTCGGCACGCTTACGGGCGAAACGGCGCCCGGCACCGTAACGGACCGCGTCCGGTCACGCCTCCAGCGCCGTACCCTGCCGCGCCGTCAGCACGGCACCCACCACGACCGTCACGGACGCCACCAGGCCGGCCGCCAGCACCGCGAGCTCCCCCGCGAAGGTGCAGGCCAGCACCAGCACGGAGGACACCGGCAGCACCAGCTGCTGTGCCGGGCCGCGCTTTTGATGACGGGAGTGGATCAGCCACACCGTGAACATGAACAGCGCCGCGGGGACCGTGGCACAGGCGGACGCCGCGAACAGCGACAGATGAGCCGTGCCCGTCGACTCCTCCACCGCGATCTCGATGCCCGCACCGATCGCCGCCGCCGAGCCGTACACCAGGTAGTGGCCGTAGCCCCACAGGAACGCCTGGGTGTTGGAGCGCAGATGCAGATGGATGGGCACCGCGAAATAGATCCAGTACGCGGCGAAGACCAGCAGCAGGCCGCCGCCCGCGATCGGCAGCAGGGTGCCCAGCTCGTCGTTCTCGTCGAGCGCGGACTGCACGGCGACGGTGGCCGCGGAGATCGTCTCGCCGAGCACGATGATGAGGAACAGGCCGTAACGCTCGGCGATGTGATGCGGATGCCAGGCGGTCCGCCCCTCCCGCTCCGCGAACGCCGGTACGGACATCTCCAGCACGCCCATCACCACGAACACCCAGGGCGCGGCGGACGCCGGCACGAACAGCAGCGCCAGCCAGCCGGCCTGGCCCACGGTCACCCCCAGCGCATAGCGCAGCGCGGTGCGCCGCTCGGCCCCCCCGGCTGCCGTGCGCGGCTCGCAGCCACTGGGAGACCAGCGCCAGCCGCATCACCAGATAGCCGAACCACACCACCGTGAAATCACTGTCGGCGAAGGCGCGCGGGACCCCGGCGGCCAGGATCAGCACGCCCGAGATCTGGACGAGGGTCACCACCCGGAACAGCGCGTCGTCGGTGTCGTACGCCGACGCGAACCAGCTGAAGTTCACCCAGGCCCACCAGATGGCGAAGAAAATCATCAGATAGCCGGTGATGCCGTGCCCCGGATGGCCCTCGGCCAGGAAGTGCACCAGCTGCCGGCCGGCCTGGGCGACGGCCACGACGAAGCACAGGTCGAAGAAGAGCTCCAGCGGGGTGGCGGTGCGGTGGGCCTCGTCGCGGCTGCGTGCCCGCATGGGAACGGTCATGGCCCGGCCCTCAGCCGATGAGTTCCATCCGCGCGATGCGGTCGCCTTCGAGGGTGAAGGCGATATCCGACGGACCGGTGTCGGAGCTGCCGCCGACCCGGAGGCTGACGGTGGCCTTGTGGCCCTCCCTCCATACGGCCATCGGCTCGAGGGTGACCTTCCGGCCGATGAACTCCGCCTTGCACCACTCGCGGATCCCGTCCCGGCCCCGGAACTCCCGGCCCCAGTCGGTGACCACCCCGTCCTCGGTGAAGAGGGCGAGAAAACCCTCGACATCGTCGCTGTTGGCGGCGCGCAGGGCGCTCTCGACGGGCGCGGGGAGGGGCAGGGTGGGCATGGTGGCTCCTTGGCTCCGTGCGCGGGCTGCGGCCTCGGGCGGGGTGCGGCGGTGTGGGATCAGTACAACCCGCGCGGGCCATGCCGCCCGCGAACGGAGCGGGCGCGCGGCGTGTCGTGTCGCGGTGCGCTGCCCCGGCGGGGCCGGGCGGCTATTCCGCCACGGCCTCCACGATCGACGGAAACGCCGCCGTCGGCAGCACCCGCGTCAGCCGGAAGCCCCCGGCCGACAGCAGCGTCGCGAACCCCTCCGCGGTGCGCTCCTTGCCGTCCAGGACCGCCATCATCGCGACATCCATCGTCTTGCCGAAATGCGGTGCGTTGCCCGGGGGCAGTACGCAGTCGACGACCAGCAGCCGGGTGCCGCGGGCCATCGCGGCATGACAGGTGCGCAGAATGCGGCGGCAGGCGTCGTCCGGCCAGTCGTGCAGGACGTGCTTGAGGACATAGACGTCCCCGCCCTCCGGTACGGACGCGAAGAAGTCGCCCTCCTCGGTGCGCCAGCGGCCCTTGAGGTCGTCGCCGACCAGGAGGTGGTGGGCCAGCGGGGGCGGCTGGTCGAAGAGCACGCCGGTCAGCTGGGGGTGGCGGCGCAGTGCGGCGCGCAGCAGACCGCCGCGGCCGCCGCCGACGTCCACGACCGTGCCGGTCTCGGGGAACGGGTACGCGGCGACCACCGCCTCGTCCACCGGCCCGGACAGCGAGGCCATCCCGCTGTCGAACAGCTCGCGCTGCGCCGGGTGGGACGTCAGATGCGCGAAGAGCGGCACCCCGACGAGCCGCTCGAAGGCCGCACCGCCCTCGCGTACCGCCTCCGGCATCAGCGCCGAGGTCCGCAGGAACAGCTCGTCGGTGAGCAGCATGACGGCGGGGTGCAGCGAGTCGGGGACATCGGTGCGCAGCGCTCTGGCCGCCGGGGTCAGCTGATAGGCGCCCGCCGCGTCCTCCCGGAAGATGCCGCGGGCGGCGAGATAGCGCAGCACCCGGCGCAGATGCGGGGCGTGGGTGTCGGTGGCGAAGGCCAGCTGCTCGACGGTGCGCGGGCCCCCGGCCAGGTGGTCGGCGATGCGGTGGTGGGCCGCGGTGCGCAGCGCGGCGGAGAACAGGTGGCCCATGGCCTGGTCCATCAGATGGGCCGCGAGGTCGTCGGGCGCACCGTTCGGCGGGGTGGATGCGATGGCCAATGTCAGCCTCCGATCAGCGGCGTGGGCGGGCTGATTCACGGTGGCAGGAGGGGGCGCGGGTGTCACGGGGTGGTGACGGGGCACCGCCGAACTCCGGCCAGCACCCGGCCGCCTGATGGCCCGGGGCAGGGGCCGTCCGGGGCCGCTGCCCGGCCGCCGTGGTCGAATTCCTGTATGAGCGACAGCGACCATTCCCGCCCCGTCATCCCCCGCCCCGTCCTGGACTCCGTCCTGGCCCCGCTCGACGACACCCGCCTCGCGGACCTGGTGGCGCTCTACGAAGACCTGCACCGCCACCCCGAACTCGGCTTCCAGGAAACCCGTACGGCCGCCGAGGCGGCACGGCGGCTGACCGCGTACGGCTATGACGTCACCACCGGCATCGGCGTCACCGGCGTCACCGGTGTGCTGCGCAACGGCCCCGGCCCGGTCGTCCTGCTGCGCGCCGACATGGACGCCCTGCCCGTCACCGAACACTCCGGCCTCGCCTACGCCTCCCGCACGCCCGGCCGGATGCACGCCTGCGGCCACGACGTGCACGTCACCTGTCTGCTGGGCGCCGCCGAACTACTCGCGGCGGCACGGGACCGGTGGTCCGGCACGCTGGTCGTCCTCTTCCAGCCCGCCGAGGAGGTCGGCAACGGCGCCCGCGCCATGCTGGACGACGGCCTCTACAGCAAGGGCCTGGTACCCGTCCCCGATGTGGTGCTGGCCCAGCATGTCGCCCCGTTCGGCGCCGGGCTGATCGCGTACTGCCCCGGCGCCTGTATGGCCGCCGCCGACAGCCTGGAGATCACCTTCCACGGCACCGGCGGCCACGGCTCGCGCCCCGAGACCACCGTCGACCCCATCCTGATGGCCGCGTCCTTCGTCCAGCGGGTGCAGTCCGTGGTGGCCCGCGAGGTCGCCCCCAGGGAACAGGCCGTCGTCAGCGTCGGCTCCTTCCACGCCGGCGACTCCGCGAACGTCATCCCCGACCAGGCCGTCGTACGGCTCAGCGTCCGCAGCTTCGACGAGACCGTACGCACCCGGGTCCTGGCCGCCGTCGACCGCATCGCGCGCGCCGAGGCCACCGCCTCCGGCGCCGACCGCGCCCCGGAGACGAAGATCCTCGACTCCTTCCCGGTCACCGTCAACGACACCCGGACCCTGCGCCAGGTCAACGCGGAGTTCACCCAACTCTTCGGCGAACAGCGGCTGTTCGCCTACGACCCGGCCGCGGGCAGCGAGGACGCCGGCCTCCTGGCGACCGCCGCCGAGGCGCCGCTCTACTACTGGTGGCTGGGCGGCTGGGACCCGGACGAGTTCCGTACGGCCTTCGCGGCGGGGCGGCTGGCGCAGGACATCCCCTCCAACCACTCACCGCACTTCGTGCCGGTGGTGCGGCCGACGCTGACCATGGGGGTACAGGCGCTGACGGCGGCGGCCCTGAACCGGCTGGCGGCGCCCGCCCGTTGACGTCATTGACCTCATTGACGTCATTGACCTCGTTGACCTTGTCCCTGGGGGAAGCCCCAGCATCGGCCGTACCGGGCGACGGGCCCGGTACGAGGAGGGCATACGGATGAACGGTGACCGGGGCAGTGAGCTGCTGACCATCGGGGCGTTCGCCCGCGCGTCCCGGCTCTCGCCGAAGGCGCTGCGGCTCTACGACGACCTCGGCCTGCTGACCCCGGCCCATGTCGACCCGTACAACGGCTACCGCCGCTACGCCCCGGCCCAGCTGGAGCGCGCCCGGCTGGTCGCCTGGCTCAGGCGGCTCGGCATGCCGCTGGCCCGCATCCGCGAGGTGTGCGAGCTGGCGCCCGGCCCGGCGGCCGATGCGGTCGCCGCGTACTGGGCGCAGGTCGAGACCGACACCGCCGCCCGACGGGACCTGGCCGCCTTCCTCGTCGACCAGCTGAAGAGGAAGGACCACACCACGATGACGACACCGGACATCCACCTCACCCTGCGCTTCGCCGCCCGCACCGACCGGGGACTCTTCCGCCCGGCCCACCAGGATGCGGCGTACGCCGGCCCGCGGCTGCTCGCCGTGGCCGATGGCTACGGCGAGCTGGGCGACCGCGCCGCGACCGCCGCGATCGACGCGCTGAAACCCCTGGAGCACCTCGATCTCACCGCCGTCGACCTGCTCACCGCCCTGGAAGAGGCGGCCCGGCGCGCCAACCGGGCGGCCCCGGCGCCGGACGGGGCGTCGGGCTGCACACTGACCGCGCTGCTCCGCTCCGGCTCCCGGCTGGGCCTGCTGCACGTCGGGGACTCCCGCGCGTACGTCCTGCGCGACTCCGGTCTCTTCCGCGTCACCCACGACCACAGCGTGGTGCAGTCCCTGATCGACGAGGGCCGGCTCACCCCGGAGGAGGCCCCCACGCACCCCGACCGGGCGCTGCTCCTCCGCGCGCTGGGCGGCGGCCCGGAGGTCGCCCCCGACCTGCACCTGCTGGAGGCCCGGCCGGGCGAGCGCTATCTCCTGTGCACCGACGGCCTGTCGGGGGTCGTCCCGGCCGGGGCGATGCGTGACGCCCTGGCGGCGGCGGCCGATCCCGAAGAGGCGGTACGGCAGCTGATCGCCCTGGCCCACGAGGCGGGGGCACCGGACAACGTGGGGTGTGCGGTGGGGGAGGCGGTGGCCGCGTAGACCGCCCGTACGAGGAAGGGGGCGCGGCTCTCGGAGCCGCGCCCCCGGGCATTCCGGCGTGCCCGCCGGATCAGCCGATGGTCTTGGCCACCCAGTCCTTGAAGGAGTGGATCTCGGTGTAGACGTCCGGCGTCTCGCCGCAGACGTGGCCGACGCCTCGGCTGTCGACGCCGACTATCTGCCAGCGGCCGTTGACCTTCTTCAGCAGCGGGGAACCGGAGTCACCGCCGCACGGGCCGAACTTCCCCGTGGGGTTGTCGGCGCAGACATCGCCCTTGTGGATGCCCCAGGAGTCGTCACCGTCCGGGCCCTTGACGCACTTGGGCGTGTTGGCCGGGATGGTCTTGGTGTCGAGCTGCCGGAGGGCTTTGGGAAGCTTGTCCTGGCCCTTGTCGCCGGGCTTGGTGTAGCCCCAGCCGATCTCCCGGACCGCGGTCCCGGCCTTGGTCGCCGAGGGCGCCATCGCGACCGGTGCCTGTGTGACCTTCTTGCTCAGGTGGAGCAGTGCGAGGTCGCTGCCGGAGCTGCGGTCGTCCGAGGCGACGCTGCCGGGGTGCGCGAAGACCTCCTTGACGCCGACGACCGTGCCGCCGGCGGTCCGGTCCTTGGAGCCGATGCGGACCGTGAACTCCTTGGCCGGGATGGTCTCGGTCTTCCCGTCCTTGCCCGGCTTGGTGACGCAGTGCGCAGCGGTGACGACCCAGTCGCCCCGGATCAGCCCGCCGCCGCAGGTGAAGTTCTTCGGGTTGCCCCAGCCGCCGTGGATGGCGGCCATGAAGGAGTAAGTCGGCGCCGCGCCGCCGCCGATGATGCTCGGTGCGCCGTGGCCGGGGTCCGGGGCCGGGGTGGCGCTTGCCGTCCCCGTACCCGCCATCGCTCCGACGAGAACGGTGGCGGCCACCGCGGCCGGTGCGTAGCCGGCCCGCTTGATGGTGCTCTTTAACGTCATACCGCGCTTCACGTGTGAACTGCCCCTATCTTCCGAGCATTCTTCGAGCGTATGTTCGATTATGCGACCGTGGTGCACCGCATGGGTCATGTTTCGCCACATGGGCGGCAAGTGGCTTGGGTGGTCGCAGAGTTCATGACCGTGGCTGCCCGGCACAGCAGCCACGGCAGTCACAACAGTCCCAGGAGCCCCGGGAGTTGGGGTATCCGTTGTCGTACTCAGATGCCGGACTGAGTAGTCGTACTCAGCCGACGTGCTCAGCCCGAGGGGGGCGGTCCCGCCCGGTGGCCTACGTCGTGGGAGGAGCGCCGTCCGCCGCCGCGTTGGTCAGGTAGGCGGTGAAGGACTGGAATCCCTTCATCTCAAAGCGCCTGTCCCCGGTGAGCCCGGCGTGTGCGAGGCATCACCCCTGCGCTTCATCGGCAGACCCGGTATCGGCACAGCATTCCCCGCAGTCCAGGCACTCACCGACGAACCGCGCCTCCGCATCGGCCGCCAGCGTCCACTCGGCGAACCGGTAACGCGCCCTCACGCCATCCCCTCCCGACCCCGATCGTCCGGGGCATCGCCGCCGACCGTCGCCTGCGTCGCCTGTACGGCATCGATGCACTCGGCGAGACCCGCAGCATTTCCGCCAGCTCCTCCTCGGTCAGGTCATCCATCCAGGCGGTACGGGCCTTGAGATCCGCCCGCATCCGGTCGAGCTGCCGGTACAGCTCCCGGTGCCTGACATGCCGGTTCCACGCTTCCTCGGCCCACCAGCGCAGGCGGGGCCAGACGGCCGCGCTCATCGCCGTGCCCCCTTCACCGTGCGCGCCTCGGTCGTCATTGCCCCTCCCGCTTCGGGTGGGAATGGCTGCGCATCTCGATGTTGCTGTCGATCACCGTTGCTTTGTCGCCGAGGGCGTGCGCCGCCGCGCGCTGCCGGGCCAGGGCGGCGCATACGTCGCACCCGGCAACCGGCTCGGGCTCCGGCACGGGGAAGGGGTCTTTGAGATGGACGGCGCGGCAGTTACGGGGCAGCAGTGCACCACCTCCATGCCATGGATCCAGCGCGGTCCAGCGTCGACCCCGTGCACCGCGAGCCACAGCGCCCGCCGCCTCCCGCGCTGCAACCGCCGCTCCTGCCGCTCCTCGGGCGTGAGGACGTACGGGCGGATCAGGGCGACATCCTCACCACGCGGCAGCCTCGGCCGCCGGGCAGAGACGCGGGGAAGCATGGACGTCGGCGCGTCGGCGCACCCAACAGCCGGCGGTGCGCCGGCCGACCGGTGACGCCCTCGTGCGGGCAGTAACAGCCGCAACAACAGTTCGAAGATCCACGCGCTATGTTTGCGCATGTCGTCAACCTCCATCGGGTTGAGGGCCACGCCCCCGGACCGTCGCCACGGTTGCGGGGGTCTTGTGTCAGGGCCAGGTTCACCGCCCGTGAGGGTCGTATAGCGCCGTTTCCCGGGACGTTCCGGCCCTCTGGGGCTACCGTCGAAGAACGCCCAGACGTCGCCAGGGGGGACCTTGAATACGGCCTTACGATCAGCTATGGAGACGGCCGGTCTTTCGCCCAGGAAGCTTGCGGTTCGCGTGGGGGTTTCCGGCAAGACCGTGGAACGGTGGATCGCGGACGATGAGCTGATCCCACACGCGAGGAATCGGGAAGACGCCTCCAAAGCTTTGGGAGTTGAGGCAGAGATGTTGTGGCCGAAAGCCGTCAGAGAGCGGCTCAGGGCCGGTGGCGGCCGGGAGATCGTGGAGAGTTACGCGTACCGGTCTGCCTGTCCGTCCAGCGTCTGGGCCGAGCTGATCGCGGAGGCAAGAGACGAGCTGTTCTTCGGCGGCTTCACGTCCTACTTCCTGTGGACTCAGGTGCCTGCCTTCCCCGAAACCCTGCGCCGTAAGGCCGAGCGCGGCTGCCGGATCCGCTTCCTGCTTGGAGACCCCGCCGGGGATGTGGCACGTCAGCGTGAGGAGATCGAGGACGTCTCCCTGACGGTCTCCACGCGGATCAACACCACGCTCGAGCAGCTTGCGAGGTTGGGCCGGGCCGACGGCATCGAAGCCCGCTTCTCCGCACCGGCCGACGCCATGAATCACGTCTCGCTGTCGGTCTTCCGCTTCGACGACGAAGCACTCGTCACCCCGCACCTGGCGACGACTGTCGGACATGACTCGCCGCTGATGCACTTGCGACGCCACAGCGACCGGGGGGTCTTCTCGCGGTTCGTGGCGCACTGCGATGAACTCTGGGAGCGGGGCGTCCCCGTACCGGAGGGATGAGCAGTGGCACGGACCGAGTATGACGACGACCCCAACGCGCCGAAGCCAAACAGCCTGGTAGTCGCAGCCTCGGCCGTCGTTACGGATGACGAGGGGCGCATTCTGCTGCAGCGGCGGACTGACAATGACCTGTGGGCGCTTCCCGGTGGTGGAATGGACATGGCTGATTCCCTGCCAGGAGCGGCCGTGCGGGAGGTCAAGGAAGAGACGGGGCTGGACGTAGAGATCACGGGGCTTGTCGGCACGTACACGGACCCGCGTCACATCATCGCGTACAGCAACGGTGAGGTAAGGCGGCAATTCAACGTGTGCTTCACCGTGCGGATTGTCGGTGGCTCACTGGCGATCTCGGAGGAGTCCTCAGAACTGCGGTTCGTGGCTCGTAGCGAGATTGACGCGCTGCCCATGCACCACACACAGCGGCTGCGTATTCGGCACTTCCTGGATCACCACCCCACCCCATATCTGGGATAAGCCGCACAGGAGGGCGCCGTGAGCACCAGCGAGTGGGTCAGTACCTCGATGCCATATCTGACGCCCCGTGAGAAGGGTCAGCCCGACGCCTGGGGCGAGGAGGCTGCCGCCCGTGGTCGCCGGGGCAGGCAACGCATCGTTCATGCCGGGGAGGTCGCGGCACCGGCCGAGATCGCGGAACTGCTGGGGATCGCCGAGGGCGAGGACGTCGTCGTACGGCGTCGTGTGATGTATCTCGACGACGTGCCCTGCGAGTTGACCGACACCTATTACCCGGTCCACATCGCACGAGGGACCCGTCTGGCCGGGACGGCCAAGATTCCCGGCGGTGCGGTCTCGCTCCTCGCCGAGCTGGGGCACACAGGCGTCCGGGTGCGGGAGGACGTGATCGCCCGGATGCCCAGCGACGAGGAACGTGAGGCCCTGCGGACCGGCACGGACGAACCGGTGCTCCAGCTGACACGGGTCACGCTGGACGGTCACGACCGGCCGATCCAGGTCGAAAGGATGGCCATGCCCGGACACCTTCAGCGGCTGCGCTACGAGATCAGGATCGGATGACCGTGCCGAGAACCGAAGACGACGCGTACGACCGGCGGTCCCTGCACGAACGGATCGCCGCCGATCTGCGCGGCGAAATCATGAGCGGCGACCTGGCACCCGGCGCCAAACTGCCCTCCACGGCGCAGCTCAAGGCACGGTTCGACGCCTCCAACGCCACCGTGCAGAAGGCGCTCCAGCTCCTCAAGGACGAACGCCTCGTCGTGGGGCGCGCAGGAGCAGCGGTGACCGTCCGGGAACACCGGCAGCGGACCATGAGGCCCGCTTCCTTCATGTCACCGGCCGGTCCCGGTGAGCAGTACCGCTGGCTCACCGAGGCCGCGACGCACGGAGCGCGGGCACACAGTGAGCTGCTGGAGGTCGCGGAGGCCGTGCCGCCGAGTGATGTCGCGGACGCCCTGAAGCTCGCGGAAGGCGGCACGGCACTGCTCCGCCGGCAGATCCTCTGGATCGACAACGAACCGGTCGAGCTGGTCAAGTCCTTCTACCCACTGGACATCGCACGCGGCACCGCCATGACGAAACGGCACAGGATCAAGGGCGGTACGCCGGCCCTCCTGGCCGAACTGGGATACCCACCCAGACTCAGCGTCGATCGGGTCTCCGCCCGCGTACCCACTCAAGAGCAGTACGAGGCCCTGCACCTTCCCGGCAACCTGCCCGTGCTTCGGACCTTGCGCGTCGTCTACAGCGACCATGAACGGCCCATTGAGGCCACCGTCATGGTCAAGGCAGGCCATCTCTATGAGCTCCAATACGAGTTCACGCCGGACTGAAGCCGTCGACAGGAAGATGCTGGGGCTCCTGATTCTTGACGCGCGTCGTAGCGACGCGCGGGGCGGGCGCGGAAAGGCGTCGAGCCCGCCACCGCAAAGCAGGTGGGAATCTCCCGGCTTCAGCCGGGAGAGCGATTCAAGCCAGCCCCTTGAGCATCCCCTTGAAGTACAGCTGCGGCAGCCCGTAGCGCTTGAGGAACCACATGTCGGTGCGCTCGCGGGTGGTGTCGATGAAGGGGATGGAGGGGGCGGGGTTCAGGTCGTAGTCGAATTCGGCGAGGAGCATTTTGTGGCGGGCGGTGACCAGGGGGCAGGAGGTGTAGCCGTCGTAGCGGGCGGCGGCGGGGCGGCCGCGGAGGCCGGCGAGGAGGTTGGCGACGAGGACGGGGGCTTGTTTGCGGATGGCGGCGCCCGTCTTGGAGGTGGGGAGGTTGGCCACGTCCCCGAGTGCGAACACCTCGGGGAAGTCGGGGTGTTGGAGGGTTTCGCGGTCGGCCTTGACGTACCCGTAGGGGGAGGCGGGGTCGGCGAGCGGGCCGTCGGCGAGCCACTGGGGGGCGCGCTGCGGCGGTACGGCGTGCAGGAGGTCGTAGCGGAGGGTCTCGCTCTTGCCGGTGGCGTGATCGGTGATCTCCGCCTCGCGAGCGGCGCCGTCCAGAGCCGTCATCTCCGACTTCAGGCGTACCTCGATGCCGTAACGGCGGGCGGTCTCGGTCAGCGCCCGGTCGAACACCGGCACCTTGAAGAGCGACGGCTCCGGGAGCACCAGGACCGTACGGATCGAGCCCAGGACGCCGCGCTTGCGCCAGTGGTCGGCCGCCAGATACGCGATCTTCTGCGGGGCGCCGCCGCACTTCACCGGGCCGGACGGCATGGTGAACACCGCCGTGCCGCGCCGCATCCGGCGGATCAGCTCCCAGGTGTGCGGGGCGAGATCGGGGCGGTAGTTGCTGCTGACGCCCCCGTGGCCGAGGGCGGCGGCCAGGCCCGGTACGCCGTCCCAGTCGAGCTGGAGGCCGGGAGCGAGGACGAGGCGCTTGTAGGTGAGGACCCGGCCGGATGCGGTGGTGACCGTACGGGCCGTGGGGTCGACGGCGGTCGCCCGCTCGCGCAGCCAGCGCACGCCGGGCGGTATCACCTCCGCCTCGGTGCGCAGCGAGGCGCGGAGCGGGGCCTGGCCGCCTCCCACCAGCGTCCACAGCGGCTGGTACCAGTGGGTTTCCGAGGGCTCCAGCAGCGCGATGTCCCGTACACCGGCGCGGCGTAAACGGGCGGCGACGGTGATGCCCGCGGTACCGCCGCCGATGATGAGGATCTGGTGGTGGGTGGCGGGGGGTGTCATGGAGTTCCTCCAGTAGGGGTGGGTGGTGTTGCCGGGGGTGGTGTGCAGGGCCGCCGTCAGAGCCGGGGTATGGCGGTGACCGCCATGGTGACCGCGACGACGGTGACCAGTGCGGCGAAGGCGTTGGCCAGGGCCGCGGCGGGCAGCCGGGTGGCGAGGCGGTTGCCCAGGTAGCTGCCGGCCGCCGCACAGGCCGCGAAACCGGCCAGCAGCGGCCAGTCCAGGCCGCCGGTTCCGGCCCTGGTCGCCAGCGCAGTCGCGGAGTTGACGAGGATGACGAGGAGGGAGGTGCCTATTGCGACCGGCATCTCCAGGCCCAGGACGAGCGTGAGCGCCGGTACGACGACGAAGCCTCCGCCGACGCCGAAGAAACCGGTGAGCAGGCCGACGGCGGAGGCGGTGGCCGCGATCCGGGCCGGGTGGCGGCGGGCGCCCTTCGCCTGCGGCCGCTCCGTCGGTGCCCGCCGGCCGCGTAACACCAGCGCTCCCGCCACCGTCAGCATCAGCCCCGCGAAGGCCGTCATCAGCACGGTCGGGTCCAGCGTCGCGCTCCACCGGGTGCCGAGGTAGCTGCCCGCCGTGCCCAGCGCCCCGAAGACCGCGCCGGCCGCCCAGCGGACCCGTCCCGCGCGGCCGTGGCAGGCCAGGCCGGTGACGGCGCCGACCGCGACCACGATGAGCGCGCCCGCGGTCGCCTCGTGCGGCGACTGGCCGAGCAGATAGACCAGCGCCGGTACGGCCAGAATCGACCCGCCGCCGCCGAGCGCCCCCAGCAGCACCCCGACCAGCAGCCCGCACGGCAGCGCCGCCGCGACGGCTAAGACGCCGGACACGCTACGCGGACGGACAGGCGGTCGGCGACGGAGACCCGGCCGGTGAGGGAGCCCCGGCCGACGACCCGGCCGACGGGGGAGACCCGGCCGAGGCCGGAGACGCGGCCCGCGGCGCCAGCGCAACGGCCGGGCTCGCGCCGGACCACTCCGCGACAAAGGCGAACCGGTCGCCACGGACCACCGTCTCGCGCCACTCCACCGGCCGCTCCCCGGCCCGCCCCAGCCGCTCGATCGCGAACGCCGCCTCCCGGTCGGCCAGCCCCAGCAGCCACGCCTGCCGGATGTCCGGCAGAAACGGCTGGATGCGCTCGCGGCCCCCGGTGACCTTCACCCCGCAGCGCCGCGACAGCTCGGCGTAGAGCGAGGTGTGCCCGAAGTCGGCCTCCAGCAGCGGCTCGGCGAACTCGGCGGGCAGATAGGCGGTGTCATGGGCGAGCGGTTCGCCGTCCGCCAGCCGCAGCCGCTCCAGAACGATCAGCGGCGCGTCCGGAACCAGCCCCAGCTGCCCGGCGACCGTCCCGTCCGCGGTCCGCTCCAGCCGCAGCACCTCGCTGCGCTGCTCGACGCCCTGGCCCTCCAGGTCGCGGTAGAGGCTGTAGAGCGAGCCGAGCGGCTGCTGTATCCGGCGGGTGTCCAGACGGCTGGTGCGGCCGCGTTCGGCGATCACCAGGCCGTCGGCGCGCAGCTTGCGCAGCGCCTCGCGGACGGTGTGCCGGCTGACCTCGTACTCGCCGGTGAGCCGGTGCTCGGCCGGGAACTCCTCGGTGAACGCCCCGGCCTCCATCCGGCGCCGCAGATCGGCGAAGAGCTGCGCCCAGAGGGGGAGCGGCGAGCGCCGGTCCAGGGGGCGTGGGGCGTGCTCGTGCTCCGGGGAGTCCGGCTGATCGTGCGTCATGGATTCCTCCATGGGCGGGTATAGGGGGCGTGTGGGGGGCGGACGGGCCGGGTGCCCCTCGGACTTGTTGGCGTCCACCGCGCTGCTTAATGTACGTACATCCGTGCATCCGCACAACGAGCCCTCCCCAGGCGGGCCTTGTGCGCACCTTCTGGAGGCCACCGTGCATTTCGCGCAGTACTACCTCGACTGCCTTTCCCAGGCGTCGTATCTGATCGGCGATCAGCGCTCCGGACGTGCCGTCCTGGTCGACCCGCGCCGCGACATCGACGACTATCTGCGCGACGCGGACGAGGCAGGTCTGCGCATCGAACTCGTCATCGAGACCCATATCCACGCCGACTTCCTCTCCGGCCATCTCGAACTGGCACAGGCGACCGGCGCCACCATCGCCTTCGGCGAGGCCGCCGAGACCGGCTTCCCGATACGGCGGTTACGGGACGGCGAGCGGATCTCCCTCGGCGGCATCGCGGGCGCCGGGGTCACCCTCACCGTCCTCGCCACCCCCGGCCACACCCCCGAGTCCATCTGCCTGGTCGTCCACGAACACCCCGACGACGCCGTGCCGTTCGGCGTCCTGACCGGCGACACCCTCTTCGTCGGCGACGTCGGACGCCCCGACCTGCTCTCCGCCGCCGGGCACTCCCCGTACGAGATGGCCGCACGGCTGCACCACTCCCTGCACACCAAACTCATGGCTCTCCCGGACGCGACCCGGGTCTTTCCCGCACACGGCGCCGGCTCGGCCTGCGGCCGCAATCTCTCCACCGAGACCAGCTCCACCATCGGCGACCAGCGGCGCCTCAACTACGCCCTGCAGCCGATGCCGGAGAGCGAGTTCATCCGGCTGGTCACCACGAGCCAGCCCGCCACCCCCGGCTACTTCGCGCATGACGCGGCCCTCAACCGGGACGGACACCCCCTCCTGGACGCCGCACCGCCCGCCGCCCTCACCCTGGAGGAGGCCCTCGCGGCCCGCGACGAGCAGGGCGCCGCCCTCCTGGACTGCCGCCCCCTCGCCGCCTACACCCGGGCCCATCTCACCGGCTCGCTGCACATCAGCCTGTCCACCCGGTTCGCCGAGTACGCGGGCAGCGTGGTGGCGCCCGGCACCCCCGTCGTGCTCCTCGCCGACCCCGGTACGGAGTCCGAGGCCCGCCTCCGCCTCGCCCGCATCGGCTACGACCGCGTCCTCGGCCATGTCCCCGACCCGGCCGCCGCCCTGGCCCGCGAGCCCGCGCTGACCACCCGCAGCCATCGCCTCTCCGTCACCGAACTGCCCGCCGAACCAGGCCAGTTGATCGACGTCCGCAATCCCGCCGAATACGCGGCCGGTGCCCTCCCCGGCGCCCGCAACCTCCCCCTGGCCACACTCGCCGACCACATCGCCCACCTGGACCGCGAACAGCCGGTCTTTCTCTACTGCCGCAGCGGAAACCGGTCGGTGATCGCGGCGGCGCTGCTGGAGGCGCGGGGGTTCGGGGACGTGCGGGACGTGGTCGGGGGCTATGACGCGGCCGTGGCGGAAGGGGTGGCTCAGGCGGGGTGAGAGCCCGTGCCCCGTAAGGCCACCGCCAGCACCGGCGCCGCCACCAGGCACAGCGCCGCCGGGAGCAGCAGCGACGGGTGCGCGCCCGGTGAGCCCGGCCCGGCCGCGCCGGTCCCGGCCAGGGTGAGGCCGACGCCCGCCGTCACGGTCATCACGGACTTGGTCACACCCGACGCCTCGCCCGCGCGCTCGGGACGGACGACGGCCTGGGTTCCGGTGAGGGCGAGCCCGCCGGCCACGCCCAGCGCCACCGAGGCGGCGGTCGCGGGCACCAGGAGGGCGGGTGCCCCGGTGGCGCGTTCGACGGCCACCAGGGCGAGCGCGGCGGCGGCAAGGCAGAGCGCTATCACGGGCGCCGCGGCCGCCGCCCGCACCCGCCCGGCCAGCGGACCGCCCACCGCCAGCGCGGCGGCCGGCGCAAGAAACACCACCGCAGCGCCCAGGACCGACCGCCCCTGCGCCTGCTGAAGCGTCAGCGGGACCACGTACAGCAGCGCCACGGTCGCCGAGTTGGCCGTCGCCCCGGCCGCGGTCAGCGCCACGAACGGGCGGTTGCGGAACAGCGCGAGGTCCACCAGCGGGGCGGGGGAGCGGCGCTCGGCCCGTACGAAGGCGGTGCCGAGCAGCAGCGCGCCGGCCGCCCAGCCCCAGGAGGCGGGGTGCTGCAGCCAGAGGGCCAGGCAGGCGGGTGCGGCCGTTGCCGTGGCCGCACCGGTGACGTCGAGAGGGTGGCCGGCCGCGGCGGGGTCGCGGGACTCGGCGGCACGCCCGGCGCACAGCGCGGCGGCCGTGGCGAGCGGCACCGTGAGCCAGAAGACGGCTCGCCAGGAAGCGGCCTCGACGAGCGCGCCGCCGAGGAACGGGCCGCCGACGGTGGCCAGTCCGGCCAGCCCCAGAGCCCGTCCGATCGCCCGTCGGCGGAGCTGGGGCGGGTAGGCGTTGGTGAGCAGCGCCAGCCCGACGGGCATGATCAGCGCGCCGCCCGCCCCTTGGACCACCCGGGCCGCCACCAGGAGCGGCACCGACGGAGCGAGCGCGCACAGCGCGGAGCTGCCGCCGAAAAGAGCCAGCCCCAGGATCAGCATCCGGCGCCTGCCGTACAGGTCGCCGAGCCGCCCGGCCACCGGCATCAGTGAACCGGCGGCGAGGAGATAGCCGCTGACGACCCAGGCGGTGGCGGCCGCGGAGCCGTGCAGGGCGCTACGGACGACGGGCAGCGTCAAGCTGAGTGCGAAGGAGTCGAGTTGGACGCAGAACGCGCCGAGGGCGACGGCGGACAGCGCGGCCGCACGGGCCGGGGACCCGGCCTCGGGGGCCGGAGGGGACGCGGGGCGGGACAAGGGGGTGCCTCTCACACGTACGGAACAAGTCGGGGAAATGCAGGGGCACGCGGGGGATTGGCGGCACCGGAGGCGGGGCAGAAAAGCCCGGGTGGCCGCAGGAAGGCGGCCGACTGGGTGCGAGAAGACCGGCGCGCGGCCGGCGGGAAAATCGGCGCAGGCGCGGCGCGGGGCCGCCGTACAACGGACGTTCAGCGATCGTTGATCGCTCATCTTCATGCTGAACCGCATGTTGCGCCGTGTGACTTCAGAGCATGCAGATGACTCCCGGGATATACAAGAGCCGGAGGCGTCGCGGATCGCCCTCACCTGGACCGGGGAGCCGGGCCGGATGGAGGAGCTGACCCACGGCATGCTCCTCGACCAGGCCGACCGCGCCGCCGCGGCACTCGCACGGTTCGGGGTGCGGGCCGGTGACCGGGTAGCGGTGCATCTGCCGCTGGTGCCGGAGTCCGTGATCGCCACGCTCGCCTGCGGCCGTCTCGACGCGATGCGGGTCACGCTGCCGGTCTCGCTCACGGTGCCCGAACTGGTCTCCCGCACCCGGGAGTCGGGGGCCCGGGTGATGATCACGGCGGACGCGGCGTTCTGGGACGGGGCCATACGGCCCGTGAAGGCGGTGCTCGACCATGCACTGGCACGGGGCGGGGCGGCGGGCGGCTCGGAAGACCGTACGGTCCTGGTGGTGAACCGCTGCGCCCGCCCGGTCTCCTGGACGCCGGGGCGCGACCGGTGGTGGCACGAGGCGCTCGACCAGAACTGAGTCGTCGGCTCCGGAAGTCCTTCGGGAGTTGATCACATTGCCCGCGCGCCGGAGGAATCTTCCTGGTGACCGGTGGTGTGCCGGTCGAGTCTGGCCAGCAGATCGTCCAGGCCGGAGGTCTGCTCGTCGGCGCTGATGAGTAAGCCGGTGCTCGGTCTTGTGGCTGTAGGCCATCGTCTTCAACCGCATGCGTTCGGCAGTGGTGTGAAGGCCTGAGCGGCGACGGTCCGAGGGCTGCTGGCATCTGTGGATTCGGCCACCCCGCGTACGGCCGATGCTCCTGCTTCAGGGCCGGTAGATGCACTCCGCCAGCGTCGCGTGCTTTTTCCAGCCCAGCGTCTCGTACAGCGCGCGCCCGGCGTCAGTCGCGCCCAGAACACCGAGGACCGCGCCCGTCTCCAGGGCGTGGTCGGCAAGCGTACGCATCACGAAGTTGCCCAGCCCGCGCCGCCGATGGGCCTCCTCGGTCACCATCCGGTCCACGACCACGGCTTCCCCGAGGGATGCCATCTGCCCCTGGGCGGCCTGCTCGCCCGCCGCATCCAGCACCCGGGCGTAGGTGACGGCTCCTATGGTCTCCACAGTCGCGGTGTACCCCGCAGGCACGACCGGGTTCGTGGCCATCAGGTCAACGGCCATCAGATGGCCGCTCTCCTCCATCACCCACCCCTGAGACAGCCAGGACTCGATCTCCTCCGGCTCCGCGGGCATCTTCATCCAAGTCCGCGGCACGGACACCGAGGCCGCGGCGCTGCGAACCAACGACTCCTCGGCCTCGGGCAGGACATGGCGTCCCACTTCGTCGGGGTTGCCGGCCACCTCGATATAGAACCCCCAGGGCTTCTTGGCAGGCGGGGGCGTCCGCCGGGACACGGCCCAGCCCGCCACCCAAGTCCTGACTATGTCCGCAACCATCAAGCCCTCCCGAAGCTGTGGCCGTACCAACGGCCAGGTAATAGACGGCAGTCGGGAGCACATATTACGCCGCGGTGCATTCCGCGGCATGTGTTTTGCCGGGGTGCAGACCCTCGAGGGCAGTCGTGAGCGATCACAAGCAGCACTGCAGAGGAACCGCCACCGACCAGCAACCGTTACGAGGACACCGCCCTACCCGCCGGCAGCCCCTTCCTCCCCCTCCTGTCACCCCTCGGCCGCGGTCGAGCCGTCATCCGGGGTATCGGGATCCCGACGCGTGTTGTTCCGCACCGCCTCCAGGTACTCGGCCACCGCATCCCGGTTCCGGACCAGGCACTCGATGCGGGCCGTCATACGGTCACGCTCGGGCTCCAGGGTGGCGAGCATCTCCGGTGTCGCGTCCGCGAAATGGATCACCCGGGGCTTGTCCAGGCACGGGAGGATCTGCTTGATGATCCTGGTCGGCAGCCCGGCATCGAGCAGCCCCCTGATCTGCAGCACCCGGTCCACGAAACGCTCGTCGTACTCGCGATAGCCGTTCGGCGACCGCCCGGCGACGATCAGCTCCTGCTC
Organism: Streptomyces chattanoogensis; assembly: GCF_001294335.1. Taxonomy (GTDB): domain Bacteria; phylum Actinomycetota; class Actinomycetes; order Streptomycetales; family Streptomycetaceae; genus Streptomyces; species Streptomyces chattanoogensis. Next base: position 24,880 of record NZ_LGKG01000134.1, read on the forward strand.
CTCGTAGTACCGCAGCAGCCGGCGAGGCGTACCGGTCCGCTCGGACAGCTCTCCGATGCGCAGGTGCTCCCCCTGGACCCCAGACCTTCACATGAATGTGATGGCTGGAGCAGACGCAGCATGCGCGCCCGTACCCTGAAGACGTGAGCATCACCCGCGAACCCGATCCCGCCGCCGCGAGCGAGACCCCCGCGCCCGAGCCCCCCGAGGCGGCCCGTCCCGCCCCCCGCCCGGCCGCGCTGATCTTCGACGACCCCCTGGACCAGCAGTCCTCGGACGACACGGACCGCGGCTGGGGCGACCGTCCCGCATCCTCCGGCAGCGCCGCCGACCTGGCCCGCTTCCTCGACGAAAAGCCGCCCCACCACCTCTGAGCGAGGCGAGGAGGCGGCCGTGCCGGTCCGGGGCGCTCGCTAGTGCTGCGACTTCTGCGAAACGACGGTGGCCGATGTCGAGGACGACGGGAGCGCGCCGTTGCGCTGGGCGATCAGGGCGTCGCGGATCTCGATGAGCAGCTCGACCTCGGTCGGGTCGGCCGGGGCGTCGTCGACCGGCTTCTTCGCGTCCTGGCGGGCCTTCCACTTGTTCATCGGCAGGATCATGAGGAAGTAGACCACCGCGGCGGTGATCAGGAAGGTCAGCGCGGAGCTGAGCACCGAGCCCCACAGGATGTAGATCCCGTCGGTGAACTGGCCCGTCTTCTTGTCCGGGTGGCAGCTGAAGCTGAGGCAGCTCTTGTAGTTGTCGAGGTTCTGCGAGCCGAGCGCGCCGATGATCGGGTTGATCACGCCCTTGACCACGGCATTGACGATGTTGGTGAATGCCGCACCGACGACGACCGCGACCGCGAGCTCGATGACGTTGCCGCGCATCAGGAATTCCTTGAATCCCTGCAGGACGCCCTTGTTCTCGCTCACCTGACAGCCTCTTTCCATGCTCGGTACCGGGGACGGTGCACCAACAGTCGGCACCGCAACTTACGGCAGGGCAGGGCGTCGGTGTCCAGTCGCACGCCTCGGACCGGCGATCGGCCGGTGCATCGGTGCGGATCCGGCCGGATCGGGTCGCGCGGACCGGCCCGCCCCGCGGGCCACCCGGAGAAGTTTTCCGTGCGAGGCATGGGGACGCCACTCGATCTTGGCGCATGGCTACCGCCCTCCGGAGAGCGCCGCCGCCGCACATCCGGCCGCCGGCGCCGTTCGTACGACACCGTACGAAGCGCCGGCGGCCAGTGCTGCGGCGGCCATCGCCAGCCCGGCCGCGAGCAGCCGCCGTCGCGTCGCCCGCGGCCAACGGCTCCGGCCGCCGCCGGATCGAACCGGTGCGAAGTGGGGCACTTCACACGGCGGGGGAATCGGAAGGGGCGGATCGGGGAGCGGGGGCGGGGGGAGTCGTAAGCCGGGGGAGGGCGGACCGAGAGGACGCAGGGGGAGAGAAGGGCCGGGCATGTGGTCACCGCCTGTCGTGTGCGTGCGGAATCCGGAACCGGCGATCGGACGACGATCAGCCGGCGATCACCACCGTGCCGGAATATCCCGCAGCCCGCGGCGGGCTGTGGATGACCGTGCCCCTGTGGACAACCCGGTCACCCACACGAGCCTCACGGCAGCTCTATGCCCAGGTCCCAGCCCTCGAGGGCGCTCCCGCACGCGCAGTCGCGGAAGGCGCTGCCGGGCAGTGCGGCGACCGCGTCGAAGAGGACCTCGCGCAGCCGGCCGACGTTGGCGCCGAAGACCTTGAGGACCTCTGCGTGGGAGACGCCGTCGCCGCTCTCGGTGCCCGCGTCCAGGTCGGTGACCAGCGTCAATGACGTGTAGCAGAGGCCGAGCTCGCGGGCGAGCACGGCCTCGGGGTGGCCCGTCATCCCGACCACCGACCAGCCCTGCGCGGCGTGCCAGCGGGACTCCGCGCGGGTGGAGAAGCGAGGGCCTTCGATGACGACGAGGGTGCCGCCGTCGACCGGCTCCCAGTCGCGGCCGCGGGCGGCGGCGAGCGCGGCCCGGCGTCCGGTGGGGCAGTAGGGATCGGCGAACGCCACATGGACGATGTTCGGGACGCTGCCGTCGGGCAGCGGTTCGCCGTCGAAATAGGACTGGTCGCGGGACTTGGTGCGGTCGACGAGCTGATCGGGGACGAGCAGCGTGCCCGGCCCGTATTCGGGGCGCAGTCCGCCGACCGCGCACGGGCCGAGGACCTGCCGTACGCCGACCGAGCGCAGGGCCCACAGGTTGGCGCGGTAGTTGATGCGGTGCGGCGCGAGGTGGTGCCCGCGGCCGTGCCGGGGGAGGAAGGCGACCCGGCGGCCGGCCACCTGGCCCAGGAACAGGGAGTCGCTGGGCGGGCCGTACGGAGTGTCCACCGTGACCTCGGTCACATCGTCCAGGAAGGAGTAGAACCCCGATCCGCCGATCACGCCGATCTCGGCGCCGGTCTTCATGCCAGTCTCCGCGTCAGACATGACGGTCACACTATCGGGGTAGTGCGCGCCGTCGCGCCCGTGTGCCGAAAAAGCCGCGGACCCCGCCGTCGGCGACGGCGGGGTCCGGGGAAGTGCTGGTCAGGCCGCGGAGCTGCTGCTCGAGGACGACGTGGCGGCCGGGGCGGACGCCTTGGCGTCGGAGCCGCCGCTCGACGAGGACGAGGAGCCGGACGAGTCCGAGGAGGACGAGGAGCTCGACGACGAGGAGCTCTTCGCGGGGCTGCTGCTGGACGACGAGCCGCGGCTGTCGTTGCGGTAGAACCCCGAACCCTTGAAGACGATGCCGACCGCCGAGAACACCTTCTTGAGGCGTCCGTTGCAGCTGGGGCACTCGGTGAGCGCGTCGTCGGTGAACTTCTGCACGGCCTCGAGGCCCTCGCCGCACGCGGTGCACTGGTACTGGTAGGTCGGCACTTGACTTCCTCCTGGCACTCTCACTCAATGAGTGCTAACGACGATCCATAGTGCAGTATTCCGGCCCGTCAGTCCACTGTTGACCGGCTGACGGTGACCGACTCCACGTCCGGGCGGGCGCTCACCATGCCGTTGTTCAGGCGCTCGCCAGCTCCCGTTCCCGGTCCTCGGCGACGGCACCGGCCTGGTCCTGGGTGTCGTGCGTGGCGCCGCCGGTGACCGCGGACGCGGCGCGGGGCAGCAGGTGTCCGCGCAGCGTCAGCAGCACCGTCAGCGCCAGCGCCGTACCGGCCAGCGGCACCAGGAACCCGGTGCTCGGGCCGAAGCGGTCCGTCAGCTGGCCGGCCACGGAGGACGCGGCCGCCTGGCCCAGCGCCACCGCGCCGGTCAGCCAGGTGAAGGCCTCCGTACGGGCGGCGGCCGGCACCAGCGACTCGACCAGGGTGTAGCCGGAGATCAGGGCCGGGGCGATGCACAGGCCGACGACGAGGCCGACGGCGGCCAGCAGCGGCACCGCGGTCACCGCCCACAGCGGGGTGGTGGCCAGCGTCAGCAGCCCGTAGCCCACCAGGACCCGGCGCCGCGGGCCGACCTTCCAGGCGATGGCGCCGCAGGCGATGCCCGCGAGCATGTTGCCGGCCGCGAAGATCCCGTAGAGGACGCCGTTGATGCCGGGGTGCCCGATGTGCTGGGTGAAGGCGGTCAGCGAGACCTGCATGCCGCCGAAGACGGTGCCGATGCCGAGGAACGCGGCGATCAGGACCCGTACGCCGGGCACCGACAGCGCCGAGCCCTGCGGCCGGCCGCCGGACTGCGCCCGGTGGACGGGCGGCTGGGTGCGCCGCTGGGAGGCGAACAGCAGACCGCCGGCGAGGGTGAGGACGGCCTCGGCGATCAGGCCGGCCGCCGGGTGGATGCCGGTGCACAGCGCGGTCGCCAGCACCGGGCCGACGACGAAGGTGAACTCGTCGGTGACCGACTCGAAGGCGGCGGCCGTCGGCATCAGCGGGCTGCCGCCGAGCCTGGCCGCCCAGCGGGCCCGCACCATCGGGCCGACCTGCGGCGTCGAGGCGCCGGTGGGGACGGCGACGGCGAGCAGCGCCCACAGGGGGGCGTGCGCGAGGGCGAGGGTGATCAGGGCCGCGACACCGGCGACATGCACCAGGACGCCGGGGAGCAGGACCGCGCGCTGGCCGAAGCGGTCGGCGAGCTTGCCGCTCTGCGGGGCGAACAGGGCCATCGAGACACCGGTGGCGGCGGTCACCGCGCCGGCGGAGCCGTAGGAGCCGGTGGTCGACTGGACGAGCAGGGTGATGCCGATGGTCAGCATCGCGAAGGGTTGCCGGGCCAGAAAGCCGGGCAGCAGGAATGTCCATGCACCGGGGGTGCGCAGCAGTTGTCCGTAACCGGGACGGGAGTCCTTGACCGCGGATGCCACGGCCGGGCCTTTCTGCCGCCTGGTAGCGCGCCGCCGCGAGGTCGTCACGGGTACGCGCCGAGAGCTGTCCTCTCGCGCAGGACCGAGTGATACCGCGTGGTCCCCACTAAGGAAGTGGCTGCGTGTGTGGCAGTGGACCGCGGCCGCCGAGCGGTCGCGCCAGCTCTGCGTCAGGCAGAGTTGGTTCGTTCAGGGTGATTCGAGTGTTGCTTCCTTCATAGTACAGATCGCAGCCCGTGAAGCCCTGGGATTAACCAGGGCTTCACGGGGATTTCCTTGGTATCCGTGGAGAGATGCGGCACATACCGGCCGGTCGGGAGTCAGCGGCCTTCGCGTCTGTGCCCGCGCAGATGGCCGTGCCCGTGCGTCGCGCCCGTCCCCAGCCAGCCGGCCAGCTTGCCGCCCTGCGAGACCGCTTGGAGCCGCCGCTCGGCCGCGTCTCGCACCGGATCGGTGGCCACCACCAGCAGCTCGTCGCCGTGCCGCAGCACGGTCGCCGGCGACGGCACGAAGCTGGAGCCGTCCCGTACGACCAGGGTGACCGCGGCCCCCTTGGGCATCCGCAGCTCGCTCACCTCGACGCCGTGCATCCGGGAGGCGGGCCCGATGGAGGTGGACAGCAGATGGCCGCGCAGCCGCTCCAGGGGGGCCGACTCGATGCCCAGGTCGGCGGCCTCTGTTCCGTCGGCATCACCGATCCGAAGCCGCCGGGCGAGCCAGGGCAGCGTCGGGCCCTGGATGAGGGTGTAGACCACGACGAGGACGAAGACGATGTTGAAGACGTGTTCGCTGCCGGGGATCTTGGTGACCATCGGGATGGTGGCCAGGACGATGGGCACCGCGCCGCGCAGTCCCGCCCACGACAGCAGGGTCTTCTCCTGCCAGGGCATGGTGAAGGGCAGCAGGCTCACGAACACCGACAGCGGGCGCGCCACGATGGTCAGGATCATGCCGATGACCAGGGCCGGGACTATGTCGCCCAGGAGGTTGTGCGGGGTGACCAGCAGGCCCAGCAGGACGAACATGCCGATCTGGCCGATCCAGCCGAGCCCCTCGGCGAAGCCGCGGGTGGCCGGGGCGTGCGGCAGTTTGGCGTTGCCGAGGACCACGGCGGCCAGATAGACGGCGAGGAATCCGGAGCCGTGTGCCAGGGCGCCGGCCGCGTAGGCGGAGACCGCGATGGCCATGACGGCGATCGGGTAGAGGCCGGAGGCGGGCAGCGCCACATGCCGCATGCCGTACGCGCCGAGCCAGCCGACCGCCAGCCCGACGGCGGCGCCGATCGCCAGCTCCAGGGCTATCTTCCCCAGCAGGGCGGACCAGTGCTCGACCGGTCCGGCGGCGGAGAAGGCGACGACCAGGATGACCACCGGGGCGTCGTTGAAGCCCGATTCGGCTTCCAGCACACCCGTCAGGCGGGAGGGCAGCGGCACATTGCGCAGCACGGAGAAGACCGCGGCCGCGTCCGTCGAGGAGACCACCGCGCCGATCAGCAGCGCCTGACGCCATTCGAGTCCGGCCAGATAGTGCGCTCCGGCCGCGGTGACCCCCACGCTCACCGCGACGCCGACCGTCGAGAGCAGGGCCGCCTTGGGCAGCGCCGGCCGGATCTCTTTCCACTTGGTGCCCAGACCGCCCTCGGCCAGGATCACGACCAGGGCGGCATAGCCCAGGAGTTGGGTCAGTTCGGCGTTGTCGAAGACGATGCCGCCGGGGCCGTCCTGCCCTATGGCGACGCCTATCCCCAGGTAGATGAGCAGGCTGGGGAGCCCGCTGCGCGAGGAGATCCGTACCGCGGCGACGGCGATGAGCAGTACGAGCGAGCAGACCAGCAGGAGTTGATTGAGGTGGTCGACAGTCAGGAGCCGGTCCTTTCTCGCACGGGGGCCGGGAGGGGCGCGTCCAACGGGTGGTTTCGGGCTTTACGGGTGCTTACGGGCCTGTGATCCTTACCCTATCTAGTTACTGAGACTAACAATTTACCATTGTTTGAAACTTTGATGTGCTGGTGGTGACTCCGCGTAGGGCTTGCCGGACCCGTGCGCCTATGGTTGCTCCAGCACTCCCACCCTGCCCCTCGAAGGACAGAGATGCCCGCCAACAAGTCCGGCCCAGCCCCAAAGAAGAAGAAGGGGCGGCGCGGCCGCCTCGTCGCCATCACGGTCGTGCTGCTGCTCGTGGCGGGTATCGGCTGCGGTGCGTACTGGGGCGTCAGTACCGTGCGCGCCTCCTTCCCGGAGACCACCGGCTCCCTCAAACTCTCCGGTCTGAGCCACCCGGTGAACGTCTCGCGGGACGGCAACGGCATCCCGCAGATCTACGCCGACACCGATGAGGACCTCTTCCGCGCCCAGGGATACGTCCAGGCCCAGGACCGCTTCTGGGAGATGGACGTCCGCCGTCATCTGACGGCCGGCCGCCTGTCGGAGATGTTCGGCAAGGGCCAGGTCAAGACCGATGAATTCCTGCGCACCCTCGGCTGGCGCCACGTCGCGCAGAAGGAGTACGACACCAAGCTGTCGCCGAGCACCAAGAAATACCTCCAGGCCTACTCCGACGGCGTCAACGCCTACCTCAAGGACCACCAGGGCTCGGCGCTGTCCCTCGAGTACGCGGCGCTGGGCCTCGAGAACGACTACGCGCCCGAGAAGTGGACGCCGGTCGACTCGGTCGCCTGGCTCAAGGCGATGGCCTGGGACCTGCGCGGCAACATGCAGGAGGAGATCGACCGCTCCCTGATGACCAGCCGCTTCAAGCCGGAGCAGATCGCCCAGCTCTACCCGGCATACCCGTACAAGCGGAACAAGCCGATCGTCGAGGGCGGTTCGGTCGACCCGGCCAGCAAGCGGTTCCGGCCGAAGAACGCCAAGGGCGGCGCCAACGCCACGCCGGCCGGCAACGCCACCGCGGGCCTGCAGTCGCAGCTGTCCTCGCTGTCCAAGACCCTCGACAAGGTCCCGGCGCTGCTCGGCCCCAACGGCAACGGCATCGGCTCCAACTCCTGGGTCGTCTCCGGTGACCACACCACCACCGGCAAGCCGCTGCTGGCCAACGACCCGCACCTGGCACCGCAGATGCCCTCGCTCTGGTACCAGATGGGCCTGCACTGCCGTACCACCGGCCCCCGGTGCAACTACGACGTCTCCGGCTTCACCTTCTCGGGCATGCCCGGCGTCGTCATCGGCCACAACCAGAACATCTCCTGGGGCATGACCAACCTGGGCGCCGATGTCTCCGACCTCTACCTGGAGAAGATCAGCGCCGACGGCTACCTCTTCGACAACAAGCAGCGCCCGTTCCTCACCCGCAAGGAGACCATCAAGGTCGCCGGCGGGGAGGACCGTCACATCACCGTCCGCGCCACCCAGAACGGCCCGATCGTCTCCGACCGCGACGACGAGCTGACCCACGTCGGCAAGGACGCCCCGGTCGGCAACGCCGCCCCGGACCGCGGCGACGGCTACGCCGTATCGCTGCGCTGGACCGCCCTGGACCCCGGCAGGTCCATGGACGCCGTCTTCGAGATCGACCGCGCCACGGACTGGACGGGCTTCCGCAGGGCCGCCGCGCACTTCGAGGTCCCGTCCCAGAACCTGATCTACGCCGACACCAAGGGCAACATCGGCTACCAGGCGCCCGGCACGATCCCGGTCCGCGGTGCCGGCGACGGCACCTACCCCGCGCCCGGCTGGGACCGGAAGTACCGCTGGAAGGGCTACATCCCGCAGTCGGCCCTGCCCTACGAGTACAACCCCGAGCGCGGCTACATCGTCACCGCCAACCAGGCCGTCGTCGACGAGGACAAGTACCCCTACCTCCTCACCAAGGACTGGGGCTACGGCGCCCGCAGCCAGCGGATCAATGACCTGATCCAGTCGAGGATCAAGGACGGCGGCAAGGTCTCCACGGACGATATGCAGGCCTTCCAGAAGGACAACAGCAGCGAGATCGCCCGGCTGCTGACCCCGTACCTGACGAAGATCGACATCAAGGACAAGTACGTCCGCGACGCCCAGCGGCTGCTGGAGGGCTGGGACTTCACCCAGGAGCCCGACTCCGCCGCGGCCGCCTACTTCAACGCCGTCTGGCGCAACACGCTCAAGCTTGCCTTCGGCAACAAGATGCCCAAGGAGCTGCGGGTCGAGGGCCAGTGCCTGGCCGTCCGCCCGGCGGACGAGACCGGCCCCGCCGACGACCTCGACAAGTGGGTGCGCGAATGCGGCGAGCGGGCCCCCGACTCGGCGCAGCCCGACGGCGGCGACCGCTGGTACGAGGTGGTCCGGGGCATCCTGGACGACCCCCACAACGCCTGGTGGAAGACCGAGGACCGGCCCGGCCACCCCGGTGACAAGAACCGTGACCAGCTCCTCGCGGAGGCCATGAAGGACGCCCGCTACGAGCTGACCGCCAAGCTCGGCAAGAACATCGACAACTGGAGCTGGGGCCGCCTGCACCAGCTGTACCTGAACAACCAGACGCTGGGCACCGACGGACCCGGCCCCCTGCAGGGCCTGTTCAACCGCGGCCCGTGGAACGTCGGCGGCGGCGAGGCCGCGGTGGACGCCACCGGCTGGAACGCCGCGGGCGGCTACAAGGTCACCTGGGTCCCGTCCATGCGGATGGTCGTCAACCTCGCCGACCTCGACAAATCCCGCTGGATCAACCTCACCGGCGCCTCCGGGCACGCCTACAACGACCACTACTACGACCAGACCGACAAGTGGGCCAAGGGCGAGCTGCTGCCCTGGGCGTTCAGCGAGGCGGCCGTCAAGCAGAAGGCCAAGGACACCCTGACCCTGACGCCATGAGAACGACAGGCTGACGGAGACGCCGTAAGGCCGCGCACAGCAATCCCGCACAGCGGGCCCACGCCGTCGGGCGGGCCGGGAACCCCCGGCCCGCCCGACGGCGTTTCCGGATCATGACGGTGTCATGGCGGTGTCAGGGCACGTCCGAGGGCGGCCGCCGGAAGCGGTGCACCCCCGAGGGCGTCACCGCCGCATCCACCGGGCGGTCGTGCGCCTCGGCCGGCACCTCGTCCAGCACCTCCGCGTCGTACAGCAGCACCACCAGCGCGGCCGGCGACGCGGCCCGCTCCAGCCGCGCCAGCACCCGGTCGTACGACCCGCCCCCGCGCCCCAGCCGCAGCCCCCGCCGGTCCACGGCGAGACCGGGCAGCAACACCACATCCGCCTCCGTGACGGCCTCGAGCCCGAGCCGCTCACCGCCGGGCTCCAGCAGCCCCCACCCGGCCCGTACGAGCCGCTCGGCGCCCTCGTACACCGCCCATTCCAGATCGTTGTCCGGCAGCAGTACGGGCAGCAGCACCCGCACCCCCGCCGCCCGCAGCCGCTCCAGCAGCGGACGGGTGGAAGGCTCGTTCCCGATGGAGACATAGGCGGCAACCGTGGGCGGAACGGCCGCACCGGAGGATTCATCCGGCTTTTCCGGGCCCTCCCCGGATTCCATCGAGCGGAATTCCGCCAATTCCAGCGTCCGGCGGGCCAGCGATTCCCCCGTCGCCGCGACGACATCCGGCGGCAACGATCTCCTTACCTCCAGGAGATCCCGCCGCAACCTGCGCTTTCTACCGTGATCGGAACCGTGATCCGAGTCGTGACCAGAGTTCATTTGTGGGCCCTTGCTCCCGCTCTCATGCTCTATTCACCAGACCCTCATCATCGTTCCGAATGGGCCGGTTATGGTGTCGCGCATGACCCCATCGCACACGCGGATCAGCAAGGCTGTCATCCCGGCAGCCGGCCTCGGCACCCGGTTTCTCCCCGCCACGAAGGCCACGCCCAAGGAGATGCTCCCGGTCGTCGACAAGCCCGCCATCCAATACGTGGTGGAGGAGGCGGTCGCCGCCGGACTCTCCGACGTCCTGATGGTGACCGGCCGCAACAAGCGCCCCCTCGAGGACCACTTCGACCGCAACTACGAACTCGAAGAGGCCCTGCACCGCAAGGGTGACCAGTCCCGGCTCGCCAGGGTCCAGGAGTCCAGCGACCTGGCGACGATGCACTACGTACGGCAGGGCGACCCCAGGGGCCTGGGCCACGCCGTGCTGTGCGCCGCCCCGCACGTCGGCGACCAGCCCTTCGCGGTCCTCCTCGGTGACGACCTCATCGACCCCCGCGACCCGCTGCTGCAGCGCATGGTCGAGATACAGGAGCAGTACGGCGGCTCCGTCATCGCCCTGATGGAGGTCGACCCGTCCCAGATCCACCTGTACGGGTGTGCGGCCGCCACCCCCACCGGTGACGACGACGTGGTCGTGGTCTCCGACCTGGTGGAGAAGCCCGACCCCTCGGAGGCCCCCAGCAACCTCGCCATCATCGGCCGGTATGTCCTCGACCCGGCCGTTTTCGAGGTGCTGCGCAAGACCGAGCCGGGCCGCGGCGGCGAGATCCAGCTGACCGACGCCCTCCAGGCGCTGGCGGCCGACCCCGCCCTCGGGGGCCCCGTACACGGTGTCGTCTTCAAGGGCCGGCGCTATGACACCGGAGACCGTGGCGACTACCTGCGTGCCATTGTCAGACTGGCATGCGAACGTGAAGACCTGGGCCCGGACTTCAGGGCCTGGCTGCGCAGTTACGTCACCGAGGAGATGTAGGACGTTGAACGGCACCACCGACCAGACCCGCCACCAGGACCGCGTCTGGTCGGTGGCCGAGCACCTCGACGACGTCCTGTCGAAGATCCCCCCGCTCGAGCCGATCGAGCTGCAACTCCTCGACGCCCAGGGCTGCGTCCTGGTGGAGGACATCACGGTCCCCGTGGCCCTGCCGCCCTTCGACAACAGCTCCATGGACGGCTATGCCGTCCGGGTCGCCGATGTCGCGGGCGCCACCGAGGAGTTCCCCGCCGCCCTCACCGTCATCGGCGATGTCGCGGCGGGCAGCGGCGAGCTGCCCGCGGTCGGCCCCGGCGAGGCGGCCCGGATCATGACCGGCGCCCCGGTGCCGCCCGGCGCCGAGGCGGTCGTCCCCGTCGAATGGACCGACGGCGGCAGCGGCGAGGGCCCGGCCGCCACCATGCGCGCCCACAGCGCCGCCCCCCAGGACGCCACCGGCGAGGTCCGCGTCCACCGCCCCGTGGAGCCCCGGGCCCACATCCGCGACCGGGGCAGTGATGTCTCCGCCGGCGAGCCGGCCCTGCGCGCCGGTACGGTCCTCGGCCCGCCCCAGATCGGCCTGCTGGCCGCCATCGGCCGCGGCACGGTCCGGGTACGGCCCCGCCCCCGCGTCGTCGTGATGTCCACCGGCAGCGAACTGGTCCAGCCCGGCGAGGCGTTGGGCCCCGGCCAGATCCACGACTCCAACAGCTTCCAGCTCACCGCCGCCGCCCGCGACGCCGGCGCCATCGCCTACCGCGTCGGCGCCGTCGCCGACGACGCCGAGTCCCTCCGCGCCACCCTGGAGGACCAGCTCATCCGCGCCGACATCCTCGTCACCAGCGGCGGCGTCAGCGTCGGCGCCTACGACGTCGTCAAGGAGACCCTCGCCGAGTTCTCCGCGGAGGAGGGCACGGTCGAGTTCCGCAAGCTGGCCATGCAGCCCGGCAAGCCCCAGGGCTTCGGCCTCATCGGCCCCGACCGCACCCCCCTCATGGCGCTCCCCGGCAACCCCGTGAGCTCGTACGTCTCCTTCGAGCTCTTCGTCCGCCCCGCCATCCGCACCCTGATGGGCCTGCCGGACGTCCACCGCCCCACCACCCGGGCCGAGTGCACCGAGCCCATCGCCTCCTCGCCCGGGGGGAAGCGGCAGTTCCTGCGCGGCTCCTACGACCCGGAAACCGCCAAGGTCACCCCGGTGGGCGGCGCCGGCTCCCATCTGATCAAGGCCCTTGCGCACGCCAACGCCCTGATCATCGTCCCGGAGGAGAGCACGGAGGTGGCCGCGGGCGACAAGGTGGAGGTCGTCCTGCTCGGGTAGCGGCCGACCGGTGCGGGTACGGTGTCGTCCCACAGGCGCGGCACGGCACGGTCCGGACCAGGAGAACGATGAGCAGCGGCCAGCAACACCTCACCCACCTCGACGCGGCGGGCGCGGCCCGGATGGTCGACGTATCGGAGAAGGACGTCACCGCCCGCACCGCCCGCGCCCGCGGCCGCGTCCTGGTATCGCCGCAGGTCATCGAGCTGCTCCGGGGTGAGGGCATGCCGAAGGGCGACGCCCTGGCCACCGCCCGGATCGCCGGCATCATGGGCGCCAAGCGCACCCCCGAGCTGATCCCCCTGTGTCACCCCCTGTCCGTCTCCGGCGTCAAGGTGGACCTGACCGTCAGCGATGACGCCGTCGAGATCGCCGCCACCGTCAAGACCACCGACCGCACCGGCGTCGAGATGGAGGCGCTCACCGCCGTCTCCGTCGCCGCCCTCACCGTCGTCGACATGATCAAGGCCGTCGACAAGGCGGCCGTCATCTCCGACATCCGCGTGGAGGAGAAGACCGGCGGCAAGTCCGGCGACTGGAGCCGCTCGTGAGCGCCGCCCGCGCCCTGGTCGTCACGGCCTCCAACCGCGCCGCCGCCGGCGTCTACCCCGACCGGGGCGGCCCGCTGATCGCCGAGGGCCTCACGGCCCTGGGCTTCGAGGTGGACGGCCCCCAGGTCGTCCCCGACGGCGACCCGGTCGAGGCCGCCCTGCGCGCCGGGGTGGCCGCCGGCTACTCGGTCATCCTCACCACCGGCGGGACGGGCATCTCGCCCACCGACCGCACCCCCGATGCCACCCGCCGGGTCCTGGACTACGAGGTCCCCGGCATCCCCGAGGCGATCCGCGCGGCCGGCCGCGGCACGGTCCCAACCGCCGCCCTCTCCCGGGGCCTGGCGGGCGTGGCCGGCACGACCTTGATCGTCAACCTCCCCGGCTCCACCGGCGGTGTCCGCGACGGCCTGGCCGTCCTCGGCGACCTCCTGCTGCACGCCGTCGACCAGATCCGCGGCGGGGACCACCCCAGACCCACCGGGAGCCCGAGCTGAACGCGTTCTGGCCGGTGGTCCTCTCGGAGGGGGACGTCACCCTCCGCCCGATAAAGCTGCGCGACCAGCGCCCGTGGCGGGAGGTCAACCGCCGCAACCGCGACTGGCTGCGCCCCTGGGAAGCCACCATCCCGCCGCCCCCGCCCGGCGTCGTGCCGCCGCACCGCCCCACGTACCGCCAGATGGTCCGCCATCTGCGCGCCGAGGCACACGCCGGCCGCATGCTGCCGTTCGTCATCGAATACCGCGGACAACTCGCCGGACAGCTGACGGTCGCCGGAATTACCTGGGGCTCGATGTGCTCGGGCCATATCGGCTACTGGGTGGACCAGGAAGTCGCCGGCCGCGGCGTCATGCCGACCGCCGTGGCGCTCGCCGTGGACCACTGCTTCCGCGCCGTGGGACTGCACCGCATCGAGGTCTGTATTCGGCCGGAAAACATCCCCAGCCGCCGGGTCGTCGAGAAACTCGGCTTCCGTGAGGAAGGCATCCGCCCGCGCTATCTCCACATCGACGGCGCCTGGCGCGACCACGCGGTTTTCGCCCTCACCGCCGAAGAAGTGCCCGAAGGCCTGCTCAACCGCTGGCGGCAGCACCGGCCGAGCACGCCCGGCGCACCCCACAAATAAAATAAATGTTCGAATATGCCGTCGGGGGCGACCGCATTCCCGACGATCGCGCGCCTACAATCACAAAAAAAGTTCGAGATATCAGCCAGATCGTGCGACACACCGGCCCAATTGGCGGATGGCCCCGCGCAAACCCCTCTACCGTGTGAGTTGTGAGAAGCAGCGGCCTCATCTACGCAGTCATCGTCGGGGCCTGGGCCGCCTATTTGGTGCCGATGTGGCTCCGTAGGCAGGACGAGCTCAACGAGGCCCGTCCGACCGAACGCTTCAGCACTGCCATCCGGCTCCTGTCCGGACGTGCGGCCATGCAACGCCGTTACGACAAGGGGCAGGAGGAGTGTCCTGCCGACGATGCCGCCGACGAGCAGCGCCCGGACGCCCTGGCCGACGAGCCGGACGCCGGGCCCTTCGGTGACCCCGAACCGCCGGCCGAGGCCGGGATCGAGGCCCCCCACACCCGGGTGCAGTCGGCCCCGCCCCGCCCGTCCCTCGCCGAGCGGACCAAGCGCGCCAAGGTCCTCGCCCGCCGCCGGCGCACCATCACCGTCCTGTTCCTCACCTTCACCGTCGGCGCCATCGCCGCCGCGGTCGGCGGCCTCCCCTTCCTCTGGGCCCCCGCCGTCCCCGCCGCCCTGCTGACCGCGTACATCGTCTACCTCCGCGTCCAGGAGCGGCGCCGCTTCGTCTTCACGATGGACCAGCGCAAGGCGGAGGCCGCCGCGCAACGACTGCGGGAGGGCCGCCCCCGCCCTCACCAGGCGGCCGACCAGCCGCCCGCCGACGACCACCCGGCCGACGCACACGCTGACGCCCCCGCCCACGCGGCCCCCGAACCACCCCGCCCGGCCGCTCCCACTTCCCACCACACCGCAGGCCGCCGCGCCCTCGTCGAGGAGACCGACCACGCCGAGTGGGTCGACCAGCAGCGCGAACGCGAACGCCCCCGCCCCGCCTCCGGCAGCTGGGAGCCCGTCCCGGTCCCCCTCCCCACCTACGTCACCGCCCCGGTCGCCCCCCGGGCCACCAGCCACGTGGACCTCGACACCGACGACGCCTGGAGCTCCGCCCGCTCCAGCGCCGCCCCCGAGCAGCCCCACGACACCCCCCAGCCCGACCGCCGCCCCCGGGGCCGCACCCCCCTCTTCGACCAGTACGAGGACGAGGACCGCCCCCGCGCCGCGAACGAGTGACCCACGCCGCACCGGCGAACGGGTGGCGGCCCTCCACTGACCAGCACCGGAAGCGATTTCCGAGCACCGCGAACGAGATGCTAGAGTTTCACTCGTCGCAAGGGCCTGTGGCGCAGCTGGTAGCGCACCTCGTTCGCAACGAGGGGGTCAGGGGTTCGAATCCCCTCAGGTCCACAGACAGCAGGAAAGTTCTTGAGTTGGCTCAGGAACGGTTGACGAGATCCCGCCGATCATGATGATCGGCGGGATCTTTGTCGTTTCCGGGGCCTGTTCGGCGCTTTTCGGGGTGGTGGACGGCAGCGCATCGCGGTGGTGAGTGTGCTGATTCTCTGTCATGCGTCATGCGTCATGCGTCATGCGTCATGTGCGCGCGGCGGCCGGCCTGACAACGGCAACTCCTCCCACAGCCGCTACACCGCGATCAATGCCGGTGTCCTGACATCAGCCGTGCAGAAATTGTCGGGCGGGTGCTGCCGCCTCGATGACACGTTGACAGCATGAGTGAATCGATGATCAGTGACGACGATGTGTCCGAGTTCGTGGAGAAGGGGTTCCTCCGTGTGGAGGGGGCGTTCTCGCGCGATCTCGCGGCGGAGTGCCGGGAGATCATGTGGCGGGACATCGATGGTGAGCCCGATGACCCGGCGACGTGGAAGAGCCCCGTGGTGCGGCTCGGCGCCTATGGGCAAGAGCCCTTCCGGGCCGCTGCCAACTCGCCTCGGCTGCACGCCGCGTTCGATGCCCTCGTCGGCGAGGGGCGCTGGGCGCCGCTGGGCGGGCTCGGCACGTTCCCCGTGCGGTTCCGCAGCGACCAGGAGCCAGGCGACGACGGATGGCACATCGATGCGAGCTTCCCGGGAGACGATCCCGCCGACTTCATGTCCTACCGGGTGAATGTCGCTTCCCGGGGGCGGTGGCTGCTGATGCTGTTCCTGATGTCCGATGTGGGGGAGGACGACGCGCCTACCCGGATCCGGGTCGGTTCCCACCTGGACGTCGCCGCACTTCTCGAACCCGAGCGAGAGGCCGGCCTGTCTTTCATGAACCTCGCCGAGCGCGCCGTGCCCGCCACCGAACACCGACCGCTTGCCATGGCCACGGGCCGGGCTGGGGACGTCTACCTCTGTCACCCCTTCCTCGTACATGCCGCGCAACCCCACCGGGGTGTCGAACCCCGCTTCATGGCGCAGCCGCCGCTGCTTCCCCACCCGGGGCAGGGTCCGAGCATCGAACGCCCCGATGGCGACTACTCCCCTGTGGAGACCGCGATTCGCCGAGGCATCGGACGCTGACGCCCTTTCGTGCGGGGGGCTCGTAGGGCGTGGTGATCTCCTTGCTTTGCGTGGTGCTCGTGGCCGGCGCGGCCATTGCCCTTGGCTTGGGGCTCTTCGGGCTGAGCGGCATGCTCTCGCTCATCAGTGACTGACCCGCGCAGTACAGCAGCGCAGTACAGCAACTGTGGTGTTCGCGTGGTTCTAGGACGGATGGGCCGCGTCGTAGCGGCGGCGGTTGTCGTTGATCTCGTGCCGGTGGGTGGTGGCCCACTCTCCGAGGGCGATGGCGGAGTCCAGCAGCGTGGTGCCGAGTTCGGTCAGCGTGTACTCCACGCGTGGCGGGACGCCGGCGTGGACGGTGCGGGTCAGCAGGCCGTCGCGTTCCAGCTGCCGGAGCGTCAGCGTGAGCATGCGCTGGGAGATGCCGGTGACGGCGCGGTGCAGCTCACCGAAGCGCAGGGTGCCGTCGCGGAGTTGGCCGATGACCAGGATGCTCCACTTGTCGCCGATCAGCGAGAGGATCCGCAGCACCTGCCGGCAGACGTCCTCCTCCGACTCGCCGGGCGCCGGCGACGGGTTGGTGCGGGGAGCCATGGGTTACCTCCGTGTGCGTCACTGACATCAATGTGCCGTCTTGCCGACGCCACCGTAGTGACGAACCATATGGCTACGCACAAAGCGTAAGTAATGGCGGACGCACGGGAGTTGGAGTCTGGCTGTCGTCGGACGGACCGCTGCGACGGGGAGGAACTGCTGTGGCGAAGACGCTCGTGATTGTCGGTGCGGGACCAGGGCTGGGGATGGGCGTGGCGCGCGCGTTCGGCCGTAACGGGTTTCGGGTCGCGCTGATCGCGCGTACCAAGGGGAGGCTGGACGGTCTGGTCGACGATCTGGCCGGGCTGGGGATCACCGCCGCCGGCTTCCCGGCCGACATCCGCGACCGCGATGCCCTCACCGCCGCTCTCACCGCGGCGAGGCGCACGCTGGGTCCGGCCGACGTACTGGAATTCAGCCCGAGCCCGACCGGGCCGATCACGCACGCGGCGCAGACCACGGTCGCCTCGGTCACCGCGCAGTTCGAGCTGCATGTGCTGGGAGCCGTGACCGCCGTGGAGCATGTGCTGCCGGACATGCGGGCCCGAGGAGCGGGCACGCTGCTGCTGACCACCGGCGTTTCCTCGACGGTTCCGGCCCCCTTCCTGGCCAATGTCGGCATGGCCATGGCCGGCCTGCGGAACTGGGCACACGCCCTGCATACCGAACTCGAGCCGGAAGGGGTCCACGTGGGTACGGTGACCATCGCTTCCGGCATTGTCCCGGGCGGCGGTGAGACCGATCCCGACGCCATCGGAGCCCGGTACTACCGGATGTACGAGCGGCGGGACCGCGCCGAAGAAGTCATCGGCGATGTGGGCGCGTTCCGGGCCCTTGTGGGGCGGGGCGGCTGTCAGGCCCGCCGTTGACGCTGATCTGGCCAAGGAGCAGACGTTCGGGCCGCACCGGCGGTCCGTCGGGCGGCGCGCCTAGGCGGACAGGCGGTCGACGGTCCTGGCGACTGCGCCGGAACCGTCCTCGGAGGCGAGGCGGTGGGCGGCGTCGGCGGCGCGCCTTCGGAGGGCGGGCTCGATGGTGGCCCGGATGATGGCCTCGGCGAGGAGGGGCATGGCGTCTTCCGAGGCGAGGGCCTTGAAGGGGATCGGGGTGGTCGCGGCGCCCACGGAGGCGAGGCGGGCGGCCCAGAAGGGCTGGTCGGCGGTGACGGGGAGGGGCACGGTGGGGACTCCGGCGCGGAGGCCCGCGGCGGCGGTGCCCGCGCCGCAGTGGTGGACCACGGCGGACATGCGGGGGTAGAGGAGGGCGTGCGGGACCTCGCCGATGGTGAGGATGTCGGAGTCGTTGAAGGTGGGGGAGGTGGGGGAGTTGTAGGAGTCGTCGGGGCTGTCGGGGTTTTGGGTGTGGGGCTGGGTGGAGAGGTTTGCCCAGCCGGACTGGAGGATGCCGCGGACCTTGGCGCGGCGTAGGGCTCGTACGGCCAGGTCACTCAGGCGTTCGCCTTCGCCGGAAGCCATGCTGCCGAAGCCGATGAAGACCGGGGGTGGGCCGGCGGAGAGGAAGTCCTCTACCTGGGCCGGGAGTTGGGCGTCGGGGGCGTGCCACGGCCACCAGTTCCCGACGATGTCCAGGCCGGGGCGCCAGTCGGCGGGGCGGGGTACCAGGACCTCGCTGAAGCCGTGCAGGACCGGCCGGTCGGCCGCCTCGGCGCGGCGGCGGACCGTACGGGGTGAGGCGGGCGGCAGGCCGAGGCGGGCGCGGAGGTCGCGGGCCGCGCCGGCGTAGAGGCGGTCGACGACGCGGAGCGCGAGGCGGCCGGTGGTGCGGTTGCCCCAGCGGCCCAGGGAGCGGCCGCCGCTGGTGACGGGCGCGAAGTCGCGGGTGGGGGCGTTGGGGACGAGGGGCAGGTCCAGGCACGGGATGTCCATCGCCTCGGCGAGGTGCCGGCCGAGGGGGGCCGTGGTGGCGGACAGGAGGAGGAGCTCGGTGTCCTGGGGAGTGGCTTCGGCCAGGCCGCCGCCGAGCTGGTGGATGAAGGCGGCGGCCTGGCGCATCAGGGCCCGGTTGCCGCCGGGGGAGGGGGACTTCTCGGGGGCGCCGTCGGCCGGGCGGGCGGTGCGCGGGTCGGCCGGGAGGCGGCGGAACCCCAGGCCCGCGGCGCGGACGAGAGGAGCGTAGGTGTCATGGGTGGCGAGGACGACCTCGTGGCCGGCCTCCTGGAGGCGGGCGCCGACGCCGGTGTACGGGGCGACATCGCCGTAGGAACCCGCGGCGGTGATCAGGATCTTCATGGTGGGCGGTCCCCTGTGTGGTGGGTGAGGTGGTGGGGTGCGGGACTGCAGCCGCAGCCGCCGCCGCAGCCGCGGAAATGCCGCGAGGGGGCGGGCGGGCCGGCTTGTCGGCGCCGTGTACGGGGCGCTCGGGCCTACTGCGGGGTGTCCGACTGGCGTACGGCGTTGGCGTGGACGGCCGTGCGCAGGTACGAGGCCAGCCCGGGTCGCTGTTCCGTCGGGGGGACGAGCAGGGCGAAGGCGCGGGGGTCGGCGGCGAAATCGTCGGCGATCCGGCCGTGCATATCGGTGGGGCAGGGGGTGAACCAGCGGGAGATGTGCCGGCGGTGCTCCTCGGCAAGGTCCATGGCGCGCTCGCCGTCCGCCGGTTCCGAGGCGTCGAACGCGGCGGTGAGACGCTGCCGCCAGGCGCCGGCCTCGGCCATGATCTGCGCCCAGTCCTCCTTGGAGTGCGCGGCGGCCCGTGCCATGGAGCGCTGATGGCCCTCGCTGTGCTGCCATTTGAGGTTGGCCTCGGTCGCGTAGCTGAGATCGAAGGCGACCTCGCCGAAGACCTCGAACCGCTCCTCGGGCGTCAGCTGCACGCCCGTCTGCTGGACCTCCATGGCCTGCTCGGCGACCTCGACCAGCCGCCGCAGCTTGGTGATCTGCTCGTTGAGGAGGCGGTGCCGGGCGCGGAGCTGGTCCAGGGCGTTGGCCTGCGGGTCCTCCAGGATGGTGGCGATCTCGTCGAGCGGGAAGCCGAGCTCCCGGTAGAAGAGGATCTGCTGGAGCCGGGCGAGGTCGGCGTCGCTGTAGAGGCGGTAGCCGGCGGGGCTGCGGTCGCTGGGCGAGAGCAGGCCGGCCTTGTCGTAGTGGTGCAGGGTGCGCACCGTGACCCCTGCGAAGCCGGAGACCTGTCCGACGGAGTAGCTCATCGCAGCGCCTTTCGTCCCCTACGTCCCGGTGCTCACCGGTGGCCCGTGCTGCCGTCGATCAGGTTGCGGCCTGACGTTACGTGAGGGTCAAGCGGGGACGATCGGTAGCGGGTGCGGGTGCGGGTGCGGGTGCGGGTGCGGGTGCGGGTGCGGGTGCGGTGACGGGGATACGGCCATGGCTGTACGGCCCGCCACCGCCGCCTGGAACGGCTCAGCCACCCGTCCCGAGCGGCTCCGCGCCATCCGCCGTCCCCAACGGCTTCGCCATGCAGCGGCTGTCCTCATACGTCCGGTACAGCCCGAACTTCTTCACGTGCACATAGCCGCTGGACGCGTACAGCTCCAGCGCCTCGGGCTGCTTGATGCCGGTCTCCAGCACCATGCGGGAGCGCCCCGCGGCCCGTGCATCCGCTTCCAGCGCGGCGAGGATCCGCCGGGCCAGCCCCCGCCCGCGCGCCTCCGGGACCACGAACATCCGCTTGATCTCGGCGTCGCCGGTGGCGTACCCCTTGTCCGCGTCCTCCTGGACCCGCCACCCGCCGGTGGCCAGCGGAAGGGTGCCCTCGTAGGCGATCAGATACGCACCGTGCGGAGGGGTGAACATCGCGGGGTCGAGCGGCGTCATATCGCCGTCGCCGTAGCGCCGGGCGTACTCCTGCTGGACCAGCGCGTCGAGCCTGACCGCGTCCGGGTGGTCGTAGGGGACGGGGCGGATCTCGACGGGAGGCACCTCGGCGGGGCGGATCTCGGCGGGACGTATCTCCATTCCAGGAATCGTACGGGTGAGCGGACGCTCGGCGCGATGGCGTCCGGAGGATGGGTATCGTGCCCGGATGCTCACCGTGACGTCTGTGAATGTGAATGGTCTGCGGGCAGCGGCCAAGAAGGGCTTTGTCTCGTGGCTGGCGCAGACCGGGGCCGACGCGCTCTGCCTGCAGGAGGTACGCGCCGAGACCGGCCAGCTGCCCGACGAGGTACGTGACCCCGACGGCTGGTACGTCGTGCACGCCCCGGCCGCCGCCAAGGGCCGCGCCGGCGTCTCCCTCTACACCCGCCGGGAGCCGGACCGAGTCCGGGTGGGCTTCGGCTCGGCGGAATTCGACGACAGCGGGCGGTACGTCGAGGCCGATCTGCCCGGCGTGACCGTCGCCAGCCTCTATCTGCCCTCCGGCGAGGTCGGCACCGAGCGCCAGGAAGAGAAGGAACGCTTTCTGGCGGAATTCCTTCCCTACCTCATCGACCTGCGGAAACGTGCCGCGGCGGACGGCCGTGAGGTCGTGGTCTGCGGCGACTGGAACATCGCCCACCAGGAGGCCGACCTCAAGAACTGGAAGGCCAACCAGAAGAAGTCCGGCTTCCTCCCGGAGGAGCGCGCCTGGCTGACCGACGTCCTGGACGAGAACCGCGGCGGCTACGTGGACGTCGTCCGCGCACTGCACCCGGACACCGAGGGCCCGTACTCCTGGTGGTCGTACCGGGGCCGCGCCTTCGACAACGACGCCGGCTGGCGGATTGACCTTATCGTCAGTTCGCCTGGCCTGGCGGAAAAAGCTGTGAAGGCTTACGTGGAGCGGCCTGCGAGCTATGACCAGAGGTGGAGTGATCACGCGCCGGTGACGGCCGTCTTCGACGTCTGAGGCGGCGGGGGCCAGTGGTGATCCTTCCGCCGCCATGCCTGGTCGCTGAGGTGTTTAGCCCTGTCCGTCTCTCAACATCGCCCGGATGATCACGCCTAGAGCATCCGCTTGCTCGTCTTCGAGCTTGTCCAGCAAGGGGGCCATGTTCATCACCCGAGGAGAAAGGCCCCCGCTGGGTTCGATCCCGTACCAGTCGGCGGCGATCATTGCCTGGACCTGCGCCTCGGAGGTTCCAAAGAGCTTGGCGATCCCAGGCAGTTCGTCGGGGGTCGGGGGGCCGACGCGGATCGTCCCGGGACCTTTCCAGGCGCCGTGTTCCACGACATTTCTCCACCAAGAGTGGGAGCGGGCTTTGTCGCACTCCACCTGCATCAGGATGTAGTCCTTGGTGCGAGCTAAGTTTCTGACCGTGTCTCTGAACGGTGTACTCGTCATAGTTAAATCTTTGCCGATGTTCCCCGCCTGAACAACGCTTTGAAAGCAAATCGTCGATATGGATGGGGAGTTGGCGGATGTGAGCCGTGGCAGGCGGTGGAGCGATCATGCGCCCGGCGTGACGGGGACTCTCGGTTGCCGGGCGGAGGGGCGGCGCCTTCGACAAGATCAACCGGCTGGCGCATCGACTACCAGATGGCCACGCCCGGCCTGGCGGAAAAGGCCGTGAAGGCTTACGTGGAGCGGCCTGCGAGCTATGACCAACGGTGGAGCGATCACGCACCGGTGACGGCCGTCTTCGCTCTCTGAGGTCGTCGCGCGGACCGGCCGACCCCCGTCGTGTGCATCGTCTCGGCCGATGACACAGGCGCGGCTTTCCGGTGCCACCGGCCTCGTGCCGGGGAGCCGTGGGGTCGCCCCTACTCCCCGTCGGCCCCCCGCTCCGCCGCGCCGTCCTCGCAGGCCCCTAGCCACTCCTCGATTTCCCTGCGGACGCGGCGGTCCATGGCCATGGAGAGTTCGGCTTCGACGACGCCCTTGGAGAGGGGGCGGAGTTTGTCGACGGTTTCGGCTATGCGGTCGGCCTCCTGGGGCGTGGGGGTGTGCCGGCGGACGTCGGCCAGGAGGTGGGTCAGGAGCAGGTTGGTGAAGAGGTCGGCGAGGGCGTCGGCGTGGGCGCGGACCCGGCGGGCGGCTTCGAGGACGGCGGCCAGCGGGACGCCCTTGTTGACGAGTTCGGTGGAGGCGTCCAGGAGGCGGCGGCTGATGTGGACGAATTCGTCGCCGTCCACGACGAGATAGCCGAGGTCGAGGGAAGCGGTGAGGTTCTCGGGGGTGACGTCGTCGCGGAAGTGGTCGGCCAGCTCCTCGGGGGTCAGGCGGACCGGGGTCTCCTCGGACCACGGGGTGACGAGGGTGGTGTCCAGGCCGAGGAGTTCGCCGACGTCGCGGCCGCTTTCGAAGGCGGTGAGGAGTTCGCCGATGCCGCCGAGGGTGTGGCCGCGCTCCAGGAGGGCGCCGATGGTGCGCAGGCGGGCGAGATGGTGCTCGTTGTACCAGGCGATCCGGCCCTCGCGGCGCGGCGCGGGGATCAGCTTGCGCTCGCGGTAGAAGCGCAGCGTACGGACCGTGATGCCGGCCTCCCTGGCCAGCTCGGCCATGCGGAATTCGCGGGCGGGGCGCGGCTTTTCGGCCCCGTCCCCGCTCCCGTCTGCGTGCCCGTACGCCGTCTCGTGCTCGTTGGCTGCCACGGATCCAGCCTATGCCGGGGGTACGACACCGGACCGGCGTGCGACCGCCGGTAACTTCCTGGCGCCCGACCCCTACCGCTCGGTACGGAGCTGCCCTACTCTCCAATCAGCCAATCGTGCCAGTGATTGCTGGCACAGTTGGTGCGGCCGGATGGGCGGCCGGTGAGGGGCGACGTCGAACTCGGGAGGCGACGGGATGGCCGAGCACGGGCGCGAACGGGCGCGGGAGCGGGACCACGTGCGGGTGGCGGTGATCGGATCGGGATTCGGTGGCCTGGGAGCGGCCGTCCGGCTGCGCCGGCAGGGGATCACCGACTTCGTGGTACTGGAGCGGGCCGATGCGGTGGGCGGGACCTGGCGGGACAACAGCTATCCGGGATGTGCGTGTGATGTGCCGTCCCATCTGTACTCGTTCTCCTTCGCGCCGAATCCGGAGTGGCCGCGGAACTTCTCCGGGCAGGCGCATATCCGGGCGTATCTGGAGCGGGTGACGGACACCTTCGGGCTGCGGCCGCACCTCCGCTTCAACGCCGAGGTGCGCAGCCTGCGGTGGGACGGCGAGGCGCTGCGGTGGGAGATCGAGACGGCGGACGGCGCGCTGACGGCCGATGTGGTCGTTTCGGCCACCGGGCCGCTGTCCGACCCCAAGCTGCCCGACGTGCCGGGGCTGGACACCTTCCCCGGCAAGGTCTTTCACTCCGCGCGCTGGGACCACGACTACGACCTGCGGGGCAAGCGGGTCGCGATGATCGGCACCGGGGCGTCGGCGATCCAGATCGTGCCGGCCATCCAGCCCGAGGTCGGCCGGCTCACCGTTTTCCAGCGCACACCCCCCTGGGTCATGCCGCGCGCCGACCGCAGGATCACCCGCGCCGAGCACTGGCTGCACACCAGGCTCCCCGCGACCCGGGCGCTGCGCCGCCAGCTCCTGTGGGGCATCCGTGAGCTGCAGGTCAGCGCGTTCACCAAGCGGCCGAACGAGCTGGGGCTGATCGAGGGCATCGCCCGGGGCCATATGCGCAGGGTGATCAAGGATCCGGCGATGCGGGCGCGGCTGACCCCCGACTACCGCATCGGCTGCAAACGCATCCTGCTGTCCAACAGCTGGTACCCGGCGCTCACCCGGCCCAACGTGGATCTGGTGTCGTCCGGGCTGCGGGAGATCCGCGGCAGCACGCTGGTGGCGTCGGACGGTACGGAGACCGAGGCCGACGCGATCATCTTCGGTACCGGATTCCATGTCACCGACATGCCCATCGCCCAGCGGGTGACCGGCGCCTACGGCACGACCCTCGCCGAGGAGTGGAAGGACGGCATGGAGTCGCTGCGCGGTACCTGCGCCGCCGGTTTCCCCAATTTCCTCACGATCATCGGGCCCAACACCGGCCTCGGGAACAGCTCGATGATTCTGATGATCGAGGCCCAGCTGACCTACATGGCGGATTTCCTGCGCCAGCTCGACACGCTGGGCGGGCGGATCGCGCTCAGCGCCCGGCCGTCCGCGGTGCAGGAGTGGACCCGCACGATCCAGCGGCGGATGGAGCGCACGGTGTGGAACACCGGCGGCTGCGACAGCTGGTACCTGGATGCGAACGGGCGCAATACGACGGCATGGCCGGGCACGACCTCGGAGTTCCGGCGGGTGACCCGGCAGGTGGATCTGGCGGAGTACGAGGTGGTGCGGCCGCCGGGGACGGCGTCAGGGACGGCGCCGGAGACGGCACCCGGGAAGACCGTCGGCGCGCCCGCGGAGGTGACCGCATGAGTGAGCGTAGCGAGCTCATCATCGAAAGGTGCGCGCTGAGCGAATGCGAAGCCGAGCGAAGCGAGGTTTCGGCATGAGTGAGCGTAGCGAGCTCATCATCGAAAGGTGCGCGCTGAGCGAATGCGAAGCCGAGCGAAGCGAGGTTTCGGCATGAGCCGCCGCCCCGGGCATGTGACGAGCGGCCGGTACGCGCCGCCCGTGCCGCGTACGACCACGGCCGTCACCTCCGCCGACGGAACCCGTCTGTACGCCGAGACCCATGGTCCCGACGGCGCCCCCGCCGTCGTCCTCGCCCACGGCTGGACCTGCTCGACCGCCTTCTGGGCCCCCGTCGTCCGCGATCTCGCCGCCGATCACAAGGTGGTCCTCTACGACCAGCGCGGACACGGCCGCAGCCCCGCCGTCCGGGCGGCGGCGCACAGCACCCGCGCCCTCGCCGACGACCTCGTCGCCGTACTGGAGGCGACGCTGGAGGCGGGCGAGCGCGCCGTGGTCGGCGGGCACTCCATGGGCGGAATGACGATCATGGCCGCCGGGGGCCGCCCGGAGCTGCGCAGCCGGGCCGCCGCGGCACTCCTGTGCAGCACCGGAAGCTCCGAACTGGCCGCGGAATCGCGGGTGTTCCCGCTCCGCAGCCCGCAGGGCAGGCGCCGCGCACACCGGCTGCTGCTGCACTCGCGCGCGCCGCTCGGGCCCGTGTCGCCGGTCACCAAATGGGCCCTGCGCTACGCCACCATGGGTGCCGGCGCCACCCCCGAGCAGATCGAGGCCTGTGCGCGGATCGTGCACGCCTGCCCGACCGGCGTACGGGCCCACTGGGGCAGGGTGCTGGCCGGACTCGAGCTGACCGGTGAGGTGGCCCGGCTGGAGCTGCCCACCGCCGTCCTCTCGGGCACCGCCGACCGCCTCACGCCCGTCGCGCACGCCCGGCGGCTGGCCTCCGTACTCCCCGACTGCCGTGGGGTGACCGAGCTGCCCGGTCTGGGACATATGACGCCCATCGAGGACCCGGACGCGGTCGGCGGCCGTCTGCGGGAGCTCGTACGGGATCACCTGACCACCCGCGGAACGGCCCCGCGCGGCAGCCGGCCGGAGAAGAACCGGCGGCCGGAGAAGAAGGAGAAGACGGCGTGAGCAGGAATCTTGACGGACAGGTCGTCGTGGTCACCGGTGCGGCGCGCGGGGTCGGTGCGCTGCTGGCGCGCAAGCTGTCGGCGCGCGGTGCCACCCTGGCGCTGGTCGGCCTGGAGCCGGACGAGCTGGCGAAGGTGGCCGCATCGCTGCACGGCCCGGCCCATCACTGGTATGCCGATGTCACCGACCACGAGGCGATGGCCCGGGTCGCGGACGAGGTCAAGGACCGCTTCGGCAAGGTCGATGCGGTCGTCGCCAACGCCGGGGTGGCCACCGGCGGCCCGTTCGCCGACTCCGACCCGGTGGCGTGGAAGCGGGTCATCGAGGTCAACCTGATAGGCGGCGCGGTCACCGGCCGCGCCTTCCTGCCCGTCCTGACGGAATCCCGCGGCTACTTCCTGCAGATCGCCTCGCTCGCCGCCATCACCCCGGCACCGATGATGACCGCGTACTGCGCCTCCAAATCGGGCGTCGAGGCCTTTGCGCACAGCCTGCGCGCCGAGGTCGGCCACAAGGGCGTACGGGTCGGCGTCGGCTATCTGAGCTGGACCGATACGGACATGGTGCGCGGCGCCGACCAGGACGACATCATGCGCGAGCTGCGCTCCCGGCTGCCCTGGCCGTCGAACAAGACCTATCCGCTCGGCCCCGCCGTCGACCGGATCGTGGCGGGCATCGAGCGCCGCTCCGCGCATGTCTACGGACAGTGGTGGCTGCGCGGGATGCAGGCGGTCCGCGGATATCTGCCCTCGGTCATCGGGACGGTGGGACAGCGCGAGATGCGGCGCTTCGGGGACCGGCTGGACGGGATGCGGATCGGGCTGGTCGGCGCGGGCGGGGAGGCGGACGAGAAGGCGCGGACGGACCGGTAGGGCCTGCGCACGGGTGCGGGGCGCACCCGGGAACCCTGGATGCGCCCCAACTCGCCCTTTCCCAGAACTACTTGACGACTGTCACTTGACGACCTTGAGGCGCTTCGGCCAGCCGTAGTGCGCGGCCTTGGCGAAGAGGTCCTTGATGTGCGCCGGGGTCAGCTTGATGCAGCCCAGCGAGTAGTAGTCGTTGGTGCCGTCCCAGCGGTAGGGGTTGTCGTGGCCGGGCTTCCGCTTGCCCTGTGTGCCGTCGGGGTTCATCTCGCTGTGCACGAACAGGGCGGTGCGCTTGGTGTGGTGGTTCTTGCACAGCATGTCCTGGACCTGGATGGCGTAGCCGTTGATCCCCTTGGGCCCGCCGGCCTTGTGGGTGGTGTGGCCCAGCACGCGGTAGGTGCCGTCGGGCAGCCACCCCTGCATGCTGGCACACTCGTTCGTCCCGTTGCGGCCGCCGTTGCCGGAGCCCGCGCGGTACTTGGCGAGCACCTTGTCCTTGGCGTTCGGGATGCTCTTGACCAGGTAGAGCCGCGAGTTGCTGGGGTTCTTCCAGTTCTTGTCGAAGTAGAGGTAGGTGCCGCCGGAGGCCGCGGGACGGGCGGCCTCGGCGGGTGCCGCGGCGGTGAGGGCGAGGCCGCCGGTGAGGGCGACCGCGGTGGCGAGCGGAACGAACCGCTGACGGATTCCCATCGGAATATCTCCCGTTGTGTGGTGATCGTGGTGTGGTGATGCGTCGGGTGGTGCCCGCTTGTCTGGTGATGAGCGGGGCGGTGCCCGCTTGTGGGGCGATGCCGGCCGGCACGGCATGACTCTGCTGAGGGCCGCCCCTGTCCGGCAAGGGAAACCGGTGTCCCGGACAGGCCGCGGCTGTCCGGGCTGGTCGCGGAGGCTCAACTGCGGTGCTCCGGACACCCGTTGTGGCTTTCGCCGGGGGACGGTTCAATAACGCCCATGGGGAATCTGGGGGGTACGGGAGAATTACGCCCGGCTGCCGCCGGTGATGCGGTGGCATTCGTCGGGATGATGCAACAGCTCAAGGAACGCAGCGGTCTGACCTACCGCCAGCTTGAGCAGCGGGCGGCGGAGCGGGGTGCCGTCCTGGCCCGCAGCACGCTCGCCGACGCCCTGCGCCGACGGGCGCTGCCGCGGGCCGAGGTGGTCGAGGCGTTCATACGGGCCTGCGGAGGCAATGAGCCCGAGGTCCACGCCTGGCTGCTGGCGCGGCAGCGCATCGAGGACGGACCGCCGATGGTCCAAAACCTGCCGCGTGCTCAGCCCGGCTACCGGCCGCAGGCTCAGCACGGTGACCGGCCCCCGGGCCAGCCCCGCCACGGGGCCCGGAAGCCGCACGGCAAGAGACGCAAGCCGCTCCTGCTGACCGGCGCCGCCGCCCTCGCCGCGCTGCTGGTCATCGTCGGCGTACGGCTGCTGATCGGCGACGGCGCGGAGCCGCAGTCGACGGCCGCCGCGCCGCTGCCGACCGGCGAGGTCTCGATCCGCCCGGCGAGCGCGCCCGGCCTGTGCGTGACGGACGGGCGGGTGCTCCGCGCGCACCGGTACCGCACAGTTGCCGTACAGCGGCCCTGTAAAGAAGCGGTGCCGCCGCGTACGTACCTCAAGGTGGCCGGGGCGGACCGCTACCGCATCCAGTGGGACCACCCCGACGAGGGCACGGGCTGTCTGGTCCTGCTGCGCGACCCCGCGCTCGACGGGCTGCTGGAGCCGCACGACGACTGCACGCCGACCGGGCCCGCGGAGCGTTTCCGCGTCGAATCGGCCGGGAAGTCGGTGTACCGGATCCGGCCGGGCGACGGCGACGACCGCTGCCTCGCCGTCCAGGGCGGGGGCGGGGCCCGCGGGACCGTCGTCCGCGCGGAGCGCTGCACGGAGGCGGACAGCCAGAAATTCCTGATCGGCCCCGAGGAGTAGCCGCGTACGGCGGCTCGCGGCAGGCGGCTGCTCAGCCGTCCCGCGGCGGCAGCTCCGGCCGCGCCCGGTCCGGTACCTCCGACAGGTCCGGCGGGGTCGAGGCCGGATGCCGCTCCAGCAGCTCCAGCGCCGTCCGCACCGCCACGCCCAGTGTCGGATGCTTGCCCTCGGCCCAGTGCAGCGGGGACCGCAGCGCCTCGATGTCGACCTCGACGCCGTGGTTCTCCACGCTCCACCCGTACTGGTGGAACCACGCGGCGTTCATCGGCACGGTGATCTGGGTGCCGTCGGCGAGCCGGTGGCGCCCGGTCATCCCGACCACCCCGCCCCAGGTGCGCATGCCGACCACCGGGCCGATGCCCTGGAGCTTGAAGGCCGCGGTGATCATGTCGCCGTCGGAGGACGTCATCTCGTCGGCGACCGCCACCACCGGCCCGCGCGGCGCATTGCTGGTGTACGAGACCGGCTGGGCGCCGCGCGTCAGGTCCCAGCCCATGATGGTGCGGGTCAGTTTCTCGATCACCAGCTCGGAGATATTGCCGCCGGCGTTGCCCCGTACGTCCACGATCAGCGCGGGCATCGACATCTCCCGCCGCAGATCGCGGTTGAACTGCGCCCATCCGGAGCCGCCCATGTCCGGGATGTGCAGATAGCCGCATCTGCCGTCGCTCAGCTCCCGTACGACGGCGCGGCGTTTGGCGACCCAGTCCTGGTAGCGCAGCGGCCGCTCGTCGATCAGCGGGACGATCGCGACCCGGCGGGGGTGGCCGTCATCCTCGGGCGGCGCGAAGGTCAGCTCGACGGTCGTTCCGCCCGCCGCGGCCAGCAGCGGATTCGGGCCCGCCACCGGGTCGACCGGCCGGCCGTCCACATGGGTGAGCGCGGCGCCCTCACGGATGCCCGTACCGGCCAGCGGCGAACGCGCCTTGGGGTCCGAGGACTCGCCCGGCAGGATCCGCTGGACCACCCAATGTCCGTCCCGCGGATAGAAGTTGGCGCCGAGCAGCCCGATGGGCCGCTGGTAGTGCGGCGGGCCCTCGTTTCTGCGCGCGGGCGCCACATAGGCGTGCGAGGTGCCCAGCTCCCCCAGCACCTCCCGCAGCAGATCCGCGAACTCGTCCGGCGAGGCGACCCGTTCGACCAGCGGCCGGTACTGCGCCAGCACCCCGTCCCAGTCGATACCGCACATCCCCGGCTCCCAGAAGTACGCCCGGATCAGCCGGCCCGCCTCGTCGAACGCCTGGCGCCACTCCGCCGGCGGTTCGACGTCGTGCAGGATGCGCCGCAGGTCCAGGAGGACCGTCGAGTCGAGGTCGGGCGGCTCGGTCGCCGGTACGGCGCGCAGATCGCCCTCGTCGTTGACGACCAGCCGGGTGCCGTCACCGCTGAGCGCGAACGAGTCCAGGGAACTGGTGAGTTCGCTGCGCCGGGCCTTGACCAGGTCGAAGTGTTCCAGGGTGGGCCGCCCCGACGTCTCGGCGGGATTGGCGAAGGTCTCGCCCAGCGCCCCGGAGATCGGCCAGCGCAGCCAGACCAGCCCGCCCCCGGCGACCGGCTCCAGCGACGAGTACTTGGACGCGGTGACGGGGAACGGCGTGACCCGGTTCTCCAGCCCCTCCACCTCCACGATCACCGGACCTTCCCCCAGCGGCGGATTCTCCGCCGGGTCCAGCCCGCCCGCCGCCGGCCGCCCCTCCGGGGACAGCGCGAAGGGCGAGGGGGTGGCGGAGGACAGCGGTACGAGGTGTGGGCGGCAGCCCAGCGGGAACGACAGATCCCCGGTGTGCACGTCGTACACCGGGTCGAAGCCGCGCCACGACAGGAACGCCAGATAGCGCCCGTCCCGCGTGAACACCGGCTGCTCGTCCTCGAACCGGCCGTTGGTGACGTCCACGACGCTGCGGTCGGCCAGCCGGGCCATCTTGATCTGCCGCAGCGAACGGCCGATACCGGGGTGCGACCAGGTCAGCCAGCGGGAGTCGGGGGAGAAGGCGAGGTCGCGGACCGGCCCGTTGCGGGAGACGATCAGCTCGGTGACCTCGCCGGGCGGCCCGGTCTTCTCGGCGTCCTCCGGCGGATGCACATCCACCAGCAGCAGCCGCCCGTCGTGCGCGGCCACCGCCACCTGCTCCCCGTCCGGCGACGGCACCATCTCGTGGACCCGCCCGAGCTTCCCCGCCGCCAGC
The DNA here is from genome assembly GCF_001294335.1 of Streptomyces chattanoogensis. GTDB lineage: Bacteria > Actinomycetota > Actinomycetes > Streptomycetales > Streptomycetaceae > Streptomyces > Streptomyces chattanoogensis. The sequence continues at coordinate 56,254 of NZ_LGKG01000134.1, forward strand.
CGCACCGGGGCGTGCACCGCACCGGCCCGCGGCAGATCGACGATCTCGATCGCGTCCTCACCCTCGGCATCCGTGACGTAGGCGATCCGCCCGGTGGAGCCCAGCATCTCGGGCAGCCGGACCCGTACCCCCGGGACGTCGTGAATCGTCCGGGCCGGCCCGTCGCGGTGCGTGAGCCAGTACAGACTGCCCCGCACCCCCACCGCGCTGGCCCGGCCGGTGGCATCCACCGCGAGCGAGGTGACATGGGCGGCGGCCGGGACCTGGTACGTCCGGCGTCCGGCCCGTGGCCCGCCCAGCCGGACCGCCAGCTTGCGCGGCCGGGCGCCCGGGCTCAGGCCGTCGATCAGCCAGATGTCGCCCGCGCACTGGTAGACGATGCGCGAGCCGTCGGTCGAGGCGTGCCGCGCATAGAAATCCGCATGATCCGTATGCCGCCGCAGGTCCGTACTGTCCGGCAGACACGAATACACATTGGCGGTGCCCTCGTGGTCCGACAGGAACGCGATCCGGCCGTCCACGAACATCACCGAGTCCAGGTGCCCGTCCAGATCCGGCACCATCCGCGCCCCCTGCAGCCACATCCGGCCCATCGCGCCGCCCCGGTAGCGCTTCCAGGAGGCGGGCTCATGCGGCGGCTTCCCGCTCAGCAGCAGCGTGCAGTGCTCCCCGTCGACATCGGCGACCGCGATATCGGAGACCGGCCCCCACGGCAGCCGGCCTCCCGGGCTGCCGTCCGTCGGCAGGCTGTACGCCCACGAGTAGTACGAGAACGGCTGCCCGTGCGAGGAGACGGCGAGAATGTGCGGTTTGCCGTCCTGGTAGGGCGGCGTCCAGCCGCAGACCCGGGCATCCGTACTTCCCCAGTAGGTCAGCCGCCGGGCCGGGCCGCCCTCGACCGGCGCCAGATGGATCTCCGGGTCGAGGCTGCGCCAGGTGGTGAACGCGATCTGGCGCCCGTCCGGCGAGAAGCGGGGATGGCCCACCCGGGTGCGGTCGACGGTCAGCCGCCAGGCGCGGCCCGGCTCCTCGCCCGGGGGTGCGAGCGGCGCCACCCACAGATCGTCCTCCGCGGCGAAACAGATCAGATCCCCGTGCAGATGCGGATACCGCAGGTAGGAGCCGGGGGAGCCGGGCGGCGGGTCCGGGGCGTCCGGCGTCGGGCGCGGCCGGCCGCGAGGCTCTGTGGAGGTCGCCGCCGGGTTCGTCTGCGGGGGCTGCCCGGCGGCCTCACGTGCGTGGCTCACGTCACCATGGTTTCGGGAGGGGGGAGGGGCGGCAACTCGGCCGGGCGGACGGTTGCGGTCACCGGGCCGGCAGATGCCGGGCGAAGAACCCGTGCACACAACGCCGCACCATGGGCACCGACGCGTCCGGGCCGATGGTGCCGACCAGCGCGGCCCGGTCCCCGGCAGGCATCAGCCCGGCGTCCTGAAGCTGGGGCGCGAGGGCGGCGTAATCACAGAACACCCAGTGGGCGGCGCCGTCGATCTGATGGCGCCGGGTCCGCCCTCCCGGATGGGCGAGCATGGCCGACCAGGACCCCTCCAGCTCCTTCCTGGTGGGGAAGTGCTCACTGCCGAGCAGGAGCAGCGGCCGGTCCACCCCGTGCCGGGCGACCGGATACAGCTCCCGCTCCCGGCCGGGCCGCTCCGCGGGGAGGTCCAGATACCCCTCCAGATTGACGGCCGCACCGATGCGCCGGTCCTCGTACATCGCCTCGGCCGCTGCGGTGCCGCCCGCGGAGTGCCCGTAGACGCCCACCCGCCGCAGGTCCAGCGCCCGCCCGAGGCCCTCGGGCAGCGCGCGACCCGCGGCGTCCGGGTTCCGCCCGGCCGCCAGCGCCGTCAACCGGTCCAGGACGAACCGGATGTCCGCGATCCGGGTGCCGATCACCGTCCGGAACTGCTGCGGATCCGCCCGGGGATCGCCCCGGAACACGGTCGGCCGGACCCTCCCCCTCCCCGCCCTCGCCACCGGGAACTCGACCTCCCCGGCATCTCCCGGATGGTCGAGGGCCACGACCACATAGCCGCGGCTCGCCAGCTCCTCCGCGGTTCCGGTGCCGAGGGTGCGCGCATCGCCGCCGCCCGGGGTGTAGAGCAGCACCGGCCGGCGTACGGGCTGCGCGGGCGCCCCGGTGTGCGCGTGGGTGCGAGTGGCCGCCCAGTCCACGCCCTTGGACGGCAGGCGGTGCACGCGCACGTCGACCGCCCGGAACAAGTCCGCGGCGCCCCTGGTCATGTGGGGCGCGACCGGGTAACCGCGGACGGTACGCGCCGGATAGAACACCGTGACCATCACCTCCCGTACGGCGATCCCCGGCTCCCATGGGTCGCGCCGCGCCCGGTCGACGAGATAGAGCGAGGCGGCGCCGATCGGGTGCGGTCCGGTGGGCGCCGGGAGGCGCAGGGCGAGGCCCCCGCCGTGCCCTGCCCCGGCCGGATGCCCCTTCGTCGGGGACCCGTTCGCCACACCGCAGCCCGCCGACAGCAACGCCGCACCGAACGCGCCAACGGCCGCCTTGGCGACCGTCCGCCGGTCCGCGCCCTGGTATCCGTCCGTCGTCCCGAACATGACGTCGTACCCCCTGAGCCTCTGCTTGTGCATCCGTTTGTGTCTCCGTCATTTGTGTCTCCGTGTCTCTGTGCCGAATGCTGGCCTCGGCAGGGGATGCGGGCGAAGGTTCAGGCCCTGCCCGAAAGGCTGGCGCGGCAGGGGGAGGGGAAGTAATGGCGATCCGGATCCACTTCACGTCCGACGACTTCGCCCGGGTGCGGTTCGCGCCCCGCCCGGCCCCGCTCCAGGAGCTGAACGTGGCCCTGATGAAGATGTGCCTCCCCGACGAGGAACTGCTCTTCGGCCGCTGGCGCCGACGGCTCCTGCGCTCGCTCCCGGCGGCCGCCGCACCCTTGGGGGATCTGGTCCCCGCAGGCTCGGCCCCCCTCTTCATCGACCTCTTCACCACCACCCTGGAGGAAGGCTTCGACGCCGTACGGGCCACGCCCCCCTCCCTCGTCCGCTCCGAACTCGAGCGGGTCTACGCCCACCACCCGGCCCCCGTCCCGCCATGGATCCGCGACCTCCACCGGGGCGAGGCCCACGCCTGGCACCTCCTCCGCCGCGCCCAGCAGGCCGCCTTCGACACAGCGCTGCGCCCCGTCTGGCCGCTGATCCAGGACCTGCACCAGGCGGAGTTCACCCGCCATGCCGTGACGGCGGCCGAGCACGGCGTCGGCAGCGCGCTGGCCCAGCTGATCCACGGCGGCCAACTCACCGAAAACACCTGGCAGTTGGAGACCGGGACCGCTCGCCCGGATCGCGACATCGACCTCCGCGGTCGCGGCCTGGTCCTCGTCCCCACCTTCCACTGGACCGGCCGCCCCCTCCTCTCCGACCTGCCCGGCCGCCCCCTGTATCTGACCTATCCGGCCGGTACGGGCCTGCCCCTCACCCCGACCGGCGCGAGGGGCACGGACGATGCGCTCGCCGCCGTCCTCGGCCGCTCCCGCGTCGACATCCTCCACCGCCTCGCCGACGCGCACACGACCAGCGAACTCGCCCGCCGCCTGGGCGTCAGCAACGCCACCGCCTCGGCGCATGCCGCCGCGCTGCGCGGTGCGGGCCTGATCACGACGGTCCGCGCGGGGCGGGCGGTCCGGCACCGGCGTACGGCCCTGGGGGAATTGCTGATCCGGCGCGCGGTCGCGTCCTAGCGGCCGGCCGCTCCCCCCTTCGCCGGGAAGGCCCGTCGGTAGTCGCTCGGGGAGACACCGATCTGCCTGAGGAAGTGGTGACGGAGGTTGTTGGCCGTGCCCAGCCCGCTCAGTTCCCCGACCTTGTCGATCGGCAGCGTCGTCGATTCCAGCAGGCTCTGGGCCCGTCCCAGACGCTGGTTGAGGAGCCACTGCAGGGGAGTCGTCCCGGTGGCCTCCTGAAGCCGGCGGTAGAACGTCCGTGGGCTCATCGCCGCCCGCCGTGCCAGGTCCTCGACCGTCAGCGGCTGGTCCAGGTGGGCCCTGGCCCAGTCCAGTACGGGCCCCAGGCTGCCGTCATCGGTGGTGGGCACGGACAGATCGATGAACTGCGCCTGGCCGCCGGGACGATGAGCGGGGACCACCATGCGGCGGGCCAGCTGGTTGGCGACCTGCGCGCCGAGATCGCGGCGTACGAGATGGAGGCAGAGGTCGAGTCCGGCGGTCAGCCCGGCGCTGGTGAGGACGTCGCCGTCGTCCACGTACAGCACGGAGTCGTCGACCTGCACCTTCGGGTAGCGCTCAGCCAGTTGGGCGGTGTGCATCCAATGCGCCGTGGCACGACGCCCGTCGAGCAGCCCCGCCTCGGCGAGGGCGAAGGCGCCGGTGCACAGGGAGACCATGCGGGCACCTCCGTCGTAGGCGCGGCGCAGCGCCGTGATCAGCCGCTGCGGCAGCGGTCTGCCCTCCTCCACGCAGTCGTCGGGCACCGAGGGGACGATGACCGTGTCGGCGCCCACGAGGTCGTCGAGCCCGTAACGGGTACGCAGCGACAGCCCGGCAGCGGCCGGAACGTCGTCCCGGCCCTCGAGCTGCGGCTGCCCGGTACCGCACAGCCGCAGGTCATACCAGGGGTCGGCCAGATCGGGCTGCGGCTTCCCGAAGACGGTGCAGGGGATGCTCATCTCGTACAGGTCCCATGAGGGAACCCCGATCTCCTCGGTCACGACCAGGGCGACGGAACCAGCGCTCATAACTCACAGCGTATGGCAGGAATTTGGTGGCAGCTGGCATTGCTGTCACTGTTTCCGCCTGCCGCGCCCTGCGAGCGTTGTCCCGACGTGATCAACCGCCACGGGCGGACGGACAAGGAGTGGTGGCATGGGTTCTGGCACAGGTTCCGGCATGGGTTCCGGCACAGGTTCCGGCATGGGTTCCGGTGGTGGCACGGGTGCCGACCGTACGGCGGTGACCGTCCTCGGGCTGGGCTCGATGGGCTCGGCGCTGGCCGCCGCGTTCCTGGAGCGTGGCCACCCGACCACCGTGTGGAACCGCTCGCAGGACAAGGCCCGGCCGCTGGCCGACCGAGGTGCCCGCGCGGCCGCAACGCCCGAGGAGGCCCTTGCGGCGAGCCCGCTCATCGTCGCCTGCGTACGGGACTACGAGGCGCTGTACTCGGTCCTCGATCCCGTCGCCGGCCACCTCGCGGGCAAGGTCCTGGTGAATCTCACCTCCGGCTCCCCGGAGCAGGCGCGCGAGGCCGTCGCGTGGGCCGGTTCGCACGGCGCCGACTACCTCGACGGCGCCATCATGACCACCCCGCCCGGCGTCGGCAGCCCCGACATGATGTTCCTGTACAGCGGCGCGCACACCGTCTTCGAAGCCCACCGTCCGGCCCTGGCGGCCCTGGGCGACCCCCTGCACCTGGGCACCGACCCCGGCCTGGCCTCCCTCTACGATGCCGCGCTGCTCGGCCTGATGTGGGCGACCATGACCGGCTGGCTGCACGGCACCGCGCTGGTCGGCGCCGAGGACGCCGCCGAGGGGACCGCCGAAAAGACGGCGGCCAGGGCCTTCACCCCCCTCGCGATCCGCTGGCTGACCGCCGTGGCCGGATTCCTGGCGACGTACGCGCCCCAGGTGGACGCCGGCCGCTACCCGGGCGACGACGCCACCGTCGACATACAGATCGCGGCCATCGACCACCTCATCCACGCAGCGGCGGCCCGGGGCATCGACAACGCCCTGCCCGAACTCCTGAAGTCCGCCATGGAGCGGGCCAAGGCGGCAGGCCATGGCAACGACAGCTACGCGAGCGTGATCGAGGTCCTGAAGAACCCGGCGGTCCGCAAGTGACCACACCCCCCTGGACCGACCTGCTGTCGGCCACCACCGAAGACTGCCTCGCCGCCCTCCTCGAAGCATCCGGTCGGGACTGGTCACACCCCGCCCATGAGCTGGACTGGACCTGCCGCGAGACCCTCGACCATCTCGCGCTGGGTCTGATCGGCTACGCCGGCCTGCTCATCGCCCGGCCCGACGACCGCTACATCACCCTCTTCGCCTCACTCGACCCCCAAGCCCCCGTTCACACCTGCCTGGAGGGCCTCCGTATCGCCGCCACCCTCCTCACCTCCACCCTCCGCGACACGGCTGCGGACGCGCGGGCCTGGCACCCCTGGGGGCACTCCGACGCGACCGGTTTCGCCGCCATGGGAATCACCGAACTCGCCGTCCACACCCACGACATCACCCGTGCTCTCGGTCACCCCTGGGCCCCGCCCGACGACAGCAGCGCGGCCGTCCTCACCCGCCTCTTCCCCGATGCTCCGTCCGGACACAGCCCGTCCGGCACCCTGCTGTGGTGCACGGGCCGCGGCACGCTCCCCGGGCTGCACAGACGCACGGACTGGCAGTGGGACGGCACCGTGCGTCCATGACCGTCCGTGCTGATGGACACCCCGCACGGCGGTGCCTTCGTCGGCGCAGAGGCGCAACTCGGCCGCTGTCGAGGGTTACTTCGTGAAGCAGGGAAGGCTGCGCTGGGGGCCATAGAGTCGAGGGACCTCATTCAAAGCCTCTTGGGGCGCATGTGAAGGGTCTTCCAGATGACGCAAGGCATTGTGTGGCAGAAGTCGTCCTTCTCCGGTGGTCAGGACGGGCCTGACGCCCGGATACTGTCCGCCACGCCAACCGGACTCGCCGCCTTCGTGCGCCGCATACGGGCCGAGGTGACGACGTGCGCATAGGCGTGTACCTCGCGCACCCGCGCCCCGGCAGCTTCAACCACGCCCTGTTCGACGCCGTGGTGGAAGCGCTGCGCAGCCACGGCTGCGACGTCCTCGCGCACGACCTGTGCGCCGAAGGGTTTCCGCCGGTGCTGTCCGCCGACGAGACGGAGACCGTGCAGGCGGCCACGGACACCCGCGACCCGCGTGTGGCGCTGCACCGCGCGGAGGTGGCGACGCTCGATGCCGTGGTGTTCATCCACCCCAACTGGTGGGGCATGCCCCCTGCCGCTCTCGTGGGCTGGGTGCAGCGCGTCCTCGTGCCCGGCGTCGCCTACAAACTGGGGAGCGCGGAGGGTGAGCCGGCCGGTCTGCTGAAGGCCGGGCGGGCGCTCGTGCTGAACACGTCCGATACGCCCGCCGACCGCGAGGAGAGCGAGTTCGGGGATCCGCTGCAGAGGATCTGGTCCGCGTGTGTCCTGCCGTACGTCGGGGTGGCCGACGTCCGCCGGATCGTCTTCCGCACGGTCACTGACTCGGCCGGACCAGCCCGCGCCGACTGGCTCCAGCAGGCACGCCGGGAAGCGATTGCGCTGCTGTCCTGAGCCTGCTGCTGCCTCGCCCCGTGACGGGCGACGGCCGTCCCGGCCGAACCGACCGGGCTCATACGTCACATACGGGCGGCCGGGGCACCCGAACGCGCCTGATCTCCCCGCTCGGGCTCGGCCTCGGGCGGGGCGGCGTCCGTGAGGATGTGCCGCTTCCCCCACGCGCCCAGCGGCGCCAGCGCCTCGTTGAGGGAGATGCCGACCGCGGTCAGCGAGTATTCGACGCGGGGCGGGACCTCGTCGTAGACCTCGCGGTGGACGATGCCGTCCGCCTCCAGCTCCCGGAGATGGGACGTGAGCACCTTCTCGGTCACCCCGGGCAGCAGGCGGCGCAGCTCGCCGAAGCGGCGGCACGAGCGCTCGCTGAGGGCCCAGAGGATCGACACCTTCCACCTCCCGCCGATCACGTCCATCGCCGCATCGGTGCCGCAGTGAAAGGCCCCCGGCCTCCGTACGATCGCCATGCTCCGTCCCGCCCTCCTGCCTGGTCACTTCCCGCGGGGTAACCACCCACTTCAAAGTGCGTACTTGATCACTTCGGGGGCTGGGACCAGCCTAATCGGCATGACAGACAACAAAGTTGGCAGCTCGCACGACACGGCCGGGACCCGTCCGCTCACTCTCCTCGGGCTCGGGGCCATGGGCGCCGCGCTCGGCCACGCCTGGCTCGCCGCCGGGTATCCGCTGACCGTGTGGAACCGCACCCCCGGGCGGGCCGAACCGCTTGCCGCTCAGGGGGCGCAGGTCGCCGGGACCGCCGCGGAGGCCGTGGCCGCGAACCGTCTCGTGGTGGTGTGCCTGCTCAATGACGACACGCTGGGCGAGACCCTGGACGGGGTCGACCTGGCGGGGAAGGACCTGGTCAACCTCACCACCAGTACACCCGGCCAGGCGCGGGTCCGCGCCGAGTGGGCGAGGGAGCGGGGTGCCCGGTTCCTGGACGGGGGGATCATGGCGGTGCCGCCGATGATCGGTGCCCCGGGCTCCGGCGCCTCCGTCTTCTACAGCGGCTCACGGGCGCTCTTCGACGCCCACGCGGAGGCCCTGGCCGTACCGGCCGGCACCGCCTACGTCGGCGAGGATCCCGGCTTTGCCGCACTGCATGACGTGGCGCTGCTGAGCGCGATGTACGGGATGTTCGCGGGGGTCGCGCACGCCTTCGCGCTGATCCGTAAGGAGGAGATCCCGCCGAAGGACTTCGCCCCGCTGCTCTCCGGATGGCTCACCGCCATGACGTCCTCGGTGCACCAGGCTGCCGCGCAGCTGGAGAGTGGTGACTACACCAAGAATGTTGTTTCCAACTTGGCAATGCAGGTTGCCGGTAGTGAGACGCTGTTGGGTACGGCCGAGGAGCAGGGCGTGAGCGCCGAGCTGCTCACCCCGTACCTGGCGCTGATGGAGCGCCGCCTCGCCGAGGGGCATGGCGATGAGGACACCACCGGTCTGATCGATCTGCTGGTCCGCCGGACGGGCAGGTGAGGGGAGGGGAGGGGTCGGCCCGGGGGCGCGCGGCGGCGGGCGTGCGCTGCGTTACGGGGCGGTGACTGCGGGCTGTGTCATTTCGCACCATGGGCGCTCTTGCAAGGACTTTGCAGTAGGCCTCACCATTGGCTGGTTATAGAGCCTGCGGCGGAGCTGGAGCGGAGACAGCCTGAGATGCACGTACCCGATGGATTCATCAATGCGCCGGTGTCGGCGGCGACCGGCGCGGTCGCCGCGGTCGCGGTTGCGGTCAGCCTGCGCGGTGCCCGGCGCGAGCTGGAGGGTGCGGGGCGGGGCGGCACCGGTGCGGAGCGGACGGCGCCGCTGGCCGGGCTGGTGGCGGCCTTTATTTTTGCGGTGCAGATGCTGAATTTCCCGGTCGCGGCCGGTACCAGCGGACATCTCCTCGGCGGTGCGCTCGCGGCGATACTCGTGGGGCCGTACACGGGCGTGCTGTGTGTTTCCGTCGTGCTGCTGATGCAGGGTGTGCTGTTCGCCGACGGCGGGCTGACGGCGCTCGGCGTGAATATCACCGATATGGCGATCGTGACGACGATCGTCGCTTATGCCATTTTCCGTGGGCTGGTGAAGGTGCTGCCGCGGCGGCGGAGTTCGGTGACGGTCGCTTCGTTCGCGTCGGCGCTCATCTCCGTACCGGCTGCGGCGGTTGCCTTCACCGCCCTTTACGCGCTGGGCGGGACGGCCGATGTATCGATCGGCAAGGTATTCACCGCCATGGTCGGCGTGCATGTGCTGATCGGTCTGGGCGAGGCCGCTATCACGGCGCTGACCGTGGGCGCGGTGATCGCCGTACGCCCGGACCTGGTCTACGGGGCGCGCGGGCTGGCCAAGCCGCTGGAACTGCGGACGTCGCCGCTGGATGTCCCGGCGCCGGGTGCGGACGAGGTCACCACGGCCGCCCGCGAGGCCGAGCCGGTTGCCACGGCTCCTGCCGTCGCCCCTCGCCGGTCCGTGCGCCCGGTCTGGCTGGCCGGGCTCGCCGCCGCGCTGGTGTGCGCGGGCGGCATCAGCTACTACGCCTCCGCCAGCCCCGACGGCCTGGAAAAGGTCGCCCACGACCAGGGCATCGACAAGAAGGCCCAGGAGCACGCCGCCAAGGACTCGCCGCTGGCCGACTACAGCGTCAAGGACATCGCCAACGCGCGCCTGTCGGGCGGGCTGGCCGGGGTCATCGGGGTCGGCGCGACGCTGGCCGTCGGCAGCGGCGTCTTCGTCGTACTGCGCCGCCGCAGGGCGGCCGGGCCGGTCGCGGCGGCGGGTGCCGCGGGGGAGCGGGCCTGATGGGTGCCGGGCACGCTCATAAGCTCTACCGGCACGGGCATTCGCCGGTGCACGCCCTGCCGCCGCATTGCAAAATCGCCGCCGTTTTCTGCTTCGTGCTGATCGTGGTGTCCACGCCGCGGGAGGCGGTCTGGGCCTTCGGGCTGTATGCGGTGTTGCTTGCGGCGGTTGCGGGCGTGGCCCGGATTCCGGCCGGATTTCTGCTCAAGCGGCTGCTGATCGAGGTGCCGTTCGTAGCGTTTGCGCTGCTGATGCCCTTCGTGGCGGAGGGGCCGCGGGTATCCGCCCTCGGGATGAGTATGAGTGTGTCCGGGCTGTGGGGAGCCTGGAACATTCTGGCCAAGGGGACGCTGGGAGTGGCGGCGTCCGTGCTTCTCGCCTCGACCACGGAACTGCGTGAATTGCTGCTGGGGCTGCAGCGGTTGCGGATGCCGCCGATGCTCGTACAGATCGCGTCGTTCATGATTCGGTACGGCGACGTGATCACCGATGAGATGCGGCGCATGCGGATCGCCCGGCTTTCGCGCGGATTCGAGGCGCGGGGCGTACGGCACTGGGGTGTGCTCGCCACATCCGCCGGCGCGTTGTTCATCCGCTCCTACGAACGCGGGGAGCGGGTCCACCTGGCCATGGTGAGCCGGGGATACACCGGCACCATGCCCGTTCTTTCCGACACCGGTGCCGGCGGCGCGCAATGGACCCGCGCCGCGGTTCTGCCTCTTTCCGCCCTCGCCGTATGCCTTCTGGGATGGACCCTGTGAGTACGAATTCCCCCTCCGCCCCTCCTCTCTCCGCCCCCTCCTCACTCGAGGTCTCCGGCCTCGCCTATGCGTATCCGGACGGGCATCAGGCGCTGTTCGGGGTCAATCTGTCCGTCGGGCGCGGGGAGCGGGTTGCGCTGCTCGGGCCCAATGGGGCGGGCAAGACCACGCTCGTCCTGCATCTCAACGGAATTCTCGAGGCGGGGGCCGGGTCCGTGACCGTCGCCGGGCTGCCGGTGGGAAAGAAGCATCTGGCGGAAATCCGGCGGCGGGTGGGAATTGTCTTCCAGGATCCCGATGACCAGTTGTTCATGCCGACCGTCCGGGAAGACGTCGCCTTCGGTCCCGCGGCCGCGGGGCTCCGTGGGGCCGAACTCGAGGCGCGGGTGACGGAGGCGCTCGAGCGGGTCGGCATGGCGGGTTTCGCCGACCGGCCGCCGCATCATCTGTCGTTCGGGCAGCGGCGGCGGGTGGCCGTGGCCACGGTGCTGGCGATGCGGCCGGAGATCCTTGTGCTGGACGAGCCGTCGTCCAATCTCGACCCGGCCTCGCGGCGTGAACTCGCCGACATTCTGCGGTCGTTGGAGGTGACCGTGCTGATGGTGACGCACGATCTCCCGTATGCGCTGGAGCTGTGTCCGCGGTCCGTGGTGCTGTCCGGCGGGGTGATCGCCGCGGACGGGGCGACACAGGAATTGCTGTGCGACGAGGAATTGATGCGGGCCCACCGGCTGGAATTGCCGTTCGGGTTCGATCCGCGGTCGGTGACCGTACCCGTGTGACGTCGGGCGGCCGGAGCGGCCGGGACAACTGGGGTGACCGGGGCGCCGGAAAGGGTGTGACAGATGCCACTGGCCGGGGCCCTGGTCATCAGCACTGATCTGCGCGTTGCACCATGGATGGGTCACCAATGCGACGGATGAGTGGGAAAGCGGGAAACAGTGGTGGAGGTCCAGGGCACGGTCGAGGACGGCTTCGAGCCGGTCCGGGACGCCTTCGCGGACAATTTTGCGCGGCGCGGGGAGCGGGGCGCGGCGGTTGCCGTGTATCTCCACGGACGCAAGGTTGTGGACCTCTGGGGCGGGGCCAAGGACGGTGACGGCGATGCCGCCGCCGCGCCGTGGGAAGAGGGGACGGCGCAGGTCGTCCGGTCCGCCACCAAGGGCATAGCGGCCATCGTCCCGCTGCTGCTGCATCAGCGGGGGCTGCTGGATCTGGACGCCCCTGTGGGTACGTACTGGCCCGAATTCAAGGCGGCGGGCAAGGAACGGGTGCTCGTACGGCATCTGCTCTCGCACCGGGCCGGGCTGCCGGTGCTGGATACGCCGCTGACGCCCGCCCAGGCCGTTGACGGGGTCAGCGGACCCGCGGCGCTGGCCGCCCAGGCGCCCGTGTGGGAGCCGGGCGCCGAGCACGGCTACCACGCACAGACCTACAGCTGGCTCATCGGCGAGCTGGTGCTGCGGGTGACCGGGCGGTCGATCGGCAGCTGGGTCGCGGAGGAGATATCCGGGCCGCTGGGGCTCGACCTGTGGATAGGCCTTCCGGAGGCCGAGCAGTCCCGTGTGGGGCGGCTGGCGGAGGCCGAGGCACCGACGGCGGGGGGCGCCGCCGGGTTGCGGGTGCGGCCGAAGCGGGCGGTGGCCGATGCCTATGCGGACCCTTCGTCCCTCACCCGGCGGGCCTTCGGCGCGATAGCGCCGTCGGCCGACGAGAACGCCGCCGAGTACCGGGCCGCCGAGCTGCCGGCGTCGGGCGGTATCGCCACGGCGCGGGCGCTGGCGCGTTGCTATGCCGCGCTGATCGGGCCCGTCGACGGGCATCCGCGGTTGTTCGCGCCCGCCACGCTGACGCTGGCACGCACGGAGGAGTCCGCCGGTCTCGACCGGACGCTGCTGGTGCATACCCGGTTCGGTCTCGGCTTCATGCTGCACGGGCCGGCGTCGCCGCTTCTGGGACCGGGCTCGTTCGGGCATCCGGGGCGCGGGGGCGCCCTCGCCTTCGCCGATCCCGAGAGCGGGTTCGCCTTCGGGTACGTCACCAACGGGATGCAGCAGAACGTGACGGCGGATCCTCGTGCCCAGGCCTTGGTGCGGTCCGCGGCGTTGCGGGGCGCGGCTTCCCACGTTGCCGGGTGACCCGCCGTAGGTGGTTGCTGTGGTTCTGAGCCCGCCTGGCGGCGGGATCGGGGGAGGCGGTGGGGCTGGTCGCGAGCGGGTGCTCGTGGGTACGGGGCCGGTCCTCCAGGACTCCGTCCCTACGGCCCAACCCCTTCCGCCGGTTGCGCGACCACCCCTGAGTGGGGGGAGTCGGCTGGTTGCCGCTGGCGGTGGTCGGCTGTCTTTTATGCCGTCAGGCGGCGGATCAGGGTGACGAGGAGTTCGCGCTGGGCCGGTGGGCCGCTGCTGGTGGCCTTCGGGGTCAGCATGTGGGCGAGCTGGGGCAGATTGACCCAGGAGGCGGTCAAGGAGATGACCGCACGGAGCAGTTCGCCCGCGCCGATCTCGTCGGTGAGGGTGCCGTTCCGCTGGGCTTGGGTCACCGCGGCGATCTTCTCGGCGTAGTGATCGACGCGCTTGCGCTCGGCGGTGGCCCGGCCCTCGTACAGCAGGCCTTCCCAGGCGAGCAGCCGTGCCGGGTAGGGGTTCTGCTGCGCGTAGTCGAAGACCCGTCCCGCGTAATCGCCGAGGTCGGCGGCCTGCTCGCAGGTGAGCGGTACGGCCGCGGCGACCTTCTCCAGCTCGGATTCCAGCACTGCGGCGAACAGCTTCTCCTTGTTGCCGAAGTAGCTGTAGATCCGTTCCTTGTTGATGCCCGCGCGGGTGGCGATACGGGCGACCCGGGCACCCTCGGGACCGAACTCGGCGAACTCGGCGACCGCTGCGTCGAGCAGGAGTTGTTTGGTGCGTGCTGTGTCCCAGGCCATCGCGCGACCCTATCCCGGCGGGAGGTCGTCTCCAACCATTGGGTTGGACATGACGGGTGATCGTGCGGCAGACTCCGGTCCAGAATCCAACCCGTTGGTTGGAGATGCTGCTGTGACGAGGGGGATGTCCATGTCCGCGAATGCGGAGGCGAATCAGGGCGTGAATCCGAGCGGGAACGCGCCGGCCGCGGGTCCGTCCATACACCGGCGGGCGCTGATCACCTGGCTGGCCATCTATCCGACGGTCGCCGTCGTCCTGGGGCTGCTCGGGCCGGCCACGGCCGGACTGCCGCTGCTGGTGCGGACGTTGATCCTGACCGGGATCGTGGTCCCGGTGGCGGCATACGTCCTGATCCCGGCACTGATGAAGGCCAACGCCGCCCTGACCCGGCGACGTTGAGCACTGCCCCGGCCGGCGGGGGCTACGGGAGCTTACGGGGGTGCGGTGCAGGTCTGGGCGCCGCACCGCCCGCCAGGACGGCGAGCGCCGCAGCGCCAGAGCCACCGGCCGCAACCAGCCGACACCCACCCCCACCACCACAACCTCCCCCGATCCCGCCGCCAGGCGGGGCCCGGAGCAACAGCAGCCAACTACGGCGCCGCACTCGGCAACGTGCGGAGAACCTGCGGGCGCGGCTCACCCCGTATGCAACATCAGCCCGATACCCACCACCATCAACCCCGCGGCGGCGATCCGCGGCGCCCCGAAGCGTTCCTTGAAGAAGACGGCCCCGATGGCGGCGCCCACGATGATCGAGGATTCGCGGAGGGCGGCGATGGGGGCCAGGGGCGCGCGGGTCTGGGCCCAGAGGACCAGGCCGTAGGCGAAGACGGAGAGGACGCCGCCGAGGAGGCCGCGCAGGGCTGTCGGGCGGAGTTCGGTGAGGAGTTGGCGGCGGCGGGTGGCGAGGGCGTAGGCGGGGATGACCAGGCCCTGGAGGGCCAGCAGCCAGGCGATATAGCCGAGGGGGGTGCCGGAGGCGCGTACGCCGAGGCCGTCGACGGTGGTGTAGGCGGCTATGGAGAGGCCGGTGGCCAGGGCGGCGATGATGGCCGGCCAGTGGGGCCTGGTGCCCGAGCCCCGGATGCCCCACAGGGCCACGCCCACCAGGCCCGCGGAGGCGATGGCCACGCCCGCCAGGGCCCAGGCGTCGGGGAGCTCGTGGACGAAGACGGCGGCGAGGACGGTGACCACCAGGGGCGCCGTGCCGCGGGCTATCGGGTACATCTGGCCGAAGTCGCCCAGGCGGAACGACTGCATGAGCAGGGCCTGGTAGACGAGGTGGAGGGCGACGGAGGCGAGGAGGTAGGGCCAGGCGGCGGAGGCGGGGAGCGGAGCGACGGCCGCGAGGGCCAGGCCGCACAGCGCGCCGCCGCCTCCCACCAGGGTGAAGGCGATGAGTTGGTCGCGTATGCCGTGGGCGATCGCGTTCCAGCTGGCGTGGGTGACGGCGGCCAGGAGCACGGCCGCGACGACGAGCGGGGTCACGCGGCGCGCTCGCGTATGCGCAGGGTCGCGGCGGCCTCGGGGGCGGCAGGTGGGGAATCGCTCATGGCCCGCACGCTAGCGAAAGGTGTACGGACCATGCGATGGAATCCGGGAGCTGGGACGGGGGGCACAGTGGTGCGTGCCCGCCCGTCCCGCCGGGCTCAGCCGGCGTTGAAGATGGCGCGGACCACCGGGCCCGCGTTGGAGCCGCCGTGGCCGCTGGCCGGGACGACGGCCGCCGCGGCGAGGTCGCCGCGGTAGGCGGTGAACCAGGCGTTGGGCTTCTTCTGGCCGTCGACCTCGGCCGAACCGGTCTTGGCGCCGACGTCACCGCCGATCCCGGCCATCGCCTCGGCGGCCGTACCGGAGGTCGCGGTCAGCTTCATCAGCGACTTCAGGGCCGCCTGGGTGCCGGACTTGAAGCCGCCCGGGGCCTTGGCGAACGGCCGGTTGTCGAGGGACTGCGCGACGATGTACGGCTGGTGGAAGGAGCCGGCCTGCACCGTCGCGGCGAGCGTGGCGACGTTGAGCGGGTTCATCCGTACACCGCCCTGCCCGATCAGCGACGCCGCCATCTGCGCGTCCTGCTGGACCGGCACCGCGCCGTCGAAGGTGGGGATGCCGGTCTGCCAGTTCAGGCCGATGCCGAAGACGTCCCGGGCCTCCTTCGTCAGGTCGTCGTTCTTGAGGTCCTTGGCCTGCGAGATGAAGGCGTTGTTGCAGGACGCGGCGAAGCTCTGCGCGAAGGTGCCGTCCTTGATCTCGGACTTGTTGAGGTTCTGGAACTTCCAGCCGCCGACCGTGACGTACTTGGGGCACGGGTGCTGCTTGCCGGGCGAGGTCATGCCCTTGTCGATGAGCAGCGCCGAAGTGACGATCTTCATCGTCGAGCCGGGGGCC
This sequence comes from Streptomyces chattanoogensis, assembly GCF_001294335.1. Taxonomy (GTDB): domain Bacteria; phylum Actinomycetota; class Actinomycetes; order Streptomycetales; family Streptomycetaceae; genus Streptomyces; species Streptomyces chattanoogensis. The sequence goes on from NZ_LGKG01000134.1 coordinate 72,425, forward strand.
AGCGACCCCTGGGTGGCCATGTTGAAGCCCTTGGCCGGGGAGTTGGCGAGCGCCAGGATCTCGCCGGTGCTGGGCTTCACCGCGGCGGCGGAGGCCGACTTCTTGCCCGCGACGGCCTTCTCCGCCGCCGCCTGGAGCCTGGCGTCCAGGGTGGTCTTGAGGGTGCCGGGGGTGCCCTTGGACAGCACCTTCAGCGTCTTGTCGGGCTGCTGGTCCGCGGGCTTGGCGGCCGTGGCGCGCTTGATGAACAGCTCCACGCCGGGCTTGCCGTTCGTCTTGTCGCCGTACTTGTCGCGCAGGCTGTCCAGGAGCCCGGCCAGCGTCGGGTGGTCCTGCGGGGTCAGCTCCTTGCCGTTGCGGTCCACGGCCTTGATCGGCGGCGCCTCGGCCTCACCCGTACGCAGCTCGTCACCCTTGGCCAGGCCCGGGTGCAGCACCGCCGGCTGCCAGGCGATCTGCGGCTTTCCGGTGGTCTTGTCCCGCTTGAGGGTGGCGGAAGTGCGATACGAGTACGGCGTCTTGTGGCCGTTGTAGTCGATCTGGGTGGCGACGGTGTACGGCACCTTGTCGCCCGTCGGTGTGCCCGGCGTCACCGTCACATCCGAGAAGTGCGCCTGCTTGCCGAAGGCCGTGAGGCCGGCGTTGGCGGCGTCGGGGCTGTCCGTCAGGCCGGCGGCCTTGGCGGGGTCGCCGCCCTGCCAGGCCTTCAGGAACGCCTGCGACGTCGTCCGTACTTCCTCCGCGCTGAGCGGACCGGTCTTCACGTTCGGCGCCTCGCCGCCCGACTTGGCGTCCGCCGACGTGACCTGCTGCGGCGATTTGTCGTCGTCCGAGCCGCCGAACAGCGTGAAGCCGCCGACGACTCCCGCCACCAGGGCCACCGATCCGCCGATCAGTCCGTACTTCACCTCGCGGCGCATGCCACCGATCCCCTCCCAGAGAACTCGTCCTTGAATACGCACACAAGAACGTGCGTCGCACTCTAAGGGACACGGGGAAGTGAGCGACTCCCGGTCAGTCTCGATCGGGGAACAGTCCGGTGACGCGCCGCCGCCGTCCGCAGCGCGGCCGCACAAGGGTCCGGTGGGGTGATCTTTGCGCGCAGCGTCACATCCCGAGGGCGGTGAGGGGAAGTGCAGAGGGTGATCCGTTTCTCACCTTTCAGGAGGATTCATGCGTATCCGTACCACGCTCTTCGCGGTGACCCTGGCCACCGCTGCCCTGCTCGGCGGCGCGGGCGCCGCCGCCGCTGACGAAGGCCCGAACTCCTCCACCCCCGGCTCGGACGTCTCCGACTCCCGTATGGGCGGTGACCTGCCTGCGGAGGGCCGCGAGAGCGAGCACAAGTCCAGCGGCCACAAGGACAAGGGCGGGCGTGGCTCCGACACCACCCCCGCGGACCGTGAGGCGGCCTACGACTCCCCCGGCGGGCTGATCGGCCGGATCTTCTTCGGCTGATGCGACCGAGCGCACTCGGGATGAGGGGACGCCGGAGTGGGCGTCCCCTTTTTCGTGTGCCGGCTTTTTCGTGTGCCGGCACAGCGTGCGCCGGCGGGTCCCGGCTGAATCCGGGTGTTCCCGTCTACACCCAGGTGTCGAACCACATCCGGTTGTGCCACGCCGATTTGGGGATCGGCGTACCCGTGTACAGCGGATAGAAGTAGATGAAGTTCCAGACGATCAGGAGCACCAGGACGCCCGCGCCCACCGCCCCGATCGTGTGACGGCGTTCGTCCGCGCCGGGCGGGCCGATGATCGCGCCGATCATCATGGCGAGCGCCAGGCACAGGAACGGGACGAAGACGACGGCGTAGAAGAGGAAGATGGTCCGTTCCTGGTAGAGGAACCAGGGGAGGTAGCCGGCCGCCACGCCGCAGGCGACGGCCCCCGCGCGCCAGTCGCGTGTGAAGGCCCAGCGGTAGAGGGCGTAGAGCAGGGCGAAGCAGGCGGCCCACCACAGCAGCGGGGTGCCGAGGGCCAGGACCTCGCGGGCGCAGCCTTCGGCGGCGGTGCAGCCCTGGTGGCCCGCCGTGGGGTCCTTGTAGAAGTACGAGACCGGGCGGCCCAGGACCAGCCAGCTCCAGGGGTTGGACTGGTAGGTGTGCGGGGTGGTCAGGCCGGTGTGGAAGGCGTAGACCTCGGTCTGGTAGTGCCAGAGGCTGCGCAGCCAGTCCGGCAGCCAGGTCCAGGCACCGGTGTGGCCCTCGGGAGTGGTGGCCCAGTCGCGGTAGTAGCCGCCCTTGGTGGCGATCCAGCCGGACCACGACGCCAGGTAGGCGGCGAGGGCGACGACGACGGTGGAGCCGAAGGCGGGCGCGGCATCGCGGCGGAGGGCGGAGCGGAACGGGCGGCGTGCGCCGGCGGTACGGCGGGCCGCCACGTCCCAAAGCACGGACATCAGGGCGAAGGCGGCCAGGTAGTAGAGGCCGTTCCATTTGGTGGCGGAGGCCAGGCCCAGGCAGAGGCCGGCCGCGATACGCCAGGGGCGCCAGCCCAGGCGCAGCCGGTCGCCGACCTCGTCAGCGGGACGGGCCAGCCCGTCCGGACCCACCGGCAGGGCGGCCGCCATCCGGGCCCGGGTGCGGTCGCGGTCCACCAGCAGGCAGCCGAAGGCGGCCACCACCCAGAACATCACGATCAGGTCGAGCAGGGCGGTGCGGCTCATCACGAAGTGCAGGCCGTCGACGGCCAGCAGCGCGCCGGCGAGACAGCCCAGGGCCGTGGAGCGCAGCAGACGGCGGCCGATACGGCAGATGAGCAGGACGGACAGGGTGCCCAGCAGGGCGACCATGAAGCGCCAGCCGAAGGGGTTCATGCCGAACGCCCACTCGCCGAGCGCGATCAGCCACTTGCCCATCGGGGGATGGACGACGTACGAGGGCTGGGGGGAGAGCAGCATCTTCGGATGCGGACCGACGAGCGCCTCGTTGGCCTTCTTGTCCCAGGTGCCCTCGTAGCCGTACTGGAGCAGTGACCAGGCGTCCTTGGGGTAGTACGTCTCGTCGAATATCACGTCGTGCGGGCTGCCCAGGTGCCAGAAGCGGAGTACGCCCGCGACCAGTGCCACCAGCAGCGGGCCGCCCCACGCGGCCCAGCGCGACAGCCGCACGGCGGCCGCCGGGCCCACCCCGAACACCGCCCACAGCCGGAACGCCGGCCCGGGGAAGGCGGGCACCAGCCGCGCGCGGAGATCGCCTTGCGGGCGGCCCGGATAACCGAAACGGCGCAGCCGCCGCTGCCACACGGGGGGCTGCCGGTCCGGGTACCCGGTGCGGTGCGCGCCGGCCTCGGCCGCGGTGGTGTCACTTGTCACCCGGCCCATCGTAGGGAAGCAGTCTGTGGAGCGGTGTGCTGCGCCGCCGGACGGGTCACCGTGCCGTCCAGGTGGTGATCAACGGGTTCTCCGGAACCGGCGACGGCTCCTGCCCCGGACCCGCCCGCCGCGGGGTGCCGTGCCGCCCTGGGAGGATGGGGGCGTGACTGGAACGCTGGTACTTGCAGGGACGCCCATCGGTGAGATCGCGGACGCGCCGCCGCGGCTGGCCGCCGAGCTGGCGGCCGCCGATGTGATCGCCGCCGAGGACACCCGGCGGCTGCGCCGGCTGACGCAGGCGCTGGACGTGCAGCCGGCCGGGCGGATCGTGTCGTACTTCGAGGGCAACGAGGCCGCCCGCACGCCGGAGCTGGCGGATGCGCTGGCCGGCGGCGCGCGGGTGCTGCTGGTCACCGACGCCGGGATGCCGTCCGTCTCCGACCCCGGCTACCGGCTGGTGGCGGCGGCGGTGGAGCGCGGGGTGAAGGTCACCGCGGTACCGGGGCCGTCGGCGGTGCTCACCGCCCTCGCGGTGTCCGGCCTGCCGGTGGACCGCTTCTGCTTCGAGGGGTTCCCGCCCCGCAAGACGGGCGAGCGGCTCTCGCGGCTGCGCGAGGTCGCGGACGAGCGCCGGACCCTCGTCTATTTCGAGGCGCCCCATCGGCTGGACGACACGCTCGCCGCGATGGCCGAGGTGTTCGGCGCGGACCGCCGGGCCGCCGTGTGCCGCGAGCTGACCAAGACCTACGAGGAGGTCAGGCGCGGGCCGCTGGGGGAGCTGGCGGAGTGGGCGGCCGACGGCGTACGGGGCGAGATCACCATCGTGGTCGAGGGCGCCCCGGAGAGCGGTCCGGAGGAGCTGGGGCCCGAGGAGCTGGTGCGCCGGGTGCGGGTGCGCGAGGAGGCGGGGGAGCGGCGCAAGGAGGCCATTGCGGCTGTTGCGGCGGACGCCGGGGTGCCCAAGCGGCAGGTCTTCGACGCGGTGGTCGCGGCCAAAAATGCGGCTCGGCCATAACCGACCCACGGGACGGTAAATGGCTAGCCTGGAAGGTAAAGGCAAAGGTCGCGCAGCCGGGTGTTTTCCCTGTCAGCTGTCAAATCTGGGCCAATAGAGCAGCCGCTCGGCTGCGCAGCTGGCCGGAAATGGCGTCCACTAGGGGTGGGACGTACGGTCCCGGAACCTTGCCTTGTCCTGTGGACAAGAGGGAGCGCACATGAGCGAACGTAGTGAGCGAACCATCCAGTGGTGCGCGCCGAGCGTATGCGAGGCCGAGCGAAGCGAGGTCTCGGCATGAGCGAGATCGCGAAGACCAGTCCGATATCCCCGCGCGGAGTTTCCCCTTTTCCCCGGTCCGCCGAGCCTGCGGCACATGAGGCGTACGCCTTCGCGTGCATGCGGTGCGGCCACGGCTGGGAGCAGGCGTACGAGATCGAGCACCACCTGGACGCCAAGGGCGAACTGCACGTCGTCTACTACGCGGACGGCGAGCGTGTGCCGTCCCCGTTGACCAGGCCCACGTGCCTGAACTGCGGCAGTAACGTCGTCAGGATCATGCGCTCGGGCCAGGTCTCGATGGTCTCCGACGCGATAGCGAACATGCATCAGCGCCAGACCGGCAACGGAAAGAAAAAGGCCGCCCCCGAGGCGGCCGACGACCGTACGGGCAGCAGCACCGGGCGGCACCACTGGCACCTCTCCGATCTGCTGCACCCCTTCCAGCACCACCGCAAATGACCGTCCCCTGACGGGGCCCTGGCCGCGGTCCTCGTAGGATCGCGGCCATGGCACCGCAGGACGACAAGACCACCCCGCCGCCGCTGCCCGAACCCCTTCGGGTACCGGTCGCGGACTCGCACACCCACCTCGACATGCAGGACACCACCGTCGACGACGCGCTCGCCAAGGCCGCCTCGGTCGGGGTGACCACGGTGGTGCAGGTGGGCTGCGACCTGGCCGGTTCGCGGTGGGCCGCGGACACCGCCGCGGCGTACGAGAGCGTGCACGCCGCCGTCGCACTGCATCCCAACGAAGCGCCCCGCATCGTGCTCGGGGACCCCGACGGCTGGTCCCGGCAGGGCGCCCGGGAGCCCGGCGGGGACGCCGCCCTGGACGCGGCGCTCGCCGGGATCGACGCGCTCGCCGCCCGGCCCGAGGTCCGCGGCGTCGGCGAGACCGGCCTGGACTACTTCCGTACCGGCCCCGACGGCATGGCCGCCCAGCAGCGGTCCTTCCGCGCCCATATCGAGATCGCCAAGCGGCACGGCAAGGCCCTGGTCATCCACGACCGGGAGGCACACGAGGACGTGCTGCGGATCCTGCGGGAAGAGGGCGCGCCGGACCGGGTCGTCTTCCACTGCTACTCGGGGGACGCGGAGATGGCCGAGGTCTGCGCGGCCGCCGGCTACTTCATGTCCTTCGCCGGCAACGTCACCTTCAAGAACGCCCAGCCGCTGCGCGATGCGCTCACCGTTGCCCCGCCCGAACTGGTGCTCGTCGAGACCGACGCCCCCTTCCTCACCCCCGTGCCGTACCGCGGACGAGCGAACGCGCCCTATCTGATTCCGCTCACCCTGCGCGCGATGGCCGAGGTCAAGGGCATGACCGAGGACGCGCTGGCCTCGGCCGTCGCCGCCAACACGGCACGCGCTTTCGCTTACTGACACCACCGGTCCCGGTCCCGGCCCCACCCGCCCGCCACGCTCCGTAGCCACTCGGCTTTGGAACGTGACCGCCGCTCCGTTACCCTCCGGCCGTCAACCGGATCTGTGGCATCTGGAGCGTCGTGAGTCCTTCGCCAAGCAGCCACCGCGCCGCGCGCGGCCGTCGCAGGCGCGCCCCCCAGCGCCCGGAAGTCCTGCGGCGGCTGCTGCCCCGGGCCCTGGTCGTGGCCTTCCTGGCCGGCGGCACCACCGCCTTCATCGCCCACGACAAGGCCGTCCGGCTCAGCGTCGACGGCAAACCGCGCACCCTGCACACCTTCGCCGGCGACGTCGCGGATCTGCTCGACGACGAACACCTGGCCATCGGCCCGCGCGACATCGTCGCCCCCGCCCCCGACGCCGCACTCCGCAGCGGCGACGAGATCGTCGTCCGGCACGGCCGTCCCGTCGTCCTCACCCTCGACGGACAGCGCCGCCAGGTGTGGACCACCGCCGAGACCGTGGACGGCGCCCTGAGCCAGTTCGGGGTGCGGGCCGACGGCGCCTATCTCTCCAGCTCCCGCTCCCGCCGCATCGAACGCCACGGCCTGGAGCTGGCGGTACGCACCGAGCGCGAGGTCGCCTTCCTCGCCGACGGCCGCGAGTTCCGGATCCGTACGAACGCCGCCACCGTCCGCGAGGCCCTGGCGGAGGCCGGGCTCGCCCTGCACGGCGAGGACACCACCTCGGTGCCGCCGGACAGCTTCCCGCGCGACGGGCAGAGCGTCTCGGTGCTGCGGATCACCGGCTCGAAGGAGGTGCGGGCGGAGCCGATCCCGTTCCGTACGGTCCGCCGGGAGGACCCCGGGCTGCCGAAGGGCACCGAATCCGTCGTCCAGCAGGGGCGGCCCGGCGTACGACGGGTCACCTACCGGCTGCGTACCGTCAACGGCGTCAGGCAGAAACCGCGACGGCTGCATGCCCATGTGGTGCGGGTGCCGCGCCCGCAGATCGTGCACGTCGGCACCCGGCCGCTGCCCGCCTCCGTCGACGGCGCCGACCACCTCGCCTGGCAGGCGCTGGCGCAGTGCGAAGCGGGCGGGCGGCCGGACGCGGTCGATGCGTCGGGGAACTACGGCGGGCTCTACCAGTTCGACGTCGGCACCTGGCACGCCCTCGGCGGCAACGGCCGGCCGCAGGACGCCCCCGCCCAGGAACAGACCTTCCGCGCCAAGAAGCTGTACGTGAGCCGAGGGGCGAGTCCGTGGCCGGTCTGCGGCCACAAGCTGCACGGGTGAGGACCGCGGGGTGCGGGCCGTAAGCTGCATGGGTGAGCAAGAGCAGCAGTAGCAGTGACGATTCCGGTCCGCTCCTCGGGCCCGCCGACGTCCGGGAGCTGGCCGCCGCGCTGGGCGTACGGCCCACCAAGCAGCGCGGCCAGAACTTCGTCATCGACGCCAACACCGTCCGCCGGATCGTCCGCACCGCAGACGTCCGGCCCGACGACGTGGTGGTCGAGGTCGGCCCCGGTCTCGGATCGCTGACCCTGGCGCTGCTGGAGGCCGCCGACCGGGTCACCGCCGTCGAGATCGACGAGGTGCTCGCCGCCGCCCTGCCGAGCACCGTCGCCGCCCGGCTGCCCGAGCGCGCCGACCGCTTCGCGCTGGTCCACACCGACGCCATGCACGTCACCGAGCTGCCCGGCCCGGCGCCCACCGCGCTGGTCGCCAACCTCCCTTACAACGTCGCGGTCCCCGTTCTCCTCCACATGCTCGCGACCTTCCCCACCATCGACCGCACCCTGGTCATGGTCCAGGCCGAGGTCGCCGACCGGCTCGCCGCCCGCCCCGGCAACAAGGTCTACGGCGTGCCGTCGGTCAAGGCCAACTGGTACGCCGAGGTCAAGCGGGCCGGTGCGATCGGCCGCAACGTCTTCTGGCCCGCGCCGAACGTCGACTCCGGCCTGGTCTCCCTCGTCCGCCGCGAGAAGCCCCTCGAGACCACCGCGAGCCGGGAGGAGGTCTTCGCCGTCGTCGACGCGGCCTTCGCCCAGCGCCGCAAGACGCTGCGGGCCGCCCTCTCCGGCTGGGCCGGTTCGGCCGCCGCCGCGGAGGCCGCCCTCGTCGCGGCGGGGATTTCCCCGCAGGCGCGCGGTGAGGCGCTTACCGTCGAGGAGTTCGCGGGGATCGCCGAGCACAAGCGGCAGCACGAGGGAGATGCGGCATGAGGGCATGCGGGACGAGCGGCGCGTCGGTCACCGTACGGGTACCGGCCAAGGTCAATGTCCAGCTGGCGGTCGGCGCCGCCCGGCCCGACGGCTTCCACGACCTGGCGAACGTCTTCCTCGCCGTCGGCCTCTACGACGAGGTCACCGCCGTCCCCGCCGACTCCCTGCGGATCACCGCCGAGGGGCATGACGTCGACCAGATCCCGCTGGACCGCACGAACCTGGCGGCCCGCGCCGCGGAGCTCCTGGCGGCCCGACACGGCATCGAGCCGCACGTCCACCTCCACATCGCCAAGGACATCCCCGTAGCGGGCGGAATGGCGGGCGGCAGCGCGGACGCCGCGGGCGCCCTGCTGGCCTGCGACACCCTCTGGTCGACGGGGGCCTCACGCGAGGAACTCCTCGAGATCTGCGCCGAGTTGGGCAGCGACGTCCCCTTCAGCCTGGTCGGCGGTGCGGCGCTGGGCCGCGGCCGGGGCGAGCTGCTGACGCCGCTCCCCGTCGGCGGCGCCTTCCACTGGGTCTTCGCGGTCGCCGACGGCGGACTGTCGACGCCGGCCGTCTACCGCGAGTTCGACCGTCTGACGGAGGGGACACAGGTCCCCGCGCCGGAGGCCGACCCCGAGCTGCTGGCCGCCCTGGAATCCGGCGACGCCACCGCTCTCGCCGCGGCCCTCGCCAATGACCTCCAGCCCGCCGCGCTCTCCCTGCGGCCCGCCCTGACCGCCACCCTGGACGCCGGCACCGCCGCGGGCGCCCTGGCCGCGCTGGTCTCCGGCTCCGGCCCGACCACCGCCTTCCTGGTCAAGGACGCGCAGGCGGCGCAGCAGGTCGCGGCGGCGCTGCTGGACTCGGGCACCTGCCGGGCGGTCCGGGTCGCGGATTCGCCGGCGCCGGGCGCGACGCTGGCGTAGCCGCCGGGGCGGCCGTCCAGTGCCCAGGACGGGCGCCGCCCGGCGCGGACTACGCTGGGACGGTCGGCCGGTGCCAGTGCACCGGTGTGAAGTCCCATCGGTGTGAAGTTCAGGAGCGGAATGGCCACCAACCTCGTCAATCTGGAAGCCGTCGGCAAGGTCTACGGGACCCGTGCCCTGCTCGACGGTGTCTCCCTCGGCGTCAACGAGGGGGACCGGATCGGCGTCGTCGGGCGCAACGGGGACGGCAAGACCACCCTGATCCGGATCCTCGCCAAGCTGGAGGAGGCGGACAACGGCCGGGTCACCCACAGCGGCGGCCTGCGGCTCGGCGTCCTGACCCAGCACGACTCCCTCGACCCGGCCGCCACCATCCGGCACGAGGTCATCGGCGACATGGCCGACCACGAGTGGGCCGGCAACGCCAAGATCCGGGACGTCCTGACCGGCCTCTTCGGCGATCTGCATCTGCCGGGCTTCGACAAGGGCCTGGACACCGTCATCGGCCCCCTCTCCGGCGGTGAGCGCCGCCGTATCGCGCTGGCCAAGCTGCTGATCGCCGAACAGGACCTGATCGTCCTGGACGAGCCCACCAACCACCTCGACGTGGAAGGCATTTCCTGGCTCGCCGGCCATCTGCGGGCCCGCCGCTCGGCGCTGGTCGTCGTCACCCACGACCGCTGGTTCCTCGACCAGGTCTGTACGCGGATGTGGGACGTCCAGCGTGGGGCGATCCACGAGTACGAGGGCGGCTACAGCGACTACATCTTCGCGCGCGCCGAGCGAGAGCGGATCGCGGCCACCGAGGAGGCCAAGCGGCAGAACCTGATGCGCAAGGAGCTGGCCTGGCTGCGGCGCGGCGCCCCCGCCCGCACCAGCAAGCCCCGGTTCCGTATCGAGGCCGCCAACGAGCTGATCGCGGACGTCCCGCCGCCGCGCGACACCACCGAGCTGATGAAGTTCGCCAACTCCCGTCTGGGCAGGACCGTCTTCGAGCTGGAGAACGTCACCGTCCAGGCCGGTCCCAAGGAACTTCTGAGGCATCTGACCTGGCAGCTCGGCCCCGGCGACCGGATCGGCCTGGTCGGCGTGAATGGTGCGGGCAAGACCTCGCTGCTGCGGGCGCTGGAGCAGGCGGCCCGAACGCAGGGCGAGACCCAGCCCGCGGCCGGCAAGATCGTCGTCGGCAAGACCGTCAAGCTGGCGTACCTCTCGCAGGAGGTCGCCGAGCTCGACCCGTCCTGGCGGGTGCTGGAGGCCGTCCAGAAGGTGCGCGAGCGGGTCGACCTCGGCAAGGGCCGCGAAATGACCGCCGGCCAGCTCTGCGAGAAGTTCGGCTTCACCAAGGAGAAGCAGTGGACTCCGGTCGGCGATCTCTCGGGCGGTGAGCGCCGCCGCCTCCAGATCCTCCGCCTCCTGATGGACGAGCCCAACGTCCTCTTCCTCGACGAGCCCACCAACGACCTCGACATCCAGACGCTGACCCAGCTCGAGGACCTGCTCGACGGCTGGCCCGGCTCGCTGATCGTCATCAGCCACGACCGTTACTTCATAGAGCGCACCACCGACCGGGTCTGGGCCCTCCTCGGCGACGCCACCCTGCGCATGCTCCCGCGCGGCATCGACGAGTACCTCGAACGCCGCCGCAAGGCCGTGGAGGACGCCACACCCGCCCCCGCCTCCCAGGCCGCCGCCCCCAAGAAGACCGCCGCCGTCAACCGCGCGGCGCAGAAGGAACTCCAGAAGATCGAGCGGCAGCTGGACAAGATCGGCGACAAGGAGGCCAAGCTGCACGCCCAGATCGCCGAACACGCCACCGACTTCGAAAAGGTCGCCGGCCTCGACGCCCAGCTGCGCGAACTGGCCGGGGAGCGCGAGGAGCTGGAGATGCGCTGGCTGGAGCTGGCGGAGGACGCCTAGAGCCTGGAACCGGACGGAGTCCGGGGGCGGCATTCGGCCTCGGATGGCCGGGATTCCAACATTCCGGTGATCTTCTGCCCGGTAGGGGGCGCGCAGCGTCGGCCGAGCGTGTAGCTTCCCGGGGACAAATCCCGGGCAAAGGGACCCGGCGAGGGCCGGGGGCGGGGCCCGCCGGGAGGTGAGGGGGTTCTCGATGGTCGTGCGGCTCATGGTGGTCGACGATCACCGTCTGCTCGCCGAGGCGCTCGCCTCGGCCCTGAAGCTGCGGGGGCACCGCGTACTGGCGGCGGCAGCGCCGAGCGCCGGGGCCGCGGATCTGGTGGTGAGCCGGGCGCCCGAGGTGTGCCTGCTGGGCACCGCGACGCCCGCCGCGCCGGGGGTCTTCGACCCGGTCGTACGGATCAAGAAGGAGCGGCCGGGGATCGCGGTGGTGGTGCTGGGCCCGGTGCCCAGCCCGCGCGGGATCGCGGCCGCGTTCGCCGCCGGGGCGTCCGGGTACGTCCGTAACGACGAGCGGATCGAGGGCGTCGAACGCGCCATGATGAAGGCGCGGGCGGGCGAGTCCGCCATCGCGCCGCAGCTGCTGCAGCAGGCCTTCGAGGAGCTGCTGCACCCGGCGGCCCAGCCGGACGACGAGGGCGCGCGGCTGCTCCAGCTGCTCACCCCGCGCGAGGTCGAGGTACTGATGCGGGTCGCGGACGGGGAGGACACCCGGCTGATCGCCGCGGGGATGGAGATCGCACCGAGCACCGCCCGTACCCACGTCCAGCGGGTGCTGATGAAGCTGGAGGTGGGCTCACGCCTGGAGGCGGCCGCCCTGGCGGCACGCACGGGCCTGCTGGAACGGGCGGCACGGGGTGGCGGCGCACGGGCCGGGGGTGCGCAGGAGGCAGGGGGCGCGGAAGCGGAGGGCGGGTAGGCGGGACGGTGGCCCTCCGCGGGCGGGTCCACCTCATCAACCCCGGCGCCGCCTCCGTCCCCAAGGGCCGGACCTTTCCCGTCTCGCTGATCTTCGAGACGTGGGTCCCGGAGGCGGTAGCGCAGGTGCCTCCCCGGACTCAGTGCGCCGGCGGCTCGTCCCCGGCCGGCGCGAGCTCCGCCGCCGCGGGCGGTACGGCCGGCCGCAGCCACACCCAGCCCAGGAAGAACAGCCCGAGGGCGAGCATCCCGATGCCCGTCCAGAGGTTGATGTTGATGTTCTCGGCCTTCTTCAGGTCGGCGTCGGAGGCCGTGATGCCGGCGATGGTGACGATCACGCCGTAGAGGCCGAACAGGCCGCCGATGATGCGCCGGATGTCGAAGAGCCGGGTCGCGGTCGCGGACTTGCGTTCCAGTTCGGCGACTTCGTTCTGCAGGTCGGACATGGGATTTCACGCCTTAGGTCAGCGGGAGAACAGCGGTGGATCAGAGCGAGTAGGGCAGGTAGCAGGCCGCGGCGAGGACGATCGCGCCCCAGCCGAGCAGCGCCGGCCTGCGGTACCAGGCGTCGTCGCCCTCGGCGATGGGGTCTCCCCCGCTCGAACGAAGTGGAGAGCTTGGGGAAGGCTCCTCCAGGCCGGGCGCGGTCGTTCCGTAGACCAGGCCCGCCAGTTCGGCCGCCGGCTTGGGGGCGGTGAAGAGGGTGACGACGACCATCACGACGGCACCGGCGACGAACCCGACGATCGCGGAGACGAAGTTGGCGCCCTGGTCGGTGGGGATGGCGATGATGCCCTGCTTGTAGATCCAGAAGTAGTTGACCATCGCGGCCGTGGTGCCCGCGATCAGGCCCCACACACCGGATTTCATCGAGGCGCGCTTCCAGAACATGCCGATGATGAAGACCACGAACATCGGGACGTTGAAGAAGGAGAACAGCGTCTGGAGGTAGCCCATGATGTTTGAGAAGGAGGAGGCGATGAAGGCCGTGCCGATGGAGGCGAGGACGCCGATCGCCGTGATGAGGCGCCCGAAGCGCAGGTAGTAGCCGTCGGGCCGGCCGGGCTTCACGTACCTGGCCCAGATGTCGTACGTGAAGACGGTGTTGAAGGAGGAGACGTTGGCCGCCATGCCTGCCATGAAGGCGGCGAGCAGACCGGTGACGGCTATGCCGAGCACGCCGTTGGGCAGCAGTTCCTGCATCAGGTACGGGATCGCGTCGTTGTACGTCAGACCCGAGCCGGCCGTGCCGATCTTCGGGACGAGGACGGCGGCGACCAGGCCCGGGATCATCACCAGGAAGACGATGAACATCTTCGGGAAGGCGCCGATCAGCGGGGTGCGCTGGGCGGCGGAGAGGTTCTTGGCGGACAGGGCGCGCTGCACCTCGGCGAAGTTCGTCGTCCAGTAGCCGAAGGAGAGCACGAACCCCAGGCCGAGGATGATCGTCAGCCAGTTCGCGCCGAGCGGGTTGGCGTCGCCGATGCCGGTACCGCCCCAGGCGGTCAGGAAGTTGGGGCCGTGTGACGCCTCCAGGGAGTTGCTCAGGCCGCCCCAGCCGCCGACGCGCTTGAGGCCGATGACGCAGAGGGGTATGAGCGCGGCGAGGATGACGAAGAACTGGAGCACTTCGTTGTAGATCGCCGAGGACAGGCCGCCGATGGTGATGTACGCGAGGACGAACAGGCCCGCGACGACGATCGCCACCCACTGCGGCCAGCCGAGCAGCGCCTCGACGACGATCGACAGGGCGTACAGGTTCACCCCCGCGATCAGTATCGCCGCGAAGGCGAACAGGACCGAGCTGAGCAGATGCGCGGACCTGTCGAACCGCTGGAGCAGGAACTCGGGGACCGAGCGGACCTTGGAGCGGTAGTAGAACGGCATCATGACCAGGCCGAGGAAGACCATGGCCGGGATGGCGCCGATCCAGTACCAGTGCACCACCGCGACGCCGTACTGGGCGCCGGTCGCGGCCATCCCGAGGATCTCGGTGGCGCCGAGATTCGCGGCGACGAAGGCGAGACCGGTCACCCAGGCGGGCAGCGACCGGCCGGAGAGAAAGAAGTCCAGGCTCGTCTTCACGCTGCGCCGGGCGGCGAATCCGATGCCGAGCACGACGACGAAGTAGAGGGCCAGGAGCGTGTAGTCGAGCCCGTTGGTGGGGAGCCGGAGGCCTTCGGCCAGAGTGGTCATGGCGTAGCCCGCTTCTTTGGGAGCGATGGGAACGCACAGAAAGCTACGCGCGGGCGGTCAGAAACTGAACAGTTTTGTTCGGTTGAGTTGTTGGATCGTGATTGAGTCGGGTGGAAATAGGCGGAATGTCGGGTAGGGCGTCCGCTTGGAGCTCGGCTGGGGTCGGCGTTGACTGCTCTGTTCGCTTGTGCTTCATTGTGTTTGTTTGTGTTTGGTGTGGTGAGGAGCTCCCGGTGAAGAAGACGACGACCCGGCTCGCGGACGGCCGGGAGTTGATCTACTACGACTCGCGCGACGACGCCGTACGGGACGCCGATGACCGCCGCCCGCTCGACCCGGTCTCCACCGCCTCCGAGATCCGCCACGACCGCCTCCTCGGCGACCGTGTCGCCGTCGCCTCGCACCGCCAGGGCCGCACCTACCACCCCCCGGCCGACGAATGCCCGCTGTGCCCCTCCCGCGACGGCCGGCACTCCGAGATCCCCGCCGCGGACTACGACGTCGCCGTCTTCGAGAACCGCTTCCCCTCCCTCGCCGGCGACAGCGGCCGCTGCGAGGTCGTCTGCTTCACCTCCGACCACGACGCATCCTTCGCCGACCTCACCGAGGAACAGGCCGCCCTCGTCCTGGACGCCTGGACCGACCGCACCGCGGAACTCTCCCAACTCCCGGACGTGGAGCAGGTGTTCTGCTTCGAGAACCGCGGAGCCGAGATCGGCGTGACCCTCGGCCATCCGCACGGCCAGATCTACGCGTACCCCTTCACCACCCCCCGTACGGAGCGGATGCTCGCCTCACTGGCCGCCCACCGCGAGGGCACCGGCGGCCGGAACCTCTTCGACGACGTCGTGGCCGACGAGCTCGCCGACGGCCGCCGCATCGTCCTCGAAGGCGACCACTGGCTGGCCTTCGTCCCGTACGCCGCCCACTGGCCGTACGAGGTGCACCTCTACCCGAAGCGCCGAGTTCCGGACCTGCTCGCCCTCGACGATGCGGCGCGCACAGAGTTCCCACAGCTCTACCTGGAAGTCTTGCGGCGGTTCGACCGGATCTTCGACACCGGGGAGGGGGCGCCCACGCCGTACATCGCCGCCTGGCACCAGGCGCCGGTACGCGCCGCGGACCGCGCCGAATTCGCACTTCACCTCGAGCTTTTCACCATTCGCCGCACTTCCGGCAAGCTGAAGTTCCTCGCGGGTTCCGAATCCGGCATGAACGTGTTCATCAACGATGTGCCGCCGGAGGCCGCGGCCGAGCGACTGCGAGAGGTAGCGAGCGACTCATGAGCAAGTACCTGGTGACGGGTGGGGCCGGATACGTGGGCAGCGTCGTGGCCCAGCACCTTCTGGAGGCGGGTCACGAGGTCACCGTCCTCGACAACCTCTCGACCGGATTCCGGGCGGGCGTCCCCGCGGGCGCCGAGTTCGTCGAGGGCGACATCCGCGACGCCGCCAAATGGCTCGACTCCACCTACGACGCCGTGCTGCACTTCGCCGCGTTCTCGCAGGTCGGCGAGTCCGTCGTCAAGCCCGAGAAGTACTGGGACAACAACGTCGGCGGCACCATGGAACTGCTCGGCGCGATGCGCGCGGCGGGCGTTGGCAAGCTCGTCTTCTCCTCCACCGCGGCGACCTACGGCGAGCCCGAGCAGATCCCGATCGTGGAGTCCGCGCCCACCGCGCCGACCAACCCCTACGGCGCCAGCAAGCTCGCCGTCGACCACATGATCACCGGTGCGGCCGCCGCCCACGGCCTGGCCGCCGTCTCGCTGCGCTACTTCAACGTCGCCGGCGCCTACGGCAGCTGCGGCGAGCGCCATCAGCCCGAGTCGCATCTGATCCCGCTCGTCCTCCAGGTCGCCCAGGGCAGGCGCGAGGCGATCTCCGTCTTCGGCGACGACTACCCCACCCCCGACGGCACCTGCATCCGCGACTACATCCACGTCGCCGACCTCGCCGAGGCCCACCTCCTCGCCCTGGACGCCGCGGTCGGGGGCGAGCACCTCATCTGCAACCTCGGCAACGGCAACGGCTTCTCCGTCCGCGAGGTCATCGAGACCGTCCGCAAGGTGACCGGCCACCCGATCCCCGAGGTCATCGCCCCGCGCCGCGGCGGCGACCCGGCCGTCCTGGTGGCCTCCGCGCAGACCGCCATCGACCGGCTCGGCTGGCGCCCCAGCCGCGCCGACCTCGCCGGGATCGTCGCCGATGCCTGGCAGTTCGCACAGCAGCTGGAGAGGACCCAGTAGTGACGATTCCAGGGGCCGCGGCGGCCGAGGGGTTCCGTACCGTCTACGGCGCCGCCCCGGAGGGCATCTGGGCGGCCCCCGGCCGGGTCAACCTGATCGGTGAACACACCGACTACAACGACGGCTTCGTGCTGCCGCTGGCCCTCCCGCACACCACCGTCGCCGCCGCCTCGGCCCGCCCGGACGGGGTGCTGCGGCTGCACTCCGGCGGCGCCGACGGCGGCGTCGTCGAGCTGCGGACCGACGAGCTGCGGCCCCCCGGCCCCGGGCCCGCGCCCCAAGGCGGCTGGGCCGCGTACCCGGCGGGCGTCGTCTGGGCGATGCGGGAGGCCGGGCTGCCGGTGGGCGGCGCGGATCTGCACTACGAGAGCACCGTGCCCACCGGCGCCGGGCTGTCCTCCTCCGCCGCGCTCGAGGTCGCGACCGCGCTCGCCCTCAACGACCTCTACGGCCTCGGCCTCGCCCCGGTGGCGCTGGCCCGGCTCGCCCAGCGCGCCGAGAACGCCTTCGTCGGCGTGCCCTGCGGGATCATGGACCAGACCGCCGCCGCCTGTTGCACGGCCGGCCACGCGCTCTTTCTGGACGCCCGGAACCTCACCCAGCGTCAAGTACCGTTCGATTTGGCGGCGGAGGGGCTCCGGCTCCTCGTCGTGGACACCCGCGTGCAGCACGAACTGGGGGACGGCGCATACGCGCAGCGGCGCGCCGGCTGCGAGCGCGGAGCGCGGGCGCTCGGTGTGCGCGCGCTGCGCGAGGTGCCGTACGCGCATCTGCCCGAGGCCCTCGGTCAACTTGCGGAAAGACTTCCCGACGACCTTCCGGACGAACCCTGGGACGAACCCCGGGACAAACGCCGGGACGATCCCCGTGCCGAACCGTCCGTCCGGGATCTCGTACGCCATATCGTCACCGAGAACCACCGCGTCGAAGAGGTCGTCGCCCGTCTCGACGCCGGTGAGACCCGTGCGATCGGCCCGCTGCTGACCGCCGGACACGCCTCCCTCCGCGACGACTTCCGGATCTCCTGCGCCGAACTGGACCTTGCCGTCGACACGGCCGTCGCGGCGGGTGCGGTGGGCGCCCGGATGACCGGCGGCGGGTTCGGCGGCTCGGCCATCGTCCTCGTCGAGGAGGTGGCTGCCAAGACCGTCAGCACCGCCGTCACCGAGGCATTTGCGGCGGCCGGTTTCGTACCCCCGCGGGTCTTCACCGCCGTGGCCGGTGCCGGGGCGCGCCGCCTGGGATAACGGCAGCAGCTTGTCGGTACCCATGGCGAAACGGCCACCGGGCCGTCGTGGACCGCTCACCGCATCGTCCCAAATCACCCGGTGAAACCGACCAGTTCGGCCATTTGCCCACCGGCGTCGCGCTCTGTCCGTACTCTGAGACCAGCACCGGTGGGGGCCGGTGCCGATCAGGGGGCGAGACCGTCGGGTACGGCGTCCGGGGCGGGGTAGTCATGTCGGCACGGCGGCGGCCGTGCTGCCGAGGCGATCTTCAATCCGGGCGCCGTGCCCGCTATGGTCCGTTCACCGAGACAGGGGGTCTCCGTGCAACGCATCCGGGTTCTGGTGGTCGACGACCACCGCATCTTCGCCGAATCCCTGGCTGCCGCGCTCGCGGCGGAACAGGACGTGGACGTCGCGGCCGCAGGCAGCGCTCCCGCGGCCCTGCGCAGTCTGGAGCGCGCCGCCGCCGAGGGCCGCCGCTTCGACGTACTGCTCGCCGACGCCGAGCTGGCCGCGGTCGCCGCACCGCTGGCATCGGTGCCACCGCAGCCGTCCGCCGTCCGTGACGGCGCACCGGGCGGCCCGGCCCCGCGCCCCGCCGCCCCGGCCGGTATCGCACTCGTCTCCGGCCTGCGCACCAGCCACCCCTATCTGCGGACGGTCGTCCTCGCCGAGCGCGACTGCCCGCGCCGCGCGGCCGCCGCCCTCCAGGCCGGTGCCTCGGGCTGGGTCGCCAAGGACTGTTCGCTGTCCCGGCTGCTCGCCGTCATCCGCGGCGTACTGCGTGATGAAACGCATCTTCCGCCCGCCCTGCTGACCGGAGTGCTGCGCGAGCTGACGGCGGCCCGCAGGCACCGTTCCGAGAGCGAACGCCTGGTGGAGTCGCTGACGCCGCGGGAGCGCGAGGTACTGCGCTGCATGGTGGCGGGCCTGGGCCGCAAGGCCGTCGCCGAGCGGCTGTTCCTCTCCCCGCACACCGTCCGCACCCATATGCAGAACGTCCTGGGCAAGCTCGGCGTGCACTCCACCCTCGCCGCGGTCGCACTGGCCCGCCGCGCCGGAGTGGGCCCGGCGGAGGTCGGGACCGCGACGGCGGCTCCGGTGGGCGCCGGCTAAGGGATCCGCCCCGCATCGGTCAGTACGGCCACGCCCCGCCCCGCCAGTGTGATCCGGTCGGCGGGCGCGGCGGCGGCCTCGGGGGTGTCCGCCAGCGCATCCGTCATCGGCGCGGGGAGCGCGACCTCGACGGCCTCGGTCCGGTGGTTGAGCAGGAAGGTGAACCGCCCGTACCGTCCCTCGGGGTCCTCGCGGACGGTCGCCTGGACACCTGCCGGCAGGCCCGGCAGCACGGGCGCCACCCCGGCCGCCTCCCGTACGTCGTCCAGCAGGGCCCGCATCAGCTCCGCTTCGAGCCGCGTGCCGACGTACCAGACGGCGCCCCGCCCGTACGCATGCCGGGTCACCGCGGGCCGCCCCGCCAGCTCCCCCTCCGCGAAACACGCGAGCGCCTCGGCCCCTTCCAGATCGATGGCCTCCGACCACAGATCGGCCGCCCCCGTGTACCGCCCGCCCCCGACCGCCACCGTACGGCCGGCGTCCAGCGGCCAGAACTCCTCCACCCGCAGCCCCAGCAGCCTCCGCAACGGCGCCGGACAGCCCCCGGGGTGCACCCGGTCGTGCTCGTCCACGATCCCCGAGAAGAACGACACCACCAGGTGCCCCCCGCCCCGTACATACGCGGTCAGCCGCTCCGCGTCGCGGGCCGTGAGCAGATACAGATTGGGTACGACGACGAGCCGGTACCCCGTCAGCTCCCGCTGCGGCGGCACCACGTCGCAGGCCACCCCCGCCTCGAACAGCGGCCGGTAGTGCGCCAGCGCGATCTCCGAATGATCCAGCGCGGTCGACGGTTTGGAGTCCACCTCCAGCGCCCACCAGCTGTGCCAGTCCGCCAGCAGCGCCACCGAAGCCCGCGACCGCGTCCCCGCGATCTCCGGCAGCGACGCCAACTCCCGTCCCAGACCCTGCACTTCACGGAACGTACGGGTGTCCGTCCCGCCGTGCGGCAGCATCGCCGAGTGGAACTTCTCCGCCCCGCCCAGCGACTGCCGCCACTGGAAGAACAGCACCGCGTCCGCGCCCTGGGCGATGGCCTGCCAGCTCCACAGCCGCATCGCGCCCGGCGGCTTGGGGCCGTTGCGCGGCCGCCAGTTGACCGCGCCCGGCGCCTGCTCCAGCAGCAGCCACGGCTGACCGGAGCGGGCGGACCGCATCAGGTCGAAGACATACCCGGCCCGGATGTGGTCGTCCGCCGCATACGGATCCTGGTAGAAGTCCAGCGCCATGGCATCCATGTGCGCGGACCAGGCGAACGCATCGACCGGCTTGTGCTGCGGCATCAGATTGGTGGTGACGGGCACACCGGGCGTGAGCCGGTCCAGCACCTCCTTCTCGGCGAGGTAGCAGGCCCGCAGCGCCGCATCGCCGAACCGCAGGTAGTCCAGTTGCTGCGCCGGATTGGGGAAGGTGGGCGCCGTACGGGGCGGCAGCACCTCGTCGAAATCCCCGTACTGCTGCGACCAGAAGGCCGTCGACCAGGCCTCGTTCAGCGCCTCGATGGTCTCGTACCGGTCCCGCAGCCAGGTGCGGAAGTCCTCGGCCGACACCTCGCAGAAGCACTGCCGGGTATGGCACCCGTACTCGTTGCCCACATGCCACATGGCCAGCGCCGGATGGCCGGCGTAGCGGGTGGCCAGCTGCTCGACGAGGCGGACGGCGTGGGCGCGGTAGACGGGGCTGGAGGGGCAGTAGTGCTGACGGCCGCCGGGCCAGCGGCGCCGGCCGTCCGGGTCCTCGGGCAGGATCCCGGGGTGTGCGCGGGACAGCCAGGGCGGGGGAGAGGCTGTCATCGTCGCCAGGCAGACGTCGATCCCGGCGCCCGCGAGCCCGTCCATCACCCTGTCGAACCACCCGAAGTCCCATTCCCCTGGCCGGGGTTCGACCTTCGCCCAGGAGAAGATCCCGGCGGTGACCATGGTGACGTGGGCCGCCTTCATCAGCTTCAGATCCTCGGCCCACACCTCCTCGGGCCACTGCTCGGGGTTGTAGTCGCCGCCGAAGTGAATGCCGGTGCCGCGCATCGGACCCCCAGGGTCGAAGTTCGGTATGCCGTGGTGGTGTGACGTGGTGGTGTGGCTGTGGTCGTGTGCTGTGGCCGTGCGCCGTGGACCTCAACGTGAGTTCTTGTACACGCTCCAGCCGCCGTCGACGACGAGGCTCGCCCCGGTGACGAAGGATGCCTCCGGGGAGAGCAGGAACGCGACCGCCGCCGCGACCTCCTCGGGCCGCCCCAGCCGCCGCGCCGCGGTCTCCTCGGCGCTGGCCTGCCGCGCCGCCTCGTCGATGCCGTCCCAGGCGGCGGTCAGCACCGGCCCCGGCAGCACGCTGTTGACCCGCACCTCGGGCCCGTACTCCACGGCCAGCTGCCGCCCCAGCCCGGTCAGCCCCGCCTTGGACGCGGCGTACGCCGGGCGGCCCGGCAGCCCGACCAGCGCATGGACGGACGAGGTCAGCACCACCGCGCCGTGCCGGGCGCGGAGGTCGTCCAGGGCGGCCCGCACCCCGAGGAAGGACCCGGTCAGGTTGACGGACAACTGGCGCTCCCACTCCGCGAGGGAGGTCCGGTGGGCCGCCGCGACATACGGCACAAAGGCGTTGCTGACCAGCCCGTCCACCGGCCCGTACCGCTGCCGCGCCGCCTCCACCGCGCGCCGCCAGTCGTCCTCCTGCGCCACATCGCAGTGCGCGTACGAGGCGTGCCCGCCGGCCGCCCGGATGCGGCGCGCGGTGTGTTCGCCGCGCTCGTCGTCGATGTCCAGCAGCAGCACGGCGGCGCCTTCCGCGGCCAGCCGGTCCGCGGTCGCCGCCCCGATTCCGGCGGCGGCCCCGGTCACCAGGACCGTCCGGCCGGTGAACCGTCTGCCGTACGGGCCGCCGTGGCTGCGGTGATCGCGTTGACCGCGGTGATCGCCGTGCTTGCCGTGGTCGCCGCTCGCCGGGTGCGGTGCGCGCTGCTGGCTCATGGCCGCCAGCCAAGCCGACGGGGGAGCGGCGGGCAAGGGGGTGCGGGCGGGCGTCACCCCAGCGGGCGGTCCGCGCCGGACATGCGCCGCCGGCCCGGAATTCGAAGCCGCCGGCTCACCCGCCGAAGGCGCAGGCTAACGAACCATCAGCCCGGAATATTGTCGAAAGGACCCGTCAACCTGCGCAGCAGACCGGCCAATTCATGGCGCTGCTGACGGGAGAGCTCGGCGAGGATGGCGCGCTCCTGGGCCAGCAGCCCGGCCAGCGACTGATCCGCCTTGTCGCGCCCTTCGGCCGTCAGCCGGACCAGCACACCGCGCCGGTCGCTGGGGTCGGGCAGCCGCTCGACCAGATCCTTCTTGGCCAGCCGGTCGATGCGGTTGGTCATCGTCCCGGAGGTGACCAGTGTCTGCGTCAGCAGTGCGCCGGGCGAGAGCTGATACGGCGCCCCGGCCCGCCGCAGGGCGGTGAGCACATCGAACTCCCAGGGCTCCAGGCCCACCTCGGCGAAGGCGATCCGCCGGGCCCGGTCGAGGTGCCTGGCCAGCCTGGACACCCGGCTGAGGACCTCTAGCGGTTCCACATCGAGGTCCGGGCGCTCGCGGCGCCATGCTGCAACCAGTCGGTCGACCTCGTCCTCCATGGCGATCAGTGTAAAGGGTCTGTCGACATGAAGTCTCTTGAGGTCGAATCTCTTGATGTCAAACTTCTTGACGTCAAGAAATACTTCGATGGACGATGGGGCATCGTCGGCGGGAGGCTCATGTCCACCAGCGTTGGCCAAAACCAACTGTTCGTGAGCATCGGAGTCAGCCCTGTAGCAACGAAGGGGTTTCGAACATGCACGACGCACCGACCTGGGATCCGCAGCAGTATCTGCATCACTCCGGGCACCGAACCCGCCCGTTCCACGACCTGCTCAACCGCATACCAGAGCTCCCCCGCCACGCGGCCCCCACCCGCATCGCCGACCTCGGATGCGGTCCCGGGAACGTCACCGTCCAACTCGCCGACCGCTGGCCCGACGCCCGCATCACCGGGTTCGACAACTCCCCCGAGATGCTGAGCGAGGCCAAGGCCTACGCGGGCCCGACCCCCGGTGGCGGCCTCCTCGACTTCGCACCGGCCGACGCGGCCGACTGGACCCCTGAAGAACCGTTCGACCTGATCATTTCCAACGCCGCACTCCAGTGGGTCCCCAACCACCCCGACTCCCTCCCCCGCTGGATCGACGCCGTCACCCCCGGCGGCACCCTCGCCTTCCAGGTCCCCGGCAACTTCACCTCGCCCAGTCACGCCCTCCTCGGCGAACTGTGCGACGCCCCCCAATGGCGCGACCGCCTCACCAGCCACGGCCGCCGCTTCGTCCACATCCTGGAGCCCGCCGACTACCTGGAACTCCTCTCCGACCTCGGCTGCACCGCGGACGTCTGGGAAACCACCTACGTCCAGCTCCTCCAGGGCGACGACCCCGTCCTCGACTGGGTCAAGGGCACCGCCCTGCGCCCCGTGCTGACGGCCCTCGAGGACGATCCGGCCGCCCGCGACGCGTTCCTCGCCGAATTCCGCGACCTGCTCCGCAAGGCCTACCCCACCGGCCGGCACGGCACGGTCTTCCCGTTCCGCCGCATCTTCGCCGTCGCCCACAAGCCCCTGGACTGACCACGCCCACCCTTTGAGGTGACCCCGCCGTGAACACCGGCCCCGGCCACGTCCAGCCCGCCCGCCACCCGCGGCGGCTGCCGGTTCGGGGCCGGTACGGCATGTCTCCGCGGCACGAGCCTCGGTGCCTTCGCCGAAAAGAAAAGGCCGGCCGCCCCCGCCCCTCGTCCACGGTGCCGTGATGTGACGAGTCCGCGAGATGGCCGAAGCCGACATCGATGCCGTCTCGGAGATACGGGTACGCGGCCGGCGGTCCGCGTACGCCGGCATCGTCGACGACCGGGCAGGAACGGTCGGATGGGCGAGCCTCGGGCCGTATCGGGGCGAGACGGCGGACCCGCGCAGTGGTGAGGTCTACGCGCTCTGCGTCCGCCCGGAGCCGATCGGTACCGGAACCCGCCGGACCCTGCTCGAGGCGGTGCACGACCGCGCCGCGGGCCGCTTCGGGGCCCTGCCGCCGCGGGTGCTCCGCGACAACGTGCGGGGCCGTCGTTTCTACGGATCGGCCGGCTACGTGGCGGACGGCGCCGAGCAGAGCGACACCTACGGCAGTGATGACGACGGTGAGGCGACGCTCACCGAGCTGCGGTACCGGCGCGCGATGCAGAAGCAGGGGCAGAGGCAGCGGAGCGCGCCCCGTGCCCCGCTGCTCACGCCTTGCGGTGCCCTATCAGCCGCGGCTTCGCCTCCAGCCCGTCCAGCCCGTGCCACGCCAGATTCACCAGATGGGCCGCCACCTCGGCCTTCTTCGGCTTGCGGACGTTGAGCCACCACTGGCCGGTCAGGGCGACCATGCCCACCAGGGCCTGGGCATAGAGGGGGGCCAGTTTCGGGTCGAAGCCGCGGGCCTTGAACTCCAGGCCCAGGATGTCTTCCACCTGCGTGGCGATATCGCTGATCAGCGACGCGAAGGTGCCGGTGGACTGGGCGACGGGGGAGTCGCGTACGAGGATGCGGAAGCCGTCCGTGAACGTCTCGATGTAGTCGAGGAGCGCGAAGGCGGCCTGTTCGAGGAGTTCGCGGGGGTGGCCGGCGGTCAGTGCACCGGTCACCATGTCGAGCAGCTGGCGCATCTCGCGGTCCACGACCACCGCGTAGAGACCTTCCTTCCCGCCGAAGTGCTCGTAGACGACGGGCTTGGAGACACCGGCCTTCGCCGCGATCTCCTCCACCGACGTGCCCTCGAAGCCCCGCTCGGCGAAGAGCGTGCGACCGATGTCCAGCAGCTGCTCACGGCGCTCGGCGCCGGTCATCCGGACCCTGCGGGTCCGCCGGCTGCCCGTGGCCGGAGAAGGCCTGTCCCTGTCCTTGCTGTTGTTCGCGCTGCTGTCGTCGATCGCCACCCGTCAATCATGCCGCCTGAGCGGCCTCGTCCTTTCCGCGGGCCTTGTCCTTGCCCCGGCCGGCATCCTGGCGCCGGGCGTCGATCCGCGACGCGTTCGGCCAGCGGACGTCGTACGCCCAGCCCGCCTTCTCGAACCAGCGGATCAGCCGGGCGCTGGAGTCCAGCTGCCCCTTGAGCACACCATGGCGGGCGCAGGTCGGGTCCGCATGGTGCAGGTTGTGCCAGGACTCGCCGCAGGAGAGCACCGCCAGCCACCAGCCGTTGCCCGAACGGTCGCGGGACTTGAACGGGCGCTTGCCGACAGCGTGGCAGATGGAATTGATCGACCAGGTGACGTGGTGCAGGAGCGCCACACGGACCAGGGAGCCCCAGAAGAAAGCCGTCACGGCGCCCTGCCACGACCAGGTGGCCAGGCCGCCGATCACGGCGGGGGCGAGCAGCGAGACGGTGGTCCACAGCACGAACTGGCGGGAGACCGCCCGGATCGCCGGGTCCTTGATCAGGTCCGGGGCGTACTTGTGCTGCGGGGTCTGCTCCTCGTCGAACATCCAGCCGAGATGCGCCCACCACAGGCCCTTCATCAGGGCGGGGACGGTTTCGCCGTAGCGCCAGGGCGAGTGCGGGTCACCCTCGGCGTCCGAGAACTTGTGGTGCTTGCGGTGGTCGGCGACCCAGCGCACCAGCGGCCCCTCCACCGCCAGCGAGCCCATGACCGCCAGCGCGATACGCAGCGGGCGCTTCGCCTTGAAGGAGCCATGGGTGAAGTAGCGGTGGAAGCCGATGGTGATGCCGTGGCAGCCGATGTAATACATCGCCGTCAGCAGGGCAAGATCCAGCCAGCTCACCCCCCAGCCCCAGGCCAGCGGCACGGCGGCCACCAGCGCCACGAACGGGACGGTGATGAACAGCAGCAGGGTGATCTGTTCAAGCGAACGCTTGTTGTCGCCGCCAAGCGTCGCCGACGGCAGCGGCGAAACGGTGGAAATCGGTGACTCTTCGACGGTGTCCGGACCAGCGGTCATGTGATGTCCCTCGGCGGGGGTCTCGGGGGCTCGGGGCACTCGGGGAGCAGGATCACTCCCGGAGCGGGGCTCCGCTACGGCTACGGGACCGTAACCTACGGTTTCGTAAGTATGGCAGCGAGACCGCCCCGGGCAAGGCCGTGACAGGCGCCTCACCCCCACGTACCGCACACGCACCCGCACGCACCGCAACCCGCCCCTGCTCACCGCCCTCCCCCCACGGCCCGCCCCGCCCCGCCACCCCGCCCCCCGCACGTGATGCCCAGCACTCGGACGGTGTGATCCCCCGATTTCGGGGAGACCTATCCTGGGGGCGTCGGACAGCGCGGTCCGCAACCCGCCCACCAGCCCAGACGGCACCGTCGCCCGCCACCGTCCAAGAGACGCACCGCGGTGCGACGCCCCTCCTAGAACGCTGCAAGGAGCCGCACCTGTGAGCAGTGCCGACAACACCGCCGAGTCCGTGCCCACCTCGCCCACGGACCACACCGATGGCGCCGCCCGCGACAACACCGCGCTGCGCGCCGACATCCGCCGTCTCGGCGACCTCCTCGGTGAAACCCTCGTCCGGCAGGAAGGGGAAGAGCTGCTGGAGCTGGTGGAACGCGTACGCGCCCTGACCCGCTCCGACGGCGAGGCCGCCGCCCGGCTCCTGGGCGACACCGACCTGGCCACCGCCACCAAGCTGGTCCGCGCCTTCTCCACCTACTTCCACCTCGCCAACGTCACCGAGCAGGTCCACCGCGGCCGCGAACTGCGCGCCCGCCGCGCCACCGAGGGCGGCATCCTGGCCCGCACCGCCGACATGCTCAAGGACGCCGACCCCGAGCACCTGCGGGAAACCGCCCGCAACCTCGGCGTACGCCCCGTCTTCACCGCCCACCCCACCGAGGCCGCCCGCCGCTCCGTCCTCACCAAGCTCCGCAAGGTCGCCGAGCTCCTGGACCACGCGGACGCCACCGAACGCCGCCGCACCGACCTCCGCCTCGCCGAGAACATCGACCTGATCTGGCAGACGGACGAGCTGCGGGTCGCCCGGCCGGAGCCCACGGACGAGGCCCGCAACGCCATCTACTACCTCGACGAGCTGGGCCGCGGCGCCGTCGGCGACGTCCTCGAAGACCTCGCCGCCGAGCTGGAACGGGCCGGCACCGAGCTGCCCGCCGGCACCCGCCCCCTCACCTTCGGCACCTGGATCGGCGGCGACCGCGACGGCAACCCCAACGTGACCCCACAGGTCACCTGGGACGTCCTGATCCTCCAGCACGAGCACGGCATCACCGACGCACTGGAGCACATCGACGAGCTGCGCAACGCGCTCTCGAACTCCATCCGCAACTGCGGCGCCACCGACGAGCTCCTGGACTCGCTCCAGCGCGACCTCGAGCTGCTCCCCGAATTCAGCCCCCGCTACAAGCGGCTGAACGCCGAGGAGCCCTACCGCCTCAAGGCCACCTGCATCCGCCAGAAGCTCCTCAACACCCGCGACCGCCTCGCCGGCGACACCCCCCACGTCCCCGGCCGCGACTACCTCGGCACCGCCGAACTCCTCGACGACCTCGCCCTCATCCAGACCTCGCTGCGCGCCCACCGCGGCGGCCTGGTCGCCGACGGCCGCCTCGAGCGCACCCTGCGCACCATCGCCGCCTTCGGCCTCCAGCTCGCCACCATGGACGTCCGCGAACACGCCGACGCCCACCACCAGGCACTCGGCCAGCTCTTCGACCGCCTCGGCGAGGAATCCTGGCGCTACGTGGACATGCCGCGCGACTACCGGCGCAAGCTGCTCGCCAAGGAACTGCGCTCACGCCGCCCGCTCGCCCCCACCCCCGCCCCCCTCGACGAGGCCGGCGCCAAGACCCTCGGCGTCTTCCGCACGATCCTCAAGGCCAAGGACACCTTCGGCCCCGAGGTCATCGAGTCCTACATCATCTCCATGTGCCAGGGCTCGGACGACGTCTTCGCCGCGGCCGTCCTGGCCCGCGAAGCCGGGCTCATCGACCTGCACGCCGGATGGGCCAAGATCGGCATCGTCCCGCTGCTGGAGACCACCGACGAGCTGAAGATCGCCGACCAGCTTCTCGACGAAATGCTCTCCGACCCCTCCTACCGGCGACTGGTCGCCCTGCGCGGGGACGTCCAGGAAGTCATGCTCGGCTACTCCGACTCCTCCAAGTTCGGCGGCATCACCACCTCCCAGTGGGAGATCCACCGCGCCCAGCGCCTGTTGCGCGACGTCGCCCACCGGCACGGCGTACGGCTCCGCCTCTTCCACGGCCGCGGCGGCACCGTCGGCCGCGGCGGCGGCCCCTCCCACGACGCGATCCTCGCCCAGCCCTACGGCACGCTCGAAGGCGAGATCAAGGTCACCGAGCAGGGCGAGGTCATCTCC
Source organism: Streptomyces chattanoogensis (assembly GCF_001294335.1). Taxonomy (GTDB): domain Bacteria; phylum Actinomycetota; class Actinomycetes; order Streptomycetales; family Streptomycetaceae; genus Streptomyces; species Streptomyces chattanoogensis. The sequence continues at coordinate 100,534 of NZ_LGKG01000134.1, forward strand.
GACAAGTACCTCGTCCCCTCACTGGCACGGGAAAACCTGGAGCTCACGGTCGCGGCCACCCTCCAGGCCTCCGCCCTGCACACCGCCCCCCGGCAGTCCGACGAAGCACTCGCCCGCTGGGACGCCGCCATGGAGACCGTCTCCGACGCCGCCCACGGCGCCTACCGCCGCCTCGTCGAGGACCCCGACCTCCCGGCGTACTTCTTCGCCTCCACCCCCGTCGACCAGCTCGCCGAACTCCACCTCGGCTCCCGCCCGTCCCGCCGCCCCGACTCCGGCGCCGGCCTCGACGGACTGCGCGCCATCCCCTGGGTCTTCGGCTGGACCCAGTCCCGCCAGATCGTCCCCGGCTGGTACGGCGTCGGCACGGGACTGAAGGCCGCCCGCGAGGCCGGACTCGACACCGTCCTCGACGAAATGCACGCGCACTGGCACTTCTTCCGCAACTTCCTCTCCAACGTGGAGATGACGCTCGCCAAGACCGACCTGCGGATCGCCCAGCACTACGTCGACACCCTCGTCCCCGACGAGCTCAAGCACATCTTCGACGTCATCAAGGCCGAACACGAGCTCACCGTCCAGGAAGTCCTGCGCATCACCGGAGAGACCGAACTCCTCGACTCCAACCCGGTCCTGAAGCAGACCTTCCACATCCGCGACGCCTACCTCGACCCGATCTCCTACCTCCAGGTCTCCCTGCTGGACCGCCAGCGCGAAGCCGCCGCCAGGGGAGAGGAAGCCGACCCCGTGCTCTCCCGCGCGCTGCTGCTGACCGTCAACGGCGTAGCGGCCGGCCTGCGCAACACCGGCTGACCCGCCCGACCCGTACGACGGCGGCCCGCCCCTCACGCGAGGGGCGGGCCGCCGCCGTATGCCCGGCCGTACGTGCGCACAGGCCGCACCACCGCACACGCCTCACAACAAGGCAAACGCCGCCCCCAGCAACACCGCCCCGAACAATCCCATCACCCACGCCGTACGCCGCATCCGCATCCCCCCGGCCACCACCAGCGCCGCCAGCAGCAACGACCCCGCAAACGGCACCCACGCATGCAGAATCCCGGCCAGCCCCGTCCGCACCGCATGCGTCGTCCCCGGCTTGACCGTCACCTCGATCCGCGCGCCCTTGTCCGGCGCCGCCGCCTGCGCCACCGACACCTTCGCCCGCCGCCTGCCGTCCCCAGCCGTCGGCACATACGGCCCCGTACACCGCTTGTCCCGGCACGCCACCACCGTCATGGTGCCGCGCTCCTTCGCCTTCACCAGCATCGCGTACTGCGCCGTGTTCCACGACGTCCAGACGCCCGCCACCAGCAACAGCAGCGCCAGCAGACCCATCAACCCCGTCCGGGCGACAAGCAACGCCCCATAGGCGCTCTCACCCACCCGACGGGAACGGCTGCGTCTGACCGAACTGGTGCGCGTACTGCTTCTGGGCATGGCGGCGATCCTTGGCCATCAACCGCCCCCGGTCAACCTCGGACATACGGTTCGTCATCCCGTGCCCCACGCTGTCCACTTCACGCGCAATTACCGGTCGACGGGCATTTGCCGGACCGCGGGCATGCACCGGCCCACGGACAATTACCGGCCCACAGACAATTACCGGCTCACGGGCAACCACAGGACGTACGCCTACGAGTTGTACGTACCCTGCGCCCGCTCCAGACCGTCCACGACCAACGCCTCCACCGCATCCGCCGCACGATCCACGAAGTAATCCAGCTCCTTGCGCTCCGCGGACGAAAAGTCCTTCAGCACAAAGTCCGCAACCGGCATACGGCCCGGCGGACGACCGATCCCGAACCGCACCCGGTGATACTCCGCACCCAGCGACTTCGTGATCGACTTCAGACCGTTGTGCCCGTTGTCGCCCCCACCCAACTTCAACCGCAGCGCACCGTAATCAATATCCAACTCATCGTGAACCGCCACGATGCGGGACACCGGAACCTTGTAGAAATCTCGCAGGGCCGTCGTCGGGCCCCCCGACAGATTCATGAAGGACATCGGCTTCGCCACCACCACCCGGCGACTCCCCGGACCCGGCACACCGATCCGGCCCTCCACCACCTGAGCCCGCGCCTTGTGCGCCTTGAAACGGCCGCCCACCCGCTCGGCCAGGAGATCCGCGACCATGAAACCGACATTGTGCCGGTTCCCCGCGTACTCGGGACCAGGATTACCCAGCCCCACAATCAGCCAGGGACTGTCCGCCCCCGCACCCGCATCCGACATCTGCACGCTCCCTCAACGACGCGACCGCCGCCCCACGCCGGCGGCGCGGAACGACGGTCACAGAAAGAATCCCGGCGATCAGGAAGAACCCGGCGATCAGGCCTCGGCGGCTTCCTCGCCCTCGGCGCCCTCCTCGGCCGGAGCCTCCGCCTGCGCCGCGACAACCTGCAGCACAACGGCCTCGTCCTCAACGGCCAGCGAAGCACCCGACGGCAGGGTGACGTCCTTGGCCAGCACCGACGCACCCGCGTCCAGACCCGCGATGGAGACGGTCACCGACTCCGGGATGTGGGTGGCCTCGGCCTCGATCGGCAGCGCGTTCAGCACGTGCTCCAGCAGGTTGCCGCCCGGAGCCAGGTCGCCCTCGGTCACGATCGGCACCTCGACGGAGACCTTCTCGCCCTTCTTCACGGCCAGGAAGTCCACGTGCACGAGGAACCGGCGGATCGCCTCACGCTGCACAGCCTTGGGGATGACCAGCTCGCTCTTGCCATCGATGTCCAGGCGAAGCAGGGCGTTGGGGGTCTTCAGCGCCATCATCAGCGCGTGGCTGTCGATGGCGATGTGCTGCGGCTCCGCACCGTGACCGTAAATGACCGCCGGAACCTTGTTCTCACGGCGGGTGCGACGGGCCGCGCCCTTACCGAAGTCGGTACGCAGCTCGGCGGAAAGCTTGACCTCAGCCATAACAGCACTCCTCGTATCTCAGAAACATCTGGTGGGCGTCACCCGGCCCACGACAGACCTGCTACGAAGAGCGCGTCGATAACGGACAGCCACCACAAAAGGGCGGCCTCCCTCGCCGAGCAACTCGATGAGTCTACCCGGCGGGAAGGCCACCCCAAAATGGATCTACAGCGTCCGCCGGACGCGGGCGATCTACAGCAGCGGTGCCTACTGCTCCTCGAACAGGCTCGTCACCGAACCGTCCTCGAACACCTCACGGATCGCCCGCGCAATCGTCGGCGCCATCGACAGCACCGTGATCTTGTCCAGCTCCAGCTCCGAAGGCGTCGGCAGCGTATTCGTGAACACGAACTCACTCACCTTCGAATTCTTCAGCCGGTCCGCCGCCGGACCCGACAGCACACCATGCGTCGCCGTCACGATCACGTCCGCCGCACCATTCGCGAACAGCGCATCCGCCGCGGCGCAGATCGTGCCACCCGTGTCGATCATGTCGTCGACCAGGACACACACCCGGTCCTTCACATCACCGACGACCTCATGCACCGTGACCTGATTCGCCACGTCCTTGTCACGCCGCTTGTGCACAATCGCCAGCGGCGCACCCAGACGGTCACACCAACGGTCGGCAACCCGCACCCGGCCCGCATCCGGCGAAACCACCGTCAGCTTGTCCCGGTCCACCTTCGCACCGACATAATCCGCCAGCACCGGCAGCGCAAAAAGGTGATCCACCGGACCGTCGAAGAAGCCCATGATCTGATCCGTGTGCAGATCCACCGTCACCACACGGTCCGCACCCGCGGTCTTCATCAAATCCGCGATCAGCCGCGCCGAAATCGGCTCACGGCCACGGTGCTTCTTGTCCTGCCGCGCATAACCGTAGAACGGCACGATCACGGAGATGCTACGAGCCGAAGCCCGCTTCAGCGCATCAATCATGATCAGCTGCTCCATGATCCACTTATTGATCGGAGCCGTGTGGCTCTGAATCAAAAAGCAGTCCGCACCACGCGCCGACTCCTGATAGCGGACATAGATCTCACCGTTGGCGAAGTCGAACGCCTTCGTCGGGACCAGGCCCACACCCAGCTGGTGCGCGACCTCCTCGGCCAGCTCGGGGTGGGCGCGGCCGGAGAAGAGCATCAGCTTCTTCTCGCCGGTCGTCTTGATCCCGGTCACAGCAAATCTCCTCGAATTCCTGTTTGCGTGCGCTCATCACGGTACGCCCCGCACGGCGCACCCGTTGCACGGTCACCGCTCGCCTTCGGACTCCTGGCGAGCTGCCGAAGCGGCCTGCGCGGCGGCGCTTCCGGGCCGCTTACGCGCGACCCAACCCTCGATATTCCGCTGCTGGCCACGCGCGACCGCCAGCGAACCCGGGGGCACATCCTTGGTAATGACCGAGCCCGCCGCCGTATAAGCGCCGTCCCCGATCGTGACAGGAGCCACAAACATGTTGTCCGACCCCGTCTTGCAATGGGAACCCACAGTGGTGTGGTGCTTCGCCTCACCGTCGTAATTCACGAAGACACTCGCCGCACCGATGTTGGTGTACTCGCCGATCGTCGCATCCCCCACATAGGAAAGATGCGGCACCTTCGTACCTTCCCCGATCGACGCCGCCTTCATCTCCACATACGTACCGGCCTTCGCCTTCCGGCCAAGATCCGTACCCGGCCGCAGATACGCATAAGGACCGACCGACGCCGACTCCCCGATACGCGCACCCTCCGCCACCGTGAAAGACACCACAGCACCCGCACCGACAACCGTGTCCGTCAGCCGCGAACTCGGCCCGACCTCCGCACCGCCACCGACACGCGTCGCCCCCAGCAGCTGCGTACCCGGGTGCACCACCGCATCCGGCTCGAACTCCACCGCCACATCGACCCACGTCGACGCCGGGTCCACCACCGTCACACCGGCCAGCATCGCCCGCTCCAGCAGGCGCTCGTTCAGCAGTCGGCGCGCCTCGGCCAGCTGCACCCGGTTGTTGATCCCCAGAATCTCGCGATGATCACCCGCCACCGCCGCACCCACCCGGTGCCCCGCCTCGCGCACGATGCCCAGGACATCCGTCAGGTACTCCTCACCCTGACTGTTGTCCGTACGCACCTTGCCCAGCGCATCCACCAGCAGCTTCGCGTCGAACGCGAACACCCCGGAATTGATCTCCCGGATCGCCCGCTGCTCCTCGCTCGCGTCCTTGTGCTCGACGATCGCGGTCACGGCGCCGGAGGTCGCGTCCCGCACGATCCGGCCGTAGCCGGTCGAGTCCGGGACCTCGGCGGTCAGCACGGTGACGGCGTTCTTGTCGGCGGCATGGGTGTCGCTGAGCCGCTTCAGCGTCTCGCCGGTCAGGAGCGGGGTGTCGCCGCACACGACGACGACCGTGCCGTCGAGGGCGGCACCCGTGTCGGCCAGCTCCTCCAGGCCGACGCGTACGGCGTGACCGGTGCCGTTCTGCTCGTGCTGCACGGCGGTACGGACGGCCGGGTCGACCTCGGCGAGATGAGCCGTCACCTGCTCACGGCCGTGGCCGACGATCACGACGAGGTGCTCGGGGTCCAGCTCGCGGGAGGCGGCGACGACATGTCCGACGAGGGAGCGGCCGCAGATCGCGTGCAGGACCTTGGGGGTCGCCGACTTCATGCGGGTGCCCTCACCCGCTGCGAGAACGACGACGGCTGCCGGGCGGTTGGCGCTCACGGGGATGCCCTTCGGCTTCTTGACTGCTTCGGGTGGTGGTCATCCGAAGGATACCGGGGCGTTTGGTTGCGGAAACGACGGCGGGTCCTGGCTTGCCCGCCAGGACCCGAACTTTGCTGCGCTCCCCTGCCAGGACTCGAACCCGGACATAAGGCACCAAAAGCCTCAGTGCTGCCAATTACACCACAGGGGATGGTAGAGCGGGTCAAACCGGACATCCCGTCAGGCTGGTCGCCGCTCGGCACCCAACACTATGCCGTACCACCAGCCTTCGATGCGACGGTATAGATCAGCGCCTTGTCGAACCCGGACCACGAGGCAGCCGCGGTAGGCCTCTCCGGTGTTCTTGCGGTTGGTCTTGGGGTTGTGCTTCTTGAGTGTGGTCTTCTGCAGCCTGGAGATGCCGATGCCGACGAAGTCGGCCCAGTAACCCTCGGCGGCTTCTACGTCGGCTGTGATGTGGATCATCGCCCGATAGCTGATTCGCTGCGGCTCCACGCCGAGAAGGTTCAGCCAGGCCAGGAAGACGCGAATCACCCCCGGGTCGCTGTTGACGAACTGCACGTTTTCCTGTGGGTTGTGCGGCTTGCTCTTGGCTCCCTCTGCCCAGTAGAGGGCCGTTCCTGCGGCGAGCAGCTCCCGGTCCGACATGGAACTGATCTCGTCGGCAGCCTCCGCCTTGGTCTTCTCTCGCTGACGATCCCGCGCTTCGCGATACGGCGCCCACCGCGCCTCACGCATCTGATGCATGGCTTCCGGAGATTTCCTGGGCTTGGGCAGGTCCCGGACCCAGAGTGAGACCGAGCTCTTGGCCACCCCCAGCTCCGCCACGATCTCGTCGTACGTCTTCCCGGCCCGCCGCAGCTCGCGGGCCTTCTCGCGCAGGTCGTCCTTGGCGTTGGGGCGCTTGGTCCACTCGGGAGGCGGCTCGCCCTCCAGGAGGTGGGTGAGCGTGGCATCGGTGAGGGGGCCGAGGCGCTCGTGGATCTGCCGCCGGCTGAGCCCCGCCCGTCGCAGGGCCACGGCCTGTGGCCGTAAGGCTTCGAAGTCGGGGTGATCCCGACGGGTGTGCGTCATGGGAACAGGGTGTCGTCCGTCACGTGCCGCGCGGGTCGAAAATGCGGGCGATTCATTAGTTCGAGCGATATATGGCGGTAGTGGCACGTAATGGGCCTGACGTGTGCCGGAGTGCTCGTCGGAGGACCCCGGGCGGACGCCCGTACGCTGGTCCGTATGAGCGCGACGGGGGCAAGGGAAAGTACGGGGGCGCGGGGCGCGCCCGGGGGTGGGCCGTGGTGGTGGGGGCGGCGGCGTAGTGCCGTGCTGGATGTGTTGCTGGCGGTCGCTTCGACGTTGGAGTGTGTCGCCGAGGGTGTGCCTTTTGCGCATGGGGCGGGGTTGCCGGAGCCGGTCGGGATGTTGCTCGGTCTGGTGGCGGGGCCCGTGCTGCTGGTGCGTCGGCGGTGGCCGGTTGTGGTGGTGCTGACGTCGATCGCGGTGATGCCGGCGGAGCTGGGGGCGCTGCTGGGGATCGTGGGTCTGTACACGCTGGCGGCGTCGGATGTGCCGCGGCGGATCACGGGGTTGCTGGCCGGGATGTCGGTGCTGGGGACGCTGGTGACGACGTATCTCAGTCTGCGGCAGGACGTGGTGTCGCAGGAGGACTTCAATCCGCCGGTGTGGGTGGTGCCGGCGATGTCGGTTGCGGTGGGGCTGGTGATGACGGCGCCGCCGGTGTTGTGGGGGTTGTACGTCGGGGCGCGGCGGCGGTTGGTGGAGAGTCTGCGGGAGCGGGCGGACGGTCTGGAGCGGGAGCTGTCGTTGTTGGCGGACCGGGCCGAGGAGCGGGCGGAGTGGGCTCGTAATGAGGAGCGGACGCGGATTGCGCGGGAGATGCATGACGTGGTCGCGCATCGGGTGAGTCTGATGGTGGTGCATGCGGCGGCGTTGCAGGCGGTGGCGCTGAAGGATCCGGAGAAGGCGTCGAAGAATGCGGCGCTGGTGGGGGATATGGGGCGGCAGGCGCTGACGGAGTTGCGGGAGATGCTCGGGGTGTTGCGTACGGCTGAGGGGGCGGCGACGGTGCGGGGGGCTGTGGGGCCGGATGCGTCGGAGCGGTTGGTGGCGGTGGCGGACCGGGCGGCTCGCCGGGCCGAGCCGGAGGCGGTGTCGGCTGAGGTGGAGGGGGATGGGCCGTCGCTGGCGGAGCTGGGGGATCTGGTGGGGCAGTCCCGGGCGGCGGGGATGGTGGTGGAGCTGTCGGTCGAGGGGGCCGGGGGTGCCGGGGGGCGGTCGTATGCGGTGGGGGTGGAGCAGGCCGTGTACCGGGTGGTGCAGGAGGCGCTGACGAATGTGCACAAGCATGCGCCGGGTGCGCGGGCGCGGGTGAGGTTGGCGCATCGGGGGGATGAGGTGGCGGTTCAGGTGGAGAACGGTCCCTCGGAGCGGGGGGCGGCGGATGCGGGGTTGCCCAGTGGGGGTAATGGTCTGGTGGGGATGCGGGAGCGGGTGACGGCTCTGGGGGGTGTGTTTGTGTCGGGGCCTACGGAGGCGGGGGGCTTTCGGGTGTCGGCGGTGGTGCCGGTGGGGGTGGCCGGGTCCGGCGGGTGAGTCGGTGCCGGTCACGGGGGGTGGTGTGGGGATGCGGGGTAGGGCCGGTTCGGGGGCCGTCCCGGCGTTACGGTCATGGTCATGACCGAACCCATGACCGAATCCATGGCCGAACCCTCGTTTCTGGCTGACACCCGGGCGGGCTATGACGCCATAGCCGCGGAGTACATCGAGAATTTCCGTGGTGAGTTCGAGAGCAAGACGCTGGGGCTGGCGATGCTCGGCGCGTTTGCCGCGTATGTGCGGGCGGACGGCGGGGGGCGGGTTCTCGATGTCGGGTCCGGGCCGGGGTGGGTGACGGCGCATTTGGCCGGGCTGGGGCTGGAGGTGTCCGGGGTCGATCTGTCGCCGGAGATGGTGGCGCGGGCGCGTCGGGAGCATCCGGGGGTGCGGTTCGAGGAGGGCTCGATGACCGCGCTGGATGTGGCGGATGGTGCGCTCGGTGGTGTCAGTGCCTGGTATTCGCTGATCCATATTGCGCCGGAGGCGGTTCCGGGGGTGCTGGCCGAGTTCTACCGGGTGCTGGCGCCCGGCGGTCGTCTGCTGCTCGGTTTTCAGGTGGGCGAGGAGCCGTCGCGTTATGCGGAGGCGTTCGGGCATCGGGTGTCGCTCGTGTTCCACCGGCTGTTGCCCGGTCGTGTTGCCGGGCAGCTGCGTGCGGCCGGGTTCGATGTGGAGGCGCGGCTGGAGCGGGAGGCGGTTCTGGGGGAGGTGACGCCGCAGGCTTATCTGCTGGCCCGGAAGCCGGTGAGTGCGTGAGCACGGAAACCCGTGAGTGCCTGACCCGGGAAACCCGTGAGTGCGTGGGCCCGGAAGTTCCTGAGCGGGTGAGCGCGTAGGCCGTGAGGCCGTGAGGCCGTGGGTGCGTGGGCCCGGCGGGGTCGTGTGCCGGCCCGTGGGGGCTCATCCCTGTGGTGCGACTCCGAGCCGGGCGGGGCGGGTTCCCTGGACGAGGGTGCCGAGGGCGTGGTCGATGTCGGGGCCGAGGTACCAGTCGCCGGTGTGGTCGAGGCTGTAGATGCGGCCCTGGGTGTCGATGGCGAGGACGGCCTGGCCGGTGGGGGTGCCGTTGGCGTCGGGGATTTCTTCCTGGCCGAGGGGGGCGACGTCGGTGTCGAGGGCGCGGCCGAGGTCGCCGAGGGTGCGGGCGAGGTGGAGGCCGTGGAGGGGGTCGAGGGTGAAGGGGGTGGGGGCGATGTGGCGGCCGGGGCCGGTGCCGGTGATGGTCAGGCCGCCGAATTCGGCCCAGGCTTCGACGGCGGCGGGGAAGACGGTGTGGCGGTGGCCGGCGGGGGAGGTGTGGGCGCGGAGGGTGTCGGCCCAGTGTTCGGCCTGCTTTATGTCCCAGCGGCCGGGTTGCCAGCCGGCTTGTTGGAGGGCGACGTCGACGGCGGCGGGGAAGCGGGTGGAGCCTGCGTGGTTGCGGGCGGGGGGTACGGCGGTGGGCGGCATGGTGGCGGTCAGCTCCCTGAGGGCGTCGTGCCGTCGATGGGCATGACGCCGAAGTGGGCGAGGAGGGCGTCGCAGGAGCGGCAGGGCGGGGCGTAGCCGCCGTGGCGGGGGTCGCCGTCCTCGCGGATGTGGCGTGCGGTGATCTTGGAGTGTTTCAGGGAGCGGCGGGCCTCGCCGTTGGTGAGGGGTTTGCGGGAGGCGCGTTTGCTGCGGTTGGCCTCGACCGCGGTGAGGTGGCGGGAGAGCAGTACGGCTTCGGGACATCGTCCGGTGAAGCGTTCGCGCCGGTCGGTGCCGAGGGCGTCGAGGAAGTCCTGGACGAGGGGGTGCAGGGCGGGGGGCTGTTCCGCTTTGCTTGCCGTACAGGTGAGGGTTTGTCCGCGTACCGACAAGGCGGCGCCGACGGTGGGGAGGATGCCGTCGCGGCGGTGGGCGAGGGCGGGGGCGCGGTCGGTGTCGGCGGTGGCGCTCCAGCCGATGCGGGGGTCGCCGGTGGCGGCGGTGTGCTGATGTGCGGTGGTGCTCATTGTCGGTGCTTTCCCTCCCTGCAATCCCCCGGCTGCGAGTCAGCCTGCCAAATGTGCTGGGTGTTGTGGTAGTCGGACATGCTGTCGGCGATGTCACTGGTACGTGACGGTTCGTCGGCTGAGGGGAAACAGGGCTGGTGGGCGGGGTGGCTTACGGCGGTCGGGGGAAGGCGGGCGGCGGGTGTGGGTGGCGTGTCGGCGGGCTGACGTGGGGGGTGCCGGGGGCGGCGGGAGGGTGTTGCGGCACGGCATAGGCTGTGCCCCAAAGCCAGATCCAGCCAGGGGGCAACCGCGATGACGACAGGTCGGCTCGGGCAGCAGCATGCCGCGCCACCGAATTCGGCCTATGCCGGGCAGGTCGTGCATTTCCCGGATCCGGTGCGGGCCGCCCGGTATCCCGCGGGGGTACGGGTGGACGCGAACGGTTTCCCGGTGTTCACGCCGTATGCGCGGGCGGCTGCGGAGATCGCCGAGCCGCCGGAGGGCTTCGGCGTCGACGAGCTGCGGTTGACGGACTATGTGTCGGCGAACGCGGCGCTGCATGCGCAGGGGCACGAGCTGTGGATAGACGTTCCGGTGGTGGCGACGCCGCACGGCTGGACCTGGCATCACGTGCCCGGTACGCGGCGGATGGAGCTGATTCCCGTCGAGGTGAAGGCGCTGCTGCGGCATCACGGCGGGCTGGCGACGGCTGCGGTGGAGCACGGCAAGCGCGGGACGCGGCCGTTGCAGGAGACGCGGCCGGCGCATTTCGGGGTGCCGCGGCGTGATCTGGCGGTGGGTGAGGAGCAGGTGGCGCAGGCGGAGGAGGCGCTGGGCTACCGGCTGCCGGGTGCGTACCGGACGTTCCTGAAGGCGGCGGGCGGGTGTGCGCCGGTGGGTGCGGCGCTCGATGCGGAGCTGGGGCTGCTGGTCGACCAGCCGTTCTTCACGGTGCGCGATGACGCGGCCGTCAATGATCTCGTCTATGTGAACAAGTGTCTGCGGGACCACTTCACCAAGGACTATCTGGGTGTGGCGTTCGTGCAGGGCGGTGTGGTCGCGGTGAAGGTGCGCGGTGCGGCGCTGGGTTCGGTGTGGTTCTGTCCGTACGACGATGCCCGGGACCGGGACGGTCTGACGGTGCAGGAGCGGGTCGAGGGGCTGCTGTTGCCGTGCGGGGCGGATTTCGATGAGTTCCTGCAGCGGCTGGCGGGCAATCCGCCGGAGCTGGAGACCGTGGCGAACCTGATGGTGGACGGCGGCTTCGCGCAGGCCGTCGCGGTGGAGGGGTGAGCGCGCGATGGTGACGTTCGCGCAGGCGCAGGAGCGTGCCGAGCACTGGGTCAACGGCGATGTACCGACGCCGCAGCACCGCGAGGTGCGGGTGCGGGAGTTCGATCTGGGCTTTGTGGCCTGGGCCGAGGACCGGGACGGTGGTCCGGCGACGGACGGCGGCCGGGCCCGGCTGGTGATCGCGCGGGACAGCGGGGAGACGACGCTGTGGCCGGGGCTGCCGGTGGGTGAGGTGATCCGGCGGTACGAGGAGGAGTACGGCACGCCGGTGGACGGCGGGTACGGCGCCGCCGAGCCGCCGCCGCAGCGGGTGGATCTGGAGGCGACGTCGTTCTTGCTGACGCCGCCGGAGTGGCTGCAGGAGGCGGCGGACGCGATAGGGATTCCGGACCGGCGGCGCGGTGGCGGGGCCGGGGCGCCGGCTCCGTCACCGGCTGCCGCTCCGCCGCCCGCGGCGCCGTCACCGGCAGCCGCCCCGCCACCCGCTGCTCCGACACCTGCTCTGGCTCCGTCGTCCCCGGCTGCCGCACCCTCGACCCCCTGGGCCGGTGCGGACACGACGAGCACCGAGGGCGCCGAGGACCGGTCGGTGGGGCTGCCCGAGACGGTGTTCACGGCGCCGCTGGCCGACATCGACGGGATCGCCGAGATCGACGAGTCGTCCGACACCCCGCCGTCGACGCCGCGCGCGCGGCCGGAGGCGAAGACCGAACTGCTGCAGGGCGGCAGCCAGTTGCCGCGGACGCAGGTCGCGCCTGCGGTGGAGATGCCGCAGAACGGTCCTGCGGACGGCCGTCCCGGCGGGCCGCCCGCGCCGCCGCCGATGCCGCCCGCGGCGCCTGGGCTGTCGGACCTGCCGCCGCCGTCCGGCCCGCCGGTGGGCGAGGTCCCGCCGCCGCCGGGCGCCGCCGTGCCGGGTGCCCCCGGCCCGGGGACGCCGCCGCCTCCGCCCGCGCCGCCCGCGGGTGGCGGTGTGCACGCCGCGGCGACGATGCTCGCCGACGGCTCCTCGCTGCCCGGAAACGCAGGCAACGCAGGCAACCCACGCGGCACCGGGAATGCCGGGGGCCCGCCCCCGCCGCCCGGCGTGCCCGGCGCGGGCCGCCGTCCGGCCCCCGCGGAGGTCGCCGACGCCGCGACGGGCAAGGCCGAGGTACGGCCGCCCGGTGCGCCCGCGGGAGGTTATGTACCGACGCAGCTGGTGTCCCAGCTGGATGCGGCGGATCTGGACCTGAGCGCGGTGGACGGGCCGCAGGGTGACGCCAACGCGTCCGGCGAGGGGACGCAGGGGCCGGGGGCACCGCCTCCGCCCGCGCCGCCCGTCGCCGGTGGCGCCGGCCGCGGTGGGGTGCATGCCGCGGCGACGATGCTCGCCGACGGTGCGGCCCTGCAGGCGAGCATGGGCGGCGCGGCCGGTGTCGGCGCCGTACCGCCGCCGCCCTCGCCGCCCGGTCCGCCCGGTGCGCCCAAGCCGCCGGGCCCGCCCGGCCCGCCCGGTGCGGGCGGCCGCGGCGCGGGCAGCCAGGGCAGTCAGGGCGGCCAGGCGGGTCCGCCGCCTCCGCCGGCCCCGCCCGTCGCCGGTGGTACCGGCGGCGGTGGGGTGCATGCCGCGGCGACGATGCTCGCCGACGGTGCGGCCCTGCAGGCGAGCATGGGCGGCCCGGTGCCCGGCCCCGGCATGCCCCCGGCCGCGCCGCCGGCGCCCGGTCCCGGTATGCCTCCGCACGCCGGCCCCGGCCCCGTCGCCCCGCCGCCTGGTGTCCCGACGGGCCCGCCCGGCGCGCCCGGACCCGGTGGTCCCGGCGGCCCGGGTGCGTACGGCTACCCCCAGGCCCCGACCGGCCAGCCGACCGTCGGCCCCGGCTACATGGCCGTCCTCAGCTACCGCGCACCCGACGGCTCGGAGCAGAAGATCGTGCGCCGCTCCGCGCCCGGTACCCCGCACCCGGAGTGGCAGCTGCTGCACGAGCTGCGCGGGATGAACGTCCCGCCGCAGCAGGTGCTGGAGTTGCACACCGAGCTGGAGTGCTGCGATCTGCCGGGCGGCTACTGCGCCCGGATGATCCGCGACAACTGGCCCCAGGTGCGGATCAGCCACACCGCCGCGTACGGCAAGGACCATGCCTCGCGGCAGCAGGGCGTACGGCATCTGGTGGAGCATCAGGGCGAGTTGCACCAGGTGGCGGACGGTCCGGCGCGGCCGGCGCCGGTGCGGGTGCCGTTGCCGCACCCGTCGCAGGTGCAGCCGATCCCCCCGGTGCCGCCGCAGGCGATCGGGCAGGAGCTGGAGCAGGCCTTCGGGCCGCAGGGCATCTTCCGCTTCGACCAACGGGCGGTCTCCCGGCAGGGTGTGCCCGAGGTGGTGGCGCAGACGCTGGTGTGGGCCGGGCTGCCGGTCGACTTCGGGCCGTTCTTCTGGGCGCAGGCGCAGCCGGGCCGCCCGGTGCCGACGCTGGCGGAGCTGGCTACGGAGCGGAGGGTGCAGCCGGCGGCGGACGCCGGGTCGTATCTCGTCATGGGCAACGACTTCGGCCGTCAGCTGTGTGTCCAGTACGGGACCGCGAACATCGTGGCCGTCCCGGTGGAGGCCGGTCCGGGCGGCCAGCCCGCCACCCCGCAGTTCGTCAACAGCGGGCTGCCGGAGTTCGTCCGCTGTCTGGCGATGCTGGGGCGGATGTGGCGGCTGCGGTTCGGACTGACCCCGGAGCAGGCGGGCCGCTGGACCGTCGACTTCCAGGCCCAGCTGGTCGCGCTGGACCCGCCGGCACTGGGTTCACCGGAGACGTGGTGGTCGGTACTGCTGGAACAGATGTGGGATGGCCTTCTGTAGTTTCTCCCCACGGGTCCGCTGCGCTTTGCCTGGGCCGTACTTTTTTGTCTGCGGCGCCGCGGTGTCTTCTCACCGTTGCGCCTGCGGCGGGCCCGTCCGCTGCGCTGTGCCTGGGCCGACGTGTCGGGCTTTCCCACGGTTGCGCCTGCGGCGGGCTGGTTGCCGCTGCGCAGGAGGGGCACCGCGGCCGACAACCAACCCCCGCCCGCCACAGGCGCAACGGCGAAACACTCCCACGGCGGGACAGCCGACAACGTACGGCCCAGGCAAAGCGCAGCGGAATGGCGAGGCACGCCGACCGCCCCGACCATGCGTACATGGCTTACATAGGTCAGCCACCGCCATCGCCGCCCTCGGCAAGCCTCTACCGGGCCCGCGGGCGGCTGCCCCGTCGGCTGCCCCGCCGGCCCCGCCGACCCCGCCGGCCATGGCGCCGCCGGGTGCCGGCGGCGCTGGTGGCCCTGTTGGTGCTGGTGGGGACAGCCGCCGTCGGCCTCTACGGATGGGCCGCGGAGCGCGTCCGGCATGTGGGGGCGCTGGACGACTACGTGGGGCGGCCGCCCGCGGGCAAGGGGACGAACTGGCTGCTGGTCGGGTCCGACAGCCGGGGTGCGCTGACGCCCGAACAGCGCAATGACCTGCACGTGGGTAACAACACGGTCCGTAACACCGACACGATCATGGTGCTGCACTCCGGCCGGCACGGCCCGTATCTGGTCAGTCTGCCCCGCGACAGTTACGTCCCGGTGCCGGGGCACGGCCGGACGAAGATCAATGCGGCGTACGGGGCCGGCGGGCCGCGGCTGCTGACCCGTACGGTCGAGGGGGCGACGGGTCTGCGGATCGACCGCTATGCCGAGGTGAACTTCCTGGGGCTGGTGCGGGTCGTGGACGCGCTGGGCGGGGTGCGGCTGTGTCTGGACCGGCCGCTGCGGGACGCCCGTTCCGGGGCGGATTTCGCGGCGGGCTGTCATCGGACGGACGGGCGGCGGGCGCTGGCGTTCGTACGGGCCCGCTATGCCGACCCGCAAGGTGACCTCGGACGGGTGAAGCGGCAGCGGCAGCTGATCGGTGCCGTCGCGGACAAGATGCTGGGGCCCGGCGTGCTCTTCGATCCGTTCCGGCTGCTGCCGGTGGCCGACGCCGGGCTGGCCGCGGTCGCCGTCGACAACGGGTCGGGAACGCCCGAACTGCTGGCCATGGCCCGGGCGATGAAGGAGGTCGGCGGGGGCGGCGGCGCGGCGGCCACCGTCCCGGTGGCCAGTCCCGGTGTGGCGACGGCGGGCGCCGGTGAGGTGCTGCTGTGGGACGCAAATGGGGCACGGCGGCTGTTCGGCGCTTTGCGCGTCGATGCCGTTATTCCGACTTCTGGCACCGATTGACGCATCCTTGTGTGGGAGAGGGGTGAAGTGTCGCGATAGGGCGGCTTCGAGCCGATCCAGAAAAGGGGCTTTGAGGGATGAGTGTTTCGGTTTCGCCTCACGGGTTCGAGACCGTACGAGGACGCGGCTACCGGCCGGAGGACGTCGACCGGCGCGTGGAGGGGCTCTCAATAGACCGTGACTCGTGCTGGGAGCGGGCGGCGCGGCTGACCGTGCTCTGCAACGAGATGGACGCGGAGCTGGCGGAACTTCAGGAGTATGTGGCGAAGCTGCCGCCGCAGACCTTCGAGTCCCTGGGCGAGAACGCCCTGCTGATGCTGCGGACCGCGACGTCGGAGGCGGAGCGGCTGCGGGCCGAGGCGCAGGTGGCGGCCGAGCGGATCCGCGACGAGGCGATGGAGTACGCCGACCGGGTCCGCGATGCGGCGGAGTCGGCGTCGCGGGAGCTGCGGGCCGAGGCGGAGGAGAGCGGGCGGCGCACCGAGGAGGCGGCGCGGGCGGAGGCCGCCGGGCTGGCGGAGGAGGCGGACGAGGACGCCGAGCAGTGGCGCGGTGAGGCGGCCGCGGTGCTCGCCGACATGCGGCACCGCACCGACCAGATGTGGCACGAACAGGAGCGGCGGCAGGCCGAGGAGTGGGACGCGGCCGGGCGGGAGCTGGCGGTCCTCGAGGCCGAGACGGACCGGCTGGTCGCCGAGCTGGACGAGCGCGCCGACGCCCTGCTCGCCGAGCGGCGGCGCCTCGTCGCGGAGGTCGAGGAGGCCGCCCGGCACTGCGAGGAGGACGCGGACGACCGTGCCGTGGCGATCGTCGCCCAGGCCAGGGTGGAGGCGGAGCGCATCGAGCGCACTACGGCGCGGGTGCTGCGCGAACACGAGGAGGAGCGCGCGGAGGTCCGGGCCCATATGGCGCATGTCCGCAACAGTCTGGCGGCGCTGACGGGGAAGGATCCGGAGGGCCTGGAGGACGGGACGGAGGCGGAGCCGGAGACGGAACCGGAGACGCGGCCGGAACCGGGGGCGGCGGCCGACGGTGAGGGCGGCGGCACCGGTGCGGGCGACTCCGGTGACGGCGGTGCCGAAAGCGCTGCCGCCGACACCGGCACCCGCGATCCCGACGGCTGCGACCCCGACAACGAGGACACCCTGGAGACCGAGCTCCCCCGGCTGGACGGCCCGTTGGACGAACCGGCGGACAGCCGGGTGGAGGGCTGACCCGGCGCGCCGCCGCCCGCGTCCGCCTACTTCGCGGCGGCCCCGGCGTCGTCCGTCTCCCGCTGTGTACGGGCATCCGCATGCACCGGGAAGCGCCGGGGCGCCAGCAGGAGCAGCGCGAGCACGGCGAGGGCGGCGGCCGCGGCGGCACCGAGGTAGACGTGGTCGACGGTGGTGTCGACGGCGCGCCGCAGATAGTCGGCGGCGCGGGCGGTGAGCGCGCCGGCCTTCTCCAGGGCGTGCGAGACGGCGTCGAGGTCGCCCGGCAGGCCGGTCCGGATGTCTGCCGGGGCGTGGGCGAGACGGTCGTTGAGGGTGCTGTTGGCGATGGCGCCGAAGAGGGCCGCGCCCAGGGACTGGCCGACCTGGCGGCAGAAGAGGATGGAGGCGGTGGCGGTGCCGCGTTCGGCGTAGCCGACGGAGGACTGGACGCCGATGATCAGCGGCAGCTGGAACAGGCCGAGGGAGGCGCCGAGCGCCAGCATGATCAGGGCCGGCTGCCAGGCGGCGCCCGGATAGGGCAGCAGGGGGAAGGCGAGCAGGCACAGCGCCGCCGCGGCCATGCCGGTCAGCGCGCAGTTGCGGATGCCGATGCGGTTGTAGACGTGGCTGCTCAGAGCCGCCGAGACCGGCCAGCTCAGCGTCATCACGGAGAGCACGAAGCCGGCGGCCGTCGGGCCCAGGCCGAGCACCGTCTGGGCGTAGGTGGGCAGGAAGACGGTGGGGGCGACCATCAGCAGGCCCAGCGCGCCGAGGGCGAGGTTGACGGCGGAGATGGTGCGGCGGCGCCAGACCCAGCCGGGGATGATCGGTTCGGCGGCGCGGCGCTCGATCAGCACGGTGGCCGCCGCGCACACCGCCGTACCCCCGAAGAGCAGCAGCGAAGGGGTGGAGAGCCAGGGCCAGGCGACGCCGCCCTGGACCAGTGCGGTCAGCAGCAGGCCGCCGGTGGCGAAGATGGCGAGCGCGCCGGGCCAGTCGACGCGGGGGCGGTGCGCGGGTGCGGGCCGTTCCGTGCCGCCCTTGTTCTCGAAGAAGTACCGGCCGATCAGCCACAGGGCGACGGCGCCCACCGGCACATTGACCAGGAAGATCCACCGCCAGCCGGCGTACGTGGCGAGCAGGCCGCCCAGTGCGGGCCCGGCGACCGCGGAGGTGGCCCACACCGAGGACAGTTTGGCCTGGATCTTGGGGCGTTCCTTCATCGGGTAGAGGTCGGCGGCGACGGTCTGGACGGTGCCCTGGAGGGCGCCGCCGCCCAGGCCCTGCAGGACCCGGAAGGCGATCAGGGAGGCCATGTTCCAGGCCCCCGCGCAGGCCAGCGAGCCGACGAGGAAGAGCACGATGCCGGCGATCAGGATGGGCTTGCGGCCGAAGGTGTCGGAGAGCTTGCCGTAGACGGGCAGGGTGACGGTGACGGCGAGCAGATAGCCGGAGAAGAGCCAGGAGAAGACGGCGAAGCCGCCGAGGTCGCCGACGATCTGCGGGATGGCGGTGGCGATGATCGTGGAGTCGAGGGCGGCCAGCGCCATGGAGAGCATCAGGGCGGCGGCGACGGGGCCGCGCCCGGAGCCCGGTGCGCCGCCCGCCGCTATGTCCGTGTCGCTTGCGCTCTCGCTGCCTTTCGTGGTGCCGCTCACCGGGCCCCTCCGCCTCTCCGCCGTCCCCTGCATGCGATTGCATGTAGGGGACACCCTTCCATGTGGGGCCGCGGGACGGAACGGGGCTTCTCGCTGGGTGGACGGGCCGTCGGCTCGGGCGGCCGGTTGTCGGTAGCGAGGGGCGCGAAGCTCGATGAGGGGCGGTGGCCGGGCGACGGGCGGGCGTATGGTGGGCAGCCCCGGCACGTAGCACGTGTCGGGCGGTCGCGTTGTTCGCCTCCCTGGGACGGAAGCCTTTTCATGAGCCTGACTGGTCTGCTCGACGCCGTCGTACGGGACCCGGCGCTCGCCGAAGCGGTCAAGGCCGCGGCCGACGGCCACCGGCCGCATGTGGACCTGGTCGGCCCGCCGGCCGCCCGGCCCTTCGCGGTGGCGGCGCTGGCCCGCGAGTCCGGTCGCCCGGTGCTCGCGGTGACCGCCACCGGACGCGAGGCCGAGGACCTCGCCGCCGCGCTGCGCAGCCTGATGCCCGCCGGCGAGGACAACTCCGTCGTCGAGTTCCCCTCGTGGGAGACGCTGCCGCACGAGCGGCTCTCACCGCGCTCGGACACCGTCGGCCGCCGCCTCGCGGTGCTGCGCCGGCTCGCCCACCCGCGCCGGGACGACCCGACCGCCGGGCCCGTCTCCGTCGTCGTCGCCCCGATCCGTTCCGTGCTCCAGCCGCAGGTCAAGGGCCTGGGCGAGCTGGAGCCGGTGAGTCTGCGCACGGGGCAGAGCGCCGACCTCGAGGAGGTCGTGGACGGGCTGGCGGCGGCCGCCTACGCACGCGTCGAGCTGGTCGAGAAGCGCGGCGAGTTCGCGGTCCGCGGCGGCATCCTGGACGTCTTCCCGCCCACCGAGGAGCATCCGCTCCGGGTCGAGTTCTGGGGCGACGACGTCGAGGAGATCCGCTACTTCAAGGTCGCCGACCAGCGGTCCCTGGAAGTCGCCGAGCACGGTCTGTGGGCGCCGCCGTGCCGCGAGCTGCTGCTGACCGACAAGGTGCGGCAGCGGGCCGCGGCGCTCGCCGAACAGCACCCGGAGCTGGGCGAACTCCTCGGCAAGATCGCCGAGGGGATCGCCGTCGAGGGCATGGAGTCCCTGGCCCCCGTCCTCGTCGACGACATGGAACTGCTGCTGGACGTCCTGCCCAAGGGCAGCATGGCCGTGGTCTGCGACCCGGAGCGGGTACGGACGCGGGCCGCCGACCTGGTGGCCACCAGCCAGGAGTTCCTGCAGGCGTCCTGGGCGGCGAGTGCGGGCGGGGGAGAGGCGCCGATCGACGTCGGCGCGGCCTCCCTCTGGGGCATCGCGGACGTCCGCGACCGGGCCCGTGAGCTGGGCATGATGTGGTGGTCGGTGTCGCAGTTCACCTCTGGGGACATCGGGCGCAGTGCCGACGACGAAGCGGGCGCCGACGACGACACCCTCAAGCTCGGCATGCACGCCCCGGAGAGCTACCGCGGCGACACCCAGCGCGCGCTCTCCGACACCAAGCAGTGGCTCGCCGACGGCTGGCGCACGGTCTTCGTCACCGAGGGCCACGGCCCCGCGGCCCGTACGGTCGAGGTGCTCGGCGGCGAGGGCATCGCCGCCCGGCTGGACGCGGACCTGCCGGAGATCTCCCCGTCCCTCGTCCATGTCGCCTGCGGTTCGATCGACAACGGCTTCATCGACCCGCAGCTCAAGATCGCCGTCCTGACCGAGACCGACCTCTCCGGCCAGAAGGCGGCCGGCAAGGACGCGGCCCGGATGCCGGCCCGCCGCCGCAAGACCATCGACCCGCTCACCCTCCAGGCCGGCGACTTCATCGTCCACGAGCAGCACGGCGTCGGCCGCTACATCGAGATGGTGCAGCGCACGGTCCAGGGCGCCACCCGCGAATACCTCCTGGTCGAGTACGCCCCCGCCAAGCGCGGCCAGCCCGGCGACCGCCTCTACATCCCGACCGAGCAGCTGGAACAGGTCACCAAGTACGTGGGCGGCGAGGCCCCGACGCTGCACCGCCTGGGCGGCGCCGACTGGACCAAGACCAAGGCGCGCGCCAAGAAGGCCGTCAAGGAGATCGCGGCGGACCTGATCAAGCTGTACTCGGCGCGGATGGCGGCCCCCGGCCACACCTTCGGCCCGGACACCCCCTGGCAGCGCGAGCTGGAGGACGCCTTCCCGTACGCGGAGACGCCCGACCAGCTCACCACCATTGCCGAGGTCAAGGAGGACATGGAGAAGTCGGTCCCGATGGACCGTCTGATCTGCGGTGACGTCGGTTACGGCAAGACCGAGATCGCGGTCCGCGCCGCCTTCAAGGCCGTCCAGGACGGCAAGCAGGTGGCCGTCCTCGTGCCGACGACCCTCCTCGTCCAGCAGCACTACGGCACCTTCACCGAGCGCTACGGCCAGTTCCCGGTCAACGTCAAGGCGCTCTCCCGTTTCCAGACCGACACCGAGGCCAAGGCGACGCTGGAGGGCCTGCGGGAGGGCTCGGTCGACCTCGTCATCGGCACCCACCGCCTGTTCTCCGCCGAGACCAAGTTCAAGGACCTGGGCCTGGTCATCGTCGACGAGGAGCAGCGCTTCGGCGTCGAGCACAAGGAGCAGCTCAAGAAGCTCCGCGCCAACGTGGACGTGCTGACGATGTCGGCCACCCCCATCCCCCGCACCCTGGAGATGGCGGTCACGGGCATCCGCGAGATGTCCACGATCACCACGCCCCCCGAGGAGCGCCACCCGGTCCTGACGTTCGTCGGCCCCTACGAGCAGAAGCAGATCGGCGCCGCCATCCGCCGTGAACTCCTGCGCGAGGGCCAGGTCTTCTACATCCACAACCGCGTCGAGTCCATCGACCGGGCCGCCGCCCGCCTCCGCGAGATCGTCCCCGAGGCCCGTATCCAGACCGCCCACGGGCAGATGGGCGAGTCCCAGCTCGAGCAGGTCGTCGTCGATTTCTGGGAGAAGAAATTCGACGTCCTCGTCTCGACCACGATCGTCGAATCGGGCATCGACATCTCCAACGCCAACACCCTGATCGTCGAGCGCGGCGACAACTTCGGTCTCTCCCAGCTCCACCAGCTGCGCGGCCGCGTCGGCCGGGGCCGCGACCGGGGCTACGCCTACTTCCTCTACCCGCCGGAGAAGCCGCTCACCGAGACCGCCCACGAGCGGCTGGCCACCATCGCCCAGCACACCGAGATGGGCGCCGGTATGTACGTCGCCATGAAGGACCTCGAGATCCGCGGCGCCGGAAACCTCCTGGGCGGCGAACAGTCCGGCCATATCGCCGGCGTCGGCTTCGACCTCTACGTACGGATGGTGGGCGAGGCGGTCGCCGACTACCGCGCTTCACTCGAGGGGGGCGTGGAGGAGGAGCCTCCGCTGGAGGTCAAGATCGAGCTCCCGGTGGACGCCCATGTCCCGCACGACTACGCGCCCGGCGAGCGGCTGCGCCTGGCGGCCTACCGCGCCATCGCCTCCGCCGCCACGGAGGAGGACATCGCCGCGGTCCGCGAGGAGCTGACCGACCGCTACGGCAAGCTGCCGGAGCCGGTCGAGAACCTCCTCCTGGTCGCCGGTCTGCGCATGCTCGCCCGCGCCTGCGGCGTCGCGGACATCACCCTCCAGGGCTCCAACGTCCGCTTCGGACCGGTGGAACTGAGGGAATCGCAGGAGCTGCGCCTGAAGCGGCTCTATCCGCGGACGGTCCTCAAGCCGGCCACCAAGCAGGTGCTGGTGCCCCGCCCGACCACGGGCAGGATCGGCGGCAAGCCGCTGGTGGGGCGGGAGCTGCTGGCGTGGGTGGGGGAGTTCCTCACGACGGTTCTGGGGTCGTGACGGTTCCGGGGTCGTGACGCGGCAGACGGCGGCCGTCCCGCGCGGGCGGCGCCGCGCTGCGTACGTCCGCGGTCAGCGCGCCGACGCCCGCTGGAACACGAGCAGCCCCCCGGCGTCGCCCAGGACGGTGTAGGTGGATTCGGGGTGCCGGGCGGACGCGTCGGCGAGGGCCTGGCGCGTGGTGCGGTCGGTGGGGTGCTGGACGGCTATGTAGTCGGGGGAGATGCCGCGGGTGTCGCCGATCCAGAAGACCCGGGTGCGGCCGGTGAGGCGGGACAGCGGGCGGATGTCGGCCTCCACGGTCGCGCCGTCGGGTATCCGCGCCAGCAGCCGGTCGGCGGCGGTGACATCCGGCGTGACGCGGTAGGTGGCGGCCTCGGTGAGCCGCGACAGCGGCAGCGTGGCGGTCAGGGCGAGCGCGGCGGCCAGTACGGCGGCCGGCAGATGGTGGGCGTATGAGCGCACCCAGGGGCGGGCGGAGACCCGGGCGCGCGGCAGGGCGTCGACCAGGGCGAGGAGGGCCACCGGCATCAGGACGGCGTTGTAGTGCCAGTCGATGCCCCAGTAGTGCGGTTCGTGGGAGAGGAACCGCCAGCCGAGAGTCGGCAGCGCGACCAGGAGGAAAGGGGAGCGCAGGGCGAGCAGGCCGGTGGTGGGGAGCAGGACCCACAGCGTGGTGCGGACGGCGGTGTCGAAGGGGATGGCGGGCGCCGCTCCGCCGTCGGCGCCGAGTTTGCTCCAGTAGTCGTACGAGCCGGAGCCGTTGAAGGCGGGGATGAGGACGCCGAGGGTGAGCGCGGTGGCGGTGAGCCCGAAGACGACCAGGGCGATGGGCAGCGGCGCGGCCCGGCGGGTGCGGATCAGCACCAGCGCGCCGATCGCGGCCGCGGTGACGCCCAGGTCCTCCTTGACCAGCACCAGCGGCACGGCCCAGCACACCGCCGCGGTCCAGCGCTCGCGCAGCACCGCCTCGAGCGCGAAGCCGATCAGCGGCAGTGCGAAGGCTATTTCGTGGAAGTCGAAGTCGACGGCTTTCTGGATGCCCCAGGACGTGCCGTACGCGATGCCGACGGCCAGGCCAGGGAGGCGTCCCAGGTGCCGGGCGGCGGCGCGGGTGACCGGCAGGACGGACAGCGCGAACAGCGCGGCCTGCGCGAGGAGCAGGGTCAGCGGCGAGGGGAAGAGCCGGTAGAGCGGGGCGAGCACGATCAGGACGGGGCTGAAGTGGTCGCCGAGGACGTTGGTGCCGGGGCCCTTGAGGTCGACGATCGGCGCCTGGAGGTGTGCGTAGCCCCGTATCGCCTGCTCGAAGATGCCCAGGTCCCAGGAGGAGGTGGACATCGTCCGGAGGCGGCAGACGGACAGCGCGGCGAAGGCGACGAAGAAGAACGCGGCGGTCCAGTACGGGTCGAGGCGCGGCGTGCGCAGCGGGGCGCTCGCGTCGCGCAGCCGGTGCGCGGCGCGGCGCAGGCGGCCGGGGGCGGTGCGCGGAGCGCCGGTGGTCGCGGTCGCGGGGCCGGGGGCGGCGGCCTGGGGCGGGGGCCCGCTGTCGCCCGTGGCCGTTGCTGCGGCCGTGTCCATGGGGGTCCTCACTCTCGATTTCCGAAAAGATACTCGAAGCGGCGAACCGGACCGGACCGGGCGCCCGCCCCCGCCCCTGCCCCCGCTCCCGGATTGGACCGCCGTGATACCCACCGCCCTCCGCGCCCGGCTCCCCCTGACCGCGGCCGCCGCCACCGCACTGGCCGCTGTGCTGACCCTCACCGGGTGCACCCCGGACCAAACCCGCCCCGGCCGGGGCGGGGACACCACGGCGGGCCCGGCCGCGCGGGGCAGCGCGCTGCAGGCGGTGGCCGCACTGGACGTCAAGGGCCGGGCCCCCAGGGCCGGTTACGCCCGCGCCCGCTTCGGCTCCGCCTGGGCGGACACCGACGGCAACGGCTGCGGCACCCGGGACGACATCCTCCGGCGGGATCTGCGGGGCGTCGCCTTCCGGGACGGGCGCTGTGTCGTGCTCTCGGGCACGCTGGCCAAGGACCCCTACACGGGAGAGGCGATCCGCTACACCCGCGGCCGCAGTCGGGTGGACATCGATCATGTCGTCGCGCTGTCGGACGCCTGGCAGAAGGGGGCGGCGCGGTGGCCGGCCCGTAAGCGGATCGCGCTGGCCAACGACCCGCTGAACCTGATCGCGGTCGACGCCTCGGCGAACCGGCGCAAGAGCGACGGGGACGCGGCGACCTGGCTGCCCGCGTACCGGCCGTACCGCTGCACGTATGTCGCCCACCAGGTGGCGGTGAAGCGGAAGTACGGGCTGTGGGTGACCCGGGCGGAGAAGGCCGCGATGGTGCGGGTGCTGGATTCCTGCCCGCAGGAGCGGCTGCCGGGCGGCGGGAACCCGACGGAGGCGCCGGCCCGGTTCCACGCCAACTAGTCGGGTTCGCACCCGGATACGGCCGTCGGCCCGGGACCGCGAGGTGCGGTTCCGGGCCGACGGCTTGGTGCGTGCAGGTGCGGATCAGAGCTTCAGCTTCCAGTTCGCCGGGTCGAGCAGGAGGTCCGGCGTGATCTCGATGTCGAGCTCCTTGGCGGAGGGCGGGGCGTCGAACACGATCTCCGCGGTGTCGGACTCGCCCGGGTCGAGCTGCGCCTCCCAGTCGTGCGAGCTGGGGCCGACCTTGTCGTTGGAGAACTCCTCGGTCTTCTTGCCGTCGGCCTCCGCCTTGATCAGCATGGTGGGGTCCTTGACGACCTTCTTGCCGGTGTTCTTGATCGTGACGGTGACCTTGTACGCCTTGTCGCCGTCCGTGTGCGTGATGACGGTGCTCGGGTTGACGGCGTACGGGCCCGGCTTCGAGACGGTGACCTGGAGGCCGTTGTTGTACTTCGCGGTGGCTCCCGGGCCGAGGTCCTTGATGGCGTTGCTGCTGCCCGTCTCCTTGTCGATCTGCTCCTTGGCCTCGTCGACCGCTCCCTTGACCACCAGCACGGAGACGATGACGCCGACGACCGCCAGGATGAGCGCGAGGACACCCAGGATCGTGCCGGTCACCGCCACGCCCTTGTTGGTGGCCTGACCCTTCTTGGCGCGGCCCATGCCCACGATGCCGAAGATCAGGGCCAGGAGGCCGAGCGGCCCGGCGAGCCAGAACAGGAACATCGGGATGCCGCTGAGCGCACCGATGATGCCCAGGACCAGGGCGGCGACACCGAGGCCGTTGCGGGCCTGCTGCGGGGCCGGTGCGCCCATCGGGGCTGGCTGGTACTGCATTTGGTGAGACATGCGGGAGGGGCCCCTTCCGGGCGCTGAATCGAGTTGCGCTGAAGCGATGGGTCAATAACAGCAGAGACTGTGAATCGAGTCAACACGAGTTCACGACGAGCAGAGATTCACGATGTGAAGGGATGGGTCAAACGGTGATGGGTATGCTGCTGACACAGTGGTCACGCATCGGGACGGGAGCCAGCCAGGTGCCGGACATCGCACCAACGGACAACGCGACGGACGACGGCGCCGCAGGTAACGGCGTGGCGGACGGCGGCGCGGCCGCCGGCCTTTCCCCCGCCGGCCGCCCGGCGGACCGCCCCACCGAGGTGACCGCCGCCGGTATCGCCCGGCTCGCCGGCGTCGGCCGGGCCGCCGTCAGCAACTGGCGCCGCCGCCACGCCGACTTCCCCAAGCCCGTCGGCGGCACCGAGACCAGCCCCGCCTTCGCCCTCCGCGACATCGAGCAATGGCTCCGCGACCAGGGCAAACTCGCCGAGGTACCGCTGCGCGAAAGGGTCTGGCAGCAGCTCGTCGGCCACCCGGCCGGCGCCGCGGGCGCGCTCCGCCAGGCCGGCGCCGTCCTCCTCCTCGTACGCGACCGGCCCGCCGCCTGGAAGCAGCTGCGCGGCGCCTCCGACGACGCCGATCTGACCGGCGTCCTGCCCGCGATGCTCGATTCCGTCCTCGCCGCCCGGCTCGGCGACGACCACCCCGTCCGCGGTCTGACCCGCGAGTCGCTCGCCCCCTCCGCCGCCCTGGTGCGCGCCACCGCCGAGCTCGCGGCCCTGGACGGCGCCGCCGAGGCCTACGCCTTCCTGCTCGGCCGCCACCTGGATGCCAACCCCCGCCAGTACACCCTCACCCCACCCGCCCCGGCCGCCCTGATGGCCGAACTCGCCGCACAGGACGGCCCGTTGGGCTCCGTACTCGACCCGGCCTGCGGCGCCGGCGGCCTGCTGACCGCCGCCCAGGAAAGGGCCGCCGGACAGCCGGACGCACCCCCCCTCGCCCTGCACGCCCAGGAAGCCGACCCCGACCTCGCCGCGCTCACCGCCCTCCGCCTCGCGCTGAGCGTCCCCGGCGCCCAGGTCCGCGTCCGGGCCGCCGACACCCTGCGCGCCGACGCCTTCCCGGAGCTGGCCGCCGACGCCGTCCTGGTCCACCCGCCGTTCAACGAACGCAACTGGGGCCATGACGAACTGGCCTACGACCCCCGCTGGGAGTACGGCTTCCCGGCCCGCACGGAATCCGAACTGGCCTGGGTCCAGCACGCGCTGGCCCGGCTGCGCCCCGGCGGCACCGCCGTCCTGCTGATGCCGCCCGCCGCCGCCTCCCGCCGCTCCGGCCGCCGGATCCGCGCCGATCTGCTGCGCCGCGGCGCCCTGCGCGCCGTCATCGCCCTGCCCGCCGGCGCCGCCCCGCCCAACGGCATCCCCCTCCACCTCTGGGTGCTGCGCAAGCCCAGCGGCAGCGCACAGCCCGCCCCCCAACTCCTCGTCGTGGACACGGCGGGGCCCGCCGCCGGCGGCGCGTCCGGCGCCTCCGGCCGGGAAAAGCTCGACTGGGCGGCCGTCCGCGCCACCGCCGTCGACGCCTGGCAGGCCTTCGACCGCGACGGCGGCGTCGAGGAACTTCCCGGCATACGGCGGTCGCTGGCCGCCATCGACCTCCTGGGCGACGATGTCGACCTCGCCCCCGCCCGCCATCTCCCGCCACCCGCCGCGGCCGGCGGCCCCGCCGAACTGGCCCGGGTCCGCGACCGGCTGACCGACACCCTCGCCCGGACCACCCAGCTCACCCCCCGCACCGCACCCCAGGACACCGCCCCACAGCCGGGCCCGGCCCGCTGGCCGCTCACCACCGTCGGCGAACTCGCCCGCTCCGGCGCCCTGCTCCTCCGCGCCGGCGGCCCCGGCAGCGCCCTCCCCGGCGTCCCCTTCGCCGTGCTCACCGACCACGACGTCATCGGCGCCCTCGCCCCCTCCGGCACGCTCCCCGAAGCCGCGCCCTCCACCCCTGCCGAAGAGCCGGTCCTCGTCCAGGAAGGCGATGTGGTCGTCCCCGTCCTCGGCGGCGGCGCCATCGCCCGCGTCGTCGACGACACCACCGCCGGCGCCGCCCTCGGCCGCAACCTCACCCTGCTGCGCCCCGACCCGGCCGCCCTCGACCCCTGGTTCCTCGCCGGCTTCCTGCGCGGCACCGCCAACAACCGCCAGGCCAGCAGCTACGCCTCCACCGCCACCCGCCTCGACGTCCGCCGCCTCCAGCTGCCCCGCCTCCCCCTCGCCGAACAGCGCCGCTACGGCAAGCGCTTCCAGGACCTGGCGGCCTTCGAGGAGGCCCTGCGGCTCGCCGCCCGGCTGGGTGAGCAGCTGGTCCAGGGGCTCTACGACGGCTTCACGGACGGCTCGGTCGCGCCGGACTGACCCGCCGGACCGGCCCGCCGGGGCGCGGTGACGGCAGTTGCCCCGGCGCATTCCGCATAACCCCGGACGCGGCGCCGCTGCCGTATATACGCTCGTACGCCCGCGGGTCCTCACGCGTCACCACGCCCGCGCCCCCTCGCGGCCACGGTCGCCACCGTTGATCCACCAGGAGCAGCAATGCACGCCCCCGCCCCGGTGCCCCCGCCGTACCGTCCCCCGGCGACGGGGGTGCTGGTCCTGCTGCGCGTGGTCTTCGTGGCCCTCACGGTGGGCAGCCTGGGCCTGCTGGCCTGGGCGGCGATGCTGCGGGCCGCGATCGTGCAGCGGCGTCCGCTGGGCTGGTGGCTCTTCGGCGCCGAACCTCGCGGTGGGGGCGCTGCTGCTGCAGATGACGGGCGCGGTCGCGTACTACCTGGTCGTCGACATCCGCGAGGCCGCAAAGCCCCGTTACGGACAGGGATACGCCCCGCCTCACGGTGGGCAGCCTGGGCCTGCTGGCCTGGGCGGCGATGCTGCGGGCCGCGATCGTGCAGCGGCGTCCGCTGGGCTGGTGGCTCTTCGGCGCCGA
>NZ_LGKG01000135.1 GCF_001294335.1 Streptomyces chattanoogensis
TCGAATTCAGTTCCGATTCCCTGTCGGGGTCACTACTTTAGCGGAATTCCTCGGCGACTCATAATCGAGTCCCGGTCCTAATTTCGGCATGCCGAAATTACTCCCGGTGAGGGGCCGTGCAGTAGTGGTGTGCCGCGATGCGGCGGGATGGCTGCCGCAGAACCGTTACGGCTGTGTGGCAACTCGGAGAACACTACGGATGGGGCAGGAGCGTGTCAACTTGAGCCGGTCGGGGGTCAGCCAAGGTCGTTGAGGCGGCCTTCGGCGTCCGGTTGGGCGTCCTCTACTCGGCGCAGCAAGCGGGTCAGCACCTCGCCCAGGTGGCGGCGGTCTTCGCTCGAGAGGTCCTGGAGGAGGTCCTCCTCGAAGACCGAGGAGAGGCGCATGGTCTCGAGCCACTTCTCGCGGCCCTCGCGGGTGAGTTCGACGATGACGCGTACGCGGTTGTTCTCGTCGCGCTCCCTGGTCACCAGACCTTCGCTCGCCATGCGGTCGATGCGGTGGGTCATGGCGGCCGGCGTGAGGCCGAGGCGTTTGGCGAGTTCGCCGGGGCCCAGCCGGTAGGGGGCTCCGGAGACCACGAGGGCCTTGAGGACCTCCCATTCGGCGTTGCTCAGGCCGAGGGTTGCGGTCTGGCGTCCGTAAGCGACGTTCATCCGCCGGTTGAGGCGCTGAAGTGCGGAGACGACCTGCTCGACCTGGGGGTCGAGGTCCTGGAACTCGCGCTGGTAGGCCGCGATCTGTTCCTCGAGGCTCGGCTCGTTCGCGTCGGGCGCCGCATCTGAGGGCTCAGGCATGCGGCGCAGTATGACACGAAAGTCATTGGCGTCGAAGTCCTTCGTTGTGTACTCTTTAGCTTCGAACTTTAGGGTTGAAGTCTTCAGGCCGTGACTGTCCGGTCCGGCTGGGGGCGCCTCAGCCCGGGGGTCGTCCTTCTTATTCGTCTTTTGACCTGACCTAGGTAGGTGAGTGTGACCACCGCGATGGGCGCCGCGCTGCGCCGGATCCAGCTGGGGAACGCGCTGAGTGCGTTCGGCAACGGCTTCACGGTTCCGTATCTGTATGTCTACGTGGCGAAGGTGCGGGACCTTGGACCCAGTACGGCCGGTGCGGTGCTGGCGATGCTGGCCGTGGCGGCGCTGGCCGTGCTGCCGTTGACCGGCCGGGTGATCGACCGGCGGGGTCCGCTGCCGGTGGCCATCGCGGGTACGGTCGCGGCGGCCGTCGGGGCGCTGGGCCTGGGGCTCTCCGCCACCGAGCCGCTGGTCATCGCGTCGGCCATCGCGCTGGGTGCGGGTATCGCGGTGATACAGCCGGCGCTCGCAACGATGATCGTGTGGTGCTCGACGACGGTGACGCGGTCGCGGGCGTTCGCCACGCAGTTCTTTCTGAACAACCTGGGGCTGGGTGTCGGCGGGCTGATCGGCGGCCTGTTGGTCGACGCCGCGCATCCGGCGAGTTTTGTGCGGCTGTTCGCCATCGAGGCCGTGATGTTCCTGGTGCTGGGTGCCGCGATCGCTTCCGTACGGCTGCCTCGGGTGCCGAAGGTCGAGGATGCGGTGCCGACCGAGGAGCGGCCCAAGGGGGCGTGGCGGGCGCTGTTCGCCGACCGGCGGATGGTGTGGCTGTGTGTGCTGGGCTTTGTGCTCTTCTTCGCCTGCTACGGGCAGTTCGAGTCGGGGCTGGCGGCGTACGCGACCGAGGTGACCCGGATCGCGCCGGCCACGCTCGGCATCGCGCTGGCGGCCAATACGGCGGCGATCGTGGCGGCGCAGTTCGTGGTGCTGCGGTTGGTCGAGCGGCGGCGGCGCAGCCGGGTGATGGCCGTGGTCGGCGGGATATGGACCGTGGCCTGGATGGCCGCCGGTGTGTCCGGGCTGGTGCATGGTGCGCAGGCCGTGGCGACGACGCTGCTGATCTCGACGTATGCGCTGTTCGGCATAGGTGAGTCGATGCTGTCGCCGACGGTGGCTCCGCTGGTGGCCGATCTGGCTCCGCCCTCGCTGATAGGTCAGTACAACTCGGCGTTCGCTCTGGTCAAGCAGCTGGCGTTGGCCGTTGGGCCGGCGGTGGGTGCCTTGATGGTGGGGCACGGGATGTCCGTGGTGTACATCGGGATGCTGGTGCTGTGTTCGGTGGGGATCAGCGTGCTGTCGTTGCGGCTGGGGCGGATGCTTCGGCCGGTGCAGGACAATCCGCACCGGCAGGTGGCGGCGGTTCCGGCGCCGCGGACGGAGTCGGTGGCCGCGGCGGCGTGAAACGGCGCAGGGGCCGGACGGGGAATGCGTACGTCCCCGTCCGGCCCCTGAGTCCTTTCTAGCCCCGCGGCAGCGCGAACTCGCACCACACCGCTTTGCCGCCGCCCGGGGTGCGGCGGGAGCCCCAGGACGAGGCGATGGTGGCGACGATGGAGATGCCGCGGCCGGCCTCGTCGGCGGGCTCGGCGCGGCGGCGGCGGGGCAGGTGGTCGTCGCCGTCGGTGACCTCGATGATCAGGCGGCGGTCCGTACGGCGCAGGCGGAGGCGCATGGGGGGTGTGCCGTGCTGGAGGGAGTTGGCGACCAGTTCGCTGGCGGCCAGGACGCCGAGGTCGTGGAGTTCGGGGGAGAAGCGCCAGGAGGCCAGGACGCCGGAGGCGAAGGCGCGGGCGCGGGGGGCCGCTTCGGTGCCGCCGTGGAGTTCCAGGGCGGCGTTGTGGAACAGCTCGGCGTCGTGACCGGTGCGTTCGGGGTGCTGGAGGACGAGGATGGCGACGTCATCGTCGTGGGTGGCGGTGATGCCGAGCGAGCGGAGCAGGCGGTCGCAGACGATGTCGGGGGAGCCGGTGGCGCCTGCGAAGGCGGCTTCCAGGGCGTCCACGCCGTCGTCGATGTCCTTGTCGCGGCGTTCGACGAGGCCGTCGGTGTAGAGGACGGCGCTGCAGCCGGGGCCCAGGGGGACGGAGCCGGAGGTGTGCAGCCAGCCTCCGGTGCCCAGCGGCGGTCCCGTGGGCTCGGCGGCGCGGCGGACCACGCCGTCGGCGTCGCGCACCAGGATGGGCAGATGGCCCGCCGAGGCGTAGACCAGGCGCCCTTCGTTGGGGTCGTGGACGGCATAGACGCAGGTCGCGATCTGACTGGCGTCGATCTCCGCTGCCAGGCCGTCCAGGAGCTGGAGCACCTCGTGCGGCGGGAGGTCGAGGCGCGCATAGGCGCGGACGGC
Source organism: Streptomyces chattanoogensis (assembly GCF_001294335.1). Taxonomy (GTDB): domain Bacteria; phylum Actinomycetota; class Actinomycetes; order Streptomycetales; family Streptomycetaceae; genus Streptomyces; species Streptomyces chattanoogensis. The sequence continues at coordinate 3,202 of NZ_LGKG01000135.1, forward strand.
GGTGCGCAGCTGGCCCATGACGGCCGCGGCGCGCACCCCACGCCCCATCACATCCGACCTGGTCGGTGACATCCGCGCCGAAGACCAGCACGCCCTTGTGCGGGGCGACGCAGGCGACCTCCGGGTCGGGCGCCGGGCCGCTGGCGGCGACCTCGATCGGGGTGCAGGTGAAGGTGTAGTAGCCGTCGCGGGTACGGTCCGGGCCGGCGCCGCCGGGGACCTTGCGGGATTTGACCGTACGGGGCTTGCCGCTGCGCAGCACCTGGTCCATGAGCGGCAGCAGGCCCAGTTCGGCGAGCTCGGGGAGGGCTTCGCGGGCGGTGTGGCCGGCGGGGCGGGGGCCGAAGACGCCGGCGTAGGCGCCATTGACGTAGGCGATGCGGTGCTCGGGGCCGTAGACGACCGCCACCAGGGCGGGGATGGTGCCGAGGATGTCGTGGACGGACAGCGCGTCGACGGTGGGCGGCGTGGCCATGGGGGCGGAGGGCTCGGCGGAGGCGGTCTCGGCGCGGGCGGCGGGGACGGATCCCGTACCGGAGGTGGTCGGTGCCTCGCCGGGCTCCGGGGTGGCGGACGACGGCGGCGCGGCAGGCCCGGCGGGCGGTGCGGCGCGGTCGGCTCGTGCGGCCGTGCGCCGCTGTGTGCCGGGGAGCTTGGCGCTCCAGCGCGTGAAGATCACGGAGGGGTACCTCTTACTTCGCGTCGTCGCGCGGGATCGGGCCGTCGGCATGGGGGAACTCCCCTCGGCTCCGCCCGGCCGGGGGCCGGTGGAGTGTCGGCTGGGGGCACCCTCGGCGCCCTCTCGCGGAATGCAGCAAACGTCCAGAATCCTCGTGATTGTCACTCTTTGCAGATACGAGCCCACCCATGGTCACACGTCCAGTGTGGCCGACCGGACTGACATCCGTCAGACGTCGGGGGCTCGGCGTGGAGTTCCGCACTCCGGTCCGTCCTTGCGCCCCGGGGCCGATGCAGCCTCAATTTCCCTGGTGGGGCGGGGCCGTCAGCTGGCTTCGTTGTGCCGGCCGGTGCCCGCCGCGAGTTCGAATTCGGCGCGCGGGTTCTCCAGCGAGCCGAGCGAGACGATCTCGCGTTTGAACAGACCCGCGAGGGTCCATTCGGCGAGCACCCGCGCCTTGCGGTTGAAGGTGGGGATCCGGCTGAGGTGGTAGGCGCGGTGCATGAACCACGCCGGGTAGCCCTTGAGCTTGCGCCCGTAGACATGGGCGACGCCTTTGTGCAGGCCGAGCGAGGCGACCGAGCCGGCGTAGGAGTGGGCGTAGTCCGCGATCTCGCCGCCGCGGAGGGTCGCCGCGACGTTCTCGGCGAGGACCTTGGCCTGCCGCAGGGCGTGCTGGGCGTTGGGCGCGCACGTCGCACGGGGCTCGTCGGGCCCGGCCGGCGGATCGGCCGTCAGATCGGGGACCGCGGCGGCGTCCCCGGCGGACCAGGCGTGCTCGACGCCGTCCACCTGGAGCGCGGCGGTGCACTTGAGGCGGCCGCGGCCGTTCAGCGGGAGTCCGGTAGCGGCCAGGATGGGGTGCGGTTTGACGCCGGCGGTCCACACCAGGGTCCGGGTCGGGAAGCGGGCACCGTCGCTGAGGACGGCGATGCGCTTCTCGCAGGAGTCCAGGCGGGTCTCCAGCCGTACGTCGATATTGCGGGCGCGCAGCTCACGTACGGCGTAACGGCCCATCTCCTCGCCGACCTCGGGCAGGATCCGGCCGGTCGCCTCCACCAGGATCCACTTCATGTCGCCGGGCTCGATGTTGTGGTAGTAGCGGACGGCGTAGCGGGCCATGTCCTCCAGTTCGGCCAGCGCCTCCACGCCGGCGTAGCCGCCGCCGACGAAGACGAAGGTCAGTGCGGCATCGCGGACTTCGGGGTCACGGGTGGAGGAGGCGATGTCGAGCTGTTCGAGGACGTGGTTGCGCAGGCCGATGGCCTCTTCGACGGTTTTGAAGCCGATGCCGACGTCGGCGAGGCCGGGTACCGGAAGGGTGCGGGAGACCGAGCCGGGCGCGAGGATCAGTTCGTCGTATGCCACCTGGATGGCGCCCTCGCCGGTTTCCTCGGCGGCGAGGGTGGTGATGACCGCCTTGCGTTCGGTGTGGTCGATGGCGGTGACCTCCCCGATGACGACCTGGCAGTGGGGCAGCACCCGGCGCAGCGGTACGACGACGTGGCGCGGGGAGATGGAGCCGGCCGCGGCTTCCGGCAGGAACGGCTGGTACGTCATATACGGCTCGGGGTCGACCACGATGATCTCGGCGGTGCCCTGCCGCAGTTCCTTCTTCAGCTTCCGCTGGAGGTGCAGGGCGGTGTACATCCCCACATAGCCACCACCGACCACGAGAATGCGCGCCATTTCGTTGGAAGACACTGCCGTCACAGAGGTTCTCCTCGCGAGGTCGACCCGGACACCACTGTGTCCATGACGCACCCCGGGAACGGCTTTGTCCACAGCCCCGACGAAATGCATGAGCGGGGGCGGTCGCCGGGGCGGACGGTCATCTTCCGCGGGTGCGGTGCAAGGTGCGCAGGTCAGGGCACAGGTGGCGGGACGGTGACGGGTGCGCAATCGGGGCGGATCCGGCCCGTTGGGCCGATCGGGGGGCGCACTGTGCGGAACACCCCCTTCATTCTTGACCCGGGCTCAACTATGTTCGTACCCCGTTGGGGTGCACCCGCTCGTCGGTACACCCCGGCAGTCAGGGCGGGGAGTCTCCGGGGGGAGACGTCATTACCGGGGGAATCACTATGCATATTCAGGGCTCTCAATGGCCGACAGCTGTTGCCACGGCGGACACCGCGGAGGCGTCCGACGGCGGCGGGACCAACGGTCACGGCAAGGCCAATGGCAAGCGTACGGGCGCCGGCGGCCGGAACACGCCGCTGCGGGTGGACGCACAGCGGAATCTCGAGCACGTCCTGCGGGCCGCGCGTGAGGTGTTCGGCGAGCTGGGGTACGGCGCGCCGATGGAGGACGTGGCGCGGCGGGCCCGGGTCGGCGTGGGCACCGTGTACCGCCGGTTCCCGAGCAAAGACGTACTGGTCAGGCGAATAGCCGAGGAGGAGACCGCGCGGCTGACGGACCAGGCGCGCACGGCGCTGGGCCAGGAGGACGACGCATGGTCGGCGCTCTCCCGCTTCCTGCGGACCTCGGTCGCCTCGGGTGCGGGACGGCTGCTGCCGCCGAGCATCCTGCGGGTGAGCGCGGACGCCGAGCGGCCGGCCGACGAGCCGGCCGGGGTGCGGGTGCCGCAGCAGCGGGCGGCGTCGGAGGCGGACGGCCCGGCCGACGGCCCCCGGGTGGCCGCCCAGCGCGGCGCGCCGGAGGACGAGCGCGGTGAGCCGGCACCGGCCGCCACGGGCGTCGCGGAGGGCGGGCCGGACGGTGCCGAGGAGACGGCGGGCGCACAGGCGCTGCTGGAGGTCGTCGGGCGGCTGGTGGAGCGGGCCAGGACGGCCGGTGAGCTGCGGGCCGATGTGACCGTCGCCGATGTGCTGCTGGTGATCGCCACGGGTGCGCCGTCGCTGCCCGATCCCGGTCAGCAGCAGGCCGCCTCCGCGCGGCTGCTGGAGATCCTGCTGGAGGGGCTGCGGTCGCGCCCCGCCGGGTGAGTTCCGGCGGCCGGACCCGTCCGGGCGGCCCCCTCATGCGGGGACGCCGGGCGGGCCCGGCCGCCGCTCCGGTGTCGTCCGTACGCTCCGGGGAAAGCACCCCGTACGGGTGAACGCCAGTGCGGTCGTACAAGAACGATCCTCGGATGAGTGGTTGCCCGCCGGGCCCGTGTAGCTACGGCGCCCGGTGTGGCACGCTTGCGCGGTGTTCCGGTGTGACGGCGTGTTCGGGGGCCTCGGCGATGGATGGTGACGGGCAGGACGAACGGCGCGGCGGTGAGGCACGGGGCGGGCCGGCCTCGTCGCAGGTTCCGGGGCAGACCGGGCCCTTGGGAGCCACTCCCCCGGCGGACCGTGGCGAGGACGCCGGGCGTGGGGTGCCGGCGCAGCGCGGACGCTCCGGTGGGCCGGGGCCGGCCGGCGGTCCCGTCAGCGGTCCGGGGACCGGCGAGGGGGCCGGCGAGGGGGCCGGGCTTCCGCCTTCCGACGAGCAGTTGATCGCCGCCATGCGGGCCGGTGACGACGCCGCGTACGAGGAGATGTACCGCAGGCATGCCGAGGCGGTGCGGCGCTATGCGCGCAGCTGCTGCCGGGACAGGCACACCGCGGAGGATCTGACCGGCGAGGTCTTCGCGCGCACGCTGCAGGCGGTGCGCGGCGGGGCGGGCCCCGATTCCGCGGTGCGCGCCTATCTGCTGACGACCGTCCGGCGCGTCGCGGCCGCCTGGGCGAAGACCCAGAGACGGGAGCAGCTGGTCGAGGACTTCGCGGTGTTCGCGGTGTCCGCTGCCGGGTCGTCGATGGATGACGACACCCAGGACCTGGGCGCGGAGGTGCGCGCCATGCACGTGGCCGAGCAGACGATGGCGGTGCAGGCGTTCCGGAGCCTGCCGGAGCGCTATCAGACGGTGCTGTGGCACACCGCGATCGAGGACGAGTCGCCGAGCAAGGTCGCCCCGCTGCTCGGGCTGACCGCGAACGCCACCGCCGTCCTGGCGCACCGCGCCCGTGAGGGCCTCCGCCAGGCGTATCTGCAGGCGCACGTCAGCCGGGCGCTGACCGCCGGCGGCGACTGCGCCCGGTACGCCGACCGGCTCGGCGCCTTTGCCCGGGGCGGGCTGCGGATGCGGGCCGAGCGGGGGCTGCGCAAGCATCTGGACGAATGCGCCCGGTGCCGTACGGCGGCGCTGGAGGTCGCGGACGTCAACGAGCGGATCGGGGCGCTGCTGCCGGTCGCGGTCATCGGGTGGTTCGCCGCGGGGTACGCCGTCAAGGCCGCGGCCGCCGTGGTGGGCGCCGCGGGTGCGGGTGCCGCGGCGGGGGCCGGTGCGGCCGCGGCCGCCGGCGGGGCCGGTTCCGGTACGGCTTCCGGGGCGGCGGGTGGCGCCGCGGCGAGCGAGGCGATGGGGGCTCCGCTCAAGGTCGGGATAGGGGTCGCGATGGTGGCGGCGGCGGGTGCGGCACTCGCGCTGGCGCTCACCGGTTCCCCGAAGCCGGCGCCGGCCCCTCAGGCCGAACCGCAACCGCCGGCGCCCTCCGCGCCGCGGACGCCCTCGCCCACACCGCCCGAGCCGCCCGGGCACACCCCCGAGCCGGCACCGCCGGCCGCCGGGCACTCACCGGCCCCGAAGCCCACCCCGACCCCTGCCGCCGTTCCTGCGCCGACGCGGACGGCGAAGCCGCCGGAGCCGGCACCCACGCCGACCCCGACCACGAAGCCCACGCCCACCCCGACGCCGCCTCCTCCGAAGCCGCCGAAGCCCGCCCCGACCACCGCGTACCGCCTCAACTCGCTGTCGTACGACGTCACCGGCGACGGCACCGCGCCGGAGGTGCGGGCGTTCGAGAGCGGCCTGGTGTGGCATCGGCAGCGACCGCAGGTCGACGGCACGGCGTACGCGCACGGGGTGAGCGTGCACGGGCCGTCCTCGGTGCTGATCGACCTCAACCGGCAGTGCACCGCGTACGACGCGGTCGCGGGGGTCGACGATCTGAGCCTGGGACTGGGTGCGGTGCGGTTCTCGGTGTACGCGGACGGGGTGCGGCTGTGGGGGTCCGGCGTGGTGCGTGCCGGGGAGCCGGGGGTGCCGGTGCATGTCCCGCTGACGGGCCGTAGAACGCTGCGGCTGGTGGTCGAGCCGGTGTCGGCCGTGGATGCGGTGGCGGTGGCGGACTGGGCGCGGTCCCAGATCAGTTGCCGTTGAGGTCCGCGCAGGGACGCTTCCCCGGCGGGGCGCGGCGGGCGCCGGGGATGTTTCACGTGGAACCACGGACCGCGGCATGACCAGGGCGTTGTTTCACGTGAAACCGCGGTTGCCCGGGCCTACTTGTGGCTCGTACGCGACTGCCCGGTCACAGGCGTGCGCGCGGCACCACACCACCCGCCAGCGCCCGCTGACGCGCCGCCGCGCCCGTCCAGCACGTACCCCGCCGCGCCAGCAGCCGCCGCAGCCACAGTTCCGTGGAGACCAGGTCGGCGAGGCCGTCCAGCGGCAGCGGCTCGCCCTCGGCCGCCGCGCGCAGGGCCTTGCGTACCACCCTCGCCTCCACCAGCCCGGCGTCGGCGAGCAGCGGCGCATCGAAGAGTCCGACCAGTTCGCCGACGGCGCTGCGCAGGCCGGCCCGTACCTCGGCCGCGTGGGTCGGGTGCGAGGTGGCGCCCCAGCCGGGCGGCAGGTCCCGTACGCCCGCGCCGGAGAGCACCGAGCGGAGCACCGCCGCCCGCGCGCCCGGCTGCACCCGCAAGGTGTCCGGCAGGGCGCGGCAGGCGAGCACGACCTGGTTGTCGAGAAAGGGGGCGTGCAGCCGCTGGTTGCGGACCTCAGCGGCCTGCTCGAAGACGCGGTGGTCGGCGGCCTGGCGGGCCAGTGACGCGCGGGCTCGGAGTTCGCCGGGGCGTACCACGGTGGGGAAGCGGGTTGCCGCCTCTGCGAGCCGCGCGGATACCTGGGCGAGGGCCTCGCCGGTGAGCCAGCGCGCGGCGGGCCCCGGGCGGCACCAGGCGAGGGCGGCCAGCGAGGCGTCGACCGCGCCGCCGGCCGCCGGCTCGTCGGCGAACTCCCGCTCCAGCAGGCGCCGTGCCGTATCGGCGATGCCCTCCCCGTAGGGCGTACGGGCGAGCTTGCGGGCCGCGCGGTAGACGGTGAAGGGGACGAGAACGGACTGCGCGGAGGGGCCGTCGGCCTTGGCGAGCGCGGTGACCGGGCGCAGCAGATGGCGCCGCCGGCGGTCCATGAGGAGGTCGGCGAGCCGGGCCGGATGGGCGTCGAGGACCTGGCGGGCGCCGTGTCCGACGAAGTGGTCGGCGCTGCCCGCGAGCAGCCGTCGGCGGTGGCGGGCGGCGGCGGTGAGGGAGGGGCCGGGCTCGTCGGTGAGCGGATTGGATGCGAGGTCGGCGTACGGGAGGGCCTCCTCGCCCGCCGCAACGACGACATGGCGCAGTCGGGGGTCGTCGGCGATGCTGCGGGCGCGTTCGAGTTCGGCTTCGCGGTGGTCACGGCCGCCGTTGGTGGCCCGGTCGTTGAAGGTGACCGCGAGCAGCCGCGCGCCGTGACCGTTGAGGGTGCCGGGCTGCCCGGGGAGGCCGGCGGCGAGCAGGGCGAGGGTGCCGGAGGCACTGCCGCCGGAGAGGTCGGCGCCGATGCCGGGGGCCGGTGCGCCGCGTGCGGCCCGTCGTTCGGCCGGTCCCATGCCGGGCACCGGCCCGGGGTCGAGACCGTCCGGGCCCTCCGGGGCGGGGGCGTGCCGGGGACTCGCCAGACGGGCCCGTACGGCCTCGACCAGCGCCTCGCGGACCCCGTCCACGGCCTGTTCCGGGGCGGTCTGGGGCGCGGCGACGGCGAGCGAGGCCGTCGGCTCGTAGGAGGTGATGTCGCGGGCGCCGCCGCGCAGCACCAGGGCATGGCCGGGCGGGATGCGGCGGACGCCTTCGTACGGTGTGCCGGTGCCGAGCGCCTCGGGGGCGTCCGGACAGGCCAGCAGTGCGGCGAGGTGGCCGACGTCGAGGCTGGCTTCTATGAGGTCGGCGAGCGGGAGGGCGGCGGTGGCGTAGGCGGTGCCGCCGGCCCAGGCGGTGTGGAAGACGGGACGGGCGCCGGCCAGGTCGCCGGTGACGGTGATCCGGCGCCCCACCTGGACGACGGCGGTGTAGCTCCCGGGCCATGCGGTCAGATGCCGCAGTGCGCCCCCGCGCGCCGCGAACAGCCCGACCCGCAGCTGGTCGTCGGTGGCACCGCAGACGCCGAAGACGGCGAGCCGGGTCTCGGGGTCGGCCTGGACGATGCGTACCTCGTCGGGGCGCCAGTCGCCGACCGCCCACAGCGGATCCGGGTCGCCCCACAGGAGTTGGGCGCCTACGGGCAGGACGGTCGGCCCCTCCCGCCCGGCGGCCGGCCCCGTGGCGGCACTGCTCCACCCCACCAACCAGCGCATCGCCGCCTCCACCCGATTCCCCGCCCGCCGAGGGGCCGACAGCCGCCCCGTACAACGGCCGTCCCGTACGGCGGATCGCCAAGCTGTCGCCATGGTGTTGCGCGGACCATGCTGCCATGACGGGGCGTGCGGGAGGGGTGGAGCGGGGCCCGTGTGCGGGCGCCGCAGGCCGCGGGCGGGTGGCGCGTCTGCCCCGGGTGGCCCCCCGTGTGGCCCCCGGGGCGGCTCCTGGTGAGCCGCGGCGCGAAATCATCACCCATCGATTTTCGGCCAATGTGCGTGCGGTACCGCCGAGTTGACGCATTCGGGCGTCATGTCGAGCGGTGCCATGACCGACCGGCGGCCGGTCTGCGCGACGGTCCGGGAAGCGGGCTTCGCCTCCCGGACCGGACCGTCACCCGCGGGGAATGAGGTGACGGTATCCCCCAGCCCACTGGATCCAGTGCAGCGGGCCAACCCACGCAGCACCCATGGAAGCGCTCCCGTCACAGTGCGGCCAGCGCGCACGGACGGGCGCACGGGCACACGTACCCGGAGCACATGCCAATTCCCGCACCCCTGTTTGAACACGAATCTCGCCATCCGGGACACCGGCCCTTAACGGTCGGGATCCGGCGAACTACTCTGGGTGGACGCATGCCCCGGGGTACCGGGGAGGCTGTCGCTGTGTCGAGGGGTGCGCATGTCCAGGGATATACGCGGGCCGAACGAAAAGCTCGGCACCGTACTCGCCCTCGCGGGTATCAGCAATGCCGGACTGGCGCGCCGGGTCAACGACCTCGGTGCGCAGCGTGGACTGACGCTTCGTTACGACAAGACGTCGGTGGCCCGGTGGGTGTCCAAGGGCATGGTGCCGCAGGGCGCCGCGCCCCATCTGATCGCGTCCGCGATCGGCAGCAAGCTCGGCCGGCCGGTGCCGCTGCACGAGATCGGGCTGGCCGACGCGGACCCGGCGCCCGAGGTCGGCCTGGCATTCCCCCGCGATGTGGGCGCGGCGGTGCGGTCCGCGACCGAGCTCTACCGACTTGATCTGGCCGGACGGCGGGCGGGCGGCGGCGGCATCTGGCAGAGCCTGGCCGGATCGTTCGCCGTCAGCGCGTACGCCACGCCCGCCTCACGCTGGCTGATATCCCCGGCCGACAGTTCGGTGGCGCGGGAGGCGGCGGAGGCGCGCGACAAGGATGCCGCGGCGGCCGGGGACGCCGGGATCCCGCAGCATGTGGGCCACAGCGACGTCAGCAAGCTGCGCGAGGCGGCGGAGGACGCGCGCCGCTGGGACTCCAAGTACGGCGGCGGGGACTGGCGTTCGTCGATGGTGCCGGAGTGCCTCCGGGTGGACGCGGCACCGCTGCTGCTCGCCTCGTACAGCGACGAGGTCGGCCGCGCGCTCTTCGGTGCGACCTCCGAACTCACCCGGCTCGCAGGGTGGATGGCCTTCGACACCGGCCAGCAGGAGGCCGCGCAGCGCTACTACATCCAGGCGCTGCGGCTCGCCCGCGCCGCCGCCGACGTCCCCCTGGGCGGCTATGTCCTGGCCTCGATGTCCCTCCAGGCGACCTACCGCGGCTTCGCCGACGAGGGCGTCGACCTCGCCCAGGCGGCCCTGGAGCGCAACCGCGGTCTGGCCACCGCGCGCACCATGAGCTTCTTCCGCCTGGTGGAAGCGCGGGCGCAGGCCAAGGCCGGCGAGGCGCGCGCCTGTGAGGTGGCGCTGAAGGCCTCCGAGGGCTGGCTGGAGCGCTCCCGCAGCGGCGATCCGGACCCCTCCTGGCTGGACTTCTACTCCTACGAGCGGTTCGCCGCCGACGCCGCCGAGTGCTACCGCGATCTGCGGCTGCCGCGCCAGGTCCGCCGCTTCACGGAGCAGGCGCTCTCGCGCCCCACGGAGGAGTTCGTCCGCTCCCACGGGCTGCGGCTTGTGGTGTCCGCGGTTGCCGAACTGGAGTCGGGCAATCTGGACGCGGCCTGCGCGGCGGGCACCCGGGCCGTCGAGGTGGCCGGAAGGATCTCCTCGGCCCGTACGACGGAGTACGTCCGCGATCTGCTGCACCGCCTGGAGCCGTACGGCGACGAGCCGCGGGTGGTGGAGCTGCGCGAGCGGGCGCGGCCGCTGCTGGCGGCGCCGGCCTGAGGGAGCCGGGGGCCGGGCGGGGCGCGGGGCCCGGCGAGCGGCCTGCCACGGCTCGTACCTGCCGCATTGTCAGTGGTGGGCGTCATGATGGAGTACGTCGTCAGCGATGACGCGCGGGTCCCCGGCCAGGGGCGGATCCGCGGTTGTCCGGTTGGGGAGGTGCAGTGGCGGCGTACGACTGCGATGTGCTGGTGATCGGTGCCGGCATCGTCGGGCTCTCCACGGCGTATGCGATCACGCGCGCCGCGCCGGGCACGCGCGTCGTGGTGCTGGAGAAGGAGCCGGGGCCCGCCCGCCATCAGACCGGCCGCAACAGCGGTGTGATCCACAGCGGCATCTACTACCCGCCCGGCTCCCTCAAGGCCCGCTTCGCGCTCCAGGGCTCGGCCGAGATGGTCAAGTTCTGCGCCGAGTACGACATCCCGCACGAGGTCACCGGCAAGCTGATCGTCGCCACGGACCGCAGCGAGCTGCCGCGGCTGCACGGCCTGATCCAGCGCGGCCGGGAGCACGGCCTGCCGGTGCGCGAGCTGGGGCCCGCCCAGATAGCGGAGTACGAACCCGAGGTGCGCGGCCTGGCCGCCATCCATGTCGGGACGACCGGCATCTGCGACTTCGGCGCGGTCGCCCGCCAGTACGCCCGGCTGGCACAGGACGCCGGCGCCCGCATCGTCTACGGCGCCGAGGTGACGACGATCGGCCGCCGCCCCGGCCGGGTGGCGGTCCGTACCGCCTCCGGCACGGTCCACCGCGCCCGCGCCCTGGTCAACTGCGCCGGTCTGCACTGCGACCGCATCGCCCGGCTGGCCGGCGACGCCCCCGGCATGCGGATCGTCCCGTTCCGCGGCGAGTACTTCACCCTCGCCCCCGACCGCGCCTCCCTGGTCCGCGGCCTGGTGTACCCCGTCCCCGACCCCGCCTTCCCCTTCCTCGGTGTCCATCTCACCCGCGGCATCGACGGCGCCGTCCACATCGGCCCGAACGCCGTCCCCGCCCTGGCCCGCGAGGGCTACACCTGGAGCACGCTGAGCCCCGCCGACCTGGCCGGCACCCTGGGCTACCCCGGTTCCTGGCGCATAGCCCGCCGCCACTGGCGCTACGGCGCCGGCGAACTCCACCGCTCCCTCTCCCGCCGCGCCTTCACCGAAGCGGTCCGCCGCCTCCTCCCGGCCGCCCGCGAGGAGGACCTCGTCCCCTCCCCCGCAGGCGTCCGCGCCCAGGCCGTCCTCCCCGACGGCACCCTCGTCGACGACTTCCTCTTCGCGGAGTCGCCGGGGATGGTCCATGTGCTGAACGCCCCCTCGCCGGCGGCCACGGCATCGCTGCCCATCGGGCGGGAGGTGGCGCGGAGAGTTCTGGGGCTGGTGGGGCGGTGAGGCGGGAGTGGCCGTGCGTGCGCCCGGGAGCACGGGGAGCCCGAAAGCACGGGGGTGCAGCCGTACGCCCGGGGGCACGAGCCCTACGCCCGTGAGCGCGGCGGAACCGGACAGTCACCGTCGCCGTCGCCGTCGCCGTAAGGCAGGTCCGCGGGCCGGCCGCCGTCACGCAGGGCCGTAGCCTGCGCTGCTCCCGGGCTCTCCCGCACCATCCGTAGAATCAACACACTGTGTCCGAGAATCCCGCCACCCCCGAAACCCACGTCGCCCAGCCCGAAGCCCCCGAGGCCGACGGCATGGAAGCCGGCGCGCAGGCCCCTGCCGCCACGGCGACCGGCCCGCAGCCCCCGACCGCCCAGGAGGCCGCCCGCCTCGGCGCCACCGCCGCATCGGCGGCCGTGCCACGCCGCGGCGAGCCGATGTTCCCCGACGGGACCGGCCCCGCAGCCGACCCCGCGGGCTCGCATCACGAGCGGCGGATCCGCTCCTTCCAGCCCCGCCGCAGCCGCGTCTCGCCCTCGCAGGCCGATGCGCTGCGCCGCCTGTGGCCGAAGTGGGGCCGGGACATCGACGGGCTCTCCCGTATCGATCTGGACGCATTCTTCGAGGGCCGGCCGGTGGTCCTGGAGATCGGCTTCGGCATGGGCGAGGCCACGGCGCAGATGGCCGCCGCCGATCCGGACACCGGCATCCTCGGCTGTGACGTGCACACTCCCGGCCAGGGCAATCTGCTCGGTCTCGCGGAGCGGAACGGCCTGTCCAACATCCGGGTCGCCAACGGCGACGCGATCATCCTCCTCCGCGAGATGCTCGCCCCCGCCTCCCTCGCCGGCCTGCGCGTTTTCTTCCCCGACCCCTGGCCGAAAAAGCGCCACCACAAGCGCCGCCTGATCCAGCCGGAATTCGTCGCGCTGGCCTCCACCCGGCTCGCCCCGGGCGCCCTGGTGCACTGCGCCACCGACTGGGAGCCGTACGCCGAGCAGATGCTGGAGGTCCTCTCCGCCGAGCCGACGCTGGAGAACCTCCACCCCTCGTACGCGCCCCGGCCGGACTTCCGCCCGCTCACCAAGTTCGAGGGGCAGGGCCTGGACAAGGGCCATGTCGTGCACGACCTGATCTTCCGGCGACGGGGGTAGCGAGGGAACGGCCGCCCGGAGCAACGGGGGCGGCCCCATCCCCCACGCCCCGGGCCCTCGTTAGGGTCGACAGGTGTCCCCGTCCTGGTCCCCGTCCTCGTCCCCGTATGCGTCCATGGACCCGTCCCAGCAGCCCCCGCAGCCGCCCCTCCCGGCGTACGCGCCCCACCGGCACCCGTACACCCACCCTCCGCGCCCGTACACGCACGCAACGCACGCGGACACCCACGCCTCTCCGCTCCACCCGCGTCCGCGCCGCCCCGCGCCGTGGCGCAGCAGGACCGTTCGCGCCCTCACCCTGGTCTCACTGCTGGCGCTCTCCGGGGTGGCCATCCTCGCGATCGTCCGCCGCCAGACCGGCAGCGAGGGTTTTCTGGTCGGCCTGGGGCTCGCCGTCTTCCCCGTACCGCCCCTCATCGCGGCGTTCTGCTGGCTGGACCGCATAGAGCCCGAGCCGTGGCGCAATCTCGCGTTCGCCTTCGCCTGGGGGGCGTGCGCGGCCACCCTGGTCGCGATCCTCGCCAACGGCTTCGCCACCGACTGGCTCGTCGGCAATATCGTCGGCGCGTCCCCGGTCGACGCCGAGGCCTGGGGTGCGACGGTCATCGCCCCGGTCGTGGAGGAATCGGTCAAGGCCGCCGCCGTACTGCTCCTCTACCGCTTCCGGCGGCACGACTTCGACGGCATCACGGACGGCCTGGCCATCGCCGGTCTCAGCGCCACCGGCTTCGCCTTCACCGAGAACATCCTCTATCTGGGCAGCGCCTTCGGCGAGGACCGGTCCATGGGCCACTCCGGCCTGCACTCCCTCACCGCCGGCACCTTCTTCATCCGCATCATCGTCTCCCCCTTCGCCCACCCCCTCTTCACCATGCTCACCGGCCTCGCGTTCGGCATAGCCGCCACCCGCTACCCCCGCCGCCGCACCACCCGCGCCACGCTCACCCTCCTCGGCCTCCTCACCGCCGTCCTCCTCCATGCCATCTGGAACCGCGCAACCTCCCTCGGCGACCTCGGCTTCCTCACCGTCTACGGCCTCTTCATGGTCCCCGTCTTCCTCACCCTCACCTGGCTGGCGATCTGGTCCCGCCACCAGGAACTCCTCTCCCTCCGCCACTACCTCGCCCCCTACACCGCCACCGGCTGGCTCGCCCCCGCCGAACCCACCGCCCTCTCCTCCCTCAAAACCCGCACCCTGGCCCGCTCCATAGCCCGCCGCACCCAGGGCCCCACCGCCGCCCGAGCCGTCACCGAATACACCGCCTTGGCCACCACCCTCTCCTTCCACCGGCGGAGGGCACACCTGACGGGACCGACGGCGGACTTCAGCAGCCGGGAGCAGGGGTTGTTGCTACAGCTGTGGCAGTACCAGCCTTGGGCACAGGTGGCGTTGGCGGAGGCGTTGGTGCGGACGCATCGGGCGTACTTGCCGCACCAGCGCTGATACCGACCCGCGCCGCCACCTCCGGTGTGGGTACCCATGTGCCTGCCGATGCCCTCGTCCCCGGCATCTCCGCCCATACGAGCGTCCAGACCCGTCGGGACACCGGCCCTGAAACGGCGGTACGGCATCTCTTGTACGGCTTTGGTCGTCCTCCCAGGATGTAGGTCCCACATCGAAGGATCAGCCCCTCGTCTGCGCCATGTCCGCGAGCGGTGTAACTCGAGCCACTTGCCACGGCTCCTTTGAACCTGCGCAGTCCGCTACAGGGCCAGACGTAGAGTCGGCAGGGTTGCCTTTGATGTGGAGGTTTCTGCCATGAGTGGCGTACCGACAAGTGTGGTTGCGGCAAGTGGGCTCGTGGGCGGCTACGGCGTTGCCAGGTGGACGGGGAAGCGGCCCCTCGGGGGTGTGGCTCTTGCGGCGGCGGGGGCTGTGGCGGCCAAAGAGTGGCAGGAGCAGGCCGGGACGAGGACTGCTGTGGCATTGAGTGGTGCGTACGTGGCGGCTTTTGTGGGGTCGCACCTGTTGGCCAAGAAGGTCGGTGCCTGGCCCTCGGTGTTTGCGGTGGCCGGTGGGGTCGCCGTGGTGTCGTTCGTGGTGGCCGACCGGCGGAAGTGACCGCCGGGACGGGCCGGGCGGCGGTCGGCCGGCCCCTCCGTGCGGGGTCAGGCCGAAGCGTCGTTCAGGAGGCTCAGTTCGGCCTCGGTGAGGGTCAGTTCGGCGACCGCCAGGAGGGCCGGGAGCTGGGCCACGGTGCGGGCGCTGGCGATGGGGGCGGCGACGGTGGGCCGGGCGGCGAGCCAGGCGAGGGCTACGGTGGCGGGCTCGGCGCTGCGGGCGGTGGCGACGGTGGTGAGGGCCTCGAGGACGCGGCGGCCCCGGTCCGTGGACAGATAGGTGGCGGCCTTGGCGGAGCGGGCGCTCTCCACCGTCGCACCCGGGCGGTACTTGCCGGTCAGGAAGCCGGAGGCGAGGGCGTAGTAGGGAACCGCGGCCAGGCCGTGGCGGGCGGCGACGTCGGCGAGTTCACCCTCGTACGTGTCGCGGGAGACCAGGTTGTAGTGGGGCTGGAGGGCCACGTATCGGGCCAGGCCCTCGCGGGCGGAGAAGGCCAGGGATTCCTCCAGGCGCGCCGCCGAGATGTTGGAGGCCGCGATCTCGCGGACCTTGCCGGCCTTGACGAGGTCGTCGAGGGTGGTGAGGAACTCTCCGACCTCGACGGACTCGTCGTCGTAGTGGGTGTAGTAGAGGTCGATGTAGTCGGTGCGCAGGCGGGTGAGGGACTCGTCCACCGCGGACTTGATGGTGGCGGCGGACAGGCCCTTGAGGCGGGGGTGCGAGGGGGCGCCCACCTTGGTGGCGATGACGACGTCGGAGCGGTTGCGGCGGGACGCCAGCCAGTTGCCGATGACGGTTTCGGACTCGCCGCCCTGGTTGCCGGGGACCCAGGCGGAGTAGACGTCTGCGGTGTCGATGAAGTTGCCGCCGCCGGCCACGTATGCGTCGAGTACGGCGAAGGATTCGGCCTCGTCCGCCGTCCAGCCGAACACATTGCCCCCGAGGGAGAGGGCCGAGACGGAGAGCGAGCCGAGGGAGCGGGCGCAGGAGGAGGATGCAGGAGCAGCGGCGGCGGTGACGGTGGGGTTATGTGTAGACGTCATGTATATGTGCAGCATGGAGGGGCGGGGGGATATTCCCCCCGCCCCTCAGGCGCTTCAGGAGTTCCGAAGCCGCAGACGGCCCGGCAGCTGCAGACGTCCTGGCCGCCCCAGACGTCCCGGCGCATCAGACATCCAGGCCGTGCTCCCGCAGCCACGGCATCGGGTCGATCGGGTCGCCGGCCCCCGGGCGGACCTCCAGGTGGAGGTGGGGGCCCGTGACGTTGCCGGTGGCGCCGACGCGGCCTATGACCTCGCCGGTGTTCACCTTGCCGGAGGTCTTGACCATCGAGGAGAGGTGGCAGAACCAGAGTTCGGTGCCGTCGTCGAGGGTGAGGACGATGCGGTAGCCGTACGCGCCGGCCCAGCCCGCCTGGGTGATGGTGCCGGAGTGAACCGCCCTGACCGGCGTGCCCGTCGGGGCGGCGAAGTCCTGGCCGGTGTGGTCCGCGGCCCAGCGGTCGCCGGCCTGGCCGAAGCTGGCGGTGAGGGTGTACGAGGCGACCGGGGTGATGAAGCTCTTGGCGAGTTCGGCGAGGCGCTCGGCCTCCGCCTTCTTGCGGGCCGCCGCCTCCGCCTTGCGCTTGGCCTCCAGCTCCGCGGCCTTCTTGGCCGCCGCGGCCTTCTCGGCCGTCTGCTGCTGCGCGGCGGCGTCCTTCGCGGCCCGGGCGACGGCGGCCGCCTCCTCGGCGTCGCGCCGCTCCTGCTCGGCGGCGTCCTGCGCCGCGTCGGCCTGCTGCAGGATGCGGTTGCGCAGCGCCTCGCCGGCGTTGGCGCCCTGGGCGGCCTCGTACCGGGTGAGGCCCGCCTGGGAGAGGGGGCCGGAGGGCGCGGAGGAGGAGTCGGCGGCGTCCGGGCCGGAGTCGGATCCGTCGTCGGATATGAGGCCGCCTATGCCGGGGAGCGACTTGGCGTCCGGCAGCTTCTCGGCGACGTCGTCGGCCATGCTGCCGAGGTCGGGCACCGAGATCGGGACCGGCGGGCGGCCCTCGGCCGTGGCCATGCCCCCCGCGCCGACCGCCGCGATGACGCCGACGCCCAGGACCGTGCCGCTGCGCGCGAGACCGCCGCTGCGCTGCTTGGCCACCCGGTGCTTGCCGCGGACGGGGCGGACGGACTCCTCGGTGGGGTTCCATTCCTCCCACGGCCCCTCGCCGTCACCGCCTTCGTAGACAACTCCGGAACCGACGGAACCAGAACCGACGGAACCAGAACCAATGACACCGGGACCGTCGAAACGGGCGGTCCGGTCGTCGTAGGGACCCCAGTCATCGAGGTCGGCGGCGGACGGAGCCTGAGGGGCGGGCCTGTTGGACGCCACGGGGGCGCACTCCTTTCCTTCCTTCGCGCCTACCGGGTTAGCTGACGGGTTCGGAGCAGGAAGGTCTCCTACGGGCGCCTCTGGCGCGAGGCGTCCGATTCACCCCAAGGTGGTGGTTCCCCGGTTCCCCCGGCGCAGTTCATGTAGAACGTCGTGCACTCAGTGCGCAGTTCTTTGCAGTTCGCTGCAGATCGCCGCGGATCACTGGGATCGCTGCGGATCGGTTCACAACGGTGCGGATTGGCCCGGATCGGCCCGGTCCGTACGGATACTGCTGCGTGCCCTGATGAAGTGCATGACGACGTACGTGGCGTGCGCTTGCAGGATTCGGCGTCGGCGCGCGGTGCCGCCTCTGCGACGGCTGGGACGACCGCGCTCCGTTATCGGACAGTAATAGAGATCGCAGTCGTTTTCCAAGCCTTCCCGCGAAACCTTGTGCGCCGGACAGGAGATGTGACGTGGACTTTTCCCTCACCGGGCGCGTAAGTCGGGCGAATTGACCTGCCGTCACCAAACGATCTTCGGGCGATTGTGCGCCAGTTGTTATGCGCAGGGGTGCCCGACCCTTACGGAGCGTGAGAGCAGTAACGTCGGATCATGGTCGTCAACGTGGTCAACGTCGTCAACAGCGCGCAGACAGTGGCGGATCGGTACCGGGAATTCTCCTGGCAGCAGGCGCGGGGACGGTCCGACGCGCACGCGGAGTTGACCGCCCGGATCAGCCAGGACGCCGAATTCTGCGATCTGTTGTCGGGATCACTGCCGGCCGGGGACAAACAGCGACCGGAGCTCCTCCTGGCCGCCGTCCGCCATCTCGACGGCCCGCACGCCGAACTGGGACCGCGCAACGAAACGGCGTACGGACGCTGGCGCGAGTGGACGGTCCGGCATTGGGACGAGGTCCGTGCGGTGATCATGCGGCGCACCGGCCGGACGAACGAACCGGCCGGCTGCGCCGCGCTGCTGCCGCTGCTCGCCCGCCTGCCCCAGCCGCTCGCCCTGCTGGAGGTCGGGGCGTCGGCGGGGCTGCGCCTCCGGCCGGAGCTGTACCGGTACCGGTACGAGGCCGACGGCGCGGGCTCCGGGACGGAATGCGGGGCGCCCGGCAGCCCGGTGACGCTCACCTGCCGGACGAGCGCCGCCGGCCCCGGCCCCGTACCGCAGGCCCCCGCCCGCCTCCCCGAGATCGTCTGGCGCGCCGGCATCGACCTCGATCCGCTCGACCCGGCCGCCGAACGCGATGACCTCCGCTGGCTCCAGTCCCTCGTCTGGCCCGGCGAGGAGGACCGTGCGCAGCGGCTGACGGCCGCGGTCGACGCCGTACGGTCCCTGCCCCGCCCCCGGATCGTGCGCGGCGATCTCGTCGACGAGCTGCCCGCGCTGGCCGCCGAGGCGCCGCCCGGGGCGACGCTGGTCGTCTTCCACACAGGCGTCCTGGACTCCCTCCCGCTCGCCCGCCGCGAGCGGTTCGCCGCGCTCGTACGGTCGCTGCTCGCCGGGCGGAGCGGCCCCGGCCACTGGATCTCCCACGAGCACCACGGCGTCCTGCCCTGGATCACCGCCCCGGTGCACCGGACCCTGCGCCCCGAGGACGCCCCGCTGCTCACTCTCGCGCTGGACGAGCGTCCCCTCGCCCTCACCGGTCCGCACGGCGAGAGCCTGCACTGGCTCCCGGAATCCGGGCTGCCGCAGGACGGGCTCCCGCAGGACGGGACGGCCTGACCGTCTACTCCCCCAGCGGCCGCTGCACCGCCAGCAGCGCCATATCGTCCGCCTGCGGCCCGCCCGTGTGCCGGGCGACGTCCCGGACCAGATCGTCCAGGAGGGTGTCCGGCCCGGGGAATCGGCGGCCGCGCAGCCGGCTCGGTGCGTCGTAGAAGCAGCCGGCCCGGTCCCTGGCCTCGGTGACCCCGTCCGTGAACAGCAGCAGCAGCGAGCCGGCCGGGAAGAACGTCTCGTCCACCCGGTCCGGCCAGCCCGCGACCTCGCTCAGCCCCAGCGGCAGTGCGGGCGAGGCGGGGTTCAGTTCGCACAGGCCGCCGTCGGGACCGAGCAGCAGCGGGGCCGGGTGGCCGCGGTTGAGGATGCGCAGGACGGAGTGCGCGCCGGACGGGACCTCCGCCAGGACGGCCGTGGTGAAGCCCTCCATCTGGTCCAGTCCCTCGCGCCGCCCGCCCTCCCGCTGGAGCGCCCGCTCCAGGCGGCCCGCCACCGCCTCCAGCGTGGCCTCCTGTTCGGCCGCCTCCCGGAAGGCGCCGATGACGACCACCGCGGCCTCCACCGCCTCCAGCCCCTTGCCCCGTACGTCGCCGACGATCAGCCGGACGCCGTGCGGGGTGTCCTGCACCGCGTAGAGATCGCCGCCGATCCGGGCGCCGGCGTGCGCGGCCACATAGCGCGCGGCGACCGCGAGCCCGGCGATCCGGGCGGGCGGCGTGGGCAGCAGGGCGCGCTGGGCGGCCTCGGCGACGTTCCGCACGGAGGCGAGCCGGGCGTCGCTCAGCCGGAGGACCCGGTTGATGCCGAGCGCCAGGAAGGCGACCACCATGACGGTCAGGCCCTCGGTGGCCGACTGGGTGTTGTCCTGGGTGCTGTGGTACATGGCGATGAGCAACTCGCCCAGGAGCGCCGCGGCGACCGTGACGGCCGTGCCGGCGAAGGAGTAGAGGGGCGCCGCGACCAGGGGGGCGGCGGAGAAGAACGGTGCGGCGGTGTACTGAGGCGGCGTGACCACGTCGAACGCGATGCCCGCGGCTATCAGGACGGCGGGGAGCCAGCGGGCCGGGCGGCGGCCGAGCGGGGACATCCGGCCATGGCGCTCCTCCCGTTCGCCCGTACGGTTCCCGCCGCCTCGAAGCATCCGCACCGGCCTCTTCCCGCTGCCCAGGCTCTCGCCACCGCCGAGGCCTCCGACGTCCCAAGGGTTTCGGCTGCGGGCCCGGCCGGCGAATCGCCGTGGGCCGTACGGGTCACGGGCGGGGCGGGCGGGACGGGCGGCGCCCGGGAGCGCTATTCGCGAAAACGGATTCCCTTGACGGCGTTGTCGAAGACCGGCCGGTACTCGTGCCACTGTGCGTTCGGCGCGCAGAGGTAGACCACGTACTGCGTGCCGTCGGCGCCGGAGAACGCCAACTCGACCGCCCGGTACTCCCGCAGCGTGCCGTCGAACGTGAACTCCCAGTACCCCGCGGGCCGCCCCCGGAACGTCGTGGGGGCCATCCGCACCCGCTCGTAGTTCCGGTTGTCCCGGCGCGTCTG
Source organism: Streptomyces chattanoogensis (assembly GCF_001294335.1). GTDB lineage: Bacteria > Actinomycetota > Actinomycetes > Streptomycetales > Streptomycetaceae > Streptomyces > Streptomyces chattanoogensis. The sequence goes on from NZ_LGKG01000135.1 coordinate 23,581, forward strand.
GGCCTCTTCGGTGTCATGCCAGTGCTGGACGGGATCGGACCCCGCGAACTCGACGACATTGACCCGCACGCCCACCCGTCCCGTCGGGTCCAGGTAGGCGATTTCACCGCTGGGCATGTCCTTGGGCCGCCAGCCGTCCGGTATGGGGACGGAGAAGCCCTGGCCGGCCTTCTTGAGGTGGTATCCGGCGGGCAGCGGTGGCGGCGGGGAAGGAGTGGGGCTCGAGGAGTGGCCGGAAGGTTTCGCCGCGGTCGGGCGGGCGACCTTCGGGGCGGTGCCGTCCTCGGGCCACAGCAGCACGCCGCCCGTGGCGGTGGCGGCGGCCGCCACCGCCGCGGCACACCACAGCGCCACCCGGCGGCCGCGCCCGCCCGCTCGTGCAGGGGCCGCGGGAGCCGCCGCACGTTCCGGCCGCGTGGGCAGATCGACGGACGCGGTCCCCGTCACGGCCACCTGGCCGAGAAGGCGTTCGGCCTCGTGCGCGTCCATGCGCCGGCCGGGTTCCTTCACCAGCAGGCCCTCGATCACCGAAGCCAGGTCCCCGGCCTCGCGCAGGGGTTCGTACGCGTCGACGGCGATGGCGTACGCCATCTCGATCGCGGTGTCGCGCTGGAACGGGTGGCGCCCCTCGACGGCCTGGTACAGCGTCGCTCCCAGCGACCACAGGTCACAGGCGGGGCCGGGCTCGGCGATCCCGGGCCGGAGGCGTTCCGGCGCGAGGTACTGGATCGACCCGACCAGCTCACCGGTCCTGGTCAGGGACGGCGTTCCGGACTCCACGGCGATCCCGAAGTCGGTGAGGACGATGCGGCCGTCGTGCCCGAGCAGGACATTGGCCGGTTTGACGTCCCGGTGCAGCACTCCGGCGTCGTGCGCGGCGCGCAGTGCGGCGGCCATGCTGCGGCCGATCCGGGCCGCCTCGCCGGGCGGCAGCGGGCCCTTCCGCTTCAGTACATCACTCAGCGTCACCGAGGGGATGTACTCCATGACGATGCACGGCAGGCCCTCGTCGTCGACGACGTCGTGCACCACGATCACGTGGGGATGGGCGATCCGGGCGGCGCTGCGGGCCTCCCGGCGGGTGCGCTCGTAGAGCGTCTGGATCTCGTCGTCCTGCAGATGCGGCGGGACGTGCAGCTTCTTCACGGCGACGTGCCGGCCGAGCAACTCGTCCTCGGCCCGCCACACGGTCCCCATGCCACCGCGTCCCACACGCTCTGCCAGCCGGTACCGGCCGGCTATGAGCCGCCCCAGATCGGACACTGTGAGACCTTCGCCTTCTCCGCACGCCTGAGCGGGCCTGAACATGCTGCGGGAGCACCATAGCTGCTGCAGATTGCATGGCCATGGCAGCGGATTCCGGGGGATGCGGCACGGCATTCCGGCCGGCGGGACGGGCCTCGGGGCGCGTGGGACAACTGCCGTAGCGGCTCAGCCTGTTCGCGGCGGACGGGGCCGGCCGCCCCGCTGGAAATGACGCAGCGCTCCCTCCGGCCTCGGCCGGGAGGAGCGCTGCATCGCAGGCGGGAGGGCGTTTCCCCGCCCCATGGCGGTGGGCCATCAGGGGCTCGAACCCTGAACCAATGGATTAAAAGTCCACTGCTCTGCCAATTGAGCTAATGGCCCGCACCGAGCAGCATAGCCCGAGCACACGCCACAGCCCGAAGCCATTAGCCATCGGGCTCCCCGATGTGCCGTCGGACAGGCCGCCCGGGACCCGGCGGCGGGCCGGCACCCCTCGCCGTCAGGCCCCCAACGCACAGGGCCCGTACGGCAGTTGACTGCCGTACGGGCCCTGTGGCGGATCAGCGGATCAGCGCTCAGCCGTTGCGCTTCCAGCGCGGCTTGTCCTCGCGGCGGCCGAAGGCCGGGGCGCCGGAGCCGCGGTGGTCGTCGCGGCGGCCGTACGGACGGTCGCCGCCACCGGAGCGGAAGCCGCCGCCGGACGGACGGCCGCCGGAGCGGTCGTCGCGGTTGAACGGGCGGTCGCCGCCACCGGAGCGGTAACCGCCGGAGGGGCGGCCACCGGAGCGGTCATCGCGGTTGAAGGAGCGGTTCGGACGGTCGCCGCCACCGGAGCGGAAGCCGCCGCCGGAACGGTCGTCGCGGCGCTCGAAGGAACGGCCACCGCGGTCGTCACGACGGTCACGGCCGAAACCGCCCCGGTCGTCACGGCGGTCGTCACGACGGTCGAAGGAACGGCCCGCACGGTCGTCGCGGCGAAGTTGCCCCGGTCGTCACGGCGTTCGTACGAGCGGCGCGGCGCCTCGTCCGACGTCGCCTGGGCCGGGATGGCGGCCTCGGGGGCCGCCTCCGTGTCCTCCGTGGCCGCGGCGGCCGCGGCGAGCGCCTCGGCCGGGTCCTCGCCGCGCTCGCGGGCGGCGCGGGCGGTCAGCCGGTCGGCCTCCTCGCGCAGCTCGGTGGCGCGGCGCTGCAGCCGCTCCAGCTCGCGGGTGAGCTCGGCCACCTCGCGCTCGGCCTGCTTCGCGGAGTTGTTGGCACCGTCGGCCTGGACCTCGGTGAGCGAACGCGCGCCGGTGATCTTGGCGACGTCCTCGTCGAAGGCGCCGGAGCCGCCGACGATGTGGCGCGAGGCGTCCACGCCCGCGTCCTCCATCAGGCGGAAGATCTGGCGGCGCTGGTGCGGCAGCGAGAGGGAGACGACCGTGCCGGACTGGCCGGCGCGGGCGGTACGGCCCGAGCGGTGCAGGTAGTCCTTGTGGTCGCCGGCCGGGTCGACGTTCAGGACCAGGTCGATGCCGTCGACGTGGATACCGCGGGCGGCGACGTCGGTGGCGACCAGCGCGTTGACGTAGCCGTCCTTGAAGTCCGCGAGGACGCGGGTGCGTGCGCCCTGGGTCATGCCGCCGTGCAGGGCGTCGGCCTTCACACCGGCGTCCACGAGCTGCTCGGCGATGCGGTCGGCGCCCAGCTGGGTGCGGACGAAGATGATGGTGCGGCCCTTGCGGGCGGCGATGGCGGCGGTGACCGGCGCCTTGTCCTTCGGCTTCACGACGAGGACGTGGTGGGTCATGGTCGTGACGTTGCCCTGGGCGCTGTCGACCTCGTGGCTGACCGGGTTGGTCAGGTAACGCTTGACCAGCGTGGAGATCTCGTTCTCCATCGTGGCCGAGAACAGCATCCGCTGGCCGCCGTCGGGCACCTGGTCGAGCAGCTCGGTGACCTCGGGCAGGAAGCCCAGGTCGGACATCTGGTCGGCCTCGTCGAGGACGGCTACCTGGACGTCTTCCAGGGAGCAGGCGCCGCGGTTGATGATGTCGCGCAGGCGGCCGGGGGTGGCGACGAGGATGTCGACGCCGCGCTCGAGGGCGTAGATCTGGTTGCCCATGGACGTACCGCCGCAGACGACCTTCATCTTCAGCCCGAGGACATCGCCGTACGGCTGGAGGGCGTCGGCGACCTGCATCGCCAGCTCACGGGTCGGGGTGAGGATGACGGCGCGCGGCTTCTTCTTCTCGGTGCGGCCGTCGGCCAGGCGGGCCAGGGTCGGCAGACCGAAGGAGAGGGTCTTGCCGGAGCCGGTGCGGCCGCGGCCGAGGATGTCCTTGCCGGCCAGGGCGTCCGGGATGGTGGCGGCCTGGATCGGGAAGGGGGTGGTGACGCCGTTCTGCGCGAGCTTGCGGACGACGCCCTCGGGCAGTCCGAGGTCGGCGAAGGTCACGGTGGGCTCGGTGTCGGCGTCGGTGTCGGTGTCGGCGTCGGCCTGGACCGTGACGTCGGTCACCTCGGGGGCCGTCTGCTCGTCCCGCTCGTCGATTGCGGGCATGACGGACTGCTCAGGGGAAATGGACATGCGAAATGCGAAACCTTCCGGAGTCTCGGCACGCGCCCAAACTCCGTGTGTTTCACACGACCGCCTCTATGCGGTCAGCCACGGCAAGGGAGAGAACGCGCCACGCGGCGCGCTTCTGTTCTGGCGCCGGGCAAATGGGATCAAACGATCTACCACCATACGCACCTTGCCCCCCGGAAGGCAAATGCCGTTCACGCCGCCCCCGGTTCCACCACCGTACGCGCCCCTCGCCCAGCCCTCACGCCTCGGGCCAGTCACCCGGCTCCAGCTGCGAATACATCGGCTGCGACGCCGAATGTGACCCCGATCCGGACACCGGCGCCGACGGCGTCAGACCGGAGGCCTGCGAGGGCTGCGGCGAGCCGCTCGGCGGCTGGGTGGGCTGCGCGGTGGGGGTGCTCGGGGCCGGCGAGGCCGGCGGGGTGGACGGCCGGTCGGTGCGCGAGGGCGCCGGATCCGGGGACCCGCCCCCGGGCGGGCTGCTGTGCCCGCCGCCCTGTTCCTCGCTGGGCACCGGGCCGGACGGCTCCGCCTGCCGGGGCGGCGCGCTCCGGTCGGGCGCCGTCGGCGTCGCGCCCGCCGAGGGATCCTCGTCATCCTTGCCGCCCGCGTGCCGGTGCCCGTGGCCCCGCACCGTCCGCCGCGGACCGTCGCCGCGGCCGTCCGCCGCCAGCCGGCCGGGGCGGGGCGGGGCGTCCTTCCCGTCACCGTGCTGCGCGGCGCTGCCCGACGGCTTCGGCGGCTCCGGATCGCTGACGCTCATACAGCCGGCCAGCGAGGCGGCCAGGGCCGTGACGGCCATCGCCGCGGCGGCGGCCCGGCCCAGCGGACGAGCGGCCGGGGACGGCGACGGGGACGCGCCGCCGGGAGAACCGGGAGCAAGGGGGGACGTATGGCCTGACGCGTTCGGGTGCACGGGCGGGACCTCCGGATCCGGGGCGCAGGGACGGCGGCGCGGGCTGTTACCTCAGCAACTCCCGGCCCCCGCCTGAGGACACGCGCCCCGCGCGGCCGATCGCCTCAGCCGTAGCCCAGCGCGTGCAGCCGCTCGTCGTCGATCCCGAAGTGGTGGGCCACCTCGTGAACGACTGTCACTTCCGTCTCGGCGACCACATCTTCGCGGGATTGGCACATCCGGAGTGTCGGCCCCCGGTAGATGGTGATCCGGTCCGGCAGCACGCCCGCGTACCACTCCCCGCGGTCGGTCAGCGGGGTGCCCTCGTACAGCCCCAGCAGCTCGGGGTCGTGGGCCGGGGGCTCGTCCTCGACGAAGACCGCCACGTTGTCCATCAGCCGGGTCAGCTCCGGCGGGATCCGGTCCAGCGCCTCGGCGACCAGTTCCTCGAACTCCTCGCGCGTCATTTCCAGCACACCGCCATTCTCCCCCGTATCTCCGCTCCCGTACGCCCCACGGACACACTCCCGGCGCGGCCCGCCCGGCACGGAACCGGAGCCGTCCGCTCCCCGATTGACGACCACCACTCCGGGGCATGCGCGACCAATGGACGGCTCAGCGCGCTCCCGGACACCGACCGCCGACAGCCCCGCACCCCTGATGGCCGACGTCGTCCAGCCGCCCCGGCCCCTCGCCCGCACCCTCGGCCTGATAGCCGTCACCGTCCTCGGCGCCTGGCTGGGGCTGCTCGTCCTCGGCACCGCCCGCACCCCCGTCGGCCCGATGGACACCAGCATGGCGCTGCGCCCTTCCCTGACGGGCGGCACCCGGATCGACGTCGCACCCCTGGGCGACCTGGAACTCCACAGCCACTACGCGCCCCTGCGGCTCGATGTCGACGTCGACCGGCTGGATCCGGTCCGCTCCCAAGAGCTGGTCGACCACCCCGAGCGGTTCGCCGGACTGGAGGCCGAGGTCACCCACGACGTCACCCGCGGCGCCATCGGCCTGGCCCTGCGCTCCTGCGCCGCCGTGACCTGCGGCGCCGCCGCGCTGAGCCTGGCCGTCCACCGCCGCCCGCGCCGCGCCCTGGCCGCCGGCGGCCTCGCCCTCACCCTGCTCACCGCCTCCGCGGCCACCGCGTACGCCACCTGGAACCCCAAGTCCGTCCTGGAGCCGAAGTTCTCCGGACTGCTCTCCTCGGCCCCCTCCGTGGTCGGCAACGCCCGCAGCATCGTCAGCGAATTCCACGTCTACCAGGAGGAGTTGGCCCGCCTGGTCACCAACGTCACCAAGCTGTACGACGCCGCCTCGACGCTCCCGGTGTACCAGCCGGACCCCACCACGCTCCGCGTCCTGCACGTCTCCGACATCCACCTCAACCCCGCCGGCTGGCGGATCATCGCCTCCCTGGTCGCCCAGTACCGGATCGACGTGATCATCGATACGGGCGACACCATGGACCACGGCTCGGCCGCCGAGAACCGCTTCCTGGACCCCGTCTCCACCCTCGGCGCACCGTACGTCTGGGTGCGCGGCAACCACGACTCGCGCACCACGCAGAAGTACCTGACCGGCCGCAAGCACGTCACCGTCCTGGACAACGGCAGGGTCACCCAGGTGGCCGGGGTGCGGATCGCGGGCGTCGGCGATCCGCAGTTCACGCCGGACCGGTCGGTGGTGGCGGCCGGCGACCCGGCGGAACGCACGGCCGGCGGGCGGCTCGCCGACGCACTGCGTACCCAACGGCTGGCCGGCACCCCCGTCGACATCGCACTGGCCCACAACCCCGTCGCCGCGACCGAGGCCGACGGACTGGTCCCGCTGGCACTGGCCGGGCACCTCCACCACCGCGAGCGCCTCACGCTCCCCCAGGGCACCCGACTGATGGTCGAGGGCTCCACGGGCGGCGGCGGGCTGCGCGCCGTCCAGAACACCAGGCCCGCGCCGGTCCAGGCATCGGTGCTCTACCTGGACCGCCGGACCAAGCGGCTGCAGGCCTGGGACGAGATCACCCTCGGCGGCCTGGGCCTGTCCCGTGCCGAGGTCAGCCGCCATCTCCCGCACGAGAACCGGCCCGGCGCCACCCCCGCGCCACGCCCGGCCGGCACCCCTTCCGACCACCCCCGGTAAACCGTTTTGGCGAACGGTCCTCCCATCCCATATGCTTCTCACGTCCCCGACGGCGCCGGTAACGACGCCAAGGTGGCCACCAGCCCTCATCGTCTAGTGGCCCAGGACGCCGCCCTTTCAAGGCGGTAGCACGGGTTCGAATCCCGTTGGGGGCACGCATTACCGTGTGTGAGAATGGTTTCGGCCGCTTTCGCACAATGCAAGGTCCTGTGGAGCAGTTTGGAGTGCTCGCCACCCTGTCAAGGTGGAGGCCGCGGGTTCAAATCCCGTCAGGACCGCTGCGGCTGGGTAGCTCAGTTGGTACGAGCGATCGCCTGAAAAGCGATAGGTCGCCGGTTCGACCCCGGCCCCAGCCACACCCTTTGAGAAGGCCCCGATTCACCGAATCGGGGCCTTCTGCTATGACTGCTCGGCGGTCGCCTCCTCCGTGGTCCGGTTCCCTCGCTGCCAGAAGGCCAGCCCGCCACCGGCGAAGACCGCCCCCCAGGCCACCAGGTGCGCCACCACCTTCGCCAGCCCGAAGCCCAGGTGCGGAGCGCCGAGGACCATCCAGACGGCGAGCGCGATCCCGGCGGCCATCAAGGCGACGCCCGCTATGCGTCCCAATCCCTTGTTCATGCGGTCATCGTCGCGTACGCGTTCGAGAGCGGGCCACTCCTTTGGCGTGGGCGGCGACGCCGGGCGCCCGCCGCGGCCGGGAAATGCCGCCACCCGGATGGCACACCGGGTCATACTCCGCATATCACTCACTTGTGCGCGGTGTGACGACGGCCTCCGCAAATGGTTCGCCACCCGATTCGGCTAGGTGAGATCCTGGGGGACGTATGTCCAGTCAGCCTGCCTCCGCCCTGCCCGACGGCACCGCTCCCGCCCTGCCTTCCTTGCTGGAGCGTCTTCCCGAGCTGATGCTCCGCGACCAGCAGCGGCTGGGGCGGCGGCTCGACGGTGCGCGCCGGATCCGTAAACCCGAGGCCCGCGCGGCCGTGCTCGGCGAGATCGCGGCCGGTATCGAGGAGGCGGAGCTGCGGGTCGCGCAGCGGCGCGCCGCGGTGCCGGAGGTCACGTATCCGGAAGAGCTGCCGGTCAGCCAGAAGAAGGACGAGATCCTCGCCGCGATACGTGACCACCAGGTCGTGATCGTCGCGGGCGAGACCGGCTCCGGGAAGACGACGCAGATCCCGAAGATCTGCATGGAGCTCGGCCGCGGCGTCCGGGGCCTGATCGGGCACACCCAGCCGCGTCGGCTCGCGGCCCGTACCGTCGCCGAGCGGGTGGCCGAGGAGCTGAAGACCCCGCTGGGCGAGGCGGTCGGCTGGAAGGTCCGCTTCACGGACCAGGTCGGCGGCGACACCCTCGTCAAGCTGATGACGGACGGCATTCTGCTCGCCGAGATCCAGACGGACCGCGAGCTGCGCCAGTACGACACGATCATCATCGACGAGGCGCACGAGCGCAGCCTCAACATCGACTTCATCCTCGGATATCTGGCGCAGCTGCTGCCCAAGCGGCCGGATCTGAAGGTGGTCATCACCTCCGCGACCATCGACCCGGAGCGCTTCTCGCGGCATTTCGGCGAGGCGCCGATCGTCGAGGTCTCCGGGCGTACGTATCCGGTCGAGGTGCGGTACCGCCCGCTGCTGGAGGAGGGCGGCCAGACCGCGGCCGATTTCAAGGACGCCGACCGCGACCAGATCACGGCGATCTGCGACGCGGTGGACGAGCTGCAGGCCGAGGGGCCGGGCGACATCCTGGTCTTTCTCTCCGGCGAGCGGGAGATCCGCGACACCGCGGACGCGCTGATCAAGAAGAACCTCCCACTGACCGAGGTGCTGCCGCTGTACGCCCGGCTGTCGCACGCCGAGCAGCACCGCGTGTTCCAGCGGCACACCGGGCGACGGATCGTGCTGGCCACGAACGTCGCCGAGACCTCGCTGACCGTTCCGGGCATCCGGTACGTCATCGACCCGGGCATGGCCCGGATCTCCCGCTACAGCTTCCGCACCAAGGTGCAGCGGCTGCCCATCGAACCGGTCTCGCAGGCCAGCGCCAATCAGCGCAAGGGCCGCTGCGGCCGCACCAGCGACGGCATCTGCATCCGGCTGTATTCCGAGGACGATTTCCTCGCCCGGCCGGAATTCACCGATGCGGAGATTCTCCGTACGAATCTGGCCTCCGTCATCCTGCAGATGACCGCGGCCGGCCTCGGCGATATCGAGAAATTCCCGTTCATCGATCCGCCGGACCGCCGCAACATCAAGGACGGCATCGATCTGCTGAGCGAGCTGGGCGCGCTCGACACGAAGCAGAAGGAGCCGAGGAAACAGCTCACCCCGCTCGGGCGCAAGCTGTCCCAGCTGCCGGTGGACCCGCGGCTGGCGCGGATGGTGCTGGAGGCGGACCGTAACGGCTGTGTCCGCGAGGTCATGGTCATCGCGGCGGCGCTGTCCATCCAGGACCCGCGCGAGCGGCCCTCGGACAAACAGCAGCAGGCCGATCAGCAGCACGCCCGCTTCAAGGACGAGACCAGCGACTTCCTGGCCTTCCTCAACCTCTGGCGCTATGTGCGCGAACAGCAGAAGACGCTGTCCTCGTCCGCCTTCCGCCGGATGTGCCGGACCGAATTCCTCAACTATCTCCGGATACGCGAGTGGCAGGACATCTACTCGCAGCTGCGTACGGTCGCCAAGTCCATGGGCATCCATCTGAGCGAGGAGGACGCGGCTCCCGACCGTATCCACAGCTCCCTGCTTTCCGGTTTGCTTTCGCATATCGGGCTGAAGGACACGGACGCCAAGAACGAATACCTGGGCGCCCGCAACGCCAAGTTCGCCGTCTTCCCCGGCTCCGCGCTCTTCAAGAAGCCACCGCGCTGGGTGATGTCCGCGGAGCTGGTCGAGACGTCCCGGCTGTGGGCGCGGGTGAACGCCAGGATCGAGCCCGAATGGGTCGAGCCGCTCGCCCAGCACCTGGTCAAACGCACCTACAGCGAGCCGCACTGGGAACAGAAGATGGCCGCGGTGATGGCGTACGAGCGGGTCACGCTCTACGGCGTCCCGCTCGTCGCCCAGCGCAAGGTCGCCTACGGGCGGATCGATCCGGAGACCTCGCGGGATCTGTTCATCCGCAATGCGCTGGTGGAGGGCGACTGGCGCACCCATCACCAGTTCTTCCATGACAACCGCAAACTCCTCGGCGAGGTCGAGGAGCTGGAGCACCGCGCCCGGCGCCGCGACATTCTCGTGGACGACGAAACGCTCTTCGACTTCTACGACCAGCGCATTCCGGAGGACATCGTCTCCGGCGCGCACTTCGATGCGTGGTGGAAGCAGAAGCGGCAGAACGAGCCGGAGCTGCTCAACTTCGAGCACTCGATGCTCATCAACGAATCCGCCGGGGCCGTCACCAAGGACGACTACCCGGATTCCTGGCGGCAGGGAAAGCTGAAGTTCAAGGTCACCTATCAGTTCGAGCCCGGCGCGGACGCGGACGGTGTGACCGTCCATATCCCTCTCCAGGTCCTCAACCAGGTCTCCTCGGAGGGCTTCGACTGGCAGATCCCGGGCCTGCGCGAGCAGCTGGTGACGGAGCTGATCCGGTCGCTGCCCAAGCCGATCCGCCGCAATTACGTGCCGGCGCCGAATTTCGCGGCCCGTTTCCTGGATTCCACGGTGCCGCTGCAGGGCGCCCTGACGGCCTCTCTGGCCGCGGGTCTCCAGCGGATGGTGGGCGTCCCCGTCGACGCCGCCGACTTCGACACCGGCAAGATCCCCGACCATCTCAAGATCACCTTCCGGGTGGTCGACGAACGGCGCCGCAAGCTCGCCGAGGCCAAGGACCTGGAGGCGCTGCGGCTGAAGCTCAAGCCGAAGACCCGGGCCGCCATCTCCAAGGCCTTCGAGCAGGCCGCCGAGCGTCCGGCCGGGGACCGCAAGGGTGTGAAGGGCGACGGCGCGGCGGCGCTGGCCGGCCTGGAGCAGCGCACGGGGCTGACGTCCTGGACGATCGGCGCGCTGCCGCGCACCTTCGAGACCCGGCGCGCGGGCCAGCCGCTGAAGGCGTACCCGGCACTGGTGGACGAGGGCAGCAGCGTCGCCGTACGGCTCTTCGACACCGAGGCCGAGCAGCTGGAGGCGATGTGGGCGGGCACCCGCCGCCTCATCCTGCTCAACGTCCCCTCCAACCCCGCCAAGTTCGCCCAGGGCAAGCTGAGCAATCAGCAGAAGCTGGCGCTGTCCCGTAATCCGCACGGCTCGATCGGGGCCCTCTTCGAGGACTGCGTGACGGCCGCGGCGGACCGGCTGATCGCGGCGCGGGGCGGCCCGGCGTGGGACGAGGAGTCCTTCCGCAAGCTGTTCGACGCGGTGCGGGCCGACCTGGTGGACGCCACCCTGAAGACCATTCAGCAGGCCCAGGAGGTGCTGGCCGCCTGGCAGGCGTGCGAGCGGCGTCTGAAGGACACGACGTTCCCCTCGCTGCTGCCGTCGCTGGCGGACATCAAGGAGCAGCTGGCGGCGCTGATCAAGCCGGGGTTCGTCACGGCGCACGGCGCCAAGCGGCTGCCGGATCTGATGCGCTATCTGGTGGCCGTCGACCGCCGTCTGACGCAGCTGCCCACCAACGCCGAACGGGACCGCACCCGGATGGCGAAGGTGAAGGAGATGCAGGACGAATACGCCTGGCTGCTGGAGCAGTTCCCCCAGGGGCGCCCGGTGCCGGCCGCGGCCCGGGAGATCCGCTGGATGATCGAGGAGCTGCGGGTCAGCTACTTCGCGCATGCGCTGGGGACCGCGTATCCGGTCTCGGACAAGCGCATCGTGAAGGCCGTGGACGCCGCCGTACCGCGGTGAGGGACCGCCACCGGCATCGAGTTCGACCGCACCCCCTGACCTGCTGTACAGTCTTGCTTCGCAGCCCGCCGCAAGCGGAAAGCACACGCAAGGTCCTGTGGAGCAGTTTGGAGTGCTCGCCACCCTGTCAAGGTGGAGGCCGCGGGTTCAAATCCCGTCAGGACCGCTTTTTTACGGCCCGCATCGGCATCCGATGCGGGCCGTAGTGCTTCCCGGCCCGGCCGCGCCCGCGGCGCAGATATCGCTCGGTGCCGTCCGTGCCGCCGGGCCCGTATCCCTCGAGGGTGCGGGCCCTTTCAACGGCCCCTGGCCGCGGCTTCGTACGGCCCCCGGCCCGCTCCGTGCCCCTCCGGCCGTCTTGACGGCGGCACGGGCCCCCGGTACTCACAGAGGAAGCTTGGGGCCGGGGAGGTGCGTGCGGATGACGACTGCAGCAAGGCACGAGACCAGGGCGCTGTTGCGCGCCCATCTGTCGGCCGCCACGAGGTATGGCCATCTGACGCGGCACTGCCCCGTCTGCCATCGGCTGCTGCGGCTCGTCATGGAGCCGCGCAGGGCCCGCCCGGGGGCCGCCGCGCCCGCGGAGCCCGCCGCCTCGTCGCCGGCCGTCCGCGGGCGGCCTGCGGCGGAGGACCAAAGTCCCGCCGGTCAGTGACCTAGGGCGGCTGCCCCACCGTCTTTGCGGTGGAAGGCTGTTGGGACGGCGAGCGGAAAGTCCAATACCCCAGCCGTCGCACCCGCTTCAAGAACCGTGGCGTGTGACGGGTGTCACCGAACAAGTTTCACCGGATGGGGAACTTACGCCCGCCCTACAACCAGTCAATTTAATATGTGCAATTGCACCACCCTCGGAAGGGGCCGAATCGAGAGCGTCAGGTCCACACGGAACGGCCCCTTCAGAGCGCCTGACGGCACCCTGGCAGCCACTGGAGGCGACGTCGGCGCCGGGGCGGCCCAGCCGCCATGAGCGGCCGGAGAACGGCCGAGGGGCGGCCGTACACAAAAAGATCGCGCTGGACCCGGCGGAGTCCAGCGCGATCGGTGACGTACCCAGATAGTGCGGGTGTGGGACCTGTTGGGGCAGGCGCCGCGTCGTATGAAGCTGTGGTGCTTAGGTGGAGCAGGTCGAGCAAAGTGGTGCGAAAAAGGCGTTCTCCGGGTTGGGGGCCCCGAAAAATGCCTGGTTATGCGGTTATTCAGGCCTCGCTGCGCTGCTGCGGGATACCCGCGAGCAGTGCGCGGACCTCAGCCTCGCGGTAACGCCGGTGCCCTCCGAGCGTGCGGATGGACGTGAGCTTGCCTGCCTTGGCCCAGCGGGTCACCGTCTTCGGGTCCACGCGGAACATCGTGGCAACCTCGGCGGGGGTAAGCAGCGGCTCGGCGTCAGGGGTGCGAGCGGTCATGAGCGGCCTCCTCGGGAGAACCGAACCATCACGGTTCTTTCCTCTAAATTCTGCACCTTGACCCGCGTTGCCCGAAATGGCGGACGCGGGCCGAGTCGGTTATAGGACGAACGGCTTGTCCTCGGCACTACAACTACACCATCTGTCCAGCCACGTCGGCCAAACCGATGGAATTGCCCTCTCAGGTGTTCAACCTCGGCGGAAGCCGATGGACCATGCCATAACGGACAGTCACTCGACCGTGACGATCAGTCACAACGTGATCAAGCGTCACAGTCCCCTCAAGGAGCGCAATACCGATCTATCCGCCCTTAGTTGGACGGAAGGAGCCCCAGTAAGGCTCCTTGTCCTATTTTGGCACGAGGGTACGTCTTGGAGGCAAGGCCCGAAGTCAGTGCTTTAGGTCACGCTTGCGCCAATCGCCCGGATCAGGACCTACGTCCCGCGCCTGCGGCTCTCAGCTGGAGAACTGGCGCTCGCGTACCGCACGCCACCGTTCCGAGAGCTTCTCGTAGGCGGCGCCGGCCCGCTCGCCGTCCCCGTCGCGCAGCGCCGCCAGTCCCTCCGCCACTTCCGCGGCGGAACGGTCCTCGGCGAGCTGCCCTTCGGGCACCGCGTGCACCAGGCCTCCGTAATCCAGCTCCACGAGAGAACGCGGGTGGAATTCTTCGAGCCAGCGCCCCACATCTACCAGGCCGTCGATCAGCGGACCCTCTTCCAACGAATTCCGCAGCGTACGGAGTCCGCGCGCGACCCGCCGTCTGGCCTGCACCATTGGCGTCCGGTAACGCAGCACGGGCCCTTCGTCACTCTTGGTGAACACCCGCTCGGCGTCGTCGAACAGCACGAACCAGCGCACCGGAACGTGCCATGTGGCGGCCCGGATCCAGGGCCGCGCATCCGGGTTGCGCTCGCGCCACCGCTCGTAGTCGGTGGCCGCCTGCAGGCGCACCACCGGGGGCAGCGCCGCATCCAGCACCGACGCCGGCAGCAGCTCCTCCAGCCCCTCCAGCGCCTGCCAGCCGCGCAGCCGGGTGCGCCACGGGCAGACACACACCACGTCGTCCACGACGGCGACGAAGGCATCGGCGCTCTCGTGGACCGGCACCGGTACGGGCGGCACCGGCAGCAGATCGGCCAGCGCCCGGCGCTGCTCGTCCTGCGCGGTGGGGAGCTCCTCGCGCCTGGCATAGCGCGCCCAGTGGGAGCGCTCCGGCTCGGGGAACGCTGCCAGCGGCTCGTAGACCCGCAGATATGCCATATACGGGACCCTCACCGACGACGCCACGGCCACGCCCGCTCCTTCACAGGGAAGTCCGTCCAGGTTCGTTCACGCTACGTTCCATGGTGTGCGTTGCGCTCAATGCGTTCACTGCGGTCGACGCGGCCAGGTGCGGTCAGTGGGGTGGGCGGGGCCAAGAGGAAGCCCGCCACCGGGAGTTGTCCGCCCCTGCCCGGCCCTGGATACGGCAAATCGTCGCATGCCCGTCCCCCGCGAGGGGGTGATCCCCGGTACCGGGCCGAACGGGGCCCTCCGCAGGTCTTACGCTGCTGTCAACCGGCCCTCCCCACCCGCAGGGGGGCGTCCTCCGCGACTATGGGAGTCACCACAGTGACCGACGTACGTCCCGCCTCCGTCAGCGTCGACGGCGGCGTTCTGCAGAGCCTGTTCCGATCGGAGCAGGGCGGCCATGAGCAGGTCGTTCTCTGCCAGGACCGCGGCAGCGGCCTCAAGGCCGTGATCGCCATCCACAGCACCGCCCTGGGCCCCGCCCTCGGTGGCACCCGCTTCCACGCGTACGCCTCCGAGGAGGAGGCCGTACAGGACGCGCTGAACCTTTCGCGCGGCATGTCGTACAAGAACGCCCTGGCCGGTCTCGACCACGGCGGCGGCAAGGCCGTGATCATCGGCGACCCCGATGTGATCAAGACCGAGGAACTCCTGCTCGCCTACGGCCGGTTCGTGGCCTCCCTCGGGGGCCGCTATGTCACCGCGTGCGATGTCGGTACGTACGTCGCCGATATGGACGTGGTCGCCCGGACGAACAAGTGGACCACCGGCCGCTCCCCCGAGAACGGCGGCGCCGGCGACTCCTCCGTACTGACCGCCTACGGCGTCTTCCAGGGCATGCGAGCCTCGGCCCAGCACCAGTGGGGCGATCCGACGCTGCGCGGCCGCAAGGTCGGCATCGCGGGCGTCGGCAAGGTGGGCCACCACCTGGTCGAGCACCTTCTCCAGGACGGCGCCGAGGTCGTGATCACCGATGTGCGTGCCGAGTCGGTGGAGCGGATCCTCACCCGGCACCCCCGGGTGACCGCCGTCGCGGACACCGGCGCGCTGATCCGCACCGAGGGCCTGGACGTGTACGCGCCGTGCGCCCTGGGCGGTGCGCTGGCCGACGACACCGTGCCCGCACTGACCGCCAAGGTGGTGTGCGGCGCGGCCAACAACCAGCTGGCGCACCCCGGCGTCGAGAAGGACCTGTCCGACCGCGGCATCCTCTACGCCCCCGACTACGTGGTGAACGCCGGCGGTGTCATCCAGGTGGCCGATGAGCTGCACGGATTCGACTTCGACCGGTGCAAGGCCAAGGCGGCGAAGATCTTCGACACCACGCTGGCGATATTCGCTCGGGCGAAGGCGGACGGCATTCCCCCGGCGGCGGCCGCCGACCGGCTGGCCGAGGCCCGGATGGCGGAGGCCAGGGAAGCCAAGGGGGCCGGGCAGGCCTGACCGGCCCGGGAGGAATCGAACAACGATCTCCTGGCCGAAAACATGCCCTTGCGCGGCCCGCCGCGGGAGGTTGGGGAGACATCCCTCACCACCCGTCGGCGGGTCGCCGTACAGGACAGGTTAAAATTGCAGTTGACCAGCGGGATAAGGGCGACCGCAGGTCATGCCGAGCGGTGGGTGATGCGGGCGACGTACCGTATGGCCGCGGAAGCAGGTACCGTTAAAGCTCTACGGGCCGGTCTCTCTGTCGAGAGCCCGCTCTGAATCATGAACGCGTGTCAAGACTCTGGGGCCACTGAGCCCCGTCATTGAGGGGGTCGACCCATGGGGCGCGGCCGGGCCAAGGCCAAGCAGACAAAGGTCGCCCGCCAGCTGAAGTACAGCAGCGGTGGGACGGATCTCTCACGACTGGCCGACGAGCTGGGAGCATCGCCGTCGAGCCAGCAGCCGCCGAACGGTGAGCCGTTCGAGGATGACGAGGACGACGACCCGTACGCCCAGTACGCGGATCGGTACAACGACGACGATGACGACGAGGACGAGGGCGGCTCCTCCGACCAGCGTCGTCGCGCCTGACGCCCTGCGCGCTCAGCGCGTATTCGGCACCGAAAAGCATCGAGAACCCGGTCCGGGGTGTTCCCCGGGGCCGGGTTCTGTGCTGCTCCGAGCCGGTGCGGTGATCGCGGCCGGTTGAGCCGTTGGGATGATCGCGCGGAAAGCCGAAGGGGCCGCCGGTGCGGCGGCCCCTCTGCTCTGCCCGCTCAGCTGGCGTAGTCGCCCGTCAGGGTCACGGCCTCGGCGTGCTCGCCGCGCTCGACGATCTCACCGCTGACCCAGGCGTCGACCCCGCGGTCCGCCAGCGTGGTCAGGGCGACCTCCACCGACTCCTGCGGGACCACGGCGATCATGCCGACGCCCATGTTCAGGGTCTTCTCCAGCTCCAGGCGCTCGACCGAGCCCGCCGTGCCGACCAGGTCGAAGACCGGGCCCGGGGTCCAGGTCGAACGGTCGACGGTCGCGTGCAGGCCGTCCGGGATGACCCGGGCGAGGTTGTTGGCGAGCCCGCCGCCGGTGACGTGCGAGAACGCATGCACCTCGGCCGTACGGGTCAGCGCCAGACAGTCCAGCGAGTAGATCTTGGTGGGCTCCAGCAGCTCCTCGCCGAGCGTGCGGCCGAACTCCGGAACGTCCTGGTCCAGGGCCATCCCGGCCCGGTCGAACAGCACATGGCGGACCAGCGAGTACCCGTTGGAGTGAAGTCCGGACGACGCCATCGCGATCACCGCGTCGCCCGTACGGATGCGATCCGCGCCCAGCACCCGGTCCGCCTCGACGACGCCCGTACCGGCGCCGGCCACATCGAACTCGTCCGTGCCCAGCAGCCCGGGGTGCTCCGCGGTCTCACCGCCGACCAGCGCGCAGCCGGCCAGGACGCAGCCCTCGGCGATGCCCTTGACGATCGCCGCGACCCGCTCCGGGTAGACCTTGCCGACGCAGATGTAGTCGGTCATGAACAGCGGCTCGGCGCCGCAGACGACCAGGTCGTCGACGACCATGCCGACCAGGTCGTGGCCGATGGTGTCGTAGACGCCCATCTTGCGGGCGATGTCGACCTTCGTGCCCACGCCGTCGGTGGCCGAGGCCAGCAGCGGGCGCTCGTACCGCTTGAGGGCGGACGCGTCGAAGAGGCCGGCGAAACCGCCGAGCCCGCCGACGACCTCGGGGCGGGTGGCCTTCTTCACCCACTCCTTCATCAGGTCCACGGCGCGGTCGCCGGCTTCGATGTCGACACCCGCGGCTGCATAGCTGGCACCGGAGGATTCAGCGGACATGGCTGAGAACTTTCGTGTCGTGGAGGGACGGGCGTGGAGGGCCGGCGTTACGGGCGGCGTAGCGCATCGGCGCCGCCGACCCCGGCCGTGAGCGTCTGGACGCCGTCCACATCAGACTTCGCCGGCGCCGCGGTCTCCGACTCCAGGAGGTGCTTGCCCAGCAGCTCCGGGTCGGGCAGCTCCATCGGGTACTCGCCGTCGAAGCAGGCGCGGCACAGATTCGGCTTGGCGATGGTGGTCGCCTCGATCATGCCGTCGATGGAGATGTACGCCAGCGAGTCCGCTCCCAGCGACTTGCCGATCTCCTCGACCGACAGCCCGTTGGCGATCAGCTCCGCGCGGGTGGCGAAGTCGATGCCGAAGAAGCAGGGCCACTTGATCGGCGGGGACGAGATGCGGATGTGAACCTCGGCGGCACCGGCCTCGCGCAGCATCCGCACCAGCGCGCGCTGGGTGTTGCCGCGGACGATCGAGTCGTCGACGACCACCAGGCGCTTGCCGCGGATGACTTCCTTGAGCGGGTTGAGCTTGAGGCGGATGCCGAGCTGGCGGATGGTCTGCGAGGGCTGGATGAAGGTCCGGCCGACGTAGGAGTTCTTGACCAGGCCGGAGCCGTACGGGATGCCGCTGGCCTCTGCGTAGCCGACCGCGGCGGGCGTGCCGGACTCCGGCGTCGCTATCACCAGGTCGGCGTCGGCGGGCGCCTCGGCGGCCAGCTTGCGGCCCATCTCCACCCGGGAGAGGTACACGTTGCGGCCGGCGATGTCGGTGTCCGGACGGGCGAGGTAGACGTACTCGAAGACACAGCCCTTGGGACGGGCCTCGGCGAAGCGGCTGGTGCGCAGCCCGTCCTCGTCGATGGCGACCAGCTCGCCGGGCTCGATCTCCCGGATGAAGCTGGCGCCGCAGATGTCGAGGGCGGCGGTCTCGGAGGCGACCACCCAGCCGCGCTCCAGGCGGCCGAGGACCAGCGGGCGGATGCCCTGCGGGTCGCGGGCGGCGTAGAGCGTGTGCTCGTCCATGAAGCAGAGCGAGAAGGCGCCCTTGACCTTGGGGAGCACGCGGGGCGCGGCTTCCTCCACGGTCAGCGGCTTGCCGTCCTCGTCGACCTGGCCGGCCAGCAGGGCGGTCACCAGGTCGGTGTCGTTGGTGGCCGCGACCTGGGTCGCCCGGCCGCCCTCGCGGGGCAGCGCGGCGACCAGAGCCGCCAGCTCGGCGGTGTTGACCAGGTTGCCGTTGTGGCCGAGCGCGATCGAGCCGTGCGCGGTGGCACGGAACGTCGGCTGGGCGTTCTCCCACACCGAGGCACCGGTGGTGGAGTAGCGGGCATGGCCCACGGCGATATGGCCCTGGAGGGAGCCGAGGGAGGTCTCGTCGAAGACCTGGGAGACCAGGCCCATGTCCTTGAAGACGAGGATCTGGGAGCCGTTGCTCACCGCGATGCCCGCGGACTCCTGTCCACGGTGCTGCAGCGCATACAGCCCGAAATAGGTGAGTTTGGCGACCTCTTCACCCGGAGCCCAGACACCGAAGACGCCGCAAGCGTCCTGGGGGCCCTTCTCGCCGGGGAGCAGGTCGTGGCTGAGTCGTCCGTCACCACGTGGCACGTCCCCGAGTCTAGGGCAGGTCGCGGATTCATCCGAACCGGGGATGGTCCCGAACCTGGATGAGTGCATGAACGCAGCGTTAAGCGTGCTTGACGCAGTCACGCGATCACGGCCAGGATTTCTGCCCATGCAGACCCCGCAGCCCTTGGCGCACCTGGTGTGTCACCGGGCGCCCCGCCTCCCGCGGCCCCTGGTACGGCGCCGCCACGTCGACCTCGGTCGCGTCGCCAGCGCCATCTGTCGCTGCGCATCTGCCGCGTAGCGGCGGGTAGCGACGGCCCCTCTCGGGCGCTTCCGCCGACCCCTCTGAGCTGCGCCTTCTCTCACCTTTACCGACTCACCCGGTATGACGCGTTCCTTCGCTATGCGGCTTGCGTCGCATATGACCTCGCCCTGCCCCTGTGAGATACGCGACGCCCCTTCGCCGACCGCCGTCCCGGGAGGCCGACGCGCCGCATCACGGCCCGATCCGACCTCTTCTGGAGCCGCACCGATGTCTTCCGTCGACCCCGCCCACCTCGACCACCCCGCCCGTCCCTCCCTCTCACGCCGCACCTTCGGAAGCCTGGCCGGCGGCGTGGGTGCCGCGGCCGCCGTCGGCGGGCTCGGCACCGTGGCGGCCGCGCCGGGCGCCGCGGCCGCCGAGGCGCCCGAGTTCCGCGAGCGCGCGTTCCGGGCCGCCCCCGGCCGCCGCTCGCGCCGCCCCAACATCCTCTTCATCCTGGGCGACGACCTGGGCTCGGCCGATCTCTCCTCGTACGGGTCACCGGACATCCGCACCCCCCACCTCGACCGGCTGGCCCGCCAGGGCGTCCGCTTCACCCACGCCTACGCGGGCTCCGCGACCTGCTCCCCCACCCGCTTCTCCCTCTACACCGGCCGCTACCCGGGCCGCACCCAGGGCGGGCTGGCCGAGCCCATCGCCGACAGAAGCGTGGGGCTGGACCCGAACCACCCCACCCTCGCCTCCCTGCTGCGCGATGCGGGCTATGCGACGGCGCTGATCGGCAAGTGGCACTGCGGCTATCTGCCGGACTACAGCCCCACCAAGTCGGGCTGGGACACCTTCTTCGGGAACTTCGGCGGGGCGCTGGAGTACTACTCGAAGCTGGGCCTGGCCGGCGAGTACGACCTGTACGAAGGCGACGCCGAGTACAAGGACCTGCGCTATTACACCCGGATCATCACCGAGCGGGCGGTCGAGTACGTCGCGCGCGACCACGACCGGCCCTGGCTGCTCAATCTGAACTTCACCACTCCGCACTGGCCGTGGATCGCGGACGGCGACACCGAGGAGAGCGCGAAGATCGTCCGCCGGATCAAGGCGGGCGAACCGCGTGCGCTGTTCCATGACGACGGCGGGTCGCTGGCGAAGTACAAGGAGATGGTCGAGGACCTGGACCACTCGATCGGCGAGGTGCTGGCCGCCCTCGAGCGGTCCGGCCAGGAGGAGGACACCCTGGTCTTCTTCGCCAGCGACAACGGCGGCGAGCGCTGGTCGTACAACTGGCCGCTGTCCGGGAACAAGGCCTCGCTCCAGGAGGGCGGCATCCGGGTGCCGACGATCGTGCGCTGGCCGGCCCGGCTCGACGGAGGGCAGGTCAGCCATGAGCCGGTGTTCACCCCGGACTGGACGGCGACCCTGCTGGAGATCGCGGGGACCCGCCCGCATCGCGCGTACCCGCTGGACGGCAGGAGCCTGGCGGGCCATCTGCTGCGCGGGGAGCGGCTCGCGGAGCGCGATCTGTTCTGGCGGGTACGCGGCGAACGGGCGCTGCGCCGCGGCGACTGGAAGTACTACCGGGGCAAGGACGGCAAGGACCGGCTCTTCGACCTGGCGGACGATCCCCGCGAACAGGCCGACAAGGCGGTGGACGAGCAGCAGCTGCTGGGGCGGCTGCGGCGGGCGTGGGAAGCGGTGGACGCGGACCTGCTGCCGTATCCGAAGCCGAAGGGATGAGCCGAGGGCGGGCGCGCCACCGGGCGGGCCCGCCGCCCGCGCCCGCCGCCCGCCCCGCTCAGCTCATCACGGGCAGCCGGTCGCCGATGTCCGCCCGCTCCCCGCTGGCGCTGACGCTCGCCGCGTCCAGCGCCTCGGCCCAGGTCGTACGGCCGGTGGCCAGGCGTATCCAGGTCAGCGGGTCGGTCTCGACGACATTGGGCGGGGTGCCGCGGGTGTGCCTGGGGCCCTCGATGCACTGCACCACCGCGAACGGCGGCACCCGCACCTCGACCGAGCCGCCGGGCGCCTTGACGGCCAGGGCATCGGCCAGCAGCCGGGTGGCTATGGCCTGGGCCTGCCGGTCGTAGGGGATGTCGAGGCCGGGAACGGCGGCGTTGAGATCGTCGGTGTGCACCGCCAGCTCGATACAGCGGGTGACGAGGAAGTCCGCCAGCCGCATGGCGCCGACGCGGGTGGTCACGACACGGTCGTCGGCGGCCTGCGGGAGCCCTTCGGCAAGCTTCCCGGCGGTGCGCGTGAGCAGGTCGTAGGGATCGTTCGCGGCGGCCAGGGCGCGGGTGTCGTCGTCGATCCCGGCGGCGAGCGGGGCGGTGGCGAACGGCCACTCCAGCAGCTCGGTCTCGACCCGCTCCGGGGCCGGCTCCCGCAGACTCCGCGGCACGCTGCCGACCGCCATCGCCAGATGCACGACCAGATCCCGCACCGTCCAGTCGCCGAGCCTGGTCGGCAGCGCGAGCTGCTCCGGCGCCAGGCCCGCCACGGCCCGGCGGACATGATCGAACTGGGCCGTGACGGCGGCACGGGTCTTCTTCGCGTCGTACTGGCGAACGCGCGGCTTCCGGGCGGCAGATGACATGGGATCAGCGTAGGCGGCACCACTGACAGCCGCCCCGGAATTCAGCGGCCGGACGCGGTCAGCCGGCGCGCTTCGCCACCGCCGCCGCGACGACGAACGTCTCGCCGTTGCGCGGGACACCGACGTCCGTCCATGTGAAGGGCACACCGTCGGCGGTGTCCGGGTCGGCGGTGTCCATGAGCTGGAAGTGGACGTGCGGTTCGGTGCTGTTGCCGGAGTTGCCGCACTGGCCGAGCAACTGCCCGGCCCGCACCCGGTCGCCCGGCCGGACGGTCAGCGAGCCGCGCCGGACGTGGGCGTAGAGCGCGTACGTACCGTCGCCCAGGTCGAGGATCACATGGTTGCCGATCACCCGCCGGTGGCCGCCCAGCGAGCGGACGACCGCCTCGGCGGCGAAGAAGTAGGCGAGCGCCGGCCAGGACGTACGGCTGAGGTGGTCGCGCTGGCCGTCCTCGGCGCGGACGACGGTGCCCTCGGCGACGGCGAGCAGATCCGCGCCGAACGCCGGGAAGTCCTCGCTGCGCCGCGCCAGGGGCCACCAGCCGAAGCCGGGGCGGGAACCGTCCTCCGGCTCCGCCGTGATGTCGATGGCGTAGGCCTGTCCGTAGGCCCGGGTTCCATGGCTGGGGACCTTGTCGGCGGGGCTGTTCAGCGCCTTCCAGCGGCCGGTGACCGGCGCCCCGACCGCCACCGCCTCGACCGTGGCCGCCGTCACCGGGCCCGCCTCGGCCCCGGCAGCCCGCCGGTTCACACCGAACCCGAGCATCAGCCACAGGCCGAGCGGGATCCAGCCCCACCAGTAGAGACCGTCGACGAAGTAGCCCGCGACCATGATCACCAGCCAGGCCAGGAGGCAGACGCGGGCGGCCCACTGGGCGGTTTTCCGCAGCGCCGGCGACTGGGCGGACCGGGACCGGGACTGGGACTGGGACTGGGACTTCATATGTGTGTTTCCCCCTGAAATCGGCCGGGTGGGGTCAGCGCCCGGCGGCGGTCAGCATCACCAGCAGCGGTACGACCCGGCCGGCCGGCACCTCGTAGCGGCCCCGGGCGGCCGAGTGCAGCCAGCCGGCGGCGGTCAGCTGCCGCAGATGGTGGTAGATCTGGCCGGTCGTGCCCATGCCGTCGATCTCGGTGAGTTCGGCGGCGGTGCAGCGCCCGCCGAGGATCTCGCGCAGCAGCCGCAGCCGTACGGGCTGGCCGAGCGCCGCGAAGGACTCCGCGGCCTCGCCCCAGTCGCGGACCAGCACGGTGTCGGTGGCCAGCGCGTACTGCCACTCGTAGCGCTTCCCGGTGGGCGTGCGTACCGCGCCGGTGAACAGCACCCCGCCGTTGTCCGCGCCCAGTTCGGCGAGCTGTTCCTTCAGGCCGTTCAGGGCCCAGAAATCGTCGTCCGGGTCCCGCTCGGGCGAGGACGCGGGCGCCGATGGGCCGGCGGCCGGCCCGGCCGGCCGCCCGGCGGCCCGCTCCAGCGCGGCCAGGCGGCGCTCCAGCTCCGCGACCCGCTGCTCGAGATCCATAGTTGGAGATTACGTAATTACGTAATCCCTGGCAAGCACTGTTCCTCGGCAGGCTCCGCCCCGGGAAACCGAAACGGCCCGCCGGGCGTACCGGCGGGCCGTCTGGTGAGGCGTACGGAAGAGCAGCGCTCAGGCGATCAGGCTCGGGATCGTCCCCTCGTGGGCGTCCTTCAGCTCGCTCAGCGGAATGCTGAACTGCCCCTGGACGTCGATCTCCGCGCCGTCGATCACACCGATGCGGGTGGCCGGCAGCCCCCGCGCACCGCACATGTCCGTGAAGCGGAGCTCCTCGCTGCGCGGTACGGCGACGATCGCCCGGCCCGCCGACTCCGAGAAGAGGAAGACGAACGGGTCGAGCGCGTCCGGCACCACCAGGCGCGCGCCCTTGCCGCCCCGCAGACACGACTCCACCAGGGCCTGGATCAGACCGCCGTCGGAGAGATCGTGCGCCGCGTCGACCATGCCGTCACGGGAGGCCGAGATCAGGATCTCGGCGAGCAGCCGCTCACGCTCCAGATCGACCTTCGGCGGCAGCCCGCCGAGGTGGTCGTGCACCACCTGCGACCAGGCCGAGCCGCCCAGCTCCTCACGGGTGTCACCCAGGAGGTAGAGCAGCTGGCCCTCGTCGGCGAAGGCGATCGGGGTGCGGCGGTTCACATCGTCGATGACGCCGAGCACCGCAACCACCGGCGTCGGGTGGATCGCCACCTCGCCGGTCTGGTTGTAGAGCGAGACATTGCCGCCGGTCACCGGGGTGCCGAGGGTCTGGCAGGCATCCGCCAGACCACGGGTGGCCTCGGCGAACTGCCACATCACCGCCGGGTCCTCCGGCGAGCCGAAGTTCAGGCAGTCGGAGACGGCGAGCGGCTTGGCACCGGAGGCGGCGACATTGCGGTACGCCTCCGCCAGCGCCAGCTGCGCACCCGCGTACGGGTCGAGCTTGGTGTAGCGGCCGTTGCCGTCCGTGGCGACGGCGACACCCAGGTCGGAGTCCTCGTCGATGCGCACCATGCCGGAGTCCTCCGGCTGCGCGAGCACGGTGTTGCCCTGGACGAAACGGTCGTACTGGTCGGTGATCCACGCCTTGGAGGCCTGGTTGGGCGAGCCCACCAGCTGCAGGATCTGCGCGCGCAGCTCCTCCGCATTCGCCGGCCGCGCCAGCTTGTTCGCGTCGTCGGCCTGGAGGGCGTCCTGCCAGTCCGGGCGCGCGTACGGCCGGTGGTAGGTCGGACCCTCGTGGGCGACCGAGCGCGGCGGTACGTCCACGATCTGCTCGCCGTGCCAGAAGATCTCCAGCTGCGAGCCATCCGTCACCTCACCGATGACGGTCGCGATGACATCCCACTTCTCGCAGATCTCCAGGAAGCGGTCGACCTTCCCGGGCTCGACGATCGCGCACATCCGCTCCTGCGACTCGCTCATGAGGATTTCCTCGGGCGAGAGGGAGGAGTCGCGCAGCGGGACGGTGTCCAGCTCGACGCGCATACCGCCGGAGCCGGCGCTGGCCAGCTCACTGGTGGCACAGGACAGCCCGGCGCCGCCGAGGTCCTGGATGCCGGTGACGAGGTTCTCCCGGAAGATCTCCAGGGTGCACTCGATGAGGAGCTTCTCCTGGAACGGGTCGCCGACCTGGACGGCCGGACGCTTCGCCGGCTTGGTGTCGTCGAAGGTCTCCGAGGCCAGTACGGACACGCCGCCGATGCCGTCGCCGCCGGTACGGGCCCCGTAGAGGATGACCTTGTTACCGGACCCGGACGCCTTCGCCAGGTGGATGTCCTCATGCTTCATCACGCCCACACACAGGGCGTTGACCAGCGGGTTTCCCTGGTAGCAGGGGTCGAAGACGACCTCGCCGCCGATGTTCGGCAGGCCCAGGCAGTTGCCGTAGCCGCCGATGCCCGCGACGACACCGGGAAGCACCCGCTTGGTGTCGGGGTGGTCGGCCGCGCCGAAGCGCAGCGGGTCCATCACGGCGACCGGCCGGGCGCCCATCGCCAGGATGTCGCGGACGATGCCGCCGACACCGGTGGCCGCGCCCTGGTAGGGCTCGATGTACGAGGGGTGGTTGTGCGACTCCACCTTGAAGGTGACCGCGTACCCCTGGCCGACGTCGACGACACCGGCGTTCTCCCCGATGCCGACGAGGAGGGCGTCGTTCTCGGGGGCCTTCTCGCCGAACTGCTTCAGATGCACCTTGCTGCTCTTGTACGAGCAGTGCTCGGACCACATGACCGAGTACATGGCGAGCTCGGCACCGGTGGGACGGCGGCCCAGGATCTCCCGGATCCGCTCGTACTCGTCCTGCTTCAGGCCCAGTTCGGCCCAGGGCTGCTCGACGTCGGGCGTCTCGGTTGCGTGCTTGACGGTGTCGAGGCTCATGCGTTGACCAGCTTCTTCAGGATCGAGGTGAAGAATCCGAGGCCGTCGGTACGGCCCGTACCGATCAGCGGCTCGACGGCGTGCTCGGGGTGCGGCATGAGGCCGACGACATTGCCCGTCTCATTGGTGATGCCGGCGATGTCCCGGAGCGAGCCGTTGGGGTTGCCGTCCAGATAGCGGAAGGCGACGCGGCCCTCGGCCTCCAGCATGTCGAGCGTGCGCTCGTCGGCGACGTACCGGCCGTCGATGTTCTTCAGCGGTACGGAGATTTCCTGGCCGGCCGCGTAATCGGTGGTCCAGGCGGTGGTGGCGTTCTCCACCCGCAGCTTCTGGTCGCGGCAGATGAAGTGCAGATGGTTGTTGCGCAGCATCGCGCCGGGCAGCAGGTGGGTCTCGGTGAGCACCTGGAAGCCGTTACAGATACCCAGCACCGGCATACCGGCCCTGGCCTGCTCGATAACGGTCTCCATGACCGGCGAGAAACGGGAGATGGCCCCGGCCCGCAGGTAGTCGCCGTAGGAAAAGCCGCCGGGCAGAACCACGGCGTCGACCTGCTTGAGGTCCTTGTCGCGGTGCCACAGCGGCACCGCTTCGGCTCCGGCCACCCGTACCGCGCGCTGGGTGTCGCGGTCATCGAGCGTGCCGGGGAAAGTAATGACTCCAATACGAGCGGTCATGACCTGGCCTCGGCCGGTTCGTCCACTCGAACGGTGAAGTCTTCGATAACGGTGTTGGCGAGGAAGGTCTCGGCCATCTCGTGGATGCGAGCGAGGGCGGCTTCATCGACCGGACCCTCCACCTCGAGTTCGAAACGCTTGCCCTGACGGACGTCGGTGATCCCCTCGAATCCCAGGCGTGGCAGTGCGCGCTGCACCGCCTGCCCCTGCGGGTCGAGGATCTCCGGCTTGAGCATGACGTCGACTACGACGCGTGCCACTGGCACTCCCGGTGGTGTGGTGCGTAAGGCGGTGACCTCACAGTACCGCGTTCGAAAATCTACGCGCATAGATATACAGAACCCCCCATCACGGTCCGGTATCGGCCGCGGTGCGCCCAGAGAAAAAATCCGGAAAAGATCTAGGGTCCGGATTGCGCAGGACACGCTGAGAAAATTAACTGGGCTTCACAATGCAATGCCCATCGCTGTACAAATGAAAAAGCATTGATTCCGATCAGCCGGATCCGCAGCATCACCCCATGTCAAGACAGGGTTGCTGCACGAAAGGACCGATTTCCGTGGCGCAGCGCGTAGTAGTAACGCTCTCCGATGACATCGACGGCGGAGAAGCCGCAGAGACGGTCGCCTTCGGATTGGACGGGAAGTCGTACGAGATCGACCTCAATCCCGCCAATGCGAAGAAACTGCGCGCCGCACTCGCCCCGTTCGTCGAGGCGGGCCGCAAGCGGTCGAAGTCCGGCAAGGCCTACCACCGGACCGCGGTCACCCCCGACCCCGCGGCGGTCCGGGCCTGGGCCCGCTCCCACCAGATGGACGTCCCTCCGCGCGGCCGGATCCCCAAGAAGGTCTACGAGGCCTTCAACGCCGCCAACCACTAACCAACTTGCCGGCACTCCGCGACCGCGCACAGCCGACTTGCACAGCACCCCTACTGATCAGCTAGAGTCTGGAGCACGCCGAGGGGCCAGGCCGAAAGGCCGGACCTCACGGAGTCACGCGGGTGTAGCTCAGTAGTAGAGCGCCCCCTTTCCAAGGGGGAGGCGCAGTGTGCAATCCCTGTCACCCGCTCTGACAGTCTCAACCACTCCTCGGGATCGGGTAGAGTAGCTGTCGCGCCGCTCGGTGAAAGCCGAGTGGATGCCTGCGGACGTAGCTCAGTTGGTAGAGCGCAACCTTGCCAAGGTTGAGGTCGCGAGTTCGAGCCTCGTCGTCCGCTCAGAAAAGAAGGCCCCGGATCATTGATCCGGGGCCTTCTGCATGCCCCGGTTTCCGTAATGACATTTGTCATCTGCGGTGATGACAAACCGCACTGCCGCCGGCCGTCCCCCGGCCCGAGTCTGGAGACATGGACATCGGGGATTTCGGGGATTTCGTGATCGAGGTCACGGGGCTGCGACGGAGTTACGGGGGGACGCCCCGCGGGCGCGGCAGAGCAGGGAAGGCCGCGCGCGGCACGAAGAGCCGGCCGGACTACGAGGCCGTGCGCGGGATCGACTTCTCGGTCCGGCGCGGGGAGCTGTTCGCGCTGCTGGGGACGAACGGCGCGGGCAAGACCTCCACCGTCGAGCTGCTGGAGGGCCTGGCCGCACCGAGCGGCGGGCAGGTTCGGGTGCTGGGCCACGACCCGTACACCGAGCGGTCCGCGGTACGGCCGCGGACCGGGGTGATGCTCCAGGAGGGCGGCTTCCCGTCGGAGCTGACGGCGCTGGAGACCGTGCAGATGTGGGCGGGGTGCACCAGCGGGGCGCGGCCCGCCCGGGAGGCGCTCTCGATGGTGGGCCTGGACCGCCGCGCCGACATCCGCGTCAAGCAGCTGTCCGGCGGTGAACGGCGGCGCCTGGATCTGGCGCTGGCGCTGCTGGGGCGGCCCGAGGTGCTGTTCCTGGACGAGCCGACCACCGGTCTGGACACCGAAGCACGGCGCGAGACCTGGGAGTTGGTGCGTGAACTGCGCGACGGCGGCACGACCGTGCTGCTGACCACGCACTACCTGGAAGAGGCCGAGGAGCTGGCCGACCGCCTGGCGATCATGCACAAGGGGCGGATCGCGACGACCGGGACGGTCGCGGACGTGGTGGCGGCGCGGCCCTCGCAGATCTCCTTCGAGCTGCCCGACGGGTTCCACCTCGGGGACCTGCCGCCGCTCGCGGAGCTGGGCGTCGGCGGCCACGAGATGTCCGGGCGGACCGTACGGCTGCGGACCGGCGAGCTGCAGCGGGCCGCGACCGGGGTGCTGGTCTGGGCCCGGGACAAGGGGGTCGAGCTGCGCGGGCTGGACATCCGCTCGGCATCGCTGGAAGAGGCGTTTCTGGGGATCGCGAAAGGGCTGGACGACCTGGAAGAGAAGGGACTGTGAGACAAGTGAGCGGGATGAGGGTGTCGGCGGCCGGTACGGGTGCCCGTACGACGGCGGTCATGCGGCTGAGTGCCCTGGGGAAGTCGGAACTGAGGCTGCTGGGGCGGAACAAGACCGCCCTGTTCACCTCGCTGGTGCTGCCCATCGGTATGGCCTTCGCGATGCGGCAGGCAGTCAGTCAGATGCCGCTGAAGAACTCCGGGCTGACGGTGGGAACGGTGCTGCTGCCGGGGGCGATCGGCTTTGTGCTGCTCTTCGCCGTCTACTCCAATCTGACCAGCGCGTTCGTGGTGCGGCGCGAGGAACTCGTACTGAAGCGGCTGCGCAGCGGGGAGCTGTCCGACGGGGAGGTGCTGGCGGGGACGGCGCTGCCGACGGTGGTCATCGCGCTGGCGCAGTGTGTGCTGCTGGCGGCCTGCGGCGGGCTGATGATGGACGCCGAGCCGCCGCAGGCGCCGTTGCTGGTGCTGGCGGGCGTGGCCATCGGCCTGGTGACGGTGGTGGCGCTGGCCGCCGCATCCGCCGGGATCACCAGGACCGCGGAGTCGGCACAGCTGACGGTGATGCCGCTGATGTTCCTGTCGATGGCCGGGTCCGGGATGATCGTGCCGCTGACGGTGCTGCCCGAACGGCTCGCCACTGTGCTGGAGTTGCTGCCGATGTCGCCGGTGATAGGTCTGCTGCGCGACGGGTGGACCGGCGGGGCGGATGCCGGGGAGACGGTGAAGCGGCTGGTCGTCGGCTTGGTGTGGATCGGCCTCGGGGTGTTGGCTGTGAAGCGCGGGTTCCGGTGGGAGCCGCGACGGTAACCGGGCACGACCAGGGGGGGGACGCATCACGTGATCGGACGCGTACGGAGATGGCGGGGGCGCAGCAAGCTCGCGCAGGTCGACTCCTACACACGGGGCACACTGAGCACCTCACAGTGGTTCTTCGCGGCCTGCTGGGGCGTCTTTCCGCTGACCGGCAGCCTGGAGCACCGCCCCGTGGCTCTGGCCCTGGGCGGGGCGCTCGCCCTGGTGAGCCTGGCACAGGCCGCCGTGAGCGCCCCGGCGATCGGGCCCGCGCTGGACCACTATCTGGGCAGGGGCGATGCCCCCCGGCGGGGGATCATCGCCGGGGTGGTGCTGGCCGTCGTCGCCCTGGGCCTGATGGCCGCCCTGGAGGCGGTGCACGGGCTCCACGACGGGATGATCGTCCTGTCCGCCGGGTATCTCCCGATACCGGTCGGCAGCGCGTTCGCCCTGGTCGTACCCCTGCGGGTCTACGGCGCCGCGAATGCGGCGGCCGCCGTCGTCGGGGGCACCGTGCTCGCCGTGGCCAGTGGCAACTGGCTGAAGGGCGCGTTCGCTTTCGGGGCGCTGCTGGTGGGCGGCGCGATCTCCCTGCTGACCGCCCGGCCCGGCGCCTGGTCGCTCGCGGTCATGTGGGAGGTGGACGAGGCGCGGTCCGTCCAGGCGCGGCTGGCCGTCGCCGAGGAGCGGCTCCGCTTCTCACGGGACATGCACGACGTCGTCGGGCGCAACCTGGCGGTGATCGCGCTCAAGAGCGAACTGGCGGCGCGGCTGGCCCGCAAGGGGCGGCCCGAGGCGGCCGAGCACATGGACGAGGTGCAGCGGATCACCCGGGACTCCCAGCGCGAGATGCGCGACGTGGTGCGCGCCTACCGGCAGGCCGATCTGCAGGTGGAACTGGCGGGGGCGCGGGCGGTGCTGGGGGCCGCCGGCGTGGAGTGCCTGATCGAGGGGGAGGGCGGCGCCGGGCTGCCCGAGCGGGTGCAGTCGACGCTCGGCTGGGTCATACGGGAGGGCACAACCAATGTGCTGCGGCACGCGGATGCCCGTATCTGCCGGCTGGTACTGCGGGTCGCGGCGGACGGCGGCGCGGCGGTGCTGACCATGGAGAACGACGGGGTGCCGCAGGCCGGGCCGGACGGCGGCGCGGGCTCCGGGATCGCCGGGCTGCGGGAGCGGCTGGCGGCGCTCGACGGAACGCTGGTGGCCGGGCCGCGGCCCGAAGGGCGGTTCCGGCTGCGGGCCGAGGTGCCCTTGGAGCATGCGCCGGCCGTGGACGGGGACGGTGCCGGGCTGCGGCCCGCTGACACGAAGGGTACGGAGGGCGCCGCATGACCGGGAACGAGCCCGCGCCGGTGCGGGTGCTGCTCGCCGATGACGAGCATCTGATCCGGGGGGCGCTGGCGGCCCTCCTGGCCCTGGAGGACGACCTGGCGGTCGTCGCCCAGGCCGCGTCCGGCCCCGAGGCGCTGGCGATGGCCGAGGCACACCGGCCCGATGTGGCCGTACTGGATCTGCAGATGCCGGGGGCGGACGGTGTGGCGGTGGCCACATCGCTGCGCAGCCGGCTGCCGGGGTGCCGCACCATGATCGTGACGAGTCACGGCCGCGCCGGACATCTGAAACGGGCCCTGGAGGCGGACGTGCGGGGGTTCGTCCCCAAGACCGTCTCGGCGCAGCGGCTCGCGGAGATCATCCGTGCGGTGCACGCCGGAAACCGGTACATCGACCCGGAGTTGGCGGCCGACGCCATCAGCGCGGGGGACTCGCCGCTGACCGCGCGGGAGGCGGAAGTGCTGGAGTACGCGGAGAACGGGGCGCCCATCGCGGAGATCGCGGTGCGGGCCTCGCTCTCGCCCGGGACGGTGCGCAACTACCTCTCCTCGGCCACCGCGAAGCTGTCCGCGGAGAACCGTCATACCGCGGCACGCATCGCCCGCGCCCGGGGTTGGCTATAGTGGACCCCGCACCGCGCGCTCAGGCGGCGGGCAGGCGGACGTAGCTCAGTTGGTAGAGCGCAACCTTGCCAAGGTTGAGGTCGCGAGTTCGAGCCTCGTCGTCCGCTCAGAAAGAAGGCCCCGGATCTTCGGTCCGGGGCCTTTTCGCATGCCCGCCCCTCCCCCCCCGGGGCGGGCCGGGCCGGTCACGACCAGGTCAGACCCGTGAGGCGCTCATAGGCCTCGATGTACTTGGCGCGGGTGCGGTCGACGATCTCCTGCGGGAGGGCGGGCGGCGGCTGCTCGCCCGTACGGTCCCAGGCGGCGGCCGGGGAGGTCAGCCAGTCGCGGACGTACTGCTTGTCGAAGGACGGCTGCGCGCGGCCCGGCTGCCACTGGTCGGCGGGCCAGAAGCGGGAGGAGTCGGGGGTGAGCACCTCGTCGGCCAGGGTCAGCACCCTCTCGCCCCCGGGGCGCTCGTCGAAGCCGAACTCGAATTTGGTGTCGGCCAGGATGATGCCGCGCTCGCGGGCGATGTCGCGGGCCCGGCCGTAGACGGCGAGGGTGGTCCGGCGCAGTTCGGCGGCGACATCGGCGCCGGCCTGGCGGACGACCTCTTCGTAGGAGACGTTCTCGTCGTGGTCGCCGACGGCGGCCTTGGTGGCCGGGGTGAAGATCGGCTCGGGCAGTTCGGAACCGTCGGCCAGACCCTCGGGAAGCGCCAGACCGCAGACCGTACGGGACTGCCGGTACTCGGCGAGGCCGGAGCCGGTGAGGTAGCCGCGGGCCACGCATTCGACCGGGACCATGGCCAGGGACTTGCAGACCAGGGTGCGGCCGGCCCAGTCGGCCGGGGCGCCGGCCGGGACGTCGGTGGACAGGACGTGGTGGGGCGCCAGGTCGGCGAGCTGCTCGAACCACCACAGGGACAGCTGGGTCAGCACGCGGCCCTTGTCCGGGATGTCCGTGGGCAGCACCCAGTCGTACGCGGACTGACGGTCGCTGGCGACCATGATCAGTTGGCCGTCGGCGTTCTGGTAGAGGTCGCGCACCTTGCCGGTGTGCAGGTGGGTGAGCCCCGGGACCTGCACGGGCTCGGGCTTTTCTACGAAACCGGACACGCTGCCTCCGCGTAGGTTGATCCAGGAGTCGCTCCGATTCTCCCGTATACGGAAGGGGATCTTCGCCTCAGGGTCACCGGCCGGACGGTCAGGACGCCGTACGGACTCCGCGCAGCGCGACCGCGGCGAGGGTGAGGGCGGCCAGGACGGCGGCGGCGACGAGGATCGCGGGCGGCGAGAAGGCTCCGGTGAGCAGAGTGAACGCGTACGGGGCACAAAAGCCCAGGTAGCAGACGGACCAGAAGCGCGCGGTGAGCCGGGCCAGGCGGTGCGGCGGGGCGAGGGCGGCGACCTCCGTCAGGCCGTGGGCCACGCACAGGCCGTATCCGGCGCCGAGCAGCGCGGCGGCGAACAGGGCGACGGCGGGCTGGGTGTGGGCGACGGCGAGGGCGTCGACCGCGAAGCCGAGGACGATGGCGGCCAGGCCCGCGACGGCGTTGGCGATGCGGTGCCGGGCGGCAAGGCGGCGGGCGAGCGGGGCGACGAGGATGCCTGCGCCGGGGGTGACGGCGGTGACGATGCCGGCGTAGACGGTCCCCCAGCCGTCGAGGCGTGCGTCGACGAGGCCGGGGACGACGGCGAAGGCGATGGCGGGGGCCGCGAAGACCCAGGGCGCCACGGGGAGGACGAGGCGGCGGAAGGAGCGGGTGCGGGTGCGGTGCCCGGCCTCCCCGGCACCCTCGGCCGGGGCTTTCGCAGCCTGGGCTTTCGCGGCTTCGGCGGCGTTTGTGCTAGCGGAGGCAACCCTTCGCAGCCCGTCGGTGTTCACGTTATGTAGTCGAAGTGTGCGGGTGAGTGAGGGAGAGGCCGGCGAGGGTGAGGTCAGTGAAGGCGAGGTCTCGGGGACGCGGGCAGCGGAGACGGCCGCGGCCGTGGCGAGGAGCAGATGGGGGACGTAGGCCATGACCATCGGGCAGGGCGACCACTGGGCTATGAGGGCGGCGGCGAGGCCGCCGGAGGCGAAGCCCGCGGAGAGGAAGAGGCCGGAGCGGCGGGCGGCGGCGCCGGGGGTGGCGGCGGTGCCGTGCGGCGGGCAGGACAGTTCCTTGACCCAGGCGCTGCCCGCGGTGAGGAGGGCGCCGGCGCCGAGTCCGGTGAGGAAGCGGCCGGGCCACAGCAGCCAGCCGGCGGCCGGGCCCGCCATCAGCAGGCAGGTCGACACGAAGGAGACGGCCAGGGCGGTGTAGACGAGGGGGCGGCGGCCGTGGCGGTCGGCGGCCGGGCCGGCCAGGAGGAGGGCGGGGACCAGCCCGAGGACGTATACGGCGAAGAGACCGGTGGTGGTGGCGGTGGTCAGCCCCAGGTCGGCCCGGTAAGCGCCGAGAAGCGCGGAGAACTGGTTGGCGCTCCAGCCGGAGGCGGTCATCAGCCAGCCCGCGCGCAGCCAGTGGCGGGGGCGGTGCGGGTGGCGGCCGGTGGCAGGGGGTGCGCCAGGTGTTGCCGTGATCGTCATGGAGGTAGGTGTACGTGCCGCGCGGGCCCTGGCACCTCCCCCGTTCAGCATTTGTGAACGGCCTCGGGGCTCGACCCTGACCTGCGTTTATCGTGGCGCGTATGGATCTGCGACGGCTGTCTTCCTTCCTGGCGGTGGTCGAGGAGGGCCACTTCGGGCGGG
Organism: Streptomyces chattanoogensis; assembly: GCF_001294335.1. GTDB lineage: Bacteria > Actinomycetota > Actinomycetes > Streptomycetales > Streptomycetaceae > Streptomyces > Streptomyces chattanoogensis. The sequence goes on from NZ_LGKG01000135.1 coordinate 58,066, forward strand.
CGGCGGCGCGGCTGTTTCTGTCGCCCGCAGCGGTGACGGGGCATGTGCAGCAGCTGGAGCGGGAGTTCGGCACCCCGCTGCTGGAGCGGAATCCGGTGGCGCCGACTCCGGCGGGGCGGCGGCTGGTCTCGCATGCCCGTACGCTGCTCGCCGCGGCCAATGCCGCCATGGACGATGTGGCGGAGGCGGCGCAGGGGACACCGCCGGAGCGGCCGCTGCGGGTCGGTGTGATGGGGCACGGGTCGGCCGAGGTCACCCCGACCGCGGTCAGTGCCTTCCGCCGGGCGCGGCCCGACGTGCCGCTGTCGCTGGTGCAGTTGGACTTCACCGAGCATTGCAGTGCGCTGCGCGAGGACCGGGTGGATGTGGCGTTCGTACGGCCGCTGATCCGGTCCGAGGGCATCGAGGTCGATGTGCTGACGACCGAGCAGCGGATCGTGGTGGTGCCGGCGGCGTCCTCGCTCGCGGACGCGGCGCGGGAGGGGGTGCGGCGGGCGGACATCATCGACCTGCCGTATCTGCGGGTGCCGCCGCACACCCCGCGGCCCTTCACCGACTACCTGTACTTCGACGCGGCCGAACGGCGCGGCCCCGACTACGCGCTGACTCCGCACGACTGCCTGACGAGCATCGCCGCGGGGCGGGGCGCGGGCTCGGCGCTGAAGTCGTTCGCGCGCTTCTATTCCTGGCCGGGCACGGTGTACGTGCCGGTGCTGGATGCGCCGTGGGCACACAGCGTGCTGGCGACCAGGGCCGGCGACCGGAATCCGGAGGTGCGGATCTTCCGTGCGCTGACGGTGGCGCTGGCCCGGGAGTTGGGGCCGGCGGCGTCGCGGTAGCGGCGTGCGAGAGGCGCGATACCGGCGCGCGAGGGGCCTGGGAGAGGCATGGGAGAGGCTCTCAGTCCCGTTTGCAGATGCGGTCCAGGAGGTTGGCCGTGGCGCGCTGGATGCGGGGGTCGATATGGCCGGGGCGGTCGAGGGCCGGGGACCAGGCGAAGGTGCCGGAGGCGAAGACGAGGGCGCCGCTGGGAGCGCGGTAGAGGGAGGTCTCCTGGTGGCGGAGGGCGCCTTCGCCGTCGCGGTACGGGGAGTGGGCGAGCAGGATGCGGCGGGTGTGGTCGGGGAGGGGGGTCCGCGGGAAGTAGCGGTCGGCCTCGCCGGCCACCAGGCCGGGGAGTTCATCGCCTTCGTGGGCGCCGGTGGCCTCCCACAGCCAGTGGTCGCCGTTGCGGACGACGAGGGAGGCCGGTTCGGGTACGCGGCCCGCGTACTGGATGCCCATCAGGCGCTGTTCGGGGGCGCCCATCTCGCGCCAGAGGGCGGGGCGGCCGGGGCCCTGGCGTTTGCGGCAGTTGAGGAGCGAGTCCGGGCCGGCGGGGGACGGGGACAGCTCGACCTGCCAGTACATGGTGTTGGCGGAGAGGAACACCAGGGACGTACCGGTGTCGCGGGCGCGCTCGGCGGTGCGGCGCATGGGCACCGACCAGTATTCGTCGTGGCCGGGGAAGACCAGGCCGCGGTAGCGGGCCGGGTCGACGCGGCCGGCGTGCAGATCGCGGGCGTCGGCGTAGGCGAGGTCGTAGCCGTAGCGCTCGGCCCAGCGGATGAAGTCGTAGGCGTGGCCGACGTGCAGGGGCAGTCCGGCGCCGGCGTAGGGGCGGTCGAAGGAGACGGTGGTGGCGGCGTCCTGTTCGCCCAGCAGCGCGCCCTTTTCGTCCCAGGCGTGGTAGAGGCTGGCGCCCGTGTGGCCGTCCTCCGGGTAGAGGTTGTAGGCCTGCCAGGTGATGTCGGGCAGCAGCAGGAGGAGGTCGGCGGGGTGGTCGTCGCGGACCGTGAAGGGGATGTGGGAGCGGTAGCCGTCGGCGGTGGTCAGGACGGCGACATAGGCGCCGAGGCGCCAGTACGTGGGGACCTGGAGGCGCCAGGAGAGCCACCAGTGATGGCAGGAGATGGTGCGGTCGACCGTGAGCGGGGCCGGCTGCACGATGCCGGCGAGCCGCGGACTGGTGGTGATCTTGGAGGCGCCGGCTCCGGCGTAGTGGCCGATGCGGTAGACGTCGATGCTGAACGGCTGCGGCGGGTCGACCGAGACGCGGAAGTCGATGGCCTCGCCGGGGGGTCACCGCGCCGGTGCTGGCGAAGCCCTTGATCTGCCGGCGGACGTCGTCGGCCGTGCGCGGGCCGTTGTGCTTGCGGGGTGCCGGGACCCGCAGGTCGCCCTGGGCGACGGCGGGATCGACGTACCAGGGCACGACCCGGCCCGAGTCGAAGTAGTTCTCGCTGCCGCGCAGCCAGGGCAGCGGACCCTGCCCGAACGGGTCCGTGACCGCGTGGGCGAGCGCGCCCGATTCCCAGCGCCTGATCTGTTCCGTGCCCACTTTCCGCTCCCCTCCCGCATCGCCCAGTGGCCGCGGCCGACAACGGCCGTTTCGGTACGACGGGTTGTGTTATGTCCCCGCCATGTAAATACGGCCCCATGACCCAGCACATCACATTACGCACCCACTCCGTCACCCTTCGTCGTGAATTTAGGGCTCCTTGGCCCGAAACACGAGCTGCAGGGGAACATTCAGCCGGTGCGGCCGGGAGCGGAGCGGCCCCGGCTCACACCAGCCTGACCGGCTTCTCCGGGCGGACGCCGACCGTCGTCAGCCAGCCGCGGAGCGGTCCGGCGTCGCCGTCGTCCACCAGGCTGAGCACCGGAACGCCGAGGTCGGCGCGGCGGGCGCCGTCGACCAGCAGGGCCGGGCCGTCCAGCCAGTCCAGCCCCGGGGTGGCGCCCGCGGTGTCGACGGCCGCACAGCACACCATGGCGGTGACGTGGTCGGCGAGCAACTCGCGGCCCGTGCGGGGCGGTTGCAGCGGGAAGAGCGGGAGGCCGCCTTCGGCCAGGCCGTCGCCCCAGGCCACGCCCGCGGCGGCGTCCTGTGCGAAGGCGCCGCGGGCCGCCTGGCGGGCCGCTTCCTCGCGCTCCTCGCGGGCGACCTCCGCGCCCAGGCGGGCGGCGACGAGATCACCCGCACGGTCGTCGCGGGCCAGGCGGTCGATGACCCGTGCGAGTGTGGGGCCGGCCGCGGCCGCCGTCGGTTCGCCGGGGGCGGGAGGGGCGGGCGGTGCGTGGTCGGCGGGCTGACGGGCCGGGGTCCGCTCGCCGACGGCCGTACGGGCCGGGGTGCGGGCGTAGGAGCGGTTCGTGCCCGCCGCTGCGCCGGGACCGGCCGTCTGGCCTGCGCTCTGGCCGGCCGCCGGGAGGTCCGCTGCGGGCAGCTCGTCGAGGACGCGGTGCAGGCGGGCGGCCTCCAGGCGCCATTTGCGGTCCACGACCTCCTCCGGGTACTGGTTCCAGCCGACCGGGGACCAGTCGGGACCGGGTTCGGCCGGGCCGCCGTGGAAGAGCCGGGCGGCCAGCAGGGAGGCGGCGCGGTCGATGGCGCCGGGCTCCTCCAGGAGGTCGCAGGCGGGCCGCTCGCCGAGCCGGGAGGTGAAGCCCTCGGCGAGGCGGTCGCGGCGGGAGAGCTCGGTGAGCGCGGAGACCACTCCGGCGTCCAGCCGGGACGGCCAGCGGCCCATCCGCCAGGCGGGCAGGGCCACCCGGGTCAGCAGCCGGTCCCAGCCGGCGTACGCGAGCCCGACCTGTTCCTGGGCGACGATCCGCAGGCCGTAGTCGACGCCCTGGGCGCGCTCGGAGGCGGCCGCGGCGACCCCGCGCTCCATGATCGTGGCGTGGTCGCGGCAGGCACGCAGCAGCAGCCGCGACACCCGGCCGACGAACCGGAGCGGCAGGCCGAGCGGGCCCGCGGCGCGGGCGGAGACCGCGACGGCGGCGTCCAGGCCCCGGATGAAGCGGCGGGCGGCGGCTATGTCGGGGTGTGCGGACGGGCCGGTGCCCGCGACCACCGGGGCGAGCAGGGCGCGCAGCTCGGCGACCCGCATCCACCACAGGAACGGTGAGCCGATGACCAGGACCGGTGCCTGGGCGGCCCGGCGGCCGGCGGTGCGGCGGGGCGGGCCGTGGGCGCGGTGCGTGCGGTCCTCGAGCCAGCTGTCGCAGTCGGGGGTGAGCGCTATCGCGGACGGGGCCGGGACCTCGAGGCGCTCGGCGAGATCGCGTACCAGACGGTAGAGGTCGGGGGCCGACTTCTCGGAGATCGGCACGGAGGGGCTGAGCGCGGGCCTGGCACGGGCGATGACGGCGGTGACCAGCGCCGCCAGGAGCAGCGCCACCACCGCGAGGCCGCTCACCGCCCAGCGGGCGGCGTCCCAGGCGCCTCCTGCGCCGAGATGGCCGGTCGCCCGGCCGGTGAACAGCACCACGGCCACCGCCGCGGGCAGCAGCGCCACGGCCATCGCTGAGCTGCGGATCCGCAGCACGGCGAGGGCGCGGGCGCGCGCCGCCAGGACGCCTGTTTCCGGACTTGCCACGAGCCTGTACACCCCCTGCTGTCCTGATGGAGCCGGACGGAGAGAACACGGGACGGACGGACGAGAACTGCGCGTTGTGCGGCAAGCGGGCTCACGCCGGGCGAGCTCACTCCACCACCACTGTGGCACCCGCCACTGACATCGCAATGCCGGTGAGCCACTTGTCGTACGCCACCGCGGCAGTCACGCCGGTTTCCGGCGCGGCTGCCGCAGGACGCTTGCGCGGCACCCTAGTTGGGGGTGGGGGTCACGTCAGCGGATAACCGGCGTCGTCACTCGATGGAATGGCTTTGGGTAAAGCCGGGAACCAAGCCGGGATGCTGCTTCCGTCCAGTCCTATGAGGCGGCGTTTCCCGTGTTTCCCGCGTCCCCTGCAGCCTCTCCCGCCACTTTGGCGGCGATGTCCGTACGGTGCTGGGAGCCGTCCAGGGAGATCCGGCCTACCGCGCGGTAGGCGCGCTGCCGGGCGGTGGTGAGGTCGGAGCCGGTGGCGGTGACGGACAGCACCCGGCCGCCCGCGCTGAGCACCGCGCCGGAGTCGTCGCTCTTGGTCCCCGCGTGGAGGACGTACGCCTCGGGGCCGTCCTGCTCGGCGACGTCGGCCAGGCCCGAGATCGGGTCGCCGGTGCGCGGGGTGTCCGGGTAGTTGTGCGAGGCGATGACGACGGTGACGGCGGCGTCGTCGCTCCAGCGCAGCGGCGGGAGGGCGGCGAGGTTTCCGGTGGCGGCCGCGGTGAGCAGCCCGCCGAGCGGGGTCTTGAGGCGGGCGAGGACGACCTGGGTCTCCGGGTCGCCGAAGCGTGCATTGAACTCGATCACCCGGATGCCGCGGGACGTGATCGCCAGGCCGGCGTAGAGCAGGCCCGAGAAGGGTGTGCCGCGGCGCCGCAGCTCGTCGACGGTGGGCTGCAGGACGGTGGCCATGACCTCGTCGACCAGCTTGGGGTCGGCCCAGGGCAGCGGGCTGTAGGCGCCCATGCCGCCGGTGTTCGGGCCCTGGTCGCCGTCGTAGGCGCGCTTGAAGTCCTGGACGGGCTGGAGCGGGACGACGGTCTCGCCGTCGGTGACCGCGAAGAGGGAGACCTCGGGGCCGTCCAGGAACTCCTCGATCACGACGCTCTCGCAGGCCAGCGCGTGCGCGCGGGCGGCGTCGGCGTCCTCGGTGACGACGACGCCCTTGCCGGCCGCCAGGCCGTCGTCCTTGACGACGTAGGGGGCCCCGAAGGCGTCCAGGGCCTCGTCGATCTCTTCCGGGGTGGTGCAGACGTAGCTACGGGCGGTGGGGACGGCCGCGGCGGCCATCACGTCCTTGGCGAAGGCCTTGGAGCCCTCGAGCCGGGCGGCCTGGGCCGAGGGGCCGAAGACCGGGATGCCGCGGTCGCGCACGGCGTCCGCGACGCCCGCGACCAGGGGGGCCTCGGGGCCGACGACGACAAGGTCGGCCTGCAGGCCGGCGGCGAGTTCGGCGACGGCCTGGCCGTCGAGGGCGTTGACCCCGTGCAATTCGGCCACCTCGGCGATACCGGCGTTGCCGGGAGCGCAGTGCAGCGCGGTGACGTCGGGGTCGAGGGACAGGGAGCGGCACAGGGCGTGTTCGCGGGCGCCGCCGCCGATGACGAGGACCTTCACGGTGGCAGCCTAGACGAATGCACCAGGCGGCCCGACGCCGGCCGTGCCCCGATCGCACAAAGGCCGCGCCGCGGCCGGAAACCGTCCGTCACCGCGGGGGCCACGCTCGGGCACAACTCTTTCGGGTGAGACGTCCGGTCGCCTTATACCGGATCCACCACCACTTCTGGGCGGAAATCAGGCGATCTTGGGAGGGACGCCAACCGTTCGGCGGTAGGAATGGGGGCTGCGCGCAACGGCCGTCTCGTACGCCCCCATAGCCCCAAAAGCATGGGAGGGACCCGCTTCGCGCGCACCGCACGGATCCGTAAAAAGGGAGCACGGGTGAGTCAGCCGGAGATGCAGCCCGAGGGGCTTCCCCGGAGGGAGGGCGGGCAGAGGCGGGGGCACGGCCGCGAAGGGCGCTGGGACCGGTATCGCGACCGGAACCGGCAGCGCAGTCGTTTCCGGGACCGGGAAAGCGGCCCGGACCGGGGCCGGTACGGCTACGAGCGGGAGCAGGGCGGCCGCGCCCGGGGCCGCGAGGACCTCGCCGGGCGGCTGTTCCCACTGGGTGACTGGGGCGAACCGGCCGACCGCCTGGACGCGCTCTATCTGTGGACCGAGGAGGGCGCGCTGCGCGCCGCCGACTGGTATCTGCACGACCGGCAGGCCAAGCGCCGCGGCGCGCGGGCGCTCCGGCTGGGCGCCGCGGCCGGGGTGTCGGCGGGCGGGCTGCTGCCGCTGCTGGACTTCACCGGGACCTGGGACGGCGGGACCCCGTGGGGCTATCTGGCGCTGCTGGTGGCGGCGGTGTGTGTGGGCTGTGACCGGTATTTCGGGGTGACGGCCGGGTGGATGCGGGATCTGGCGACCGCCCAGGCGATTCACCGCCGGCTGGAGGCGCTGCAGTTCGACTGGGCGTCGGAGAGCGTGCGCGAGGTGCTCGGCCCGACGGAGGGCACGGCGAGCGAGGCGGCGGAGCGCTGCCTGAGCGTGCTGCGGCGGTTCAACGAGGACCTGGGGGAGCTCGTACGGGCCGAAACGGCGGACTGGATGGCGGAATTCCGGGCCGGCCCGGTGCCGGCGGCCGCGCAGCTGCTGGGCCCGTGGGCGCCGCCGCGGCAGGAGAGCGTGGAGCCGCCGGCCCGGTTCATGCTGCCGCCGGGCACCCGGCCGAACATGCCGCGCCAGCGGCCGCCGGAGCAGGGGCGCTGAGGGCCCCGGGAGGATGCCCGCCACCGGGCGGACAGGCCCTAGCTGAAGACGATCATCGAGCCCTGGCCCAGGCTCCGGGTGGCGGCCGCATGCAGCCCCAGCCATACATGGCGCTCCCGGGCGAACGGGCCGTCGTCCAGGGGGACGGCCGCCCGCTCCTCCAGGGAGGTGGGGCCGGCCGGCGGTTCCGGTGCGGCCGGAGGATTGGCCGGATCGATGCCCAAGGACGGCGCGACCACTTCGAGCTCGCGCAGCAGCCCGTGCGAGGAGCCCAGTGGACCGCCGCCCTCCAGCAGGTCGTCGTTGGCGAGCGGATGCGGGAAGTCGACCGGGACATAGGCGCCCGCGTGGTCGTAGTGCCAGACCAGATGGGACTGCTGTGCCGTCGTCTCGAACATCTCCAGCAACTGCTCGTAGTCGCTGCCCAGTTCGTCCACCGGTGTCACCTCCAGGCCGCACAGGCGCAGGAGATAGGCGCGGCGCAGGAAGTGCAGCGCGTCGTAGTCGAAGCCGGCGACCGGGGCGACATCGCCGGTCAGGCCCGGCATGTAGCTGAAGACCGGGACGGGCGGCAGGCCCGCTTCCGTCAGGGCCGTGTCGTAGGCGGCGATCTCTTCGGAGAACGGGTTGTCGGGGCTGTGGCACAGCACGTCTACGAGGGGCACCAGCCACAGGTCGCATGCCACGAGTGAGGGCTCGCTTCCGGTCGGGGGACAGGAGTCGGGACAGCGTAGTGCTAGCCGTGCTTTCCCACGAGGGTGAGTGAGTGCTCGTTGTACTCGGCGATCAGCCGCTGCGCCTCGGCCAGGTCGTACTGGAGGAGCGCCTGGGCCAGGCGGCTGTGGCCGTGCCAGAGGTTGTTCTTGAGGTCGTCCGTGCGGCGCAGCAGCGGCACCGCGAACATCCAGGTCTGCACGCGCACCCGGTCGAGGAAGTCGCTGATGTACGGATTGCCGACGATGCTGCTCAGCTCGCGCCAGAACCGCAGGTCGTAACCGATCAGTACGTCGAGGTCGCCGGCCCGTGCGGCGCGCTCGGCCTCGTCGGCGCGGCGGCGGATGGAGACCAGCACCTCGGCGGGGGTGGCGCGCAGCGCGCTTTCGGCGCCGCTGCGGAAGATGCCCTCGATGATCAGGGTGCGGGCCTCGACCATGGCGACGAAATCGTCGGCGGTGAAGGCGTGCACCTTGAAGCCGCGGTGCTGTTCGACGTCGAGCAGGCCCTGCGCACACAGGTCGAGCAGGGCTTCGCGGACCGGGGTGGCGGAGACGCCGTACTGCTCGGCGATCTCCTTGACGGTGAAGGGGTGGCCGGACGGCAGCCGGCCGGCCAGGACCTCGTCGCGCAGGGCGTCGGCGATCTGCTGGCGCAGCGTGCTGCGCCGTATGACTGAGCTGTCTCCGCCGGCGGCCATCGTGTCCGTCTCCTTCGACGACTGGACTTCATGACCGCGAAGGTGGGAAGCGGCCCGGGCCCACGATAGGCGAGGGCGGCGGTGGCCACGCGCCGTACCTGGGACGATACGTCCCGGGCAGGGCGCGCGGCCGCCGCTTCACGGGTCCGGTACGGGTTCCGTACAGGTTCCGTACGAGCCCCGTACAAGGCCCGCAGGGAGCTCCTGGGAAGCCCTTACGGCTCCGGGCTCAGGCCGCGTCGGTGTGCGCGTCGGCCACCGTCAGGGCCTCGTCCAGGGCGGCCAGGCCCTCCTTCGCCTCGGCCTCGGTGACCGTGCAGGCCGGGACGACATGCGTGCGGTTCATGTTCACGAACGGCCACAGACCGCCGCGCTTGCAGGCCGCGGCGAATTCGGCCATCGGGGCGTTGGCGGCGCCGGAGGCGTTGTACGGGACCAGCGGCTCGCGGGTCTCCTTGTTCCTGACCAGGTCGAGCGCCCAGAAGACGCCCAGACCGCGGACCTCGCCCACCGAGGGGTGCCGCTCGGCGATCTCGCGGAGGGCCGGGCCGATGACCTTCGCACCGATCTCGGCGGCGTTCTCCACGATCCGCTCCTCGGCCATCGCGTTGATCGTCGCGACGGCGGAGGCGCAGGCCAGGGGGTGCCCGGAGTACGTCAGACCGCCCGGGTAGGGCCGCTTGTCGAAGGTCGCGGCGATCTCGGCGCTGATCGCCACGCCGCCCAGCGGGACATACCCGGAGTTGACGCCCTTGGCGAAGGTCAGCAGGTCAGGGGTGACGCCGAAGTGGTCGGCGGCGAACCACTCGCCGGTGCGGCCGAAGCCCGCCATGACCTCGTCGAGGATGAAGACGATGCCGTAGCGGTCGCATATCTCGCGGACGCCGGCGAGGTAGCCGGGCGGCGGGACCATGATCCCGGCGGTGCCCGGGACGGTCTCCAGGATGATCGCGGCGATCGACTGCGGGCCCTCGAAGGCGAGGGTCTCCTCGAGGTGCGCCAGGGCGCGCTCGCACTCCTGCTGCTCGTTCTCGGCGTGGAAGGGCGAGCGGTAGAGGAACGGGCCCCAGAAGTGGACGACGCCCGCCGAGGCGGTGTCGGAGGGCCAGCGGCGCGGGTCGCCGGTCAGGTTGATCGCGGCGGCGGTGGCGCCGTGGTACGAGCGGTAGGTGGAGAGCACCTTGGCGCGGCCGGTGTGCAGCCGGGCCATCCGTACCGCGTTCTCCACGGCCTCCGCGCCGCCGTTGGTGAAGAAGATCTTGTCGAGATCGCCGGGGGTGCGCTCGGCGATCAGCCGGGCGGCCTCGGACCGTACGTCGACGGCGAAGCCGGGCGCGATGGTGCACAGCTTGGCGGCCTGCTCCTGGATCGCGGCGACGACCTTGGGGTGCTGGTGGCCGATGTTGGTGTTGACCAGCTGGGAGGAGAAGTCGAGGTAGCGGTTGCCGTCGTAGTCCCAGAAGTACGAGCCCTCGGCACCCGCGACCGGCAGCGGGTCGATAAGGCCCTGCGCGGACCAGGAGTGGAAGACGTGCGCGCGGTCGGCGGCCTTGACGGCCGCACCGTCAGCGGCGGAAGCAGGGGGCGTCGTGGTCACGGTCAGTACCTCGGATCGGGTCGCTCGGGCCGCCGGTGGACAGGCCCGGCGGACGCCTTCAGCCTAAGGATCACGGTCCGCTGTCCGGTACCGACAGTGTGTATGGCGCTCACCACGCGCGCGGACAGAATGTCTACGGAACGGGCGGGATGTCTGCGGGGTTGGAGGAAGCTCCAGCGGAGCGGCAGCCGGGGACCGGAGGCGGAGGCGGGGGCATGGGCACGATGGGTTTGAGAGAGATCGACGGGCTGTGGGCGGCGGCCCGTTCGGTCGAGGTGCGTCCCGTCGGGCCGGACGAGCAGGTACGGAGCGCCATGGTGGGCGACGCCGGCGAGATCGCCGAGCTGGCCGGGCTGCTGGAGGTCGACGGCACGGCCGGGGGCTTTGTCTGCATGTGCTTCGGCGATGTGACGTTCACGGTCCGGGGAGAGCTGGGCAAGGTCCTCGGCGTGCTGACCTTGCACCTGGGCAGCGGCCTGGACTGGAGCACGTGGGGCGGGCAGCTTCCGCTCATCCGCCCTGAGGAACTCAGCCGATGGCTGGTCGGGCGGCGGATTGTTGCCGGGTAGGGCCGCCGCCCGGTTCTGCCAGTGCCGGTCGGGCCGGTGCCTGGTCCGGGTCCGGCCGTGAACTGCGTTGCGCAGACGCTGGTTTCACGTGAAACATGCGACTTCAGACGGCCGGTTTCCCACGTCCCGCTTCAGACACTCTGCTTCAGACGGCCGGTTTCACGTGAAACATCCCGCCCCGGCCCTCAGGCAGCCGCAGGAAACGCCGTACGCACCGCCCGCTGCCAGTGATGGGCGGTGAGGTCCGGGCGCAGCGCCGCCAATCCGCCGCAGTATTTGGTGAATTCGGCGGCGTGCACGCCGTAGCCGCGCAGCAGCCGGTCGGCCTCGGTCAGATGGCCGGTGGTCTTGGTCTCGACGAGGACCAGTCCGCCGTCGGCCCGTACCGTGCGGCCGGTCTCCAGGTCGCGGCAGAGCAGGGCCGCGTCGCAGGTGATGCGCTGGCCGTCGGCGACGAGGGTGGCGCGGGTGTATGCGGTCTGGAGGGAACGGCCCAGCTCGGCGGGGGCGGCGATGCCGTAGGAACGGTCCAGTACGGAGGCGAGGAAGCCGCGCGGGGCCGCGCCGAGGGGCTCGTCGCCCGGCATCAGCGGCTGCCGGTGTTTGACCGTCTCGCCGCGGCGCCCCTTGAGCTTGATCTCGAACTGCCGCTCCCCGGTGTCCTCGTAGAGCCGCTCGCGGATCTTGTAGCGCAGTCGGCGGCCCTGCCGGTGGTCGTGGAAGGACCGCAGGTCGGGGGTGTCGTAATAGACGGACTGGTAGCGGAACCAGCGGCGGCCGTTGATGCACAGCGCGGCGAACGGGCCGCCGGGCCGCCGCCGGTCGGTGAGCTCGGCCGCGAAGGCGGTGAAGACCTCGACCGGGACGAGATAGCTGTGGTCGAAGCGGGCGAGGAGTTCGGCCCGTGCCTGGACGTCGGCGAGCGGGACCGGGCGCGCGGCCATGGCGGCGCGGGCGAGGGCTCGTACGGCGGGGATCACACGGTCTCCTTGGCGGGGGAAGGGGGACGGGGGATCGTGCGGGGCCGGGTGGCGGGCTGCGCGGTGCTCGGTGCCGGGCTCTGCGCTGCGGGCTGCGGGAGGCATCCGCCGCGGGCGCGGTACGCGTTCTACGTTCCGTACCCCCGGAAAGTTCCGGGGCGCGGAATCGGATGTCCATCACCGTCAAGTCCCGGACAAAGTCCACCCGTTGTATCCGCCATGTCAGCGGCTCGCCGAGGCGTCGGGCCAGGTCGGAGCGGAGGGCGTCCTGGCCGGAGTGCACCCCGTCCGGGGGAATCACGGCGAGGGGGGCACTTCCCCTGACCTTGAGGCATGAGGGAGGGTGCGCGTCCACCACTCCCTGCTCGGCGTCACAGGTCCGTCGCGGGCGACGAATGCTGGGAACCACAGGGTTAAGCGCTCCCCCACCAGGGGTTAAGGACGCGGGGCCGCTCCGCCTCTTCCGGCCCGCGGGCTGCTGTATATCCTCACCGCGGACACGGGCCGCGGGCAGGGCGGATCCGGGGGAAAGGGCGACGGATCGTGGAACAGCCGGGACGTGCTGGGCAGGAGCAGGGGGGCGCCGGACGGGCCAGACGGCCCGGCGGGCTGGCGCCGCTCAGGGCCGGGGACCCGCAGCGCATCGGGGACTACCGCCTGATCGCGCGGCTCGGCGAGGGCGGGATGGGCACGGTGTTCCTGGCCCGTTCGGACCGCGGGCGGACGGTCGCGGTCAAGCTCGTCCGCGGAGAACTGGCCGACCAGGAGGAGTTCCGGGCCCGCTTCCGGCGGGAGGTGCGGGCCGCGCAGCAGGTCGGCGGGGAGTGGACCGCGCCCGTTCTGGACGCGGACACCGAGGCCGAAACGCCCTGGGTCGCCACCGGCTACATCGCCGGCCCGTCCCTTCAGCAGGTGGTCGGCCGCGGCGGTACCCCGCTGCCCGAACGGACCGTACGCATCCTGGCGTCCGGGCTGGCCCGCGCCCTCCAGGCGATCCACGCCGCCGGCATCGTCCACCGCGACCTCAAGCCGTCCAACGTCCTGCTCACCATCGACGGCCCCCGCGTCATCGACTTCGGTATCGCCCGCGCCCTGGAGGCGGTCACCGACAACGGCATGACCCGTACCGGCGCGACGGTCGGCTCACCCGGCTTCATGGCGCCCGAGCAGGTACGCGGCAAGGCCATCGGTCCGGCCTGTGACATCTTCAGCCTCGGGTCGGTCCTGATGTACGCGGCCACCGGGCGGCAGCCGTTCGGCACGACCGAGACCGGGGTGCATGCGGTGATGTACCGCATCGCCCAGGAGGAGCCCGATCTCTCCACGCTGCCGGCCGGGCTGCACGACCTGGTCGCCGCCTGCCTGGCCAAGGACCCGGACCAACGCCCCACGCCCGCCCGGCTGCTGGCGATGGCGGAGGGTTCCGCCACCGGGACCGCCGATGCTGCCGATACCACCGTCGACACCGCCGCCGACACCACCGGTGAGTCCGCGGCCGAGTCCGCGGCCGATGACGAGCCCTGGCTGCCGGGCGCGCTGATCGCCCGGCTGGGGCGGCACGCCATCGAGCTGCTCGAGGCGGAGAACCCCGAGGGTGAGTCGCCCGCGACCGCCCCGCACCCGCCGCTCACCCCGCCACCGGCGTCGGTGGCGCCCCGGCCGCCCCGCCGCCGCAGACGCGTCGGCGGCGCCCTGATGGCCGCCGTCCTGCTCGTCCTGGCCGGTGCGGCCACCACGTACCTGCTGCTGAACAAGGACGACGGCGTACGGGTGGAAGGCAAACAGGGCAAGGACGGGCAGGGGCCGGACCGGCACGCGGGGAACGGCGGCATCCCCGCGGACTACCTGGGCACCTGGGAGGCCCCGGCCGGCACCGGCGCCGCCGTCTACCGCTTCACGCTCAAGCAGGGCTCGCCGGGCGACACCGTACTGACGATGACGGCCACCGGGCCCGCGTACCGATGTGAGTTCAGGGCCTCCCTGGTGAAGGCGGGGCCGCCGGTCCGCCTCGGGCCCTCCATGGTGGTGGCCGGCAAGCCCACGAACTGCAGCCCCGGCTCCCCCAGCACCCTGGAGATGGTGGACGGCAAACTGCGGCGTGCCATGGAGGGCCAGGCACCGAAGACGTACAGCAAGAAGGGCTGACGTCCAGCCAGAAGGGCTGACGTCCAGCCAGAAGGGCTGACGTCCAGCCAGAGGGGCTGGTCCCCGAGGACCGGGCCTCCCCCGGGCAGGCCTCCGCCGTCCCGATCGTTTTCCGGTCGTGACGCTCCGTCGGCCGTTGCGCGACCCCGAGCCGCCTACTCTCATGCGGACCGCACGCCTGCCGCCGCAACGCGCCACCGGCACAAGGCAGCGCCACAGGCACCACGCACAGGCGCAGGCACGGGAACGGGACGGGGGAATGCGCACCGATGGACGGCCTGCGCGGGCTGACCGCCGACGATCCGCACGGGATCGGGGACTACCGGCTGATCGGCCGCCTCGGCAGCGGCGGGATGGGCCGGGTCTATCTCGCCCGTTCCGAGGGCGGCCGGACCGTCGCCGTGAAGCTGGTGAAGGCCGAACTGGCCGCCGAGGAGGAGTTCCGGGACCGCTTCCGTGCCGAGGTCGCGGCGGCGCGCCGGGTCGGCGGACGCTGGACGGCGCCGGTTCTGGACGCCGACACCGAGGCCGACATCCCCTGGGTCGCCACCGGTTACATCGCGGGCGCCGCGCTGAACGAGGTCGTCGGCACTCAACGGGACGCGTACGGCCGGGCGGGAACGTACGGCCCGCTCCCGGAATTCTCCTTGCGCCGCCTCGCCTACGGCCTGTCCTCCGCGCTTCTCGACATCCACGGCGTCGGCCTCGTCCACCGCGACCTGAAGCCGTCCAACGTCCTGCTCACCATCGACGGCCCCCGCGTCATCGACTTCGGCATCGCCCGCGCCCTGGACGCGGTCGGCGACCAGACCCAGACCCGTACGGGCATGGTCGTCGGCTCCCCCAGCTTCATGTCGCCCGAGCAGGTGCAGGGCCATCGCATCGGCCCGGCCAGCGACGTCTTCTGTGTCGGCTCGGTGCTGGCGTACGCGGCCACCGGGCGGCAGCCGTTCGGCAGCGCCGCGTCGGGCGTGCACGCGGTGATGTTCAGGATCGCGCAGGACGAGCCGGATCTGGCCGGTGCGCCGGAGGGCATCCGCGGCCTGATCGAGGACTGCCTGGCCAAGGATCCGGCGGCGCGCCCCGCCCCCGAGGAGATCGCCGCCCGGCTCGGGCCGGCCCCCGGCGGCCAGGGGGCGGGCGCCTGGCTGCCCGCCGAACTCATCGCGAGCCTGGGCCGGCACGCCGTACGCCTCCTGGACACGGACACCCCGCCGGACGGGCAGCCGCCGACCCTGACGACGACCAGGGTGGCGCCGAGGCCGGCACCCGGTCCGGCGGACGCCGCCCCCGCCGGGCGCCGCCGCTGGCTCCCCCTCCTCGCCACGGCCGTCGTCGCAGCGGCCGCCACCGCCCTCGCCGTCCCCCTGCTCACCGGCGGCACGGGCACCGGCTCCTCCTCCGACATCCCCGCCCGCTACGTCGGCACCTGGTCCGGGCAGGTCCTGCGGGACGGCGAGCCCACCGGCCAGCAGCGCCGCTTCGTGATCTCCCGCGGCAAGGTCGGCGAGGTGGTCGCCAACAGCACCAGCCTCGGCGTGACCTACGAGTGCCGCAGCGACGGCACTCTGGTGTCCGTCCTCGCGCACGACGGCCGCCCCGCCCTCCGTCTGGACACCAAGGTCGTACGGTCCGTCCCCACGGGCCGCTGCGCCGCGCTCGGCGAGCACACCCTGGAGGCGGGCGGCGCGGGCACCCTGCGCTGGGCCGCGGCGGGCCGCACCGCCACCCTCCACCGCACCCGCCCCGCCGCCGAAACCGTCCCGGCCGCCTTCCTCGGCACCTGGCAGCGCCCGGCCCCCGACGGCACCGGCACCCAGCAGCTCACCATCAAGCGGGCCCCGGCGGGCAGCACCGTCCTGACCACCCTCGTCGAGGGCCCCGCCGGCCGCTGCACGGCGCACGCCGCTCTGTACGCAGCGGAGAACGGCCGCCTCACCGTCGGCCCGTCGGTGATCGACCACGCCGCCCCCGGCTGCGAGCCGAGCAGCACCTCCGTCCTGCGCCTCACCGCGGACGGCGCCCTCCGCCGCGACTTCCTGGGCAAGGACGAGGCCCCGCGCACCTACTCCCGGCCCCGGACTTCCGTGACGCCGGAACCGAACTCCCATACCACCACGTCGTATTGACGGATTCGACCGATCGCGAAAACGGGGGCTGCGGGATGGGAATGGTCCGGTGCGCGCTGGTGGTGCCGTCCACCGCGGAAGTGGACGACGCCCTCCTCAAGGCAGTCGCCGACGTGTCGGGAAAGGTCTTTTCCCGCTACGGCAGCGGCATGTTCGGCACCGAGGTCCTGGCGACGCTCTACGCCGACCGGTCCGGCGACCTGCTGATCGAGGCGCGCGCCGTGGACGTCCCCGTCACAGCGGTCCTGATACGCACCGGAGTCCTCGAGGACGCCCTCGCGGTCCGCCAGATGGTCGGCGACCAGCTCCGCGGCTGGAGCGAGCAGATGATCCGCGCCCAGCTCGAGGCGGAGCCCGACGGCGACCCGCAGCTCATGGTCGCCCTCGTCATGGCGACCGGCGGCGGCCCCGTCGAGCCGGAGAGCCTGGACCTGCTCCAGCGCGCCGCCGCGGCCGACGACGCACGCGTACGCGACCTGGCCGCCTACGCCCTGCAGATCGCCGCCGACCTGTCAGACCCGCCCGTCGTGCGCAAGGAGCAGCCGAGCGGGCTCGCCGAGGTGCTCCGCCCGGAAGTGCCGGTGGACGGCGACGAGGACTGGGTCACCGCACGCCCGGGGTCGGGCGCCCGGCAGATCCCGCGCCCCGTCACCTGGCTGCACGGCCCCGGCGCCGCCGAGGCGGTGCACAGCTGCGGCTGGGACGGCGACTGGCTCATCGCGGTCGCGGGCGGTCCCGCCTCCGGCCCCGGCCCCGGCTGGTCCGAGGAAATCTGGACCACCGAGGACGGGCGCACCGCCGTTCACCGGGTCGACCACCCGGCCCTTGAGGGCACCCACATAGCCGTCCACGGCACGGACACGGCCGCGGTCACGGCCGCCCTCACCGACGCGGGCGCCGTCCGGATCCTCGACGCCCCGCCGGCCGGGCTGCCGCGGACGGCGCCCTGAGCGACGCCGTTCACGCAACGGCGCCGCTCCCAGGTCACCCGCGGGTGACCGTCACACGTAGGTGAATTCCACGTCGTTGCTCTTCTCCCCACCCCCGAAGGCGACGACGTGCACGGTCCCCCTACCCGCCGGAACCGTGACGTCCAGCTCCGTGTGCCCGTCCGGGTAGGTCTCCTCGTACCAGTCCTTCGCGCTGAGCTCGGCATCTCCCCAGCACACCGTGGTGACTTGGTCCAGCTCCCCACGGAGGGTGACCCACTGCTGGCCTTCCTCGCCTTGCGGAGGTTCGATGCTGTCGATGTGCAGGCTCATCGCTGCGACCTTTCGACGGGGAATGTCGACGGTTCCGTGATCCACGGCCCGTCTCCGTTCCCACTGTTCGCCAGGCCCCGGGGTCCCGCAACTGCGGGGCGATCCGCCGGCCGCGCGCCTCCCCCCTTCACGGCCACCGCATCCGCGAGGCGGCATGCCGGGGCTCCTTCCGGCAGTCCGGGGTGACGTCGTCGTACGTCGTCACCGGCTCACCGTCCAGCGCGAAGCAGAGCTGGGCGTGGAGGAGTTCGGCCTCTACGGGCGAGAGGGTGAGCGCGAGGTCGCCGTTGAATTGGCCGTCCTGGCGGAGCCAGAGGTGGATGGCGTACTGGCCGCCCTCGTCGCGGTGCACGGGCTTGCCGGGTACGCGGCTGACGCGCAGCCCGTAGGGGAGGCCGTTGGGGCCGTTCATACGCCCACCGCCACGAGGTCGGGGTGCGCCATCTGGCGCTCGTAGGCGGGGAGGTAGGGGCGGGCGAGGGGGCTGGTGTCGTTGAGGAGGGGGAGGTGGAGGTCGGGGTGGCGGGTGGGCACGGGCGGCGCCTGCGCGGTACGGCGGCGGGGCCGGGCGACTTGGGCGTTGGGTGCCTCAATGTCCTTACGTCGTAAGCCAGTTGGGGGTACTAGTAGCGCGAGGACGCGGATGAGCGTTCGGACGAGGGCGGACCCGATAATGTGGGCCATGTTGACGCTCCTTACTAGCGTTGGCCATGCCCCGGGGTGCGGACACACCGCCGGGGCGCCTTGCTGCGTGGCGCAATTACACAACTACAGCCTGCAGTCGTGACGGTAGCGCCGAGGAGCATTCCGCATCAACATTGATGCGGCAACTAGAGGGGAACTGGCATATGCCGATCAGGTCCGGTCGTCGAACCGGCCAGCCTTGACGCTTGCCAGGAAGGCTTGCAGCCTCTGCGGCGCGATCGCGACCACCACGTCAGGGGCATCGCTCTCCCGCACCAGAACGCCGCCGTCACACGAGGCGAGCTCAAGGCAGTTGCCGTCGTTGTCCTCCGAGAACGAGGACTTACGCCATCGAAGTTCCACTCTTCATCACGCCTTCAAACTTGCTGAGTCACTTCACGGATGAAGTCCCGTGAGCGGTCTGGGTCGAGCGAGCGCTGCTCCATCCGATCCAGAACCACCCGGTAATTCGCGAGATGGGTCTCGGAATGGAGAAATCTCGACCCCATCGGGGTGTCCGACTGCACCGTGTCGAGCTGCGCAACAGGTCCGTACACATAGAGAGTTGAATTCCCTGCGCTGGGGAAGCCGCCAGCCGCGAACGGGATAATGCGGATCGTCACGTTCTTACGCTCGGACTGCTTCAGCAGGTGGTCCAGCTGAGTCTTGGCCACGTCCCGGCCGCCGAATCGCATGCGCAAGGCCGCTTCGTGCACGAGGAAAACGCACTTCGGCGGTTGCGCACGGTCGAGTACAGCGCTGCGCCTTATGCGGAACGCAACCTTGCGTTCAAGGTCCTCCGGAGTCAGCGCGGGTACGGCTTCGGCGAAGACAGCGCGCGCGTATTCCTCGTGCTGAAGAAGTCCCGGCATATGTGTGAGCTGCACCGCCCGGAAGGCGGCTGCGTGGTGTTCGACCTCGGCGAGATCCAGCACTCCCGCGGGGAGGGCGTCGCGGTACTCGTCCCACCAATTCGTGCCACGCTCCCGTGCCATATCGGCGAGCGCGTCAACGTATTCCCGGTCCGGGCAGGAGTAGTTCGTGGCCCAGACGCGAACCCGGTCCGCACTGACACCGAACCGGGCAGACTCCGTGTTGCTGATCGTGGTCTTGTCCACGCGATGCGTCGCCGCAGCCTCCGTAAGCGACAACCCCACATGCTCCCGCATCTTCCGGAGCTCAGCACCGAGCCGCCGCTGCCGCTCCGTGGGTGGCTTCCTCGCAGGCATGACCTCCCCCTCCTTCCCTCCACAAAGACTAGCCGCGGCGCCGGCCGGACACCCCTTCCCTCCCACTCCACGCACAGATAGTCTGCGCGCAGATCAAATACCCAACAGCCCTGACAACAGCCCTACGTGGCCCAGCAGACGGGGAAACGCCACCATGTGGACCCACACCCACCCCGCCGAAACCACCGCTCCGCCCCAGGCCGTCTGGCGTGTGCTGCGCGACCTGGACAACTGGGCCCGCTGGGACACCTCCATGGAACGGGTCGCTCTCCAGGGGCCGTTCGAGGTCGGGAGCCGGGTGTCGATGACGCCCAAGGGTCAGGAACCGATCGTCTCCGTCATCACGGCCGTCGAAGAGGACCGGCTCTACGCCGACGAGACCGAGTTCGGCGGCGTCACCCTGCGGTTCAGCCACACGCTCACCCCACTCCCCGAAGGCGGCACCCGCGTCGTGCACCGGCTGGAGATCACCGGCGCCGGAGCCGACGAGGTGGGGCCGGAGCTGGGGCCCGCCATCACCGAGGACTTCCCCCAGGCCATGGACGCCCTCCTCGCCTGCGTCGCCGCCTCGTGAGCGGTGCCGGCCCCGACCGTCACCCGGGTCCCGAGACCAGCCCCGGATTCTGGCTCTGGCACGCCACCCTCCGCTGGCAGCGCGAGATCGCGGCGGCACTGGCCCCCTTCGACCTGACCCATGCGCAGTTCGTCCTGCTCTCGTGCGCCTGGTGGCTCAACGAGCAGGGGCACACGCCCAACCAGCAGGCCCTGGCGGCGCAAGCGGGCACCGACGTCAAGATGACGTCCCAGGTGGTGCGCAAGCTGGAGGCGAAGGGCTTTCTCTCGCGCGAGACGGACCCTCAGGACACCAGGGCCCGCCGGCTGCGGATCACCGAACGCGGCACCGAGGCGGCGGTGGCGGCCATCGCCGAGGTGGAGCGCGTCGACGAGGCGTTCTTCGGCGCGGCTACCGCCAAGGGGACCGATGGACGGCAACTCGTCGGGTTACTACGGCACTTGGCCGAGGCGCCGGAGCGGCTGCCCGGGCAGCGGTAGCACGCTCAGCCGTACCACGTGACGTTGCAGACGTAGACACACCGGTGGCGGGGCACGGCGAGAAAACTGATGAAGCCGCGCCCGTTGAGGATGTCGAACTCCCTCAGCCCGCCCTCCCGATCGAGGGGTCTGCCGATCCTCACCGCGTCATCGCCGAGCGCGGCAAGCTCAGTGGCCAGCCGCTCCACTTCAGCCATCACACCCGTCGGCAGCCCATCGGCTACGTGCTCCTCGCTCGGGTTGTAGTCCCATGTCCAGTCGCTCACAGCCCGGCCTCGGCCTCCGCCGCGTCCCGGATCCGGCGGATCTCGTCGATCGCCTCCGCCGGGTCTGCCTCACCCAGATCCACGATCTCTTCCAGCTCGCGGAGGCGAGCGGCCCGCTGCGGGTGGCGCTGGATCGCCACGAAGACTGCCCAGGAATGGACGAACGAACGGAGGGGAGCAAGGCTCTGCGTCTGCTGGGCGTTCGTCGTCGCCTCGAACAGATGCTGGGTGAGTGCGGGCACCTTGCTGGGCGCGATCCTGGCGACGGCGGCACGCAAGGCATCAGGGGTGAGGTCCGGCATCGGGATCAGCGGTCCATACGGGCCGTCGGGCTGCGCGCTCACGGTTGCCTCCGGTACGGGCGGGTCGGTCTCCGTACCGTACCGCCAGGTGAAGCACACGACCGCCCCCTGCGCACAAGGGCCCGCACACCGCCGAAACCGGTGTGCGGGCCCTTGGCCAAGCCGTACGGGCCGTCGCTACGACAGGAACGACTTGATCTCGATCGTCTCGTCGCGGCCGGGGCCGACGCCGATCGCCGAGATCGGGGCGCCCGACATCTCCTCCAGCGCCTTCACATAGGCCTGTGCGTTCTTCGGCAGGTCGGCGAAGGTCTTCGCCTTGGTGATGTCCTCGGACCAGCCCGGCAGCATCTCGTAGACCGGCTTCGCGTGGTGGAAGTCGGTCTGGGAGTAGGGGAGCTCCTCGACGCGCTTGCCGTCGATCTCGTAGGCGACGCAGACGGGGATCTGCTCCCAGCCGGTCAGGACGTCCAGCTTGGTGAGGAAGAAGTCCGTGAGGCCGTTGACGCGGGTCGCGTAGCGGGCGATGACCGCGTCGAACCAGCCGCAGCGGCGGTCGCGGCCGGTGGTGACGCCCCGCTCGCCGCCGATGGTGCGCAGCGCCTCGCCGTCCTTGTCGAACAGCTCGGTGGGGAACGGGCCGGCGCCGACGCGGGTGGTGTACGCCTTCAGGATGCCGATGACGCGGCTGATCTTCGTCGGGCCGACGCCGGCGCCGGTGCAGGCGCCGCCGGCGGTCGGGTTCGAGGAGGTGACGAAGGGGTACGTGCCGTGGTCGATGTCGAGCAGCGTGCCCTGGCCGCCCTCGAAGAGGACGACCTTGTCGTCGTCGAGGGCCTTGTTGAGGATCAGGGTGGTGTCGGCGACGTAGCCCTTGATCTGGTCCGCGTAGCCGAGCAGCTCCTCGACGACCTGGCCGGCCTCGATGGCGCGGCGGTTGTAGAGCTTGGTGAGCAGCTGGTTCTTGACGTCGAGGGCCGCCTCGACCTTCTGGTGCAGGATCGACTCGTCGTAGAGGTCCTGCACGCGGATGCCGACGCGGTTGATCTTGTCCGCGTAGGTCGGGCCGATGCCGCGCCCGGTGGTGCCGATCTTCCGCTTGCCGAGGAAGCGCTCGGTCACCTTGTCGACGGTGATGTTGTACGGCGTGATCAGGTGCGCGTTACCGCTGATCAGCAGCTTGGACGTATCGACGCCGCGCTCGTTGAGTCCGCTCAGCTCGGAGAGCAGGACCGCCGGGTCGACGACGACACCGTTGCCGATGACCGGGGTGCACCCCGGCGAGAGGATTCCGGAAGGGAGAAGATGCAGCGCGTACTTCTGGTCGCCGACGACGACCGTGTGGCCGGCGTTGTTGCCGCCCTGGTAGCGCACCACATAGTCGACGGATCCACCGAGCAGGTCGGTGGCCTTTCCCTTGCCCTCATCACCCCACTGAGCACCGAGCAGCACAAGTGCGGGCACAGGCGTACACCCCTTCCGGGCGGGGCATGTCCAACGTGCGTGGATGGCGTTAGCGTGCGTGTTCACGCCCACGTCATCGCTAGGGCCGTCGGACCGGTGCCCCGGAATAGACGAAGCCCCTGGCGCAATAGCGCAAGGGGCTCTTGCACCGAGATGCTACCTGAGGAAGGACCGAGGTGTCGGCGCAGCCTTCTGAGGACTCTCCCGCGGACTCCGTTCGGGGGTACCCCCTGCTCGTGGTCATCGACCCGGTCGCGCGCCGTACGGACGGCGAATCCGTACGGATTGCCCGGGATGTACTGAGCGCGGGGGCGGGGGCCGCGGGGGCGAAGATCTGCCTGCCGGAGGGGCCGGAGGAGTTCGCCCGGGTGCTGGCGCGGCGGGGACAGCGGCGGCCGGTGGTGATCGGCGACGACCGGGCGCTGCTGCGGACCGTGGGGCTGCTGCACAAGGAGCGGGAGCTGGGACAGGTGCCGGTGTCCGTGATCCCGGTGGGGGCGCCGGCCTCGGTCGGGCTGAGCCGGGCCCTGGGGGTGCCCACGGACGCGGTGGCGGCGGCGCGGACCGTTCTGGACGGCGGGGAGCGGGCCATGGATCTGCTGACCGATGACAGCGACGGCATCGTGCTGGGCGGGCTGCGGATCCCGGGCGGGGGCGGCCGGGGGGACTACGCGACGGGTCCGGCGCACCCGGTGGAGCATGCCGGGCGGGTCGACGGCCACCGCACCTGGTGGGGACCGGCCGCGCGGACGGCCCGTACGGCGCTGGCGATGCTGGCCCCGGCGGCGGGGCTGGGAGGAGGGCTCGGGTTCGCCGGGCGGCGCGGCCGGGTGCCCGCGCACCGGCTGCGGATCGAGGCGGACGGGGTCGTGCTGGCGGATCTGGACCGGCCGGTGCGGGGGGTTTCGGTGGTGACGGGGCCGAGGGCAGGGACGGCCGGGCTGACGGGGGTGGCGGAGGGCCGCCGTGGTGCCGCCCCGGCCGGGCGTGACGGTGGCGAGGTTCATGACGGTGGCGTTGGCGGCGGCGGGCTGGCCGAGGTCGAGGTGCGCTGGCCGGGCGAGGCGCGGCCCGTACGGACGCGGGCGCGGGCGGTGACGGTGTCCGGGGCGGACTTCCACTACCGGGCGGATGCGGTGGTGGGCGGGCCGGTCCGGACCCGTACGTGGACGGTACAGGCGGGGGCCTGGCGGCTTACGGTGCCGAGGGGCGGGTGACGGCGCCCGCAAGCCGCCCCTCAGCCCCTCAGCCCCTCAGCCTGTCATCCGCCTTCCGGTGGCGAGGGGCCGTCGGCCCGGCCGGTCGGCCCCGGCTGCCGGTCAGTCCCCGCTGCCGGTCAGTCCCGGCTGTCGAGATAGGTGAGCACGGCCAGGACCCGCCGGTGGCCCTTGTCGGCGACCGGCAGGCCGAGCTTGGCGAAGATGTTGCCGATGTGCTTGTGCACGGCGTTGTCCGTGATGAACAGCCGCTCGCCGATGTCCTTGTTGCCGAGGCCGCGCGCCATCAGGGTGAGCACCTCCCGTTCGCGCGCGGTGAGGGAGTCGACGGCGGCGCCGCGGCCGGTCGCGGTCATCAGCTGGGCGACGACCTCGGGGTCCATGACGGTGCCGCCCGCGGCGACCCGGCGCAGCGCGCCGACGAACTCGCCGACCCGGCCGACCCGGTCCTTGAGCAGATAGCCGACGCCGCCGGAGCCGTCGGAGAGCAGTTCGCGGGCGTACACCTTCTCCACGTACTGCGACAGGACGAGGAGCGGCAGCCCGGGATGGGACTGCCGGATCTTCAGCGCGGCCCTGATGCCCTCGTCGCGGAAGGTCGGGGGCAGCCGTACGTCGACGATCAGGGCGTCCGGCCGGTGGCGGGCCACGGCCTCCAGGAGGCCCGGTCCGTCGGTGACGACGGCGGCCACCTCGATGTCCTTGGTGCCCAGGATCAGCTCCAGGCCGGCGGAGAGCAGGACGTTGTCCTCGGCGATCACGACGCGCACGGCAGCTCCACCGTGACGGCGGTCGGTCCGCCGGCCGGGCTGCTGACCCGTACGGTCCCGTCCAGGGCGGCCGCCCGGCGGCGGATGCCGATGATGCCGGTGCCCCGGCTCTCGTCGGCCCCGCCGGTCCCGTCGTCGGTGATCTCGATCAGCAGGCGGCCGTCGTGCCTGGTCAGCCGGACCCGTACACGGGCCGCGCCGCTGTGCTTGGCGGCGTTGGTGAGCGACTCCGCGACGATGAAGTAGGCGGCGGCCTCGACGGCGGCGGGCAGCCTGCCCAGCTCGCCGAGCTCCACCTCGGCGGGTAGGCCCGCCCCCGCGGCCACGGCGGTCACCGCGCCCTCCAGCCCCCGGTCGGTGAGGATCGGCGGGTACATCGTGCGGATCACGTCGCGCAGCTCCGTCATCGCTTCCTCGGCCCCTTCATGGGCCTCCTGGAGCAGCTTGGCCAGCGCCCCGGCGTCGTCGGGGAGCGTCTCGCGGGCCACGCCCAGCCGCATCGCGATGGCCACCAGCCGGGCCTGTGCCCCGTCGTGCAGATCACGCTCGATACGGCGCAGCTCGGCGCCATGGGCGTCCATCACCCCGGCCCGACTCTCGGTCAACTCCCCTACTCTTTCGGCCAGTTGGACCTCGGCGGACGGTTCCAGGGCCGCCAGGCAGCCCCGCGCATGCCCACGCGCCAGCCGGGGCGCCACCCACCACGTCACCGCCCCCGCGGCGGCGGCCTGTACGGCCCCCAGGCCGAGCGCGGACCCCCACCCGGTCACAGGGACGGCCCCCAGCAGCTGCAGCGGCTCCCCTTCCGTGAACAGCCACCACAGCGGGGCCACGATCACGGTGCCGACCGCCGCACCGAAGCCGGCCAGCGCGATCAGTCCCGCCGGAATGCCGGTCGCCACCTGGCGGAGCGCCCAGCGCAGGTCCTGCCTGCTCGCGGGATCGCGCACCGCCTGGCGCCACTGCGCGCGCACCCCCTTGGGCAGGCCCGCACGCCGCGCGGACACCTGGACGCCCAGCAGCGCGGCGGCCCGGCCCCGGTGCCACTCGGCCCACCACCGCAGCCCCAGCATCATCCGCGGAAACGCCACCAGCCCCAGTCCGCCCACCGCGGTGCTCAGCACCCCGACGGCCAGCAGCGGCAGCGCGACCATCGTCGCCATCGCCGTCGGCAGCCCGGTCAGCAGATAGCGCCCGCCCCGCCACACCTGCCCCGGCTCCCGTCCCCGTCGCGCCGCCCCCATGGCCTGTTCCCCCACAGCTTGTTCCCCCATGGCCTGCCCCCCGTTGCCTCGCTGCGCCTTGATCGCTCCCGGACGCGGATCAGTCTGCGGCACGGGCGGAGCGGGGGCACTACAGCAGGCTCCACCTTCGCGGGTGCGGCCGTCCCGGGGCGCGGATGCTGCGGCGCGGCGCCCCGCTCAGTCCTCCTGGCCCCCCGCCCGCAGCCGGTCGCGGTGGTTGCGCCAGCGCTCCATCATTCCGCCCAGCTCACCCTGCATGAACTCGAAGAAGGCGAGGGTCTCGCCGATCCGATGTGCGGCGGGGGAGGTGGTGCCGAGGCTGTCGATGCCCTCGCGCAGGGTGGCCTCCCAGCGGGTGAGGACGTTGTCGCGGCGGGCGAGGGCCTCGTACCACTGGTCGCTGTGGACGCGGTAGCGGTCGCGGCGGGAGCCGGGCTCGCGCTCGCGGCTGAGCATGTTGACCTGCGAGAGATAGCGAACGGCACCCGAGACGGCGGCGGGGCTGACCTGGAGGCGTTCGCCGAGCTCGGCCGAGGTCAGTACGCCGGAGTCGGAGGCCAGCAGGCAGGCGAACACGCGGGAGGGCATCCGCGGCATACCGGCGTCGACGAGCTGCGAGGCGAACCGCTCGACGAAATCCGAGACGGCCTCGGTGTGACGCCCCGCCCCCTCCGGCTGCGCCGGCTGCTGGTGCTGTTCGCTCATGTCCGCATCATCTCCCCTGATCAGAACCGCGGCTCCAACTTTATACGGTTTATTAGCTTCACAAATTTATGAATCTAGCGTACCTTCGGAATCATGACGAAGGCAATCTCTCCCTCTGCCGCGATCCGGGTGGCCGGCCTCCGCAAGTCGTTCGGCCGCACCCTCGCGCTGGACGGCCTCGACCTCAGCGTCGAGGCCGGTGAGGTGCACGGCTTCCTCGGGCCCAACGGCGCCGGGAAGTCCACCACGATCCGCGTCCTGCTGGGCCTGCTGCGCGCCGACGGCGGCACCGCCCAGCTGCTGGGCAAGGACCCCTGGCGCGATGCGGTCGCGCTCCATCGCCGCGTCGCCTACGTCCCCGGGGACGTCACCCTGTGGCGCAATCTCTCCGGCGGGGAGGTCATCGACCTGTGCGGCCGGCTGCGGGGAGGGCTCGACACCGCGCGGCGGGCCGAGCTGCTGGAGCGGTTCGAGCTGGACCCGACCAAGAAGGGGCGTACGTACTCCAAGGGCAACCGCCAGAAGGTCGCCCTGGTCGCCGCCTTCGCCTCCGATGTGGACGTGCTGATCCTGGACGAGCCGACCTCGGGACTGGACCCGCTGATGGAGGAGGTCTTCCAGAGCTGCGTCGCCGAGGAGCGCGACCGGGGCCGTACGGTCCTGCTCTCCAGCCATGTGCTGTCCGAGGTCGAGGCGCTGTGCGACCGGGTCAGCATCATCCGCAAGGGCCGGACCGTCGAGTCCGGTTCGCTGGGGCAGCTGCGGCACCTCACCCGCACCTCCGTCATCGCCGAGCTGGCGGGCCCGCCCAACGGCCTCACCCGCCTCCCGGGTGTGTACGACGTGGCCCACCAGGCGATCGAGGAAGGCCAGGGGCACCGGGTCAGACTCCAGGTGGACACCGACAAACTCGACGCCGTGCTGCGCGCGCTCAGCGAATCCGGCGTCCGCAGCCTGACCAGCACCCCGCCCACCCTGGAAGAGCTCTTTCTGCGGCACTACCAGGAGGATGTGCGCGGCGGCGCACGGGAGGGCGTGCGGGGCGGCGTACGCGACGAGGGGGCGAGCGCGCGATGACCGCCGCAGCCGCCGCAGCCGCGCTCGCACCGGCCCGCGGCCCCCGTCATCTGGCGGGCACCGGCGCCCTGTTGCGGCTCGCACTGCGCCGCGACCGGGTGATGATCCCGGCCTGGGTGCTGGTCCTCGGGCTGGCCGTCGCCGCGATGGGCTCGTCCTTCGAGGCCCTGTACGACACCGCCGCCAAGCGCGCCGAGCTGGCCGCGTCGATGAACGCCAACACCTCGCTGCGCGCGCTGTACGGCCCGGTCTTCGGCGACACGATCGGCGGCCTGGTCGCCTGGCGGATGGTCAGCCTCGGCGCGGTCCTCGCCGCCGTGATGAGCCTGCTGATCGTCATACGGCACACCCGCGAGGAAGAGGAGACGGGGCGTCAGGAACTGCTCTCCGCTGCCATGGTGGGGCGCCGTGCGCCGCTCACCGCGGCGCTGCTCGCGGCCCTGATCGCCGATGCCGTGCTCGCGGTGCTGATCGGGGGCGGGCTGGCCGGGTCCGGGCAGCCGGCGGCCGGTTCGTTCGCGCTGGGGCTCGCCATCGGGGGCACGGGCATGCTCTTCGCGGGGCTGGCCGCCATCGCCGCGCAGCTCACCGAGAGCGCCCGGCCGGCCAAGGGCCTGACCGGCGCGACCCTCGGCCTCATGTTCACCCTGCGCGCCGCGGGCGACGCCGCCGCCCCCTCGGGATCCCCGCTCACCTGGCTCTCCCCGATCGGCTGGGCCGAGAACGTCCGCGCCTACGCCGACGAACGCTGGTGGGCCCTCCTTCTTCCGCTCGCCGGTACCGCCCTGGCCGTTGCCGCCGCCTACGCCCTGACGGCCCGTCGCGACATCGGGATGAGCTTTCTGCCGGCCCGCCCCGGCCCGGCCCGCGCGCCCCGGTCGCTGAGCGGTCCGTTCGGCCTGGCCTGGCGGCTCCAGCGCACCACCCTGCTGGGCTGGACGCTCGGCTTCCTCTGCGCCGGCGGGATCTTCGGCGGTATCGCCAAGGGCGCCTCCGACCTGGTCGGCGGCAACCGCCAGGCCCTGGAGATCTTCCGTCGGATGGGCGGCCAGCAGGGCCTGACCGACGCCTTCCTGGCCACCATGACGGGAATGCTGGGCATGGTCGCGGCGCTCTACGCGGCCGGTTCGGTGCTCCGGCTGCGCGGCGAGGAGACCGGCGACCGCGCCGAACCGGTCCTGGCAGGCGCCGTCGGCCGCCTCCGCTGGGCCTGCGGACACCTGGCCATCGCCTTCTTCGGCACGGTCGTGATCCTGGCCGCGGGCGGCCTGGCGCTGGGCATCAGCTACGGCATCACCGCCGGTGACGTCACCGGACAGCTCGGCCGTGTGCTCGGCGCCGCGCTCTCCCAGACCCCCGCCGTCTGGGTCCTCGCCGCCCTGGCCGCCCTCGTCTACGGGGTGTTCCCGAAGGCGTCGACCGCCGTGTGGGCCGTGGTGGGCGGCTGCCTCGCCATCGGCTGGATCGGCCCGTCCCTGAAGTTCCCCCAGTGGGCGATGGACCTCTCCCCCTTCGGTCACCTCCCC
Organism: Streptomyces chattanoogensis; assembly: GCF_001294335.1. Taxonomy (GTDB): domain Bacteria; phylum Actinomycetota; class Actinomycetes; order Streptomycetales; family Streptomycetaceae; genus Streptomyces; species Streptomyces chattanoogensis. The sequence goes on from NZ_LGKG01000135.1 coordinate 86,949, forward strand.
AAGCTCCCCGGCGGCGAGGCCGCCGCGGCCCCGTTCCTCTGGCTGCTGGGCCTCTCGGTCCTCTTCCTCGCCGCGGGGCTGACGGGCCTCCGGCGGCGCGATATGGGCTGACCCTTCCGGGCCGCCCGGTCAGGGCACCCGGTCAGGGCCGCCGCCCCCCGAGGCGTGCGCCGCCGGAGCTGTAGCGGACTCCGGCGGCGCACTTCCGCCCCGCCGTCCAGCACACTCACCGCCCAACTGCCAGTGACGTTTCACCATTTCACCTGGCGGTGCGATAACCCGCAGTAACGCTAGAGCGATTTGTAGTCACACGGTTACTTTTCGTGTGCACGGCCGTGGTAACGGCCCAAGGCACCGGAGGGGTTCATGCGACGCATCACCACCAGGATCGGCATGCTCGCGGCGGCTGCACTGCTCGCCGTCACAGCGGCCGGGCCCGCCCAGGGGGAGCAGGTACGTGGCGCCGCGCACCGCACCACGACCGAGCCGGCGGCCTACTTCGTGATGACCGACGTCACCGGCACGGAGTTCGTCGTCAGGCTCACCGAAGCGGACAAGATCCAGCACGCACGGGACCTGCTGAGCGGTGCGACCACCTCGCGGCCGCACCTCATCGGCAGGATCGACAGGCGGCCCGCTCCGTACAACCCGCACTGGAGCTTCCATTACCTCTCCGACACCGTCGACTTCTTCGACTTCGCCATCGAGGTGTGCGACGCCACGACGCCCTATGTCGAGGAGCATCTGGACGAGGCCGGCGGCGCCTTCCTCCCGGGCCTGATGTGGTGCCCGTGGTCGTCCCGTCTGGTGCGGGAGATCCACAAGGGCTGACCGGGACCGGAGGTCCGGGGGCCGGCCGGTCCGGTCAGCCCCCGGGCGTCACCAGCCGCGCCTCGTACGCGAACACCGCCGCCTGCGTCCGGTCGCGCAGCCCCAGCTTCACCAGTATTCGGCTGACATGCGTCTTCACTGTGGATTCCGCGACGACCAGCTGCTCGGCGATCTCGCCGTTCGACAGCCCCTGGGCGACCAGGACCAGGACCTCCGTCTCCCGTTCCGTCAGGTCGCCGATGCGTTCCTGGGCGGGGGCGCGCGGGGTGCCCAGACGGGAGAACTCGGAGATCAGGCGCTTGGTGACGGTGGGGGCGAGCAGCGCCTCGCCGGAGGCGACGATGCGGACGCCCTCGGCGAGCTGGCCGGCCGAGGCGTCCTTGAGCAGGAAGCCGCTGGCTCCGGCGCGCAGCGCTTGGTAGACGTATTCGTCCAGGTCGAAGGTGGTCAGGACGAGGACCTTGGCATCGGCGTCGGCGGCGACGATCTCGCGGGTCGCCTCCAGGCCGTTCATCTCCGGCATCCGGATGTCCATCAGGACGACGTCCGGCTTGAGCTCGGCGACCCTGTGCACCGCCTGGCGGCCGTCGACGGCCTCCCCGACGACCTCGATGTCCGGCATGGCGTTGAGGAGGACGGAGAAGCCCTCGCGGACCATCACCTGGTCGTCGACGATCAGTACGCGAATCATGCGGTGGCCTCCTGCGCGGCCTTCGCCACGGGTATGAACGCGGCGACCTCGAACCCGCCGTCCTCGGTGTGGTCGGCGGTCATCTCCCCGCCCAGCATCTGCACCCGCTCACGCATGCCCAGCACGCCGTGGCCGGCACCCGGGGACGGCTTGGCCAGACGGCTGGGGGCGCCGTTGACGATCCGCAGCCCGAGCCCGCCCAGGACATAGGAGATCTCCACCCGGGCGTCGGCCCCCGGCGCATGCCGGAGCGTGTTGCTCAGCGCCTCCTGCACGATCCGGTAGGCGGAGAGCTCCACCCCCTGCGGCAGCGGTCGGGGTGCGCCGGTGATCACCGCCTCGACGGTCAGGCCCGCGCTGCGGACGCTGTCGTACAGCGAGCCGAGGCTCGCCAGGGTCGGCTGCGGGGCCTCCGGGTCGCTCTCGGCGAACGCATCCGGGTCCTCGGAGCGGACCACGCCCAGGATGCGGCGCAGCTCGGTGAGCGCGGCCACGGCGTTCTCCCGGATCGTCGCGAAGGAGGTGGCGAGCTCCGGCGGGGTGTCCTTGACGCGGTACGGGGCGGCCTCGGCCTGGATGGCTATGACCGACATATGGTGCGCGACGACATCGTGCAGCTCACGGGCGATGGTGGCGCGCTCCTCCAGGAGGGTGCGCCGGGAGCGCTCCTCGGCGGTGGCGGTCTGTGTCGCGACGACCTGCTGGCGCTCCTCGCGCCAGGCCCGTATCGCCGCCGCGGAGATCAGGACCACGCCGAAGAAGATCGCCAACGGCGGAAGGCTGTCCAGGCTCGTGCCGAGGAAGGCCGCGCCCACCGGCGCCAGGGTGAAGGTGATCGCCCACATCTCCACCGCCAGCCGGGGCCTGGTGCGCAGCACCACCAGCGTCATCACGGCGAGGTGGGTGAGCAGGGCGCCGGCCGTCAGGCCGCTGCCGTACGGCATGACGGAAGCGATGGCCGTCGACACGACGAGCGCGAACAGCGACAGCCAGAAGGCGCCCACCGGCCGGAAGAGCGTGACCACCGGTGGCAGGGCCACCAGCAGCGACAGGACCGAAAAGATGCCCATGTCGTAGGCCATGCCCACAGTGGCCAGGAGGACGAACACGGAGCACAGCACGACGATCAGGTGCGGCAGCCAGCGCGCCCAGTGCCGTATCCGCTCCGGCAGCCACGGCACCCATCGGGAGACCTTGGCGTCCTCCAGCGGCGGCATCGGTCGGAAGGCGAAGGCATCGACGAACAGATCCTGACGCAGCCGGTGGACCGCGCCACTGGCTATCCGGGCCTCTGAGCGAAGGGTGCTCTGCGTCTGGGACGTGTCGTTCGTCGACGTCTGGTTCGTCTGGTTCACGAAGACAACGGTAAGCAAGGGCGGCCGTCCCGGCGTCCGCTCCGGCGCGTATCTTCCGTCTCCCCCACAGGTACTACGCGCACGGGACCTAGGAGCGTGGGTGGAGGAGACCGAGGAGGGTGCGGCAGGCCGCGCTGCCCGGGGTGACCGGCGCGTAATGCCCGACTCCGGCCAGTTCACGCAGGTCAGCAGCGGGGTTCGCGGCGACGTAGCGGCGGGAGATGTCCAGCGGAACGTCCCGGTCGTCGGTGCCGTGCAGGATCGTGACGGGGACGCCGGGGGGCGGCGGGTGGCGCAGCGGGTCGGCCGCGGCGAGCCGCTCCCCGAAACCGGCGTCGTCGGTCCCGTCATCGCCGTCGGATCCGTCACCGTCGTCGGTCCCGTCACCGCCCAGCAGCTCGGCGACCGCGCCGCCGCTCAGCCCCAGCTCATGGGCGCGGGCGAGATCGGCGACCGGCGAGACGGCCAGCACCCGGGTGACCGGGCTGCCGGGGCGGGCGGCGGCGAGCAGGGCGAGATGGCCGCCCGCGGAGTGCCCGAGGAGGACGAGGCCACGGTCCGACCCGGCCCCGCCGGAGGCCGCGTCATCCGCCCGCGCCCCGGCTGCCTCGTGCTCCCGTGCCGCGTACGCCACCGCGTCGACCGCCGCAGCCACGTCCTCGAACGTCCCCGGCGCGCCCCCGCCCGCCCCCACCCGGCGGTACTCGGCAAGGGCGACCGGCAGCCCCCGCCCGGCCAGTTCGGCGGCGAGCGGGGAGAGATGACGGCGGTCGTAGGCGGCGCGCCAGAAGCCGCCGTGCAGGAGGACAACCGGCGGGCCGGACGCCCGCCCCCACGGCCCGTACAGGTCCACGACCTGGTCGGGATGCGCCCCGTACGCCACCGTCCGGACCGGCGCCACCGGGGCGAGCCCCAGCAGCGCCGACTCCTCGTCGTGTGCGCTCACCCGCCGGCCCCGGCCGTCCGCGGGTCCTGCTCGGGCAGCGCCCGCAGCACCTCGCCCAGCACCCACGCCGCCCGCTCCGCGTCCGCGAAGGAGGTGTAGAGCGGGGTGAAGCCGAAGCGCAGCACATCGGGCTTGCGGAAGTCGCCGACCACCCCGCGCCGGATCAGCTCGGTCATCACCTCGGCGGCACCGGAACACTCCAGCGACACCTGGCTTCCGCGCCGGCCGTGGTCGTACGGCGTGATCGAGCGGACCCGGCCGGGCGGCACGTAGGCGGCGACGCAGTCGAGGAAGAAGTCGGTCAGGGCGAGGCTCTTGGTGCGGACGTCCTCGAGGCTGACGCCGTCCCAGACATCCAGCGCCGTCTCGAGGGCGAGCAGCGACAGGATGTCCGGGGTGCCGACCCGGCCACGGACGATGCCGTCGGCAGGGGCGTAGTCGGGGGCCATCCCGAACGGCTCGGCGTGCGAGTTCCAGCCGGGCAGCGGCGAGTCGAAGCGGTCCTGGAGGCTCTCGCGCACATAGAGATACGCGGGCGAACCGGGCCCGCCGTTGAGGTACTTGTAGGTGCAGCCGACGGCCAGGTCGACGCCGTACCGCTCCACTTCGACCGGCAGCGCACCGGCGCTGTGGCACAGATCCCAGACGGCGAGCGCGCCGGCGGAGTGCAGTGCGGTGGTGATGCCGGGAAGGTCGTTGAGCTCTCCGGTGCGGTAGTCGACGTGGTTCACCAGCGCGAGCGCCGTCCTCTCGGTGACCTCGTCGGCAATCCGCGTGGGCTCGACCGGGCGGACCGCAAGGCCCGTCATCCGGGCCGCCGACCTGGCGATATAGCCGTCGGTCGGGAACGTCGTGGCATCGACGAGGATCTCCGTACAGCCCTTCCCGGCCATCCGGATGCCGCCGACCACGGCCTTGAAGACATTGACGCTGGTGGAGTCGCCGACCACGACCCGGCCGGGCGACGCCCCGATGAGCGGTGCGATCTTGTCGCCGATCCGCTCGGGCGCGGTCCACCAGCCGGACTCGTCCCACGAGCGGATGCGCATCTCGCCCCACTCGCGGGAGATCACGTCGGCTATCCGGCCGGGCACCGCGCGGGGCAGCGCGCCGAGCGAATTGCCGTCGAGGTACACCCCCGCATCGCCGGATGCACGATCGGACGGAGCGTCCAGGACGAAGCGGTCACGGATCGTCGCGCCGAGCGGGTCGGCGGCATCCAGCTGCCCGGCCTGGGCGGCATGGTCGCGGGCCTCGGGAACACCGGTGGCCGCGGGGGTCTCGTTTTCAGGGGTCTCAGACATGGCTGCGCGCCGTCCACAGCTCGGGGAACACGTTCTTACGGGCCCGCTTCTCCAGCCAGGCCACGCCCGCGGAGCCGCCGGTGCCCATCTTCGAGCCCATCGCACGCCGGGTCGCGACCAAATGGTCGTTGCGCCAGCGCCACACCAGCTCGCCGACATCGGTCAACGCCTCGCCGAGGCGGACCAGTTCGGACTCCTGCGGACCGGCGTATATCTCGGCCCAGACGGCCTCGACGGCCGCGTCCGGCTCGTAGCGCAGCGCCGGATCCCGCTGGAGCACGGCCTCCGGAATCGCATAGCCGCGGTGTGCGAGCAGCCGCAGCACCTCGTCCCACAAGCTCGGCTCCTGCAGCGCCTTCTCCAGCTCGGCGTACTCGCGCGGTGCGCCGCGGTGCGGCACCAGCATCGACGCGGACTTCTCGCCGAGCAGGAACTCCATCCGCCGGTACATCGCGGACTGGAATCCGGAGCCCTCGCCGAGCGCGTCGCGATAGGCGTTGAACTGCTCCGGGGTCAGCCGGGCGAGCGGCTTCCAGGAGGCGTTCAGCGCTTCCAGCTCGTACATGGAGCGGCGCAGCGCGTCCATGGCCACCGTCAGCTCATCGCGGCGCAACGCCTCGGCGGCGGTGGTCCATTCGTGGACGATCACCGTGAACCACAGCTCCATGACCTGGGTCGTGACCAGGAAGGCCATCTCGCCGGGGTCGTCCGAGAGCGGCTGCTGGAGGTGGGTGAGGACGCTGGCCTTGACGTAGTCCTCGTACGGGGTCGTGGTGGTGCTGCCGATGCTCAGATCGGGGGCGAACGGCGCGTCCGATGCGGTTTCACGTGAAACCGGCACTGTTTCACGTGAAACCGTGCCGCCGCTCGCGGCGGGAGAGCCGGATTCGGCCGGAGAATGCGGAGAAAGCTGCGACATGAGGGACTCCTCAGGTGCGAACTACCGGGTAGCGGTCCGCTCCTTCCTTGTCGGCTTGGGAGCCCCGGTCCCCTCGGGCGTGGAATCACCAGGCCCACTGAAATCATCCGTGCTGTTCTCCGGCCGCGCAAGGGCCGACCGCGATCACGCGGCCGGCCCTTCGAGATCTCCGTCGGCCGACGTCAGGACAGCGTGTCGGCCGCGGTCGGCGAAGAGTCGCGCAGGAATGTCGTGCAGCGCTCGTACTCCTCCTGCTCGCCGATCGCCTGCGCGGCGCGGGCGAGGGCGTGCAACGCGCGCAGGAAGCCGCGGTTGGGCTCATGCTCGAACGGCACCGGGCCGTGGCCCTTCCAGCCGGCCCGGCGCAGCGCGTCCAGGCCACGGTGGTAGCCGGTGCGGGCGTAGGCGTAGGACTCGACGGTCCGGCCCCCCTGGAATGCGTCGTCCGCGAGCTGCGCCCAGGCCAGCGAGGAGGTCGGGTACTTCGCGGCGACATCGGACGGCGCCGTGCCCGCAGCGAGCAGCTCGCGGGGCTCGGGGTCGTCGGGCAGATGGGTCGGGGGCGGTCCCCCGAGCAGATTCTCGTGAATGGCCATGTCTTAAGTCTGCCAAGCGCCGCGCTGTGCTTCCTCCCCACGTCGTCGGCTGATGTGCCGCGGGGCTCCTTCGCCGCTCTTCCCGGGACCGGCGTGCGGCTGTCACATGCGGTGACGGCCCTACGGGCTTCCGGACCCGGACTCCCCCGGGTCCAGCGGCGGCGCGCTCACCCCGCAGTGGTACCGGCACTCCGGATGGCAGGGCTGCGGCACCTCCGGCTCAGCGGGGCGCAGCACATCGGGCCGTACGGTCAGCCACGCGATCAGCGCCCCGACCAGCAGAATCACCGCGCAGAGCAGCATGGCGCGCCGGAACGCCGCCGCGAATTCGGTGGCCGAGCGATACGCCTCGGGGCTCATCCCCGCAAGCAGCGGCAGCGCGGCCACCGCCACCAGCCCCGCGGCCCGCGCCGCCGCGTTGTTGATCCCGCTGGCCAGGCCGGCCCGGTCCACCTCCACCGCCGCCAGCACGGTCGAGGTGAGCGGCGCGACCAGCGTCACCATGCCGAGCCCCAGCACCACCAGCGCGGGCAGCACATCGGCCGCATACGAGGCCCCCACGCCGGCACGCACCATCAGCAGCATCCCGGCGGCGCACACCACCGGCCCCGCGGTGAGCGGGATCCGCGGGCCGATGCGCTGCCCCAGCTCCCCGGAGCGGGCCGACAACAGCAGCATCAGGACGGTCGTGGGCAGCAGCGCCGTGCCGGCCTCGAGCGCCGAGTAGCCCGCCACGACCTGAAGCTGGAGCACGGAGAGGAAGAAGAAGCCACTGAAGGCCGCGTAGACACAGACCGTCACGGCGTTGATGGCACTGAACTGGCGGTTGGTGAAGATCTCCGGCGGCAGCATCGGATCCGTCCGCCGCCGCTCGACGCGTACGAACGCCACCCCGAACAGCAGACCGGCCACCGCCGGGACGATCACCCCGGGCGATGCACCCCGGTCCGGCGCCGCGATCAGCGCATAGGTCACCCCGGCGAGCGCCAGGGCCCCCAGCGCCGCACCCGGCACATCGAATCCGTGGCGCTCACGCCCCCGACGTTCCCGGGTCTCGGGGACATGCCGCAGCGCCACCGGCACACATACCGCCGCCAGCGGCACGTTCACGAAGAACACCCAGCGCCAGCCCGGCCCGTCCACGAGCCAGCCGCCGATGAACGGGCCGACCGCCGCGGCCACCCCGCCGAGCCCCGACCAGGCGCCGACCGCCCGCGCCCGGTCGTCGGGGTGGAACACCGCCTGCATCAACGCCAGCGAGCCCGGCGTCAGCAGCGCCCCGCCGACGCCCTGCAGCGCACGGGCCGCGATCAGGACCGCGGCATTCGGCGCCAGCCCGCACAGCAGCGAGGCCGCCGCGAACCACAGGACGCCGATGACGAACACCCGCCGCCGCCCGTACAGGTCGCCGAGCGAGCCGCCGAGCAGGATCAGCGAGGCGAGGGTGAGCATGTACGCGGAGACGGTCCACTGCAGGACACCGAGATCGGCGTTCAGGTCCTGGCCGATACGGGGCAGGGCGACGTTGACGACGGTGCTGTCGAGCATGGCCATGCCCGATCCGAGCACGGCCGTGACCAGCACCCACCGGCCCTGCGCCGATGCCAGGCGGACGGCGGTCGGTTCGCTCATACCCTGAGCGTTCCCGGGTTTCTCCCCACGTTTTCGACTTTCCCGCCATGGGGGTGTTTCGCCGTTGCGCCTGCGGCGGGCTGGCGCCGCTGCGCGGGGCTGTTCGGCAGCGGCACCGGGCTTACACGGCTCCGCCGCTACAGCCCGGCACCTCCCCGTTGAGGGTGGGGAAAACCCGTGGGCGTGTCCGTACGCAGTCGGGTGCACCCGTTGGACGCGTCACAGGGAACCGGACACTCAACGCCTGCCCCCACCGGCCTCTTCACCCCCCACCCACAGGAGGGGCCGCTCCGCAGGACGGAGTCCGGAGGAGCGGCACCGCACCCGTACACACCCACGCCCGCCGCAGGCGCAACGGCGAGAAGCACCTACGGCGGGACGGACGACAACGTGGGGTTACTTGATCCTGGTGCCCGTCGAGCGCAGGTTGGCGCAGGCCTCCGTCACCCGCTTGGCCATGCCGGCCTCGGCCAGCTTGCCCCAGCTGCGCGGGTCGTAGGTCTTCTTGTTGCCGACCTCGCCGTCGACCTTCAGCACGCCGTCGTAGTTGCGGAACATGTGGTCCGCGATCGGGCGCGAGAAGGCGTACTGGGTGTCGGTGTCGAGGTTCATCTTGACCACGCCGTTGTCCAGCGCGGTGGCGATCTCCTGCTCGGTGGAGCCGGAGCCGCCGTGGAAGACGAAGTCGAACGGGGCGGCCTTGCCGTACTTGGCGGCGACGCCCTCCTGGAGGTCCTTGAGCAGCTCGGGGCGGAGCACGACGTTGCCCGGCTTGTAGACGCCGTGGACGTTGCCGAAGGAGGCGGCAAGCAGGTAGCGGCCCTTCTCGCCCAGGCCGAGCGCCTCGGCCGTACGCAGCGCGTCGTCGACCGTGGTGTAGAGCTCGTCGTTGATCTCGTGGGTGACGCCGTCCTCCTCGCCACCGGTCGGGGTGATCTCGACCTCGAGGATGATCTTGGCGGCGGCGGCCTTGGCCAGCAGCTCCTGGCCGATGGCCAGGTTGTCCGCGAGGGTCTCGGCCGAGCCGTCCCACATGTGGGACTGGAAGAGCGGGTTCAGACCCTTGGCGACGCGCTCCGCGGAGACGTCCAGGAGCGGACGGACGTACCCGTCGAGCTTGTCCTTGGGGCAGTGGTCGGTGTGCAGCGCGACGGTGATGTCGTACTTGGCGGCCACGACGTGCGCGAACTCGGCGAGCGCCACCGCGCCGGTGACCATGTCCTTGCTGTACTGACCGCCCAGGAACTCCGCACCACCGGTGGAGATCTGGATGATGCCGTCGCTCTCGGCCTCGGCGAAACCACGCAGCGCTGCGTGCAGGGTCTGCGTCGAGGTCACATTGATGGCCGGGTAGGCAAACTTGCCTGCCTTCGCCCGGTCGAGCATCTCGTTGTAGACCTCGGGAGTTGCGATGGGCATCTGTCCGCTCCTTGTGTAGGCGGGTGTGCTTGCTTCCCTGACCAGGGGGCGACGACTTCGCCGGGGCCATCTTCCCAGACCCGGCCGTCGGCTCCACATCGCCCATCCGGCCTTCATGCAAAAGGGCGGTCGGTTTCACGTGAAACCGACCGCCCTTTGTGAAAGCTGCAGGTCAGAGCCTGGTCAGCCGTCCAGCAAGATCACTCAGGCGAGGCCGAGGTCGCCGAGCTGGTATCCGGTGATGTACGGCAGGCCCGCCTCGGCGATGGCCGATGCCGCGCCCCGGTCCACGATCGTTGCCACCGCAACGACCTCGGCACCGGCCTCGCGCGCCGCCTCGACGGCGGCCAGCGGCGAGCCGCCGGTGGTGGAGGTGTCCTCGACGACCAGCACCCGGCGGCCCTTGATGTCCGGGCCCTCGATACGGCGCTGCATACCGTGCGCCTTCTGCGCCTTGCGGACGACGAAGGAGTCGAGGCGGCGGCCGCGCGCGGCGGAGGCGTGCAGCATCGAGGTCGCGACCGGGTCGGCGCCCAGCGTCAGCCCGCCGACCGCGTCGTAGTCCAGGTCGGCGGTGATGTCCAGCATCAGCTGACCGACCAGCGGTGCGGCCTCGCCGTCCAGGGTGATCCGGCGCAGGTCGATGTAGTAGTCGGCTTCCTTGCCGGAGGAAAGCGTCACCTTGCCGTGCACCACGGCCTTGTCCTTGATCTGCTGCAGCAGCTCGCCGCGCACGTCGTCACTCATGGCCATGAGCTTAAGTCCACGGGCTCACGACAGCGTCCGCCAGCTCCACGTCGTGGAGATCTCCAGCGGATCGATGGGCGTGACCAGGCGCGGCAGCGTATTGAGTCCGTTCGGTGGGCCCGACTGCGGTTCCACGCAGACCGCCGCCTCCTGCTCGTCATAGATCACCACCCACTCGCCCCGGCTGGCCACCGTCAGCTGAAGCCGCCCCGGCCAAGTGAGCGTGACGTCCACACCCCGCGGCATCCCGAAGCAGTCGTCCCACGGCCCCGGCTTCGGCGGGATCCGGCGGCCGGTCGGGAGATGGTCCGCGCCCCGCTCCTCCTGCCACTCGGCCGCGAAGTCGACGATGACGTCCGCACCGCCGTCGCCCAGGTTCCGCAGGAACCACGGGTGCCAGCCGGCCTGGGCCGGGAAGGAGTCGCCGATCGTCTCGATGCACAGCGTCAGGGTGAGCGAGCCGCCGTCCTCGGCGAGCGCGACCTGCTGGGTCACCGTTCCCGGGTACGGCCACGGGGCAACCGGATCGGCGAGATCGTAGGTGAAGACGGCCTCCGTCGCGCTCGACCGTGCGGTGCGCCAGCGGAGGTTGCGGCCGGTGCCGTGAATGGCGTGCGGTGCGGCGTTGACCGGCATCTGGTGCAGTTCACCGCCGTTGCGGAAGCGGCCGTGGTCGATCCGGCCGCACCACGGGACCATCGGGAAGCTGCCGTACTTGTCGCCCTGCCGCAGCAGCTCCAGGCCGTCGACGCGGAGGCTGCCGAGGCGGCAGCCGAGGTCCGGGCGGACGGTCACTTCGGCGTTCCCGGCGGCCAGCCGTACGCCCTCCGGACGCGTCCGCGACGCGCTCTGCGTGGTGTTGTCGGTGCTCACGCCACGACCCTAACGGCGGCCCCGCGCACCGCACCGCCGCCACCGCCGGTCCCGCCCGCCATGCTTCAGCGGCGGCGGCGCAGCACCCGGCCGACGACCACGGCGGAGGCCAGCACCACCGCCGCGGCGGGCGCCGCCCAGCGCAGCGTCGCCGAGGCGGTGTTCACCTCCGGCGGCGGCACCGGCGCATACCGCCCGCGCGGCGGTGCATGGTCGACCTCCTCGGCGCTCCGCCCGATCATCGTCCGGCGCGCATGCGCGGCCTCTGCGGGCACCTCGCCCTCGGCATCGCCGTCGTACGCATGATCCGCATCCCGCGCCCGCTCCCCGTCGAGCGCCGCATCCACCTCGTCGAGGTCGTGCACGTCGTCCAGATCGCTCAGGTCGCTCAGATCACCCAGCTCGCTGCCGGGGTCGAGCGACGGCGGCGGCACCTCGGTCTCGAAGATGCCCTGCCCGGAGCGTTCCTCACGGGCCGTCACCGGGTGCTCCTTGAGATCCTCCGCCAGGTTCTCCGCAAAACGGTCGAGGAGGCGGCGGCCCGCGGTCTCGGCGGACCGGTCGGTGGCCTCGGCGAGCCGGCCGTCGCTGCGCAGCTCACCGGAGCAGGCCAGCGTCGTGCCCGTGGCGGGCTCGGTGGCGGGCGTCAGCCGCACGGTCAGCGTCAGCGCGACCGCACCGTCGCCGCGCGACTCGGTCCCCTTCGCCTCGAAGATCAGCGGGGCGTCCCCCTGCGACGCTCCGCCGGCGATCGTCAGCGTGCCGCGATAGGTGATGGTGGAGCTGCCGATACGCAGCCGGAGTCGGCCCTCGGGGATGTTCGGGGCCGCATCGGCGTCGAGCTGGACTCCAGGGATGCAGCGCGCCACGCGCTCCGGCTCGGTGAGCGCCTGCCGCACCGTGCCGACGGGAAACGGAACGTACACCTCATGCTCCATGGCATGGGAGCCTACCCAGCACCCCCCGGACACGTGCCCGCTGCCGCACAAATTTCTGCATACCGGCGCCGGACGGCCCGCGGCCCCGGCCGCGCGGCGTGCGCCGCCCCGCCCTCACCCTTGGTACCGCGGGTGCATCAGCGTCGAGGGCCGCATGGACCGGATCCGCCCGGCGGCCGCCCCGCGCTCGTCGGCCCGCAGCCCCGCGCGGGTGACGGCGGCCAGCGGGGGCGCGTCCGGTGCCAGGCCCAGCCGGGGCCGGTGCCGCGCGGCCAGTACGAAGCCCCAGAACTTTATCCGCCGGGCCGGTACTGCGGCCTCGTCCCCGGGCGGGACGGGTACCGGGGGGCCGTCCGGCCCGACCAGGCCGACGGCGCGGTCCGGCGCCCCGGAGAAGTCGGCGAGCCGCCCGGAAACGCGGTACGGGACGGTGGACAGGCCCACCGACCGCACCGTCGCCTCCACCGTCCAGTACGACCGCGGCCGCTGCACCGGAGCCCCGGCGTGCACCGCCAGCCGCCCGTCGGGGGCCAGCATCCGCGCGGCGAGACCGTAGAACTCCTGCGAATAGAGCTTGGTGCTGGCGGTGATCCCGGGGTCGGGGAGGTCGGAGACGATGACGTCGTACGGCCGCGGTGGCCGGCCGTCGGCGGCCGCGCCGCCCCGCTGCCGCAGCCAGTCGAAGGCGTCCTCGGTCACCGTATGGACGCGGGGATCGCTCAGCGAGTGGCGGTTGAGGCGGGACAGACCGGGGTCCGTACGGGCCAGCCGCAGAACGCCGGGATCGAGTTCGACGACGGTGACCGAGCGGACCGCGCGGTAGCGCAGGATCTCGCGGACCGCCAGGCCGTCGCCGCCCCCGAGGACCAGCACCCGGCCGTGCGGGCCACCCGCCATCGCCGGGTGCACCAGTGCCTCGTGGTAGCGGAATTCGTTGTCCGCGCTGACCCGCAGCCGGCCGTCCAGATACAGCTCGAGCGGCCGGCCGGAACCTTTCCTCCCGCGCCCCGCACCGGCTCCGGCCCCCGTGCCGCCGGTCATCACCACCTCCTGGACGCCGGTCTGGACCGCGACCCGTACCTCCGGGCCGTAGACCGCGCGCCGGGCGGCCCGTTCGAAGGACGAGGCCAGCAGCGTGCCCGTGGCGAGCAGGGCGAGCACCAGCACATTGGCCAGGAGCAGCAGCCAGCGCGCGCGGGTGCTCAGATCGCGGCGGAACAGCCACAGCACCAGCGCGCCGCCCGCCGCCGCGTTGACCCCGCCGGTGACCAGCGCGCCGGTCAGCTGGCCCAGTCGCGGCAGCAGCAGAAAGGGAAAGGCCAGCCCGCCGACGAGCGCGCCCACATAGTCCGCGGCGAAGAGGTCGGCGACCGCGCCGCCCGCGTCCTGGCAGCGGACCCGCTGGATCAGCGTCATCAGCAGCGGCACCTCGGCGCCGATCAGCACCCCGATGGCCAGGGAGAAGCCCACCAGCGCGGAGCGCGACTGGCCGCACCACGCGAAGCAGGCGTAGAGCGCCATCGCGGACAGGCCGCCGACCAGCGCGAGCAGCGCCTCGACCGCGCCGAAACCGGCCGCCGCCCGGCAGCGCAGCCGTTTGGCCAGCAGCGCCCCGATGCCCATGGCGAAGACCATGACGGACAGCACGACGGAGGCCTGGGTGACGGAGTCACCGACCAAGTACGTGGCCAGTGCGACCAGTTCGAGCTCGTAGACCAGACCGCACGCGGCGCAGACGAAGACGACGGCGAGGACGAGCAGACGGCCGAGCCCGGACGGCACAGGCAGCCGTGCCGGCTTCATGGCCATCGACGGCGCCTCCGACGGCCCGAGGGCGCCGGGGAAAGCGGGCTCTGGCTGGTCGATCATGAAATGAACGCTACGTGACGATTCCGCACGCTTTTGTCACCCACACGAGTGCAGTCTCCGTTTTACACATGGCCATTGCCCTCTATCTGGTTGCGCTCGGGGCATGTCGCCATGCACAGGGCATATGTACGCGTCCTACCTGGGACGGCTGGACACCGCACCCGGGCCGACGCCCCGCGACGACAGCGGGCACGCCTCCTGCCGGACGCACGTCTAGACGGCCGCGACCGTCGCCCGTACGCCCACCCGCGTGCGGGTGGCCACCAGGCGGCCCTCCTGCGGGTACGCGTGCCAGGTCCGCCAGCGCACCTGGCCGTGCTGGCGCTGCGCCAGCATCGCGGTGAAGGCATGCGGCGAGCCGGGGAACGTCCCCGCGAGGCCGTACGGATGCTCGGCGACCAGCGCCAGCAATTCCTGCGCACGCCCCGCGAAGGAGCCGCGCGAGAGCGTCTCCACATGCGCGGCGAATTCGTACTCCCAGTCGCCCAGCCGTTTGGCCACACCGAGCGGCAGCGGCGTACTGCTGCCCGGCATACAGGCCACGGTTTCGGAACAACTGCCGTGCTCCTCCTCGAGAAGCACCTGGTGAGAAGCCCCGAGCAGCCTCAACTGCACCCGAGCGTCGTTGAGTTGGAGATCGAGCACGGCCAGGGCCGGCAGGGGTTCCCTGCCCAGAGCCCAGGCCAGATCGGAGGCACGGGTATCGGTGTACGCCGTCTTCAGAGTGGTGAGCATGGGTCGGCTCCGCAAACACGCAGTGGAATGGTGGGCCGGCCCACCCGAAAGGGATCAGGGATGTATGAATGCCTGCCGGCTCGTGCCCACGTGGGATTGCGAGAACTGGGGGATTCTCGAAGGAGAGGGAATCATGGATGGCAGGTCGGCCACAGCCGTTTTACCCATCTTCGATGGCTTTCCATCCCCTAGAGGGCCCCTCAGTTCAGTTGTTCAACACACAAGCACCAAGCGGGTGTTCATGAGAAAGTCACGGCCCGCCGGGCGCATATGCGGTCAAGCATGGGACGTGCGCATGTGAGCTGCATGTGCACTGCATCTGCGCAGTACGGGAGGTGCGGAACGGTCGCTCCGAGGGCTCTCAGGAGCCGCCCCCGCAACCGCCGCCACCGCCCCCACCGCAGCCTCCGCCGCCGCACGAGGAGCCGCCGCCGCAGCCACCGTGGTGGCCACCGTGATGGCTGCCGCTCGATCCGCAGCTGCTGCTGGCGCCGCCGTCGCCGCCGGCCCACCAGCTGCCCCCCGACGACGAGGAGCTACGGCGCTTCCGGCCGCCCCCGCCCCCGCCCCGCGAGGCCAGGGACACCAGCCCCACCACCACCACGAAGATCACTATGAAGACCAGGAAACCCACCATCTGCCTCACACTCCTTTTCGTTCCCCCGAAGCGAGGCATCGCTCCGTCCGGCGCCCCGTGCGCCGGCGCGGCACCGTGCGGCGCCGCCGGCCGCCCTCGTCGGCGGCCGTCCATGTCTGTCGTGCGGGGCTGATGCCCGAGCCCTCCCGGTCTCAAAGCACAGTTGAGGAACTCCAGAGGTTCGGCGGAGGATGGCGCGCATGGACCGACCGCTGCTCAATCGCCGCCTCGCCGAATTCGGCACCACGATCTTCGCGGAAATGTCGGCACTCGCCGTACGGACCGACTCCATCAACCTGGGCCAGGGCTTCCCCGACGCCGACGGCCC
This sequence comes from Streptomyces chattanoogensis, assembly GCF_001294335.1. Classification (GTDB taxonomy): domain Bacteria; phylum Actinomycetota; class Actinomycetes; order Streptomycetales; family Streptomycetaceae; genus Streptomyces; species Streptomyces chattanoogensis. The sequence goes on from NZ_LGKG01000135.1 coordinate 102,769, forward strand.
CGAGGAGGTCAGAGAGGCGGCGGTCCGCGCACTGCGCGACGGCCGCGGCAACCAGTACCCGCCCGGTCCCGGCATCCCCGAACTGCGCACCGCCGTCGCCGCCCACCAAGAGCGCTTCTACGGGCACCGCGGCCTGTCCTACGACCCCGACACCGAGGTCCTGATCACCGCGGGTGCCACCGAGGCCCTCGCCGCCTCCCTGCTGGCACTGCTGGAGCCCGGCGACGAGGTCATCGCCCTGGAGCCGTACTACGACTCCTACGCCGCCTGCATCGCCATGGCGGGCGCCCGGCGCGTCCCGGTCACCCTCCGCCCGGAGGCGTCCACCGGCACGTACCACCTCGACCTCGACGAACTCCGCGACGCCGTCACCGACGACACCCGCCTCATCCTGCTCAACACCCCGCACAACCCCACCGGCACCGTCCTCACCCACGACGAACTCGCCGCCATCGCCGAACTGGCCGTCGAGCGCGACCTCCTCGTCATCACCGACGAGGTCTACGAACACCTGGTCTTCGACGGCGAGCACACCCCGCTCGCCTCGTTCCCCGGGATGCGCGACCGCACCGTCACCATCTCCTCCGCCGGCAAGACCTTCTCCTTCACCGGCTGGAAGGTCGGCTGGGTGACGGCCGCCCCGCCCCTGGTGAGCGCCGTCCGCTCGGCCAAGCAGTTCCTCACCTACGTCTCCGCGGGCCCCTTCCAGTACGCCGTCGCCGAGGCCCTCGCCCTCCCCGACTCCTACTACACGGCCCTGCGCGACGACCTCCGCACCAAACGCGACATCCTCGCCACCGGCCTCACCGACGCCGGCTTCCAGGTCTTCCGCCCCTCCGGCACCTACTTCATCACCACCGACATCCGTCCCCTGGGCGCTGTGCTGTCCAAAGAGGGGGACGGCTTCGCCTTCTGCCGCGCCCTCCCGGAACGCGCCGGCGTCGTCGCCATCCCGAACGCCGTCTTCTACGACCACAAGGACCGGGGGGCGCCGTACGTACGGTTCGCGTTCTGCAAGCGGGAGGAGGTGCTGCGGGAGGCGGTGGGGCGGCTGCGGAAGCTCTGAGTCGGTGGGGCCGCCGGGCATGACGTCCGACCGCTATGCGCCGTAGCCCTCGGGCGGGGCGCTTGCGGGTCCGGGGCCACCGGCGGCTCACCTGGGTCATAGCGGCCCACTCGCCCGAAGCCCCCGCGGTGAGTCGGGCCGGTCAGTCCCAATAGCCGGGCGGCGGGGTGTCGTCCGGGGACTCCGGCGGCTCCTTGCGGTCGCCGTAGAAGTAGTCGTACATCTCCTGCAGGTAGGTATACAGAAGGTCATCGCGCCAGAAATTGGCGCTGGTCAGCTCGTACCAGTCCCCCACGGTGGCAGACCGCTCACGAAGCAGGTACTCCAACGCTTCGCGCAGATTCCTGGCGTCTGGCGACTTAGGGTTTCGAGTGATGTACGACTTGTAAATGGGGACGTCATCCATGAACTCAACATGGAGGCTGGACCTGATGAAATCACCCACCCCGCCTCTTTCGGCGAAAAAATGCGGGATGCTTGATGGCCTGAACTTCCTTGAGAACATCTCCACCTCACCTGTTACGTGCCGGTCGCTTGGCGGGGCGATCCGGATCAGGAAGCCGTAGAGCGCCCCTCGGAAAAGAACCGGAAGCTCGTGAGGCCCAGCCAGTCCTCCGCCGAAGCGAAGTAATCTTCGCCGTTCAGTGCCTCATTGAGGAGCGACCGGCATGGCGTCGAAGTCCTCGAAGAGGTAGGCGTAGACCTGCGCGAGGTACGCCCTCAGTTCCCGCTGGCCGGGGAATTGCACATAAGTGAGGTCAAACCACTGATCCACCGTCATCGGCTGATTCGCCACGAGATGCTTCAGCCCCGCGCGAATCGTGTCCTGATAGTCGGGCCAGGCCAGGTCGAACGTCTGCCGCAGCATGCCGAGATCGTCGACTGCCTCGACGCCGAGAATCCCGGCGCAGAAATGCACGAAACGACGGTCCACGCCCGGTACGTCCAGCCCGAGATCGGCCAGCGGAACGGTGACCGGATCGAATTCCTCGTAGCCGCCCGGGTACGGGTACAGCGTGGTGTTCCACAGGTCGGCGTCATCCGTCGGCCCGTCCTGGTCTGCCGCGCCCTCGTCCGCCATGCCCTCGGTCTCCTCGGCCGGGCGGTACACGCCGTACAGAAGTCCCCGGGTGGAGAAATCCGCGTAGACGTAATTGATTTCACCGTCGGCGTTGTAAGGCCGCCGCGGGTCGATCGTGATCGCGGTGGCCTTCCCCAGACAGCCCTCCCCCTCTCCGTAAACAGCCTCGAACGGCAGAATCGGCGAGAGATCGTGATTCTTCAGCGCCGCCTCACGCAGGGCGTCGTCCGCCTGGACCATGGCCTCCTCGGAGTCGAAGCGGGTAGCCCACGGGCCGGTGCGCGGTGGCAGTTCGTCGCGCATTGTCATGAAACGGAGACTCCGTCCATCGAGAGTTCAAGCTGTTCGAGTGTGGCCAATCTTCCCACGGAGACCCTTGGCACGGCGGGCAGTCAAACCCCGTAGCCGAGCGGCGGGGCATCATCCGGTGACTCCGGCGGCTCCTTGCGGTCCCCGTAGATGTAGTCGTACAGATCCTGCAGGTATGCGTACAGATGGTCATCGCCCCAGAATCTGACGCCGGTCAGCTCGGCCCAATCATCGTCGGTGGCAGGCCGCTCACGAAGCAGGTATTCCAACGCTTCGCGCAGATTCCGGGCGTCTGGCGATTTAGGGTTTCGGACGATGTACGACTTGTAAATGGGGACGTCATCGATGAACTCAACGCTGAGGGAGAGCGTGAAGAATTCACCAATCCCGCCCGCCTCCGCAGAAAAATGCGGAATACTCGATGGCCTGAATTTCCTGGAGGACATCTCCACCTCACTTATTATAGATGGGGACGGGCTCCGGGAACATGGTCACCAGCCTGAATCCACCATTCCCGTCCGGCGCATATATCGCCTTTATTTTCGCATCTTGAAAGTCCACCGGTTTGTAGTTGATACTTTCATCGCGATTCATCGGATTACTGGGATCGATGTAGAACCCGCGGAATTTATCCCGGTGATCACCGGGCCCCCAGGCATCTTCGGGCGAGAATATGACTTGATGCCTGTCAGAGCCGCGAATTCGCGTTCTCTCGCCGTCAATTTTACCCTTGGCGTGCTCATCGGCATACACGAACGCTTCACCTTGATCCTCCTTAAAGGCCGTGGAGAAGGCGTCGCATTTATGCGGCTTACCCTTTTTCTCTGCATCGAGATACAGATCGTCTGGATGAAGGCGCTCCCTGGCATTTGGCCCATGCACGGGGTCGATCTTGTTTTGACTCTGCATATACCCCCTCTGCCGGGTATATTTCCAGTCGCCGTTTTCCTCAATCAGTTTGCCTTGAGGGTCCTTGGCCCTGGTGGGCTCTCCCAACCGATCCTTCAGCATGTCATCGGTGGGATCCAGGTGCCGCTGTGGCCCATGGCCCTGATTCCGAAGGCCCTCCAGCCGCGTGTTGATCCGTCGCTTGTACTGGTCGCGGACGTCATCCTCACCGAGGACCCGGTCGCCACGTTTCAACTTGGGCGCGTCCCGGTCGTCCTGGTGCCGCTTCATGCTCTTGCGTATCGCCTCTTCGGCGTCATCGATGTTCTTCCGGGTGATGTCCAGCCCGTGCCCGATAGACCGGTGCCCCCTGGCCATGGCCTTGGACATGTCCGTGATCATGGAGTCGATGATCGGTCGGACCGCCTTCTGCACGATCATCCCGAACTTGCCCTTACCGAGCAGTTTGCCGCGCGTCTTGGCATCCAGATTGCTGCCGTGGCTCTCCACCTTCTTCGCATGCTCGTGGGCTTCCTTGGCCGCCTTCGCCAAGTGGTCGGGGTGTGCCTTGAATCCCTTGCTCATGCGGCACCCCCGGCCGCACCCAGCGCCGCGTCAACGCCCTTGAAAACAAGGCCGGACACGGCTTTTTCGATTTCGGCCTGGAAGGGCTCGATCGCCATGGAGACGAGTTCGGCGATGAGGACGTCCTCGATTTCCTGGATGATGGCTCTGATGATGCGTTTGCCGACTTCGATGGCTGCTGCCTCGGCGGCCGCGGCAATGCCGAGCGTCGCGACCGTCGCGGCCGCGGCCGCCGCCATCTCGACGGCGGTGATGACCAGTTGGGCGATGACCACGCCCTTGGCCACGACCACGCCGGTGGCCGCGACCTCCAGTGCCGCGGCCAGGACCTCGCAGCAATTGGTCAGAGCTGTGTGGTGCTCACCGGACACCTGGTTCCAGCGGTTGAGCAGTGCGTCGTAGGACGCGCCTTCGTAGGCGTCCGCGAGGCCTTTCAGCGTGGAGTCCAGCCCGCTGTGCCCCTCCGCGAGGTTCTGGCCGAATTCCCGTACGTGTCCGGCCCAGGCGCGCAGTTCGTCCTCGTCGATGTCGGGCCATTCCAGGCCCATCAAGTCCATGATCCAGACGACTTCACCAGGCAGCTCGATCGACACCGCCGGCCTCCCCCTCAGCTCCGCGTCCGCCCAACACCGTGTCTACGGACGTGTGATGTGGGAGCACGGTTCCATATTTGGCTGAAATCGATCAAGTTCGATCGGGAGTGCGGTGTTCTGCTGACCTGTAGCTCAGGGGGCCGGCGCAAACGGCGGTTCGGCGCGGGTGCCGTAGAAGTAGTCGTAAACCTCAAGGAGGTAGCCGTAGAGCTCGCCCTCCGAGGAGAAGGAGTAGCCGGTGATGCTGTACCAGGTATCGGCGTCGGCAGGCTGTTGCTCGAGGAGGTACTCGAGGCTGGTGCGGAGGCGCTGGGCGTGTTCGCTGCCGTCATTGACGTAGGCCTTCCTGCCGGCCATGTCATCGATCAGATCCGGGAGGAAGGCCCACTGGTAGAAGTCCCGGAGCCTTTCGTCGTCCTTCCACCCCGGAATTCGCCACGCCGTCCAGCGCATTGGCCGCCCGCGCATGTCTCCCCCTGTCTCCCGCCTCCGCGGGGTCTCCGCAGCCCCGCGGAACCGCATACGGTCCGGTGGCCCGCAAGTGAACCTACGATCCTCCCAGTCCTCGCCGGGCCGTGCACGCGTATATCCCCGTCGGCCACGCCCCGCCCCCGGACAGACGCGGGCCCCGGAGCCATAAGCTCCGGGGCCCGCGCAGCCGAGAGGTGATATGGACGAGGCTCAGGCCCCGTCGTCCCCCGGCTTCTCGTCGGCGTCGCCTTCGATCTCGGCCTCGAGGCCGAGCTGCTCGACGAGCCACTTGTCGAATTCGATCGAGGCGCGGACCCAGCTGACCGTGCTCGAGACAAAGTGCTCGAGCGAGACACCGGTGCCGATCAGCATCGATGCCTCACCGATCAGACGGACCGTGCCGTCGTCATGGGTGTGGGTGTAGGCCTTGGGCCACAGGGTCTGGCGGTTCCAGTCGTCGATCGCCTCCAGCAGCTTCGCCTTGTCGTCGATGCTGTGGACACGGTCGTAGAACGTCCGGACGGAGAAGATCTGCTGCTCCTCCTCGCCACGGAACATGAAGTACGTGCGGAACTGCTCCCACGGGGCGGCGAGGTCACCCTCCTCGTCGACTACGTACTTCAGCTCCATCTGGTCAAGGAGCTGCTTGACCAGGTCCTGGTCAGGCACGACGGGACCCTCAGGCCCCGACGGCTGCGGTTCGGGCTGGCCCCCGAAATTCGGAATCGAGGACGGGTCGATGCTCACCGTGGAATTCCCTTCGTATGGTCCCTGCCATCCTCCCCCACCCCTGCCCCGTCCTGGCAAGTGCGGACGGGGCAGCGGTGAGCAAGGGATCGGTCAAGGCGGACCATCGCCCCTGGTCAGGCGACGGTCCTGGCAGGGGCGACGGAGAGCCGGTCACCGTCGCCGTCCACATCGACGCGCACCGTGTCCCCATCCAGCACCTCACCCGACAGGATGGCGCGCGCGAGCTGGTCGCCGATGGCCGTCTGGACCAGGCGGCGCAGGGGGCGGGCGCCGTAGGACAGGTCCGGGGCCGGGGCGTCGACGACCGGTTCCTGGCCGAGCCAGGCGAGCCAGGTCAGGGCGCGGTCGGTGATGTCCAGGGTGAGACGGCGGTCGGCCAGGCGGCGCTGGAGGTGGTCGATCTGGATCTGGGCGATGCGCTGGAGCTGATCGGTGCCCAGGGGGTGGAAGACCACCAGGTCGTCGAGCCGGTTGAGGAACTCGGGGCGGAAGGACGACCGGACCGTCTCCAGGACTTTTTCCTTCTTCTGGTCCTCCTTGAGGAGGGGGTCCATGAGGAAGTTCGAGCCGAGGTTGGAGGTCAGGATGAGGATGGTGTTGCGGAAGTCGACCGTGCGGCCCTGGCCGTCGGTGAGGCGGCCGTCGTCGAGGACCTGGAGCAGGACGTCGAAGACCTCGGTGTGGGCCTTCTCGACCTCGTCCAGGAGGACGACGCTGTACGGGCGGCGGCGGACGGCTTCGGTGAGCTGACCGCCCTCCTCGTAGCCGACGTACCCGGGCGGCGCGCCGACCAGCCGGGCCACGCTGTGCTTCTCGCCGTACTCCGACATGTCGATACGGACCATCGCCCGCTCGTCGTCGAAGAGGAAGTCCGCCAGCGCCTTGGCCAGCTCGGTCTTGCCGACGCCGGTCGGGCCGAGGAAGAGGAAGGAGCCGGTGGGGCGGTCCGGGTCGGCGATGCCCGCGCGGGTGCGGCGCACCGCGTCGGAGACCGACCGTACGGCCTCGGCCTGGCCGATCAGCCGCTTGCCGATCTCCTCTTCCATGCGCAGCAGCTTCTGGGTCTCGCCCTCCAGGAGGCGGCCGGCCGGAATGCCGGTCCAGGAGCCGACCACGTCCGCGATGTCGTCCGGGCCGACCTCCTCCTTGACCATGGACTCCTTCGACGCCTCCTGCTCGGCCTCGGCCGCTGCCGCCGCCTCCAGCTCCTGCTCGACGGCCGGGATCTCGCCGTACAGCAGCTTGGAGGCGGTGTCGAAGTCGCCGTCGCGCTGGGCGCGCTCCGCCTGGCCGCGCAGCTCGTCCAGCTTCTCCTTCAGCTCACCGACGCGGTTGAGGCCCTGCTTCTCCTTCTCCCAGCGGGCGGTCAGCCCCCGCAGCTCCTCCTCCTTGTCGGCGAGGTCCTTGCGGAGCTTGTCCAGGCGCTGGACGGAGCCTGCGTCGGTCTCGTTCCTGAGGGCCAGCTCCTCCATCTTGAGGCGGTCCACGGCGCGCTGGAGTTCGTCGATCTCTACGGGGGAGGAGTCGATCTCCATACGGAGGCGGGAGGCCGCCTCGTCGACGAGGTCGATGGCCTTGTCGGGGAGGAAGCGGGAGGTGATGTAGCGGTCGGAGAGGGTGGCCGCGGCGACCAGCGCGGAGTCGGCGATCTGGACCTTGTGGTGGGCCTCGTAGCGCCCCTTGAGGCCGCGCAGGATGGCCACGGTGTCCTCGACGGTCGGCTCGGCGACCAGCACCTGCTGGAAGCGGCGCTCCAGCGCCGGGTCCTTCTCGATCCGCTCGCGGTACTCGTCCAGGGTGGTCGCACCGACCATCCGCAGCTCGCCGCGGGCCAGCATCGGCTTGAGCATATTGCCGGCGTCCATGGACGAGTCTCCGCCGGCGCCCGCGCCCACGACGGTGTGCAGCTCGTCGATGAAGGTGATGATCTGGCCCTCGCTGGACTTGATCTCCGCCAGGACGGTCTTCAGCCGCTCCTCGAACTCACCGCGGTACTTCGCACCGGCCACCATCGCGCCCAGGTCGAGCGCGACCAGCCGCTTGTTGCGCAGCGACTCGGGGACATCGCCCTTGACGATGCGCTGGGCCAGGCCCTCGACGACGGCCGTCTTGCCGACGCCGGGCTCGCCGATCAGCACCGGGTTGTTCTTCGTACGCCGGGAGAGGACCTGGACGACGCGGCGGATCTCGTGGTCCCGGCCGATGACCGGGTCGAGCTTGCCCTCGCGGGCGGCCGCGGTGAAGTCCGTACCGAACTTCTCCAGCGCCTTGTACGTGCCCTCCGGGTCGGCGGTGGTCACCCGCTGCCCGCCGCGGCTCGCCTCGAACGCGGCCGCCAGCTTCTTGGCGCTCGCGCCCTGCTGCTCCAGCAGCTCGCCGGTGCGGCCGCCCTTCGCCGCGATGCCGATGAGGAGGTGCTCGGTGGAGACGTAGGCGTCGCCGAGGTCGCGGGCACGCTGGGTGGCGTCCGCGATGGCGGACAGCAGGTCGCGGTCGGGCTGCGGCGGGGCGACGGTCGAGCCCTGCACGCTGGGCAGCCCGGCGAGCTGGCGCTCGGCGCCGTTGCGCAGCGCGGCGGCGTCGGCCTCGACGCCCGCCAGCAGGTCCATGATGTTCTCGTTGTCCTGCCCGGCCAGCAGCGCGAGCAGGAGATGCGCGGACGTCATGTCCGCGTGCCCGGCGGTGACCGCCCGCTCATTGGCGGCGGCCAGCGCTTCCCGGCTCTTGTTGGTCAGCTCGGCGTCCACGGGCTCGTGATCCTCCTTGTACTCGTGACTGATTTGTTCCTGCAGTTACCAACGTGCGATAAGTTGAGTCTATTCCACTCAAGCCTGCATCTCACCCCTGCGGGTGAACGACTGCGAACGCGCCTTCGTCGGCGACGGCGCCCGGTAACCCTGGCCTTCGACCACAAGGAGGTGCAGCATGACGGCTATGGCACACGAGCCAATGGCTACCGACGAAGAGACCCTCCTGGATTACTTCTCGACCCTGGAGACCCCCGAGGGCTTCCGGGCCGAGTTCATCGAGGGGGAAATCGTTGTGACGCCGCCGCCGGACGGGAACCACGAGCGCTTCTTCAGCCGACTGTCCAAGCAGATCCTGGCCAGGTCCGAAGTGGACATGGACTTCTCCGGCACCAAGGGACTGCTTCTGCGCCCAGGCGACCGGAAGAACCACGTGATCCCCGATATCACCTTCGCGCCCTGCGAACTGGACCTGTTCCAAGGAGCCGAGTCCTGGATGCCCAGCGAAGGTGTCGTGCTGGTCGTCGAAGTGACCTCGAGCAAGCCCGAGCGCGACCGTGTCACCAAACGGCGCTGCTACGCCCGGGCCGGCATCCCCTTCTACCTGCTGGTCGACCGCGACAGGACGACGATCACGCTGTTCAGCGACCCCTCCGGAGAGGATTACGTAGCGAACACCACCATGCCCTTCGGCAAACCCCTCCCCCTCCCCGCACCCTTCTCCTTCGACCTCGAGACCACCGACTTCCTCTGACCCCACCCTGGCCATGGGCCGCGGCCGCCCCTCTACGCTGGCCCCCATGGCCCACGACCTCTCCGCCCTCACCCCCGAGTACGTCGCCTTCTGGGGCGAGTACCTGATGCCGACCCTCACCACGCTGCGTACGAACGGGACCCCGCATGTCGTTCCCGTAGGCGTCACCTACGACGCCGGGCAGCGGATCGCGCGGATCATCACCCGCAAGGACAGCACCAAGGTCAAGAACATCCTCGCCGCCGGGGCCGACGGTGCCACCGTCGCGGTGTGCCAGGTGGACCGCGGGCGCTGGGCGACGCTGGAGGGCATTGCGCGGGTGCGTACGGACGCCGAGGCGGTGGCCGATGCGGTGAACCGGTACGCCGGGCGGTACGGACGTACGCCGGAGCCCAACCCCGACCGGGTCATGATCGAGATCGCGGTGACCAGGGCGATGGGGCGGGCCTGAGGTCCGTACGAACGGATTCCCTGACGTTCCCTCATCCGGTCCGGACGTACCCCCATCCGGTCCGGACGTACCCGCCATCTGGTCCGGACCTGGCTGAATACGGACGCTCCGCATCCGCCGCCGGGCGCTCGCCTGGTACCCAGGACACAGAGAAACGGCAGGCACCGAACAGTTCCGCGCTGAAGCGGACCTTCTCGGCCCTCCTTCGAGCACAAGTCGGCAGCCGGAGGCCCGCATGGCGTACGCGCCGCGCATCGCGACGACTGTTCCACGCCGTCCGTTACGCCCGGAACGAATCCCTCCGCATCCGCGTGCGGAACTCTGCCCCCGGTGCGGCGGCCAGCTCGCCATCAACCAGGACGGCTGGAAGATCTGCCACGCCTGCGGCTACGCCTCGCCACCCAGCACCACCCCTCCACCCCGGGGCGTCTGCGGGGGTATCGTCGCCCCCACAATCGCCACGCCCCGGAGGGCACGATGAACTCGGTCCGAGTGACGGCGATCGCCTGCCTGATGCCGCTGTCCGAGCTGGACGAGGATCCGTTTCTGGTCGACGACCGCAGCCAGCACGACATGTGCACACAGTGGGCGGCAGCCCGTGATTACCGCCTGACCTGCCGGCTCAGCCTGCATCAGCTGCGCGCCGACCACAGCGCGCTGTGGAGCGATGTCGAGCAGGGGCTGGTCGATGTGTTCGTGGCGCCCAACCGGCGGGCGCTGGAGAACGCCATCGCCGGGGCCGACGAATTCGGCGCGCGGTGCGCGGCGGCGGGCGTACGGCTGGAGACCGCCGACCTCGACGAGCCGGTCTACACCTCGGCGATGAAGTCCCATGTGCACCGTCGGCTGTCGATGCCGACGGCGGGATACAACGGCTGCTGAGTTCCGCGCGCGTACGGAAAAGGGCCGGGGATGGCGTTCCCCGGCCCTTCCGCGTACGGCTGGCGCACTGCTTACTCCGACCGCTTGGGCCGCCACACCACCAGCGCGCTGGTCTGCTGCACATCCTGATACGGCACCAGATCGCGCCGGTAGGAAGCGTGCACCGCCGCCTCGCGCTGCTGCATGGCACTGGCCGCGCCCTCCAGGGCGCCCTGGAGTTCGGCGACCCGCTGCTGGAGGGCCGCGACCTGGTTCTCCAGCTCGATGATGCGCTTGATGCCGGCGAGGTTGATGCCCTCGTCCTGCGACAACTGCTGGACGGTGCGCAGCAGTTCGATGTCGCGGGCGGAGTAGCGGCGGCCCCGGCCGGCCGTGCGGTCGGGAGAGACCAGGCCCAGGCGGTCGTACTGGCGCAGGGTCTGCGGATGCAGACCCGAGAGCTGAGCCGCGACGGAGATGACGTACACCGGCGATTCTTCGGTCAGTTCATACGGGTTACGACGCTGCCCGCCCCGGCTGTCCATCTCAAGCTCCCTTCGCGGCCTGGAACAGCTCCGCCCGCGGGTCGGATCCCGCGGTCGCCTCTCGGTAGTTCTCCAGCGATTCCTTCGCCTTGTCGCTCAGATCCCTGGGGACCTGCACCTCGATGGTGACCAGCAGATCACCGCGGGTGCCGTCCTTACGGGCTGCGCCCTTGCCCCGGGCCCGCATGGTGCGTCCGTTGGGGGTGCCGGCCGGGAGCTTGAGCGTGACCGGCGGGCCGCCCAGCGTCGGCACCTTCACCTCGCCGCCCAGCGCGGCCTCCGGGAAGGTGACCGGCACCGTGACGGTGAGGTTGTCGCCCTTGCGGCCGAAGACCGGGTGGGGTTCGACGTGCACGACGACGTACAGATCGCCCGCCGGGCCGCCCTGCTCGCCCGGACCGCCCTTGCCGCGCAGCCGGATGCGCTGCCCGTCCGAGACGCCCGCGGGGATACGGACCTGCATGGTGCGGGCGCTCGTCGCGCGGCCGCTGCCCTTGCAGACGTCGCAGGGGTCCTGGGCGATCAGGCCCCGGCCCTTGCAGTCGGCGCACGGGTCGGTGAGCGAGAAGCCGCCGCCCGCGCCCCGGCTGACCTGCCCGGTGCCCACACAGGTCGGACAGACCCGAGGCGTACCGTTTTTGTCACCGGTGCCCGAACACGCCTTGCACGGCTCCTTGCTGGACATCCGCAGCGGGACCGTGGCCCCGTCGACCGCCTCGGTGAAGCTGAGCGTCACCTCGGACTCGATGTCCTGGCCCCGCCTCGGCTGCGTACGGGTGCCCGCGGCGCCCCGGTTGAACAGGCCACCGAAGACATCGCCGAGGCCGCCGCCGAAGCCGCCGCCGCCCTGGCCGCCCTGGGAGCCTCCGAAGAGGTCGCCCAGGTCGAAGTTGAAACTGCCGCCGCCGGCACCGGGACCGGGCCGGAACCCGCCGTTGCCGAACAGCGCGCGCGCCTCGTCGTACTCCTTGCGGCGCTTGGGGTCGCCCAGGACGTCATTGGCCTCCGAGATCGCCTTGAAGCGCTCCTCGGCCTTGTCGTCGCCCTTGTTGGCGTCCGGGTGGTTCTCGCGGGCGAGCTTCCGGTACGCCTTCTTGATCTCCGCTTCGGTGGCGTCCTTCGGGACGCCGAGGACCTTGTAGTAGTCCTTCTCGACGAAGTCCTTGGTGCTCATCCCCGACGTCCCTCCTTCCGCGCGGTTGTCTGCTGCTGCGTCCTCACGTCAGCCCTCGTCCGGGCCACCGCTCTCCTCGTCCGAAGCCTTGGCACCCTTGGCATCGTCCTCGGATCCGGACTTGGCGCTCTGCGCGCCCGGCTGCGGCTCGGCGACGGCGACCCGCGCGGGGCGGATCGTTCGCTCACCGATGCGATACCCGGGCTGCAGGATCGCCACGCACGTGGTCTCTGTGACATCCGGTGCGTACGAATGCATCAGCGCCTCGTGGATCGTCGGGTCGAAGGGCTCGCCCTCCTTGCCGAACTGCTGCAGACCCAGCTTGGCGACCACGCCCTCCAGCGACTCGGCCACCGACTTGAAGCCGCCGACCAGTTCGCCGTGTTCACGGGCGCGGCCGATGTCGTCGAGGGTGGGAAGGAGCTCGGACAGGACGCTCGCCGCGGCGATCTCCTTGACCGTGACCCGGTCCCGCTCCACCCGACGGCGGTAGTTCTGATACTCCGCCTGGAGCCGCTGGAGGTCCGCGGTGCGCTCGTTGAGCGCCATACGGGCCTGGTCCAGCTGCGCCGTCAGGGCCACGTTCTTGCTGTTGTCACTGTCGTCCCCGGCCGGGGCCGAGCCCGCCTTCTCGGCGGACTCGGCCTCCTGCGCCGCATCGTCGGGAGCGGCGTCAGAGGGGACGTCAGGCTTCTCGTCGAAGCCCGGGGTCTCCTCCGTCACGCGGCACCGTCCTTCTTGGGCTTCTCGTCGTCGACGATCTCGGCGTCCACGACGTCGTCCTCGGCCTTGGCCTGGTCACCGGCGGCAGCGCCCTCGGCACCGGCGGCGGCCTGCGCGGCCTGGGCGTCGGCGTACATGGCCTGGCCCAGCTTCTGGCTGACGGCCGCGACCTTCTCCGTAGCGGTACGGATCTCGGCGGTGTCCTCGCCCTTGAGCTTCTCCTTCAGCTCGGCGACGGCGGTCTCGACCTCGGTCTTGACCTCACCGGGGACCTTGTCCTCGTTGTCCTTGAGGAACTTCTCGGTCTGGTAGACCAGCTGCTCGCCCTGGTTGCGGGCCTCGGCGGCCTCGCGGCGCTTGTGGTCCTCGTCCGCGTACTGCTCGGCCTCCTGGCGCATCCGGTCGACCTCGTCCTTCGGCAGCGAGGAGCCGCCGGTGACGGTCATCTTCTGCTCCTTGCCCGTGCCCAGGTCCTTGGCGGTCACGTGCATGATGCCGTTGGCGTCGATGTCGAAGGACACCTCGATCTGCGGGACGCCACGCGGGGCCGGCGGCAGACCGGTCAGCTCGAACATCCCGAGCTTCTTGTTGTACGCCGCGATCTCGCGCTCGCCCTGGTAGACCTGGATCTGCACGGAGGGCTGGTTGTCCTCGGCGGTGGTGAAGATCTCGGACCGCTTGGTCGGGATCGTCGTGTTCCGCTCGATGAGCTTGGTCATGATGCCGCCCTTGGTCTCGATACCGAGGGACAGCGGCGTGACGTCCAGCAGGAGGACGTCCTTGACGTCGCCCTTGAGGACACCGGCCTGGAGGGTGGCGCCCATGGCCACGACCTCGTCCGGGTTGACGCCCTTGTTGGCCTCCTTGCCGCCGGTCAGCTCCTTGACGAGCTCGGCGACGGCCGGCATACGGGTCGAACCGCCGACCAGGACCACGTGGTCGATCTCGGACAGGTTGATACCCGCGTCCTTGATGACGTTGTGGAACGGGGTCTTGCAGCGCTCCAGGAGGTCCGCGGTGAGCTGCTGGAACTGCGCCCGGGTGAGCTTCTCGTCCAGGTGCAGCGGGCCCTCGGCGGAGGCGGTGATGTAGGGCAGGTTGATCGAGGTCTCGGTGGACGAGGACAGCTCGATCTTCGCCTTCTCAGCGGCCTCGCGGAGGCGCTGGAGGGCCATCTTGTCCTTGGACAGGTCGACGCCGTGGCCGTTGGCGAACTGCTTGACCAGGTACTCGACGATGCGCTGGTCCCAGTCGTCACCACCGAGGTGGTTGTCACCGTTGGTGGCCTTCACCTCGACGACGCCGTCGCCGATCTCCAGCAGCGAGACGTCGAAGGTGCCGCCGCCGAGGTCGAAGACCAGAATGGTCTGGTCTTCCTTCTCGAGGCCGTAGGCCAGGGCGGCCGCGGTCGGCTCGTTGACGATACGCAGGACGTTCAGGCCCGCGATCTCGCCGGCCTCCTTGGTGGCCTGCCGCTCGGAGTCGTTGAAGTAGGCAGGAACGGTGATGACCGCGTCCGTGACCTTCTCACCCAGGTACGACTCGGCGTCGCGCTTGAGCTTCTGCAGGATGAAGGCGCTCATCTGCTGCGGGTTGAAGCCCTTGCCGTCGATGTCGATCTTCCAGTCGGTACCCATGTGGCGCTTGACCGACCGGATGGTCCTGTCGACGTTGGTGACCGCCTGGCGCTTGGCCACCTCGCCGACCAGCACCTCGCCGTTCTTGGCGAAGGCGACGACGGACGGCGTGGTCCTGGCGCCCTCGGCGTTGGTGATGACGGTGGGCTCACCGCCTTCAAGAACACTGACGACGGAGTTCGTCGTGCCCAGGTCGATGCCGACCGCACGTGCCATGACATTTCCTCCAGCTGACTTGAGTGGAACAGACTCAAGAGTGCAACACCGAGAAAAACCTGTCAACAGAGCTGAGTCGAGCCCGCTCAACTTTTATACAGCCCTTATCCTCACCAGGGCGTTTGTAAGGACGCGAGGAGAATGGAGACGGTTGCCCGGGGCCCCGAACGACGATCCGAACGGCCTGAGGGTTGCCTGCGCGACACAGATCACCGGCCGCGCGGCTTCATGGGGCCCCCGATCCTGGGTAACCTCAGCCGCAGACCTGAAAAGTTACCGCTTAGTAGTTCCGTAACCGTTCCCGCTCATCCGCTCAAGATTCCCGCTCTCGCAGGCCCGAGGAGCCACCCATGCAACTCGCCGCGATCATCGTGTCGCTGGTCCTAATCGCGGTCGCAGTCGCGCTGTTCGGCCGTGCCGTCCTGCAGATCTACCGCTTCATGCGGCTCGGCCAGTCCGTGCCCGCCGGCACCCGGACGAACGACCCCGCGCAGCGCACCGTCACCGTGGTCAAGGAGTTCCTCGGCCACACCCGGATGAACCGCTGGGGCATCGTGGGCGTGGCGCACTGGTTCGTGGCGGTGGGCTTCTTCTCGCTGCTGCTGACGATCGTCAACGCCATCGGCCAGCTCTTCAAGGCCGACTGGCTGATCCCGTTCATCGGCGACTGGCTGCCGTGGGAGCTGTGGGTCGAGGGCATGGGCACGATGACGACGGTGGGCATCGTCACCCTGATCGTCATCCGGCAGCTGAGCCGGCCGGGCAGGGCGGGCCGCAAGTCCCGCTTCGCGGGCTCCAACACCGGCCAGGCGTACTTCGTCGAGGCCGTCATCCTCATCGTCGGCATCTGCATCGTGACGCTGCACGCCCTGGAGGGCGCCCAGCACGGCGTCGACCACTACGAGGCCGCGTACTTCGCCTCGTACCCGCTGGTCGCGGCGTTCAAGGGGCTGAGCGTCGGCACGCTGCAGAACCTCACCTACCTCTTCGCCGGGGTCAAGATCGCGACGTCCTTCATCTGGATGATCACGGTCTCCCTCAAGACCGACATGGGTGTCGCCTGGCACCGCTTCCTGGGCTTCCCCAACATCTGGTTCAAGCGGGAGGCGGACGGCGATGTGGCGCTGGGCGCCCTCCAGCCGATGACGTCCGGCGGCAAGCCGATCGACTTCGAGGACCCGGGCGAGGACGACCAGTTCGGCGTCTCCCAGATCGAGCACTTCTCCTGGAAGGGCCTGCTCGACTTCTCCACCTGCACCGAGTGCGGCCGCTGCCAGTCGCAGTGCCCCGCCTGGAACACCGGCAAGCCGCTCTCCCCCAAGCTGCTGATCATGTCGCTGCGCGACCACGCGCATGCCAAGGCGCCGTACCTGCTCGCGGGCGGCGGCAAGGACGCCGAGGGCAACGAGACGGCCTCCGCGGAGCAGCTGAAGGACGTTCCCGCGTCGGCTCTCGCCGAGGCCGAGCGCCCCCTGATCGGGACGCTCGAGGAGAACGGCGTCATCGACCCCGACGTCCTGTGGTCCTGCACCACCTGCGGCGCCTGCGTCGAGCAGTGCCCGGTCGACATCGAGCACATCGACCACATCGTCGACATGCGCCGCTACCAGGTCATGATCGAGTCCAGCTTCCCCAGCGAGGCGGGCACGATGCTCAAGAACCTGGAGAAGAAGGGCAACCCCTGGGGCCTGGCCAAGAAGCAGCGCCTCGCCTGGACCAAGGAGGTCGACTTCGAGGTCCCGGTCGTCGGCAAGGACGTCGAGGACCTCACCGAGGTCGACTACCTCTACTGGGTCGGCTGCGCCGGCGCCCTGGAGGACCGCGCCAAGAAGACGACCAAGGCCTTCGCGGAGCTGCTGCACATCGCGGGCGTCAAGTTCGCGATCATGGGCGGCGACGAGAAGTGCACCGGTGACTCGCCGCGCCGCCTGGGCAACGAGTTCCTCTTCCAGCAGCTCGGCGCGGAGAACGTCGCGACGCTGAACGCGGCCTTCGGCGAGGACGACGAGGACGAGTCGACCAAGAAGCCGAAGTCGTCGAAGAAGATCGTCGCGACCTGCCCGCACTGCTTCAACACCATCGCGAACGAGTACCCGCAGCTCGGCGGCGAGTACGAGGTCATCCACCACACCCAGCTGCTGCAGCACCTGATCGACGAGGGCAAGCTCATCCCCGTCACCCCGGTGGAAGGCCTGATCACCTACCACGACCCCTGCTACCTCGGCCGCCACAACAAGGTCTACACGCCCCCGCGCGAGATCATCGCCAAGGTGCCGGGCCTGCGGAACGAGGAGATGCACCGCCACAAGGAGCGCGGCTTCTGCTGCGGCGCCGGCGGTGCCCGGATGTGGATGGAGGAGCGGATCGGCAAGCGCATCAACAACGAGCGCGTCGACGAGGCCCTGTCCCTCAACCCCGACATCGTCTCGACGGCCTGCCCGTTCTGCCTCGTCATGCTGACCGACTCCGTCAACGGCAAGAAGAACGACGGCAAGGCTAAGGAGTCCATCCAGGTCGTCGACGTGGCCCAGCTCCTGCTGGACTCCGTCAAGACGCCGGTGGATCCGGAGGGTGAGACCGCGACGGCCGATGAGCCGGAGCCGGAGCCCGCGAAGTAGCGGCCCCTGCGCCTACGGTCCGACGGCCGGTCCCGCTCCCCGCGGGACCGGCCGTCGGCGTTGCGGGACACGGAACCCGTCACGCCCCCAGGCCCTCTAGCCACATGTCATGATCAAGCACCACATATCCCCGCGCCCCGCCCGCCGCGCGTCCCGTGCCCTCCTGGTCGTCCTCGTCCCCCTCCTGGCCGCGGCCCTCTCCGGGTGCGCCGCCCGCACGCCCCCGCCCGAGCCCCGCGGCCTCCCCTTCGTCGGCGTCCTCACCAGCGACAACGACCACTGGTGCACGGCGAGCGTGGTCGACAGCCCGCGGCGCAATCTGATCGCCACCGCCGCCCACTGCGTCTACTTCCACAAGGAGGACGAGAAGGACGGGTACGAGGCCGGGCCGTTCAAGGGCGATCTGCGCTTCGCCCCGCAGTTCTCCGGAGCCGCCCCCGGCCACTATCCGTACGGCACGTGGAAGGTCACCGGCATCCATGTCCACACCCTGTGGACGAAAGAGAACGACGACCGGGGCGACTACGCCTTCCTGACCGTCGCCCCCGACAAGAAGGGCCGCCGCCTCCAGGACGTCGTCGGCGCCGCCGCCCCCGACTGGTCGTCCTCCCCGCACCGCCGCGTCACCGTCGTCGGCTACCCCAACGAGGACCACAACCCCCGCAACCGCCCCGTCTCCTGTACCACCCGCACCCGCCGCGACCCCGACGAGCCGTACATGGTCCGCATCGAGTGCCCCGGCTTCTGGCCCGGCACCAGCGGCGGTCCCTGGCTCGCCGACCACCGGGACGCGGCCCGGCCCGGACGGCTCATGGGCGTACTCAGCGGCGGCGACACGGACCGCGAGTCGGTCGCGGTGCTCTTCGACCGCCGGGCCCGCGCACTGTACGAGCGGGCGGCGCGGGGCTGACGAGGCGGCGGTTCACGGTCCGGCCGCGCGTGCTGCCCGCGCCTCAGGCATCCCCCTGCACCCGCGCATGCTGGTGCATGTCATGCCACCCGTCCGCATGCCGCAGCGCACTGCGCCGTATCCCCTCCCCCGCGAAGCCGGCCTTGGCGGCCACCCGGCAGGACGCCTCGTTGCGGTCCGAGTGCATGAGTTCGAGCCGGTGGAACCCGGCCTCGTCGAACGCCCAGTCCGCCAGCGTGACGAGGCTCCGCGGGGCGATGCCCTTCCCGCGGGCATGCGGCAGCACCCAGTACGCGCACTCGGCGAGCCCGTGCAGCAGCTCCATCCGCCGCAGGGCCACCCGCCCCACCACCGCGCCGTCGTCCGCGCGGGCGATCGCCCAGTGGGCCGAACTCTCCCGCTGCCACTCGCGCTCCCAAGTCGCGATCCACATCAGAGCGTCCTCGTGCGTCTGCAGGCGCCGCACGAACCACCGCTGCATCGCGGGGTCCTGGTAGGCGGCCAGCAGTACGGCGGCATCGTCACCGGCCCAGGGCCGCAACAGCAGTTCGCCGTCGCGCGACGTCAACGAGGGCTGTGCAGCGGCGCAAAGGGTCCCGGCGGGTATGGCCGGCACTATGTCTGAGGTCATGGCGGCATCATCGCCATGAGGCGCGCAGGGACGCCACAAGATCGGCCACCCGCCGGTGTGTTCCGGCCCACGGTGCGGGCCGCGGACAGCTCGCCGGGACGGTTTCGCCCACGCGACGACCGCCTGACATCATCGCCCGCATGGCTGAACGCGTGATCGCCGCATGTGACGGCGCCTCGAAGGGAAACCCCGGCCCCGCGGGCTGGGCCTGGGTCGTCGGTGACGGGGCGGGCGGCGCCGCCCGGTGGGAGGCCGGCCCCCTGGGGACCGCCACCAACAACGTTGCGGAACTCACCGCGCTGGAGCGCCTGTTGACGGCCATCGACCCGGCCGTCCCGGCGGAGATCCGGATGGACTCCCAGTACGCGATGAAGGCGGTCACCACCTGGCTGCCGGGCTGGAAGCGCAAGGGGTGGAAGACGGCAGCGGGCAAGCCGGTCGCCAACCAGGAACTCGTCATGCGCATCGACGCGCTGCTCACGGGGCGCTCCGTGGAATTCCGGTACGTGCCCGCGCACCAGGTGGACGGCGACCCGCTCAACGACTTCGCCGACCGCGCCGCGAGCCGGGCCGCCACCCTCCAGGAACCCGCCGGCAGCGCACTGGACTCCCCGCCGCCACCGCCCTCACCCGACACCCCCCGGCCCGGCAGCACCCGCCGCCGCACCAACGGAGCGCCCGCGAAGGCCGCTTCGTCCCCGGACCGGCGACGCGCCTCGGGAGGCTCCGGACGCACCCTCAACGCCAAGTTCCCCGGCCGCTGCCGCTGCGGCCGCTCCTACGGGGCGGGCGAGCCCATCGCCAAGAACGCCGACGGCTGGGGACATCCGGCGTGCCGGGGCGGCGGGGACGGCAGCTAGCGGCGAAGGGGCCGGGCCGTTGCCGTCTCACCGACGAGCCGGGGGCCCGCTCAATTCGGTTGCCGGCCGCACCGCCCCGCCCCGACCATGCCCCCATGGACGACGCCCCGCCGCTCCGCATCCGCCGCGCCCGCCCCACCGACGCCCCCGCCATCGCCACCGTCCACGCGGTGTCCCGGCGCGTCACCATGCCCTACCTCCCGCCGCAGCAGCACACCCACGAGGAGGTCACCCGCTGGATCCGCGAGATCGTGCTGCCGCGGTGCCACACCCTGGTGGCCGTCCGCGGCCCGGAAATCCTGGGCTACGCGGCCGTACAGGGCGATCTCCTCGACCACCTCTACCTCCTCCCCGAGGCCCGCCGCCGCGGTATCGGCACCCGCCTCCTCGCCGAGGCGCAGCGCCTGCGCCCCGCCGGCCTGACCCTGCACGTGTTCCGGCTCAACACCGACGCCCGCGCCTTCTACACCCATCACGGCTTCACGGTCATCGCCACCGGCGACGGCAGCGACAACATGGAGAACCTGCCGGATCTGACCCTCCGCTGGGCACCCGGCCCCCGCGGCTGACCCTGAGGGTTCTCCGGGACGTCCCCTAGGGGATTTCGCCGCGTCCCCCTAGGGGATGTCACAGGTCGGCAGCAAACCCCCGCCCACTCTCCGCGGTCGGCCACCGAATCCCCACGGACCAGGTACTTTCGAAGGCGTGGCTGGATTCAGGATGGGTCGCGGACGGGATCCCCGTACCGCGCAGGACGGACAGCAGGCTCACCAGGGGCAGCAGGCTCCGTACGGACAGCAAGGACCGTACGGGCAGCAGCCCCCGCCTCCGCACGGGCAGTGGCAGCAGCCGCAGCACGGCGGCCCCCAGGGGCAGCACGGCGAGCCCGAGTACTTCGGTGACGACGGCGGCTACGCGCCCCAGCCGGGGGCCTACGCCCCGTACTCCCAGGACAACAACCCCGGCAGCACCCGCCAGTTCAGCATCGGCGAGGCCCCGGACGCGTACGCCCCGTACGCCGACCAGTACGACAACGGCCAGGGCCCCGACGGCCAGTACGCCGACGGCGGCACCTACCACGCCGGCCAGGCCACCGCTCCGCCGGCCGGCCCCCGGCTGCACTGGAAGCAGCTGCTGTCCGGCCTCGTGCTGCGCCCGGCGGCCACCTTCTGGCAGATGCGGGACCACACGGTCTGGGGCCCGGCGCTGACCGTCACCTTCCTCTACGGCCTGCTCGCGGTCTTCGGCTTCGACAAGGCCCGCGAGGATGTGCTGAACGCCACGCTCGGCCAGAGCATCCCCTGGGTGGGGATCACCGCCGTGATGTTCATCATCGGCAGCCTGATCCTGGGCGCGGTCACCCACACCCTGGCCCGCCAGCTCGGCGGCGACGGCGCCTGGGCGCCGACCATCGGCCTGAGCATGCTGATCATGACGATTCCGGACGCGCCCCGGCTGCTGTTCGCCATGTTCCTCGGCGGTGACAGCCCCGTCGTCCAGGTCCTGGGCTGGCTGACCTGGCTCGCCACCGGTTTCCTGCTCACCTCCATGGTCAGCAAGTCGCACGACCTGCCGTGGCCCAAGGCGCTCGGCGCCTCCGGCATCCAGCTGGTCGCGCTGCTGGGCCTGCTGAAGCTCGGCACGCTGTAACCCGCCCTCTTCCGGCCGTACGTACACCGAAGGGCCCCGCTACGGGAGATGTAGCGGGGCCCTTCGCGTACCTGTGGTGGCGGGCGCTTCCGGACCGTCAGGCGAACCGCTGCCCGGCCGACCCGTCACACGCCTGCAGCCTGAGCGGCTCCTTCGCCCCGCCCAGCGTCAGACACAGCGAGGTGGCCGCGGCGGGCCGGACGGTCCCGCCGTTCCCGCTGCCGTCCCGTACGAACTGCTGGTTGGCCGCCCCCGAGCAGTTCCACAGCACCAGAGCGGCCCCCGCCTCGTACCGCCCGCCGGGCACATCCAGGCACCGGTCCTGCGTCAGCCCCACATGCACCGACCGCTGCCCGGTGTCCGGGTCGTACCACCAGCTCTGATTCCGCTGTCCGTTGCAGTCCCAGCCGACCACGGCGGTGCCGTTACGGCTCGACGCACCGGCCGCATCCACACAGCTCCCGGTACCGGCGTTCTTCAGCGGCTGGTACGCGTCGTCCCAGGCCCCCGCGTAGAGCTTCGGCCGCCCGCTGCTCCCCGGGTCGGTGCAGGACGCCTCCCGCAGCCCCGGCGTCGCCCCCGACGCCGCGTACAGCTGCGTCAGACAGGACGCGAACGCCCCGTGCCCGCGCACATTCGGATGGAACGACTGCCGCACCGAATTCGCGTCCGGCGGGAAGGGGTTGGAGATGTTGACGTACAGTCCGCGGGCCCAGGTGTCCTCCATGCACACCTCATGGCCGTGGAAAAGCCGCGAGGCATCGAGATAGAGCGCCCCCGTGTCCTGCGCGGCCTTCCTGATCCCGCGCTCGAAGCCGGGCACGGCGGTATTCCGTCCCCATCCCGCATCCGAGGTATAGCCCGTGCACCCGCCCGGCAGCTTCCCGGGGAATTGCGGATTGTCCTCCACATCCGGCCCGATCGGACTCGGATACGACATCACCACGAGCCGGTAGTCGCCGTCCGCATAACCCGCGTCCCGCATCACGGTCCGCAGATCGTTCACCGTCTGCTCGACCTTCGGCACCAGCCCGTCGACCCGTGCCTGCCAGCCCGGCTGGTATTTCGGCTCGCAGGCTCCCTGCAGCAGGAACCAGCGCTCGACGCAGTCCGTCATCACCGGCCCGAACTGCAGATCGTCATTGGCCCCGGCGACCAGCAGCACCATCTTCAGCCGCGTATTCCGCGCCTTGACCGCCAGCGCATCGCTCTGCACCAGCTCATCCGGATACTGCCTGCTCCCGCCGATCCGGATGTTCCCGCTGTACGCTCCCGAGCACGCGACGTTGTACGTCACATCCGCCGCAATGCCCGTCCGGTGAATTGCGGAATCCGGCGACCGGTGACACCAGTTGTCCGGCCCGTCGGTCCCCGGCTCGTACGTCCCGACACCTTCCCCGGAAATCTCACTGTCACCCAGCGAGATCAACGAGGTCTTGCGCTCCCCGGCCGGCCGCTCCGCCGGGTCGCCGTACAGCTTGACGGCCTCCTCGGCCCGGATCTTCTCCAGCTCGGGCGGCAACGGCTTCGCGGTCCGCCCCGCGGCCCCGGGCCGGGCCGCCGCGTCGGCACTGGCCGTGCCGGCCCCGATCGTCGCGCCCACCACCAGGGCAACGGCCGCGATCACGCCCCGCAACCGCCGCCGCCGTAAATCCGCCGTTCTCGCCGATCTCGCCGGTCCCGCCCGTCCCGTCCTTCCCGCACGCGCCATTGGGCCTCCCCTCCGGTCTGCTGTTACCGCCGGTTTACTCGGAGGTAGTCACCGGTGGAACACCCGGAACGGAATTGGCCGAAAGCGGCGCAAGGGGCAACGCCGAACGAGCGCCCGTTTGTCAACTCCCTGACAAAACAGGGAGGTACGGAGTGAAGAAAGGTGCGCGGCGCAGGAACCGGAAAAGCGCGACGCGGAAAAGGGGTGACGGGGAAGGCGCGTCGAGGGAAGAAGTGCCGAGGGATGGAGTGCGGCGACGGAAAGAGCGCGGCGGCGGAAAGAGCGCGGCGTCGTCTCGCTCAGGCGTCGAGCACCTGATTGTCCCGGCGCACGACCGGCGGCTCGACGCTCCACGGGAAATTGATCCAGTCGTCCGTGCGCTTCCACACGTACTCGCACTTCACCAGCGAGTGCGACTTCTCATAGATCACCGCGCTGCGGACCTCGGCCACGGTGCCCAGGCAGAAGTCATGGACCAGCTTCAGCGTCTTGCCGGTATCCGCCACATCATCCGCGATCAGCACCTTCTTGTCCGAGAAGTCGATCGCGTTCGGCACCGGCGCGAGCATCACCGGCATCTCCAGAGTGGTCCCCACCCCGGTGTAGAACTCCACATTCACCAGGTGAATGTTCTTGCAGTCCAGCGCGTATGCCAGACCACCCGCGACAAACACACCGCCCCGCGCGATCGACAGCACGATGTCGGGCTCGTACCCGTCGTCCGCGATCGTCTGCGCCAGCTCGCGGATCGCCCCGCCGAACCGCTCGTAGGTCAGGTTCTCCCGCACGCCACTCACGTAAATCTCCCAGACCCTCTGCCGTCTGCCTGTCTCGCGTCCGCCGCCGCTCAGACCTGCGTGCGGTGGAAGTTCTTGAACGACCGGGACGGCGTCGGACCGCGCTGCCCCTGGTAGCGGGAGCCGTACCGCTCGCTGCCGTACGGGTGCTCGGTCGGCGAGGTCAGCCGGAACATGCACAGCTGCCCGATCTTCATACCCGGCCACAGCTTGATCGGCAGCGTGGCGACATTGCTCAGCTCGAGCGTCACATGCCCGCTGAAGCCGGGGTCGATGAACCCGGCGGTCGAGTGCGTCAGCAGCCCCAGCCGCCCGAGGCTGGACTTCCCCTCGAGCCGCGAGGCGAGATCGTCCGGCAGGCTGATGACCTCGTACGTCGAGGCCAGCACGAACTCACCGGGGTGCAGGATGAACGCCTCGTCCCCCTCCGGAATGACCTCCCGGGTCAGATCGGGCTGCTCGACGGCGGGGTCGATGTGCGGGTAGCGGTGGTTCTCGAACACCCGGAAGAAGCGGTCGAGGCGCACGTCGATGCTGGACGGCTGCACCATCGACTCGTCATAGGGGTCGATGCGCACCCGACCAGCATCGATCTCGGCCCGGATGTCCTTGTCTGAGAGAAGCACGCAGACGAGGATACGCGCCCGCGCCGCGCCCGCCGCACGCGCCGGAGCCACTCCCACCGCACGACGAGGGCCCGGCCCCCGAAGGGACCGGGCCCGTACTCCTTCTCCTGCCGCTGCTTCTTCCCTACTCCCCTACTACCGCTTTCTCCCCTGTTCCTGCTTCTGTTTCCGCTTCTCTGCCGTGCTGCTCCCGCGGCACGTGCCCCGTCCGCTACCTCTTGGCGTACTCCACGGGCACCGACTGCCGCAGCCGAGCGCAGCGCGGGCAACGCAGCAACCGTCCGGGACCGAGCCGGCCGGTGGTCTGCATGGGGAACGAAGCGGTGCTGAACACGTGCCCCTCGGCACAACGTACGACGGTGCGCTCCATCAAGTCCCTCTCCCAACTGCGTGGACAACAAAAGCCACATTAGGGGATGAACTGGGCGCCATCACACGCGGCACTCCGAGCCCCCACCGTACGCCCCAACTCCCGCCCCCCGCAGCCGCATCCCGCCCGGGCAACCGTGCCCCGCACCACTCCCAGGGACCCACGCGATCACCCGCCCGGCCGACCCCCCGGCCGCCCCGCCCGCCTTTGCCGCGCCCGGAAATGCCAAATGCACCGGCGGGCGGTGATGGGGTAGAGTGTGCGACGATGTTCCGCTCTGCAGCAGAGGCGGGATTACGCGGGTGTAGTTTAATGGTAGAACATGAGCTTCCCAAGCTCAGAGCGCGGGTTCGATTCCCGTCACCCGCTCCATGCAGAAGCCCCAGGTCAGCGGCCTGGGGCTTGTTCGTTGTCTAGACCATTTTCAGGTCGGCCAGCCCTCCACCAGCCCTATCTGCTGGCAGAGGTGTCGATTTCGCGAACTACCGCGCCAAATCACACCCCTTGGGGCCAGGGTTCTCGAATGGTGAGACGCATTTTCTGTGACTTGGGTCACCTATACCTGAGTTGTCGCGAGATTGCGGCTGCGAAACGAGCCCGTGGCAGGCGCACTCGTCTGGCGCCCGCCCACGCTCCGGAGGGCGAACTCGCTCCCACGGTGACGCTGTGCGCTGGAATCTGCTGATGAAGGCTGCAGAATGCGGGATCTGGAAGTCCGCCGAGTTGCGCCGTCTGCTGGCGGAGGCCGGGCTGGAGATCAGCGCCGAGAAGATGTCGGGCCTGTGGACGGGCACCCGTACCACCGTCCGACTGGACGACTTGGACGCCATCGCCCACGAGCTCAACCATCGTCCATGCAAGACCCATGGCTATCGCACTCCGGCAGAGGTCTGCGCTGGCCTCCTGAACAGCGGTGATGCGCTGACCGCTTGAACTCGCCATGGTTTCTTGAAGGACAGATGCCGCGTCAGTATCGGCGGGGCTGGGGCTCGGTCCTGAGCGAGCGCGGGCCCGGGGGTGCCGTTAGGTTCGGTTCATGGCATACGACGAGGCGTTGGCGGAGCGGGTCCGGGAGCGGCTGGAGACGGATGGCGCGGTGGCCGAGAAGAAGATGTTCGGTGCGCTCACGTTCCTGCTGCAGGGCAACACGCTGGGCGGCGTGGAGGGCGACGACCTGTTCCTGCGGGTGGCGCAGGAGGACATGACCGATGCGCTCGCCCGGCCCGGAGCGCGGCCGTTTGAGGTCAAGGGGCGGGTGTCGAAGGGCTGGGTGTACGTGGCCGGGGAGGCCCTGGACGACGACGCGCTGGACGAGTGGCTGCAGGTGGCCTTGGACGCGACGGCCGAGCTGCCGCCCAAGTGACCCGCGCGGCTGACGAGGGGTGGCCCCTCAGCGGTCCTTCGTGGTGGGGGTGTGGGGCTCGTCCGGCTCGCTGGTGGTGAGCGCGCGGGCCGCGTTCTGCAGGATCTGCGCGAACTCCTCCAGGTGCGGGGCGAGTTCGGGGCTTCCTCGAAAGGTGCTGCCGGGGCCGGGGGCGAGGTCGAAGAGCTGGAGAGCGATGCGGCGGGGGGCGTCGGCGGCCAGGTCGATGGTGCTGGTGTGCGCGCCGACGCTCCGTACGCGCTCGGGCAGGACCTGGGTGCGGTCGAGGACGGTGGCGGCGTCGGCGGGGACGGTGACGCTCAGGGTGTAGCGGGCGGGGGCGGCGGCGACGCGTGCGGCGAGGAAGGCGACGGGGTCGGCGGCGGGCAGGTCGCGGGGTGCGACGCGGCGGCCGGTGGGGGCGGGTTCGGTGAGCCGGTCGACGCGGAAGGTGCGCCAGTCGGTGTGGCCGGTGTCGTAGGCGATCAGGTACCAGTGGTGGCCCGCGACGACCAGACTGTGCGGCTCGACGCGTCGCGGTGCCGTGCCGCTGCTCCTGGACGCGTAGGTGAAGGTGACGATCTCGTGGTCGCGGCAGGCCGCGGCCAGGACGGCCAGCGCGGAGGGGTCGGCCCCGGGGCCTCTGTCCCAGGGGACGGGGACGGTGGCGGTGTGGATCGCGGCGACCTGGTGGCGCAGCCGGGCGGGCAGCACCTGTTCCAGTTTGGCCAGGGCGCGCACCGCGCTCTCGGCGATGCCGCTCACGCCGCTGGTGGCGGTGCGCAGGGCGGTGGCGATGGCGACGGCTTCGTCGTCGTCGAGTAGCAGCGGCGGCAGGTCGGCCCCGGCGGCCAGGCGGTAGCCGCCGGTGCGGCCGGTGGTGCTCTCGACGGGGTAGCCGAGCTCGCGCAGGCGGTCGATGTCGCGGCGGATGGTGCGCAGGGTGACGCAGAGGCGGTCGGCGAGTTCGCCGCCGGTCCAGGCGCGGCGGGTCTGCAGCAGGGACAGCAGGCGCAGCATGCGAGCGGGCAGGTCCTGGGTCATGGCTGTGAGACTGCCAGAAAAGGGTGACGCGAGCTGTCCTAAAAGGGACCTACCGTCGAAGACGTCCAAGCGGTCAAGGAGCCGCTCGTGGGCGTTCGGATGCACCTCACACAACGGGAGAAGTCATGATCACTGCAGTGAACACGGTCGTGGTCTGGGTGCTGGACCAGGACTCGGCCAAGGCGTTCTTCACCGAGAAGCTCGGCCTGGAGGCGCGCACGGACGTGCCGGCCGGCGAGGCCCCGCGCTGGCTCACCGTGGGCCCCAAGAACCAGCCAGAGCTGCAGCTCAGCCTGATGGTTCCGGGAGCACCGCTGCAGGATGCGGAGTCCGCCGAGCAGCTGAAGGCGCTCCTCGCCAAGGGGGCGCTCTTCGGCTGCACGTTCACCGTCGAGGACTGCCACGCAGCTGTCAAGGAACTGTCGGCGCGAGGGGTGACCATCGTCCAGGAACCGCAGCAGCTGCCCTGGGGCACCTCCGCGCTCTTCCGCGACGACTCCGGGACCTGCCACGAACTCCTGCAGCCCCAGGGCATGCCGGCAGACAGCAGCTCCTGATCCCCCGGGCAGTGACCCCTTCCACCCGAAGCCACGGTGACGAGCACCGAGCGTCACGCTCAGGATGCCGCCCCCGGATGACGACGGTCGCCGAGCGGGCACATCACGGCCGCGGGTGAAAGGGGTGTGCTCCTTGTTCTTGCCGGTGGTGATGTACGGGTTGACGTTGGACCAGAACAGCGCGGTCAGCCTCGCCGGTCCACATCGCTCAGTCCCACCTGAGCCATATAGGACATTCTTCGCCCTACATGCTCCTTACGGTCGGCTCCAGAGGGCGGAAACCGCCCAGCCGAACCCACAGAGGAGAAGACTCATGGCCGACACCCATACCGGTAGCGCCCCGACCGGCAGGGTGCTGTCGCACGCGATCTGGGCCGAGGACGGAGGCGAGCTCGCGGAGTTCTACGCCGCCGCCCTCGGCGCGCAGGTCTGCGAGCCGTACCGGGACGAGGACGGCAACCCGGCGGCCTTCCCGGTGTGGGTCGGCGACATGATGTACGTCTTCTGGTCCGCCACGACGTTCAAGGCCCCGACCTGGCCCCAGGACGAACTCGCCTTCCACATGGACATCAGGTTCGACGACGTCGACGCGGCGGAGAAGCGGCTCCTGGAACTGGGCGCCACCAAGCCCGCCCATCAGCCGGGCGGGGACCACTGGACTGTCCTGCTCGACCCCTCCGGCCAGCCCTTCTGCATCAGCAGTACCCGCTGACAGCCCCAGCCGCTCACAGCGGCTGCTCTCACCAAGACGGCGGCCCCCGGCGTGCACAGCCCCGCGGACCGGCAGAGAAAGAGACCACGGGGTGCCCGGCGGCTCATGCCGGCCCCCTGCGCCCGCACCCTGGTGAAGGCCGCACCCGACCACGGAGGACCCATGCCATTTGCTCCCTGCCTGAGTGTCAAGGACACCGCGGCCAGCATCGCGTTCTACAAACAGCTCGGCTTCGACGTCGATTCCAGCACCGCCAGCCCCGGCGACGACATCCATATGCTGCTCTACCAGGGCGGATTCTGCGCCATGCTCTACAGCAACGCCGATCTGAAGGACTGGCTGCCCGTCCTGGCAGACACCCCCATCGGCTTCGCCGGCATGTTCTACCTCGCCGTGGACGACTTCGACGGCGCCCACGACCGCATCTCCCGGCACGCCGAGATCATCAAGGACACCGACACCGACCACACCGGCCAGCGCATGTTCTACTTCCGCGACCCGGACGGCTACGTCATCGGCGTCAACGACCAGGCCGCCCTCCAGGCCAGCGACCTCGGCAAATACGCCTGACCTGGGCTCCGGACACAGAGACCATCACCATGAACAGCGACAAGCTCGTCAACGAGTGGGCCACCGCCTATAACGACCAGGACTTCGACCGGTTCGGGGACCTGTACACCGACGACACCACCTACGAGTGCCGGCCCTTCGGGCTCGCCTTCACCGGCCGGGACGCCTTCGTGCGCCACCTGCAGGAGTACGCCGGTGCCGTTCCCGACCGGAAGTTCACCATCAAGCGGATCATCGCCGACGGAGATGCCATCGCCGTCGAATTCGGCTTCGCGGGAACCAGCTCCGGCGTACACCCGGGCCTGCCTCCGGCGGGAGAGCCTGTCACCGTCAGCTTCTGCTCGGTCCTGCAACTGCGCGGGGACCGGATCGCCTCGCAGACCGACTACCTCGGCGGACAGTGACCTCCCCCTGAAGGCACAGACACCGTTTCGGGGCCCAGCGGCCCGTAACCCCGGCCGTTCATCACCGCGGCCGCTGGCCGGGGAACCGGCCATGACCAGGCGCCTTCAGGACTCCCCTGGCTCGAAGCTGGTCCGGCGAGGGACCGGCGCAGTCCGGCGCCCCGTCCAGGGGCTTCGCCCGCGGAAGCGCCCGGCCGTGTCCCGGCGGGCGGGCCTGCCCCGTCATCACCCCCGCATGAAAGACAGCACCGAATGAATCCCGACGATGTCGCGGCATACGCCCTGGGCCTCCCCGAGGTCAGCGAGGAAGAGCCATGGGGCCCGCACCGGCCCGTCTACAAAGTCGGCGGCAAGATCTTCGCCACCCTGGCGGCAGCCAACACCTCCCAGCCCGACCGGCTGAGCGTCAAGTGCGAATCCACCCTCGCCCTGCACCTGTACGACCAGTACCCCGCGGTACGCCCCGGGTACGGGTACCAGGGCCCCCACTGGCACTGGATCACCGTGCACCTGGACGGCACGGTCCCCGACCAGGAACTCGCCGAAATGATCACCCACTCCTGGCAATGCGTAGTGGACGGCCTGCCCCGCACCGCCCGCGACCGGCTCCGCAGGCTCCACCGCGATCAGGCCCAGCCTCCCGCACAGAGCTGGGCGGACGGACCCTGAGCAGGGGAGAGGGGTCGGTGCCTCAGGAGGAGTGCTTCCGCTTCTCCGCCTGGAGCTGCTCGGCTGCCTCCCGGCGTTGCTGGCGCACCTCAGCGTCGATGCTCTTCGCGAGCTTGCGCTGGTGCTTCTTCTTGGAGTGCTGGTAGATCAGCTGAGCCTTCGGGCTGGACTGGCCCGCGCGGACCATGAGGTCCTTGAGCTTCGCGCCGGAGTCGGCCGCCAGGGTGTTGCCGGTGTGGCGAAGGTCGTAGAAGCGGAAGTTGTCAGGCAGTCCCATCGCGATGCGCGCCTTGCGCCACTTGCGCCCGAAGGAGGACCGTCGCAGAGCTGCCCCTCGCTCGCCGACGATGAGGAGGCCGTCCGGCTCCTTCTCAGCGAACCACTGAAGGTGGCGGCGCAGCTCGGGCACGATGAAGTCCGGTAGGTACAACGCGCGCTTGCCCGCCCGCGACTTCGGATCACCAATCACCTTCCACGGGGCCGAGCACACCACCTGCGGCAAATGCGTCTGGGCAGAGATCGCCATGCCCCCGCAGCGAGTCACCCGTCAACGGCTCGTTCTCCGCCCCCGACGGGCCGCCCGAGCCATCGCCCGCCGTTCGGGCGCAGCCCGCCGGCCCCTGACGACCGTACGCTCAGGAAGACGTGCTGGTCACGGGCGCCATTCGTCGGCTCTTACGCACAGATTCTCAGCCCTGCGGCCTGGTCGCGAGTACCCGCCGCAGATCCGTGACATCGGGTGAGTAGCCCGCCGCATTCTCGCGTGCACACCTCATCGTTGGTGCCGATCCACTGCACCTCTCCGCACCCGAAGCAAGCCCGTGCGAGTCACCTCCATTCCCACCCCCTCGGGGGCCAGCCCCAGCCCCATCTCAGCCCTTCAGAGCGGTACACCAGGGTCAACAGCGGTCGAGGTGGCCGCCCCCGATTACCCGCCTCCCCCAGCTCGTCGCCGGCCTCGCCAACGACCGGCTGCGTCCGTTCCTCAGCACCTGGCACTGGAAGTCCACGAAGCCGCGCGGCCGGACACCATGAGGCGCGCTCACGGCCCGCGGCATGGTCGTCCGTGCCATCGGCGCGCGGTCCAACGCGGCGGTCTTGGTCAGCGTCGGCAAGGGGTGGTGCCCAAGCGGCGCACGGCCCGCCTCCACGAACGCCTGGTCTCGCGGGGTCGGTGGACCGTCGGGCCGGAGTACGGTGAACACATCGGGATATTTCGAGCGCTCCCGTCCTTGCCGGAGTCGGAAGGCCGGCGGTGGGCCCGGCCAGCTCGTCTCTCCGCCCGTCTGCATTCGCCCCGTGGCACCTCATATGCCTGACAGAGAGGCCAGCATGAGACCTGTAGAACCGATTCTTTCGGCAGGGATGGCCGAGGTCCGTATCGTCGCCGCATCCCCCGAGGCCGCCCGCCGGGTCGCAGAAGTCCTCCGGCACTGCTTCCCCGCCACCGAACAGCGCAGCTACCCCGCCGGCCATGATGGCGGGACCCGGCTCCACATCACGGTGGACACCACGCAGACCCCCGAGCCCAACGCGACGGCCCCGCCATGGCCGGCGACCAGCAAGTCAGCCGCGCGTGACCGCCCCCACGCGGACGAGGTCTGAGAAACCGGGCCTCAGATACGCGTCTGCGACAGAGTCGGCCCCTCGATCAGGCGTCCCGGCGCCCCTCCACCGCGATGGGCGCGACGCAGTTCTCCCCAGAGGTAAGCAGTCATGGCATCACTAACCGAGCGGAAGGCGTACCGCGAGAAGATCATGCAGGCTCTGTACGAGGCCACTGAGGGCAACCGCCTTCTGGGCGTCACCGGGGCCAAGCTGGCGCAAGATCTCGCGATCCCGGAAGAGGATCTGGCTGCCGC
Source organism: Streptomyces chattanoogensis (assembly GCF_001294335.1). Classification (GTDB taxonomy): domain Bacteria; phylum Actinomycetota; class Actinomycetes; order Streptomycetales; family Streptomycetaceae; genus Streptomyces; species Streptomyces chattanoogensis. The sequence continues at coordinate 134,974 of NZ_LGKG01000135.1, forward strand.
CTGCACGTATCTGGTGGGCGAGGACCTGATCACGGTCGACTGGGCCGCGGGCAATACGCCGGCCATGGTCACGCTGACGCACCAGGGCATTCGGCGCATGGAGGCTGAGGAAGAAAAGCACGGTTGACGCAATGCTCAGGGGGCGCCCGAACCCCTCGACTGCCGGCGGAGGCCCGGAGGAACAACCCATCCGGCCGTCAGTGCCGTTCCTCCGCGATGGGTACCGGTGAACCATGGCTGGCACCTTCACCACCCGCACCATCAACATGGCAACCGGCGCCACTGAGACCATGCACGACCTGACGAACGCATGCTCCGCGTTCCTCCGGGAGGCCGCTCATGGGCGAAACGGACTGCTGAACGTCTTCACCCCCCACGCGACGTCCGGCCTGGCCGTCATCGAGACCGGCGCGGGCAGTGACGATGACCTGTTGGCAGCCCTCCGCGGCATTCTTCCCGCGGACGACCGCTGGCGGGACCGCCACGGCAGTCCAGGCCACGGCAGCGGCCACGTGCTCCCGGCTCTGGTACCACCACACGCCACGTTGCCCGTGGTCGATGGCGAGCTGGAGCTGGGCACCTCGCAGTCCGTCGTACTGGTGACCACCGAACGGGACAGCCCCGAACGCCAAGTCCGGCTGTCCTTTCTCGGCTGACCGGACGCCTCAGGCACGGTCCTGCGGCTGACAGCCCCCGTTGGCAGCCGATGTCGCACGAGAGTGTCCGGCTGTCCGCACAGGAGGCGCTGCCTCTTCGCAATTCTCTGGCCGGCTGCTCCAAGGTCTCCTGTGCCGTTCACCCCGTCGCTCCGCATCGGCCCAGCGGGCCTTACCGGGAGTAAGCTGGAACCACCGAGGGCATTCCGTACACCAGCCTCCACGCTCGTGTCGTTTTCGGCGATTCACGACACCGGGCCGGTCACGGTCGGCCCGGGGCAAGGCCCGCGTCATGACCACGACCATTCCGTATACGCCGGCGGTCGAAGACCGGACCGCTTCGCTGCCCCTGCGGCTCATGCTGGCGCCGGCCGGCACCGCTCCGGCTCTGCTCGACGGTGCATGGTGGCCCCGCTCCCGTGACCTCACGGCGGAACTGCCCGCACTGACGGCCGTCCTCGACCCGCTGTGGGGGCGGATCACCCATGTCACGGTGAACCCCACCTTCTGGCCGGTCATCCCACGGAAGGTGCCCGTGGACGGGCATGTGGTGGGTGTCGGCTGGTTCAAGGCCGAGCAAGATCCCCACAAACTGCTGCTGTTCTCCTACACCGTCGGCCGCTGGGACCTGCTGGTCATCCCTCCGGAGACCAGCCCCGCCACGGCCGCCCGGCTCATGACCGAGGCCGCCGATCCGCGGGGCACCCGCACCGCGAGCGCCCTGATGGACGAGGCGGAGCAACGCCGGATCGCGGAGGAGATGGAGCTGTCCCTGGTTTCGGTCTGGGACTCCGAAGGCGGCCATGGCGCACGCCTGCCGACCTCACGTTCCCCCGCCCGAGAAGTCATTACTCAGGTACCAGGTGCGGCGAAAGGCATCTGAGCATCGTGTCAGTCATCGAGAGCGCGACGTCGATCCCGCAGCCCGCTCCGGAGGAAGGCCCCAGGCCAACCAACAGCCTGGGGCCTGTCTCTTGTCCGGACCTTTTCACCGCACGCCGTTCAGCCAGGTGCCCTGAAGGAGCCTGACACGCCGCCACTGGCTCAATGAGCCCTTTGGCCCGGTTGGCCGGGTCACGCTGTGCGAGTCGATCACGGTGGTTTCAGGAGCCCGTGTGCACAGTCGCATGAGGGGGGTCTGCCAGTGGGCCCTTGCGCGGCCCGCTGCCGCCGAGCAGGGCGTGAATGTGTGCTCCAGAACCTCACCGAGCGGGAGGAGCCGAAGGGCCGCAGCGGACTCGAACACGCCGACCGCGGAGTGCGGGCAGGGCCTCATCGCCTCCCGCCTGCGCTCAGTCATTCACGGACCGGCTCACCTTCCCCTCACCCGGACCCGCGCACCGTGCTACCGGAGCCAAGCCACCGAAGTCGAACGCCGGGCCGCCCGATGACGGGCCCGCTGGAGACGGCCGGCCCGGCGGGTGAAGTCGCGATGAGGCTGCTGGTGAAAGGGCACGGGTATGGCGGCAGGTGAGCGGCAGGAGGACACGGGCGCAGTGGACCGCTCCGAAGGGTTCGGCGAGCGACTGCTGGGCGTTCTGCTGGATCGGGCGCACGAGATGCCGCCGCAGTTGATCGCCCCACTGATCGCGGAAGAGGTGGCGAGGGTCGGCGGCCGTCACGTCTCGATCCTCCTCCAGGACTACGCGCAGCTGCTGCTGGTGCCGCTGCCGGGCAGGCGGCTGGCCGTCGGCCGGCCCGAGCTGATCAGTGACTCGCACGCGGGCTCGGCCTTCCTGTACGGGGCCCCTGTCGAGGTACCGCAGGACGACGGCGTCCGGATGTATCTGCCGTTGCTGGACGGCAGCGACCAGGTGGGCGTGCTGGCCCTCACCCTGGACACCGTCGATGACGATGACCGGCGTTTGCTGCGCAGACTCGCCGGCCTCGTCGCCGACCTGCTGGTCACCAAGCACAGCTACACCGACCAGTTCTTCCTCGCCCGGCGCCGCGAACCGATGAGCTTGGCCGCGGAGATCCAGTGGTCCCTGCTCCCGCCGCTGGCGATGTCCGTCCCGCAGGTCGCGGTGGCGGGAATCCTGGAGCCCGCCTACGACGTCGCCGGCGACAGCTTCGACTACGCCCTCAACGAGGACATCCTGCACGTGGCCATGGTCGATGCGATGGGCCACGGCCTGGATGCCGCCACCATGGCGACCGTCGCCATCGGCGCCTACCGGCACGCCAGACGCGCCGCAGTCGGCCTGTCCGAGATCTACGCATTCATGGACCGGGCCATCGCCGAGCAATTCGGGCCCGACCACTTCGTCACCGCGCAGATGATGCGCCTCAACGTCACAACGGGCCACCTGCAGTGGGTCAACGCGGGCCACCCCGCACCGCTGCTGATCCGCGACGGCCAGGTGGTCCGGCAGCTGGAGAGCCCGACCACCTTGCCCGTTGGCTTCGGTGGTGAAGAGCCCCAGATCAGCGAGCAGATGCTGCAACGCGGCGACCGGGTGCTGTGTTTCACCGACGGCCTGATCGAGGAGCACGAAGCCGGCGAAGAGCAGTTCGGCGAGGAACAACTCATCCACTGGGTCAACCGCATCGAGCACACAGAGAAGGGAGTGCGGGCGGTGGTGCGCTCGCTCTCCCACACCCTGAAACAGGAGCGGGGCGGGAGCACCAGCGACGACGCAACCCTCTTCCTGATCGAGTGGCGCGGGGGCGCCGCCGATTACCTCGCCGTCCTGGAGTGAGCCGTCAGCCGCACCTTCGGGCAACCTGTATCCCCCTTGTCGTCAAAGGAGCGTCGAAGCCAGACTCGGCGGCTTCCTCACCGCTCTCCACGTTCGTGGCCCGTCCGAGGCTCTTCCGGGGGAACCAGGTGTGCGTGACGGGTGCCGGTATCGATGAGGATCTGCTCGGCCTGGATGACGTTGCCGGCCTCGACGGCCCTGGCCATCGCGGCGCGGGCTGCTTCAGGTGTCGCGTGCGGCGGGACCACCAGCAGGGAGAAGTGGTCCTGGTCGCCTCGGGTGATGAGGACGGTGTCGTCACCGACCGGGAAGGAGTCGATGTGCACGACCCGGTCGTCGATCACCAGACGGGTCGGCAGTTCTTCCCAGGCATCGGCGTCCAGACCGACGCGCAGGACGGGGCCCAGATGTACGGTCAGCGCGGCGATCAGACCGGGCAGCTCGGCGCCGATGTCGCGAGAACGCGGCCACCACGCGCCGTCGAGAACCTGCTCGCGGGTTTGCGTGGTCACCAACCTCAAGAGGGCCGTCCCGGGTCTGACGGCCTGGTGCACCGCGTCCGGCAGCAGCTGCGGGACGCGGGGAGTGTCGGAGTCGGCCATGTGCGTTCGTCCGCCTTCCGGGCGGTGCATCCGCCCGGCGAGGTGACCTCGTTACTTCACCGTACTCCGCGCGCCGGGGCGCGGGCGCGGCGGCGACGGAGCCGGACCCACATCCGCCAGCAAAGTTCCTGGTCACGCGCACCTTCACGGTCGCCGGCCGGAGCAGTGTGACGAGACCGGAAGTACCTCGCACACCGGCTGCCACGCCGGTGTCGTTCTCGGCGAGCAACAACACCGGGACGTCGAAGACGAGCCCCGGGGGCAGGCCCGCGCCATGACCGCGACCATCGACCGTACGATCACCAGCGAGCACGTACCTGCGTCACCGGCCCGACTCTCCTTCACTTCGGCAGAATCGCCTCCGGGTCTCCTGGACGGTGCCTGGTGGCCCCGTTCTCGCGATCTCTTCCGCGAGCTTCCCGCTCTGACCGACGCGCTGGACGCGCGCTGGGGCCGGATCACTCATGCCACGGTGAACCCGACCCACTGACCTGTGGTGCCGCGAAAGGTGCCGGTGCCCGGCCACACGGTGCACGTGGGCTGGTTCGCCGAGCAGGACCCGAACAAGCTGATGTTCCTGATCTATCTGCTCAACGCGCAGCACGACGAGCGGATCGCGGCTTCCCCTACAGCGACGCCCTGCGCGGATCCGGACGGCGGAGCCGCCCGAGCCGACAGCCGGCCGACCCCTCCACGCTCGCTGCCCTGGCCGCCGCCTGACGCGACCACGAGATCGTCACCTTCACCTACACCACCGGCCGCGGCGACGTCGGCGCGCCGCTCGTCATACGCCATAAGCCCACGCTAAACGCGCACACCGAAAACCGCGCCGCGGCGAGGAGGCGGCACGCCTTACGAAGATCGTTTCGCCGTGTCCGTCGCGTTCGCAAAACAGCCATGCCCCCAACCGGCAGCTGCCCCGCCAGCACCAGGCCAGGTCCGTGAAGCGCCCGTGCTCTCACGCTCGCTGCCGTGGCCGTGCCCTCCGCGTGCCCTTAAGGGCGGTAAAACACGGTCAACACCGGTGCGCCGCCGCACCCCCCAGCACCCGCCTTGGCAACGTTCACGCAGGTCAGCACATCAATCACAGCCACGCGCACCATTGATTCCCAAGCTCAGAGCGCGGGTTCGATTCCCGTCACCCGCTCCAGAGTGAAGGCCCAGGTCGGCGACCTGGGCCTTGTTTGTTATCTGGACCTCCCACCGGGCGGCGCGCCCTCTGCGTGCCCCAACTCGACCGAACGCCCTACCCGGTCGGCCGTCGACACGTGAACTCCGGCCCGCCTAGGCCGACTTATCTCGCATCGCGAGACGCATCTTTCGTGGCGTGCGTCGCGTCACCACTGTGGGCGCGCACATTCGCAGACACCAAGCGGGGCTGATGTTTCGTGACGCAGTGAAGCGGCTTTCCCGTGCCAGGTAGCCGCGCACTGCTACGCCCGGAGTCCGCAACCGCGCACCCGTTCGGCGGACGCGCGGTCAACGAGGAGCGCGAACACCCCGGCTGAGCTGATCAACGGTTGCCCCACACCGCGTTCAGGTCCGGTACTTGTCTATGCGCGATCCGAACCTGGCGTGGCGATGCCGTCCGGGGTCGTTTCGGTTCTGGCGTAGAGGACCTCGCGACCCTGCTCCGCGGCGCGAATGAGTCCTTCGCTGACGAAGTCGAGGAAGCGGGCGG
>NZ_LGKG01000136.1 GCF_001294335.1 Streptomyces chattanoogensis
CTCGATGGGAGACCCGTGACGACATCCACGAAGCCTTCCTCGCACTCGCATGCTCACTCATCTGCTGGCGCCGCCTGCAACCAGCATTGCGTTAGGAGCTCTAAGCCTGCCCCGTCTCGTCGAGGATCAGGACCCCGCCGGCGGCGCCGAGGTGCCGGGGCGGGAGCGCGCGTACCACGTCTCTCGCGGCGTCCTCCTCCCCGGAGGTGCGTTCGAGCAGGCGGTGCGGGCGATACGGCCGGCCCGGGCCGACTGCCTCTGCGATCGACCAGCAGTTGCCCGCAACCCGGCATCAGTAACCCGCGCAGGTACAACACGCCGTTGGCCCGCAGGTCGCGGCGGCGGTAGATCGGCGCGAGGTCTGCGGTGAGCTGGGCGAATACCGCTTCCATCTGCGCGGGATCTGCATTGCGGCGCAGTGCGGGGCCGGCGCCGCCTTTGGGGCGCCGTTCGGGTGAAGGCCGCTGAGGCCCCCTTTCACGCGACAGATCGCACATAGAGCCGAAAAGAACGATCTTTACATGGTGTCCAGCGCAAACGTACGGTCAATGCGGATCTTTCATGCTCCATCACCGCAAAGGACATCCATGTCGCTGTTGCGTACGGCCCTGTTCCAGAGCTCGGGGACCCCGGGTTCGGTCGAGGAGAGCCTCAAAGCGCTCGATGGGGCCGCGGAGCGTGCCGCTGCCGCCGGCGCCCGGCTGCTGGTTGCGTCGGAGCTGTTCCTCGCTGGGTACGTGGACGAGGTGCAGGACCTGGCGGAAGCCGCGGACGGGCCCTCCGCCCGCGCCGTCGCCGATATCGCAGCGCGGTACAAGGTGGCGGTGGCCTACGGCTACCCCGAGTGCGACGGCGGGGCCGTGTACAACTCGGTGCAGCTCTTCGGCCCCGACCGCGCCAGCCTCGCGAACTACCGCAAGACGCACCTCTGCGGCGAATTTGAGCGCGAGCACTTCACCTACGGCAAAGACCCTGTTGTCCAGGCCGAGTTGGACGGCGTGCGGATCGGGTTCCTGATCTGTTACGACGTGGAGTTCCCGGAGAACGTCCGCGCCCACGCCCTCGCCGGCACCGATCTGCTCGTGGTGCCGACCGCGGTGATGGATCCCTTCCAGATCGTCCCCGAGTCCCTCGTGCCGGTCCGCGCCTTCGAGAACCAGATGTACATCGCCTACGCCAACCGGATCGGCAAGGAGCAGGACTTCGAGTTCGTCGGGCGCTCCACGCTGGTCGGGCCCGACGGCGTGGTCCGTGCCCGCGCTGGGCGCGGCGCCGAGGAGCTCATCTTTGGCGACTTCGACCCGGCCTTCCTGGCCGCCTCCCGCGCGGAGAACCCGTATCTGCGCGACCGCCGCCCCGAGCTGTACGCCTCCCTGACAGACAGGGCGCGCGTAGGTATGTGAGTGGTTCTGGTGTCGCCTGATCGTGTGGGCACGTGCAGAACCTGCCGTTCCGCAGTCGATGGTCTGTTGGTGCAGCGGGGTGCCGTCGCCCTCCGGGGGGGGCGACGGCCCGTCCGTGCTAGTGGGTGAGGGCGTGTGCGTGCGCCTCGTCGAGTAGTTCACGCAGCGCCGAGCTGGTGGGTGCTACGGCGGTGGCGAGCAGTGCCGGACCGCCCTCCAGCGGTGCCAGGACAGCGCCCCCGTCCTTGGTGCCCTCGCCGAGCAGTACGGGATCCCGTGGGACGTCGAGGCGCGGGTCCACGACCAGGAGTTGGCCGACCGCGCGGTGCCCGCCCAGGACGGCCGGGCCGTCCCAGCCGGGCTCCGGGGCGCCGTACGCGGTGTGCTGGTCGAGCAGCGGGCGCCCGGCGCGGTGGACCAGGATCCGGCTGACGAGGTGGCCCGGTTCCTCGTCGGCCCGGCCCAGGAGCTGCTCTTCCCGCAGGACGAACCGTGCGGTGGCGGCGAGTTCGACGGTGTAGGTCTGGCGCAGGTTGCTGCCGGCGGCGCTGATCAGGGGCTGCGGTAGCCAGCGCAGATGGGCGTGTTCTCCGGCGGTGAGCCGCACGTCGTAGATGGCTGCTTCGGTGGTGGGGCCGCGCAGGGCGAGCGTGGCGGCAGCCGTGGTGACCTCCAGCTCGGCCCGGTCCTCGGCGGCGATGTCGAGGGTGAGCCGGTCGCCACCGAGCGGGGCGCTCATCGCGCCGATGATCCCCACCCTGGCGGCGTTGCCGTCGGTGCGCATGCGCCGCAGATGGAAGGGGCCGTCGCTGCGCAGCTGCGGGAGGGTGGTGACGCGTCCGTTGTGCGCGGCGTGGATCCGGGCCGTGGCACGTACGCCGTGCGGGTGTCCTGCGGGCTCTGGTCCGCCGCCGGCCGCGGGGACACGGCCGGCAACTAGTCGGGCGGCGGAGCTCATACGGCGACTGCCCCGGCGCGCCACTGGGCGAGGTGGCCGGTGACCCAGTCGGCGACTTCGCGGATGCCGTCGTCGGAGGTGAGGCTGGTGAAGATGACGGGAAGGTCGCCGCGCTGGCGCTTCGCGTCGACGGCCATGGTGTCCAGGTCGGCGCCGACGTGCGGGGCGAGGTCGGTCTTGTTGACGATGAGGAGGTCGGCGGTGGTGATGCCGGGGCCGCCCTTGCGGGGGATGTCGTCGCCGCTGGCCACGTCGATGACGAAGATCTGCACGTCGACGAGGCCCTTGGAGAAGGTGGCGGTCAGGTTGTCGCCTCCGGACTCGACGAGCACGAGGTCGAGGGGGTGAAGGGTCTCTTCCAGATGCTCGACGGCTTCCAGGTTGGCGGAGATGTCGTCGCGGATCGCGGTGTGCGGGCAGGCGCCGGTCTCGACGGCGGTGATGCGCTCGGGCGGCAGGACGGCTTCGCGGCGCAGGTACTCGGCGTCCTCGCGGGTGTAGATGTCGTTGGTGACGGCGGCGATCTGCCAGCGGTCGCGCAGGGTGCGGCAGAGCGCGGCGACGGTGGCGGTCTTGCCGGAGCCGACGGGGCCGCCCAGTCCGACGCGGAGGGCGCGGCGGCTGCCGTCGGGGCGGAGCGGATCGGCGCTGTACGTGTGCCGCTGGGGAAAGCTCTCAGAGTGGTCGAGGTGCATGTCAACTCCGCTGTGCAGTAGTGGGCTCAGGGGTTCAGGAGGCGAAGAGGCGGACGGTCCAGGCGGCGTGTTGCTCCGCGGTGATGTCCAGCAGGGGTGAGGAGGCCGACGGCAGGGCGTCGAGGCCCTCGGTCAGGGCGCGGGTCGCGGCGTCGACTGCGGCTTGGGCGACGTCGTCGGTCTCGGGGCCGAGGCGGGCCAGGAGGCCGGAGGCGTCGAGCGGGTCGAGGCTCAGCAGGCGCACCGCTGCGGTGGCCGGGCCGCCGATGTTCTCGTACGCGGCGGCATGGGCGGCGTCCACCGGGGCGAGCCCGGCGGCGCGGGCGGCGAGGCCCAGAACGATGGGCTGGTGGGCGCCCTGGGGACGCGCGACGGCAAGGTCTTCGAGTGCGGCCGACGGGAAGGTGGCACGGGCCGCGCGCATCATCTGCCGGCCGAGTCTGCGGGCTACGGCACGCAGTGCGGGGGCGGGGGTGCGCGCGTCGGCGGCGTCGTCCAGCAGCAACGGGTCATACCCGGCGGCGGCCGCGGCGGCCAGGCCCGCCGCGGTGAGACCGGTGGTGTGCAGACGCCCGCGGCAGAATGCCTCCAGGCTGTCGGTGTCGTGTACGGCTTTGTGGGCGATCGCGGCCTCGACGCCGCCGGAGTGGGCGTGCCCACCGGCGGGGAAGCGGCCGTCGGCCAGGAGGAGCAGGGCTGCGCGGCTCATGGGTGAGCGGCTGCCTTTCACAAGGGGCGGATGGTGAGGCGGTGCCTGGGCGGGCACACCGTGCCGGCCCAGGGCCCGGCCGTGGTGTCGGCGCCGACGCCACGGCCGGGCAAAGGCCGGATCAGAAGAGGAAGTACCGCTGGGCCATGGGGACTTCGTTGACGTAGGCGCGCGGCACGGTCGCACCGTTGAGTTCGGTGCGGGCGTCCCCCGTCGACGCACCGCCGATGGTGACCTCGAAGCTGTTGTGGTCGACTTCGAGGCTGTCGGGCACCTTGTCGTTCAGCTTCATGTCGGTCTTCTTGACGTTCCGGGTGTCTGCGATCTCGACGAACTTCTTGTTGAGTCCGAGCCCCTCCGTCTTCGTCTCCGTGACCTTGTTGCTGCTGTCCTGGAGGGTGACGAAGCGGGTGTTCAACCTGTCGGCCACGCCCGGCGCGGCGAAGTTCACGGAATTGCTTCCCGGGGCACGCCCCGTGGATCCCCAGACCGGCCGCGGCAGGTAGGGCTGCGGCTTGGTGATCGAGGCATTGGCGTCGCCGACCTGCGCGTAGGCGAGCTGGCCGCCCTTGAGGACCATGTGCGTCCTGACGCCGAAGAACTTCGGCTCCCACAGCACCAGGTCTGCCAGCCTCCCCGGCTCCACGGAACCGACATAACCCGCGATGCCGTGTGTGATCGACGGGTTGACCGTGTACTTGGCGACGTACCGGCGTGCCCGGTAGTTGTCGTTCGGCTCCAGCCTGTCCTCATTGAAGGGGTGGGAGGGGTCCGTGTCTTGTTGGATCGTTCGGACTTTCGCGCTGTGCAGGTCTTCGGGCAGCGCGCCATAGCGGGACTTCATGACGTGCGCGGTCTGCCAGGTACGCATGATCATCTCGCCGATGCGCCCCATTGCCTGGGCATCCGAGGACATCATCGAGATGGCGCCCATGTCGTGGAGGAGGTCCTCCGCGGCCATGGTGGACGGTCGGATACGGGAATCCGCGAAAGCCATGTCCGCCGGAATGTCCGGGTTGAGGTGGTGGCACGCGATCATCATGTCGATGTGCTCCTTGACGGTGTTCACCGTCAAGGGCCGGGTGGGGTTGGTCGAGGCGGGTAGGACGTTCGGCTCCTTGACCAGCTCGATCATGTCGGGGGCGTGGCCACCACCGGCGCCCTCGACATGGAAGATGTGGAGGGAACGTCCCTTGAAGGCTTCCTTGGTGCTTTCCAGGAAACCGGACTCGTTGAGCGAGTCGGCGTGCAGGGCGACCTGGATCCCGCGCTCCTCACAGACCGCCAGCGCCTTGTCGATCACCGCGGGCGTGGCACCCCAGTCTTCGTGCACCTTCAAGCCGATGACACCGGCGTCCACCTGCTCGTTCAGAGCGTCTTCGTTCATCGTGCTGCCCTTGCCGAGCAGACCGATGTTGACCGGGTACTCGTCCAGAGCCTCGAAGACCCGGGTGATGTGCCACTCGCCGGGGGTCACGGTGGTGGCCGTGCTGCCTTCGGCGGGGCCGGTGCCGCCACCGATGAGAGTGGTCACGCCCGAGGCCAGGGCCTCGTGGATCTCCCCGGGGCAGATGAAGTGAACGTGGGTGTCCACACCCCCGGCGGTGAGGATCCGGCCGTTGCCGGAGATGGCCTCGGTGCTCGGGCCGACCACAAAGTTCGTCGCCGTCACCGGTAGCTGCTCGCCCGCCTGTTCACGAGCGGTCTTCTCGAAGTCCGAGATCTTGTCCATCGTCTCGGGGTTGTACGCCTTGCCGATGGCATGAACCTTGCCATCCCTGATGCCGACGTCGGCCTTGACCACACCCCACCAGTCGAGGATCAGCGCCCCCGTGATGACCGTGTCCACGGGAATGCGATCCGGGTTGCCGTCCCCGTCCCTCGCGATGTGGGACATGCCCATCGACTCGCGGATCACCTTCCCGCCACCGAAGATCATCTCGTTGCCGCTGGATTTCGGTCCGCCGCTCCAGTCGGCTTCGATCTCGACGGTGAGATCGGTGTCGGCGAGGCGGACACGGTCCTTGGTGGTGGGCCCGTACAGAGCGGTGTACTCAGCCCGCTTCACCAAGTTGCTCGGCCTCTTCTGCCGGCCCGTCTGACCCTGCTGGCCACTCATCCGACGATCCCCTCGCGCAGTCCCTGAATCTTGCTGGTGTCGCTCTTGGCGTCGCCCTCGATGTTCACCAGCTCAACGCAGCACACGTCTCCTGGTTCGAACCGCACGGACGTGCCCGCCGCGATGTTGAGCCGTCGCCCCTTCGCCTCGGCGCAGTCCCAGAGCGATTCATCGGTCACGGGCGTGCCAACGGGGTTCTCGACCACCTTGAGGTCGGGGTTGACCTCGGCGAAGTGATAGTGGGAGCCGACCTGGATGGGACGGTCGGACGTGTTCTGGACCTTGATTGTCTTCTTGTCGGTCTGCAGGTGCTCGTTGAACGCGATGGCCTCGTGCCAGGACGCGGCGTCGTCGCACTCATGGCAGCAGGGGGACGAGTCGGTGTCGTCGCAGTCGACCGGGCACTCCGGCCTGCGCGCCGGCTGGGGGTGCTCGACCTTGCCCGGGTAGACCTCGGGCTCCTCCGTGGCCTCCGGGATGGGGTCGTGGATCGTGACCAGCTTGGTGCCGTCCGGGAAGGTCGCCTCCACCTGGACGTTTTTGATCATCTCCGGGACGCCGTCCATCACGTCGTCACGAGTGAGCACCCGTCGGCCCGAGTCCATGATGTCGCTCACCGTCCTACCGTCGCGCGCCGCCTCGAAGACGTACGCGGACAACAGGGCCATGGCCTCGGGGTAGTTGAGAAGCAGCCCCCGGTCGCGGCGCTTCGCTGCCACGTCGGCCGCGACGTGGATCAGCAAGCGTTCCTGCTCATGCGGAGTCAAATGCACGATGAGCCGTTTCTGTTGGTCGGACGGTCCTGCGGCCGGGCATGCCAAGGTCACAGACAACGTTCCCCGGACGACGACGGGCGCTCCCCGATCATCAGCGGGAACGAAGGGCGATACGACCAAACGACAGGTGATCTACACCATCCGGTGAATCCGCTGACTATGCCGTTTGCACCCGCCGGAGGAAGAATCCCAGCTCCGAAACCATGGACAGTTACCGCGAGTTGGGCAGCCCCCTGGGGCTTCGTCGATGAGTCATCATCCTCAGCGGCTTCCGTACCGACAGCCCGCACCAACCGAACTACGCCTTGCCTGGACGAGCGGCTTGAGGATCCCGTCGCGATCGCTCCGACGTCCGCTCCTGCTGCACCGTCGGATGCGGGGCCACGAGGGTCGCCGCCTCTTTCCGCACGACGGGGACTCATCGAGACTCCGCCAACCACACGCGGAATGCCCACCCCGAGCAGCAAAGGCGAGGGGGCAGAACTCCCGGTCTCGACCAGCTGCGAAGTCTCCACAAACTGGCAGGAGAGGACCGCTGCATAGAACGAGACCGAGATCAGCACCACGACGACTGAACGATCAGGCAGGAGCGCGTCTCACCACCGACCTGTCCAAAGATGGGCAGGCAGGCGGCTTTTCCCTACTTGATTGCCCATCGGGACGTGCGTCAACGTGCGCCGCAGCCCTGAACCCGGTGCTGTGCACTGTCTCCGGTGTGGCGTCACGTTCTCTCTACAGGCCAGCGGCCCACGGTGACACGCGTCCATCCAGGACCAAGATCCGGACCATTTGCGGACCAGCACACCGTCAACCACACGAGGGGACCGCCGTTTCTGCAGGTCAGCGACCAAGTAATGGCCGTACCACCAGCAGACGAAGAACTTGTTGGTGAGCTACTCGCCGAAGAAGCTGGGCTTCTTCTAGAGGCCGGGAAAGAGACCGAAGAAGGGGCGCCTGAGCCGGGCTTCTGCCCGGCTCAGGCGCCTTCTGCTCGGCCCGCTACGCCTGCTTGCAGCAGGGCTCTTCGCTCCGCCGCCCTGCGGCCGGGGCGGGCCGGTGGGGAGGGTGCCCAGTGAGGTGGGCAGAGCGGGGTAATCCGCGGTCCGGAGACCGGGTGGAGGATCTGGGCCAGGGCGGAGGCGGCCGAGGGAGCCGGCCGGAGGGCGTGGCGCGCGGTCAGGGGTGTGCACGCGGAGGTGATGGCGGCAGGGTCAAGTGCGCGGAGCGGGCGGTCGCCCAGCGCAGTCCGATGGGGGCGCGGGGGAAGCGAGGACGCGTGATCGACGCTGATTGATCACTGCTGGCCTGATCGTGCACGGCGTGTGTGCAGCCTGTGTGTGGGCGAGGCCGTTCGACGGCGGCTTCGGCCCGCGGACTCTTTCACTTCAAGGAAGACTTCCCCGGCTCCGCCCGGAAACGGGCCACCCGTCCGTCACACAGCGCGAGGTGGGAGCCGGTGAACCGGGAGCGCATCCGGCGGTCATGGGTGACGATGACCAGGGCGCCTCGGTAGTCCGCCAGTGCCTGTTCCAGTTCCTCGACGAGTGCGGGAGCCAGATGGTTGGTGGGCTCGTCGAGCAGCAGGAGGTCGGTCGGCTCACTGACGAGCCGGGCCAGTTCGATCCGGCGCCGCTGCCCATACGACAGGCCCCCCACCTGGAGCTGCAGCTCCGCCGGGCGGAACAGGCCGAGCGAGAGCAGCGCTTGAGCGTGTTCGTCGACCGTGCCCACGCGCCCCTGGGCAAACGCCTGCAGGACGGTCAGCTCCGGGGCCCAGGGTGTTCCCTCCTGGCGCAGGTGCCCGACCCGGCCGGGTATGCGTACCGAACCGCTGTCCGGCCGCAACTCCCCTGCCAGCACCCGCATGAGTGTGCTCTTGCCGGACCCGTTGGGGCCGGTCACCAGCAGCCGTTGGGTGGCCCCCAGGCGCAGCGCGGGCAGGTGCAGCCGGTCCCCGACGCGCAGGTCGCACACGTCGGCCGCCGTCCGGTGCGATGGGTCCTGCCCCTCCCTCACTCCGCACGGATCGGTCTCGTGCCCGGCCGCGGTGGTGATACGGGCAGTGAGGACGAGCGGGTCGGAGGGCGGGGCGACAGGATCGTCCGTCAGTCGTTCAAGGCGTGCCTTGGCGTTGCGGATCCGGCCCATCGCGCCGTGTCCGCGGCCACGCGCCCGGAAGGCGCCATGGCCGAAGACGGCGAACGGCAGCTTGCGCGGCATGTCCTTCAGGCGTGCCGCGTTGGATTCCACCAGCCGTCGGCTGCGGGCCAGTTCGGTGCGCCACTCCTCGTACTCCCGCAGTCGGCGCCGGCGCTCGGCGTCCTTGGCGGCGAGGTAGCCGTCGTAGCCGTCGCCGTACCGCGAGACCGTGCCGCAGCCGACTTCCAGGACGGTGGTCGTGAGCCGTTCCAGAAACACCCGGTCGTGGGTGACCGCCACCACGGTGCCGCGGTGCGCGCGCAGGTGTGCCTCCAGCCAGCTCACGGCCTGGTCGTCCAGGTCGTTGGTCGGCTCGTCCAGCAGGAGCAGCTCCGGCCGGGAGGCGAGCGTGGCGGCCAGTGCCAGACGGGACCGCTCGCCGCCGGAGAGGGTGCCCAGCTGCCTGCCGCGGGGCAGGTCCGGCAGTCCGAGGCCGTGCAGGGCGCTGTCCACCCGCGCGTCGGCCGCGTATCCTCCGCGGGCCTCGTACTGCTCGACCAGATCCGCGTACGCCGTCAGGGCGGCGTCGAGCTCAGCTCCCGCGGCCCGGCTGCCCAGGTCGGCCTCGGCCCGGCGCAGCCGCGTTTCGAGGTCACGCAGGTCGGCCAGGGCCAGGTCGACGGCATCCTGGACGGTCGCCTGGGGAGGCAGCTCCAGGGTCTGCGCGAGGTAGCCGGTGCCGCCGGGTGCAAGCACAGTCAACTCGCCGTTGTCAGCAGGTAGTTGACCGGCCATGAGCTGGAGAAGCGTGGACTTGCCCGACCCGTTGTCGCCGACGACGCCGACCCTCTCGCCCGGTTTGACGGTCAAGGAGACGCCGTCGAGGACGACATGGCCGGCGTAGCGCTTGGTGACGTCATGGAGGGCCAGCTGCGCGGATCGGGCAGGGGCAGTGCGGGCGGCAGGGGCGGTGGGTGGCGCAGTGGATGACGAGGTGTGCATGGAGATACCCCCTGGTCTCGGCGGCCGAGCCGGCCGGGTCGGATGAGGTCGAGGACACGCCCGCGCACCCGGCGGGCCCGTACGGTGACGCCCGGCCAACGGAGTCGGGCGCCGACGGCAGGGCGCGGCGAGAGGCACACGGGGAAGGACTGCGGTGACGGCGGAGCTCAGCTCGACGCGGGCACTCGCTTGGCGATCACAGGAACAGGGAACCCATGCGCTGCACCTTACGCGTCAGGAGCACCCTTGGCAAGACGGTTCGTCTCGTCTCCCTTATGGCGCGCGCTACCCTGCCCATATCCGCCCATTTGCCCCATTACGGGAGGTTGCCATGGCTTCGCGTCTCAACCCGTATCTCAGCTTCGACGGCAATGCCCGGCAGGCGATGGAGTTCTACGAGGAGGTCTTCGGCGGCACACTCGCGCTCCACACCTTCGGGGAGTTCGGCCAGAAGGACACTCCTCTGGCCGACAAGATCATGCACGGCCGGCTGGAGACGCCCAGCGGCTTCACCCTGATGGGCGCCGACACCCCACCGGGCATGGAGCTTGCCAAAGGCGCCAACTTCTCGGTCAGCCTCAGTGGCGACGACGACACCGAGCTGCGCGGCTACTGGGAGAAACTGTCCACCGGCGGCTCTGTGTCCGTCCCGCTGGAGAAGCAGATGTGGGGCGACGTGTTCGGCATGTGCACCGACCGCTTCGGCATCCCCTGGATGGTCAACATCAGCCGGCCGCAGAGCTGAAGTCGGGGTCGGCGTTTCCCAGCATGTCGTTCATCCCCCATGCGCGGGGTGCTTGCTGCCCACGGGTGGTTGTCACAATCCCGGGTCCGGCGGTGTCTTCATGTCGAACGGCCCAACGGATACGGACAAGGAACACCATGACACTGCGCATTCCCAAGGTGGAGCTTCCCACCGAGATGAGCGAGAACATGATCAAGCAGCTCGGTGCCGTGCCCGAGCCCGTCGAGGTGGTGTGGCACAGCCCCGAGGTCGCCACCTCCAACCTGGAGTTCTCGGCCAGGCTGAGCGAGTGGGATGCGGCCGACGCGAGCCTCAAGTCGTTCGCGCACATGGCCGTCGCGGCACAGGTCGGCTGCAGCTGGTGCCTCGACGTCGGCTACTTCCAGGCACAGAACCAGAACCTGGACCTGGCCAAGGCGAGCCAGGTGCCGCGCTGGCGGGAGTCGGAGGTGTTCACGCCGCTGGAGCGGGACGTTCTGGAGTACGCCGAGGCCATGACGAACACGCCGCCGACCGTCACCGACGAGCTGTACGCGAGCCTGCTGGAACGCCTCGGCCCGGCGGCGATGGTTGAGCTCACCGCGTACATCGCCTTCGTCAACATGGCGACCAGGAACAACAATGCCAACGGGGTGACGTCGCAGGGCTTCTCGGACGCCTGCGAGATTCCGCTGGCAACGCGTCCGGAGAAGTCCGGCGTCGCGGCAACGGCGTGACCGAGGACCCGTTCGTCGCCCATCGCAGCCTGCTGTTCACCGTCGCCTACGAGATGCTCGGGTCGGCGGCCGACGCGGAGGACGTGCTGCAGGAGTCCTGGCTGCGGTGGGCCGACGCCGACCGGTCGCAGGTGCGGGATCCGCGGGCGTACCTCGTCCAGGTCGTCACACGGCAGGCGCTCAACCGCCTGCGGACGTTGTCGCGCAGCCGCGAGGACTACGTCGGCGAGTGGCTGCCGGAACCGCTGCTGACCAGCCCCGACGTCGCCGAGGACATCGAACTCGCGGAGAGCGTCTCGATCGCGGTGCTGACCGTGCTGGAAACGCTGGGGCCGGCGGAGCGGGCGGTGTTCGTGCTCCGCGAGGTCTTCGACATGCCGTACGGCGAGATCGCCGAGGCCGTCGGGAAGTCCGGGGCCGCGGTGCGCCAGATCGCGCGGCGGGCACGCGAGCATGTGGCGGCCCGGCGGCCGCGGGTGCGGGTGAGCCGGTCGGAGCAGCAGGCGGTGGTCGAACGGTTCCTGGTTGCGCTGCGAACCGGGCGGTTGCAGGAGCTGATGGAGGTCCTGGCGCCGGACGTGGTCATGATCGCCGATGGTGGCGGGTTGGTGACCGCCGCTCTGGCTCCGCTCCACGGGGCCGAGCTGGTGGCGCCGTTGCTCGCACGCGCGAACCGGGTGGTGGCCGCGTTCGAGACGACGGCCGTCTGGCTCAACGGCGCGCCGGCCGGCCGGATCGAGATCGACGGCGAGCCGTCCGCGGTGAGCCTCGTGGTGGACAACGGGCGGATCACCCGGCTCTACGTGGTGCGCAACCCGCGGAAGCTGACGCGGCTGGACGAACCGGCCGAACTCGCCAGGTGAGTCTGCCGGCCTGGCGGTGAAGGTGGCACCAACGGCGTGGACGCGTTCGGGATCGACCTGTCGCCCGGGACAACCGAGGTCCACGCCGGTGCCGAGTCGCGTGTGCCAGGCGGTGGGCCATGCCTGCGGTGACCCGCGTCGCTAGCCGTCCTCCCGGCCGGGAAGGGGTGCCCCTTGGAGAAACGCTCGGTAGGCGTCTGCCGCCTCTTCCTCTACGGTCGGCCCTTCCGGTCCGTACCGTGTGTCGCTCCGGTCGCGCTTGGGTCCGGAGATCCAGAATTCGGCATCGGTTTCGACGTCGTAGAAGTTTGCGTCGGACAGGCCGAGACCCGTAGCGCGCCGCAGGGTCCGTCCTTGGAAGTAGGCCGTTTTCCAGGTCTTGGAGAAGTCCACCCACCCGATCCACGAGGGCCCTCGGTCGGTGCCATAGCCCGTTTTCAGCTGTACGAACATGATTCTGCGCGGCATGGGCCCAGCTTGGCCGATCGTGCCGCTCCGGAAAACCGAGTTTGTGGATCGATCCGACGGTCCGATCCGATGGTCCGATCCGATGGTCCGAGAGGAACCGCTTACAACTGGCCACCCGTGGGGCGGGGAAAGGCGCCTGACCTGGGCCATCGCCCGTCAGGCGCCTTTCGTTTCACGGTATCCGGAAGGCTCGGTCCGTCTCACGGCGTCTGGAAGGCCAGGACCGCGTTCTGGCCGCCGAAGCCGATGGAGTTGCTGAGTGCCGCCCGCAGCTGCTGTGAGCGGGGTGCCTTGGTGACGACGTCCAGATCGATCTCGGGGTCGAGGCGGTCGAGGTTGGCGATGGGCGGGATGGTCCGGTGTTGCAGGCTCAGTACGGTGACGGCGGCTTCGATGGCGCCCGCGCCGCCGATCGAGTGGCCGAGGACGCTTTTGTTCGCCGTGACCGGCGGCGGTGTGCCGAAGACCGAGCACAGGGCGCGTGCTTCGGCGAGGTCGTTCTGCTGGGTGGATGTCCCGTGGGCGTTGATGTGGTCGATGTCCGATGGCGACAGGCCGGCGTCGGCGAGTGCGGCGTGGATGGCCCGTACCACTCCCTGGCCCTCGGGGTCGGGCGAGCTGAAGTGGTAGCCGTCGGCGGAGGCTCCGTATCCGGCGACGAGGGCCCGGACCGGCGCGTTCCTGGCGCGGGCGTCCGGCAGCCGTTCCAGTACGAGGATGCCGGCGCCCTCGCCCAGCACGAAGCCGTCCCGGTCCGCGTCGAAGGGCCGGCATGCCCCGGCAGGGTCGTGCACCCGGGTGGACAGGGCTCCCATCTGGCCGAATCCGGCCGCGGGCATGGGTCTGCAGACGCTTTCGCTGCCGCCGGTGATCACGATGTCGCACATCGAGGAGGCGAGCAGGCCCCGGGCGACGCCGATGGCGGTGCCCCCGGACGCGCAGGCGGTGGAGGTGACCAGACTGGGGCCCAGTGCCTGAAGATCCGCGCTGAGTTCACCGGCGAGCATGTTGGACACCGCGCGCGTGATGCACAAGGGGGAAATGGCCTTGTACCGCCCGCGGTTGAGCAGCTCGTAGTCCCGCTGCGCCTGGTCGTTGCCGCCGCTGCCGTTGCCGAGGACCACGGCGACGCGGGCACCGTCCCAGGCGGCGGGGTCCCATCCGGCATCGGTGACCGCCTCACGGGCGGCGACCAGTCCCATCTGGATGAACCTGTCGATACGCCAGCTCAGCCGGCGCCCGAGCCGTGCCGTGGGGTCGAAGTCGGGCACCCGGCAGGAGAAGTCCACCGGAAGGCCGGCCAGCTGCTCGTCCGTGGCCGCCAGCGAGCGGCCGGAGAGCAGCCCGTCCCAGGTGGCCTGGACGCCGATCCCGGCCGGGGTGACAAGCCCCAGGCCGGTGACGGCAATGTCGACCGTCTTCATCGGTTCGGCCGCCTTCATGGTCTGGTGGGGGTGGTAGAGACGTCTTGCCGGGAGCTGTCCGCTCCCATGGCCTCGCTGCCGTCACGCCGCTGCTCGACGATCCGGCAGAACTCCCCGAGGGTCGGCTTGAGGTCCTCCTCCGACAGCTCGACGCCGAACTCTTCCTGGATGATCACGCTCAGTTCGACGATCGAGAGCGAGTCGAGCTCCAGGTCCGTGAGGGTGGCGTCGGGTCTGATGATGTCCTCCGGCACGCCCAAGTGCTCGGTGAGCAGGCCGGCGATGCGTTCGTATGTGGTGGTCATCAGGGCTCCTCGCAAAGGTGGGTGTGGAGGGGTAGGTGGGTGGGTGGATGGGTGGGTGGGTGGATTGATGGGTGCGGCGTTGTTCCCGGGCTAACCCCGTCAGCCCTTGGTGTGACGGGTCATGCGTGGTGGTCGGTGCGGTATACGGGCCCTGGCCAGCCGGGACAGGACGAGGGCGCGCGCCCGCAGGAGCGGAGCCGGGGCCCACCAGTTCCAGCGGCCTGCCAGGCTCATGAGGGCCGGCACGAGCAGGCACCGTACGAGCGTGGCGTCGATGGCCACCGTCAGGGCCAGGCACACTCCGAGCTCTTGCAGAACCGCCAGCGAGGAGGCGGCCAGTGCACCGAGGACGATGACGACGGCGAGAGCGCCGACGGTCACCAGCCGCCCGGTGCGCTGCAGTCCGGTCACGATGGCCCGTTCGTTGTCCCCGGTGCGCAGGTACTCCTCGCGGATGCGCGCCACCAGGAAGACCTCGTAGTCCATGGACAGGCCGAACGCGATACAGAAGACCACCGCCGGAATCAGCGGATCGACATGGCCGGTGGCGGTGCCGCCCAGGAGCCGGGAGAGATGTCCCGCCTGGAAGAGAGACACCATGGCACCGAACGCCACCGTCAGGCTGAGGAGGTTCATGACCACGGCCTTGAGGGGTACGAGCACGCTTCCCGTGAAGAGGAACAGCAGCACCGCGACGGCGGTGATGACCAGCGCGGCCGCCCAGCCCAGGTGCCGTGCCAGGGTCTTCTTCATGTCCACCAGCGAGGCCGTCTCCCCGGCCACCAGCACGGGGCCCGCCCCCTTCTGCGCCCTGACCGCGTCGACGAGCCGCTGAGCCGACGCACTGTACGGTCCGGCCGGCGTGGTGACGGAGTACCAGGTCCCCTGCCCGGCGCCGGCGGCCGGCTTCGCGGGCGGCGCGGCGAGTCGGCGGCCGTCGCGGAAGTTCCCCTCAGGGCCCAGGACCAGATCGGCTCCCGGCAGCCGGGACAGGGCCCGGCCCGTGCGGTCGGCGGCCGGGGAGCCCGCCGGGACGCGGGGGGCCAGCACCGTGAGCGTGGTCCCGTTCAGCAGCGGGAACTCGGCGCGCGCCCGTTCCGCGGCGAGGCGCGGAGCCGCGTCGCGGGGCAGCCAGTCCTCGTCGATGAACCCCATGCGTGCCGCCGCGGCGGGCGCGGCGAGGAGGACGAGGAACGCGGACACGGAGACCAGTACGGCCAGGGGGCGCCGCAGCACCGCCCGGGCCAGCCGCTCCCAGAAGCCCGGCGCGTCGGCGTTCCGGGCACGCCACCACCGTGCCCGCACGGGGCGGCGGTTCAGGCGGTGCCCGAAGAGCGCGAGCAGCGCCGGCTGGACCACCAGCGCGGCGACCCCGGCCAGGCAGACCACCGCCACGGCGCCGGCTCCCAGCGAGCGGTGGAAGGGGGTGGGAAAGAACAGCAGGGCGCAGAGGGACAGCGTCACCACCGCCGCCGAGACCGCGACCGTGCGGCCCGCCGAGCGGACGGTGGCGCGCACGGCGGCCGGCACCTCGAGGCCACGGTCCAGCTCCTCGCGGAAGCGCGTGACCATGATCAGGCTGTAGTCCACCGCCAGTCCGAACCCCAGGGCGGTGAGGATGTTGAGCGCGAAGACGTTCACCGGGTAGTGCCGGGCCAGCAGGTCCAGCACGGCCATGGCACCGGTGACGCTGACCAGCCCCATGGCGAGCGGCAGCGCACAGGCCAGCACCGAACCGAACACCACGAGGAGCACGGCCGAGACCAGCGGTACGCCGATCATCTCGGAGCTGACGAGGTCGCGGCGGCTCTGCTCTTCGGCGTACCGGTTGACGGACAGCCGTCCGGACGCCTCCACCCGCAGCGGAGGCCGTGCACCGGCGTACTTCCGGATCAGGCGCTCCGTGGTGCGTGTCTTGTGCTGGTCGTCGCCTGCGACGGCGAGCATCAGCAAGGCGGAGTGCCGGTCGGCCGACAGCATGGAGGGGGTGGGCGAGGTCCAGGGGTCGCGTACGAAGACGACACCGGGTTCGGCGGCCAGTTCGGTGACCAGTGCCCGGCCGGCCGCCGAGGCCTGCCGCCCGTTCACCGCACCCGTCGTACGGGCCACGAACATCAGCTTCGGGGTCCCGGATCCCTGGTGCTCCGTCAGGAGTTTCTCCGCGCGGCTCGATTCCGCCGAGTCGTCGAAATAGCCGCCGTCCACCAGGCGTCCGTGCACACCGGCGGCAGCGACGGCGGAGCCGAGTACGGCCACGAGTGCCAGGGCCAGGATCAGCCATCGGTACGTCACGGCCCAGTGCCGAGCGGCTGTGGCGGGCCGTTCGGTCTCCTGCTCCCCAACCGCTCCTCTGCTCATGATCACAGCCCGGCGCGCGCCGTCATCTCGTCCAGCTCACGCATCCACAGCTGCACCAGGCCGTCGCAGCCCCCGACCGCCTGGTCCGCGACGAAGCAGATCTGCGCGGTGGCGGCGTAGGTGGACAGACAGGCCGCGAGCGCATGGCCGGCCGGAAGGAGATCCAGCGGTATGGCGTCGGTGACGACCCGGTCGCCGAGGCGGAGCCGCTTCCCCGGCCCCGGCACGCAGGAGGCCAGCACCGTCGTGCTGCGCGGGTGCAGATCGAGTTCGAGGAGCCATCGGCCGAACCGCTGGGGGACGATGCGTCCCAGGGCGCCGGCGTGGGGGTCGAACAGCGAGGAACGGGCCTTGCGGGTACGGGCCTTGACATACCTCAGCCGCTCTACGGGATCGTCCAGACCGGCCGGCAGCCGGACTGCCGCGCCCAGCACCCAGTCTCCCCTCTTGCCTGCGTCGTCCCGGCGCCGCAGGGTGACCGGCATCATCATGCGCATCGGCTGCCGGCCGAGCGGCCGGCCGTGTTCCCCGGCCCAGCGCTTGAGCGCGCCGGCGAGGGCCGACAGGTACAGGTCGTTGGGGGTGGCTTTGTAGGCGGCGGCGAGTTTCCGGAGGCGGGGCAGCTCCACGCTGCCCCACGCGTAGTGCGGCTTGCCCGTGAGGGGAAAGCCGCGCGGTACGAGACGAGCTGCCCGGCGCAGCCCGTCCATGGCGCCGATGCCTTCGCGGACTGCGGTGACCAGTTCGGCTGCGGTGCCCCGGCGGGGGCCGCCCCTGGGCAGTGGCGGGCCTGCCGCCGGGGAGGCAGCGGGCTCGCTGAGGGTGCCGCGGAAGATTTCGCTGAGCAGCATGCCGTCGAAGTGCGCATGGTGGCCGCGCAGTACGACCGCGAATTCATCGGAGGCGTATCCGTGGAGAATCCACACTCCCCAGAGACGCTCCGGCAAGGGTGCCGTGGCCAGATCACTCAGTGCGGCCCGCAGCCCGTCCAGCCCGGTCCCCGCGGCGACGGGTGTACGGAATACATGGTCCCCGGCGGCGAACGGGGCGCCCGTCCCCCTGCCGGGCCCACCCGGCGGCGATTCCGCGAGTTCCGGATAGCGGGCCACCGCAAGGTCCAGCAGGAGGCACATTTCCTCTTGGCTGGGCACGTCGCCCGTGATGCGGCTGACGCCGCCCACCGCGACCGAAGAGCCAGGATGTGCCGCTGCGTAATCGAAGAAGGCTCCCTTTCCCGTCCTCGCGCCGTCCTGCCGTGGTGCTGCGGGGGCCGTATCCCGTCCGGCAGTGGCCTGGCGAAGGACATCTCGGAGAGCCATGTCGATTCCTTCCCGAAAGAGTTCTTGTGCTGCGCTCGGCGCCCGGCACCGCCCGGCACAAAGTCACTTGCCTAAAGAAGCCGGCCGCGATGTCTGGCGAGGTCGCCGAGAGTGTCCAGGGAATTGTCCGAGCCCCCCAGAAGTGACGGGCCGTCCCCGACGAAGCGTTCACATATACCGATGTGTGCGGTGTACACCTCGTCCACCGCGTCCATCAGGCGCCGGCGGGCTCTACAGGAATCCGTGCATATTTCCTCGTGCATGGCACCCCAGGCGCGCAATCGGGTGATGAGAACGCGGTGATCGGCCGACCAGAGTCCGGAAAAGCCGTTGGCGTCGTGCTGGGGCGGCGCCATGGAAGGCCGCACGGTGCACTCGTACGCGGACCGGGAGAAGGACGAGGTCAGGCGCATGGCGGCGGCACTCGCCCGCAGGAAGACCCGGGTGGCGTGTACGCCCTGCCCGCAGGAACGGGCGCGCGGTGCGGCCAGCGCGTCCTGGAGCCCCACTATGGCGCCTTGGGTGAGCGCGAAGAACAGGCGGTGCCCGTGTATCCAGCGTTGCTGCGCGGGTGCGTCCGGATTCAGCCCTGGTTCCCCGACGGGAGCCAGGCGGGCCGCATCCAGGGCCTGATGGAGCGCCGGTTCCATGGCGGCTTCGGGCAGCGAGGCCATCGCGCTCACCGTGGTGGCCAGCGCCTTGGAAAGCAGCAGGGACGAGGCACCGGAGACCCGGGCGATACCGAAAAAGGCGTCGTAATCGGCTTCCCGCGGATCGGACAGCGGGCACTGGACAGAGTGAACCGGGCGGTGCTTTCGAACGGATGAACGCCACAGCGACTCAAGTCTCTCGGGCAGCTGCTCCGGGCCGGGAAGCCGGAGTTCGACACGACTAGGACGCATAAGCGACACAATAGACAAAATATAATAAAAACGCTATTTTTGCCTTATGTGCGAGGAGTTTGAAGCGGCGGTAGAAACGGCCACCGGGCAACTGATCGCGCACTGGCAGGCCTTGGCGGCCCGAGAGGTGCCGGTGACCCCGCAGTGTGCACCCGGCTCCCTGCGCACCGCTCTGCCGTCCGCAGCTCCCGAGCAGCCGGAGAGCCTCGGGGAGATGCTCGCGGACACCTGGAAGTTCGTCGTCCCGGGCCTGACCCACTGGCAGCATCCGGCGTTCCTGGGCTACTTCCCGACCAACAACTCCCCCGCGTCCGTGCTCGCCGAGTTCGTCACCGCGGGGCTGGGCGTGCAGGGCATGATGTGGTCGACATCGCCGGCGGCCACGGAGCTGGAACAAGTGGTGACGGACTGGCTGGCCCAGGCCCTCGGCCTGCCGGAGGCCTTCCGCCATTCGAGTGGCCGCGGCGGCGGAGTCATCCAGGACTCCGCTTCATCGGCGGTACTCGTCGCCACCGCTGCGGCCCTGCACCGCGCTTCGCAGGGCCGATGGCGTGCGGCCGGCACCGAGGGCCGCTACCGGATGTACTGCACGGAACGGGCCCACTCCAGCGTCTTCAAGGGCTGCCGGATCGCCGGCCTGGGCGAGCCGCAGCTCATCGCCACACTGCCGGGAACGGGCCGGATGGATCCCGATGCGCTCGGCGCGCGGATCGACAGCGACCGTAAGGACGGCTTCGTCCCCGCCCTCGTCGTCGCGACGGTCGGCACCACCGACACCTGCGCCGTCGACCCCGTACCGGACATCGGCCGCCGGTGCCGGCAGGAGGACGTGTGGCTGCACGTGGACGCCGCCTACGCGGGCTCCGCGGCGCTGTGCCCGGAATACCGGCACCTCCATGACGGCATCGACCTCGCCGACTCCTATGCCGTCAACGCCCACAAGTGGATGCGTACGGGCACCCCGTGCGACGTCCTGTGGACCTCCGACAGCGCCGCGCTCACCGACGCCATGAGCATCGCCCCCGCATACCTGCGGAATGCCGCGACCGACTCCGGCCGGGTCGTGGACTTCCGCGACTGGCAGGTGCCCCTGGGCCGCCCGATGCGTGCCCTCAAACTCTGGTACGTGATGCGGGCCCACGGCGTACAGGGCCTGCGCGAAGCCATCCGGCACGACATCGGCCTGGCGGACCGGCTGGCCCGCCTGATCACCGCCGAGCCCGGGTTCCACCTGGAGGTGCACGAACTGGGCCTGGTCATCTTCCGCCGCGACACCGACGAGGACACCCGCGACCTGATCTCCCGCCTGCAGACCGACCCCACGCTCCTGTGCACCCCGGCAACCGTCGGCGGCCGGCCCGCCGTGCGGGCCGCCTTCGGCTCCCCGTACGCCGATGCGGACACGGTGCGCTACGTCTGGGAACGGATCCGCACCCACGCCCAGGACCCGGAGCAGCTCTCGGCCTGCGGCGTGTGAACCGCTCGGCCCATGGCGGCGCCTGCCCTGGGCCGGTGCCCGTCAGGCGCCTGCCACGGCCCCGCCGCCGCTCAGTTCTGCCAGGCCGAGACGACGGAGACGGCCTGTGCCGGGTTCAGCCGGGGGTCGCAGAGGCTGGTGTAGACGTCGCCGACCCGGTCCGCCTCGGTGCGGTCGATCACGCATTCCGTGACCTCCTCGGGGGTCGCCTCCAGGTGGAGGCCCCCGGCGACACCGCCCACGGACTCCACCGCGAACTGAAAGGCCCTCACCTCCTCGGTCACGGTGCTGACGAAACGCGTCTTGAGGCCGGAGGGCGCGGAGACGGTGTTGCCATGCATCGGGTCGCTGATCCAGATGACGGGGTGACCGGCGTGCAGGACGGCCTTGACCAGCTGCGGCAGCCGGTCCACCACGGCATCGGCGCCCATCCGGGCGATCAGGGTCAGCCGTCCCGGCTCCCGGTCCGGGTCGAGGACCTCGCAGAGTGCCAGGAGTTCGTCCGTGTCCATCCCGGGACCCACCTTGCAGGCGATGGGGTTGACGACCTCCGACAGCAGGGCGACATGGGCACCGTCCACCTGGCGGGTGCGCTCGCCGATCCAGGGGAAGTGGGTGGAGGTCAGCAGCAGGTTCCCGTCGTCGCACGGGCGGATCTGCGGCAGCTCGTAGTCCAGGAGCAGCGCCTCGTGGCTGGTCCATACGGGGGCCTCCGGGACCGCCGCCGCGGGGCGCTGCCACCCCAGGTGTCCCATGATCTCGTTGGCGGCCATATAGCCGGTCAGCATCCGCAGCGGATCCGGCCGGCGGGCCGCCTCGTCGGCCTCCGGGCCGTTGACCATATGGCCGCGGTAGACGGGGAGTTCCACGCCGTCCACGGTTTCCGTGGGCCGCGACCGCGGCTTGGCGAACTGGCCGGCGAGCCGGCCGACCCGGACGACGGGCCGGTGTGCGGTCATCTTCATCGTGCCGGCGAGCAGATCCAGTAAAGCGGCCTTGCGATGGACGTCCCGGGCGGTGCTCTCCTCCGGGTCCTCGGCGCAGTCACCGGCCTGGACGAGCTGCGCCCGGCCGAGGGCCACCTCGGCCAGGGCGGCCCGCAGTGCGCGCACATCCCGGGCGCGCACCAGCGCGGGCCGGGTGGCGAGCTCCCGCCGCACCTGCTCCACCTGTTCCTGGTTCTCCCAATGCGGCTGCTGCAGGGCGGGTTTGCGGCGGATTCCGAGCAGAGTGTCTTCCATCGGTGTCTCCCGTGAGTGGTAGGTGAGGGGGAAGCGGCGCCGGCGGATTCCGGGGCAGGGCCGTAGGGGCCGGGGCCTCCTCGCCGCATCAGGACGGCGGACGTGATGAGGCGGGTCCCGGCCGGGACGGTGTGCGGTGGTGGCCGCCGGTGTCCGGCGGTGCCGGACGGCGCGCGGTGTCGTCTGATGAACTGCGTCCGGAACGGGATCAGTTGAGCTGTACGACCGCCTGGGCCGAGCCCAGCACCTTCACTCCCTCGCAGAGGACTTCGAGGGCGACCCGGACCCGGCGCCCCTCCAGTTTCTCCGTCACCGTGCCGCGGAGGCCGAGGCGGGCGCCGACGCCGTCGTCGGGGACCGGCACGGGCTTGGTGAAGCGCACGCTGAAATCACACAGCGACGCCGGGTCCCCGCTCCATTCGGTGACCAGCTGCCCGGCGAGGGCCATGGTCAGCATGCCGTGCGCGATGGCCGCGGGGAATCCGGCCTGTTGCGCCGAGCGGTCGCTGAAGTGCAGGGGGTTGAAGTCACCGGCGGCGCCCGCGTACCGGACGAGGCCGCTTCTGGTGACGGGGACGGTCAGGGGCGGGAGTTCGGTGCCCACGGAGACGGTGTCGTAGTCGATGCGCGCGGCCATCAGCCGGTCTTCCTCTCGTCCGGGCCGCCGGCCGTGAACGTCATGAAGGTGTCCACGACGTGCTCGCCGTCCTCCGTGCGCACCTCGCCCCGCATCTGCACCACGTCCCGGCCCGCCAGGCGGCGGACGGACTCGACATGCAAGGTCACCGCGAGCCGGTCACCGGCGCGCACCGGACGGCTCGGGCGGATCCGCTGGGCGGTGTGGACCGGGGAGGCGTCCGCCAGGCCCCATTCGGGGCCGTTCAGGATCCGGCTGCTCACACGGTGCACGACCAGGAAGGGGAAGGTGGCGGGGGCGATCACCTCGGCGTGGCCGAGTTCCTCCGCGGCGGCCGGGTCGACGTGCGCGGGGCTGCCCGCGCCGATGGCCTCGGCGAATTCGCGGATCTTCGCGCGACTGACCTCGTAGATCTCCGTGGGCGGGTAGACGTGACCCGCCGACGGTCGGTCGGCTGCCATCAGTTGCCCCGATCGCGGGTGTGCGGAAGGACCTTTGCGGCGGCGGCCCAGGCGGCCCGCCACGTACCGGACCGGGGGGCCGGCCCGGAGGTGATCCCGGAGCCGGCGCCCACCCAGGCGGTCACCGGCCGGATGCCGTGCAGCGCGTTGACGCACCACACCTCGAGCCCCGCCAGGTCCGGCAGTCGGCGGCGCCGCCGGCGGACCGGGATGCCGAGAGCCTCGGCCCGGTGCAGCGCCCAGTCCCGGGTGACCCCGGGCAGGGTGGGCAGCGACGGATCGACCGTGCACAGGGTGTCGTTCTCCCACCAGAGCAGGCTGGAGGTCG
Organism: Streptomyces chattanoogensis; assembly: GCF_001294335.1. Classification (GTDB taxonomy): domain Bacteria; phylum Actinomycetota; class Actinomycetes; order Streptomycetales; family Streptomycetaceae; genus Streptomyces; species Streptomyces chattanoogensis. The sequence continues at coordinate 23,046 of NZ_LGKG01000136.1, forward strand.
CTCCTTCGAGCAGCAGCCCGTCCTCGGTGGTCAGCAGGGCTTCCGTCGCCCCTGCCGCGACGGCCTCCTCGCGCAGGGCGCCCAGTACGTCCAGATCGGGTCCCTTGCGGCGGGGCACGCCGCGGGGGTCCGGGCGCCCGGGGACCCAGACCCGCACCTCTTCGGTGCGGGAGGGCGCGGGGCGCAGCCGGAACCCCAGCCGGGGGGCGTGGGTGCCCTCCTGTGTCAGTTCCGCCCGGGGGAACCAGTCGCCGGCGGCGGGCAGCTGCCGCAACTCGCTTTCCCAGAAGGCCTGTACGGCGGACGGCGCGGGGCCCCCGGCCTCGGCGACGGCCGCGGTGAAGCGGTCCCGGTGCCGGTCCAGTTCCCGGGCACGGCCGTCCTGAACCAGCCATGAGTCGGCGGCCAGGAGCGTGGGCGCCGGATGCGGCGCCTCGGTGGCGGTGGTCACTGGGCGGCCCGGTCCTCGGTCAGCCGGCCCGGGAAGGTCGTGCCGAGCAGTCCGAGCAGCGGGGTCGCCTTCACCGCGGTCTCCTCGAACTCCTCCGCGGGGTCGGACAGGGCGGTGATCGCACCGCCGACGCCGTACCGCACCCGGTCGGGGGTGATCACGGTGGTACGGATCGCGATGCTCAGATCCGCGGCCCCGGAGAGCGAGAAGTAGCCGATGGCTCCGGAGTAGACGCCGCGCGGTCCCTCCTCGAGCTGGTCGATGATCTGCATGGTGCGGATCTTGGGGGCGCCGGTCATGGATCCGCCGGGGAAGGCGGCACGGACGCAGTCGACCGCGCTCCGGTCCGGGCGGAGCCGGGCACGGATGGTGCTCACGAGCTGGTGGACGGAGGCGTAGCTCTCCACGTCGAAGATCTTGGGCACCTCGACCGTGCCGGCCTGGGCGCAGCGCGCCAGGTCATTGCGGACCAGGTCGACGATCATCAGGTTCTCCGCGCGGTCCTTCTCGCTGCCGAGGAGGTCGGCGACGAGCAGCCGGTCCTCGTCCGGGGTGGCGCCGCGGGGGCGGGTGCCCTTGATCGGCTTGGACTCGGCCAGGCCGTCCCGGCCGATGCGCAGGAAGCGCTCGGGCGAGGTGCTCAGGACCGAGAGCCGGTCGAAGCGCAGCAGTGCGGAGAACGGGGTCGGGCTGGTACGGCGCAGGAAGCGGTAGCCGGCCCAGGGGTCCACCGTGCCCTCGGCCTCGATCATGTTGGTGAGGCACACCTCGTACGACTCGCCGACGTGGATGGCCTCGTGGCAGGCGCCGATGAGCGCGAGGTAGTGGTCGGCGGAGTGCCGCAGCTCGACGGGAATGCTGACGCCGACGGGCAGTTGCTCCTTGTCCGCCTCCTCACCGGCCAGCGCCGCCAGCCGTCCGGCGGTCTCCGCCAGCCAGTTGCGGGCCTGGTCCGCGTCGTCCGCGGGGGCCAGCGCCAGCAGATGGGTCGTGCCGGTGGCGTGGTCGAAGACCACCGCGCGGTCGGCGAAGATCAGGGCGGCGTCCGGGTCGGGGGAGGTGTGTGCGGCGTCCGCACCACACTCCGCCTTGAGCTCGTAGCCGAGGTAGCCGACCCAGCCGAGCGCGAAGTCGAAGGGAAGGTCCGGCAGTTCGGTGTCGGTGCCGCGCAGGTCCTGGTCGAGCCAGTCCAGGAAGGGGGTGTGGTGCACGGCGCTGGTGCCGTCGGACTCGCGCACCGTGACGGTGCACTGCTGGACGTCGGCCTGGGCGACCCGGGCGAGCGGGCCGCCGGCGTCGCCGAGTATCGAGAAGCGGCCGAGATTGTCGTCGGGCCGGCTGCTGTCCAGCCAGAAGGCGTGCTCGGTGCCGCGGAACAGGGCGTCGAAGACGATCTCCGGGTCCCAGCGGGTGGGCAGCTGCTCGGTGTGCACCCGCAGCCGGCGGCGCTGCTGCGCCGGTTCGGTGTGGCCGGGCGCGGCGGGCTTGTCGGCCGCCACGGGCAGGGCGGTGCGGCCGGGTCCGCCGGTGTGCCGCTCCGCCATCCGGAAGAAGTTGGCCAGCAGCTCGTGCCCGTGCTCGGTGCAGATCGACTCCGGGTGGAACTGCACTCCCCACTGCGGCCGGTGCCGGTGGCGCAGTCCCATCAGGACGCCGTCGGAGGCCCAGGCGGTGGCCTCCAGGTCCTCGCTCAGGGCCGATACGGCGAGGGAGTGGTAGCGCACCACTTCGAACGGCGAGGGCAGATCGGCGAACAGGCCCTGGCCCATGTGGTGGACGGGGGACAGCCGGCCGTGGCGCTCCTCGGGAGCCAGGCCGACCCGGCCGCCGTGGAGGTGTGCCAGGGCTTCGTGGCCGAGGCAGACGCCGAGCAGGGGTATCTCACCGTGCCGGATGATGTCCGCGCAGATCCCCAGGTCGGTCTCGACCTCCGGGCTGCCGGGCCCCGGCGAGATGATGACGTTGTCGAACTCCGCCAGATGTTTCAGCCGCCAGGCGGGGTCGTCGTTCTGCACGACGGTCGGTTCGTCCCCCGTCACCTCGGCGATGTAGTGCACCAGGTTGTAGGTGAACGAGTCGTAGTTGTCCACGATCAGCGTGCGCATCTGGATGTCTCCCCCAGGCCATTGGATCCGCGCCGAATTGCATACGGGCGTCGAGGTGCAGGAAATCAGGAAAGAAATCGAGGGAGCACCGGCCCCTGTGACGTCCGGGCCCTGCGGCGCTGGCAACCTCGGGTTGTGTTCACGCTAACCCGGCGAACCTCGTTGTCGGCATACCTCTTTGGTGACATCCGATCGCCGTTGAATGTCCCTGTCCCGAAGGCTACTTTGATGCAGGACCGAGGCCGGCCGGGGACCGGCGGTCATTCTCAGCTTTCGGAATTGTGGAGCACCGATGATCACTGGGCAGGCGGCCGGACGACCCGGTACGACCGCGGGTTCCCGGACGCCGCACACCGACTGGGTCGACGACACGCTGTTGCACGGCCCTCCGCAGGACATCTGTCTCGTCCTCGACGGGGAAACCGACCGGCAGACACTCCGCACAGCGGTGACGGAACGTCAGAAGTACCTGGAAGACGCGGGTCTGCGCCCGGGCGGCACGCTCGCGCTGCAACTCCCGCCCTCACTGGAATACGTGGCGCTGCTGCTCGCCGTCTGGCGGCTCGGCGCCCAGATCGTCCTCCTGGACCACCGGCTGACCGGGGCGGAGACGGAGCGGGCCGTCGCCCATACGAATCCGCAATTGTTCGTCTCGACGCCGGAAGCCGCGAGTGCGATGCGCGGTTTCCATCAGGTGAACCCGGAATTAACAGTACGCCCCGGGGGCGAGCCGGCTCGCTCGGACCACGTTCTGGTCCAGCTGAGTTCCGGCTCGACGGGCCCGTCAAAGGTGATCGGCAGATCGGCCGGGGACCTCGTCACGGAATTGGAGAGGTATTCCGGTCTCGACGGAATGCCGCAGTCCGGCGAGCAATTGGTGATTCTCGGTTCACTCTCCCACACCTGGGGCCTGATCGGCGGTCTGCTCCACGGCCTGCATGCCGGGGCCCGGATCGTCCTGCCGGCGCGGACCTCGGTGCGCGGCATCCTCGCCACGGTCGCCGCCGCCACGGTGCCGACCACGCTGCTCGGCGTCCCCGCCCAGGTGGCGCTTCTGGCCTCGGTCGCGGAACCGCCCCAACTGCCGCGTCTGACAAGGATGATGACGGCGGGCGGGCGGACTCCGGCAAAGGTCGCGCAGGCGTTCACCGAGCGGTACTCCGTGCCGCTCAGCCAGTGCTACGGCATGACCGAGACCGGCATGATCACCATGGATCTCGCCGGGACGCACTATCCGTCGGTCGGCCCCGCCGTGCCGGGTGTCCGGGTCCGGGTCGAGAACGGCGAACTGCTCGTCGCCCTCCCCCGCTCCCCCTACCTCGGCGAGGCACCGCAGGACCGCTGGTCGGACGGCTGGCTGCGCACCCGTGACGCCGGTGAGATCGACCCCGGCACGGGGTGTGTGACGGTCCTCGGACGGCTGGACTCCCAGGTGTCGATCCGCGGGCTGAAGGTGGATCTGACCGAGGTCGAGGAGACCCTCACCGGGCTCGACGGCGTCGCGGAGGCGGTCGTCCTCCATCAGGACGCGATCGACGCCTATGTGACGCTGTCCCCCGGGGCCGCCCTGCCGCAGGTCCAGCAGGAACTCGCGGCCCGGCTCGCCTCCTTCAAGCTTCCGAGCCGCTGGTATGTCCTGCCGCAGTTCCCCCGTACGGCTACGGGCAAGCCGCGCCGGGATCCGGCCGTGCTGCGGGCGGCGGCAGCATGAGCACTTCCAGACGGGACCCGGCGGCCTCGGGCCCGCTCGCGACGGCCAGTACGAATCCTTCGGGAGCGGGGGGCAGCGCGATGTAGAACCGTGGGGTTCCGGGCACCGGGCACAGCGCGGTCCCGGCCGGCGCGCCGAGCCGCACCGGCCGGAGCAGACCGCCGTCCGAGAGCCCGGTGCCCAGCACCTTGCCGATCGCCTCCTTCTGCGTCCACATCCGCAGGAACTGGACCGGCTGTTCCGTCTCGGACCGGCCGGCCAGCCAGCCGGCCTCGCGGGCGCCGAACCAGCGCCGCGCCAGGGCCGCGGCCGGGACGGCCCGGAGGCGTTCCACGTCCACCCCCACCGGCCCCCGCGAGCCGAGCGCCACGGCGGAAAGGCCCGGGACATGACTGACACTCGCGTGCAGCCCCCGGGCGGCACCACCGAGGACGGGACGGCCCGACGGCTCCCGGCCCACCCGGACCTGTTCCGCGGGCACGCCGAGGGCGGCGCCGGCCGCGGCGCGCAGCAGCGCGGCGCCGGCCGGATGCCGCTCGGCGGTGTGGGTCAGCAGGACCAGGACGGGGCTGGGGTGGACCCAGGGCAGGGTGCGCGCACAGACATCTGACACAGCAGAAGACATACCGCAGAACACATCCCGAAGCATGTGCGAACGCAGCATCGTGCGCATGCCTCACCTTGTGAACGCATCACCTTGTGAACAACGGAGGCGTCAATGAGCGACACCATAGGCGAGTTCGTCCTGAGCACCCTGGGCGAGCTGAACTACGACACGAGCGGGGTCACGGACACCACGCCCCTCGGCGACGGTGGTCTGGAACTGGAGTCGCTGTCGCTCGCCGAGATCGCGATGCATGTCGAGCAGCAGTACGGGGTCCAGTTCGACGACGAGGAGCTGGAGAGCATCGGCAAGCTCACCTTCGGCGAGTTCGTGAAGGTGATCGGCGAGCGCTCCACGGGCCCGGCGGTGACGGAGCAGACGGCGTGACCGCTCAGGCCCCGCCGACCCTGGACGATCTGGTCACGATCCTTGCCTCGTACGGCGACCGGCCGCCCGGCGAGGTGCCGGACCGGGTCGATTCGCTGGAGCTCGCCTGGATCATCCACACGATGGAGGAGCGCTACGACGTGGAGCTCGATCTCGATGACGTCCAGCTCGCGCGCATGGTGACGCTCGACAGCGTGCTGGACGTCCTCGCGGCGGCCCTGGGGGGTGAACCGCATGACAGCCCCGCGGCCCACCGCTGAGCGCGAAGCCGTCGTCGTCACCGGAATGTCGGTGACGACCGCCTTCGGGCGGGGAACCGGCGCGCTGCGCGAGGCACTCGCGGCCGGGAAGCCGGCCTTCGGCGAGGTGACCCGGTTCGATGTGAGCCGCCGGCGCGCCAAGCGGGCGGCCCACCTGCCGGGCGCCCCGGTGCTGGTGGACGAACTGACCGATCTCCTGGCACAGGCGGCCGGGCAGGCGGGTCTGGACGCCGAAGCGGTCGGCGGGACACCGCTGCTCTTCGCGCGGCACAGCGATCCCTCCTGGCCGCGACAGCCTCAGGAACGCCAGGCGGACTGCCATGCCGCCGCAACGGGCAGCACGCTCGCGGCCCGCGCCGGGCTGCGGGACGCCCGCCGCACCTACACCAACGCCTGTGTGGCCGCGAGCACGGCGCTGGCCGATGCGGCGGCGCTGATCGCGTCCGGTCGTGAGGAGCGGGTGGCGGTGGCCGCCGGCTACCTCGTCGACGAGGACGTCTTCTCCCTGTTCGACGCGGGCCGTGCACTCGCCGACGACGGCGCTCTGCGCTCCTTCAGCGCCGGCCGCCGGGGGCTGCTGCTCGGTGACGGGATGGGCGCCGTGATCCTCGAGTCGGCGTCCGCCGCCGAGCGCCGCGGTGCCCTGCCGCTGGCGGGGCTGCTGGGCTGGGGCCGGGCGGGCGACGCCTACCACGTGTGCCAGCCGCATCCCGAGGGCCTCGGTATGGCCCGTGCCCTGTCCGCCGCGATGGCCCGCGCGGACCGTGCCCCCGAAGAGGTCGACTACCTCAACGCGCACGGCACCGGCACCTCGTACAACGACTCCGCGGAGGCCGCGGCCATCCACCGGGCGTTCGGGGCGTATGCACCGGAACTGCCGGTGAGTTCCACCAAGTCACTGACCGGACACACCCTCGAGGCCTCCGGGATCGTGGAGTTCGCGGTGTCGGTCCTCGTCCTCCAGGAGGGACTGCTTCCCGTGAACGCCGGCTACACCGGCCAGGATCCGGCCTGCCGGCTGAACCTTGTGACGGACGCACCGCGCAGCCTGAAGGCCCGGACCGTGGTGTCCCTCAACGCCGCCTTCGGCGGTGCCAACACGGCTCTGGTTCTGGGGGCGGTATGACCACGACACAGGTGTGGGAGCGGGCTTTCTGGCCGGCGACGGAGAGCGAGGCGGCCCAGGGGCCGCGCAAGCTTCCCGGCTTCGTGGTGTCGTCGTTCAGCCCGCTCGTGGCCGAGGTCGCGGACCGCTGTCTGCGCGCGCAGTACGGCGAGCCGTCCGCCGCGGCGGACGACGGCGCCCGTACGGCCGTGGTGCTCGTCAGCCGGCTCGGCGACTTCGCCACCGACCGCGCGGTGGCCAAGGCGGTGGACGCCGGACGCCCGGTGCAGCCCCTGCTGTTCTTCCAGTCCGTGCCCAACTCGGTGATCGGGCATGTGACCACCCAGTGGCAGCTGCTCGGGCCGGTGGTCTGCTTCAGCCCGGAGGGTGATCCGGAGGAAGCCGCGCTGGAGTACGCCGATCTGCTCTTCGCGGACGGCGAGGCGGACCGGGCGCTGCTCGTCGTGGTGGAGCTCGCGACCGAGGAGGGCGCGCACGGTTCGGCGTCCGCGCTGCTGGTCGCTCCGGAGGACCGGCCGACAGGAGGCGAGCAGCCGTGACCGCGCAGGAAACCGAGAAGCTCACCAAGACACCGGTCGCGGAGCTGGAGAACGAACTCACCGAGGCGCTGCGCCAGTTCTGGTGGCTGCACGACGCCCGCTGGTACCAGGGCGTCAAGAAGCGCTTCGGCCAGGAGGTCGCCAACGAGATCAACGCGGAGGCGCTCAGGTTCGTCGGCCGGCGGGTCGGCTCGTGGTACGCGGACCGCGAGGGGACGCCCGATGCCTGCTCCGCCGCCGCGTTGCAGACGGTGATCGAGGGAATCACCAGGATCATGACCAACGAGGGGATGATGCGTTCCCATGCGGAGCCGGATCCCGACGGGGGGCCGGGCGTCCAGACGGTCATCACCGAGCACTTCGCCCTGAGGATGCTGCGGGCCGCGCGCTCTCTGGAGGGGTACGACTGCCCCTGTCTCGACATGCGGGGCGGCTGGTTCGAAGGGCTCGGTGTCGAGGTCCGCGACGAGAACAGGGAGTGCATGCGGACCGGTGGAGCCGTCTGCCGGTTCCACACCGAATCCGTGTAGCGCAAGATCCGTACCGCGCAAGATCCGTACAGCGCGAGACCCCGTACAGCGCAAGAACCGTGTAGCGCAAGGAGTTGTACCGTTCATGACCGACAGGCTTGCTCCGGCAGATTTACCCGACCGTCCTGTGTACGCACGCCCGGGGCTGACCCTGCTCGCGGCCTGCGGCGCCGCGTTCATCGCCTTTCTCGGCGTCTCGGTGGTGTACATAGCCTTTCCCGAGCTGCCCAAGAGCTTCCCCGGCTCGTCGCTGTCCTCGCTGTCCTGGGTCGTCAGCGGGTACACGGTCGTCTTCGCCGCCGCGCTGGCGCCGATCGGGAAGATGGCCGATGTCATCGGTCTGCGCACGCTGTTCCTGGTCTCGGTGACCGGGTTCACCGCCGCCTCGCTGCTGTGTGCGCTCGCGCCGACCGCGGAACTGCTGATCGCCTTCTGTGCGCTGCAGGGGCTGTTCGCGGCGGGCATGATCCCGTCGTCGCTCGGTCTGCTCCTGGCGTCCCGGTCGCCGCAGCAGCGGCCGAAGGCCATCGGCCTGTGGGGCGCCAGCTCCTCGGCGGCCGCCGCGGTCGGGCCGCCGCTGGGCGGGTTCCTGGTGCACAGCTTCGACTGGTCCGGTGTGTTCCTGGTGAACGTGCCGCTCGGCGCGCTCCTGCTGATCCTGGCGTGGCGGGTGCTGCCCAGGGTGCCCAGCGAGCGCGGCGGCGTCCCCGACATGATCGGCATGCTGGCGCTGATGCTCGGCGTCGGCGGCCTGGTCGCGGGTCTGACGAAGGGCAGCACCTGGGGCTGGGGCAGCGCCGCGTTCCTGGGGACGACCCTGGGCGGCGCCCTGCTGCTCGGGCTGGCGGTACTGCGCTCGCGGCGCCACCGTGTCCCGGCGCTCCAGCTCACCTTGCTGCGCACCCGTAAATTCGCGGTGGCCAATGCGACCTTTGTGCTCTTCGGCGCGTCGATGTACTGCTGGCTGATCGCGGCACCGCTGTTCACCACCGAGATCTGGCACTACTCGCCGCTGTCGGCCGGACTCGCCCTGACGCCGGGCGCGGTGCTGTCCGTGGCCGCGTCCGTGCTGGCCGGGCGGATGCCCCGCAAGTACCAGCGCGCGGTGGTCGTGGCCGGCGCGCTCATGGTCGCCGTGCAGTGCGGAATCTGGGCGCTGGCCCTCAGGTCCACGCCCGACTACCTCGTGGTGTGGATGCCCGCCAACGTGATCGGTGGCGTGGGTATCGGTGCCGTGATGACGACGCTGTCCTCGGCGGCGGCCGGGGCGCTTCCGCCGCAGCAGTTCGCTGCCGGTTCCGGTATGGCGATGACCTCCCGTCAGGTCGGCGCGGCCCTGGGAACGGGCGCCTTCGCGGCGCTGACGGCGGCGCTGGGCGGTCCCGGACTCGGGGCTTTCCGGCTGGTGTTCCTGGTGTGCACGGTGCTCTCGGCCCTGGCCGGAGTCATCGCCCTGTGGCTGACGGATCCGGCGGAGCGGACCGCGACGGCGCCCGCCGCACCGGTACCCGTACCCGAAGTGCAAGGAGAATCACGATGAGCAGTCGGGCGCCCGAAGAACTCACCGGTGTCCAGTCCCCCGAGCTCCCCGCGTACGACCCGGACGACCAGGCGGAGAACGCCGTGATCGCCCGGCTCGCCGGGAACTGGCACCGCCGGGCCGCGGTGAAGCGCGAAGAGCCCAACCTGGCCGATCTGTTCGAGCTGGCGCGGGACGACTACCCGGAGCGGATCCTCCCGTTCCGGGACCACCCCACCTTCCGGGCGCTGCCGCCCGAGGACCGTGCCCGCCTGCTGAGCTGGGCGTGGATCTCGTACAACCGCACCACGGTGCTGCTCGAGGGGCAGATCGTCAATCCCGCGTTCCAGCTCGGCCTGGACGGTGAATTCCCGCAGCCGGTGAGCGAGTTGATGCAGCGTAGCCTGGCGCAGGCCATGGTGGACGAGCAGTACCACACCCTGATGCACCTCAACGCCAGCGCCGTGACCCGGCGCCGGCGCGGGGAGGCGTTCGCCGACGCCGCGCTGCCCAGGCCCCTTGTCGTACGGGAGCACGAGGCCCGGCTCGCGTCCTGTGCGAACGAGCGGGAGCGCCGGCTGACCACGCTCGCCTTCGCCACCGTGGCCGAGATATCCATCAACGCCTATCTGAACCTGATAGCCGACGACAAGGAGATCCAGCCGGTCAACAGCGCCACGGTCCGGATCCACAACCGTGACGAGTACTGCCACGCCTCGATCTCCGCGGTGCTGGCCGAGCAGGTCCACCACGCCCTGGACGACGGCGAGCGGCGGTACTTCCTCCAGTCCCTCGTCGCCGGTCTCGAGGCCTTCGTCGGCAACGACTTCATGGCCTGGCACCGCATCATGGACGAGACGGGGATCCGCGGCGGTCACGAGATGCTCGACGACATCCAGCACGCGGGCGGGCGCAAGCGTCTGGTGCAGGACTTCTCCGGGCTGCGGAAGCTGGTCGAGAGCCTGGACGCCGTCGACGACCTCGACTTCGACTGGTCCCGGAGCGTCACCGGCTCCGACGCCGTCTCCCCCACCCGCTGACCCCCAGACCCCACCTTCAGACACCCAGACCCCCGGGAAACCGCAACCATGAATCACTCGACCGGACAGCCGGCCCGTACCGTGCTCGTCACCGGCGGCAACCGCGGCATCGGCGCGGCGATCGCAGCGGCCTTCGTCGCCCAGGGCGACCGCGTCGCCGTCACCCACCGGGGTTCCGGCGTCCCGGAGGGGGCCCTCGGTGTGACGTGCGATGTCACCGACACGGCCTCCGTGGACGCCGCCTTCACCGAGGTGGAGGAGAAGCTGGGGCCGGTGGGCGTCCTGGTGGCCAATGCCGGGATCACCGCGGACGGGCTGATGATGAGGATGAAGGAGGAGCAGTTCCTGCGCGTGCTGGACACCAACCTCGCCGGTGCCTGGCGCTGCGCACGGCGGGCGATCACGCCGATGCTCCGGGCCCGCCAGGGACGGATCATCCTGGTGTCCTCGGTGGCCGGTCTGCACGGCAGCGCCGGCCAGACCAACTACGCCTCGAGCAAGGCGGGTCTGGTGGGCCTGGCCCGCTCCGTCACCCGGGAGTACGGCGCGCGCAACGTCGTCGCGAACGTGGTGGCCCCGGGCCTGATCGACACGGACATGACCGCGGCCCTGTCGGAGGAATCGCGCCAGGAGAAGGTCGGCGGGATCCCCATGGGCCGCAGCGCGAGTGCGGAGGAGGTGGCCGGCGCGGTGACCTGGCTCGCCGGACCGCAGGCCGCGTATGTGGCCGGTGCCGTGATTCCCGTCGACGGCGGCCTCGGAATGGGACACTGACGCCTCACCGCCGCAGTTCCGAAGAAGGAGTATGTCTGTGTACGTTCATCCGGATCTCGAGCCGGTGCTGGCGGGCTTACCGGAGCGCAGCATGTTCGGCGACATCCCCCGGGCCCGGGAGGGGATGCGCAGGGCGATGTCCACGCGGGCCCCGTACGACGATCCCCGGCTGTCCATCGAGGACGCCGTCGCCACCCCTGCCCCCGGTACGGACGGACCCGAGGTGCCGGTCAGGATCTACCGCCCGGTCGGTGCGGAAGGCGCGCTGCCGGCGGTGCTCTTCTTCCACGGCGGCGGATTCATCCTGGGCGACCTGGATTCGGGCGACCGGAACTGCGCCGACATGTGCGTCGGGACCGGCGCCGTGGTGATCGCCGTCGACTACCGGCTGGCCCCGGAGCACCCCTGCCCGGCAGCGCTCACGGATGCCTGGACGGCGCTGCGCTGGACTTCCGCCCGTGCGGCGGAGCTCGGGGTGGACCCCGGACGCATCGCGCTCTCCGGGCACTCGGCGGGGGCCTGCCTCGCCGCGGGTCTCACGCTGCGCGCCCGCGATGAGGGCGGCCCCGCCATCGCCTTCCAGCAGCTGCTGCTGCCCGCCCTCGACGACCGGCCCGACGGCGGCTCCCGTGCGGAGATCGACGACCCCCGGGTGCTCAACGGAGCCTCGGTGGCGCAGCTCTGGGAGATGTACCTGGGTTCCGGGTCCGCCGAAGCACCGGCGTACGCCGTCCCCGCGCGGGCGACGGACCTCTCGGGACTGCCGCCCGCCTATGTCCAGGTGGCGGGTGCGGACCCGCTGCGTGACGAGGGAGTGGCCTACGCCCGGCGGCTCATGGAGCACCAGGTCGCGGTGGAACTCCACTTCGTCCCCGGTGCGTTCCATCTCTTCGAGGACTGGGCACCGGCCACGGAACTGGCCCGCTCCACCGTTGCGCACTGGACGCGTGCGCTCCGGGACGCGCTGGACGGAAAGTGAAGGGTCAAGCCAACGGAATTTCCCCTTCCGCCACCGGGAGGTTTTCCGACGGATGACAGGAACAGTGAATTCCGTATCCCTTGAACCATTGCCCATACCCATGCGCATGCCCGTGCCCGTGCCCATGACGCGCAGGGAGTTTTCATGGATTGCGGTTGCGGATTGCGGAACAATACGTTCCGGCCGGAATTTCCTTCCGGCCGGAACGAGGCGAACGCCCGGTTGTACTCGGCGAGTTCAGCAGTACTCAGCTGGCACGGGGAGCCGGCTGAGGCAGTGCCTTGTTCACCGCGTCCATACGGGACCGCGCATCGAGCTTGGTGAAGATGTTCCGCAGATGACGCTTGACCGTGCCCTCGGAAATGGAGAGCAGCTTGCCGATCTGACGATTGCTGAGCGCCCGGGCGACATGTTCCAGGATCTCCATCTCCCGGCTGGTCAGGGACGCCCACCCGGTCTCGCGTGCCGTCGCCGCGGCGGCTGCGGCCTCGGGACCGGCATCGTTCGCCGTCCCGCCGGTCGCCTGCGAGGTGTCTTCCTTGCCGTTACCGCACCCCACCGCCCGTTCGGCCTCGGCGGCGGTGTGTCCCGACGGCTTCTGCAGGACTCCGACCCGGTTGCGAAGGCGGTCGGTCGAGTCTCCGCGCAGGTAGTAGCGGTGAATCATTCCCGAGGGCAGGGTTACGCTCAGACAGGCGCCGGCCTCCCAGTCGAACGATTCCTTTCCGGCCGGATCGACCAGAACGAGTCCTCTCGCCCCCTCGGCCAGCCGCTCGGTCGGTTGCACCAGCAGTTCCCGGTACTTCTCGTACCGACTCATGTGATCCTTCCCCCGCAAGTGAATCCGGCATCTGCCACCAGATGCTTTCAAAGCAATAATGGCGCTCCTGTCGCATCCATGGCGTAAGTAACCTACGGTACTGACAAAGAATGGCCGACGCGTGCCTATGGGTGGCTCAACTCGATATGGCGTTCACGAACTTGTGATGCGACGGGGGTTCTTTTCCGGCCAGACGCGTACGGACTCTTGACCGGCGGAGGCGGTCCGCTCGGCAGCGGGGGCGGCGGCCCGACCCAACGCCACGGAAAAGCCGGTGACATGGCGATATCGCCGCCCGTACGGTGCCGGTCATGACGACCGCACCGACCGAACGACTCGCCCGCCCGGTACGAGGGGTGAAGGTGCACTCCCCATGGAACGTCGGCGCGTGCGTGCCGACGTTCGGCAGGGTGGAGCTGGACTTCGAGCCGCTGCCCGCGGGGGTGGCCTCGACCGTCGAGTTCGCCTGCACCGCCCGGCCCGAACCGGCGCCGGAGTTCGAGGAGTTCCTCGTCCGGGGCGTGCTGCAGGAGTTGGCCGCCGAGAACACCGAGGACCCCGAAGCCCACCGGGGCGCCGCGGTGAACGCCCGGGTCGTCGTGCGCGCCATGTCCTGGCACTGGGTCGACACCTGCGAGATGGTGTTCCTCCGCCTGGGCGCCCTCGCCGTGCGCGAGGCGCTGCGCTGTGTGGCGGAGGACCGTGAGCCGCAGCTGGTGGAGCGGCGGGTCAGGCTGTTCTTCTGAGGTCGGCGGCCGGCGACAACGAAGGCGCCGGGCGTCCAGGGCCCCGTCCGCAGGGGCCCCGGACGCCCGGGGTGACTCCGTTATTACGGCTATTACGGCTGTTACGACTGCTACGGCGCCATCTCGTACGCCCCGGCCAGCGCCTCCACGCGCTCCCAGACGCGCGCCGAGCGGGCATCGTCGACGACCGGGCGCCGGACCGCACCCAGGGCCCAGCGCTGCTGCTCCTCGGTGGCGGAGCCCTTGCCGTGCAGCTCGACGGCGTGCGCGGAGAAGTCGCGGACGAGGACGGCGAAGAGCTCGTCGAGCACGTCCTCCGGCAGGCCGGTCAGGCGGGCCTGCTCCAGGATGAGCTGGCCGTGCACGACCAGCGCGAAGAGCTGGCCGACGGCGAGCAGCAGGTCGAGGTCGCGGCTCTGCTCCTCACCGGGGGCGGCGGTGGTGACGAACTCGCACAGGGCGTCGGCCTGCTCACGGAAGCGGGCGACGTTGGGCACCTCGGCATAGCCGTCGTAGGCGGTGCGCCAGTCGTGGAAGCGGATGGCGCCCAGGCCGCGGGCCGGTCCCTGCCGGAAGAGGAACGCGTCGTCGGCCGCGTCCTGGCGGGTCGGCACGGGCGCGTACTCGGCCGGGTTCAGCAGGTGGTTGCCCATGAACTTGAGGATCAGCGCGAGGTTGACGTGGACCGTGCCCTCCAGCTTCGGCAGGCCCCGGATCTCGGTGGCGGCCTGGGCGAAGTAGGTGTCCTTCTCGAAGCCCTTGGCGGCGATGACGTCCCACATCAGGTCGATGACCTTCTCGCCCTCGGTGGTCACCTTCATCTTCGTCATCGGGTTGAAGAGGAGATAGCGGCGGTCGTCGGGGCCGGCGGAGCGGAAGTAGTCGACGGCGCGGTCGCTGAACAGCTTCATGCCGACGAGGCGGACGTAGGCGTCGGTCAGCTCGCGGCGTACGTGCGGGAAGGCGGTGACGGGGCGGCCGTAGAGGATGCGGTTCTGCGCATGGGTGACGGCCTCGTACATCGCGTGCTCGCAGATGCCGATGGCGCCGGTGCAGAGGTTGAACTTGCCGACGTTGACGGTGTTGAGAGCGGCGTCGAAGGCGGCGCGGCCGGTGTGCAGGATGTCGTCGGGGCCGACCGGGTAGTCCTCGAGGCGGAATTCGCTGACGTACTTGGACGAGTCGACGACGTTCTTGACCAGGTGGTAGGCCGGGTGACGGCTGTCGGCGGCGAAGAAGACATAGCCGTCGGGGCCCTCGATGTCGGTGCGGCGGCCGAAGACGGAGACCAGTCCGGCGGCGTTGCCGTTGCCGATGTAGTACTTGGAGCCGCTGGCCCGGAAACCGCCGTTGCCGTCCGGCTCCAGCAGCATGTCGGTGGAGTAGATGTCGGCGCCGTGGGCCTTCTCGGACAGGCCGAAGGCGAACACCTCGCCCTGGGAGAGGAGTTCGGCCGCGCGGCGGCGGACCCCGGCGTTCTCGCTCTGCCAGACCGGGCCGAGGCCGAGGATGGTGACCTGCCAGGCGTACCAGTAGTCGAGCCCGTAGAAGCCGAAGATCTCGTTGAGGGCGGCGATCCGGGCGGTGTCCCAGCGCTTGTCCTGCTGCCCGTCGGCGGCGGAGGCCGGGGTGAGGAACGTCGCGAACAGCCCTTCCTTGGCGGAGAAGGCGAGGAAGTCCGCCAGCCAGGCACGGGAGCGGTAGTCCTCGATCAGCTTGCGCTTGCCGCGGGCCTCGAACCAGTCGACGGTGGCGCGCAGCAGCCTGCGGGTCTCGGGGTCGAAGTGCGCCGGGTCGTAGGTGCGCGGGTTGAAGAGCAGCGGGTCGGCCATGGAATTCGCCTTTGCAGTCGAGGGGTTGAGGGTTCGGTCGGAGTCGAGGGGTGGCGGGCGGAGGGGCGTCAGGTGGGTGACGGTGCACCGATCCGGTGGAGGGTGGCGAGTACGTCGTCGAGCCAGGCGATCGTCATCCGCTCGTACGCGATGCCGCCACGCAGTACGACATGCTGGAGCTCCTGGCCGGCGTCGAGCGCCCCGTCGGCCCCGGGACCGGTGAAGTCGCGCCGCTCCCCCGCGAGATAGTGCGCGAGCAGGTCGGAGTGCGTCCGGCGGTGCCGCTCGACCTCGCGGATCAGCGCGGCCGGATCGTCGAAGGCCGCGCCGCGGATCTTCACGGCGAGGTCGTGCCGGACGCTCTCCGGCTCGATCGGCTCATGAAGCCACCGGGAGAGGGCGGCCCGGCCGGGAGCGGCGACGGAGTACTCCTTCTTGTCCGGCCGGGCCTGCTGCGGCACCTCGCGGACATCGATCCAGCCGTCGCTCTCCATCCGCTTCAGGACGCGGTAGATCTGCTGGTGAGTGGCGGTCCAGAAGTGCCCGATCGAGCGCTCGAACCGCCGGGACAGCTCATAGCCGGAGCCCGGCTGCTCCAGCAGGGAGACGAGGATCGCGTGTTCGAGGGCCACACCCCGATCTTTCTATGCAACTCGTTGCATAAACAAGTGGCGGTGCCCGGGTGAGACACGGCTCACCCGGTGCAACCCCTGTGCAACGTCGCGCGGAGTTCACTGGGCCCCTACCCCTGTGACGGCTCGGCGAGAGGAGCGGCAGTGCACCGACAGGAAAAGGAATCGGAAACGGGGATGGCGGCGGGGACGGGGATGGCGTCGGGGGATCGTGCGGCCCCGGCGGCCGGCGGCCCGGCGGGCGCCGCGCGGATCGGCTTCACCGAGGCGGCCGGCGAGCTGCTGCGCCTGCTCCGCGACCGGCACGGACCGCTGATGTTCCACCAGTCCGGCGGCTGCTGCGACGGCAGCGCCCCGATGTGCTATCCGGCCGGCGAATTCCGTACGGGCTCGTCGGATGTGCTGCTGGCGCGGCTGGAGGTGGCGGGCGTACCGGAACCGGTGGGCTTCTGGATGGCGGCGGATCAGTTCGCGCGCTGGCGGCATACGCATCTGACCGTGGACGTCGTGCCCGGCCGGGGCAGCGGATTCTCGCTGGAGGCGCCGGAGGGGGTCCGCTTCCTGATCCGTTCGCGGTTGTTCACCGATGAGGAACGGGCCGTGCTCGGTGAGTGACGGTGCGCCGTTGAACGGGGCGGGCGGCGAGGTGAGACCCCGCGCACGGGGGAGAACGCGGGGCCTCATTCAGGAGAACGGACCGGCGGCGGGACGGGTTCCCGGACCGGGAAAGTTTTTACGGGTTCATGCCTCGTCCTGCACCAGCCGCTCCAGCATGTCCTGGAAGTCCATGTCCACGACCACCCGCAGCCCGTCACCGTGCGGCTCGCTCAGCGGGGTCAGCACGCCGCGCCGCCACCAGAACACCTTGGGGCTGATCGCGCCCGCCGCGTCCTCGTGCCCGGCCGCCGCGAACTGCGCCATGGCCTGGAGCGCCGGGATGACCTGGGCGTCCTGGATCCGGTGGAAGGCCAGCTGATGCCGGAAGGGCATGGCGACCAGCGCACCGTCCGGGGTGAGCCCCGTACCCATCAGCCGCTGCACCAGCTCGTCCAGCACCAGCACCCGGCTCGCGGTGAAGAACGAGTCGCCGAGCAGCACCTCGAAGGACGAGCCGTCGCCCCGGCGCACCGTCTCGTGCCCTTCGACCGGCAGCGCGCGCAGATTGTTCATCGCCCGGATCCGCAGTTCCGCGACGTCCCCGAGGTCGGCCAGCGAGTCCTCGCTCAGCGTCTGCACCGCCTCGGGCAGATCGAGGGCGAGCACCTCGCGCAGCCCTGCGGCGTGCTCGCGGCCGTACCGGAAGGCGTCCGAGGCGGGCAGCGTCTCCTGGGCGACGATACGGGGATAGAGACAGGCCCGGATCTCGTCCTCGGAGAGGATCTCCAGCGGCTGCGGGCCGTCCATGGTGCGCAGCACCTTGCCGACGTGGTCGCGGATCAGCACCGGCCAGCTGCGCTCGCCGCGCCGGTCGCGGTGGCAGACGGCGGCGAGATTGCCGAGGCCGAACTGGCGGCCCGCGGAATCGGCCACCACCCCTGCGTACGCGGTGACTTCCAGGCCGTGTTCGGCGAACGCCTGCCGGACCTGCGATCTGAAGAAGCCGCCCTCGCGCTCGGAGAAGAAGGTGAACTCGGCATCGCGTGCGAGGTCGCGGGAATCCCGCTTCGGTCCTCGGCGGAACAGTCCCATCTCTTCCTCCCGGCAACGGCCCCGGACGACGGCCATGATGGGGCCGATCGTAACGGGTGCGTCTGTCCCACCGGACATGCTCCACCTGCGAGGAGACGCTACGGGCGGGCGGGGGACGCGGGCGTGCGCCCGCGCACCTCCCCGCAGGCGGGACCGGGGACCTGCGGTGCTAGCCGCCGATGTTGACGTCGATGCAGGCGTAGAAGGCGTTCGCGGTATCGGCGATGTTCCAGACCGCGAGGACCTTCTGCTTGCCGGTGATCCCGCCGAAGTTGACCGTGTGCGAGACCGTCTCCGGCGGCTGGGCGCCACCGTCGTCGAATTCGGCGACCTTCCGTCCGCCGACGAAGTACTGCCAGGTGCTGGTGGAATGACGTGCCGTCAGCTTCCAGTTGAAGGTCTGGGAGCTGCCGACCGGGGTGACCTGCCACCCCTTGGAGTCGTCGTCGAGATCGGCGAACTGGCTGTTGCCTCCGCTGCAACTGGCCAGTCCCTTGGGGCCCTCGACGCTCTGCGGCTCCCATTTGATCGGGCCGCATTCGACGGTGCCGGCGGCGCACTGCGCCTGCCTGCTGGGCGGCGTGGATACATAGCCGTGCGCACTGGCCGGACTGGCCGGCATGGTCACCACGAGGAGCGGTGCGATTCCGGCGCCGATGGCGAGGGCCAGCCTTCTCTTCCTGTTCATGTCAACTGTCAACCCTTTCGCGCTCGTTGAGTGGGGGGTGGATGACGCGAGGGTGTTTCCGCCGGCCGGCACGGCGATTGGTCTAGACTTTACTCATTGGTGATGCCCCGTCAAGAGGTGTGCAAGGCGCCGATGGCCCCGGAGCCGCCGGCCCCGTCGGCCGCCGCACCGATCCCCCGCCCCCGCCGGGCCCGCTGCCTCGTGTTGAAAGCCCTTGGGGAAGGGAGGAGAATTCTGGCCTGACGCGCCGCTTGTTCTGTGCGCGGAGGAAACCATGACGCCGTCTGCCGCCCCGCCCCCCAAGGGCCCCTCCGGCCCCTCGGGCAGCCAGGCCTCACTCGTCGCGGACAAGGGGCTCAGGGGCGGCGCACTCGGACTGTTCTCCAGTACCGTGATCGGCCTGGCCTCCACCGCCCCCGCCTACAGCCTGGCCGCCACGCTCGGCGTCATCGCCGCCGTCGTCGGCCTCCAGTCGCCGGTCGTCATCATCCTGGCGTTCGTCCCCATGTTCCTGATCGCCTACGGCTACAAGGGGCTCAACCAGGTCGACCCGGACTGCGGCACCACCTTCACCTGGGCCTCGCGGGCGTTCGGACCGCATACCGGCTGGCTGGGCGGCTGGGGCATCGTCGCCGCGGACATCATCGTCATGGCGAACCTGGCGCAGATCGCCGGGCAGTACGGATTCCAGCTCGTCGGCGCCCCCGGGCTGGCGCACAACACCCTGTGGACCATGGTGGCCGGGGTGGTGTGGATCGCCCTGATGACCTGGATCTGCTACATCGGCATCGAGGTCTCGGCCAACCTGCAGAAGGTGCTGCTGACCGTCGAGGTGGTGATGCTGCTGGTCCTCGCCGTCACCGCGCTGGTGAAGGTCTACTCCGGCACGGCGCCCGGCACCTCGCTGCACATCGCCTGGTCGTGGTTCGACCCCACCCGGCTCCGCTCCCTCGATGCCTTCACCACGGGCATCCTCACCACGGTGTTCATCTACTGGGGCTGGGACAGCTGCGTATCGGTCAACGAGGAGACCGCGGACCGCACCCGCACCCCGGGCCGCGCCGCGGTCACCTCCACCGTCATCCTGCTCTGCGTCTACCTCCTGGTCGCCACGTCCGCACTGAGCTTCGCCGGGGTGGCACGCACCGGTATCGGACTGGCCAATCCGGACAACGCCTCGGATGTGCTGTCCAACCTCGGCAACGAGGTCTTCGGCAGCGGTGCGGGCGGCCAGGCGCTGACCAAGCTGCTGATCCTCATGGTGCTGACCTCCGCCGCGGCATCGACCCAGACCACGATCCTGCCCACGGCCCGGACCACGCTCTCGATGGCCACGTTCAAGGCCCTGCCCGCGCATTTCGCCCGTGTCCACCCGCGCTTCCTGACCCCGACGTGGTCCACCGTCGGCATGGGCCTGGCGTCCGCCGTCTTCTTCGTGCTGCTGTCCCGGGTCAGCGAGAACCTGCTGGCCGACTCCATCGGATCGGTCGGCCTGATGATTGCCTTCTACTACGGGCTCACCGGCTTCGCCTGTGTCTGGTACTTCCGCAAGGTGCTCCATCTCGGCCCGCGCGCGCTGTGGACCCGGGGGATCATGCCGGGCCTGGGCGGCGCGATGCTGCTCTACTTCTTCGTCGACGCGTGTGTGGTCTACGCCGCCCCCGACTACGGCAGCACCTCGTGGACCCTGCCCTTCCCGCCGCACTGGCAGCTCGGCGGCGTCTTCGTCACCGGCCTGGGCTCACTGGTCCTCGGCGGCGTGCTGATGCTGGTGTACCGGCTGATCAGCCCCGCGTTCTTCCGCCAGGAGATCATCGCGGTCTCCGCCCACGAGAAGGATCACGCACCGGACGAGGAGCGGCCCTGATTCCCCGCCGGCACCGCGATTCCCCTGCGGCACCGCGCACCTCAACCGTTTGACCACGTACGAATTCCCCTTGTGCCGACGGGGATTCGCCGCTGCTCGCCGGCCTCGGTCCCCTGTCCGGCGCCCTGACCTTGCGCTGCGCCCTCGCGGATGCTGACCGGTACACGACGTGTCAGTCTGGTGATGAGGCCGCGTCGGCCCGCCCGGAGCGCGGCATCTCTCGCGTAAAGGAGCCTGACATGGCCACTCACGCAGGCGAAGCCCCTACAGGCAAGGTCCCCCGGCACACCGAACACCCGGCCGCCGAGGGCTGGACCGTATTCGCCGCGGTCCTGATGATCTTCGGCGGCATCATGGCGATCTTCGAGGGCGCCTCCGCCATCGCCAAGGACACCGTCTTCATCAACACCCCGCACTACGTCTACTCGTTCAACCTCACCGGCTGGGGCATCCTGCACCTCATCCTCGGCATCCTGGTCGCGCTCGCCGGCGTCGCGCTGTTCACGGGGGCGGTCTGGGCCCGCATCCTCGGTGTGACACTGGCCGGCCTGAGCATGATCGCCAACTTCATCTGGCTGCCGCACTTCCCGCTGTGGGCCATCGTCGTGATCGCGATCGACGCCTTCGTCATCTGGGCGCTGTGCACCTCGTCGCGGGACCTCGTCGGCGACTAGCTCGGGGGGAGCGGGCTCGGTGCCCCCGGGCGGGCAACCGCACCGCCCGCCGTGCCCCCGTGGCCCGATTCGGACGATCCCCCGCGTCGCCCGAATCGGGCAGCTTGACCGGATCCCCTGCTCACCACGGCAGACATCCGGACCCTGCCGAGTATACTGGCCCCGAGCCAGTCAACGCAGGAGTACAGCATGTCCCCCCGGAGCGCATCGGTCAATGAAGCGTTGCGGCGGCGCTCGCGGGAGCGGCTGCTCCAGGCAACCGTCGACCTGGTGGGCGAGCGCGGCTTCGAGGCGACGACGCTCGGCGACATCGCGGAGCGCGCGGGGGCTGCCCGCGGCCTGATCTCGTACTACTTCCCCGGCAAACGCCAGCTGCTGCAGTCGGCCGTGCACCGGCTGATGCATCTGACGCTGCAGGCGGCGCTGGAGCGCGAGCCGCGGCCGGAGGGGCCGGATGCGGGGCCTGAGCTGCTGGCACGTGCCATCGACGCGGTTCTGGGGCTGGCACACGACCGTCCGCTGCTGATGCGGACGCATATGGCCGGAATTCTGACGGCCGAGGGCTTTATCCAGTGCCCGGAGCAGCAGCGGCTGGCGCAATTGCTGCGGGGTGTGGTCGTCGCGTACGGATCGCCGGATCCCGACGCCGACTATCCGTTGCTACGGGCGCAGTTGATGGGGTCGGTGGTGCCGATACTGCTGCCGGGGGCGCCGATCTCGCGGGCCGTGATGCGCGCCGAGCTGTTCCAGCGCTACGGGCTGGCGTGGGAGCTGGGGGTGCCGCCGCAGGAGCGGCCGCCGGGCGGGGCGCGGGCGGGGGTCCCCGGACGGCCGGAGCGGGCGCGGAAGTGACCGGCCGGGCGCCGGTCTCGCGGGCGACCCGCCCCGTGCACCGGCCCGCTCAGCGCTTGTTGTGGCGGGGTGTCAGGAATCCTTCGTCGCGGGCACCGGCGATCAGGCGCAGTGATCTGCGGCGGTTGCGTCCGGTGGCGTTCATGACGGCCAGGACCGGGTCCTGGCCGTTTCGCTGTGCCGCGCGGTAGGCATCGGCGGCGAGCTTGCGGCGTTCGGTGGTGCGCGAGCGGGTGAGGGTGACGGGCGGGGCGGCAGCGGGGCGCGCGGCAGGTTCGGCCGGGGCGCCGGAATCGCCGGAGGGGCCGGGCTCCGCGGATGTGCCGGGTTCCGTGGACTTCGGGGCGCGGTCGTGGGCGGCGGCCGCCGGGACGGCCGGGGCGGTGGCCGTACGGTCGTCGTCCCGGGGGTCGTCCGCCGTGCCGCAGCACACGCCGTCGCTCCGGAGGGCGAACCGCGCCGGGACCGGCTCCGCCTCGGGCCGGAACGCCGGCGAGCCGGCCTCCGGCTCGTCCTGGCCGGCACCCGGGCCCGCCTCCTGGCCCGGCTCCCGTTCCGGTTCCGGCTCGAGGGCCGGCCGTTCCTTCCGCGGCCGCCCGGTGGCCAGCCGGCACGCGTCGTCCAGGGGGCCGTCGATCCAGCGCGCCAGCGAGGCGAGGCCGTCGAGGGTCAGGGGCGGATCGGCGCGCAGGTCCTCGACGGTGAGGCGGTCGTCGGAGACCGCCACGAGGACGTCGATCCGGGCTCCGTCGGCGAAGGTCAGCCGGGCGCTGAACCAGGGGCCCAGCGGATCGAGGCGGGGCGGCAGGTCCGCGAGCCCGAGGATCCCTTCCGGATCGTCGGGGGCGAGGGGCTCGGGAGCGGGCGCGGCCGAGCCGTAGCCCTGGAGCTCCCAGGCGGGCCACTCTCCGGCCGTGTCCTGGGCTTTATATCGGCTATTAACGGTATAAAAGTCACTTCCCGACACAGGGGAAAACGTAGCTCCCTGTTCATCGGCCCCAGGGGCGCGGCACGCTCATCACACCCGGGAGCAACCCCGATAGCGCATCTCCCGCCGCGGGCCCGTCGGTGCAATCCTGGGGGTACTCCGCGGAAGGGGCCACCCGTGCTTCGTGTCGCAGTCATCGGATCGGGACCGAGCGGTGTGTACACCGCACAGTCCCTGGTCGAACAGCAGGCCGTGCCGGACATCGAGGTCTACGTCCTGGACCGGCTGCCGTGCCCGTACGGCCTGGTCCGTTACGGCGTCGCGCCGGACCACGAGAAGATCAAGTCGCTGCAGGGCAATCTGCGGACGGTGCTGGAGCACCCCCGGGTGCACTTCCTGGGGAATGTGGAGGCGGGCGCCCCGGGGGTGGGGCTGCCGGAGCTGCAGGAGATGTTCCACGCGGTGGTGTTCTGCGTGGGCGCCGCCACGGACCGCCATCTCGGCATCCCCGGTGAGGGCCTCCCCGGCAGCCATTCCGCGACCGATTTCGTCGCCTGGTACAGCGCGCATCCGGACGCCGCGACCGCCCGCTTCACCCTGGGCGCGCGCTCCGCGATCGTGATCGGCGTGGGCAACGTGGCCGTCGATGTGGCCCGGATCCTGGCCCGCGGCGCCGCGGAGCTCGCCACCACCGACATGCCCCAGGGGGCGCTCGGCGCGCTGGCCGACAGCCGCGTCGAGGATGTCTGGATGGTGGGCCGACGGGGGCCCTCGCAGGCCAAGTTCACCACCAAGGAGCTCCGGGAGCTGGGGTCCCTGCCGGGCACGGAGGTGCTCGTACGGCCCGAGGAACTGGCGCTGGACCCGGCGTACCGCGATCCGGGCGGCCTGCCGGCCGTGGGTCGGCGCAATGTCGAGGTGCTGCGCGGCTGGGCGGAGCGCCCGGTGGAGAAGGCGGCCGGGGCGGGGCCGGGACGGCGGATTCATCTGCGGTTCTTCCTGCGGCCGGTCGAGGTGGCGGGGGACGCGGCCACCGGGGTCCGGGCGGTCCGGTTCGAGCGGACGGCGCCGGACGGGCGCGGCGGGGTCACCGGGACCGGTGAGTACGAGGACATCGCGGGGCAGTTGGTGCTGCGTTCGGTCGGCTACCGGGGCACGCCGCAGCCGGGGCTGCCGTTCGACGAGGCGCGCGGGACGGTGCCGCATCTGGCGGGGCGGGTGCTGCGGGACGGTGTGCCGTGCCCCGGCGTCTATGTGGCGGGCTGGATCAAGCGCGGCCCCACCGGGGTGATCGGCACCAACCGGCCGTGCGCGAAGGAGACCACGGCGTCGCTGCTGGAGGATGCCGCCCGGCTGGCGGGCCGCGACCTCGTGGACGACCCGGTGGCGGCGCTGCGGCGGGCGGGTCAGACGCCGGTGCCCTGGACGGGGTGGCTGGCCATCGAGGCGGCGGAGGCGGAGTGGGGCCGCCGGCTGGGCCGCGGGACCGTCAAACTGCCGGACTGGGAAAGGCTGTTGGACGCCGCGCGGACGTCCGGGTGAGCCCGGCCGGGCAGGCGTGCCGGTACGGGAGAAGGGCGGATCAGCCGTCCCCGAGGCGACCGGCCTGGAGGTCCGCCGCGCGCAGCACACCGTCGATCAGGCCGGGGAACAGGGTGTCCAGGTCGGCCCGGCGCAGCCCGTTCATCTTGGCGGTGCCCCGGTAGACCTGCTGGATGACGCCGTGTTCGCGCAGCACCCGGTAGTGGTGCGTACAGGTCGACTTGCTGACCGGCAGCTCGACGTCGGCACAGGTCAGCTCGCCTTCGGCGGCGGCCAACGCGCAGACGATCCGTAGCCGCATCGGGTCGGCGAGGGCGTGCAGGACGCCTTCGAGCCGGATGTCCTCGCGGGCCGGGTGGGCCAGCGACCGCGAGCCGGACGGAGCGCCCCCGGAGGCCGTGGGGGACGTCGTACCGGTCGTCATGGCGGCTCCTGGGGTGCGGTGCATCGGCTCGCCGGGTTGGTCCGGCCCGTCCATTGTACGAGCACCATCGTAGTTTGACATCTGCCGTACTACGACGATTATCGTACGAACGCGCCGAGCCGAAGCACCCGCCGAGGCAAGCCCGAACCGACCTGGAGATTGCCGTGAGCACGCTGTTCCAGCCCATCACCCTGCGGTCCCTGACCATCGCCAACCGCCTCTGGATGGCACCGATGTGCCAGTACTCCGCCGCGGCCACCGGGCCCGACGCGGGCGTCGCCACCGACTGGCACTTCGCCCACTACGCGGCGCGGGCGGCCGGCGGCACCGGCCTGATCCTGACCGAGGCGACGGCCGTCGCCCCGGAGGGCCGGATCAGCCCGTACGACCTGGGGATCTGGAACGACCGCCAGGTGGCGGCGCTGCGCCGGATCACCGGATTCCTCAAGGAGCACGGCACCGTCCCCGGTATCCAGCTCGCCCACGCCGGCCGCAAGGCATCCACCGACGCCCCGTGGCGCGACGGCGCCCCGCTGACGGACGCGGACGGCGGCTGGCCCACGGTGGCGCCGAGCCCGCTCCCGTTCGACGAGGGGCACCCGGCTCCCGACGAGCTCAGCGCCGAAGGCATACGGGAGATCGTGGGGCAGTTCGCGGACGCCGCGCGGCGGGCGCTGGACGCCGGCTTCCAGGTCGTCGAGGTGCACGGTGCGCACGGCTATCTGATCGGCCAGTTCCTCTCGCCGCACACCAACCACCGCACCGACGAGTACGGCGGCTCGTACGAGAACCGGACCCGGTTCGCACTGGAGGTCGTGGACGCGGTGCGCGCCGTATGGCCCGAGGAGCTTCCGGTGCTGTTCCGTATCTCGGCGACCGACTGGCTGAGCGAGAACGAGGACGACGAGCGCGAGGGCTGGACCGCCGACGACACGGTGCGCTTCGCCGCCGATCTGCTGGCGCACGGGGTGGATCTGCTGGACACCTCCACGGGCGGCAATGCGCCGCGGGCCCGGATCGCGAGCGGTCCGGGGTACCAGGTGCCGTTCGCGGAGCGGGTGAAGCGGGAGACCGGGCTGCCGGTCGGCGCCGTGGGGCTGATCACCGAAGCCCGGCAGGCCGAGAAGGTCGTCGCGGACGGTCAGGCGGATGTGGTGCTGCTCGGCCGCGAGCTGCTGCGCAACCCGTCCTTCGTCCGCCACGCGGCCCGCGAGCTGGGCGGTGCGGCGGCGACTCCGCAGCAGTACCACTGGGCCGTCTGACCTGCGCGGACACGCTCCGGAGCGCCGCTGTCAGTGGTCGGGTGCACACTGACCACTACCTGGGACAACGGCGTTTCGGAGGTGTTCGGACGTGTCCGGCATGACTGACGTACTCCTCGCGGTGGGCACCCGCAAAGGGCTCTTCATCGGCCGACGGCGGCGCGGCGAGTGGGAATTGAGCGGCCCGCACTTCGCCGCGCAGGCGGTCTACTCCCTCGGGATCGACACCCGCGGCCCGGCCCCCAGACTGCTCGCCGGAGCCGACAGCGCCCACTGGGGCCCGTCGGTCTTCCACTCCGACGACCTCGGCGCGACCTGGCGCGAGCCCGCCCGCCCGGCGGTCAAGTACCCGCAGTACACCGGGACTTCGCTGGAGCGGGTGTGGCAGCTGCATCCGGCGGGCCCCGCCGCCCCCGAGGTGGTGTACGCGGGCACCGAGCCCGGCGGACTGTTCCGGTCGGCCGACCGGGGCGAGACGTTCGAGCTGGTCCGGCCGCTGTGGGACCACCCGAGCAGAGAGCAGTGGGTGCCGGGCGGCGGCGGGCTGGCCGTCCATACGGTGATCACCGACCCGCGGGATGTCGACGCGGTGACGGTGGCGGTCTCGGCGGCCGGGGTGTTCCGCACCCTCGACGGCGGTGCGAGCTGGGCGCCGTCGAACCACGGCGTCAAGGCGGTCTTCCTGCCGGACCAGCACCCCGAGTTCGGCCAGTGCGTCCACAAGATCGCGCAGGACCCGGAGAACCGCGACCGGCTGTACCTCCAGAACCACTGGGGCGTCTACCGCAGCGATGACGCGGGCGCCGCCTGGACGGACATCGGCGGCGGCCTGCCCTCCGACTTCGGCTTCGCGGTGGCCGCGCATCCGCGCCGCGGCGATGTCGCCTATCTCTTCCCCATCACCGCGGACATCGACCGGGTGCCGGCCGAGCACCGCTGCCGGGTCTACCGCACCTCCGACGCCGGCGGCAGCTGGGAGCCCCTGAGCGCCGGGCTGCCCGAGGAGGACCACTACGGCACGGTGCTCAGGGATGCGCTCACGGTGGACGACACCGATCCCGCGGGCGTCTATTTCGGCAACCGCAACGGCGAGGTGTACGCCTCCGATGACGACGGCGACAGCTGGCGGCTGCTCGCCTCCCATCTGCCGGATGTGCTGTGTGTACGGGCGGCCGCCGTGGGATGAGCGACGGTGCGGGGCGGATGAGTCGGGGCCATGGATTGAAGGGAGGCGGTACGGGGCCAGTAGGGTGATCGCGTGGCTGCACGACCTCTTCATGACATCGTTGAACCGGGCTGGGCCAAGGCACTTGAGCCCGTCGCCGGACAGATCGCCGCGATGGGCGACTTCCTCCGGGCGGAGATCGCCGCCGGACGGACGTACCTCCCGGCCGGGAACAATGTGCTGCGCGCCTTCCAGCAGCCCTTCGACCAGGTGCGGGTGCTCCTCGTCGGACAGGACCCCTACCCCACCCCGGGGCATGCGGTCGGGCTGAGCTTCTCCGTGGCGCCGGACGTCCGCCCGCTGCCGGGAAGCCTGGAGAACATCTTCCGCGAGCTGCACTCCGATCTCGGACTGCCGCGGCCGTCCAACGGCGACCTCACACCCTGGACCGAGCAGGGCGTGCTGCTGCTGAACAGAGCCCTGACCACGGCGCCCCGCAAGCCCGCCGCCCACCGCGGCAAGGGCTGGGAGGCGATCACCGAGCAGGCCATCCGCGCGCTGGTGGAGCGCGGCGGCCCGCTGGTGGCGGTGCTGTGGGGACGCGATGCGCGCAATCTGCGGCCGCTGCTCGGCAGCGTGCCGGCCGTCGAATCGGCGCACCCCTCCCCCATGTCCGCCGACCGCGGCTTCTTCGGCTCGCGGCCCTTCAGCCGGGTGAACGATCTGCTGGCGCGGCAGGGGGCGCAGCCCGTGGACTGGCGCCTGCCGTGATGCCGGGCGCCGGACCTGCCGGGCGCTAGTGTGCCCGCATGACCCACGCGAACATCCCTGCGGGCTGGTATGCCGACCCGCAGGGAATCCCCCGGCAATTGCGCTGGTGGGACGGCTCACGGTGGACCGAACACACCCATCCCGGAGAGCAGACGCTGCAGTCCGCGCAGGCACCGGCCCAGGACCGGCCGCAGGCGGCGCCGCAGCACCCCGCGCCTGATCACGCCCGGCTGGACGGGCCCGCGCAGTCGCCCTCGCTCCGGAAGCAGGCTTCCGGGCAGCCGGCACCCCAGCAGCCGCCCGCCGGGCCAGGCGGCGGCACCCTGTTCACCGAGCCGGTGCTCGTCGTGAACCAGAAAGCCCGGCTGATCGAGGTCACCAACGAGTACGGCGTCTTCGACCAGCACGGCAACTCCCTCGGCACGGTCGTCCAGGTCGGCCAGAGCGCCGCCAAGAAGGTGCTGCGGGTCGTCTCCAGCCTGGATCAGTACATGACCCACAAGCTGGAGATCCGCGATGCCGACGGGCAGCCGCAGCTGGTGCTGACCCGGCCCGCGAAGATCCTCAGGTCCAAGGTGCTGGTGGCGCGGCCGGACGGGCAGCCGGTCGGCGAGATCGTGCAGCAGAACGCCATCGGGAAGATCAACTTCTCGATGACGGCCAACGGCCGGTGCATCGGCGCCATCAAGGCGGAGAACTGGCGCGCCTGGAACTTCGCGATCGCGGACCACACGGACACCGAGGTCGCCCGGATCACCAAGACCTGGGAAGGCCTCGCCAGGACGATGTTCACCACCGCGGACAACTACGTCCTTCAGGTCCACCGCCCGCTCCCCGATCCGCTGCTGAGCCTGGTCGTCGCCGCGGCCCTGACCGTCGACACCGCCCTCAAGCAGGACGCCCGCGGCCTTGGCTGAGCCGGCCGGCCGCGGCGCGTTCGTCCTGGGGGCCGACTCGGGCGGCTCGAGGCTGCGGATCGCCCTCGCCCGCGCGGACGGCGGCCACGCCCCCCGGCCGCTCGCCACGTGCAGCTCGCAGGAGCCGGTCCGCACCGGCCCCGCCGGGATCGACGCGGCGCATCTACTGTCCCAACTGCTGCCCGCCGCCGAGGAGTTGCTGAGCCGGGCGGGTGCGAACGGGCTCGTCGCCGTCTGCATCGGCGCCGCCGGGATGGCCACCCTCGGCGACGATCTGCGCGCCCGGCTGCCCGCCGCCCTGACCGCCGCCTTCGGGCCGGTCCGCCTGGCGCTGGCGGCCGATGCCGTCACCGCGTACGCGGGAGCGCTGGGCCAGCGGCCGGGCGCCGTGGTCGCCGCGGGCACCGGCCTGATCGCCATGGGCACGGACCTGACGGCGGCGGGCGGCTGGCGCCGCGCCGACGGCTGGGGCCATCTGCTGGGCGACTGCGGTTCCGGCGCATGGATCGGCCGCGCCGGGCTGGAGGCCGCGATGCGCGCGTACGACGGGCGGCCCGGCGGTTCGCACCCGCTACTGGCGTGCGCACAGGCGCAGTTCGGGCCCGCCGGCGAGCTGCCCGGTGCGCTCTATCCGCGCCCCGACCGTCCCGCCGTACTGGCCTCTTTCGCACCCGAGGTGGGCCGTTGCGCCGCCGACGGCGACCCGGTGGCCGCCGGCATCCTGGTCGACGCCGCGCGCCATATCGCCGACGCCGCGGCCGCGGTCTGCCCGTCCGGCGGCCGCCCCACGGTGGCGCTCACCGGCGGTCTGTTCCGGATGGGCGAACCACTGCTGGCCCCGGTGCGCGCGGCGCTCGCCGTACGACTGCCGCACGCGCGCCGGGAGACGGCCGCCGGAAGCCCCCTCGACGGGGCGCTGGCCATCGCCGCGGCGCTGCCGGAAGGCCGCCTGAAATTGCCCGCCGACCCGAAGTTGTTGCAGATCACACCCCCTGTGGGGTGATCGGGGCGATCGCACCTCCGTGACGCGCGGGATAAATCGGGACGGATACCTCGGCAGCGAACCCTCCCTCGGCGCGGGAGTGGTCCGAGGCGTTAGCATGCGGCGCCATGAGTTCCCCCACTGGGCCCGCACCTGGCTCGCCCTATTTTGACGCCGAATCCCCGAGCCCGGGGGCCGCACCCGGCCTGCCCGTACGCATGCCGCGCCGCCAGACCGGCCGCCACCGCAAGCCCGAGCCGCTCGCCGCACCCGAGGGCGCACCCGCCCTGGTGCTCGCCGTGCCCGGCCCCCCCCACCGCCGCCTCCCGCAGCCTGGCGGAAGAGGTCTCCAGCATCGCCCGCTCGGAGCTGCCCGGCCTCGACGCCCGGATCGGCTATCTCGACGGCGGCGATGACGAGTTCCCGTCGCTGGAGGCCGTCCTGGCCCAGGCCGGCGCCGAGCAGAAGGAGCGGATCGGCCACGACGGGCCGGCCGACCAGCCCGCCGCGGTGGTCGTGCCGCTGCTGGCCGGTCCGGACAGCTCCCTGCTGCGCCGGATACGCCAGGCCATCATGAACAGCGGTTCCGGCGCGGACCTGACCGATGTCCTCGGCCCGCACCCGCTGCTCGCCGAGGCGCTGCACGTCCGGCTCTCCGAGGCCGGTCTGGCGCGCGCCGACCGTGCCCGTCTGTTCACGGTCGCCACCGCGGCGGACGGCATCATCCTGGCCACCGTGGGCGGCGACGAGGCCGTACAGGCCGCCGGGATCACCGGCATGCTGCTCTCGGCGCGGCTGGCCGTGCCGGTGCTGGCCGCCGGTCTGGACGAGGAGGGCGCCATCGCCCGCACGGCCGAGCAGCTGCGCGGCTCCGGCTCGCAGCAGCTGGCCCTGGCCCCGTACCTGATCGGCCCCGAGCTCGCCGACGGCCTTCTGGGGGCGGCCGCGGCGGAGGCGGAGTGCGCCTCGGCGGAAGCGCTCGGCGCGTACGGCGCGGTGGGCCGGCTGGTGCTGTCGAACTACGCGGCAGCGGTGGGCATCACCCTGCAGCAGGGGGCACCGGTCGCCCGCTAGAGCCCCGGGACTCCCTCAGGACGGACCGTGGAGGGGCCGCCCGCGCGCAGTGCGCGAGGGCGGCCCTTCGCCGTGTCCGGGGTCGGTCGGCGCTCCGACCGGCGCAGATGCCCGTCAGGCGCCCTGGGGCGACGCCGGACGCGGTGTGGGTGCCCGTGTCGCCGCGCGCCCGCGAGCGGCCCCGTCAGGGCTTCTGCCGGCCGTCCGGCGGCTACGGTGAGGATCCCGGGAATCCCTCCCCCGCCGTCCGCGGGGCCGCTCCGGGAGGCAGCGCCATGTCGCACGCCGATGTCGTCCGCGCCTGTTTCGCCAGCTATCTGGCTCAGGACCGCGAGACCATGGACCGGCTGCCGGCCGAGGAGTTCGTCTTCACCAGTCCGCTGGACGACCACATCGGCAAGGCCGCGTTCTTCGAGCGCTGCTTCCCGACGGCTCACCGGCTCCGCTCCCAGGAGATCCTCGACGCCGTGCCCGCCGGGGACGACCAGGTCTTCGTCCGGTACGCGTACGAGCTCAAGACCGGCGAACGCCATCGCAACGTCGAGGTGCTGACGGTCCGGGAAGGCCGGATCACCGAGACCCAGGTGTATTTCGGCGGGCAGTTCCCCAACGGCTGGCAGTTTCCCAAGGGCCGACGGTTCCCCAACGGCTGAACGTCCGTCAGACGAACACCACACAGGAGGCCGCCGGGGCGTCGACGGAGCCGGCCCGGGCGGGGATGCCCGTGCGGGGGTCGAGGGTGAACCACGTGATGTCGCCGGAGCGCTCGTTGGCGGCGTAGAGGTGACGTCCGGTGGGGTGGAGTGCCAGGTCGCGGGGCCAGTGTCCGCCGCAGGGGACGGTCGTGCGGAGGGTAGCGGTGTCCCCCGAAGGACCGAGTGCGAGTACGGAGATGCTGTCGTGACCCCGGTTGGCGGCCCAGGCGAACCGGCCGTCCGGGGAGACGACCAGTTCGGAGGGGAAGGTGCCGTCCGTGGCAACCCCCTCGGGGAGCAGTGGGGTCTCGCCCAGGGGGGTGAGGGTGCCCCGGCCGGCGTCCCACCGGCAGAGCGTGACCGTGGGGTCGAGTTCATTGATGACGTAGGCGTGGTCGCCGCGCGGATGGAAGGCGAGATGGCGCGGTCCACTGCCGGGGCGCAGCGGCACCTCTGCGTGAACGGTCAGCGTCCCGTCGCCGCCGTCGACGGCGCACACCCGTACCGAGTCCGTACCGAGGTCCACGCTGAGCAGCCAGCGGCCGCCGGGGTCGGGCAGGACGGCATGCGCATGCGGGCCTTCCTGGCGGTCGGTCTGCGGGCCGCTGCCCTGGTGGGGAAGGACGGCGGCGGGCCCGCCGAGGGTTTCGTCGGCCCGTACGGGGAGCGAACTGACGCTGCCGGAGCTGTAGTTGGCGGTGAAGAGACGGCCCGCCGCCAGGGAGAGGTGGGTGGGATCGGCGCCGCCCACCGGGACGGCGGGGCCGAGCGGTGCGGGCCCCTGCGGGGTGAGGGCGAAGGCCGCCGCCGCGCCGTCGGGCAGCTCGCTGACCGCGTAGAGGTGCCGTCCGTCGGGGCTCGGGGCGAGGTAGGAGGGGTTGGGTACGGCGTCGGTGGAGTGCAGCGGGCGGAGCGCGCCGGTCGCCGGGTCCACGGCCGCCGTGGTGATCCCGGGGCCGCCCGCCGTCGTGAAGGATCCGATGTACGCGTGCCGGCCGCCGTCCGTCGTCCCCATGGGTCCCGCCCTTCGTCCGCCCGTCGCCGGGTGCCTGTCCGTCAGAGGTACCGGGGGCGACGCTAACAGGCAATGGCGCGGCGCCTCTGCGGATGGCCGGCACCCGCCGCCGGGCCGCCGCGGACGCGGTCTCAGGAGGCCGCGAACGGGGCGCGCGGGGAGCTGCGGACGGGCTGGGCGAGGGCGGTGAGCGCGGACTCCAGGCCGTGCAGATGCGCCAGGGCGCGTTCGGCGCCCGGGTGGTGGTGCGGGGCAGCGGCGGGCGCGGCGGACGTGACGCCGGGCTCGGCACCGGGTGCGAACAGGGCACCCACCACGGTCTCGACCCGCTGGCAGGCTGCCGTCAGCCGGGCGTCGTGCGAGGCGGCCGGGTCGGCGGCGACCTCGGCCAGGCCCCTGACCTGGGCGGCGCAGTCGTCCAGGTACGTCATCACCTGGCGGGCGCGGGCCTTGCGGTGGCGCAGCGGGTTGAGCGGATGCAGCAGCGGGGCAAGCGAAAGGCGCACCCGGCCGAGCAGCAGCTCCAGCTCAGCGACGCGCGGGGCGGGGTCAGCGGTCTCCTCACCCGCGAGGCGCGCGGTGGCCTCGGCAGTGCATGCGTGCACGCAACGCAAGGCGCGTTCGATCCAGGCGTCGGTGGTGGCGTGGGTGGTGATGGGCAGGACGACGAGCACCGCCAGCACGGCTCCGAGCGCCCCGACACCGGTCTCTGCCACGCGCAAGGCCAGCAGACCGGGGTCCAGCACCCCCAAAAGGCCGTAGAGCAGCCCGGCCATCACCGTCACCGAGAGCATCATCCAGGTGTACGAGACCGCGGCCGTGTAGAAGATCCCGAAGACACACACCGCGACAAGGACGGCACTGGGCAGCGCCGCTCCGTGCAGCGGGGTGACAACGACCGCTCCGACAGCGATCCCGATCACGGTACCGAGCAGCCGGCGGAAGCTGCGCACGAGAGTCTCGCCTCGCGAGGCCGTGTTCACGAAGACCCACCACGTGGCGCCCACAGCCCAGTACCAGCGCTGCTCGGACAGCAGCTGTCCCGCCAGCAGAGCGAAGGCAGCGCCGGCCATCGCCTGGACCGCCTGGCGGGTGGTCGCACGGCCAAGGCCCGAGCCGCCGGGCGGGGCGGGCACCACGGCCGGGGCGATCCGTCGCTCGTAGCACCACAGGCCGAAGCGCACGGCGGAGGAGGCGAGCAAGGACAGGAGCACGGCGGCGTACAGCTCGGGCAGCTGGCGCGGCACCGTGTGCAGGAATTGCGTCGCGAAGAAGGTCATGAACGCGAAGACACCGAGGGCGTGACCGCGCGGGCCCCATCGGCGCGCGTACACGCCGGCCCCCACAATCGCGATGAACGCCAGGTCCCGCGCCACAGGCTGGTCGTGCAACACCGCCGCGAGGGCAAGCACCGGGAAGCCGATCACGGGCAACAGCGCGGTGCTCACCACCTGCCCGCGGACCGTTGAGTCGGTGACGGTGAAGAGGGCGAGGAGCGCGGCGAGCCCACCGGTGATGGCCGCGACGAGCGAATGCCCGGCAAGGCCGCACAGTGCCACCGCCAGTCCGACGCCGAGGACGGCGCGAACGGCGCTGCGCAGCCGCAGCCGTCCGGCATCCGGAGCCACGAAGACCCTCTTCAGCACAGATTCCCGCCCCTTCTGTGTTCCCGCATGAAAAAGGCGCCGCGGAATCCGCAGCGCCATCGACGGGTACATCACAGCATCCAGGGCGCTTCTGGCTCAACAGGAGCCGGAATCACTGGGCCATTGGCACAGTCCAGCCCGCTCCTGATGGGCCGCGAGAAGGCCATCGGCTCACCGAGGTGACCAAGTCCCCGATCGGACTCCGAGCCGAGCCCTTCCCTCTGCGCGGAGCACGCGGCGGCAGGGCGTGCCGGCAAAAGACAAGGCTGGTGACACACAGCTACGCAAGGTGCGCATTTCGCGATGAGGGGCTGCTGTCCGACAACATGCGGATCCCTGCCGGGAGATGAGCAACAGAGTCCCCCTGCTATGGTGCGCCGATGTCATCGATCAAGCAGTTCCAAGTCACCTTCGACTGCGCGGAACCTGCGCGCCTCGCCGGTTTTTGGTGCGAGGTGCTGGGGTACGTCGTACCGCCGGTCCCGAAGGGATTTGCCACTTGGGAGGACTACCACCGCTCGCTGCCGCCGGAGGACCAGGTCGTCTACTTCGCCTGCAGTGATCCCTCGGGTGTGGGCCCGCGCCTGCTCTTCCAGCGCGTTCCCGAGGGGAAGATCGTCAAGAATCGGGTGCATCTCGACGTGCGGGCCGGCACCGGACTCGTCGGTGACGAGCGCCTCGCCACGCTGGAGGCCGAATGCGCACGGCTGGTCGCGCTCGGGGCGGTACACGTGCGAACGCTGCTTGCCGATGACGAGAACGAGTCGTGCATCCTGATGCAGGACATCGAGGGCAACGAGTTCTGTCTCGACTGAGCGTCCTCCGAGCCGGCGAGACCGGGGGCAGCCGGCGTGAATGCCGTCGCCCTTCAGGTGGCCCGAGGCGGTCGATCACGCGGCCGGCGGCCTGCATCGGACCCGCACGAACTGACGCGGGCTCAGCCCGGTGAACGGGGCTGTCCAGGACGGCTTGAGCGCCGCGATCACACCAGACACGGCGCGATCACCTCACCCGCGACCAGCAGCCGCGGGACAGCCCTTACTGGACGGGCTGACTACTTGCCGACGGGTGGCTCGCGCTTCACCGGGAGCTCGTCGATCCGCAGAAACTTCAGCGCGCGGCGCATCAGGCCGACGAGTTCCTCCGGCTCGTCCTGCCAAGCCCAGTGCTCCATCGTGATGGTGAACGCATCCAGCACCGCGGTGGTCAGCAGACGCACTTCGAGACTGTCGGCAGAAGCACCCGTACGAGCCGCCAGCGCGGGCGCGAGCCGTTCCTGCATCTCCCGCCCCACCGCGAGCCAGCGCATCTTCAGGACGGGGACGGTCCCCAAGACGCGGACCAGTCGACGGGCCCGGGCGGCGTCCTCCAGGCGTCGCTCGGCGGTCGCCGTCCCGAAGGACGCCTCGATGGCCGCGCTGAGCGGCTCTTCGACCGGATGTTCCGCGAGGGCGTCCACGAGTTGGCCGACGCTGGAGGCGAAGAGGGGGGTGAGGGCGTCCTCCTTCGCCGGGCAGTAGCGGTAGAAGGTGCGCAGGGAGATGCCCGCGGCCGAGGCGATGTCCTCGACCGTCGTCGTGTCATACCCGCGGTCGGCGAACAGCGCCGCCGCGGCCTCGGCAATCTCCAGCCGTGTCCGAAGGCGCCGATGTTCCGTCAGGGACGGACGGCCCCGCGCTGCCGCCATTGCGTGCTCCTTGCCGTGCTTCACCTCGGGCTTCATTCTCACAGAGAATTATTGGCACGCCATGCCAGAAAAGCGTATGTTGATCAACGACTGATCAGGAGCCGATCGGTCAGTGGTCGATCCGTCCGCTGCGACCGTGCTGCCGCGCCGTCCCTCCATGCCCGCGCCCCCGTAGAGGCCGCGCGGCGAACGGCGACGTACGCACAACTGCCGGCTCGCGGTGATCAGTGACCGGTGGACGTACAGCGCCAGCGAAGGAGTGGACCATGTCCCGCACTTACCTCATCACCGGAGCCGCCTCCGGCATCGGCAAGGCCACCGCCACCCGGCTCGAGGAGCAGGGGCACACGGTGATCGGCGCCGATCTCCAGGACGCCGACATCGTCGCGGACCTCGCCACCCCCGAGGGCCGGTCCCACCTGGTCCAGCGCACAGGCGAGCTGAGCGGTGGGCGGCTCGACGCCGTGATCGCGGGCGCCGGCCTCGCCGGTTTCGCACCGCGCGCCGTCAGCGTCAATTACTTCGGCGCGGTCGCCACCTTGGAAGGGCTGCGCCCCCTGCTGGCCGCCGGTACCCACCCGCGCGCGGTCGTCATCGCCTCGGTCGCCTCCATCCACCCTCACCACACGGCCATCGCCGACGCGGCACTCGCCGGTGACGAGGAAGCGGCGCTGGCCGCCGCCCAGGCAGCGGCCGACCGGGGAGAGGGCTATGCGATCTACGGCTCGACCAAGGCCGCCATCGCCCGATGGATACGCCGCACCGCCGTGACCGCAGACTGGGCGGGCGCCGGTATCCCCCTCAACGCCATCGCCCCCGGAACCGTCGTCACCCCTATGACCGAACCCATGCTGGCCAGCCCCGAAATGCGCAAGGTCGTCGACGCGGCCGTCCCCATGCCGCTCCACGGCCACGCCCAGCCGGCACAGATCGCCCCCCTCCTGACCTGGCTCACCTCTCCCGAGAACGAACTGGTCACCGGCCAGGTCGTCTTCATCGACGGCGGCGCCGACGCCGTACTGCGCGGCGACGGCACATGGTGAACCGTCGAGGGAAACGGCCGTTCAGGGACCACCTCGGTTCCGTCCCCGTCGAAAGGCCGAGGCCTGCCCGCCACGCCAGGCGGAGTGCTCGGTGGCCCGGCCGGGTGCGTGGCAAGGTGGTTGACCGGAGAGCGGAGCGTCAGGTTCCGCAACCGGCCGTGAGGGCGCGGAGTGAAGGAGTGTCAGGTGCGGGCACTGGACATCGCGGGGGCGTGGATCACTGAGCCGAAGGTCTTCGGGGATCGGCGCGGGACCTTCCACGAGTGGTTCCGCGCGGAACGGTTCCGTGAGTGCACCGGCCATGACCTGAGGGTTCTCCAGGCCAACTGCTCGGTGTCGGCGCGCGGGGTGCTGCGCGGGGTGCACTTCGCCGATGTGCCGCCGGGCCAGGGGAAGTTCGTCACCTGTGTGCGGGGGGCGGTGCTGGACGTGGTGGTGGACATCCGGCCGGGTTCGCCGACGTACCGGCGCTGGGTGGCACAGCGGCTCGACGACCGGACCCGGTGTGCCGTCTACGTCGCGGAGGGACTGGGCCACGCCTTCATGGCGCTGTCCGACGACGCGACCGTGGTGTATCTGTGCTCCGAGGGGTACGCACCGGGGCGCGAGCACGGCATTGATCCGCTCGATCCCGAACTGGGCATCGACTGGCCGGCCGGGCTGGACCCGGTCCTGTCCGAGAAGGACGCGGGAGCCCCGTCGCTGGCCGAGGCGGAACGGGCCGGACTGCTGCCGTCCTTCGACCGGTGTCTGGCTCACTACGAACGACGCCTGGCTCAGCCGGCGCCCCGGTCAGAACGGCAGTGAGCCGGCGGGCCGGTGCCCGGCGGCCGCTGCCGCTCGACGGCGAGCAGGGCGGGGAACGCCTCGGCGAGTGCGGCTCTCCATTGCCGGATCGGCTCGATCCTGGCGGCCCGCCAAGCGGCGTGGCTCAGGACGCCATGGGCGGGCCGGGGGGCGGGGCGGGCCAGTGCCAGGCTGGTGGTGCCCCCCACGCGCCCCGGGTCCGCGCCCAGCAGACGGAACGTCTCCTGGGCCAGGCCGTGCCACGTGGTCGCGCCGCGGCTGGTGCCGTGGTAGACGCCGGCCGGCGCCGTGCCGCGCAGGGCGCCGAGACCGAGCCGTACGAGCAGGTCGGCGAGGTCGGCGGTCCAGGTGGGCTGGCCCCGCTGGTCGTCCACGACCTCGACGTGGTCGCGCTCGCGCTCCAGCCGGATCATGGTGCGGACGAAGTTGCGGCCACCCGCGCCGTAGAGCCAGGCGGTGCGGACGACATAGCCGGTGCCCGGCAGACCCGCCAGCACCGCCTGCTCCCCGGCGAGCTTGGTGCGCCCGTAGGCGGTCCGGGGGCCGGGGCGGTCGTCCTCGGCACGGGAGCCTTCCAGGTCGCCGGAGAAGACGTAGTTCGTGGAGAGGTGGAGCAGCCGGGTACCGGACTGGGCGCAGGCCGCGGCGAGATGGCGTGGCCCGTCGCCGTTGACGCGGGCGGCGGCGTCCTCGTGGGTCTCGGCGTCGTCCACGGCGGTCCATGCGGCGCAGTTCACCACCACGTCGGGCCGGTGTGTGCGCAACGCGGTGCGGACGGCGCGGGCCTGGGTGATGTCGAGATCGCGCCGGAGCAGCCCGGTGGCTTCCGCACCGTCCAGCCGGGCGAGCCGGGCGCACACGTCCCGCCCGAGCATTCCGCCGGCCCCGGTCACCAGCCAGCGGACTACCACGTCCGTTCCCACCAGTCGCGGTTGTCGCGGTACCAGGCCACGGTCTCGGCCAGGCCGGTGGCGAAGTCCGTGCGCGGGCGGTACCCCAGCTCCTGCCTGATCTTCGTGCAGTCGAGGGAGTACCGCCGGTCGTGGCCCTTGCGGTCGGTGACCTGCTCGACCAGCTCCCAGCCCGCTCCGCAGCCGGCCAGGAGCCGGCCGGTCAGTTCCCGGTTGGTGAGCTCGGTGTCCCCGCCGATGTTGTAGATCTCGCCGGGGCGGCCGGCGGTGCGGACCAGTTCGACGGCGCGGACGTGGTCGTCGACGTGCAGCCACTCGCGGACGTTCAGCCCGTCGCCGTAGAGCGGCACCTTCAGTCCCCGGAGCAGCCGGGTGACGAAGAGCGGGATGAGCTTCTCCGGGTACTGGTGGTGTCCGTAGGTGTTGGAGCAGCGGGTGATCCTGACGTCCAGGCCGTGGGTGCGGTGGTAGGCGAGGGCGGTCAGATCGGCGGCCGCCTTGGAGGCGGCGTAGGGCGAGTTGGGCATGAGGGGCGCGGTCTCTGTCCAGGAGCCCGTGGTGAGGGAGCCGTAGACCTCGTCGGTGGAGATCTGGACGAAGGTCCGCACGCCCGCCCGCAGGGCGGCGTCCAGCAGGGTGTGGGTACCGAGGACATTGGTCGTCATGAAGTCCGCGGCGCCCGCGATGGACCGGTCGACATGGGTTTCCGCGGCGAAGTTGACCACGTATTGGTGATCGCTCATCAGCTCTGTGACGAGCCCGGCGTCGCAGATGTCGCCGGTGACGACGGTGCAGGCGGGATGGTCGCGGACGGCCGCCAGATTTTCCGGATTGCCGGCGTAGGTCATCTTGTCCAGCACGGTGACGCGGGGGGTGTCGGCCGGGTCGACGGGTCCGGACCCGTCGACGAGCAGGGTGCGGACATAGTGGGAACCGATGAAGCCGGCCGCTCCGGTGACGAGGATCGCCTCGGCGGTCATGAGCAGATCCTGGCCGAGCTGTGGTCGCCGAGGACGAACCGGTGGGCGCGCGGCGTCGTCGACGCCGGGGCGACGTCGACGCCGCGTCCGATGAGGGACGCCTCGATCCGCCGGACACCGCGGATCGAGGAGCCCGGGAGCACGATGGAGAACTCGATCTCGCTGTCGTGGACGTGGCAGTCCTCGGCGACCGAGGTGGACGGGCCGATATAGGAGTCGGCGACGGTCGTGCCGCGGCCGATGATCGCCGGGCCGACGATGCGGGACCCGCGGATGCGGGCGCCCTCGGCGATGGACACCCGGCCGATGATCTCGCTGTCGCCGTCGACGGATCCGTCGG
The DNA here is from genome assembly GCF_001294335.1 of Streptomyces chattanoogensis. GTDB lineage: Bacteria > Actinomycetota > Actinomycetes > Streptomycetales > Streptomycetaceae > Streptomyces > Streptomyces chattanoogensis. The sequence continues at coordinate 63,060 of NZ_LGKG01000136.1, forward strand.
TACGCGGCTCGACGGTCTCCAGCACGGCGCGGTTGACTTCCAGCATGTCCGTGACGTTCCCGGTGTCCTTCCAATAGCCGGAGACGACCGTGGAGCGTACGTCCCTGCCGTTGTCCATCAGCCACTGGAGGGCGTCGGTGATCTCCAGCTCGCCGCGCCGGGACGGCCGGATGGCCCGTACGGCGGTATGCACCGCGGGAGTGAAGAGGTAGACCCCGACCAGCGCCAGGTCGCTCTTGGGCTGGGGCGGTTTCTCCTCCAGCCGGATGACTCTGCCGGAGCCGTCCAGCTCGGCCACTCCGAAGGCGGTGGGATCGTTCACGGCGGTCAGGAGGATCTGCGCGTCCGGGCGTTGCCGGCGGAAGGAGCCGACGAAGCCGGTGATGCCACCGATGATGAAGTTGTCGCCCAGATACATCACGAAGTCGTCATCTCCGAGGAAGTCCCGGGCGATGAGCACGGCGTGGGCGAGCCCCAGCGGGGCGTGCTGGGGGATGTAGGTGACGTCGAGGCCGAACGCCGATCCGTCCCCGACGGCCCGCCGGATCTCCTGGCAGGTGGCGCCGACGACGATGCCGACGTCGGTGATTCCGGCCTCCGCGATGGCCTCGAGACCGTAGAAGAGCACCGGTTTGTTGGCGACCGGGACCAGTTGCTTGGCGGACGTGTGGGTGATCGGCCGGAGCCGTACGCCCGCGCCTCCGGCCAGCACAAGAGCCTTCACGGCGGTGATCATATGGGCGGCTTGCCGTCAACCGGGATCATCGACTCACCTTCGGCGAGCCTTCGGTCCGCGCGCGAGCCGATCGTGCCGGTGGCAATATGCAGATTCATGAGCATACAAAGTCATATAGGCGGTTTTGTCGTGCGCACCCTGTCGCACAGCCATCAGCGGATCCTGAACCGTGCGGAACATGTCCTCATAGGCCTGAGCCCGTTCAACGGCTACTACAAGCCGCGGCTCGTCCGGGACCTGGTGGCCTGGGGCCACCAGCACTTCGACCGTGCGGATGTGTTCGTCCCCGGCTGGGAGACCGCCCATACGCTGACCGGTGCCGGCATGAGTCCCCGGGACGCGGTGCACCGCTCCCGCCGGGCCGCCAAGCGGCTCCGCAACGCCGCCGTCGACGCCCTGCGGTCCTGCGGCGACACCGAACCACATATGCGCGTCCACACCTCCACGACGCTCGCAAGCCGGGGGGCGTACACCCGATTGCACGACCGGGTCCGCACGGAGTACGCGCGCGATCCGGTGATCCGCGCCGCCTGCCGGGAGACCGCCCGCGCGGCCCTGCGGACGCACTGCGCCGGGCAGCCGTCCGAGCAGCAGATCGACCTCGCCGTCAGCTATCCGCTCGCCGAACTCCCGCTGATCCTCGACAGCCCGGCGATCTTCGCGACCGAGTCGTCGGTCGTCGTCTACCACCGCGAGCTGGGGCCCCTGACCCCGCTGATCCTGGGCCATTCCCCGACCGTGTGGCCGGTCGCCGGGCAGGGCTTCGCGGTCGTCACACCACCGCCGACCGCCCTCCGAAGGAGCGCAGGATGAGCCGCGTCAACGATTTCAGCCCGCCGCTGCGGTACCCCTTCGCCCTGGGCCGGCACGGCACCCCGCCCCCGGTCATCGCCTGGGCGCGCAAGCACCACCCGGTGTGCCCGGTGATCCTGCCGAGTGGCCGGCAGGTCTGGATGCTCACCCGGAAGGACGACATCACCCGGCTGCTCACCGACCCGGTCTTCTCCCGCGACCTGGTCTACCCCGGCGCGCCGCGCTTCGTCGGCGAGGACTTCACCGCCGTGCCCGGCGGCATCTTCAATCTGGACGGCGCCGACCACGCCCGGATCCGCCACGTCCTCGCGCCGCACTTCACGCCCTCGGCAGCGGCCCGGCACGCGGAGATGATCGCCCGGCACGCGGAGGGCCTGCTGGACGCCATGGAGACCGGGCCGAACCCCGTCGATCTCGTCGAGGCCTACGCGGCTCCGCTGCCGCTCAGGGTGAGCTGCGAGGTTCTCGGCATACCCCTGCAGCAGCGGGCCGCGTACCTGGACGCCTTCCGCACCCAGACAAGCCTGGTGGTCACCGCCGCGGATGTCGCTGCCGCGACCGCCGCGACGCTGGATCTCACCGAGCAGATCATCAAGGGCAAACGAGCGGACGGCGACCACAGCGGGCCCCTCGGCGAGCTGGTCCGGGCCGAGGCCGAAGGCGTCATCAGCGACGAGGAGTTGCACGGCACCGCCAGCTATCTCCTCGTCACCGGTTCGGAGCCGCTGGTACCGCCGCTGGCCACCGGGGCGGTGACCCTGATGCGCCACCCCGACCAGCTGAACGCCTGTGTCGCCGAGGAGGAGTTGTGGCCGCGGGCGGTGGACGAAGTACTGCGCTACCACCACAACGGAGTCCTGGGCCTGCCCCGGGTGGCCACCGAGGACATCACCCTGCACCGGGTGCGTATCGCGGCGGGCGACGGAGTCTGCGCACCGATGCTCGGCGCCACCTGGGACCCCAGGCACTACCGGTGCCCGGAGAAGTTCGACATCCATCGCACCGGAGACATGACGGCGACCTTCGGCGCCGGACCGCACTTCTGCCTGGGAAGCGCGTTCGCGCGGGTCTTTCTGACCACCGCCTACGCGGCCCTATTCCGGCGCTTCCCCGACCTGTTCCTGGCCGTGCCCGAGGACGACCTGCCCTGGCAGACGGAGATTCAGCTGATCCGGCCGGCCAGGGTGCCGGTCTGCTGGTGACGCGCCCGCAGGGCTCGCCGTCCCGCGGGGCGGCGGGCGGCGGCACCGGCCCGGTGGCGGCCTCCCGGACGGACCGTTGCCGTGCCGCTCCGCCCGTGCGCTCAGGACGCCGCCGCGGCGAGCCGCCGGACGAACGCGTCCGGTCCCGGCATGGCGGCGATCTCCTCCCGCACCTCGGCGCACGCCTGGCGGATCTCCGCGTCGCCCAGCGCCCGCTCCACGGCTTCCCGCAGCTCGGCACGGCCGGGGCGGGTCTTCTCCAGGGCCGTGCCGACTCCTCGGCGGAGTACGGCCTGCGCGTTGACCGGCTGATCCGCCGCGTGGGGCATCACCACCTGAGGGATGCCGAGGGCGAGCGCGGTGAACGTGCTGCCCGAGCCTCCGTGATGGACGACCGCGGCACAGCCCGGCAGGACCGCGGTGAGCGGAACCCAGCCGACCGGCCGGACGCCGGGGGGAAGGGGACGCCCTGCCGGCGGGGTGGCGGAACCGATGGCGAGGACGACCTCGGCGTCGAAGCCGGCCAGGGCCTCCAGCACGGTGGCCAGGGTCTCGTCCATGCCCAGCTCCGGGAGAACCGACCCCCAGGTCACGCAGATCCGCGGACGCCGGGGACGGACGAGCAGCCAGTCGGGCACCACCCCGCCGCCGTTGCACGGCACGAACCGCAGCGGCACACCGGGCTCGACGCCGTGCGGGCGCAGACTCGGCGGGCAGACGTCGGCGGTGAACACGGGCGGGGCGGGCGGGTCCGGCAGCAGTGCGGAGAGGTCGGGGTAGGGCAGGCCGAGGCCGATGTGGACGGAGGCGACGCCCGCCTGGTCGGCCGCGGACTGTCCGCCGCCGATGTAGGAGGTGAACACCAGCAGGTCCGGTGCCCAGTCACGGATGGCGCGCAGAATCCCGTCGGTCATCCGCCGGCCCACCTCCAGCGATCCGGAGAAGGCCTCGTCCTGGTCGCCCTCGGCCCCGTCCTGGCCACCCCCCGACCGCGACGGACATGTGAACCGCTGCCAGGCGGTCGACAGGTCGTGGGCCGCCGGCCGGGCGGCCATCGCGCGCTCGGCGAGGCGGCGGTAGGCGTGGGTGGCGGAACCGTCCGAGACCTCCACGGCGGCCAGTCCCAGCCGGGTCGCCATGTCCAGACTCGGGCCCGTCGCGGCCACCCGCACCTCATGGCCCGCGGACTGCGCCGCCCATGCCGTCGGCACGGCGGGCAGCAGATGACCGACTCCGGGTGCTGCCACGAAAAGGATGCGCACGGCGGGCTCCCCTGCACAGGTGGGCGGCAGTGCCGAGATGATCGCGACTATACGGGCGAGGTACGGGCCGGCAACGCAGCCGCGCCCCCGCCCCGGGGAATTTCACCGTGACGCCGACGAACCCGCCGCCCGAGCGGTTGCCGTCCCTGACCGGACTGCGGTTCGTCGCCGCCTTCGGGGTGTACATCTGCCACGCGGCCTTCATCGGCCCGGGCCGGTCATGGATGCCGACCGAACTGCTGGGCCCGCTCGCGGTGTCGCTCTTCTTCATCCTCAGCGGTTTCGTGCTCACCCGGTTCGCCCGCCCCGGGGACACGGCACGCGCCTTCTGGCGCCGACGGGTCGTCAAGATCTACCCGAACCACCTGATCGCCTGGGTGCTGTTCATGATCTATTTCCTGGTCATCGGCGTGGCGGTGGCGCAGTCCGGATCGGTCCTGGCATCGGTCCTGGCGCTGGTACCGGGCGTGCTCCTGGTGCATACCTGGCTGCCGAATTACCACCTGATCGGCAGCGGAAACATCGTCTCCTGGTCGCTGGCGTGCGAGGTCTTCTTCTATCTGCTGTTCCCGCTCCTGCTGGCCCTGGTCCGCAGGATCCCACCACGGCGGCTGGCGGCCGCCGGGGTCTGCATGGCGGCGGCCGTGTGGACCGTACCCGTGGTCTCCTGCGCGCTGGGCGGCGCACCGCTGCCCGGATTCCCCTGGCCGGTGCCCCGGGACCAGCTGTGGTTCGCCTACTTCCTGCCGCTCTGCCGCCTGCCGGAGTTCGTCCTCGGAATCATCCTGGCCACCGGTATGCGGTCCGGTGACCGTAAACGGCGGATGGGTATGTGGGCCTCGTCCGCACTGCTGCTCGCCTCACTGACCCTCGGCGCGACCGGACTGCCGCCGGTCTTCCTCTTCGCCGCGGTCGGGGTGGTACCGCTGACACTGCTGATCCGGGCCACCGCGGCGCTGGATCTGCGCGGCGCCCGGTCGCCGTTGCGGACACCGGTGATGGTCTTCCTCGGCGAGATCTCGTACGCCTTCTACCTCGTCCACACCCTGGCGCTGATGGTGGTCAACCACCTCACCGGTGACGCCTGGTCCGGCCTGGCCACGGGCGTGCTGGGACTGCCCGTGGCACTGCTCATGGCATGGCTGCTGTACACCCTGGTGGAGCGGCCCTGCATGCGGCGATTCGCGCGGCGGCGGAGAGCCACTCCCGGCTCCGCGCCCGCGCGGGCCACGGCGGATCCGGAGAAGCCCGGGAAGGTGGTGTGAGTCGGGGGTTGAGGAACATCGGGGGCGGTGGTAGTTGTACCAGTCCAGTCAGTCGGCCGAGTTGCCTGACGTCGGCCCGGTTCATGGCCCAGGCGGTCCGCTCAGCGATCCATGTCCGGACCGGGCTCGACCAGGACGAGGCCCTCGTCCGGCTCGATGCCGCACGCGTCCGGCCGGATTCGGCACCCGGTTGGCCGCTTGTCCGCAAGCCCACGCCGCGAGGACAAAGTGACGGTTTCCACCTCACCGGGAAACGGAGGATGTTTCACGGCGCTGCCCGTGTCTGCGCCCCTTGCAAAGCCACCTCCCCGTACCCCCAATGGCGCCGCCTGGTCGTCCGTTCTGGTGCCGCCCAGGAGTAGCGGAATACGCAGCGATCGCCACTGCGCTGCGCCGGCCCGGTGTCCCGCCGTGCGTGATCAGCGGAGAACATGCCGTCCCCCTCGCCTACTACGCCGGATGCGCCTCACGCCAGACCAGCGGCCCCGATGCCAGCACCCACCCTCGAAGGCATCAAGGCATCAAGGCAGCCGCACCCCGCATGCCGACCGCCGTCATCGTGCCAGACGGCAACGAGCCTCCCGGCTACGCTCATGACTGGCGCCCCACCCACCTGCCGCACGAGCCCTGTTGGGCATACGTGCCGTCGTCGGCAGGCCGCCAGGGACGGAAGCCGTGACGCACCCACCGCCGATCGTTCCGGTCGCCCGCCATCACCCCTTTCCCTCCAGACCCAGGTGGCTCAACTGCCGCCGGAAGTGACGGGTAATTGGTGCAGTGGCGCGCTTATCGGGCGCGCCACTGCAAGCCAACGGACGGCCGTCGCCGGGCGGGTCGGCTGCCGCCCTAACCGCAGTCGCAGCAGCAGCAGTCACAGCAGTCGCAGCAGCTGCTGTCGGCTCCTCCGCAGTCGCAGTTGTCACAGCAGTCGCTGCACCATCCCTCACGCTTCTTCCGCGACCACGGGCCCTCGTAGTGGTCGGCGCAGCAGACCTGGCAGGTGCAGAACAGTCCGGTGGCGACCGCGCAGCCCGCGATGAGCCCGCGCCGCTTCTTCGGCTGCTGCGGCTCGCCGCCGCTCCAGCCGCCGCCATGGCCCCCGCTGCCGCCGCCCGGCGGCACCGGGCCCCCGGCGTACGGGGCCTGCGGACCGTTCAGCTGCTGACCCTGGACGTAGGGGCCGCCGGCCGGCGGCCGGCCGTACTGCGGGGGCTGCTGCCCGTACTGGGGCGGCTGCCCGTACTGGGGCGGCTGGCCATATCCGGGCGCCCCGGGCCCCTGGTGGGCGCAGGTCGCCGTCCCGAACGCGCGGTCCACCGAGCGCCGCAGCTCGTGTACCAGCAGTACGTGCACCAGGGCGGAGTCGGCGAACTCCACATCGCGCAGGGCGAGGCGGATGCCGTGTACGGCGTCGTCGCACAGCCGGCGGGCCTCGGCGAGGGTGGCGCCGGTGGCGGTGAGCGGGTTCCAGGCGCCTTCGGCGGCGTCGGCCGTGCGGTCCTCCACCGCGTCGAGGAGGTGCGCCAGCCGCCCGAAGAGCCGCCCGGCCTCGGCCAGCGGTGCGGCGTTGCCCGGCCGGCCCGCCAGCACGGCGGTGTGCGCGAAGGCCGCGGCGGTGGCCGTCTCGGTCGGCTCGGTGATGACCGTCAGCGGGGTGCCGGGCCCGGCCAGCTCCTCGATGCCCACCTGGCGGTCGACCGCATCGACGAGTACGGCGGTGTCGAAGCCGAGAGTAGCGCCGGTGCGCGCGCCCGCCCGGTCCCAGCCGGCGGCGACCTTGCGCGCGGCGGCGGCCACCGGCCGGCGGCGCAGCAGCCCGTTCCCGTCGGCCACGTGGTCGCGTATCTTCGCCGACGCCAGGACGAGGGACACCGAGGCCGCCAGCCGTGCGCCCTCCCCCTTCGCCACCGAAGCGGTCCGCATCCCGCGCAGCGGGCAGGGCCCGGCGGTGCGGCGCGCGGCGTCCGCCGTGCCGGCCTGAGCGTCCGTCAGCACGGACACGATCAGCCCGTCGTAGTTGGTGACGACCCGGGCGAACTGCCCGTGATCGGCCCGCAGGGCGAGACAGAGCCCGCACAGATGGGCCATCCACTCCGCCTTGAGCCCTTGGGTCAGGCGATGGGTGCAGGGCCTGACGATTCCGAACACGTGGAAACCCCCGGTGAAGACGATGTCGGCGTAGGTGGTGCGCATGTCAGCAGTGGCAGGGAATTTACCGGGCTCACCGCTGACCTGGGCACACGCCCCTCGCTCGGGTCTGAGTCGACGGAAATGTCGTCAGCGGGCCGCCCGGCGTGCCATTGGTACAGTCCGGGAACCGGCACCCCCAGACCGTAAGGAACCCGCCCGGCCATGCCCGTCGACGCCCTGGACGCCAAGATTCTCCGGCTGCTGCTGGAACAGCCGCGGACCAGCGTGCGGGAGTACGCCCGGGTCCTCGGCGTGGCCCGCGGGACGGTGCAGGCGCGGCTGGACCGGCTGGAGCGGGACGGGGTGATCACCGCGTACAGCCCCCGGCTGTCCCCCGCCGCGCTCGGCCACCCTCTCCTCGCCTTCGTCCACATCGAGGTCACCCAGGGGCATCTCGAGGAGGTGGCCGCCGCGCTGGCGGAGGTGCCGCAGATCATCGAGGCGTTCTCGACGACGGGCGGCGGGGATCTGCTGACCCGGGTGGTGGCCCGGGATGCGGCGCATCTGGAGGATGTGATCCAGCGGCTGATCAGCCTGCCGGGCGTGGTCCGCACCCGTACGGAGATGGCGCTGCGCGAGCGGGTGCCGCACCGGATGCTGCCACTGGTCGAGGCGGTGGGCGGCACCAGTACCGGCACGGGCACGGGCACCGGAACCAACTCCGGCACCACGAGGGCACGCTGAGCCGCGGGGGCGCCGCGCGGCCCTGCTCGTGCCCCCGTTCATGACCGGCGGCCGGTGAGACGCAGATCTCAAGGAGGGCGGAGCAACCCTCCGCCCTCTCCTGGGGTCTCTCCCCCCAGCACCGGGAACACAGTTGGTCACGCCACGGCTACCCAAGGCTGATCAATTGTCAAATTTCGATTTAACCCGGTCGAAAAGCGTACTTCTGGCTTTACATGCACATGCCAGGTCCCGCAGGGTGTGCCCGGGGTCACCCGACCCCCGCGGTGCACAACAGCGCCGCGCGTAGGGGCGGTTGGCGAGCCGGCCGCCCCCTTGTGCACAAAGGACCACATCTGTGCGTAGACCCCACATACGCAGCCTGGCGATAGCCGTCGCCGCCGCGACGGCCGCGTCCGTCGCGGCAGGCGTGGCAGGCACCGCCGCCGCGACCCCCTCGGTCACCCGGGACTCCGCTCCCGTCTCCTCCCCCTCCCACGCGACGATCGTGGACGCGGCCCGCGCCGCCGCGTACGCCCACGCCTCCGCCACCGGCGTCGGCACGAAGGACAAGCTCAAGGCCACCGACGTCCTGGTGGACCCGGACGGCAAGCAGCACGTCCGCTTCATACGCACCCACCGCGGCCTGCCGGTGCTCGGCGGCGACCTCGTCATCCACCTGGACGCCAAGTCGGCCTACCAGGACGTGACCCGGGCGTCCCGGCGGCAGGTCGAGGTGACCTCCACCAGCCCGAAGCTGTCGGCCGGGCAGGCCGAGGCGAAGGCCGCCGACGCGGCGAAGGGCCAGGCCGGCACCGCCGAACTGGTCGTGGACGTCCGCGCGGACCGTGCGGCACTGGCCTACCAGGTGGAGGTGACCGACAGCCGCGCCGACGAGGCCGGCGGCATCCGTACGGTCGTCGTCGACGCCGCCACGGGGTCGGTGCTCAGCAACGTCCCGGCCAACGACTCCTTCCTGTCGCCCGCCGTACAGGAAAAGCTGCGCAAGCGGGGTGAAAAGCTCCGCCCCGTCACCGGGTTGACCGGCGCCCCGGCGGACCGGACCGAGGCCGCCACGGCCACCGGCAAGCCGGGCGCCGCCGGCACCGGCGCATCCCTCTTCGTCGGCACCGTGCCGCTGACCACCACCAAGACCGCGAAGAAGTCCTTCACCCTCAAGGACCCCACCCGCGGCAACACCGAGACGCGCGACGCCGGCGGCAAGGAGCTGGAGAAGTACACCGACGCCAAGGCGTTCACCAGCACCACCAACCGCTGGGGCAACGGCACCACCAGCAGCCGGGCCACCGCCGCCGTCGACGCCCAGTACGGCATCACCAGCACCCTGGACTTCTACAAGAAGACCTTCGGCCGCAAGGGCATCAAGAACGACGGGCGCGGGGCGCACGCCGTGGTGCACTTCGGCAAGAACATCGGCAACGCCTTCTGGTCCTCGGACTGCGGCTGCATGCTCTACGGCGACGGTGACGGCAAGACCTTCACCAAGCCGCTGGTCGTCCTGGACGTCACCGGCCACGAGCTCACCCACGGCGTCGTGGACGCGACCGCGAACCTCCAGCCCACCCGCGTCGACGAAGAGGGCAACCAGTTCGGCGAGCCGGGTGCGCTCAACGAGTCACTGGCGGACATCTTCGGCTCGTCGGTCGAGTTCTCCGCCAACAACCCGAAGAATCCGCCCAACTACCTGATGGGCGAGAAGCTCGGCCTCGAGCAGAAGTTCCTGCGCCGCCTGGACAAGCCGTCCCTCGACAAGCTCGAGGGGACGGTCGACTACTGGTCGAAGGAGGCGTACGACACCGAGGTGCACGCGGGCTCGGGCATCTCATCGCACGCCTACTACCTCCTCGCCGAGGGCAGCGGCAAGAAGGTGATCGGCGGCGTCGCCTACGACTCCCCCACCTTCGACGGCTCCACGGTGAAGGGCATCGGCCGGACCAAGGCGACGGCGATCTACTACCGGGCGCTGACCCGGTACATGGTCTCCACGACCGACTTCCACGACGCCCGGACCGCGACGCTGAAGGCTGCCAAGGACCTCTACGGGGCCCACAGCACCGAGTACAAGACGGTGAACAAGTCGTGGGCCGCCGTGAATGTCACGGCTGCCAACGCACCTGCCGCCAAGCACTGACAGCAAGCCTGCCACCGGTGCCCCCGTCTTGCGGCGGGGGCACCGTGCTGCTGCCACCGGCGGCCGCCGCCCTCATGGGCGCGCCGCCGTGACCGGCCCGCTCACCACGTCCTGGGTGAGCGCGACGCGGGAGAGCCGTACGGCGCCCCAGAGCACCAGCGCGACGCCCAGCGCCTCCGGGAGCAGCCACCAGCCCGTCCGTACCCGCTCGTCGAAGAGGGTGACGCCCAGGGACAGGCTGACCAGCGCGTCCCCGAGGGTGAGGACGGGCTGGGAGGCGGTCAGCGGGCCGGACTGCATGGCGTTCTCCATCAGGAACAGCGCCAGCACACCGACGGCCGCGAAACCATAGGTCTGCCAGGTCAGGAAGAACTCGCCGGGGCCGCCGTGCTGCCAGGCGTGTGTCGCGTCCTTCATCAGGGCGGCGGTCAGCGCATAGGCGACGGCGGTCGAGGCGCCGAAGGCCGCCGCCCGTACCGCGCCCGCCGGCCGGCGCAGCGCCACGCCGACGGCCAGGACGATCACCGCACCGCAGGCCGCCAGCGCGCCGATCCAGCGGTCGAGCGGCGCATGGGTGGTGCCGACGGTCGGCGCGGCCGCCGCCAGCGCGGTGCCCAGCCCGGCCACCAGCAGCCCGACGCCCGTCCAGCCCTCGCGCGAGACCCGTCCGCCGAGGAGGAGCCGTCCGATCAGCAGGGCGAACGGCAGCTCCAGTACGAAGAGCGGCTGCACCACCGACAGCGCGCCCAGTGACAGCGCGAGCGCCTGGAAGGCGGCAGCGGCGACGACCGCGAGCATCCCGCCGAGCCACACCGCACGGTGCAGCAGATCGACCAGCAGCCCGAGCCGCAGCCCCGGCGCCAGCGGCACCGTACGCGCCGCGCGCCGCTGCAACACCGTGGCCAGCGCATTGCTGGCCGCCGCGAGCAGCGCGAACAGGACGGCCGGCCACATGGCGCGCGCCACCACCTCCTCACCAGCGGTGCCCCCTGCCCCCGTCCTTGACGCTAACCGGACGGGTTCCGGGGCGCCCGGCGGGCGCAAGGGCCCCGTACGGGCGGGTCAGTGCTCCTGGGCGGTCGGCCGCACCATGATCTCGTTGACCGCGGCATGCGGCGGCTGAGTGATCATGAAGGCGACGGACCGGGCGATGTCCTCCGCCCGCAGCCAGCTCTCCTGCGGCATGCCGAACGCCGAGGTGCCGCCGACCGTCATCTCCGTCGTCGTCATCCCCGGCTCGACCAGCCCGACCCGTACGCCCCGCCCGGTCACCTCCTGGCGCAGGGACTCGCTGAACGCGCACACCGCGTGCTTGGTGGCCGAATAGACGCTGTTGCCCTTACGGGCCAGCCGCCCGGCGACGGAGCTGACGGTCACCAGGTCGGCGACGCCGCGGGGGCCGTCCTGCGCCGCGCGCAGCAGATGCGGCAGGGCGGCATGCGACAGCCGCAGCACGGCCTTGAGGTTGAGGTCGACCATCCGCTCCCAGTCGTCGGGGTCGCTCTCCTCCACCGGGGCGCGCGCACCGTAGCCGGCGTTGTTCACCACCACGTCCAAGCGGCCGAAGTGGCGCACGGTGTCCTCGACCGCCTGACGTGCCGCCCCCGGGGCGGTCAGGTCGGCGGTCAGCGGGAGGGCCGCCGCGCCCTGCGCGCCGATCGCCTCGCCGGTCCCGGTCAGGCGGTCGGTACGGCGCGCGACCAGCGCGAGGGAACACCCCAGCCGGGCGAGCGACAGCGCCGCCGCCTCGCCGATCCCGCTGGAGGCACCGGTCACCAGCGCGACGCAGCCCGCCAGTGGCCGTTCGCCGGTCCCGGCCGGGGTGTGAGGGGGCTCCTGGGCAGTCATGGCGTACCTATACCTCCCGGGGCCGGCCGGTACGCCATGGACTCCGTTCGTGGAATCCGCCCGTGGAACCCTTCCGCGCAATCCACCCCTTACGCCCCAAATGGGCTCCCCGTGTACTGCTCACGGGGTCCGGGCGGTGCCGGGGCGGGGGGTCACTCCAGCCCGAGCGACTTGCACGCGGCGGTGAGTTCCTTGGTGCAGATCCAGTCGGCGGGGACGGCGCCGTCGCTGACCACGGTGTCCGCCAGGTTCTTGCGGGTGACGATCTGCGCATCGAAGAGCTTGGCGGGAATCCCGTTCTTGCTCTTGCTGTCGGCGGTCGTCGGCGTGAAGGACTTGATGCTCTTGCCCCGCAGGAGACGGTAGGCGATCTCCGCGGCGGTCTCGGCCTCCGGCCTGACCTGCTTGTAGATCGTGAACGACTGAGCGCCGCTCACCAGGCGCCGCAGCGCGGCGAGATCGGCGTCCTGACCGCCGAGCGGCACATTCTTGAGGCCGGCCGACTTCAGCGCTTCGGCGGCGCCGTCCGCCATGCCGTCATTGGCCGAGTAGACGGCGTCGAAGCCCGTCGATCCGTGGGCCTTGATGACGTCGTTCACCGCCTTCTTGGCCTCCACCGCGGACCAGTCGGGAATGTCCTTCTCGAAAACAATCTTGTGGACCTTGTCGTCCAGGACTTCGTGCGCGCCCTTCTTGAACCACGGGGCATTCGGGTCGGTCGGCGAACCGTTCAGCATGACGACATCGGCGCTCGCCGCCTGGGACCCGAGCGCGGCGAGGATTCCCTTGCCCTGCAGCTGGCCGATCTTTTCGTTGTCGTACGACACATAGGCCGAGACATCGCCCTCGGCGAGCCGGTCGTACGCGACGACCTTGACACCCTTCTTGGCGGCCTCGTCCACCCAGCTCTTGGCGGCCTGGGCGTCGACCGGGTCCAGGATGATGACCTTGACGCCCTTCTTCACCAGCGCCTGGAACTGCCGCTTCTGGATGTCCACCTGCGCACCGGCGTTGCGGTAGTCCACCTTGCATTCGAGGCAGAGCGTCGAAAGCCGGCTCGTAATGATCCGGCGGTCGAATGCCTCGTACCGGGCCGCTTTGTTCTCGGGCAGGAGCAGTCCTACGTACTCCTCCTTGGCACCTGCGTCGTCATCACTGTTTCCACAGGCCGCCAAAGGCGCGGCAAGGGAGAGTGCCATTGCGCCAGTGATTATACGACGCAGTGCTGCATTCATTTTCAGGTACCTCCGCAAGGGGCCGCCCTGACCGGCCCGGAACGGCTGAAAGTGAACGTCACCGCTGCCCACATCGTCAAGAAACGAAGCAGGAACGAGACCGAAAGCGCGCCGAGCGTTGACAATCCGAAGCCGGACAGGGGGCCGGCCCGTCGCCGCCGCGAAACGCGGGTGCGGCATTCCCCCACCGCCCCTCGCCACCCCGCACCACGCTTCGCAAATCCGACCATTTGCCGAGTGGGGACAAATGACTCCGCTGCCGGCCGCGGTGTCAGTGGGTGCCCGTACGGTGGACTCGACGATCACCGCACGGGGGAAAGACGGGGGCGAGGGCGCATGGGTCAGCGCGTGGAAAAGGACGGCTACACCGCGGAGATGACGGACGATCTGGAGATCGTCTACCGCAACCCACGGGGGCGGCAGCTCAAGCAGTTCCCCAAGCAGCTGGCCGGAGCGCGGGACCTGGACGCGCTGTTCAGCACGCGCAAGCAGCTGCGGCAGCAGGGCGAGGCGTGCCGGATCCGGGCCCGCAGGTGGGCGCAGGCGGGCGTGAGCGTTCCCCGTGCGCTGGCGGATGCCGATCCTCAGTGGCGCAAGGCGCTGGAGGGCAAAGGTGTCGCGCTCACCGAAGAGCTCGGCGAGGGCGGGTTGTTCGCCCGTACGTACACCGGATTCGACGGCCGGACGGTGACCCAGCTGCTGCCCGAGGAGCTGATCCCCTACCGCGATCTGCTGATGCGCGCGGAGCGCTGGGAGGCCGACGGCCTCTTCTCCACCGGGATCCCGGACCCTTCCGACGGCGAACTCCCCTTTCCTGAGCGGATCATCGCCGCTCACCCCGGCGAGGAAGACCTGGCCGTCCGCAAGATCTGCGCCCTGCAGAGCGCGACCGGGGACTGGGCGGACGTCTGGAAGAAGGATGTCGACGACGTGCTCCGGGACCTGGAGGGGGCCGCGCCCGCGCTGCTGGTCACCCTCCTCGACGAGATGGCCGACCTCGCCCTGCGTGAGGAGGACGATCCGGCGGCGGCCGCCTGGTTCGGGCGCGCCCGCAGGACCGCGCGGCTTCAGGGGTACAAAACCGACAAGGAGTGGCTGCGGAAGCGCTATCTCACCTACGCCGAGGGCAAGGCGCTTTCCGCGACGGCCCTGCGGGACTGGGCGCGCGAGCTGGCCGTCAAGGGAGTGGCGACGGAGGGGGATCTCACCGCCTTCCGGGAGGTGGCGCTCCGCCGCGTCCGGGCGAGCCACGAGGCGTATCCGCAGCTGGCCGCCGATGTCCGCAAGATCGCCAAGGCGGCCGGCCTGGAGCCGGAGAAGGAGCTGGCCGTGCTGCTCCGGGGGATCTTCGCGGCCGGCGGGGTGTCGCTGAGCGACGAGAAGTTCTGGACCGACTGCCTCAAGGGCCGGGCGTTGGACCTGCTGGGCGACCATGCGCCCGAGGCGGCCGGGCAGATGCTGAAGGTACGTCCGCGGCATTACGGCGACGACCAGGAAGTGTGGCGGCGGCTGCTGGAGCGCACCGGTGCGCTGGCGCTGCTCACCGGTGAGACCCCGGGTCTGGCCGCCGGCGAGGCGGCCGCCTGGCTCTCCGGCTGCGCCCTGAGCAGCAGCGGCTGGAACAAAGGCCCCTGGCCCGTCCTCTACGACCTGGCCGAGAAGATCGCGCCCAAGCTGGCGGCCGACGGCGTGCCTGTGGAGTTCCGCTACTCGCGGGTGGACGAGCGGGACGACAAAGTGACGCCGCTCGACCTCATCGATGTCCTGCTGGAGCACGGCGCACCGGTCGCCGACCCGCCGGAAGCCCTCTCCCTGTCCCGCCTGAACAGGCTCACAGCGGACCGCCGGCCGAAGCTGGTGCATCTCCAGGCCGACGCGCGGTTCGCCCGCGAGCTGCGCGCCCGGGTCCGCGCCGATCTGGAGATGACCACCGTGGACGTGGCGTCGAACCGCTGGTACGAGCCCCACCAGACCAAGGGCTGGAACAGGATCCCGGCCCTGTTCGACAACCCGGTCGGGCATCAGGAGCTGCGTGCCTGGTGCGACCGCGAGCGCGCGAAGCTGCGCGCGGGTGTGGACCTCGAGGAACTGGTCCTGCTGCTGGGCCGCTTTGTGCATGTGGGGGCGGCGGTGGACCGCGTCCTCAAGGATGCCGGGGCGGCGGAGGAGTTCGCCGCGGTGGATGTCCTGCCGCTGGTGGTGGCCGAGATGCCCGAGAGCGTCTCGCGTGCCCAGGTGGTTGCGGTACTGGAGAAGATCCGGCCCAGCCATGTCGTCAATGACCAGGTCTCGGGCAGCAACAGCAGGGTGATCCCCGAAGCACTGCCCCAGCTGGCCGGGCCGGCCGGTCGCAGGGCCGCCGCCGCCCTGGTCAAGGCCGTCAACTGCCGTGCGGGGCTGGAGCTGCTGGTCCGCCGCTTCACCCCCGTCGAAGAGGGCGCCGAGGAGAAGCCGAAGCAGACCCCGGCGGCGCCCGCGGCGCGGCAGGAAGCCCCCCTGATACGGGTGAGCCGTCAGCTGATGGAGCTCGCGGAGTCGTCCGCTCCCGTCTGGGACGGTGATCTGGCGTCCGCCAGCGCGGAGTTCGAGTGTCTCTACGGGGTCCACGGGTTCCGCCGGACGCACGCCGACGCCGCGGCGCTCGCCCTGCAGGCCGTCTCCTCCGCGGGCAACGGCGACACGGCAGGCCGGGCGCGCCGGTCCCTGCTGGAGTATGCGGCCCACCCCATCGTCTCCGGGAAGCCCGGCCGCTGGCGGTTCATCGACTGCGAGCTGCCCGAGGGCATTCCCCAGGATCCTGCGGGCGCCCGCGTGGTCACCTGCGGTACGGCGTTCAAGACGGCCACCTCCGCCGCGTGCGAGCTGGGCTCGAACGGCCGCGGCCGCAGCCGGACGCTGTGGGAGTACGCCCCCGACGGCGTCTTCTGCGAGGACGGCCCGCTGGCCGCCGCCGGGGCGAAGCTCACCCGCTCCTATGTGCCGGAGCCGGTCCGCCCCGGCAGCTGGTTCGTGCGCTTCGCCGAGCTGTACCGCAAGCACGGCCCCGCACCGGTCCGCCCCGAGCTCGCGGCCGCCTTCGCCGAACGGCTGGGCCTCACCGCGGCGGAGGCGACGGTGCTGCTGACGGCGTACGTCCCGGCCGCGCCGCACGAGCGCGCGGAGCCGAGCGACTACGACCCGGGCAGCTCCTACTACGCGCTGGGGTCCTGGAAGATCCGGGAGGCGGAGGCCGAGCGCGCGGTGGCCGCCCTCGCCTCGGCGCTCGGCCCGGCACTCGTCGCCACGCTCTACGACAAGCTGCTGCCCGACGATCCCGAGCAGCTGTGGACCACCGGCCCCGACGTGGACCGCGCCGCCGAGTGGTGGCTGCGGGAGTTGGGCAGCCCGCTCCCGGTGCCCACCGGACTCCTTCCGCTGGCCGCCAAGGAGACCCTGCCGCCCAAGGGCGAGCCCGCCGGGTCCCAGCACCGTTGGCCGTCCCTGCGGCTGCCCGCCCTCACCGGCCGCATCGCCACCGGGGCGGACTGCCTCGCCCCCGACCCCTCGGGACTGGCGGGCGAGCCCCAGCTGCTGGCCCTCCCGAGAGTCGCCGCCTGGCTCGCCTACCGCACTCCCGTGGGCGATCCGCTGCGCCCCGCGATCGGCGCGGCCATCTCCCGTCTGCGGACGGAGCTGGCCTCGGGCCCCGGCCCCCTCACCCTGTTCTCGCTCCAGTCCAACTACCTGATGGGCGACGCCCCTTCCACCGGAGCACTCACGTCCCACCCCGCCGTCACGGAGGTGTACGACCCGACGTACTCCATGCGCGACCTGCGTGTGGACCCCGCGGCCCTCAAGGGCCCCGACGACCCCGTCCTCGCCTCGCTGGACGCCTACCTCGACTCGCCGCTCCCATCCCAGTGGCTGCCCACCGCATCTGGCCTGCCCGCCGTGGCGGATCTGCGTCTCCTGCTGAGCGACGACTTCGCCGCGCTCGGCGAGCATCTGGCCACCGACGACGGCCGCACCCCGGGCTGGGAACAACACCCCGGCCGCTCGGTGCCCCACCTGATCGAGACATGCACCGGAGCGTGCGGCCTGGGCGAGGACCCCGCGGCGCTCTATCTGATGCTGCTCGCCCTCCCCGACCCAACGGACCGCAACGTCCGGACATGGACCGCCTGGAGCCCCAGCCGCTTCAAGGCAGCAGTCGCCGAACTCGCCGCATCAGGCCTGGTGGTCCGCGGGGACCGGCCCCGCGCGGGCCGCTCCCTCTTCCTCCCCGGCACCTGGCAGGAACGCAAGTCCCCACGCCTGCCCATAGAAACCGCCAAGCTCGGCCTGCTGCCCCTGGCCAGGGAACACCGCTCCACGTCCCATATGGCGGCGGTACCGTCCGGCCCGCTGCCGGCACTCTTCGAGCGCGCGTGGCAGGGGCGTACGGGCTAGGCAGCGACCACGCCCTCTCTTCGTGCGTCTCCTCGGAGGTCCCCGGGCCGCCGCTGCGCGCCGCCGAGCGGTGCGGACGACAGGCCAAGATGCGATCTCCGCGCGCCGGGCGTGCGATGGATGAGGAGGTGTTGTCGGACGGCGCGTCCCGCAGGGCGTGGTGCCTTGATGTTCGGGCTGGTCAGCCTGCCGCTGCGGACGTCGTGCGCAGCGGCGGTCACACCGTCCTGTGGCATCGGCTCCGGCGCGGGGCCGCCCATGGCAACGAGGTGCCGAACGAGGAGATCGTCAGGAGCTCCTGGAGGCGAAAGTGGCCATGCAACACGGTACGGACAAGACGGGCCCCGCCCGGGACGACATCATGAAGAAGCAGCTGCGCGCAGAGATGACCCGGGATCGTTCGCTGCGTACGGCTGAGGAGCGGGCACTTCAGCCGTCCGGGGAGGATCAGCCCGAGACCGCTCAGGCGCCCGACACCGCGTTCCGGGGCGGCACCCCGCACGGGATGTCCCCGGAGGACGTGGCGGTGCGCTCCGAACTCGCGCAGCACCTGGGCCGGAGCGTGTATCCGGCCGACCGGGTCGCCATCGTCGAAAGACTCGTGCGGGACAACGCGCCGGACCGTTTGATCGCACTGGCCAAGCGACTTCCGGAAGGCGAGCGGTACGGCAATGTGCAGAGCATCGCCGTATCCCTCGGCCTCGGCACGGAGGACCTCAGGGACTGATACCGCGCACCGAAAGCGGGTACCGCATACCGAAAGCGGGCCGCCGCCGGTCCGCCGAACTTTTCCACAACACCCGCCGGAAGACCTCGGGTGGGCGCTTTCCACGCGTTCGGCATGGTATGAGGGAAGCACCTTGACGGGCATTTGATTCCCTTTGTTCCTATTATCATGTGCCCTCGCCGTGACGAGAGGGAGCGCCGATGGCACGAATTGAGCGGGACTTCCGTGGCACGGAAGAAGAGAAAGACCGCTCCATTCCCGGCCGGACGATTCTGCGGTGGATCACCACCACCGACCACAAGGTCATCGGCAATATGTACATGGTGACCGCGTTCGCATTCTTCCTGCTGGGCGGAACACTAGCCATGCTGATGCGGGCGGAGCTGATGCGGCCCGGCCTCCAGATCATGTCGAACGAACAGTACAATCAGCTTTTCACGGTCCATGGCACCATCATGATGCTGCTGTTTGCGACGCCGATGTTCGCGGGCTTCGCCAATGCGGTGATGCCGCTCCAGATCGGCTCCCCGGATGTGGCTTTCCCCCGGCTGAATGCGTTTACCTACTGGGTTTTTCTGCTCGGCGGCACCATGGTGGCTTCCGGGTTTCTCATCCCCGGCGGGGCCGCGTCGTTCGGATGGTTTGCCTACGCACCGCTCAACGGGCCGGTGTTCTCCCCCGGCAAGGGGGCGGATCTCTGGACCATGGGGTTGGTGGTGGCCGGTCTGAGCACCATTCTGGGGGCGGTGAACTTCATCGCCACCATCGTGTGCCTGCGCGCTCCCGGTATGACGATGTTCCGCCTGCCGATCTTCACCTGGAACGTGCTCTTCACGTCCGTACTCGCCCTGCTGGCTTTTCCGGTACTGACGGCCGCGCTGCTCGTCCTGGAGGCGGACCGGAAATTCGGGGCGCATGTCTTCGACGCTTCCTACGGGGGCGCGCTGCTGTGGCAGCACCTGTTCTGGTTCTTCGGGCATCCGGAGGTGTATATCGTCGCGCTGCCGTTCTTCGGGGTCATCACCGAGATCATCCCGGTATTCAGCCGCAAACCGGTCTTCGGGTATGTCGGCATGGTCGGCGCCACCATCGCCATCACCATGCTGTCCGCCTCGGTCTGGGCGCACCATATGTTCGCGACCGGCGCCGTGCTGCTGCCCTTCTTCTCCGTGATGTCGTTCTTCATCGCCGTACCGACCGGGGTGAAATTCTTCAACTGGATCGGGACCATGTGGGGCGGCAGCATCTCGTTCGAAACACCCATGCTGTGGAGCATCGGGTTCCTGGTGTCCTTCCTGCTGGGCGGGCTGAGCGGCGTACTCATCGCCTCACCGCCGCTGGACTTTCACCTCACCGACAGCTATTTCATCGTGGCGCACCTGCATTATGTGCTGTTCGGCACCGTCGCGTTCGCAATGTTCGGCGGATTTTATTTCTGGTGGCCGAAATGGACCGGGAAGATGCTCGACGAGAGACTGGGCAAGATTCACTTCTGGACCCTGTTCATCGGCTTCCAGGGCACTTTTCTGGTGCAGCACTGGCTGGGCGAGAGCGGCATGCCGCGCCGTTACGCGAACTATCTGACCGCGGACGGGTTCACCACATTGAACACCGTTTCCTCCGCCAGTTCGTTCCTGCTGGGCGCCTCGACGCTGCCGTTTCTGTTCAATGTCTGGCGCACCCGCCGGTATGCGGCCAAAGTGGAAATGGACGACCCGTGGGGCTTCGGCAGGTCTCTCGAATGGGCGACCTCCTGTCCGCCGCCGCGCCACAATTTTCACACCCTGCCGCGTGTGCGCTCGGACTCCCCCGCCTTCGATCTGCATCATCCCGAGGTCGGCCTGGAAGCCATCGGCCCGGCGCAGGCCGGCGGGACGGGTACGGACGGCAACGCCACCCCCGACACCCTGAGCGAGTGACACCGTGAAAATCGAGTCGTATCTGTTCGGCGGCGTAGCACTCTTCTTTGCGGTGACCACCTTTGTCTACGGGTGGTGGTCGGACGTGGAACCGGCGGGGACGGCCGCGCTGACCGTCGCTTTCATCATGTCGTCGCTGGTGTGTTTCTTCCTTTTCATTCAGTACCGCAGACGCGGCACCCGCCCCGAGGACCACAAGGACTCCGAGGTGCAGCAGCGGTCCGGCCCCCTGGACTTCTTTTCGCCGCGCAGCATCTATCCGCCGCTCACCGCCGTGGGCTTCTCGATCGTGGCACTCGGAGTGATTTACGGGGTGTGGATCTTCTTGATCGGTATCGGGGTGCTGGCCGCGGGGGTCCTCGGTTTCATCTTTCAGTACGAGGAGCGCGACGGCTGAGGCATACGCAGGTGCCGATCACTCCTGAGGCGGTGCGTTCACCGCAGCGATGTTCTCCCGCTGTTCGTCGGTGACCGGCATCTCCACCTGGTCGCGGTAGAACCACTGGCTCAGCGTGATCCGCAGGCGCTCGTACCGGCTCAGCCCGGCCGCACCCGGCGGTTCCAGCTCCAGCGGGGCCGGGTCCGAGCGCGCGAGGAGCGTGAGCTGTTCCCGCCGGGGCAGCGGTTTCTGTCCCTCGGTCAGGTCCCCGTAGACCGATTGGCTCACCAGGCCCGATTCGTCGCCCTCGGCCAGCCGTTCCCGCTCGCGGTGCTGCAGTGCCAGACAGATCCCTTTGGTGATCCAGAACGCCAGCGGGGGTGCGACCACCACCGCCACCCGGAACACCCATGTCAGGGTGTCCAGCGAGAGCTCGAAGCCGAAGGCGATGAGGTCGTTTCCGCCGGCCAGGAGGAGGACCGCGTAGCCGACGATGCCGGCCACACCCAGGCCGGTACGGGTATGCCGTTCCCGCGGCCGGTCGCACAGATGATGTTCGCCGCGGTCCCCGGTGACCCATCTCTCGAAAAAGGGATAGAGGTAAAGGACCATGAACAGCACCCCGGGCAGCACCACGGCGGGCAGGAACACATTCCACATGACGGTGTGGCCCCACAGCCGGTTTTCCCATGGGGGCATGAGGCGCAACGCGCCTTCGAGGAACCCCACGTACCAGTCGGGTTGCGCATCGGTGGAGACCTGGTCCGCGCGGAACGGGCCGTAATTCCAGACCGGGTTGATCTGGGCCACCGCGCCGAGAACGGCCGTGCAGCCGAAGAGAATGAGGAACAGTCCGGTCGACTTGGTGAGCCACTGGGGCAGCATCGGCTGCCCCCTGACGTTCCTGTTCGTCCTTCCCGGCCCGCGCCACTGTGTGTGTTTGAGGAAGACGACGAGGATGAGATGCGCGGTGACCATCGCGATGAGAATGCCGGGCACCAGCAGGATGTGCACCGTATAGAGGCGCGGAATGATGTCCTGTCCGGGGAATTCGCCGCCGAAGGCGAAGAAGGAGAGATAGGTGCCGACGATCGGGATGGATCCCATGATGGTGTCCGCGGTGCGCAGACCGGTACCGGAGAGCAGGTCATCGGGCAGTGAGTAGCCGCAGAAGCCCTCCAGCAGCGCGAGCAGAAAGAGCGTCACCCCGATCATCCAGTTGCCCTCACGCGGACGGCGAAACGCGCCGGTGAAGAAGATGCGCAGCATGTGTACCCCGATGGCCGCCACAAAGGTCAGCGCCGCCCAATGGTGGATCTGCCGGATCAGCAGCCCGCCCCGCACATCGAAGCTCAGTCTCAGCGTGGAGGCGTAGGCCCGGGTCATGCGGGTGCCGTGCAGCGGTCCGTACGAGCCGTGATAGGTGCTCTCCGACATCAGCGGGTCGAAGAACAGGGTGAGGAACACGCCCGTGAGGATGAGCACGATCAGGCTGTACAGCGCCAGTTCCCCGAGCAGGAACGCCCAGTGATCCGGGAACGCCTTGCGCAGCAGCTTCCCCGCATCGGCCGCCGGAAGCCGTTCGTCCAAGCGACGGAATCCACGTTCGGCCGCCCGCCGTGCCGTGCCTTGCAGGCCTTCTTCACGCTTGCCGAAAGGCATGCACTGAGCTCCCTTTATCCGGCGGTTTCATTTCCTGGACAGGTAGTGGTGCCGGGCCCACAGGGGAAGCGCGAACCAGCACAGCAGGAACCACACCATCAGCCCCGCGACGATCCAGGGCACGGCGCTGTCGTTGACGGCGATGCGCAGGATCAGCAGAAGCGCCGAAGCGACGGTCGCCAGAAGGAGAACGGCCCCGACGACGGTGAGCCTCGATGCCCAGATCACCGTCTCCGGCTTGATGTGGCGTCCGGCGACGAACCGGTGCAGGGTCACCGGACCGACGAGCGCAGCCGTTGCGGCGGCGCCGAGCAGCGCCGTGACCACATAGATGGTGGTGTCGGTCGCGCTGAGGGTGGCGAATCGGGGGGTGAACACCACGGTGAGCAGAAAACCGAACAGAATCTGCACACCGGTCTGGGTGACGCGTACTTCCTGGAGAAGTTCACTCCAGCGTCGGTCGGCCCGCTCTTCCTCGGACTCGTGACGCCCGTGTGCCCGTTGCTGCCCAGGCGATTCCATACGGCCTCCCCTGTGCCGGTTCAGCCGTCGACCGTGACCTCGAACTGCTCCGGCGCGGCGCCCTCGGCGATGACGGTGAAAGTGGCGGTACCGGCCGCGTCGCCCGCCACGAGCGGTGGGGTCTCGGCGTATCCCTGGGCGTCGGTATGCGCGGTGACAGTGGTTTCCTCGCCTTCGAAAAGGGCCTGCTGGCTCATGGAGTCCCAGACGAACGTCACCTCGCTGTCGGCCACGGGAATGTCGGTTCGGCTGTCGACAAGCCGGGCCTTCAGCGGGTGGGCGAACGTCTGGTGGGGACGGGCGTGCTGCCCCGTTCCCCCGGCCGGCCGGATGGCCAGCAACTGACCCGAGCCCGCTTTCGCGCTCATACAGCCTCCTGACGAAGGGTCATGTGTGGATGGCGAGGCGCCCGGAATTCTTCCCGGGGGATTCCGGTGATGGTAAGCAGGGCGCGGTGCCGTCCTCGCGTATGACCGCCTCGTTTCCGGGGAGTTCCTGCGGTGGGGTGACAAGGGGCCCGCTGCGGTCTCCCCGCCCGGTCGGCGCCGCCGGGCCGCCGTTCCGCGCGGGCCGCGGCCTCGGTACGAAACCGCGCGGGCCCTGCGCACCGCGCGGCGCCCCGTGCGCGGCGCGGCGCCCCCGCGATCAAATGCCGCGGCCCGGCCGACGGCGTAACGTCAGCACTGTCCCAGGAGAATCCCCATGTCCCGACGGCAGCTGAGCGAAGGTACGAGATGAACGGCGGGGCCGGCTCCGATGCCGTGGACCGGGCGCTGCTCCGGGTGATGCTCGAGGCCGGGGCCTCCGCCTGCGGGCTCTATGTGCTGACGGCCGACGAGCCGGTGATCCAGCTGACCGCCATGAGCGGTATCCCGGCGCGGCTCATGGAGCCCTGGGGCCGGGTGGCGCTGGCGGCCCCCATCCCGGTTGCCGTCGCGGCACGCCGGGAGCGCCTGGTGTGGGTGGCATGCCATCAGCAGCTGGCCCGTGACTTCCCCCGTACGGCGGTGGCCGTGCCGTATGAATTCGCGCTGGCGGCGGCACCGATCAGCGACGGGTCCCGGTGTCTGGGCTCCTTGCTGCTGTTGTGGCCGGAGGGGCACGCACCGCAGCTGTCGGCGGAGGAACGCGAGGCGGTGGAGACGGGCTGCCGGCGTCTGGCGGCCGTACTGGCCAAGGGCCCCCTGGCCGACGGCGACACCTCGCCGGCCGGTGTGCGCGTCCTGTCGCCGCCGCCGGCACGGAGCGTGGACCTCGAGGAGGCGTTCGCGGCGGTCGACTACGCGGAGCGGCTGCCCGGCGGCGGCTGCGCGCTGGATCTGGAGGGGCGCATCACCATGGTCACGACCGGTGCGGCGGAGCTGCTCGGCGAGGCGGAGACCCGCCTGGTCGGTTCGCGGCCCTGGGAGCTCCTGCCGTGGCTGCGCGACCCGGTGTTCGAGGACCGTTACCGCGCCGCGGTGGTCAGCCGCCGGGCGATGTCCTTCACCGCCTACCGTCCGCCGAACCGGTGGCTCACCTTCCGACTGTTCCCGGACGCCCGGGGCCTGAGCGTGTGGATCAGCCCCTCGGACCGGGAGCACGGTCCCGCGGCGCCCATGCCGTCGGAGGACGAGGCCGTGCCCGTACGGGCCGGGCAGATCTACCACGTGCTGCATCTGGCGGCGGCGCTCACCGAGGCGGTCGAGGCACGGGATGTGGTCGAACTGGTGGCCGACCAGATCGTGCCGGCCTTCGGCGCCCAGGGCGTGATCATGTATGCGGCGGAGGCGGGCCGGCTGCGGACCCTCGGGTACCGGGGGTACCCCGCCGAGGCCATCGCCGCCTTCGAAGGCGTTGCGCTGGGCGCCGCCAACAGCCCCGCCGTCCACGCCCTCGCCACCGGGCAGCCCAGCTTCTTCACCTCGCCGGAGGAAATGGAACGCGACTACCCGGGGCTGCCGCATCTGACGGGCAAGGCGGCACGGGCCGTACTGCCGCTGATCGTCTCCGGCCGCCCGGTCGGCTGCTGCATCCTCGCGTACAACCGTCCCCGCACCTTCAGCCCGGAGGAACGCCAGATCCTGACCTCGCTGGCGGGGCTGGTCGCCCAGGCGCTGGACCGCGCCCGGCTGTACGACACCAAACAGCAGCTCGCCCACGATCTGCAGGCCGGTCTGCTGCCGCACCGCCTGCCCGCGGTACCGGGGCTCGCCGTCGCCGCGCGGTATCTGCCGTCGACCCGCGGGATGGACATCGGCGGCGACTTCTACGACCTGATCCGTCTCGACGAGGGCAGCGTCGCCGCGGTGATCGGGGACGTCCAGGGGCACAACGCGGCGGCCGCGGCCCTCATGGGGCAGGCGCGTACCGCCGTCCACGCCCATGCCACCGCCGGCGCCCCGCCGGGCGAGGTGCTGGCGCGGACCAACCGTCTGCTGACGGATCTGGACCCGGACCTGTTCACCAGCTGCCTGTACGCCCATATCGACGTGCGCACCCAGCGCGCCTGCCTCGCCAGCGCCGGCCATCCGCCCCCGCTGCTGCGCCGCCCCGGCCGTCCCACCGCGGTGGTGGACGTGCCCCCGGGCCTGCTTCTGGGCATCGATCCGCAGGCCCGCTACTCCGCCACGGAGATCGCCCTGCCCCCCGAGTCCGTACTGGCCCTCTACACCGACGGCCTGGTGGAGACCCCGGGCGTCGACCTGGAACGCTCCCTCGCCACCCTCGCCGCGCGCCTCGACACGGCCCCGCGCCTGAGCCCCGAGCGGCTCGCCGACGTCCTCCTGGAGAACCGGCATGCGGAGATGGACCGGCAGGACGATGTGGCACTGATGGTGCTGGCGGCGGAGGCGGCGCCCGGCGGGACCTGGCGGGCCGCTCCCCGGGCGCTGCCGCGCTCATGACCGGACCGTCTGCAGCCGCCGTATCCCCCGTTCCGCCGTATCCCTCACGCCGCCGTATGTGCCCCGGCCGTGCCGTTCCCCCGCTCGTCCGCGTCACGGTGGATCGGTGTCCGTGAGCCGGTCAGCGGGAGACCCGTACCGCCCTGCCGGGCCGCGACGATCTCGGCCGCGATGGACAGGGCGGTCTCCTCGGGCGTACGGGCGCCGAGGTCGAGACCGATGGGTGAGCGCAGGCGACCCAACTCCCGCTCGGTGAGGCCGGCTTCGCGCAGCCGCCGGTTGCGGTCCTCATGGGTGCGGCGCGATCCCATGGCACCGATATACGCGACGGGCAGCCGCAGGGCCGTCTCGAGGAGGGGGATGTCGAATTTGGCGTCGTGGGTGAGGACGCACAGGACCGTGCGGGCGTCGGTCGCGGTGCGCTGGAGGTAGCGGTGGGGCCAGTCGATCACGATGTCGTCGGCCTCGGGGAAGCGGGCGCGGGTGGCGAAGACGGGGCGGGCGTCGCACACGGTGACGTGGTAGCCGAGGAACTTGCCGGTGCGCACCAGTGCCGCCGCGAAGTCGATGGCACCGAAGACGATCATGCGGGGCGACGGCACGCTCGACTCGACGAACAGCGTCAGCTCCGCCCCGCAGCGCGTACCGCTCTCCGAGAGGTCGAAGGAGCCGGTGCGGCCCGCGTCCAGCATGGCGCGGGCCTCCCCGGCCGTCGTGCGGTCCAGCTCGGGAGAACCGAGCGGACCGCCTTCGTACGAGCCGTCGGGACGGACGAACAGCGCCCTGCCGAGCAGTCCGGCCGGGCCCTGCGCCACCCGGGCCAGGGCCGCCGCCTCCCCTCGGGCGACGGCCGACAGCGCCGCCGCGAACACCGGCCGGTCCGGGGCGTCCGCGGCCACCGGAGTGACCAGGACCTCGATGACTCCGCCGCAGGTCAGCCCCACCGCGAAGGCGTCCTCGGCGCTGTATCCGAAGCGTTCGCGGACCGTCGCGCCGTCCTGGAGGGCGCGGGCGCACAGGTCGTACACCGCCGCTTCCACACAGCCGCCGGAGACCGAGCCGATGGCCGTGCCCTGGCTGTCGACGGCGAGGGCGGCGCCGGGGCTGCGCGGGGCGCTGCCGCCGACGGCCACGACGGTGGCGACGGCGAAGGCACGGCCCTCCTCGAGCCATCGGTGCAGCTCATCGGCGATATCAAGCATGTCGGCCCCCTGCGGGTTCACCTCCCGCCAGGAGAACACGGTCGGGCCGGATCGGCAGGTTCCGGTGGCGGACGCCGGTGGCGTGCCAGACGGCGTTGGCGATCGCCGCGGCCGTGCCCACGATCCCGATCTCGCCGATCCCCTTGATGCCGACCGGGTCGTCGTCCGGGTCGTCCACCCAGTCCGCCTCGATCAGCGGTACGTCGGCGTGCGCGGCGAAGTGATACCCGGCGAAGTCGGCGTTCACATGGCCGCCGGACGCCTGGTCCCGGACCGCCTCCTCGTGCAGCGCCATGGAAAGACCCCAGGTCATCCCGCCGATGAACTGGCTGCGCGCGGTCAGCGGATTGATGATCCGGCCCGCGGCGAAGATGCCGAGCAGCCGCCGTACGCGGATCTCTCCGGTGGTGGTGTCCACGGCGACCTCCGCGAACTGCGCCCCGAAGGAGTGCCGTTCCTTCTCCGGCAGCGCGCCGAGGGCCTCGGTGGTGTCCGCGCGTGCCGTGATCCCCTGCGGCGGGATGTCGCCGCCCAGGGCCAGCTGTTCGCGCAGTTCGCCGACCGCGGCGGTGACCGCCCAGCCCCAGGAGCGGGTGCCCATCGAGCCGCCGGCGATCATCGCCGGGCCGAAGTCGCTGTCGGCGATCCGCACACGGATCCGGTCCGGCGCCACCTCCAGCGCGTCAGCGGCGATCAGGGTCAGCGCGGTCCGCGCCCCGGTGCCGACGTCCGCCGCGCTGATCCTGACGGTGAAGGTCCCGTCCGCCTCCGCCGTCACGGCAGCCGTGGACGGCATGACCATCGTGGGGAACGAGGCCGCGGCCGTGCCGGTGCCGAGCAGCCAGCGCCCTTCGCGACGCAGGCCGGGAGCGGGGTCCCGGTCCGCCCAGCCGAACCTGCGCGCGCCCTCCTCGAAACAGGCGAGCAGATTGCGGCTGCTGAACGGCAGCCCGGAGACGGGACCGGCGTCCGGTTCGTTGCGTGTGCGCAACGCGATCGGGTCGAGACCGCACTTCTCGGCGAGTTCGTCGAGCGCGGACTCCAGGGCGAACGACCCCGGTGCCTCGCCCGGCGCGCGCATCCAGGTCGGCGTCGGCACATCGAGCGCGACGACCTGGTTCACGGTGTGGTGCGCGTCGGCGTCGTACATCGCGCGCGCCACACTGGCGCTCGGCTCGACGAATTCATGCACCGTCGAGGTGAGGCTCTGCGCCTGGTGGTCGAGCGCGCGCAGCCGCCCGTCGGGATCGGCGCCGAGCCTGACCCGCTGCGCCGTGGGGCTGCGGTAGCCGACGAGCGAGAACATCTGGCGGCGGGTCAGTACGACCCGGACCGGGCGGTGGAGGACGGTCGCCGCCATCACGGCGAGCACCTGGTGCGGGCGCACGCCCTTGGACCCGAAGGCGCCGCCGACGTGCTCGGACCGTACCCGCACGGACTCGGGATCGAGGGAGAACAGCTTGGCGAGCTCGCCCGCCACCCAGGTGCTGCCCTGGTTGGAGTCGACGACCTCGAGACGGCCGCTGTCCCAACGGGCCATCGCCGCGTGCGGCTCCATCGAGCTGTGGTGCTCTTCCGGTGTGGTGTACTCCGCGTCCACGACGACGGCGGACGCGGTGAGTTCGGCCTCGAGGTCGCCCTTCTCCGTCTCCGTTCCGGGAGTCTGAGGCGTGTACGTGCCGGGGCGGCCGGCGAAGAACGCGACGTCGTGCGGCTCCTGGTCGTACCGGACCACCAGCGCTTCGGCGGCCTCCCTGGCCTGCTCGGAGGTCTCGGCGACGACCAGCGCCACCGGCCAGCCCAGGTACGGCACCCGGTCGTGCTGGAAGACCGCGACGGTCGGGTCGGGCTTCCCCAGCATGCCCACGTAGTCGCCGTCGACGCGCGGGGCGTTCCCGTGGTGCAGGACGGTGAGGACGCCGGGCATCGCCCGTACGGGGGCGTCCTCCACGGAGCGGATCCGGCCGCGCGCGACGGTGGACAGCACCAGCCAGCCGTGGGCGAGTTCGGCGAACGGGATCTCGCCGGCGTAGCGGGCCGCTCCGGTGACCTTGGCCAGGCCCTCCACGCGGGTGTGCGCGGTGCCGACGGCACCCGTGACCGCGGTGGTTCCCGTCGTCGCGGTGGTCATCGGGCGGTTCCTCCGTTCAGCTCGGCCGGGTCGGTCTCGGCCAGCTCGCTCAGCATGGCTATGACGAGGTTGCGCATCAGCGTCACCTTGTATCCGTTGTGGGGCAGCGCCTCGGCGGCTGCCAGTTCGGCGTCCGCGGCGGCGGCGAAGGCCTCGGCGCTCGCCGGTCCCCCGGTGAGCACCCGCTCGGCCTCCCGGGCCCGCCACGGCCGGGACGCGACCGCGCCGAAGGCGAGCCGGACGTCGCGGATGACACCGTCCCGGACGTCGAGGGCGGCGGCGATCGAGCCGATCGCGAAGGCGTACGAGGCGCGCTCGCGCACCTTGCGGTAGCGGGAGTGGGCGGCGACCGGAGCCGGCGGCAGGGTGACGCCGGTGATCAGCGCGCCGGGCGGCAGCGCGGTCTCCAGATGCGGTGTCTCACCCACCGGCAGATAGAACTCCGCCAGCGGCAACTCCCCCGGCCCGTCCACCGTTTCGTACGAGACGACGGCGTCGAAGGCGGCGAGCGCCACCCCCATGTCCGAGGGGTGGACCGCCACACAGTGCTCGGAGGCACCGAGGATCGCGTGGTTGTGGTGCTCGCCCTCGAGGGCAGGGCAACCGCTGCCCGGGATGCGCTTGTTGCAGGGCTTGGCCGGGTCGGTGAAGTAACCGCAGCGGGTGCGCTGGAGCAGATTTCCGCCCACCGTGGCCATGTTGCGCAGCTGCCCCGAGGCGCCGGCCAGGACGGCCTGCGCCAACGCCGGGTAGCGGCGGCGCACTTCGGGATGGGCGGCGAGATCGCTGTTGGTGACGGTCGCGCCGATGCGCAGACCGCCGCCGTCCGTGGCCGCGATCCGGTCGAGGGGGAGCTCCCGTACGTCGATGAGGAGCCCCGGCCGCTCCACCCCCGCCTTCATCAGGTCGACGAGATTGGTGCCGCCGCCGAGACAGCGCGCATCGGGATCGGCGCCGAGCAGGGCGAGGGCCCCGGGGACGTCGTGCACCCGCCGATAGCCGAACTCCCTCATGCCGCCGCCTCCTTGGTCTTCTGCTCGGCCTCGGCCGCCTGTGCGACGGCCTGCACGATGGACACATACGCGCCGCAGCGGCACAGATTGCCGCTCATCCGCTCCCGTATCTCCTCGGCGGTGAGCGGCGGCGGTCCCGCCTCGGGCCGTACGTCGTCGGTCACCGCGCTCGGCCAGCCCGCCGCGTGTTCCTCGATCACCGCGATGGCCGAACAGATCTGCCCCGGTGTGCAGTAGCCGCACTGATAGCCGTCGAGGTCGAGGAACGCCTGCTGCACCGGATGCAGCTGTTCACCGTCCGCCACGCCCTCGATGGTGGTGATCTCACGCCCCTCGGCGGCCACCGCGAGCTGCAGACAGGAGACGGCCCGGCGCCCGTCGAGCAGCACCGTGCATGCGCCGCACTGGCCGTGGTCACAGCCCTTCTTGGTGCCCGTCAGATCGAGGTGCTCGCGCAGGGCGTCGAGCAGGGTGGTGCGGTGGTCGACGGGCAGCGCATGCTTCTCGCCGTTGATGTTCAGGGTGATGGCGCTGGACGTCGATGGGGCCATGAGCAGCCTTCTTTCGCGTGTGTGGGGCGCGGTGGGCGTCGGGGCGCGGGCCCCGGTGCCGACGTAATCGACCGGAAGTCGAGCTGTCCTGATGACGCGGGAGCGGGAGCGTCGGACGAGACGGTCCCGACCCCGGCAGTTCGGGGGGAGATGGCGCTGTGCACAGCGGCGTCAGCTCGGGCGCCGGCGGCGTGTGCGGTGGGCGAGGAGCCGGTCACGGTGGGCACCGGGCGTCCACACCGGCCGTATCTGCCGCTATGGTGGGCCTAAGCGGACACCTGTCCGCTGACGTCAAATCTACCGGACAGTTGTCCGGTTAGCAAGGCCGGCCGCGCACACGACCGATCGTTTTCGGCGGCGGCCGTGATTCCCGGAGGGAGGACGAGTGCAGCAGAAGAAGGACGCACCACTGCGCTCGGACGCGCAACGGAATCGCGAGCGCATCCTGGAAGTGGCCCTGGCCGAGCTGACGCGCTCGGCCGACGCCCCGCTCAGCTCGATCGCGAAGAAGGCGGGTGTCGGGCAAGGGACGTTCTACCGCAACTTCCCCAACCGCGAGTCCCTCGTACTGGAGGTCTACCGGTACGAGGTCCAGCAGGTCTCCGACACCGCGGCCCAGCTGCTCGAGACCCGCGCACCCGACCAGGCCCTGCGGGAGTGGATGGACCGCCTCGCCCAGTACGCCATGGCCAAGGCCGGCCTGGCCGATGCGATGCGCAAAGCCACCAGCGCGTGCGGCACCCTGGCCGGACTGGGACACGGCCCGGTGACCTCGGCCGTCGCCCTCCTGCTGAAGGCGAACGAAGAGGCCGGCACCATCCGGCCGGGAGTGACCCCCGACGATTTCGTCCTCGCCATCGCCGGCCTCTGGCAGATCGATCCGCACGGGGACTGGCACTCGCGCGCCGGGCGGCTGCTGGACCTCGTCATGGACGGCCTCCGCGCGGGCGCTCCCGCGCGGCACGACACCCCCTAGGCCCCGGCATCCCCGGCGCACCGGCCGAGGACGGCCTGCACCGCATCCGCCCGGCACTGCGCGCGCTCGCCGCGGGGGTGGTCGGCCAGGGGCCGGTATCGCGGCGTACGGCGCCCCTGGCCCGAGCGCTCCCGGCAGCCGCGC
This sequence comes from Streptomyces chattanoogensis, assembly GCF_001294335.1. GTDB lineage: Bacteria > Actinomycetota > Actinomycetes > Streptomycetales > Streptomycetaceae > Streptomyces > Streptomyces chattanoogensis. The sequence goes on from NZ_LGKG01000136.1 coordinate 94,965, forward strand.
CGGAAGGGCCCGCGGCGCGGACCCGCACTAAAATGGGCGTGTGATCCGGCCCAACGAGGAGGTCGAGGCGCTGCTCAAGGAGTATGCGGACCTCGTCCTGATCACCGGCGGAGATGCGTTCAAGGCCCGCGCCTACGAGAAGGCCGCGCGGGCCATCGGCGGTCACCACGCCGATGTCTCGAAGCTCGACGCCAAAGGTCTGCAGGAGATCCCGAACGTCGGCAGGTCCATCGCCGACAAGGTGATCCAGTATCTGCGGACCGGGCGGATGCCCGCTGTGGAGGACATCAGGTCCAAGATCCCCGCGGGCGTACGCGAGCTGATGGCCATCCCCACCCTCGGCCCCCGCAAGGCCCTGACGCTCTATGAGGACCTGCACATCTCCTCGGTGCCCGAGCTGCTCGACGCCCTCCACGAGGAGCGGCTGCGCGACCTCAAGGGCTTCGGCCCCAAGACCGAGGAGAACATCCTGCACGGCATCGACCAACTGCAGGCCGCGGGCGGGCGGGTGCCGATCAACGCCGCCATGGACATCGCCGAGGAGATCGTGGCCGAGCTCTCCGCCCTGTCCGGGTGCGAGAGCTGCGCATACGCCGGGTCGCTGCGCCGTATGCGGGAGACCATCGGCGACGTGGACATCCTGGTGGCCGCGTCCGTCTCCGCCCCCTTCATGGACACCTTCACCCGGCTGCCGGGCACCGCCGAGGTCATCGCCCGCGGCACGAAGAAGACCTCCATCCGCACCACCAAGGGCCTGCAGATCGATCTGCGCGTCGTGCCGCCCGACTCCTGGGGCGCGGGGATGCAGTACTTCACCGGTTCCAAGGCGCACAACATCCGCACCCGCGAGATGGCCGTGCACCACAAGCTGAAGCTCTCCGAATACGGCCTCTTCCACGCCAGGAGCGGCAAGAAGATCGTCTCGGGGACCGAGGAGGAGGTCTACGCCCGGCTCGGTCTGCCCTGGATTCCGCCGACGCTGCGCGAGGACCGCGGCGAGGTCGCCGCGGGGCTGCGCGGTGAGCTGCCGGACCTGGTCACGGAGGCGGACATCAGGGGCGACCTGCACACCCATACCGACCTGACCGACGGCCTCGCCCCGCTGGACGAGATGGTGGAGGCCGCCGCCCGCCGGGGCCTGCGGTACTACGCGGTCACCGACCACGCCCCGGACCTTTCCATGCAGCGGATGACCGACGAGAAGGTGCTGGCACAGCGCGAGCGGGTCCGCGAACTCGACGGCAGGCACCGGAAGATGCGCCTGCTGCACGGCACCGAGCTCAATATCGGCCCGGACGGAACGGTGGACTGGCCGCAGGAGTTCCTGCGCGGCTTCGACCTCTGCGTGGCCTCCGTCCACTCGCACTTCGGCCAAGGACGCGACGCCCTGACCCGGCGGCTCGTCACGGCCTGTGAGAATCCGCAGGTCAACATCATCGGACACCCGACCACCCGGATCATCGGCAAGCGTCCGGGCCTCGACATCGACCTGGATGCGGTGTTCGCCGCCTGCGCCCGCACCGGGACAGCGCTGGAGATCAACGCCCACCCCGACCGGCTCGACCTGTCCGACGAGCACATCCTGCGCGCCAAGCGGTACGGCGTGAAGTTCGCCGTCAACACCGACGCCCATGCGCCGCTGCACCTGGGGAACCTGCGCTACGGCGTGGGCACCGCGCAGCGGGGCTGGCTGACCGCGGACGAGGTGATCAACACCTGGCCCCTGGCGCGATTGCGCCGTTTTCTGCGTAAGGAAGGCTCCGGGGAAGGCTCTGCGGACACATCGGCCTAATCTGGTAGCACGCAACCTGGTAGTACTTTCCGTCCTCGAGCCGGGGAGTGATCATGGAACTCGGATTTCTCAAGCCGCTCTTCGACCGTCTCGGCCCATGGGCCTCCGTGTACATCGACACCACGCGGGCGACGGAGGACGCGGCGAAGCAGCAGAAGCTCCGGGAGCGCTCCGTCGCCTCGCAGCTCATCGACGCGGGTGCCGACCCGTACACCTGCCGGGCGGTGATGGACCGGCTCGCCCACGAACCGGCCTCCGGAGCGCCTCCCGGCCGTGCGGTCTTCGCCGCGGGCGCCGAGGTCGTCCTCGACGTCCCGCTCAGCGCGCCCCCGGTGAGCAGCGAGGCGACCTGGTCCTACCTGCCGCATATCGCGCCGCTCCCCGGGCTGCTCGGCGATGAACCGCCGTGCCTGGTGGCGTACATCGACCGCACCGGCGCCGATATGGAGCTGCGCGACGCCCAGCGCAGCCGGACCGTGGCCACGGCGGACGGCAAGGAGTGGCAGGGCCGCGGACACCGCAGCATCCCCACGGACCGCTACGAGTGGCACTACCGGAACAAGGTCGAGAACACCTGGAACGAGACCGCCGACATCATCGCGGGCGAGCTCGCCCGGCAGTGGCCGGAGAGCGGCGCACAGATGCTGGTCCTGACCGGCGACTCCCGTGAGCGCAGGGCCGTGTACAACCGGCTGCCCGAGCAGATCCGGGCCGTCACCGTCGAGGCCGAGAACGGCAGCCGGTCGCCGGGCGCCTCCAGGCGCCTGCTCGACCAGCAGATCGCGCAGGCCCGCGAGCAGTACGCGCACGCCCGCGTCGAAGAGGCCCTCAACCGCTTCCGCACCGGCCGCCGCCACCCCGGTTCGCACGGTGAGCGCGGTGTCGACAGCAACCCCGGAGACGCGGCGGAGGGAGTGCCCGCCGTCGTGGACGCGGCCCGCAGCCACCAGGTGGACACCCTGCTCCTGGGGCAGGACGCCCCCGACGGGGGCCGGGACGTCTGGATCGGGCCCGGTGTCGACCAGGTCGCCGTACAGCGCGGCCAGGCGCAGGCGCTGGGCGTCAGCAAGCCCCAGCGGGCACGGGCGGACGACGCCCTGCTGCGGTCCGCCGCGGCGGCCGGCGCCGAGGTGCTGCTGGTTCCCGAGGGTGTGCAGGGACCGGCGGGCGGATTCGGCGCGGTGCTGCGCTGGAGCGGCTGAGGCACCCGGGAACCGCTGGCGCCGCGGTCGGCGTAGTAGCAGGGGGCGGGATCGGGGCGGCGGGCCCGGCGAGGGCGCGCGGTGCGGTGAGGGAGGGGCTGCGGTGGACGGCGGCACGGTGGGGCTGCGGATCGCATCATCGGTGGTCGTGCCGGTGCTCAAACGGCTGCTGTTACCGGCCGCGAGCGCGCCGGCGGCGGAGTTCGGCGACCGTCCCGTTCCCCTCCGGCGGCTGCTGTCCTTCGCCAGGGAGCACCGCACTCTCAGCGAGGACGATCTGCACAAGCTCGCCCGCGAGCTGGTGCGCCGCGCCGTGCGGGCCGCCGGGCCGCACGATCCGCCGGTCGGCGCCGACGAGCACGACGCCGTCGGGCAGGCGCTGACCCGCACCCTGCACGCTCTCGGCGATCTCGGCATGGACGACGTCCAGGCCTTCGCGCTCGGCCCCGAGCGGCTGGCCGCGGAGCTGTCCAGGAGCGCGGGTCCCAGCACCCGGCGGCTCCTCAGCGACGACGCCGCCCGCTTCCACGACCGGCTCCTGGAGACGGCCTGTCTGCACCTTGTGCGCTTCTTCAGCCAGCGCCCGGGGTTCGCGGCCCGGGCCCAGATCGAGCAGAGCCGGGAAATCCGGGAGCAGAGCGAGAAGCTGGACCGCATCATGCAGCGGCTGCCGGACATCTCCCACCAGGACGCACGGTTCGAGGAGGAGTACGCGCGCTATGTCGTCGAGTGCCACGGCCGGCTCACGATCTACGGCGTCGATCTGCGCGAACCGGACGGCCAGGACTGGCCGTTGGAGACCGCGTATCTGAGCCTGGAGGCCATGCCGTACCGCGGCGGCGCCGATCCGGTCCCGGCGGTGAACGGCGAGCCGGGCACCGACCGGGACACCGAGGCCGAGCGGGCCGCGGGCCCGGCCGAGGCGCTGTTCGCCAGCCATGAACGCGTCCTGCTGCACGGGGTCGCGGGCACCGGCAAGACGACCCTGGTGCAGTGGCTCGCGCTGACCACGGCGCAGCAGGACCGGGTGCCCGGCGGCCTGTCGCAGCTGCTGGGGCGCGTCCCCTTCGTCCTGCCGCTGCGCACCCTGGCGCGCAAGGACGCCGAGCTGCCCATGCCCGACGACTTCCTGCGCCGGATCGGCTGCCCGCTGGTGGGCACGGAGCCCGACGGCTGGGCGGCGCGGGTGCTGCAGCACGGGCGCGGTGTGCTGCTGATCGACGGGGCCGACGAGATCCCGAAGGACGACCGGACCCGGGCGCGGGCCTGGCTCAGAAAGCTGACCGGCGTCTTCCCGGGCAATCTGTGGCTGCTCACCTCCCGGCCCTCGGCCCTCGAGCGGGGCTGGCTGGGCCGGGAGGACTTCCGGGAGTTCACGCTCACCGCGATGCGGCCCGCCGATATGAAGCAGTTCATCCGGCGCTGGCACACGGCGGCCGGCGCCTCGGAGGAGCTCGGCGAGTCGCTCACGCTGTCGCTGCGCAGCAGCCCGGAGCTGAGCCGCCTGGCGACCAACCCGCTGATGTGCGGCCTGATCTGCGCCCTGCACCGCGAACGCCGCGGCTTCCTGCCGCAGGGCCGCGCCGCCTTGTACGAGGCGGCGCTCTCCATGCTCCTGGAACGGCGCGACCTGGAGCGCGAGGTGTACGGCCGCAGCCGCAAGCCGGAACTGGACCAGAAGTCGGCGACCGAACCGCTGCAGCGGCTGGCGTACTGGCTGATCCGCAACGAGCGGACCCAGCTGGACCGTGCGGACGCGGTGGATGTGGTGCGGCGGCTGCAGCCCTCCGTGCCCCGCCTCGCGGAGGTCGGGACGGCGGAAGAGGCCCTGCAGCTCCTCCTGGAGCGCTCCGGCCTGCTGCGCGAACCCGCCAGGGGCGCCGTGAACTTCATCCACCGGACCTTCCAGGACTTCCTGGGCGCCAGGGCCGTGCTGGAGGAGCGCGATATGGGCATGTTGGTGAACAACGCACACTTGGACCAGTGGGAGGACGTGGTGCAGATGGCCGTCGCACAAGCCCGTCACCAAGAGCGCGCCGACCTGCTGACACGCCTGCGGGAACGGGGCGACCGGGAGAAGGACGCGGCGGTGCAGGCGCGGCTGAGGCTTCTTGCGCTCGCCTCCCTCGAGCAGGCGACGCGTCTCGAACCGGCGGTGCGCGAGGCCATCGAGGACCGGGCCGCGCGGATGCTCCCGCCGCGCAGTCTGCGGGAGGCCAGGTCGCTGGCGCAGACCGGCCCGCTGCTCCTGGGCCTGCTGCCCGGGGCGAAGGACCTGGAGGGCGACGAGGAGCTGGCCACCGTCCACGCGATATGCCAGATCGGCGGGGACGCCGCGATTCCCCGGCTGCGGGAGTTCCTGGGTACCGGCCAGTCCGCCGTACGCGCTCAGCTCCTCGACCACTGGGACCGGTTCGACACCAAGGTGTACGCCGAGGAGATCGTGCGGCCGCTCCTCGCCACCGCTCCCGACGAAACCGTCACGGTGCGCTCGCCCGCCGAGCTGGACGCGCTGCGCACCATGTCCGGGTACCGGCGCGTGGGTCTCCACGGCGACTTCGGCCCCGAGGAGATCCGTACCGCGCTCGACCCGCACCGGCTGCGCGAGCTGCGGCTGCGCAACACCCTGCAGCTGGAGGACCTCGGCCTGCTGTCCGCCTACCCCGGGCTCGAAACCCTCGTGCTGCAGGGGTGCCGGAATGTGAAGGACCCGGCGCCGCTGACCCGGCTGCCGCGGCTGCAGCGATTGGAGCTGCGGGATCTCCCCCAGTTCGAGCCCCTGCTGAAGCTGGCGGACTGCCCGCGGCTCGAAGGACTCCTCCTGGGCCCGGAAGTGCCCTGGCGGGGCCTGCCCGATCTCCCCCGCGCCGCCGAGCTGCGCCTGCTGTCGCTGCCGCCCGCGGCGACCCGGCTCGCGGGCATCGTGGAATGCCAGGGGCTGGAGCAGCTGCGGCTGCAGGACGCGAGCGACCGTCTGTCGCCGGACGAATGGGGCTCCCTCATCGGCCGGTTGCCGAAGCTGCGCCGGCTGACCCTCTCACCGCAGCAGCTGAGCATGCTGCTGTTCGCCCCGCGCACCGAGATCCCGCAGGTCACGCATCTGGACGTAGGGGCCAGGGCCGGTGCCGCGGTGCCGCTGCGGCGGATCGCGCGGCGCCTACCGGGGCTCGAGGAGATCCATCTGTCACAGGTCGCGGAGCTCGATCTCGCCTCCCTCGCCGGACTGCGCCGGCTCCGCCGGGTGCGGCTCACCCACCCCGGTGCGATCCGCGGGGCGGACACGCTTCCCGAGAGCGTCGAACTCGACATCCATCCGCATCCCTGACGCCGGCCCGCCGCGGTCGCGCAGCGGCGCAGGCCGTCGTGTCCGGCCGGTCACAACCCGATGACGCAGTGTCGCATTCTCCTGGCGGGAGGTGTACGGGACCGGTAAGTTCTATGACTCCAGGCGTAGTTGGTACGGATGTCAGCGGCTGATTCTCGGGGGAACGGTGCCGCCCGCCTCCGAGGTTGCGGCCGCCGGGCGGCAACGGACGACGGAGGCGGGACGCAGCCAGATGCGCACAACGGAAGGGGCACCGCTCTACGGCCGGGACCCGCTGCTGCGCTCGCTCGTCCCCCGGCTCACGGGCCTGGCCTACGACGAGAGATCCCGTGCGGCGCGGGAATACCGGCACGATCTGCCGGTGGTGCTGGTGACGGGACACCACGGGATGGGGCGCAGCGCCGTCCTCGGGGAACTGGCGGCGCGCTACACCGGCCGGCTGCCCCTCGCCCACGTCAGGGCCACGGCAGCCGAATCCGCGGCCTTCTCCCCCGCCCCGTCCGACGGTACGGCCGCCGTCGCCGCGACGTTCGTCGAGATCCTCGCCGAGCTGGTGTACGGCCTCGCACCCGGGCTGCGCCGGGGCTTCCCCGTCCTGCTGCCCGGCCTGTTCGCCGTCTCCGGCTGGCCGCGCGGCAATGCCGAGCGGCGGGACGCGGCGTGCCTCCGGTTCGCCCGGCTGCTGCTCGCCTGCCGTCTCGCCGGTGGGGACGAGAACGGGCTGCGGCATGCCTGGGCCACCGCCGTCGAAGGCCGTCTGGCGGCCACGGCGGCACGGGACGATGCGGAGCCGGGCCGAGCCGCGGTCACCGCCGCGGTGGTGGCGGAGTACACCGGGCGGTACCGCCCGGCCGCGGCACGGGAGTGGTACGGCCGCCGCTTTCCGCAGGGCGCGGAGGGCGCGGATCCGCTGGTGCTGCTCGGGGAGTGGTTCCGGCAGGGCGGCGACTACCGGCATGCCGCCGAGCAGAGCCTGATGGCCGCGTTCCTCCATGATGTCGCCGCCTCGTACGGCAGGCTGCGGCGATGGAACCGTGAGCCCTGGCCGCTCGTCCTGCTCGACGACGCGCACTGCGCGGCGGGGCAGAACTTCCTCGAGCTGCTCCTGGAGCACCGTGCCATGCCCGTACGCCCCGACCGCGAGGAACTCGTCGTCGTGGCGACCCGGCTCGGCGGCGTACCGGAGAACGCCCCCGCCGCGGTGTGCCGCGAGCTCCCCGACCTCGTGACGTCCTCCGGCTGGGAGCGCAGGGGCCTGGCCCCGTCCGCCGGGCTGCTCGCCGTCCCCCTCACCCCGCTGAGCCGGGACGACATCCTGCCCCTGCTGGTCCCGGCCCGGCCCGCCCCGCCGCTGCACCCCTATCTGGCGTCCGCCGTGCACTCCCTGACCGGCGGGCATCCCGCGGCGGCCACCGTGCTGTGCGCGGCAGTTCTGGACGCGGCCGCGCGGGACATCGACGTGGGCCCCCGGAACCTCCTCGAACTGCACACGCAGGACGGCCGCCCCGTCACCCAGGCGCTCCTCGAGCGGCTGCTGCCGGACCGGCGCCAGCGCGACCGGCTGACCCTGCTCTCGCTCGCCCGCGACAGCACGGCGGCGGAGGCACTGGCCGGCCATCTGCGGCTGCAGGGTCCCGATCAGCTGCCCGCCAACTCCGCCACCGACTACCTCGAAGAGCAGCAGTGGCAGCAACGCACCCGCCCGGACCGGCCGTTGGTCACCGACGCCCTGCTGCAGACGCTGCTCGTCCACGAAGCGCGCCGCATCTCGCGGGGCGCCGAGGACGGCCGCGGCTGGCAGGAGATCCACCGCTTTCTGCGGATGCACCACGCCCAGCGCGGCGAGAGCGGGGAGGCGGACGCGCTGCGGCACACCCTCGCGGCCGGGAACGCCGAGACGGTGGTGGCCGCGCTGGCGGAGGAGTTCCAGTCGGAGCAGGACGAACAGGCCGCCGCGCACTGGCTGCGGTGTCTGCAGTACGCGGCCACCGCGCCGACACCGCCCGCCGGGGAGTGGACCGACGTCCGTATGCAGGTCGCGCTCGGCGCGCACGACGGGCGCCATGCGGAGCTGCACGAGGTCGAACGCTGCGTCAACCGGCTGCTGCACGCCCTGTGGCATGTGTCCGAGCCGCATGCCGAGCCGGACCCCGATATGTGCAAGGCGGTCGGCGAGGAACTGGCGTACCTCTCGCCGCGGCACCCGTCCTGGCACGCGGTTCTGGGCCAGGCCGCCCGCAGCTGGCCCGCGGCGGCGCGGAAGAAGCGCCCCTTCCCCATCCCCGGTGAGTGAGGAAGCATGCCGGTCCGTCTGTTCCGTCGTCATCTCCGTCGTCATCCGCGCGAGTGGGGGCCGGTCGAATGGCTGGCCGTCCTGGTGCTCGGCGCGGTGACCGCCGCCGTGATCACCGTCGTCGTCAGCTTCGCGCGAGGTCCCGGCCGGTGCGGTCCCGACCTCCGGGACATCGGCGGGGACTGTGTGGGCGTCACCGCGGGCGCCTTCGCGGCGGACCCGGGTGTCGAGAGTCTCATCGAGGCGGTGGCGCAGGAGAACGCCAAGGTGCAGCGGGGCTGGGAGGCGCCGGGGAACGGCCCCAGGATCCCCTACGTACGCATCGCCCTGATGATGCCCTTCACCGCGGACAAGCACAGCGCCATGACAACGGACATGATCCGCCGCGGACTTGCCGGTGCCCTGGCCGCGCAGCGGCAGGCCAACCGCTTCGGCGGGCCGCACTACCAGCTGCTGCTCGCCCCCGACGGCCGGAACCTCGACGCATGGCAGCCGGTCGTCGCGCGGCTTGCCGAGCTGGCCGCGGACACCCGGACGCCGCTGGTCGGGGTGACCGGCATCCCGAGCAGTACGTCGGAGACCCGGAAGGCGGTCGCCGCACTCAGCAGGCACCGCCTCCCCACCGTCGGCCCCGTCATCACCGCGGCGAACATGAACTCCCCGTACTTCTTCAAGACCTCGCCGAACAACACCCAGTTCGCCCGCGCCCTCGCCCTCTACCTGGACCGGAAACCGGAGCAGCACAAGGGGTTCCTGGTCTGGGACAACCGCACCGAGGACGTCTATTCGCAGAATCTGCGCAGCGTCTTCGAGAAGCACTTCGGCACGGCGTACGACCTTCCCCACCACCACTCGAACTTCACCGGCTCGTCCGGAACCGACAAGGGCATCCCGCAGCGGTTCACCGACGCCGTACAGAAGATCTGCAGCGAGAAGTCCGACACCGTCTTCTTCGCCGGCCGCGACCAGGACCTGCCCGCCTTCGTCGCGCGCCTGGCCGAGGAGGGCAGCTGCGGGCGCACCGCGAAGCTGCGCATCCTGAAGGTCGGCATCGGCCTGGAGCCCACCCTGACCGCGGACGCACCCACGCGCTGGCTGGACGAGGCGCGGGCCACGATCGTCGACGCGGCCTCCGTCGATCCCGCCTGGTGGGGCGGCACGACCAAGCCCGGCAAGGCGCTGGGCCGCTTCCTCGACCGTTTCGAGGAACTGCAGAAGCAGCACAAGCTGGGCACCAAGCCGCTCGACGACGGCTACGCCGTCATGTACCACGACGCCTTCGCACTGCTCGCGGACGCCGTGGACCGCACCTTCACCGAGATCAACGAGACCGGCCACCACACCCCGAAGGCCGGACTCCCCTCCCGCATCCCTACCAAGGACGATGTGTACAACACCCTCGTCATTCCCACCATCTCCGGCAACAGCTGCAGCTCCTGCCTGGTGGGCGCCGGGGGAACCTACGGCTTCGAGGGCCCGGGAAAGAACGACCAGTGGGCCGTCTGCAAGCCCGTACCCGTCGTCGAGTACCCGCCCTCCTCCGGACCCGGCGACCGGCACCCGCTTCCCGTGTACCGCACCTATCGCGAGGGCACCAAGGGGGGCTGTCCGTCCTGACGCCGAGCGCGTGCCGCGGGTGATGCGCATCCGGCCGGCTGTTCCGTGAACCGGATGCGGTCCCGCGGGCGATAGACGGGACGTGAGACTGTTCCGCCCCGTGAGGGGAGACCGAGACCAAGATGACGACGCGGTGCTGCTGCGTGCCGTGGCCAGGGGGGATCAGGCTGCCCTGGCCGCGCTCTACGAACGGCACGCCGGCTGGCTGTTCGCGCGGCTGAGGCGGCGGTGCGGGGATCCGGAGACCGTGCGCGAGGTTCTGCAGGACACCTTCGTGGCTGTGTGGCGGTCGGCCCACGCCTACCGGGGCGGCGAGTCGGGCGGCTGGCTGTGGGTGACCGCGGCGCGCCGGCTGGTGGATGCGCAACGGGCTCGGGCGCGGGCCGAGCGTGTGGGCGCTCGCGGTCTGCGCCTATGTGGTGCTCGGCGTGCCCACCTATCAGAGCGGGGCGGTCCGCTTCCTCAGCCCGGCCACCTTCCACAGCGGCCCCTCACTGCCGGTCTGGTGATACACCGCCGTGCTGCCGCTGGCCCTTGCGGTCGCCGCCGCCGTCCCTGTCGTACGGACCGGAGAGGACATGTGGCACCGGGACCCGCTCGGGGAGCGACAGGTGTGTGACGACTCGACCCCACGCGTCTGCGTCAACGCACTGGACGGCGGCCTGTTGCCCCAGGTCTCGCGCGCCTTGTCCGGGGTCACCCACCGGCTGCACGGGGTGGCGAACGGCCCCGTCCGCTTCGAGAACCTGTACCGCGATCCGCACCGCGACGAGGCACAGTTGCCCCAGCTCTTTCTCGGCCAGAGCGTCGTACGCGGCAGACTGGCCGATCCCCAGTGGTTCGCATGGGAGGCCGTGGCCGGGATGGTGTCGCGCGACTGCAGCAGCGTGTCCGCCCGTGTCAGCCGTACCGACAACGCCGTTCAGGACTGGCTGATCTCCAACAGCCTCAGCAGACACAGACGCCGGACCGACATGGAGAACGCCCGCGACGGGAACGACACAGCAGACGTCGCCAGGCTCGAGGCGGAGAACCGCGCCCTGGCCCGCCTCGCCGCCCTGCCCGACGACCGGCGGCGCGCCTGGCTCGGCCGCTACTTCGCGACCGCCGGAAGCTGCGACCCGAACGGGGTGCCCGCACTGTGACACACGACAGACACCTCTGCGCACCGGCCTACGGGTACGCCCTCTACGCCCGCTCCCGGGCCCTGCCCCTCACCGTGGCCACCTCATCGGCACCGCGGTCCTGGCCGCCGTCTGCGCCCACCAACTCCACGCCTACCTCGACCCGAACAGGCGCGTGCCGGTCGTGGCGCTTGCGCCGATGCTCGCCTCCTCCGCGATCGGCACCAGCCTGTTCCAGCACTCCGCGGAACTGGACCGGACGGCCGTGCGCCCCGCCTGGCCCCGGCGGCTGGCCCATCTGCTGGCGCTGACCGCGCTGGCCGCCGTCACACTGGCGGTTGCCGTGCCAGGGCACAGGGAGGAATTCGGCGCACCGGCCATGGTCCGCAACCTCGTGGGGGCGGTGGGGATCACGGCGGCGGGTGCCACCGTGATCGGGGCCCGGCTGAGCTGGTTGCCGACGGTGGCTTATCTCAGCGCGGTGTACCTGGCAGGGGCCGGCACGCCCGGCCGGGCCGCAACGGTATGGGGCTGGGCCGTACAGCCGGGTCCACAGCCGGCCGCGTGGATCCCCGCGATCGCCGCCTTCACCGTGGGCGGAGCGCTCTGTGCCGTACGCGGGGCGAGGCCGGAGAGCCCCCACCGCTGAGGGCGCCCAACCCCCCACACCCCCCGTCAGCCGTAACAGCCCACTTCACCCGTCGGCTGCCTCCTCCTCTTCTGCGACGGGGAGAACGAGCGCGGAGGGGTGGTGGAGCGTGACCTCGGCGGGCCGTAGCCGGGTGGCCGTCGGCAGGGGTTCTCCGGTACCGGTGTTGCGGGCGAAGCGCGGGTGGGCGCCTCCGCTGACCTGCAGGCGGATCCGGTGTCCGGCGGGGAAGTGGTAGGCGGTGGAGCTCATCGTGACCGTGACGGCGGCCGGGGCGGTTCGGGTCGTATCGGCGTGGTCGGTGACATCGGAGCCGGCGGTGGCATCGGGGCCGGCGGTGGCATCGGGGCCGGCGGTGGCATCGGGGCCATCGGTGGGGTCCAGCCGTCGCAGCCCGTCGCAGACATTGGTCGAACGGCCCCGGTCGTCGACGTCGCAGAGCCGGACGAAGACGTCGGCGCGGCCGGTGTCCGTACCGACCCGCAGCTCCGCGCTGACCGGTCCGAGGATCCGGACCGGTTCGGTCAGCGGTGCGGTGGTGAAGGTCAGCACGTCGTCCCGGGCCTCCAGGACGGCGTTGTCCTGGTGCCCGGCCTTGGGGGACAGCAGGGGGCCGCCGATCGATGGGGTCGGATCGGCCGGGTCGTAACGGAAGGAGAGCGGCGGCGCGGCGGTCTCGGGGGCCCGGGTGCTCAGCGTGCCGCCGCCGTCGAGGTACCAGCGGTGGCCCGTGGCGACGGGGGGCCAGTCGGCAAGGCTGCGCCATGGGTCGTGGCGTATCCCCCGGCCGCCGAGGTGAACGCGCACCCTGGTCCCGCGCAGACCGGACGGGTCGTCGCACAGGTGGGCCCGCAGCCAGGCGAGGCTTTCGGCGAAGACGTCCGGCCATCCTTCCTGGAGCGCGGAGTTGTGTGTCCAGGGGCCGATGAGCAGGGCGGTGTCGCAGCCGGCGCGCCGGAGCCTGGCGTACTGCTGCAGGGTCTGGCCGAGGGCCACGTCCATCCAGCCGGTGATCAGGCTGGTCGGTACGGTCAGACGGTCGGCCGCGGGCCCCATGTCGACGCCTGCCCAGTGCGGGTCCTGCGGGTCGGGATGAGCCATCGCCGCGTCCAGGAACGGCACCCGTCCGCCCAGGCCGGGCACATACGCCTCGCCGAGCGGAAGGGTGCGCGCGATCTTCCGGGCGTGGCGCTGCAGCCGCAGGACGGCCCGTACGAAGCTCGGCAGTCCCCGGTGCTGATGCGTCAGCCCCGCGGTGCTGGCCAGGGCGTTCTCCAGCGCGAACGTGCCGGCGGGGTAGAAGTAGCCGTGCATGTCGTGCAGGCCCACGTGGACGACCATCGCGCGCAGCTCCGGCGGCGGGTCCTGGGCGAGCGCCCACTGGACGTAGCCGAGGTAGCTGGCGCCGATCGTCCCCAGCGCGCCGGAGAACCAGGACTGGCGGCGCAGCCAGGCGACGGTGGCCTGGCCGTCGGCGGCCTCGTGGCGCCACAGGTCCGGCTCGCCGCCGGATCCTCCGGTGCCGCGACAGCTCTGCAGGACGACGTGGAAGCCCTGTTCGGCGAAGAGCACGCCGTACAGCGGTGACCAGGGGAAGCCCCGGCCGTACGGCGAGCGCACCAGAAGCGTGGGGAAGTCGCCGTCGGACAGGGGGAAGTAATGGTCCGTCAGCAGTGTGCTGCCGTCGGCGTCGGGTACCGCGAGGCCGGGCTCGTAGCCGACGTCGTGGAGCTTGGGCGGCAGCCCCCGGAAGGTGCGTCTCATCGCCCGGGAGAGCAGGGGCGGCTTCTTCGCGGACGCGTGGTGCGTCGCCGTCGTCATGGTGCCTCGATTCCTGGAGGGGGATCCCCGGTGTCTGCCGCACGACGCCTCCTGCACGGCTGTACGGCGTTTCCCGTACGGGCATGTCCGTACGGCTATTTCCAGTACGTTGTACGAGAATAGCTGATGGTTGGATGGACGACGGAAGTGAGGAGAGTGGACGTGGCCCGTACAGGCTCATCCGGCCGCCATGCCGGTGTGGATCCCGAGCTGCTCTGGTCGCCGGCCGAGCGCCCGCGCCGTGGGCGCCCCCCGGCGTACGACCGCGCCACGATCACCGCCGAGGCCGTCGCCCTCGCCGACACGGAAGGGCTCGCCGCCGTCACCATGCGCGCGGTCGCGGCCCGGATCGGCGCCGGGACGATGTCGCTCTACAGCTATGTCCCCAACAAGGAGACCCTGCTGGAGCTGATGATCGACCAGGTGAGCGGCGAGCACCGGCTGCCACCCGAGCCCTCCGGCGACTGGCGCGCCGACCTTCGGTCCATCGCCCGTGAACAGCGCGCGATCATGCGGCGCCACCCCTGGCTGCCCGCCGCGCTGCCCGCGCGGCAGACGCTCGGCCCGAACACCCTCGCCGCCGTGGAGCACACCCTCGTCGTCCTCGCGCCCGCCGGTCTGGACGCCCGGGCGAGACTGGAGACCTTCAGCCTGCTCACCGGCTTCGTGGCCAGCCACGTCACCTACGAACTGGCCCAGGAACGGGCGGTCGAAGCCGCCGGCGGCACCTGCGGCGAACACCTCGAAGCACAGGACCGCCACCTTCGGTCCGTCGCCGCCGCCGACAAATACCCCCACCTTGCCCAGGCCCTGGCCGCAGCGGGCCACGACCCGGCCCCTCAGGCCGTCTTCGACCGCCTCCTCGAGCGCATGATCAACGGGCTTACGGCAGCCACCTGACCACACCGGCTAGCCGTCAAGCCGTCAAGCCGTGCCAACGACCGAGTCACCCCTCGGTCGGCTGTTCATGCTTGCCAAGCCGAGGAAGCCGCCCTGGCGGCTACGCACCGGAAGGGCCGGGACCGTCTGGTGACGGGCCCGGCCCTTCCGGTCAGCACTCACTCAGACCCGGTCGGCCGCAATCAGGAGGTACTGGAAGGAGCCGTCCTTGTACGAGTTGATGAACGCCTCTTCGATGCCGGTGACCAGGGAGGACGTGGCCCGCAGCTCCCAGTAGGGCAGGGTCGCCGCCGTCAGGTCGACGACGGCCTGCGGTACGAGGCGGTTGTCGGCCATGGCGCGCAGGTACTCGCGGCGGGAATGGATGTTGCACTCGAAGTGCGCGTTGATCTGGGAGACCCACTTCGAGGGCTGGCCGTAACGCGGGTTCCAGCAGCCGGTGATGGTCACATAGCGGCCGCCGACCCCGAGGACGCGGGAGTGCTCGGCGAAGAGGTCGTGCAGGTCGACGTACATACTCGACTCGTTGTTCCACGAGGCCGCGGCCTGCCCCGTGTCGAACGGCGTGTCGAGCATGTTGCACACGCGGGCGTGGACGTGGTCCTCGATGCCGAGTTCATGGGCGCGCCGGTTTGCGAAGTCGGCCTGCTTGGCCGACAGGGTGACGCCCTCGACGTTGCATCCGAATCGCTGGTGGGCCATGACCATCGAACCGCCCCGGCCGCAGCCGGCGTCCACGAGGGTGTCGTGACGCCCGATGGATCCGAGGTGGTCCAGGAGGACTTCGGCCTGCGCCGACTCCAAGCGGTGGAGTTCGGCGATCAGCCGCTTCTCGTATTCGCTGTCACGGTCGTCCCCGAGGGCGGCGTGGTCGACGTCCCCGATGCCGTAGTGGTGGTGGTAGAGCCCGTCGACATCGCCGAGACGCAGGTTCACGGGCCTGCCCTCCTGGTCCCAGTAACGGGCGATGTCACCTTGGTAGGGCGACGCCGGGGCGGGGACGAACGCGGAGGTGCCGTTGACGGTGGCGAAATCGGTGCTGGTCACAGATAGCTCCATCCTTACCAGAAATCGGGCAGGCTGTATCGATAGGTGTTGGTCTGGTGCCAGTAGTGGTTGCCGTCGACCCACACGGCGACGCCGCGCAGGAAGCGCAGCAGACGCGGGTCGGGGTGGGAGGCGGCCGCCTCGGCGGTGGCTGCCTCGAACTCGTGCATGAGGTCGTTGTGGACCTCGACCGCCTTCAGGTAGGCCTCCTTGTCGGAGAGTCCCTCCCTCTCGGCGATCACCACGGGCAGGTTCAGGTGTTTGCCGCGGGCGTCGAGTTCCTTGGTGTACGAGTAGAGGTCGTTCATGATGGTGGTGACGTTGCCGGCGAGTGCGATGACGCGCTGCATGGCGGGCAGGGCGTGCAGATCCGCCGGGAGTTCGTAGCCGCCGACGGTGTCGGTGAGGGTGGGGCAGGGGCGGAAGTTGTTGAACTGCCGCATGGCCAGGTACTCCCACACCTCCGGCACGTACTCCATCTCGGCCCAGGCCGCTTCGGCGAGGTAGCCCATGTGCAGTCGGGCCATGTCGTGCCGGAAGCGGTCGGCCTGGGACGGGGTGGCCAGCTGGAGGAGGTACTCCATGGCGGAGCGGTAGGAGCGCCGCGGGGCGTCCGCGAGAAGCGATTCCGCCCAGGCCGGGGCGTACTCCTTCGTGGTGTGGACGGCGTCGAGGGCGGAGTGGGCCAGCAGCAGCCTGCCGCCGAGGCCGACGGGTGAGCCGCCGTGGTCCTCGCAGTAGCAGTCGTCGACCACGTTCTCGGCAACCATCAGCCGGGTGGCGGCCATCACGTGCTCGACGGTCGGGGCGTCCGGGTGGCAGGCGACCATGTAGCGGCCCACGGAGAAGCCGTCGAACTGGTCCTCCCACTCCGGCGGATACGCCTCCACCTCGTCCACCGCCCACCGCTTGATGCGGCGGCTGACCTCGGCGACCCGTACGGGGTCGGGCTCCGGCACCGGGTGGTAGTAGAGGCCCGGGATGGGGTTGCCCTCCACCGCCGTCTCGGGCGCCGGAGACACCGGAGGCTCTTCGCGTCGGACCAGATGCAGGCTCGCCGTGCCCAGACCACTGGGGCCACGCAGGATCCTTTCCAGGGCAGGGCCCGATGGCGTCTTTGCGGCAGCACCCTCCCCCACATGACGGGCAATCAGGTCGCCACCCGGGCCGTCTTCGGGTACCGGCACGTCTGCGGGGACGGCCACTGCGGCAGCGACGGGGACGGAGGGCGGACCGGGCAGGGCGATGCCGCCGGCTTCGGCGCCGACAGCGTGGTGGTGGGCGCGGGCCCGGGCCGCAGCGGCGGCGGCAGCCAGGCTCGACTGCAGAGGGGAAAACCCAGGATCGGGCATCCGTAGCTCCTTGGTGAGATGGGTTGGCTGTCCCGGAACCCCGGCGTGCTCGCCCGGGATCCGGGGAGGTCCATGCCGTCGTGGCCGTCGGACGGCTTCTCTGGTCGCACTGCGGGCGATCCGTACGTGCTTGGGTACGCCGAGCGCGTCGGGCACCAGGTTGGCGGTACATGGTGACCGGCTACGAGACGATCGCCTGCTCGCTGAGGTCCATGAAGCGCACCGGCAGACCCGGCTCCTGCCCCTCCGGCAGGCCGGTCCGGCGCGGACCTGACTCCCCGTTGTTGATCAGCTCGCACTCCTGGCGCTCACGGAGCGCCTCGATGGCGAGCCTGAGCCGTTCCTCGGAACGGCAGCTCGACTTCCCCGGTGTGACCGGCAGACATCGCGATGCCTGCCGCGCGGGGCGGCTGACTGCCATAACGGTTCTGCCGACGGAAGGAAAGCGGGGCGAGCTGCCGAAGGCGGCCCCGGAGGCCGGGCGCCGCGCCGCGGGGCCAGTCCACCGAGCGGAGCGGACTTGGCCGTGGCGGCGAGGTGGCGCACGGCCGCGGTGCTCAGGTAGAACTGCCGGGGTGACTCCAGCTGGGCTTCCGGGCTGGTCTCAACGGTCATCGGGCGAGCCCTCCTTCGCGAGGTGGCGATCGGCGTACGCGTGCGGCAGCCAAGAAATGAGGAACAAAGGGCGCACATCTGGAAATCCCTCCAGATCCCGGAGAACAGTAAAGGGCCTGTCAGCCCGGCTCGCCGCATGAGGCCGATGGAGTTACTTCGATGCAGTGATCTCTCTCCGCACCGTGTTTGTCCGGACGGCCGACGGCATTCGGACGATCTGTTCGTGAACACGTTTGGCGCGCGGCACGGCCGCCCGCCCCGCTTCATCTCCGGTAATTACAGCCCGACTTGATGTGCCATTGGGCCACGCGCCATCGGGCACGCGCCATTGGGCACGCATCGAACGCCAGGAGGGCAACGCGCAGGTCACGGCAAGGGAAGACCTTCGCCGATTCCAAGGCCGGCGCCGCCCTCGGCTCTCGGACAGACGGGGGGCAATCCCGGCTGGCCGAGGAACGACAAGCGCACCTGGCGGTTCGGGTTGTCCACGTTCGTATCCGCGAAACTCCCCGATCGCACGCCCGGCCATCGGTGCGGGACTCAGCATGGAACCGGCACGCCGTGGCCTTCCCGTCACCGACCCGACAACCTCACATGGGGGATGAAGCGCCGATGTCGGACCCGGGCGCTACGGTCTTGACCGGGAAGTCCCGCTTCCGGCTCCAGCCCTCTTGGCATCGATCACCTAGGAGCACCAGAAGAGGAAGCAGGTCCGCGACCGTGTGGGGCGTGGTGCGGGCGTCGGGGTCGCCCCCGCGTTCGTGGGTGCCGGCGTTGGCCGGGGCGGCTCCTTGGCAGTGGGCCGGGTGGCGACAGGCGGTGCCGTGGTCTCGGATGCGGGAACCGCAGAGCGGGAGACGGCGGCATCCGATGCCGATGCCGACGGCTTCGCGGCGTGCGACGGACGAGCCGGCTCTCCCGCGGCCCGGCCTGGTGCGGGCTGCGCGGTGGCGGACGCGTCGGCGGGCGTGGGCGACGCCTGCGACTCCGTTTGCCTTTCGTGTGTCGGACCAGCGGGCAGCAGTTCCCCCGACAGGCCTGTCGCGACGACGCCGACCAGTACGACCCCACCCGCGATGCCGAGGGCCAGCTTGGTCTTGCCGCCCTTGCGGCGTCGTGCCCGGCGCGGGCCCCTGCCGCGGCGGCGCGTCGCCGACGTCCGGTGGGAGGCGTACGCCTCGCTGCCGTCACCGGGACCGTCAGCCGCAGCCGCGTCAAAGCCGGTGGCCGTGCCGGGGTCGAAGTCTCCATCGGCCAGGCCGGGTCCGTTGGGCTCGCCGCCCGGTTCGGGAAGGGGCCCTGTCTCGTACGACTGCTGGGGCTCATACGCCTGCGTCTGCTCGTACGGATGCGGGGCCTCGGGGCCCCCGTCGTACCCATGCGTTCCCGTGTGCTCGTAGACCGGCGGCTCGGACATCAGCGGGACGCCGCTCCGGTAGAGGGGGTGTGGCCGTGCCGGGGGATACCCGGTGGCTACGCCACCGTGGGGATGCCCACACGTCGGGCACACCTCCGCCCCAACGAGATAGCTCCCGCATCCCACGCAGTAGTCCATGCGGTTGTCCGTTTCCTCCGGTCGGCGCTCTCGTGCCCCAGATGGCGGCACCCTACTGGCGCGGCGATGTCCGGCCCACCCCGCCCCCTCGCCAGGCCCGAGCTGTACCGATGCGCCCCTGGTACGGCACTACGCCCTGCCACCCCCCGGCTTGCCCGGTTGGTCAACAGGGAACGCGTCCCTTCATGACCACGGACCCGGCACAGCGAGAGGAATACGCCCACACAGGAGGCGACCCAACGCTTCACCTGGTAGCGCCACCCCGTATGAGGGCCCCGCGGTTGTCGTGGCGCGGCCGGGGGGCCTGCGCTGTGCGACGGGCTACCTCAGGCAGGGCGGCCCTGCCGTACAGGCCACCTGGTCAGCGGCCCGCATCCGGAACCTCACGCGGGACGGACGCAGCCTGGTCTCCGGACCGAAAGACCCAGTCGGCGGTGGTGGCCAGGGTACGCACGACGGTCGCGCCGGCGAACACGACCGAGGAGACCGGCCGTCCCATCCATCGCGTCAGATCGCCTCGCAGGTCGG
>NZ_LGKG01000137.1 GCF_001294335.1 Streptomyces chattanoogensis
CGTCCGGTCGGGGAGCAACGGCTCGATTCGCCTCCACTGCACATCAGTTAACGGCATACCCAGACCAACGACCGACTGATCCAAACGAAACTGCCTAGTGCGCTCGTGAAGAGTGAGTGGAGTGCCTTGGCGGCGGAGCGGGAGGTGCTCACCGCGCGAAGCGCCGAGTTGAGTTGCTCGCGTGTTCAACTTGCCTGTGCTGTGGGAACATTGACCACATGAGCGACCTTGGCGCAAGGTCTTGGCGGTCGGTGGCGTGGCGGGTGGCGGTCCCGGTCCTGGTCTTCGCGGGCAGCACGACGGTGGTCATGACTCTCAGGTTCTCCTGGACCCCGCGAGCCGACAGTGACCGGTGGGCTGTGGCGATGGTCGTTGCCGTGTTCCTCAGCGGCTTGGTGGGCAGCGTCTTCGAGTGGGTCCGCGGCAGCAGCACGCCCGAGACCGGCCCGGCCTCGACCGATAGGCAGGAGGTCACCGCAGGCCGGGACAGCGAGAACATCGTGGCCCGCGGGGATATCGGCGTCGCCGGGACAGGCGCGCCGGGACCGGCCGTGCGAAACAGACCGGCGGCGCCGCTCGATCAGCGCGTGAAGTCGGGCCGCCGCAGCCGGAACATCGTGGCCGGCGGAAACGTCGCGCTCCCGCCGGAGGATAGGGAGTAGCAGCCGGTGGGTGACGGGGACCGCCGAGAGGTGCGTCAGCAGGTGTGCTCCGGCAAGGGGAGTGTCAATACCCTGGCTGCGGGCGACGTGGGCGACGTACATGTGACGAACAACTACTACAGGACGAAATGGGCCGGTGCGGTAGCTTTCGCCGTGGTCGTCGCCTTCGGCGCGGTCTACTACCTCACCGGCAACCCGGATGTCAGGGACGCGTGGGCCAGTGGCCCGCCTCTGCGCGTCACGGTCCAGACCAGGGACAGCGTCGTGAACCACAACGGGGCGTGGTTCTTCCCGGGAAGGCTGCTGAGCGGCGGACAGACGCTCCGCACCGACCAGGTGGCCGCAGTCATGTCGAAGCGGTCCGACAAGGTGGACACCTACGAGACCACCACGCAGGTGACTCTCGAGGGCAACCGCAGCCACACCGTCGACATTACGGGCATCCACATCAAGGTCCGCAGCAAGGTCACCCCGGCTCCGGGCGGGACCCTGCTCGTCTATCCGTCCCAGGGTGAGGACACCAACATCAAGATCGGGTTCAATCTCGACGAACCGGTCCCCGTCCCCCGCAACGCCGATCGCGAGGGGGAAGCGTTCGGCGGACGCTACTTCGACGACCACTCGGTCTCCGTCAAGGAGGGCGAGATCGTGAACTTCGGTTTCACCTTCGAGACCGTCAAGTGGGATGTCACCTATGACATCGTGCTCGACGAGGTCATCGACGGCGAGCACACCACACAGACAGTGACCAACGGGTCCCGGCCGTTCCACACCAGGGGATTCGCCTCGGCCTACGACCAGACGGTCGCCCCGGACAGTCAGGACGGCGCCTTCGCCGTCACCGACCGCGCGAAGGCGATGGAAGCGATGTGCGGCACGCCCTGCACGGTCCGGCTGGCCCAGGGCACCGCGGCCACAGCGAAGTAGGTGGGGAGCGGGTGAAGCCGGCCAGGATGAGCACGAACCGCAGGATGACGCTGGTGCTGGTCGTCGCCGTGATCGTGGCTGGGCTCGCCGGGTACCTGGCGAGACAGTGGGATGCCGGGGCTCCGGACTCCGCCACCCCGCACGCTAGCGCGACCAGCCGCACCCGGGCGAGGCCCACCGCCATACCGAGCCCCAGTACGACCAGCGATAAGCCGTCCGCCTGGTGCGCCGCCGCACCGAACGTGGTCACCGTCCCGCCGCCGAAGGTCGAGCTGCTGTTCTCCACCGCCACCTGGCGCAGCTGCACGACCAAGGTCACGCGCAGTGGAGCCGGAAAGGGAGGCATCCAGTACAAGGTCGACGCGACGCTGCCGGTCTTCTGGTCAGCGAACCCGGCCGTCGATGCGCTCAACTCGGAGATCAGGAGCCGCATCGACGACGACGTCAAGGGCTTCCTCGCCGCCGTCGACGAGAGCACGTCCGACGCGGCTCAGGACGCGGCCTTCACCCTCTCCGAGCAGCCCAGGATCAACCAGGTCGGCCGACTGGCCGTGATCCAGTTCACCGGCCAGGTATATGTCGGCGGCTCCCACGGTGGAGTGATCGACAACTGGATCAACATCGACACGGACACCTGGACGATCCTGGGCAAGGACCAGATCCTTCTTCCCGCCGCCCGGCAAACCGCGGGTGCCACCAGGCTGGCCAGGCTGATCGCCCCGAAGATCAGAGGCATGAACGGCGGCTCCTGCACCACGGACGCGGAAACCCTCCTCGCCGGCGGCCAGACGCCCGAGGGAACGGTCACGCCCAGCAGCTATCAGAAGAACATGGAGATGGGCTTGCAGTTCGGCGGCCAACTCGTCGTCGACTTTCCCCCTTACTACCTCTTCGCCTACGGCTGCGGCATCGGCTCCGCCACGCTCGAACTCCGCGATCTCAGCGGCCTGATCAACCCGGACACGGCCGCCCTGGCCACGGCAACCGTCACACCCGAGGTGCCCCCTTCACCCTTCAGCGGCTGAACCGAGGGCGCTGGGGTCCTGTTGAACCGCGAGGGCCGTTCGCTCGTTGTGTCGTCTGGCGGACCTGTCAGCACGAGCAGGCTCGTTGACATCCAACCTAGTCGGCCCAGGTCCGCGGGCTGCACACGACTCACTTCGCTGTCAAAGGACAACGGCTTGGCCTCGCCGCCCTGGTCCAGCAACACCCGCCCTCCGTCGATGGCGGCTTGCCTGGCGCCCTCCGCCGGCTGCCCTTCGTACACGCGGATGCTTCGCTGCTGAGGCCGGACGGAGGCCAGGGGTGCCAGGCGAGCGAGTGCCGGATCCGTCGCGTGGGCAGAGGAGACGGGGGAGCCACCGCGTCGCACCCCGGAATTAGGGGGAGGCGACGTCTGTGCGACGCACAGCGCTATCCGGTGGGTCGAGGTGCGTCAGCCCTCGCGTACGCGGACAGGCACTCCTTGCTCGTCGCACCTGTACTCACGCCGCGCGTTCTTTTCAATCTTGAGGGTGACCTCGTGGTCGAGATCGATGCCGTTCATCTCGGCCAGGGCCGCCACGTACAGGAACACGTCGGCCAGTTCCTCACCGAAGTCCGGCAACCGTTTGCGCCATGCGGTGAACGCCTCACCAACCTCGGCGTTCAAGAGGCCGAACTCCAAGGCCACGTCTGTGGTGTTGAACCCCTTGAGGTTCTTGTTCTCCCAGGCGAGCTTCTGGGCGGATCCGATCTCCACGACTCCTCCGGCGGCGGTACAGCAGGTGCTCTCGCAGCCTAGCGGGAGCAGTGTGCCGGCGCGCTGGCTTCGTCAGGCCGTCACCCTGCCGAAGGGAGTTCGAGGGCTGTGGTGTCGAGGGTGAGCACACGGGTGTAATCCGCGAGAGTCGAGAAGACCCTCTCGTAGCCCGTTACCAGGGCGGACACCTCCTCCAGGCTGACAGCCTCCCCGTCGCGCGAGAGAAGCCGCTGACGGATGACGGCCGGAGGCGCGGTCAGATGAATGAGCACGCCGGAACGCTCGATCACGCTCTCGGTGAGATCGATGGCCTGGCTCCAGTTGATCCGGGACCGGCCCCGATGCAGGGGGCCGTAGACCAGTTCGCTGATGAAGCACCGGTCGAAGAGGATGCGCCCGGTCCCGGCGAGGATGTTTCTGTAGCGGCTCGCCAGGTCGAGGTGGTCGGGAGTCTTGGGAGAGTGCACCACAGCGAAGCCGTGGTCCGTCGATAAGCGTTCGCCGAGTGTGCTTTTGCCAACCCCGTCGCAGCCTTCGAGGACCAGGGTCTGGTACTCGCCGGCGATCTCGTCGAGGTTCATGCCGCCAGCCAGGACAGGACGGCGTCGCCGCTATCGAGGTGGGCGTCGGCGGCGTATTGGATCATGAGGTTCCGCCAGTTGGGCTCCCGGCCGTGGGCATGAGTGAAGGTCGGTCGCGGCTGGAAGGCCGCGATCCGTACGCCGCTGGCCGCAGCGGCACCGATGAGCAGAGCGGTTCCCGGTGGCGTCTCCGGGCCGGAGACGTCTGCCAGCAGCCGGGCAGACGAGCACGCCGCGGTCAGGTCAGCAAGGGCCCCTGCCACGGGGTCCGCAGCCGCAAACCGCTGCGGTACCACTACGGTGTGGCCGGCATCCACACACGCTTTGGCCAGGTGATCTCGGCCCAACGCCGTATACGGCGACGCCTCAACATAGATGGGTGCGCCGATGACCGCAGGAGGGCCTACGAGCTGAGGGGCGCGATCCGGCAGATCGAGCAGCGCGTCGACGGTTGCGTCGAGTGCCGTGTTCATCTGGGCCAGGTTGCGCGACCGGAACCCCGTGAACCGGGAATGGGCCGGGGCCGACGGCAGGGTCGGCGGTCCGAGCCTGGTGATGCGCACGATGCGGGCGGCCACGGCTTGAAGGAGAGGGTCGGGGAATTCAAGGCTGGGGCCGGCCTCGGTCAGTGAGTAGGTCTGGAAGTCGGTGGTGAGCACGATGACCGGGACGCCGGAAGCGGCGGCGTATCCGATCTCCATGCAGACCCCGTCGTCGAGGCTCGGGCCGTGGAGGAGGGCGACCATGGCTTCGAGGCGGCCGAGGCGTTCGCGGTCCAGCTCGAACAGGCGGCGCCCCTTGACCTCGGCGACCAGGTCCTCCTCGTCGGTGTCGCAGAACGGCAGGAAGACGCGCTCGGGACCGACCTTCGCGGCGAGTCGCTGGGCGAGATCGGCGGCGAGAGCACGGTCGTGTGCGGCAAAGAGCCGATGGGCTATGTAGACGGACACCGGGAGAGGCCCCCAAGTCGGTGGGTCAGGCGCGGCGAGGCGCGGGGATGGGAAGGGATGGGGCCGCGACGTACCGGGCTGCGGCTGCAGTCGCTTCTGCCAGAGCCTGGACGGTCGTCGCGCCTTGCGAGCGGTGGGCCAGGAAGGTCCCGGCCAAGGTGTCCCCAGCGCCGGTGACCTCGCGCGGAAGATACGGCGGGGGAACTGCGGAGGCGCCCTGTCTCCCGAAGTGCCGCACCACTGCGGCGCGGGGGCCGTCGGTGACGATCACCTCCGGGAGCGTGCTGGTGTCGACCACCCGTTCCACGAGCTGGTACTCGGCCGCGTTGACGAACACGGTGGTGGCCTTCGGCAGCCAGTGGGCAGAAGCACGGATCATCGCTTCCGCGCTCGGCAGGAAGAAATCCACGCTGAAGTCGGCCCCGTTCCCGGCGAGTCGGCCCAGGACCGCTTCCACGTCCAGCGGGCGGCGGCAGCAGACGTGGTAGGTGCCGCGGGGGTGCAGGTCCACGTGCCTGAGCGCGTGCCCGGTCACGCCCTCGGCGACGCCGTAGTCCGTGCGTACCGCCACCAGCTCGCCCTGCAGGTCGTACTCCAAGTCGAAGGTGGTGGACGTGCCGTCGGCCTGGATGCGCGCGGACCAGTCGATCACGTCCAGTCCCGGCGCCTCCGGAAGGTGAGCGAGATCGCTGCCGAGAACGCAGACCGGGGCGGCCGGGCGGCCGGCCTTTGCCGCTGCCATCGACAGCAGCAGAGCCGCGCCACCGAGCCTGGCCCCACCCCGGTGGTCGGGGTAGTGGGTCCGGTCCCGGCTGATGTTGCCGATCACGTCGAGCCGTTCCACGGTCTCCCCCAGCGGGTCAAGCAGGACGGGTGTGGTGTGCGCAGTCGACGACCTTGGTGCAGACCGGTCGCTGACGGCAGAGTTGTGGGGCCGGGCCGTTGAGGTACAGGCGCTTGAAGTAGATCAGGACGAGGTGCGCCCACCAGGTGGGCTCCACTCCCTCGGGAATGGTGACCTGGTATCCGTGCTGGGAGACCAGCGAGCGGAACTCGGCGGAGCGGGCGTGCACGGCCGCCTCAAGGACGTGGCGCATGCGTTCGTGGGCCACGGCACCCGAGGGAAGGGCGATGCCCAGCGCTGGTGCCAGCTTGGTGACCATGCCGGAATCCACCGGAATGATGCCGCAGTGATACCCGCGTGCGGTCAGCAGCGCGCACTGGGCCACCTTGTACGACGCCCCCCGTACACGCTCGGCGAAGTCGAGGACCAGGCCGTCGCAGTCGGCCGACTCCGAGGTCGGGTCGATGCCGTCCTTGTCCCAGCCAAGGAGAAGCTCGGCAAGGGAGCGCAAGTACTCGACCCGGGTCTGCGGCAGGCCGATGGGTCGCACCAGCGCGGCGAGTTCGGCGTCCGTAGCAGTGACGAGGTTGTCGAAGCCCTGGGCGTTCGCCGAGGCGATCACTCGCGCATAGGTCTCCACCATCCGGTAGGAGACCCGGGTGGACCAGCCAGCGGCGAGCATGCGCACCCGCGGGTCGCTGATCGAGGTCGGCCACCACCGGTTCTCGTCATGGTTGGCCTCGACCTCGGCCTGTACGTCCGGCAGGCTGGCGGCGCGAGCGACCAGCCGGTGGACGCGCCGGATCTCAAGCGTCTTCGCCTTCGCGCGTTCGGTCGTCATGGACCGACTCCAGCACAGGCGCGGGCAGCCAGGAGCGCGATTGCGAGATTGGACGAGAACACCGGCTTCCCGAACCGGTGCTCCAGTTCAGTGATCACCGGCAGGGTGTGCCACCCGGTGCATGACAGAACCACCGCTTCGGCAGACAGGACTGCCTCCTTGGGTAGCTGCTCCACCAGACGAAGGATCCGATCCGGGGTGACATCGGGGTAGCCGTCGTCCAAGCCGAGGCTCCCATGAGCCAGGACCTCGACGCCGGCCTCGGCGAGCGCCGTGCCTTCCGCCTCTGTCACCTGGGCGGGATAGGGCGTGACCAGTACCACGCGCGAGACGTCCGCCTCGGCCAGAGCGCGCAGAAGGGCGTCGAAGGCGGTGGACACGCCGCTCGGCAGCGGCGGACCGTCAGTGAAGCCCGCCGACGTGCACGCCAGGATCACCCCGTCGAGCGGAATATGGGACAACGAGTCCAGCGCCTGCGTTGACGCTTCGCGAAGCCCGTGCCAGAACGAAGCGTCGACCGCCGTCGTCCTGGAGGCGGGTACCAGCCGCGCGTGGTGGAAGACCGTGTTCCGCAGGCCGAGGCGGGCCAGCTCGGTCTCCACCGCGATGTTGGCCCAAGGCAGCAGCAACCCGATGCGGACGGCACGATCCGCCGCCGCGTCAAGGGCTGCCAAGGTCGCGAGCGCGCCGTCAGGAAGCGGCTGCAACGCGTTCTCCGTAGATCATGCGGGGCGCATGGCCCGTGACCACGAGATCGGCAGTCGTCCCGATCGGGACGACTGTCTCGCGCTCGACGATCTGGATGGAGTACGAGCCCAGCCGTCGCCACCAGGTGCCGCCTTTGCCGATGAAGTACGAATGGAGACCGGGCACCTGCAACCCGGTCGGGTAGACTCGCTCCTTCATCGGCTGGTCCCAGGTGAAGTCGATGTCCGCCTTCCACGAGGGGAAGTGCTCGGCCGACGGCAGCGGTTCCAGCTCACCGAGTGCGGCCAGCGGCGTGCCCGGGAAGGCCCGGGCCAGGCGTACGTTCGTGCGGTGGCACAGCAGGCCGGCATCGAGGATCCCGGCCAGATTCCGCAGGTTCGCCGCATGGGTGCCGTGGGTCTCGCCGGGCAGACCGTAGATCAGGTTGAGGCCCGGGAGCAGCATCGGCAGACCGCCGGGGCCGCGGGCAGCGCCCGCCTCGTTCACGTGCTCGACGGCACGCATCAGGATCTCGGGCGTGCAGGTGAGGTTGTTCCGCTCGATGACCACGGGGTCGAAGCTCTCGATGCCCATCGGCGCGCAGTTGCCCTCGGTGCAGTAGTCCGCCACCAGCTTCGCGATGCGCAGGCCCACAGGCGCGGCCGCGGCCAGGGGGTCCGCGTTGTCGATGTGGAGCACCTCCAGCTCGGGACAGCGTTCCCGGATTCCGCCCAGCAGGGCGCGGATCGCTTCCTCGTCCCTGTTGCGGTAGGAGAAGAAGCAGGTCTGCTGGCCGAGGCGGAAGTTCCGGACCCCGGCCGCGTAGAGCTGGGCTGCCTCGGCGACGACGTCGTCGACCTCGCGGAAAGCGACGAGGCGCGACTTGGCCGGCTCGTTGCAGAAGTCGCAGAACTTCCGCCGGGTGCAGCCGCGATACAGCTCCAACTCCGCGATCGGGCGCCAGGGCATCTGCTCGACCAGGCCGGTGAACGAGTCGCGGTCGCGTTCCATCTGCGCGTAGTCGGCGGCGCGACGGCTGCCGAGCAGAAGATCACCGGACGTCACGGTGTGGGTGTGCACTGCGTCGAACAGTCCGGCGTACTTGGCAGGCATGGCCAAGGCATAGGTGGACAGCGGTCCGAGCAGGTATCGGCGTCCTCGCGCACAGGCAAGCGCGCGGGCGATCTCCTCCAATGACCCGTTGACCGCGTGCAGATGTACGGACGGAACGGCGTCTCCGGCTACGACAACGACGATCTCGGCATCACGCAGGAGCTGAATGGCGGCGTCGCGATTGGCGGTGGTCGAGTACGTCAGCGGATCGCTCTGGGGCGGCTCGACGGCAGGTCTGCCACCTGCCAGGCACCACCGGACGTCGTCGATGGTCACGTACCGCACGTCCGCCTCCGGCCGAGCACGCCGGAGCGCCGACCAGGCGTTTCGGACATAGGTCGACAGGTATGGCGGTACACCGAGGCCACTCGGCTCGACGGTGAAGCAGTCCAGGATCACTACAGGCCGCATGCTGTTCTCCCTCCAGAGCCGGGGGCGTCGGCGGCACTCCAGCGGCGTCCTTGCCGGGAAGGCCGTCGGCCCGCAGCCCTCTCAGTCTCAGGGCTGGCGGGGTTCCAGAGGAGGGAGCAGCAGGGTTGTTCGGTTGTACGGGAGTTGTTCTTTCATGGCTCTGTGTCGAAAGGCTGGGACAGAGGGTGATCCGCAAGGCATCATCTCTGCATGGGTAGTGCAAGGGGGGCCGGCGAAGCCAACGCCGCATTCGCGGCTGTGCTCTTGGAGGCCGGTTGTTCGCACGCGGCCTTGGCCCGCAAGGTCAACGAACTGGGTGCGCTGCAGGGCGAAGTGTCGCGCTACGACAAGGCGTCGGTGACCCGCTGGCTGCAGGGGATGACCCCGAGGAAGCGCGCGCCCGAGTTCATCGCCGCCGCTCTGGCCAGCTTCTTAGGACGTCCCGTCACCCCCGTTGACATCGGCTTCGCAGAGCAGCCCCAGAGGCCAGTGGTTGCACGGGCCTTGACGTACCGTGAAGACGTGGGTGAAACACTGCACACGCTCGCGGAGCTGGGCTCCACCGACATCGCGAGGCGCAGTCTCCTCGGCGCGGCGCCGTTCGTCGCGACTGCCCTCATCGACCCGCAACGGCAGTGGCTCCTGTGGCTTCTTGAAGACGAGCAGGCTCCCCGGCTCGCCGCGGTCGCTGGCAGCGGCCCCGTCAAGCAGGTCCAAGCGATGATCGAGATGTTCGATGAGATGGACAACCGCTTCGGCGGTGGCGGAGTCAGGGCGAGCATCGTGCACTACCTGAGCACCGAACTGGCCCCCATGCTGCAGCAGCGCAACATGCCCACGCACCAGCGCCGACTCCTCTACACCTCGGCCGCGAAACTGGCCGCGATGGCTGGCTGGTGCTCGTACGACTCCGCCGATTACGGACTTGCAGAGCGTTACATGATCCAGGCGCTCAGGCTGTGCGCCGAAGGCGGCGACCGCGTACTCGGCAGGCAGATCCTGGCAGGCATGTCTCACCTCGCCACCAGCCTTGGCAACCCTGCCGAAGGCGTCTCGCTGGCGCGTGCGGGAATCGCGACCGCCAAGTCAGCGGGCAGCCCGCTGGGACTCATGCGCCTGCACGCCATGGCTGCCCGCGGTTACGCCGTCCTCGGCGACTCTCGCCGGGCCAGTGCCTCTCTGCACGCGGCCAGCGGAAGGCTGGAAGTCAGCCGGGGGCCTGCTGAGGAATCGCCGTGGGTCCGTTTCCTCGACCACCACTATCTGGAGGCCGAAGCCGCCTTGGTCCACCGCGACCTCGGCGAGGCAGGTCAGGCCGAGCGCCTCGCCACGGCGTCCGTCGCGGCGAACAGCGACCGCCGCCGTCGCCAGGCGATCAGCCGCTCGGTGCTCGCGACAGCATTCCTCCAGCAGGACCGGTTGGACGAGGCGGTCGGCACCGCGAGCAACGCCCTGGACCTGCTCGCTGGCGTTCACAGCGAGCGCTCCGTCCAAGCCCTGCGCGACTTCCGTGCACGTCTTGCGCCTCACAGAGGTGAGGCGATCGTGCGCGACTTCGAACGGAAGGCCCGGCCCGTACTCGGCACAGCGGCCTGACCACCTCGGCTCAGTACCCCTCCGGCGTTGGTGCGTTCTGGCCCTTGTCGACGGGGAGATTGACCCCCGTCACCCCTCGCGATTGCTCCGAGAGCAGGAACGCGATGACGTCGGCCACCTCCTCCGGCCGCACCAGCTCCCGCCCCGGGAACTCGGCGCGGAACCGGTCAAAGGCCGGCGGATCCTCCTGGCGCATCCGGTCCCACCGCTTCCCCGGGATGAGCATCGACCCCGGCGAAACCGCGTTCACGCGGATGCCATCCGCAGCCAGCTCCCGTGCGAGGCACGACACCATGTGGATTTGGGCTGCCTTGGCCGCGCCGTACTGCGCCTGCGGGCCTGGTTTCCAGCCGGAGACCGAGGACACCACGATGATGGGGCCACCGCCAGCGGCCCGCAGGTGCGGGGCGCTCGTAGCGACCAGCCGAGCGAAGTGGCCGGCGTTCATATCCCAGGTAGCTGACCAGTCCTGAGCCGTTGCCTCGGTAATTCCTCGGCCACGCGCTCCTCCCGCGCACGCGACGACGCCGTCCAGGCCGTCCAGCGCTGATGCGGCCTCCTCCACAAACCGCTCCAGTAGCTCCGGCACGGCGACGTCCAGGGGCTGGGTGAACAGGGTGTCGGGCGAATCGAGCGAACTGCGCAATGCCTCCAGCGGCTCGGGCCGCCGGGCACACGTTGCGACGCGGGCTCCCTCCGACAGCAGCAGGCGTACGACGTGCTCCCCCAGCCCCCGGGAACCGCCCGTCACCACAATCCGGCGGCCAGCAAACCGCCCCGTCGCCGCCCGCGGCCTGCGGTCGTGTCCTGTGTCAGTCATCCGTACAACCTCTCACCAACTGTGCCGACCTGCGTGGCCACAAACATCCTCCGTGCCCTCTTCTTACCGGGCCGCCTGGGCGGTTCTCTTGTGGACGTTCCCGGTCCGGGGACAACCGTGCAGTCGGCCAGCCGACCCCGGGCCCGCAGATCGGGAGACCGCACCAACCCCGGATGGCCGTCTGCCACTGCTGTACCGCCGAGCCCGGGGCCGGCGGCCCGAATCACGAAACGAGCGAGAGCCAGCGACCGCACCCCGCGCTCCTCTCCCAACTCGGGAGGCACATCGTGTCCCAGGCATCACCTCTGCGTAACAGACTCACGTTGGCCGACACCCCCAACGCGGTCGGCTTGGCACGGTCGCGATGATCGTCGGAACAGTCGAGGATCTGGGGCTTGCATCCGAGGCCGTACGAGACGACCTGATCCTCTGCATCAAGCGTGACCCCAGGCCCGAGGGACACCCCACCCCGGAGCACGAGGGCCGGTGGGTCTGCCGCCTCCGCCGGATCAGCACGGCCAAGCTGTGCCACTGGGGGATCCCCGGCCTTGTCGACGACGCCGAAAGTGCGATCAGCGAACTCGTCACCAACGCGCTGGTATACGGGACGGGTGACCGGGTCGCCTTCCGGTTCCTCCTCGGCGCCGACGTGCTCGCGCTCGAAGTGGACGACGGTTCCCCCGAGCGAGCGCTCGTCAACACAGCGGACCCGGACGACGAGAACGGCCGCGGCATGTTCATCGTCAGCGCGCTCTGCACTCTGTGCGGCGTGAGTCCCGACGGAACCAAGACCTGGTGCACCTTCAAGATCCCCACCACCCCGCGGAGGAACCGATGACTGCTGCAACCAGCCTCGCGCGGCGGACGCCCTCGCGAGACGACACTGTGGAGAAGGCCAAGCGGGTCGGCGACCGCGCCACCATCGAGCGGTTCGTGGCTGGGCTGAAGGAATCGTTGGCCGTCGACTTGGTCGCCCTTGCCCATGTCGAAGACGACATCGACGCAGCGCTTGGTGAACGCGGGCTGGCCGCCAACGAGATCACTCCGTTGTCTCTGCGGCTGCGCAGCGCAGTCGCCCAGCTCGTTGACCTCGTGATGCAGGAAACGAACGGCCGGCCCCAGGGCAAGGTCGCCGCCGCGGTCCTCCGCTCCTGTCATGCCTTGGAGGAGGCGCTGCCGGCAGAAGGCGCTGAGGCTCTGGGACACCTACGACGCGTTGCGCTGGCCGCCCAGGACATCCTCGATCAGGACGTGATCGACGAAGACGTGCTGGACCGCGCGGCGAGCCTGGGCGGTGAAGCCCCATGAGGCTCCAAGTCGCCTCTCGCCCCGCAGTGTCCTACTGCGCTGAACTCCCTCTCCACCGGTTCGAGGTGGACCCCCGAAGCGGGCCGGTGGAGAGGGGCACCAAGGACGGGCTGAAACTGCTTTGCGAGGAGGCCGCGTCGTGACCCGGATGACGTTGCTGGAGGCCATCACCGCCGCGGTGTGGGGTGACGAGCCTGGAGACGAACTTGCGATTCTTCGTGAGGACGCCGAACAGGTCATCCGCGACGCACGCGCATCCCTGAATCACCCGGATGCCAAGAACCCGGCGGGCATGAACGTGCCGAGGGTGGAGGCGGTCATCGCCAACCTCCTGCCGTACTGCCAGGCCCATCTGGACCCCTCCAGAGCGAACACCGTGGCCAGGACTGTCGTCGAGCATGCGCACGACCTCGTCAGCGGCACCCACAGCAGCTGGTGTTACCCGGCACGGCGGCGGCTGCGCATCCTGCTGTACTCCGCCAGCCGGTTGCTCGCCCTGACGCGGGCCGGGCCCGACAGCGGCACCCCTGGAACTTCACCTTGACCAGCCCCACTTCCGGAGACTTACGATGTGCCAGCATCACCCCCCGTGCCCCAGTGCAGAGGCTTCTGATCGCGAGGCCGCGCAGGTCCTGTCCAGCCACCCCGAACAAGGGTGGACGCTGCTCTGCAACGGCGTCCTGCTCTTCGAGGACACAGGCGAACTGCTGCCGAACGGGCAGATCATCGCACCGCGCCGCGCCGCGGCGGTCCCGGCATGAGCCGACTGATGGCCCGCCCCACGTTCGTCCCGTACATCACCACCCGCGTCGGCGAGGAACCCGCCTCGGCGGCGACGCTGGGCGTGAGGCCCGGCCCCAACGGTGGCCTGTACTACGCGGACGAAGGACCGCGGGACCGGGATGCCCGAGGCGTGCTCTGGGCCCGCTGCTCGCAAAGCCGCCTCGGCAACACCCTCCATGGCAAGCCCCGTTGGCGCGACGTACACCCAGCACGTCAACGGGAGTGCATGGAGAAACTGCTGTGCCAGGGGTGCGTCCAGCAAGCCAGCCGGACCTCCCTGGGGTACCTCTTCCTCGCCTCACCGCCGCCCGACACCACGTCGAACGACTGGGTCGAGGGGTACCGCACCGCGCAGCCGCCGCTCTGCCTGGAGCACGCGGTCATCGCGACCGAACAGTGCGGACACCTCTTGAGGGAAGGCGTCGTTGCCCTCCGCTCACGGGTGCCCCGCCTGTACGGCGTGCTCGGCATGTACTACCAGAGCAGGGGGCTCCAAGCCCCCGAGCCCGTCAAGCCGGACGCAGAGGACGACGTCCCACCCCTCTCGTACAGGGACCGGCGGCTCATTCCTTGGATCTTGGCGTCACAGCTCGTGCGCGAGCTGCGTGGCGTCACAATCGTCAACCTCGAAGAGGAGATCGAAGCCCGTGTCTGACTTCATCCACCGGCGCCTGACCGAATCCGGCGTGACGTTCCGGCCGCGGGGCATGCGCTACTCGCGCCGGCCGCGCGGCAGCGGCCTGCGGCCCCCGCGCTGACAGCCCGCACAGGCGGGGCCCCTTGCAGATCCTGCAAGGCATTTGCACGCCCTGCTAATCGACCACCACGGCCGTCGCGCTGATGGTGCTCTCGAAGCGGCACCACCGGCACGAAGTGGATCGTCGCCGACCACTGCATCCTCACCCAGGGCTGAATCCCGAGACTTCCCGCCCCGGCCAGGGACGGGCAGGCGGGCCCGCAAGGGCGGGCCCGCGGCACCACCGGCATGCGGGCAGCAGGCGCCCGCACTGTCCGCAATCACAGCACGCAACGAAGGAGAAGACCCATGGAGTCCAAGTCCGGAATCGCCGCCGCCAGCACCTCGGCCGAGGAGACCGAGAACATCACCGCTCCCGTGGTGGTGGCCGTCGACGTCGAGGACGAGGAGTAGTCCCCGTTTCGCGCGTCCTGACCTAGGGCGCCCCTCCCCGGCCCCGCCCGGGGCCGGGGAGGGGCGCCCCTCGCGCTTGACCGTGGAGGTCACAGTGATTCATGTGTTCGTCGGGCCGACGCTGCCCAGCTCCGAGCCACCACTCGCCGCGCCGGGCGTACAGGCGTGGCCGCCGGTTGGGCACGGCGACCTGTTCGATCCCGCGATCCGCAGCGGTGACACGGTGGTGATCATCGACGGGGTGTATCACCAGGCGCCGGCGCTGCGACATAAGGAGATCCTGGCCGCGATGGGCCAGGGAGTGAAGGTGATCGGTGCGGCGAGCATCGGCGCGCTGCGCGCGGCTGAACTGGCGCCATACGGGATGCTCGGCGTCGGACACATCTACGCCGCCTACGCCAGGGAGGAGATCAACGGCGACGACGAGGTGGCGGTCGGGCAGGCCCCGGACGGGGAGTTCGGAGCGCTGACCTGGCCGGTGGTCAATCTCCGGCACATCCTTCAGCTCACCCAGTCGGCTGGGGTGATCGACGGCGAACGGGCCGCCAAGATCCTTCAGGCGCTGCGGGCGGTCTACTACCCGCAGCGCACATGGGCCGCCGTACGGGCCGTGTGCCGCCGCCTGGACGAGACGGAGTTCGCCGGGTGGCTGGCCGCACAGCTTGAGCAGGACCGGCACTTCGGCGACCTCAAGCGCGCCGACGCCCTCGAAGCCGTACGCACCGCGCTGGACGACGGCACAGCACCACAGACCGATGCCCCGCTGGAACCCGCGGCGTGGGAAACGACGTACTTCCGACGCTGGTCCAACGCCTTCGCCCGCACCTGTGTGGACAGGCTGGAACTGTCCACCGAGGACCGCCTCGTTTACCAGCAGGTTTTCGACCCGGCGTTCGCCAAGACGTGGGCCGCCTACCTCGGACACCGCTCCCTGAACCCCGCCGACGGCGCGGCGGGTTTGCCGCTGGAGGCGCGGCTGGCCCAGGTCACCGGCGGCGGCCTGGGCGCCGACCGCGTGTTCCACCCGCCGATCGACCTGCGCGACGAGCAGACCGTGGCCCTACTGCTGGCCGGCGAGACCGAGCAGGACCGCCGGGCGGTCGCCCGCTACGCCGACGCCCTTGTTGGGGAGCGCCGCACCCGGCCCGGGTTCACGGTCGCAGCGGTGCGCGATGACCTCACCCGCCAGCTCCTGATGCGGGTGTGGCAGTGCTCTGAGCAGGAGTTCGACGCGGAGGCGTCCGCGCGCGGGCTGGTCTGCGGGGCGCGCGCCGTCGTGGCGGCCAAGCGGCTCGTCCCCGGGCTGCTTCAAGAGATGAGAGAGACGACGACCGAGCGGACGGAGGCGGCCGGTGTTACGCGGTGACGGACTGGTGGCGCTGCCGGGCACGGTGCGCGCCCGGACGCCGGAGGAGACATGGGAGGCGCTGGTCGAGTGCCTTGAGGACAAGTTCGGCATCACCCGGGTCGCAGAACTGACCGGCCTGGACTGCATCGGCCTGCCGGTCTTCACGGCGATCCGGCCCACGTCGCGGACCCTAAGCACGTCACAGGGCAAGGGCGCCACCGCGCTGTTGGCGAAGGTATCGGCGGTGATGGAGGCGATCGAGCTGTGGCACGTCGAGCAGCCGCTTCCCGTCGCCGCGCGCGGCCCGGCCGCCGAGGTCGCCCCCGACTGCCCCGTGACGGTGCTACCGCTGACTGTCCCGTATCCCGAACGCACCCTGGCTCAGGTGGTGTGGGAGTGGACCCCCGGCACCGGCCTGGTCAGTGGCAGCAAGCGGCTGCTTCCGGTCGACCTGGTCCGCCGCCGGGTACAGCGACCCGAGTGGAGCCCGGATCTGCTGCGTGCGACAAGCACCGGTCTGGCGTGCGGCAACACCCGCGACGAGGCCCTGCTGCACGCCCTGTTCGAGGTCGCCGAGCGGGACGTGCTGTTCCAGGATGGCCAGGTGGGCGGGCGGCGACGCACCCTCATCACGCCCGGAACGGTCGACGACCCCCACGGCCGCGAGGTTGTTGGGCGGCTGCTGGCTGCGGGCATGGCGCTGGAGATCGCGCTGGTGGACGGCCCGTATGGGCTGCCGGTGTGCGTTGCCTACCTGTGGTCGGAGGACTACCCCGTCGTCTTCGCCGGCGGCGGCTGCCACACGTCCCCGGCAATCGCGCTGACCCGGGCGCTGACCGAGGCCGCGCAGTCCCGGCTGGCCGCCATCGCCGGAACCCGCGACGACCTTCCCAGCGACCCAAGCAGCTTCGACACCCCGCCCTTCCGCCCGGCGCCCACCACGGGGCGCGCGCCGTGGCGGGAGGCAACCGGCCACTTCACCGGGGCGGGCGGCGGTTTCGCCGAGCAGGCCGGGGCGGTGGCGCAGCGGATCGCGCACGTCACCGGGCACGAGCCGGTGGCCCTGGATCTGTTCGCCCTGGACTCCCCCGTTCATGCCGTGCAGGTCGTCTGCCCCGGCACCCGTTCGCGGACCAGGAGGTCAATGCCCCGATGAACCCCACCACCACGGCGAAGCCGCCTGCCGAGAAGCGCTCCGCCCAGTACGACGCCTTCCATACTGCCCGCGCCCGCACCGATCTGGTCGCCCGCCTGTACGCCGCGGCGATGGGCGAGGACTACCCCGCCGAGGTCGCTGCCTCCAGCTCGTGCGACTGGCCCCTGCTGGGACTGATGACCACGCGGCTGCGGATGCGGCCCGGCCAGCTCTTGGTGGACGCGGGCTGCGGCACCGGAGGCATCGGCCTGTGGCTGGCCCGCGCCCTCACCCTGCGCCTAGAGAGCTTCGACCTGTCCCCGGTCGCCGTCGCCCAGGCCGCCGACCGCCGCACCCACTTCGGCATACCGGCCCAGCGGGCCGTCTTCCACGTCGCCGAGTTGGAAGACACCGGCCTGCCCGACGGCTGTGCCCACGGCATCGTGTGCGTGGACGCCCTCGGCGGCGCCGACGACCGCGACGCGGCACTGCGTGAACTCGGCCGCGTCCTGGCCCCGGGCGGCCGGCTCGTGATGACCTGGGCCTCGCGGCGGGACACCGCCCCCGCCTGGCCGGAGCGGGCCCGCGCCGCCGACCTCACGGTCGAGCACGTGGACGAGCGGCCCGCCGAGCCCGCACTGTGGGAGCGGCTCTACCGGCTGTGGATCGCCCACGCCGACGAGCTACA
The DNA here is from genome assembly GCF_001294335.1 of Streptomyces chattanoogensis. Lineage (GTDB taxonomy): Bacteria > Actinomycetota > Actinomycetes > Streptomycetales > Streptomycetaceae > Streptomyces > Streptomyces chattanoogensis. Next base: position 17,586 of record NZ_LGKG01000137.1, read on the forward strand.
CAGCGAGTTGGGCGAGACCCAGGCCGAGCGCATGCTTCGCGAAGCGCATCAGGTGCTGCCCGCACTGTCGGGCCGCCGCGCCGTAGTGCTGACCCTGCGGCGCCCCGCGAATGCCACAGACAGCCGTGGTGCGGCCGATACGATGACTGGGCCCGGACGCCATGACGAGAGGACCCCGCAGTGAACCAGCGCCATTCGGCCCGTGCTGCGGTGTTCTCGGCCGGGTCCTGGGGCACCGCCGTGGCCAAGATCCTGGCCGATGCCGGCACCAGCGTCATCGTGCACGCCCGACGGGATGAGATCGCCGACGCGATCAACACCCAGCACCGCAACCCCGGCTACTTCCCGGACATCGAGCTGCCCGCCGCCCTGACCGCGACGACCGACCCGGCCGCCGCACTCGCGGGCGCGGACTTCCTGGTGCTATCGATCCCCGCGCAAAGCCTGCGGACCAGCCTCGCCGCATGGGCGCCGCACATCGGACCCGACACCGTGATCGTGTCGCTGATGAAGGGAATCGAGCAGAGCAGCCATCTGCGGGCGAGTCAGATCATCACTGAGGTGACCGGCGTGAGCGCCAACCGGGTGGCGGTGCTGTCCGGGCCGAACCTGGCGCGCGAGATCATGGACGGGCAGCCCGCCGCCGCCACCGTCGCCTGCGCCGACGAGGACGCCGCCCACCGCTTCCAAAAGGCGTGCCACACCGGCTACTTCCGCCCGTACACCAGCACTGATGTGACCGGCTGCGAGCTGGGCGGCGCGGTGAAGAACGTCATCGCCCTCGCGGTCGGCATCGCCACCGGCATGGGCCTGGGCGACAACGCCACAGCGATGCTCATCACCCGCGGGCTGGCGGAGACCACCCGCCTGGCTGTGGCCATGGGCGCCAACCCAGCCACCCTCGCCGGCCTGTCCGGCACGGGCGACCTGGTCGCCACCTGCTCCTCCCCACTGTCGCGCAACCGCACCTTCGGCACCCACCTCGGCAAGGGGCTGAGCGTCGAGGAGGCGACGGCCGCCACCCGGCAGACCACCGAAGGCGTCAAGTCCGCCGAAGCGATCCTCGCCCTGGCCCGCGCCCACGACGTTGAGATGCCGATCACGGAAGTCATCTCCGCCCTGCTGCACGAGAAGGTCACCCTCAACGAGGCCGCCGCCGCGCTGATGCAGCGGCCCCCCAAGCCCGAGCGCTGACCCCCGGCGCCCCGCCCGCGCGGGCCGCCCACCCACACCTTCACCCTCCCCACCCGGAGGTTCCTGCCCATGCACACGTCTGTGCTGTCTGCTGTCCAGATCGCCATCTCCCTCGGCCTGGTCGCGTGGATGATCACCGGCTTCACTCCCCTGCCCGGCCGCTGGCTGCGCTGGAAGATGTTCTGCCGAGCCACCTTCACGATCATCTCGCTCACCGGCACCACCAAGGACGGCCGCACCGAGCCCGTCAACGTCTACGACCACCTCTCCCCGGGCAGCTTCATCCTCGGCCCACCCCAGCTCCAGACGATCCTCGACCACCTCACCTCAAGCGGCCGGTACGACCGGATCGACGGACACGGCCGCGTCCTGTCCGCCCGCGGCGAGCAGACCGTAGAAGTCAGGGGCAGCCGTGTGGTTCTTTGACGCCCTCGCCTCCGGCTTCCAGCACCCCACCGACCCCGGACACCTCCAGTGGTTCCGGATCATCTTCGGTGCCGTGCTCACCGCGCGGTTCTCCCTCGCCTTCGGCCAGGGCGGCTGGGACCGCCTCAACCCCGGCTCGCTCAGCGCCTACCTCGCCGAGCAGCGCCTCGGCCCCGCCCGAGCCCGTCTCCTGATCACCTTCTACCGCCCCGCGCTGATCGCCCGTACGGCCGCCGCCCTCGCCCTGGCGCTCGGCCTCGCCCCCCGCCTCGCGCTGCTGGTCATCCTGCCCGGCGCCGCCATGGAGCTGCTGTACCTCAAGAGCCCCAACGCCATCCGCTACACCCTGCTGACCGGCACATGCCTCCTGTTCGCCAGAAACCTCGGTCACAGCCCCATCGTCGAGCACGGCCTGAGCACGGCGAACACCTGGGCGCAGTGCCTCCTCGTGCTGATCACAACTGACATCTACTGGAACAGCGCCTGGCAGAAACTCCGTTCCGCCCAGTTCCGCAGCGGGCTCTACCTCGCCCAGTGGGTCCACACCTACACCCAGGTCAGGGACCAGTTGCCTTACCGGCGCCAGTTCGCCGTACCCGGCCTCGTCCGCCGCCACGCGGGCAACCTCACCGCCCGGGACGTCCGCCGCTGGCGCGCGGTCGCGGCCACCGTCATCACGGCGGAGATCACGCTGCCGCCCGCGCTGCTCATCGAGCAGACGATGCCGTACGCGGTCGTCGCTGGCATCGCGATGCACGCCGCCTTCACCTGCCTCAAGCCCCGCCAGCTCATCACGTTCTCCGGCCTCACCCTTGGCACTTACGTCGCCTTCGCGGCCTGACTGTCCCTCCGCCGGCCGACAGGGCGCCATCGAAAGCAAGCACGCCGCTATCGGCCGCCGGTCGAACGGATTAACTCCGTCACGTCTCGGTCGCTCCGCAGGGAAATCTCGGTGGCGAGGGCCGCCACCTGTCCGGCCATCACCATCAGCAGGTTGGGCAGAATGCACTTGTCATCAGACCCGGCCGCGGCAATCCGAGCGTGGGACTCAGCCAGTTCGGTGGCGAACTTCTCCTCGATATCTGCCCCCTCTGCCTACGGGGACCTGGTCGCTGGAAGGGTGATGTGGTCCATGCCACAGTCGGCCATAAGGCAGGCCAGCGACGGGCCTCCTGGTCGAGGGGTCACGTCGACATACATGTGGACTCCTTCACAGGGTGCAAGAGTCCTGCACATCCGACAGCGCTGGTCCGCGTGGCGCCGACGGGCCTACTTCGCTCAACTGAGGCGCCCAGTAGAGCCTCCACCAGCCACCAGGCCCGGTCTACCGTGTCACCCATGACAGCTCTGATCATCGGTGGCAGCGGCTTCCTGGGGGCCGAACTGATCCGGCAGGCGAGAGCAGCCGGGCACGCTACGGCCGGGACGTACACGACGAAGCCCGGCGACGCCTCCCCGATCGCGTGGCATCCACTCGATCTGCGGGACGTGGGAAGCCTGGCCGCCGTCGTGGCCGAGGTGGACCCGCACATCATCATCAACGCATCGAGCGGCGGGACTGACTGGGCCATCACGGCAGCAGGGCCTATTCATCTCGCGATGCTGGCCGCCAAGCACGGAACCCGCATGGTCCACGTGTCGACCGACGCCGTGTTCTCCGGTGCCGCAGTGCATTACGACGAGTCTGCTCTCCCGGACCCCATCACTCCATACGGCGCAGCCAAGGCTGCGGCAGAGACCGGGGTCCTCGCCGTGCATCCGAATGCTGTCGTCGCCCGCCCGTCGCTGATCATCGGCTACGGGCGTTCCGAGCACGAACAGCTCGTGCACGGACTCGCCTCCGGCGCCGTCGACGGCGCCTTGTTCACCGACGACATCCGGTGCCCTGTGCACGTCGCCGACCTGGCGGCCGCCCTCTTGGAACTGGCGTCGAGTGATGTGGCCGGCATCCACCATCTCGCAGGGCCTGACGCCCTCAGCCGTCACGAACTCGGCGTCCTCATCGCCAAGCGGGACGGTCTTGACGCCTCCCGCCTGCCTGCGGGCCTGCGGGCGGACAGCCGTCTTCTCGGAGCCCTCGACGTGCGCCTCAACAGTCAGGCGACCCAGCGACAACTGCGCACCACGCTGCGCGGCGCCCGGCAGTTCCTGCGTCCCGGTGTGTAACGAACTACCGGTAGTTCACCCAATAGGGCGGGCCATCGGACCAGCTCCGAGTCCTGTCGGCCGAGTTCGCTCCAGCGCTCAATCGCGGTGTAGACCGGCCCCAGGGCGCCACCCGCGTCGGTGAGTATGTAGGGGGCACCGTGCTGGGTTCCGGACCGGGCCGCCAGTCCATCCTCCGGAATCGCTCCAGACGCCTCGCGGTGTAACCGGTCTGTAGTCCTGCCTTTTGGGCGATGCGAAGGATTGACGTCGGCCCAAGTTCGTCGAGCGCTTGGACCACAGCGGTGGACCTGCGCGGGTACAGCCGCCGGGCAGCGTCTTCGACGCGCTCAGCAGTGGTCGCTGCACCGATCGACAGGTGTAGCCAGGACCACTCGAACAAGGCTTGGCGAACTGGGGCGAGAGCGCAGCCACGGTCGGTGAGCTGGTACGCAACGGCAGTGTGGTCGCCGGTCCGGGTGACCAGGCCATCGGAATGCATCTGATTGAGCAGACGATAGACGTTCGTGACGTGCGGCAGGCGCGCGGCGATGTCACACACGCGCATGGGAACACGCTGTGGGGTGAGGATCTCCACAACCGGGGCAGTCCACCTGCGCGCTGCGACGCGCAACGTCTCTTCGACACGCTGCGCGTTGACTGAGCAGAGCTGGGTGGTCGCGGGCGGAAAGGTGCTTGCCATGACCTCAAGTCCTTTTGAGCAGGGTGCTCAGGTTCGTGAACGAGGTTGGGTGTGGCGAGCCAGGAATGCGCGTTCGGGATCCGAGAGGCGCCGGGGGCGAGCAGCGTCCAGGTTGTACGCGACGATCGTGGTTGTCGCCTCGGCATACAGCTGATCGGCGTCGCGGATCTCGTAGGCCAGCTCGAAGGTCGCGGCGCCGCTCTTGGCGACCCAGACGTGCACGTCGACGGGCTCGTCCCGGTAGCGCAGTGGTGCTCGGTAGTCGATGACGGAGCGGCTCACGACGAACGCGTTCTGGCGGCGGCCCTCTTCATCTGCGGGGAGGACCTCCTGGAACATCCGCGTCCGCGCTTCCTCCATGTACCGGAGATACAGCGCGTTGTTGATGTGCCCGTACGCGTCGGCGTCGGCCCAGCGCAGGGGGCAGGGGTAGGTGTACCTGTGCACGAGAGGGTTCTTTCTGCGGGAAGGGCTGGGATGAACTGCGGCAGGCATGGCCGTTGCCACGACTGCTGCCGCGTATGTCCGGGGTGCCATGGCACGGCGTGGAGTTCGGGAGGAGGCGACCTAGACCTAGGCGACCTGGCAATGCGGCTTCGACGGGGCTCCGTCGGCCCACAGCTCTCCCAGGACCGCACGGAGCACTCGCTGCTCCACGTCGCGTTCCCCGATGAGCTCTCCGATGCGCGCGGCGGCTGCCTCAGGCTCGGCCGGCAACGCAAGGCGTACCAACCGCTTCATCTCGGCGAAGCACTCGCCTTCCAGGGCCTCCCACGGCACCCGCGCTATCACGGTGAGCGGCGAGACCTCCGTGACGCCCCAGTACCCCGGCGACTCCTCCACAGCCCAGACCACGTTGCGCTTGGAGGGCGAGAGCGTCAACTGGGCATCGGGCCCCATGAGGCGGCTGATGGCGGGCAGGCGGATACCATCCTCTCCGGCCCGCGCCGCGGCCTTGTCCGCGCTGTTCACCACGAGGCGTGCGGTGCCGACGGCATCGGACCGGAGCCGGTCGGCCTCGGCGATCCGCTCCTGGGCTCGGTGCCGCTCGCGTGCCGTGTTGTGCGTTTCATCCGCCCAGGCGTTGCGAGGGCCGCCCAGGGCGTCGCGTTGAGCGTCCCCTTCGGCTTCCACCCAGGTCATGACGACGAACCGGCAGTCGGGCATGATCGCGGGGTAGGCGACGTGGCTGACGATCTCGATCGTCTTGTAGCCGAGCGTCGGCACGGTGGCGAGGAACACGTGTCCGTCACGGTGCTCGACCCGACCGGTGTCCGACTCCCAGATCTGCAGGACTTCCGGGTTCTTCTTGACGTCCGCGATCAGTTCTTGGAGATCGGGGTCGTCGCCGTGGGTGGTCTCTGCGAACCGGAGCATGCGTACGAAGACGGCGGCGTGTTTGTGCCAGTCGTGGTAGGTGGCACGCCCTTCGGCGGTGGTGAGAGCCCAGCGGATCAGATTGGCCCGAGGCTCCATCACCCACGGCCACAGCTCGGCCATGGCCTGGTTGTAGGCCAGGATGTTCCAGTTGCGGTCAGACAGATAGGTGGGACTGGGCATCTGCCGGTCGATGAGCAGGCGCAGCGCGCGCGCCAGCTCGGGGTGACTCTCCGGTGCCGTTGCCCGGACGTAGGCGCCCACGTTGTAGAGCAGCAGCGCGTGGCGGTCGTCGCTGTCGAGTTTCAGGACGGCGGCCAGGGCGTCGCACTGGGCCTTCGAGAACCGGGGCGGCATTGCCCCGGTTTCGATGTCGCGGTACTTGCGTACGCACATGCCCAGAGCCCTGGCGACCGGGGGCTGTGTGATGCCGGCGGCCTTCCGCCACCGCTTGAGCATCCCCCCGAACCCCATGTACTGCCCGGCGAACTGTCCGGTCGGCAGCATGGAAGGGATCCCCCCTTTGTCAGCGCTGTTGCTGCTGCGGGCTCGCCGCTTTGCGGACATGAGCCCCTCCCTCTTCTCTCGTCGTGCTGACGAGGAGGCGGCCTGTTTCCGGGCATGAAAAAGGAGGGTCAGCGCAAACGCCGACCCCCCGCCCTGCCGTCTCCCCACTAAAACCATACGCAACATTTGGGCGATCTTGACCACCTGTGGCACCGGCCACATACCACACGGAATGTCTCGTCGATTTCCGAACCAGCGCCGCGGATTACCCGGAGGCGTTCACCGCAGAATCAGGCACCTCTATCGGCGAATCATGATCAACCTGCAAAAGCGGCAAATGTGTGCCGCTTTTCGTTTCCGCCCAACCCGACCGGTCTAGACCAGAGTTGAAGGGCTTGCCTGCAGGGCGCCAGATCGCTCCATTCCGCTTACACGGCAAGCGACTTACGACCTCGCAGGCGACCCGATAGACGCGCACCACCCGGGAAATCTATGCGCGTAAACCGGACAAAAGATCGACGTTGACGCCCCCTTAGAGGCTTGGCTTAAATCTTTCTGACCAGCCGGTTCGACGGGCCGTTGCCGCATGAGACACAGGGGGGCGCAGTGAAGATCATCTCCGGGATGCTCGGGGCGGTCCGGCTGCTGCCCATCTCCCGGCCAGCTGCCTCCACCCGCAGGCGCAGGTGCCGACGCCCTCCCTCTGCGACTTGTACGTCGTCCTTTAGCTAAGTCTGGATCTTCTTGCGGCACCCGCATATGTTCGTCGTCCCTCGCCGGGCACCCTGCCCGGCGGCAGACGCCAGAAGGAGCAGCATGCGGTTCACGCAGACCGGCCGGGCCGGGTAGCCCGGAAAACAGCGACGGCGCCTGAGAGGTGCAACTCCCAGACGCCGAACGCCCAATGGAACTCCTGCCTGTGCAAGGGCCGGAGATTTACCCACCTTCACCGCACCGGACCTTCCAAAACACGTCCCGGCGCGGGCTTCACTTCAGAGGAGAGTGTTGCATGCCCACTGCCCTGCGCAAAAGGCCGGTCCGCCCGGCCAGCGCGGCAGATTGCCCCCCTTCCGCCACCCCTGGCCGCGGGCCAGACCGGCGGAGCCCGCTCCGGCACAGTGGCGGAGGTGGGGTCTGATGGCACGCATCCGCACAGTCAAGCCGGAGATGTTCGAGTCGGAGTCGCTGGCCGAGTGCTCAGTGACCGCGATGCTGACCTTCATCGGGCTCCTGACCCAGGTCGACGACTCCGGCCGGCACCGCGACCATCCGGCCATCATCGCCGGGCGGTTGTGGTCGCTGCGTCCGGAGCACACCGCCACGCACGTCGCCCGTGATCTCGAGGAGCTGGCCTCCGCCGGGCTGGTGTGCCGCTACACCGGGTGCGACGGGAAGACCTGGCTGCACATCGTGACGTGGGAGCAGCACCAGAAGATCAACAAGCCGACCGCGTCGCGTCTTCCGCGGTGCCCCAGCCACCAAGCGCGGCACAAGTGCGGGAAATGCCAGGCCGCCGCCTGCCCGACCAAGCGGGCAGAGGTTCCGGCCCCGGATGCCTCGACGCCTACCGGAGGACTCCCGGAGGAGTCCGGTAGCCCGCTCGCTGGGCTCCAGAGCCAGGTGCCCAGTGCCGGCGCCTCGGCTGGCACCACGGACTCCCCGTCGGCGCCCATCGGCGACGACACGGTCGCCGCTGCGGAACCGCTTGGGAAAACTGCAGGTCAGACAGCACTACCGGAGGGCTCCCGGAGGACTACGGGAGGAGGACGGGAGGAGTCACGCCCTGGATCTAGGATCTTGGATCCTGGATCATTCCTTACGGGGCGCGAGGCGCCCGCGCCCGACACCCCCTCGGCATCGATCTCGGCCAAGCAGCTGGTGGCCGAGTACGTCCGGGGCTGCAACCGCCGACCGCCGGAGGACTTCCTCGGACACCTGGGCCGGAAGATCAACGCCCTGCTCGACGAGCGTTTCGAGGTGGGCGACATCCGCGCCGCCCTGGACCGGCTGCGGGCCAAGGGCCTGAACCCCAGCGTCCTGCCGAGCCTGGTGAACGAGGTCGTCAACGCCTCGCCGCCCGCCGCCTCACCGCTGTCGTCCGCCTCCGGCGCGGGGCCCTGGGCCAGCACTGGCTCCACCTACACCCCGTACCTCAATCCCACCGCCGAGCCGACGACGTTTGGAGGCCGCCTGTGACCCGCGCCCGCTACGCCGACCCGCAGCCCGCGGTCTCCGACCGGCTCCGTGAGCGGCTGGAGGCCAAGCTGGCCGAACGCGGCCTGGACCTGGACCGTCCGCTGCCGGACACCCCGGAGCCGATCCCTGCCCTGGAAGCCGCCCAGGCGCGCATCCCGGTCGACTACCGCGCGGCGGTGCCGGAGCACCCGGACGTCACCGCGTGGGTGCGCACCATCGCGGACAACGCCGTGGCGCCGAACACCGAGGGCCTCAACCCGCACTACGGCTCCACCGGGCGCCGCCGGATCGCGCACGGCCCCTCGCTGCTGCTGTGGGGCGCCACCGGTACGGGCAAGACGCACCAGGCGTACGGGGCGATCCGCGCCCTGACCGCCGCCGGCTGCGGCGTGCAGTGGCACGCGGCCACCGCCGCCGACCTCTACGCGGACATGCGCCCGCGGACCGGAGTGGACCCCGAGCACATGCTCCGGCAGATCGTGCGCGTCCCGCTGCTGCTGCTGGACGACCTGGGCGCGGCCAAGCCCAGCGAGTGGACCGAGGAGATCACCTTCCGGCTGATCAACTGGCGCTGCCAGAACCGGCTGCCCACCATCTTCACCAGCAACATGCCGCCCGTCCGCACCAGCGAGACGCCCGCGCGCCAGCCCGTGCTGCGCGACAAGGTCGGCGACCGCGTGCTCTCCCGCCTGTCCGGCATGTGCACCGCCGTCGAGTTCACCGGACCCGACCGCCGCTTCCAGCGCCGCTGACCGGCCTGACGCAACCGAGCCACCGCCGTGCGGTCCGCCACCGCACCCCTGCCCCGCCTCGCCATACCCCGCCGCGCCCGGCCACCGCCGGTGCTGCCCTGCCCGCCCGGCTCGACGAGGCGATTTCCGGAGACTTCCTTGCGCTACATCACCACCAACGACTCCCCGGCACCCGCCCTTCGGGGAATCGCCGACCACAGCTGGCAGTCCCGGGGCCTGTGCCACGGCATGGACCCGGCTGACGCCGACGAGCTGTTCTTCCACACGCCCCGTGACCACGAGGCCATCGCCGAGGCCAAGCGGACCTGCGCCACCTGCCCGGTCAAGCGGGACTGCTTCAACTACGCCCTCGACAACCAGATCCGCCACGGCATCTGGGGCGGCCTGACGGCAAAGGACCGCCAGCCCTGGCTCGCGAAGCTGAGCAAGCGCCTCGACTACAGCCGCGTACGCGCCGCCCTCCAGGGCCGCGACGTGCACCTCAGCACCTCCGAACGCAGCACGTTCATCCACCACGCCAATCTGCGCGGGTGGAGCCCGGAGCGCGTGGCCTACCTCCTGAGCGCCGACCTCGACTGGATCCGCGACCTGATGCGCGAGGCCGGCTACGTCGTCGAGGACCGGGACCGCTACTGGGACCTGGACGAGGAGAGCGACACCACCGACGGCGGCGAGCACCCCCAGGACGACAGCGAGGTCCCCACCCCGTCCGAGCCCCGCCAACTGCAGACCCACGCCCTGATCGCCTCCCTCGGAAAGGCCGCATGACCCACCCCACCGCTGCACACCTCGCCGTCGCCCCCGTCGGAGCCTGGGACCGCCTCGCCATCGTGGCCCTCGGCTCCGCCGGCTGCGCCCTCAGCTACGACGCCCTGCAGCAGATGGCCGTCGCCATCCACGTCCGCGGATTCCTCACCTACCTGTTCCCGCTCGTGATCGACGGCTTCATCGCCTACGGGGTACGCGCCCTGCTGGTCCTCTCCCAGGCCCCGCTGCGCGCGCGGCTGTACGTGTGGACGCTCTTCGGCACCGCCACCGCCGCGAGCATCTGGGCCAACGCCCTGCACGCGGTCCGCCTCAACCAGCAGACCACCCACTCCGGTCTGCGCCTGGGCGACACGGTGGTCGCCGTCCTGTCCACCCTCGCCCCGCTCGCCCTGGCCGGCGCGGTCCATCTGTACATCCTCATCACCCGCCACCACCCGGGTGCCGGGGGGCCTGCGGACCGTCCAAAGAAGGCTCCCAAGAAGCGGAGGACGAACCTGGTCCGGCGCATGCGGACCAAGCTCCGTCGAAAGAGCAATGGGCAGCGGACCACGGCGGACCTCACCGCGCGGACCACGGACCACCGACCCGAGCCTGGCGCACTGGACGAGCGGACCGATTCTGCTGTGGACCACGAGCACCGACCGGCCCCGGAGCCTGGTCCGGGGCGCGCGGACCACAGCCCTTCAGCGGACCAGATGCCGGACCACGAGCGCCCGCGGACCATGGAACGACCCACCGAAGCGGCCCCTGCGGACCACGACGCCACGCGGACCATCCCTGCCCGGGACCACGCGGACGAGCCTGGAGACCACGATGCGCCCGCTGCGGACCAGCAGCTCGCCGCTGGTCCGCAGGAGGCCGACCGCGAGAGGCGGACCAGCAACGCCGCGGGTCAAGCGGCTCCTAGCCCGCATGGTCCGGCGGACCCCGAGCGCGGACCGGCCGAGGGGTCTGGTCCGGCGAGCGCGGACCAGGGCGCCCCGGCGGACCAGATGTCGGACCGCGAGCACCCGCGGACCACGGACGACGCCGTGCGGACCACGGACCAACCGGCCGTTGCCGCCCCTGCGGACGACGCCACGGCTGCGGACCAGCGGACCAACCCTGCCCCGGACCACGCGGACCACGACGGAGACCACGACGCGGACCAGCCGGGGGACCACGACGCGCCCACCGCGAACCAGCCTCTGGACCAACCGGCGGACCAAGACGATGACGGCTCCTCGGGCGGACCGCAGGGGGCGCGGACCACGGGCCACGGCGCCCCAGCTCCGGACCAGCGGACCAAGCCCGCGGACCAGGACGACGAAGTCCCGTGGGAAGTGAAGGTCGAGGTCGCCCGCCGAGCCGCCCTCCAAGAAGGGCTGATGAGCCGCCGGATCATACGACCGCACCTGCGGCGCAACAACATCAGCATCAGCAACGAGCACTTCCGCGTGCTCCAGGACCAGCTGTACGCGGACCCAGCGCTCGCGCACCTGCCCCGAGACAAGAGGAGATCCCGATGAAGACCTGCGAGCGCTTCCAGACCCTGAAAGCTGGCTACGAGCAGGACATCACCTACCTGCGCAACCACTCCCAGCGCAGCACGGGCACATCGGCGGCGAAGACGAGCGCGACCAACGCCCTAGCCGTGAAGACCCGCATGGCCAAAGCCCTCGGCCGACACTTCGAGCGCTGCCCAATATGCGGATGACGAGGCCGTAACCGCAGGTCAAATGTCCTATGCCATCCCTGTGACGCGGTGGCCCGGCCTGATGTCGGGCCACCGCCCCGACCCTGGAGGGCCCGCCATCCGCTCCCGCAACTCCCGCACCTCGATCCCTACCACAGCCGAGGCGAGCGCCTGGGCAGAGGTCCTGGTCCGCCGCCGCCTCCTGCACGCAACAGTCCTGGCCCCAAGCGGTCAATGGCTCGTCCAGACCTCGTCCCAGGCGCCCGTCCGTGTCCTTGACGGACCGGCCGACATGGTCGACCTCGCCGCCGACATCCAGCACCACACCCGTACCACGAGGACCCGCACCCGATGACGAATCCGAACGATCCCCAGCCCCACGCGCAGGGTGAAGGGAAGACCAACTCGACCTCAGCGCGAGCAAGTTATCCCAAAAGTAGTACTCCCATCGGGAGTACTACTTTTGAGGGTCCCGCCCCGGGGGTGGCGGGAGCGGATCGGCAGCGGGGGGCGCCGATCCGTCAGGCTGCGACCGAGGGCGGACCGCATCCTGAAGGGGACAAGACCCACCCGTGTCACAACCCTGCCTGCGCGCACAGCACGCCGACCAAGCCGTCCGCACGTAACCGCACGCGCAAGGACTCCGAGAACAAGCGCATCCACCTGCTCGCCACCCGCTTCAACGACACCGAGAAGTCCGACGTACTCGCGGGCGCGGCTGCGTGCGCGCTGACTCCGTCCGGCTTCCTTGCCCACGCCACCCTGCGCGCCGCGCGGGACCTCACCCGGACCGCTGCCGAAGTCGCCGGCGAACGTGAAGTGATCGCCGAGCTGTTCGCCCTGCGCCGCCACCTCGGGCAGATCGGCAACAACCTCAATCAGGTGGCCAAGGCGACGAACTCCGGTGCCGACGTTCCGCACGCCAAGGCCGTCCTCGATGCCGTCCGCAAGGCCGCCCGGCGCGTGGATGCCTTCACGCAGTACTACCTCGACACCGAGACGCGAGCCGGATGATCCCCCGAGTCCACAAGCGCGGTTCGCGCACCATCGGCCTGCTCGCCTATCTCTACGGGCCCGGCCCCCACGAAGAGCACATCGACCCCCATCTCGTGGCGGCCTGGGACAGCTTCGCCCCCGACCCCGGCCGCGATCCGCAGGCCACCTACGAAGACCTGCAGCAGCTCCTGGACCAGCCGGTCGAGGCGCTGTCCCCGTCGCGCCGCCCGGCCAAGCACGTGTGGCACCTGTCGGTGAGGGCCGCGCCCGACGATCCGATCCTGACCGACGAGCAGTGGGCAGACATCGCCCGGCGCATGGTCGCGGCAACCGGCATCGCGCCGGCCGACGACAGCGCAGGCTGCCGCTGGGCGGCCGTACGCCACGCGGACGACCACATCCACATCATCGCCACCCTGGTGCGCGAGGACGGCCGCAAGCCACGGCTGAACAACGACGCCAAAGGCTCCCAGGCCGAAGCTCGCCTGATCGAAGCCGAGTACGGCCTCAAGCAGCTCAACACCGGTGACGGAACCGCAGCCAAGCGTCCGACGAGCGCCGAACGCCACAAGGCCGAACGGGAGGGCAGGGATCTGACCCCGCGCGAGGAGCTGCGCGAGACCGTCCGCCGAGCGGTGGCCGGCGCCCAGGGCGAGGAGGAGTTCTTCGGCCGGCTCTCCGCGGCTGGCCTGCTGATCCACAAGCGCACCGCCCCCTCCGGTGACCTGCTCGGATACAAGGTCGCACTGCCCGATGACCGCAACGAAGAAGACGAACCCGTCTTCTATGCGGGCTCCACCCTCTCGCCCGACCTGTCACTGCCCCGCATCCGCGAACGCTGGTCCACCGACAGCGAGGCGGGCCCGCGCACCGAGACGTCATCGCAGAGGGCCGCCGGGGCTGCTGCGCCGAGCGGTCCGGCTTCGGCGCGGCGCCGGGCGGCGAGCGCGGCGTGGCAGGCGGTACTGGTCATCGACCACGGCGAGGACACGGTGGCCGCCGCGCACATCGCCGCGGCCGGGGAGGTCCTGGACGCACTCGCCAAAACCTCCGCCGCACACACCCGTAAGCAACTCCGCGAGGCGGCCTTCGTTTTCGAGCGAGCGTCCCACTCCCACGTGAAGGCCGAGCGCGGCCACGACCGCGCCCTGCGCCAGGCCGCCCGCGACCTCGTCTACAGCGGCCCCGCCCTCGGGCGCGGAGAGGACGGGGCCACCACCGCCCTGGTCATCGACATGCTGTTCTTCCTTGTCACCGCCGCCGCCCACTGGCACGGCAAGAAGGAACACGCCCAGCAGGCCGCAGCCGCCCGCCAGGCAGGCGAACACCTGCGTGCCGCCTACCGGGTCGCTGCCCAGCACCCGCTCGCTGTCCTGCAGCACCGGGGCCGCCGCCTGCCCCAGCCGCTGCATCGCCGCCAGGTCGCACACCTGCGTGAGGCAGTGCCGGAGCTGGCGGAGCAGATCCTGGCCGAGCCCGGCTGGTACGCCCTGGCCGCCACCCTCGCCGACGCCGAGGCCGCCGGCCACGAGCCCGCCGCCCTGCTCGCCGAGGCCGTCGCACGGCGCGAACTGGACACCGCCGACTCCGTCAGCGACGTGCTGGTGTGGCGACTGCGGCGGTTGGCCGATCTGCCCGCCGATGCCTCCGCGATGCCCGAGCACGACACCACTACGCCGCAGACCACCGGACGCCCGAAGCGGCCCTCGGCCGACCGCGGCGACCGGCCCCGCAAGACGAGATGAATTCCGAAGTTCGCGAGTTGCGGCAGGTCAGGACGCTGGGGCACTCTCCCTGTGGCCGACAGACGACGAAAAAGGAGCCGCATGTTCCGACGACGCGCTCGTGACCGAGAGTTCCGCGAAGCCCAGCTCGCGGGCCATGCGCTGCTGCAGATGCACGCGAACCAGCCGGCGCCCGACTTCGCCCGCCCGGCCACCGCGTCGGCACCGGCCGCGCCCATCACCGAGGAGGTTCCCGACTTCCTGCCGCCGGACCTGCGGGTGCCCTCCCGCGACGAGGTGGAGGGAATGATGATGCGCTGGGAGCAGCCGCTCGTCCTCGACGGCGAGGTGCGCGAGTGCCCGCAGTGCGGCGCATACCGGGACTGGATCGTTTTCAGCATGCGCGACGACACGATCTGGCTGCGCTGCCGGGCTGGCCACAACACCGCGGAGCCGCGCCTGGACGCAGCCTGGTACAACCGCAACTCCGGTCCCGTCGACGCCTTCCACCCCACCCTCGAAGAGGGCCTGCGCCACTGCGGCCACTAACTACCCGTAACCCCTACCCCGCCGGCAGCGGAACCGCGTCGGCCCAGTCAGCCCATCCGCTCCGCACCACCTAGGGGTTTCGCATGCGCCGTGACACCACCACCATCCTCGCCCTGAGCACGCTCGCGGCTCTGGCCCTGGCGGGCTGCTCCACCGACAGCTCCACGTCCTCCGCCCCGTCGGCGACGGCAGCGTCCGCGCCCCACACGGGCAAAGACACGGCGGCAGCCAAGCCACTGTCCTCGGCCGCGCTGAGCAAGCGGCTCCTGAACGAGAGTGACCTGGGCGAGGGCTACACCCGGAAGCGGCAGCGCCCCGCGGCGCACGACGACGTCACGGTGATCGGCTGCCCGGCGCTGGAGAAGCTCGGCGGCGACGCGGCCACCGGCGCCAGCCTCGAATTCCCTCGCAAGGCGAAGGCGTCCTTCACGTACGCCGGCGGCAGCAACTCCGAGGTGAGCGAGGAGCTGTACAGCGACACTGCATCGAAGCTGTCCAACGGCATCGGCAAGATCTTCGGCGCGATGGCCTCCTGCCCGAAGTACCAAGTCGTCTCGGGCAGCACCGCCATCGACATGGCCACCCAGACGACCACCGCCCCTGACCTTGGCGAGGAGCGGTGGAGCCAGCTGCTCACCTACTCCGCCGGCGGGCAGCGCAGCGTCGTCAAGCAGACGGCGATCCGCACCGGCAACGTGCTGGTGATCGTCTCCGGCTCGCCGGGGCTGGTGGACGCTCACCTGGACAAGGCGCTCGACAAGGCCCAGGGCACCAGCTGATCACACCGCAAGCAGCGCTGCCCCTTGCCCGTAGGTACGGGCAAGGGGCAGCGCTGCTTACACCGGTCGCCTCCGGCAGAACGGCGGCGCCACGGAAGAGCGGCAGAGGGCATAGGCAGTGGGCAGGTAGAAAGGCGGCCGGGCACCGTTCCCGCATAAGGGCTCGAGGGCCCGAGGTGAATTCCTGGGTGTGTTCCCGGCCGCCCATCTACCCGTCCACATCCGACCGGGCTGTACCGGCACGTGCGCTGATGCACACTGCCTCAGCCGATACGCAAACTTCACCGGGCAGGCCGATGCCGCTGCCGGAGGGGCCAGGGGAAATACGCAAACCCGGCAGGCTCAAAGAGCCTGCCGGGCAACGTAGTTATGGCGCCGTCACCATGAGCACTCACGAGGGCACTGGGTTCGAGTCCGCCTCTGCGATGGGCCGCTGGATCGTGACCAGGCGCTCGCGCCGTACGCGGATCTCGGCGATGCGTTCCTCGGCGGGAAGATAGACGAGGAGGTCGGTGTGGCTTGCCCTTCCTCGGTCGGCCATGGCCACAACGAAGTGCGTCTGGGCGCATCCCGACAGGGTGTACACGTCGCCGGACCTGAGGGAGCTGGCGCGGTCGTCGAACACGTCGAGCGTGCGGTTCGCCCACTCGGCAGCCTTTGCCTGCATGTGGGGCAGGGTGTAGGTCTGGCGGGAGATCTCGGCCTCCTCCCAGTGGAGTCGGCACGGCGCGCATTCGTTGGGGGCGCCCGGGTTGGGGCCGGCCAGCTGCCGCTCGCAGTAGGCGTTGCCGGTCACGGAGTTCCGGTGGTGCCCAGTCACCAGATTCGTTCGGCCCCTGGGGGTCCACAGCAGGCTGTCGTCGCCGTGGCACGGCTCGCCGCCGGGCATGACCAGCTCGCCTGCCCGTTGCCGGAAGCGGTCGAGGGCCTCGCTGAGGCGGGTGCAGTTGGCGCATACGCGCCGAGCAGAGGAGCGGCGGACTTCGAGCGGCTTGCCGCAGTAGCCCAGCAGGTGGCCCGGGATCGGCCGGTGCGCAGTGGCGCTGGCGCCCGTGCCGACGGCGGGCCGGGCATCCGGCTCACCGCCGGGGTGCGGCGGCGTGGCGAGAATGAGCCAGGCTCGTGCACAGCTCTGGCACTGGGAGTGTGCCGTGTGCTCGGCGATGGGCGCGAGATCGGCTGAGTGCGTGGCGCACGCCGTCAGCGGCTCGGTATCGAGCAGGACTCCGTGGTGGGCGGTCCCGTTCGTGGGGCCGATGGCGAGCCGGATCAAGGGCAGGGACAAGCAAACCTCCTGGAGGTAGACGTCAGGTGGGTGTGGGCGGGCGGTGGATTTAGATGAAGTCGAAGCGGCCGGGCAGGGTGGCAAGCGTGCGTGCATCCTCGGCCGCTCGTTCGGCCTCCACCCGGGCATGCGTGATCGCGCAGGCGCCGTACTCGAGCTGGTTCAGCTCGCCGGCCTCGGTGCACCGGCCGTCTTCGATGACGTACCGGGCTACTGTGCGGACCGGGCCCGCGTCGGTGGGCAGGTCCGAGACCAGCGACAGCACCGATGCCCCGCATCGGTTGCTCGTGTCCGAGAGGGCCTCGTCCACAAGGCGCGTGAGCCGGTCGAATCGCTCCCCGCTCACGGGGCCGAGCGCGAACCAGTTGCTGCCCAGGTAGAGGACTTCCGCGAGTGCCTCCCGGTCGATGACGGGCCGTATGACGTGCAGGTAGTGCCGCCCCGGCCCGGCCGCCGCGATGGCGTCGGCGACCGCGAGCCGTCCAGGGGACATCTGTGAAACCGACATGGGTCCTTTCAAGGGGCCGATCGTCCGCCATGTAGCGAACGCCGGTGGCTGGCGTGGATGCCGCTCGTCAGCTGCGGCGGACGACGGTAAGCCGCCCGTCGGCGCTGTCCGGCAGCGTGCGCCGCGGCACCGGCACCGGTGAGGCGAGCGAGGAGGCGAAGGCGGCGACCAGGTCGTGCGGAACGCTCGCACTGAAGCTGGCACACCACTGGTATGGGGCGCCCAGGACGGGTTCTGCCCATGCCTGCCAACCGGCAAGGTCCTCGCGCGGGTCCGCGTCGTGGATGAGCGGCGGCAGCGGCTCCAGGGAGACGTGGGTGGAGAAGGCGGGATCGTTGGCGGTGGTGTGCGGACGGTCCAGGTCGCGGATCCAGCCCTGCGCGCTGAGTGCCGTCAACACCGCCTCGGGGCTCGCGAAGCCGACGTCGGGCGCATCGCGGGCGTCGAGGGCGACAAGGAGGTCGGCGAGTGCCTCGTGCGGCACGCCGGCGGTGAAGTACGCGTTCCACTCCGTCATGGCCGCCTCGGTGTGGGGGCGGGCGGACAGCTGCCAGGCCACGGGCAGTCCGCCGAGTTCGAACGGGTAGCTGGCGAGGATCCACTCGGCGCCGCGCAGCTCGTCCGGGCTCACATAGAGAAGGGTGTTGCGGGAGGTCGGCCACATGCGCCATCCGAGCCCGCTGAGGGTGTCGCCGATTCGCTCGGCGAGGGCGCCGTCGTCACCGGCCAGATGGCGCGGCGTGACCCAGTACACCGGGTCCGGCGCGTCGGGGTGGAAGGGGTCGATGGGGTGGTGCGGGTGCAGGGGCGCCTCCGTGGGTTCGGGGTGGTCACTGTCCGCCGCTGGGGCGGGTGCCGCGCCGTCGGCGCGGGGGTGGGTCAGTCGGCTGGTGCCAGGTCAGCGCGACAGCAACGTCGGGGGGAAGAGGCCCGAACTGCTCGGTCTCCTCGGGCTCCCTGATGAACACCACCGGCCGACCGCTCTCGTCGCGGGCGCCGACCACGTCGCCCGTGCGGTGGGACATGGGGAAATCGGGGTTGATGGCGAGGCGGACCACGGCGTCGCGCCCGCAGGCGGACAGAAGGTCGAGCAGCTCGCCGACGGACAGCTCCGGCGAGGGCCCGAACTGCTCGGCCCCCTTGGACTCGGCGATGAACACGACCGGACGGCCGGTCTCGTCACGGGTGGGGACCACACCCCCCAGGCGGCGGGCCGTGGGGTCGAAGGGGTTGATCCTCAGGCGTACCACCGTGTCGCGGTCGCTGGCGGACAGGCGGTCGAGCAGCTCGCCGACGGTCGGCTCCGGCAGGTCCAAGGCATTCTCCAAGCAGTAGCGGGCGGGTTCGCCGCCCAGCAGCAGGGGCAGGGTTGCATCACGTACGAACAGCAGGGTGAGGCGGACAGATCACAGCGGCCGAGCGGTGGCCAGTACCTGGGCCACCGCTGTAGCGATGATCTCCGCTGGGGTCTCGGTGTCGAAGGACATCCGGTACCCGGGGACCTTCGCGGTGCCGGTCACAGCGATCACCCAGCCCTCGCCGTCGTCGCCGGGCCGGCCCATCGGGAACCAGCCGAGGTAGAACCGTCCGTCGCGAGAGTTGATGTGGACATCCGCCCGGTCGTCCACGACGAGCTTGAAGCCAGCGTCCGTGAACTGGTCGATCACCTCCTGCGGCTGGCCGGGGCCGAGTTTCCAGGAGCGGGGCCGCAGAGCCTCAACCGTCGTGGCGAATCCGGGTGGGGCGACTTCAACAGTCATCGGCATCACCTCTCTGACCTGGGGTTCCGGGGAAGGTCGTCTACGTTGACATGCCCCTGCAGCTTCCACCAGTCCTTTCGGGATCTTTCCTGTCTGCCCCCGGCGAACTGGCGAAAAAGTGGATGGAACCGCCGCAGCGCTCGGGCTGGGCATTGCCACGCTTCCGGCGCGTACCCGCCACCGCTCTCGCTCCCGACGCCACATGCGGCCCGCCGCACTCCGCACCGCAAACTTCATCCTGCGCCCCGGCGACCACGGACGATCTACCCGCCATCGAACGCGGATAGAGGAACGAGCAGCACCGCCGATATCTCGGCGAACCTGCGAGCGAGGAGGGGATCTCCATACGACGCCGCCGGCTGCCGGGCACACCTGGCGCCTTCGGGCCCACGGACAGGGGCGCGACCGGAGGTTCAGTGGTGGTAATGCCGCGCCAGGAGCTAACCGCCGTGATCGCCGCGCCGTTCGGGCTGACGCTGCTGCCGGACTCCGATGTCCCGTACCGTCGAAGGTTGATCGTGTGCCACCGAAGCCTGAGCAGAGGAGGAGATCGTTGGACCCCAACTCCCCCTCGCCGGGCAGCCGTTTGTCTCTCCTGCTCCTCTTGCCAGTACAGCACGAGGAAGAGCGCAAGGAGGAGATCGTCGGACAGCAACTCCCCCTCGCCCGGCAGCCGCACTCGATTGGGGCGGGTACCGAGTCGGTCGTAGAAGATTTCGAGCGAGCCGATGGCACGTACGCGGCTACAGAGTTGGTCGTATCTCAGTTCATGAGGGCCTATGCGCAACAGGCGGGAGGCGAGCTTGCTGTGTTCACAGCTCCACTGTCCGACGGTGCGAGGCAGGCCAGCCCACCGGCTGTAGGTGATTTCAGCGGTGCTCACGGCGCGCAGGCGCGTGCCGAGACGGTCGTATTCGAGCTTCCATGAACCGAGGGTGCGGGGCCGGCTGCCCAGCCGGTCGTAGGTGATTGTCGCATCACCGATTCCACGCAAACGGGTTCCGACCATGTCATATGTCAGCTCGATGTCCATGCGCCGCCTCACTTCTGGGAAGGACGCCGCGCTGGCCGGGGCCGGTGGTGCGGGGCGGACCCCACGAGTGCACCCAGACTGCCGGACCCTTCCGCATAGGACTAAGCCGCGAATCATGACGGTCAGCGACTTCTCCGCGAAGGCCGGATCCAGCCTCGCACTTTCGACCACCTCTCGCACGACGGCAATCTGGGGGCCTCGCGGCATGCCCGCCGACCAGAGTTGCGCTCGACCTTGAGGTGGCTGACCTGCTGAGTTGACTGAAGCGGTCAAACTTCGATGGCACGAACCTCGCGGTCATCCCCTTTCAGTGACAACGCTCAATCTCCGATGGCACGGGACATCCGATGCCGACGAGGCAGCGAGCACCAGGAAGCGTAATATCGAACACGTGCGCGACACATCTCCTCTGCCTGACGACCTGTCTCGGCTCAGCGTGATCGCGACCTACCTCCAGCTGGAGCTGAACCGCGTGCACCGCCGCATTGTCGAGGTCGAGCAGCAGGAGGCTGCACGCAAAGCCTCCGTCCGCGCAGTGCCGCCGCCGGACTGGACGGTACAGCTGAACGTAGGCGCCGACCCACGCCCCGTGGCCGTCCATCACGGTGAGTGCACGAAGGGACAGCCCAGGGTGCGACCGATCACCCGGCGCGACGCCATCGAGGCGCTGGCCGCCGGCGTGGAGGCGTGTGGGCTGTGCCGCCCCGACCGCGAACTCCGGATCGACTGAGCTCCCTGCGCGGGAATGCAGCCCGGGCCCGGGGGATTATGTGGCTGAGAAGAAAGGTTCCGCCGTGACGACACCCGCCCCCGCACCGACCACCGCGCCGCTGTCCTGCCCGCCTAAAGAGATCGGACGCTGCGCCGCCTGCCAGCAGCCCTGCCACCGCTACGGTCATGGCGCCAACCCGCTGTGCGCCTCGTGCCGCGCCAAGGTCGAAGCCAAGCGGGCCAAGGCCCCAGTCTTGTAGCCACCACTGCCGGTTCCCCGCCTGTCCGTCACCCGCCCAACACGGCACACCGCCGCAGATCGCGGGCCGGGGAACCACCAGCAGCATCGATCAGCGACGCTCACTCTGCCGCGTCGCGTCGCCAATGCATCCGGCCTCTGGGTATCTCGGGTCAGTCAGCTTCGGCACCCCAGATGTCAGGCCCGCCGCCACGCCACTCGATCATTGGGTCGTCCAATCGAACTTGCTCAGGATCCAGGCCGGCCCGACGGAGGAACTCCAGAAGATCAGCGGGACCATACGCGAGGCCCAGACTCTGGCCGTCAACACGCACACGACGCCCGCCCGTCGGTGACGGCGGGTGCACGACGACACGAGCATCCATACCCCCACCCTGCGCCCCGCACCACCAGCGATGCACGCCGAGAACGACCGGCTGAACCAGCGGCCTGTCCGGTGAGTCGGCACTCGGGCTGTCCGGCATGAGGGCCCGCGGTGTGCCTCGCGGGCCGTCACGGCGGCGGGGGTGCATCGTTGAGCGGGGCATGAGCACGGATGCGACAGCTATGGCCCGAGCGCTGGAGCGGGACGCGGGCGCTCTGCTGGCCGACTACCGCGCGGGGATGTGGACGCCGTCGTCGCAGGAGCGAGGCTTGGCGGAGGACCTTGCACGGGGACATTGGAGCGGGTCGTGGTTCCGGGAGGGCCTCAGGGGCGCGCCGGTCGAGGTGCGGGTCGGACGGCTGGCTGATGTCCTGGATCCGGCAGCCTCGGTCCTGGAGGAGGCGGGTGGATTCTCTGGCCGCGCGGTGCTCCTGCTGCGGCAGTTGTTGGATGCCATCTCCCCCGAACCGTGATTGCCCCGCTCGTGGGCAACAGCTGCTCCCCCAGCCCCGGCGGAAGCAGGAAGCGCGAATCGGCCGTCGGGACCACCCGTACGGCTGGCGCCCCGGGCGTGATGCCGCGCTGCTCGCCTTGCGTCGGCTGACTCGCTCACGGTCTTTGGCGCCCGCGACCGCTCCTACCTGTTCCCATCGATCACCGGATCAGCCAGCGTCACGTCACTGGGGCTTGGGGTTCGGCTCCTTGGGCGGGAAGTGCTGGTCGAGGATTTCGACCCACTTGTCGAGGACCACGAAGGCCGCGGTGTTGGCGCCCTGGGCCTGGACGAGCTGGGTGAGAGCAGCGACGAAGGGGGCCGCCGCGGTGTCGCCCGCGGCCAGGGCGGCAGCAGCCTGGAGGCATTGATGCGCTGCGGGGAACGATGCCTGCGCCCAGGCATTTCGCTGCTTGGCACGCCGGGCGCCGTCTTCGCCCATGATGCGTTCGATGAGGTACGTCGGGCACTCCGGCACGTGCCAGATCTCGGTGAACCCCTTCTCGGTGTCGACCCAGGAAATGCGAATGTTGTCCTCTGCCGGCCCTCCACCGCAGTCTGAGCAGTCGACGCGGTTGATATCAGGCCGGTCGGCGTCGGGTTCAGTCACGATGCGAGGGCCCTTCTCGGATCCGCCGGGGCCCGGGACCGGGCTACCGGACATGTCGACACTTCCTGCCAGGACCGTCCATCCAACGTCCCGCGAGCCCCATGGTCAACAGTCAGAACCTCTACCGTGGGACGCTGGACGCCTGAAGGGGGACTGATGTATGCACCGGCGGATGAGCCGACCCGTGCCCGTATGGAGGCCGCGCTCGCCCACGCCGCCGACCTCTTCGGCGAGGCCCGTGGCGACGGGCCGATCGCCTGGGGCTGGCAAGGGTGCACCATCGGCCGCCGCACCGGCGCCTACTGGCTGCGCGTCGCCTCCGGCAAAGGCACCCGCCCTCCCGCGCCCAAGCACGGCGAAGGCGCCATCGGAGCCCAGCAACTCGTCCCCGCCGAAGTACCCCGCCCCCGCCTGCACGACCACACCCGGTGGGCCGCCGACGGCTATGCCTACGAGGCTGAGCTCGCCGACTGCCTCACCACCCCCGTCATCTCCCCGCACCGCTGCGACATCACGCAGGACCCGGGCCTGCCTGACCAGTGGTGGGCCGACCTCCGCCGTGCCCTCGATGTGCTCGCCAAGGCGCCCGGGGGCCGCACCACGGTCCGTGACCGCTGGGCGCAGCGGGCCTTCCCGCACTTCCTTGGCGTCACCGCACCGGAGATGATCGAGCGCACGACCGGCCACGGCGACCTTCAGTGGGCCAACCTCACCCAGCACCCGCTAACCGTCATCGACTGGGAACGCTGGGGACGTGTCCCCGTCGGCTTCGATGCCGGCACCCTGCATGCCGCCAGCCTCGGCGTTCCCGCCGTCGCCGCAATGGTCCGCGAGGTCTTCGACGACATCCTCACCACCGACGCCGGACGTGTGGGGGAGCTGTGCGCGCTCGCCGAGATGCTCCAGGCCGTCGCCCGCGGCTTCTACCCCCGCCTCGCTGATGCTCTCGCCAGCCGGACGGAGGAACTGACCGGCGTCCGGCCACCCCAGGCCCCGGCGGCCGAACTGCCACAAGCCGAATGACGGGCCAGGCCCGGCGATCCCCGTCTCCAGTCCCTTAGCATCCTGCAACAGACCGTCGATTCGGCCAGCTCGAGACGGTAGGGCATGGCCTGCTCGCCTCGGCCGGATTTTGGCTCGACTCCCCGCGCATAGCGCTTCCGGACATGCCAAAGCCCCCGGAATCGCGAGGATTCCGGGGGCCAGGTTCGGTGGGCCAGGTGTGTCAGTTATTAGCGGAGCCGTCGTCGTTGGAGTCGTCCACACGGCATCGGCGGGCAACGATGAATGCGCCCGCACCAGCAGCGAGGAGCAGTCCGGCACCGCCGAGCAGCCACGGAGTGGCATCGGCACCGGGGACGGCGCCCGCGGGCGAGAGCCCCTCAGGCGTGGGCACCGCGGTGCCCGAGGTGGCCTCGTCCGCGACAGAGGTGTCAGAAGGCGAGGTGGACGGGGACGACTGTCAGGAGGTGCCCTCGCCCTTACCGGGCTTGTCAGGCGTCGGCTTCGTCCCACGATGGTGGGGGGACCCAGCCTCCGTACCGATTTCGCCACCCCGCACCGGCCAACGGTGCGAGGAGCATTCAGCCGAGCTGCTCCTCCTCATAACGCAAAACTCGCTCGACATGACCAACTAGAGACGCTTCCAATTCACTTACTCCACTTCCATGGAGTTCCACCAGAGGCAGCTCCCACTCAACTCCCTCTCGAATGTTCGCCATGAGTCCGCTACCCGCCGGCACGATCGCCTGCCGCAGCCACCCCGCGAAGTCGGCCGCTTCGGCAGCAGTGCAGTCCTCAATAGCAACGCCATTGGGTTCCACTCCCACCATCCCTTCAGCCGTTTCCCCAGTGGACGTGCCGAACTGGAACGAGAGCGTCTCGCCCGTGTAGTGCCCGCTCCACGCATGGACAGGGGCATCAGGTTCTTTCGCCTGCAGCGCATCGGCGAAGGAAGCGAAGGTTAGCCCCCACCCCTGCGGCTCGCCCTCAGGAGGGCTGAAGATGAACATGGTTCGAAAATCGGCGGCATCTTCACTCATGGCAAGGTTTCCTAGACTCCAAGATCATGACTACGGCACGTACCTGCCGTAGCCTTTGACTCCGTGAGCGACGAGCAGCGCGTCCCAGTACGGGACGGCATCGGGGTCGTTGGTAGCTACTTCCACGCCGCGTAGTCGACCCGCATGGCCTGGGTACTCGATCGCCGCTTTATACTTGTAAAGCTCTTTTTCGTCCTTTTTGTGAAGCACCTTCTCTTGGAAATTGTCACCGTTCTCCAGGTCGTCAAGATTGCGGTACGTGCATCCGGGACGCTTAACGAACTTCGCCTCCACCGCCATTCCGTCTGTATCACGTACGCCGTCCACCATCAATGTGCCTAGCGGGGACTTGCGCGGATCGATGGGTACCTCCTTCTCGGGGTAGCCCGCCGTACGACGTTGGTAGTCCTTTTCCGCCTGTGTACCGCCGGAAAATCCACCGTCGCGGAGACTGTTTGCCCATCGCCGGAAACTCTGTCGCTCAGTGGGTGTCAGCGGCGGGAAGCGCGGGTCCGGAGGGATTGGAGGTGGCATCGCCGGACGGTACAGGTTCGGATCGGGCTTGGTGTACCCGGCTGGGATCATGATCGGGCTGCCGGGTGCCACTGGTACTGGTAGTGGTGGAAGGCCCGGCAGGATCGGCTTGGGCATCCAGGGGCCAGGGGTCGGCTCGGGGACTCGTACGCGCGATTGCGAGGAGTCCAAGCTGTGTCCCAGGCTGGCGAGGTCCATGATGCGGCCGTCGCCGGAGACCGCGTCATGGAGACCGCCGTCCTCGCCGTTGCCGCCGAACATGGGGTTGTCCCAGACGGATTCTCCGCCGAACTCGAAGATCGCGTCGGAGATGGTGTTCTTCCAGGACTGGCTGCTTGCGGTCTCGATGTGGTCGGCGTATCTGTCGCAGGCGTTTGCGATCTGTTGGCATGCGGCTGGGAGGTTGGCCAGCAGAGTGCATGACGACTCGGCCTTGGCGGGAACATCGTCGTGCCCCACGAATTTAAGGAAGAAGGAGCCTATCGCTTCTGCGGTCTTCCCTTCCTGGTTGCGGGCTGCAGTCCTCCAGCACTCTCGCGCGTCAGAGTAGATGCGTTCCGTGATGTTCCTGGCCTTTCGCCAGGATCGCGCCACGGATCTCAGCTTGGCGGGGTCGCCGCGGAAGCGGTCGCCGTCGATGACTATGTCGCTCGTCGTCGTCTCGCCGATAACTTCGGGGAGTTCGTTCCCACGGCCGCGGGGTGCAGGCGCACAGTTCGCCGACCTCGCAGGTCCGGTACCCATGAGGGATTCTGCCGCGTTGCGCCGCCCGATGGCGGAGAGCATTTCTTCTGCAACCTTGCTCTCTGTCGCCATGTAGTTGTTGGCCGTCTGCAGCATCCCCTCACTGCCGCGTCCCATGATGTGTGCGGCTTCGCCTATTTGATTCACCGTCGTTTGTGCCGCGCTGTGGTAGACCGCTGCAAAAGCCCGTCCAGCGTCGTCATCGCCTGCCATGCCGGCCTGTTCGTCCAGCTCCCTCAGCAGCGCGAGCACCAGCTCGATGAGCAGCTCGTTGAGGGTGTGCATCCCCCAAGAGGAATTGATCAGCTCAACCGCATTTGTCCGAAATGACAAGCCTCACCCCCGGTTTACACGCGAGCCGTCCAGTGTGCCATTGGCCACGGGCGGCCCCTTCCCTAACCGGTAGCAAATGGCCACATGTTCGACTGGGGTTTCAGTGGCGTCCGACAAGGGGCATGGTGCGCAGCCGGGGGCGGCGGAGAGCCGGCCACTGCGCAGACCGCTGCCGGTTGGTGACGGTAACCGGGGTTGACTGCCCTCGTTTGCCAGATATGACCACGTATGCGGAAGGCGCTGTCTGGAATCGCGAGCGGGACGACGAGTACGTCTGCGGGAACGCGGTGCATCACGTCAGCTACCTGCTCACCTTGGCGAATTATCGGGTCCTGAAGCCCGGCGACGATCAGAACGAGTTCGGGCTAGTCGTCGAGTTCGCCCCAGAGGGGCTGCTCGTTGGGGACGCGGTCGTAGTCAACGTCAACATTCCGGATCTCTCGCGCGTCCATCCGGTGCCACGGAAGCTCGCCCGCTACAGCGACGTGCACCGCAGGCTCGCCGAACACACACTGTGCGCTCTGGAAAACCTGTTCGCCGAAATCGGGCCGCAGCACGATATCAGGGCACATCGCCATCCCGACCTGCCGCTCTTGGTACTCGACGTGCCCTGCTGACCGCCGCACGCGCAAGGTTGTAGCAGACCGTTCTCGGAGTTCCGCACGATTGCGCGCGTTCTGGATGTTGACTGTGGTTAAACCAAAGCCCCGGATCGCGTGGACTCCGGTGCCGAATTCGGGACAGCCCCTCCCGACTGCTGGCCAGCACTCCACTGCCTGCGGCGCTTAGCGTTCGTCTGTACAGCGGTGCGGCCGCAACGGCTACGTATGAGGCTCGGCGGCGCCAGCGGGTTCGTCTCCGTGCCGGGCTGACAGGCAGGGGCGTCGGCGGCGCGGTCCGCGCGCTACGCGCGGCAGGACTGACGAAGGCCCCCGGAATCGTGGGGGCGGATTCCGGGGGCCTTGCGAGGTGGTTGGTCAGGTTGTCAGCTGTCGGCGGGGCCGTCGTCAGTACAGCGCCGGCGGGTGGCGATGACCGCTCCGCCTCCCGCAGCCAGCAGCACTCCGGCACCGCCGAGCAGCCACGGTGTGGCGTCAGCGCCGGTGTGGGCGAGGGAGCCTTCCGGAGGGGCTGCGGTGCTCGACGCGCTCTCGTCCGCCGACGGGTTGCCCGAAGCGGTGACGGACGGGGACGGTGTGCCCTCGTCCTCGTGCGGAGTGCCGGAGGTCGGCTTGTGCGAGGGCTTGGCCGGGCTGGTCGTCTCCGGTGAGGTCGGCGGGGTGGTGGGCATGGTCGGCTGCTCCTTCTTGGTGTTGGCGAGCGTGACGGTGACCGAGTCATCGGGCTTGGCGGCGAACTTCACTGGCTTGGCATCCATCTGGTAGCCGGTGGGGGCCTTGTCTCGGTGGCCGTGTAGTTGGTGCCGGTGCGGGAGGAGATGGGGAGCTTGACCTTTGCTGTGCCGTCCTTGCTGGTGGTCAGTGTGACCGTTTCACCGTCATCACCTGCCGGGGTGATGTTGATGACCGCCCCAGCAAGCGGCTCGCCACTACCCTTGTCGGTCTTCTTGACGATTAGTTCGGCGGGCTTGAACGGATCGGTGATCGTCAATGGAGTGTCGGTGCCGGTCGTGACGATGACGTCCTGGTCGTCGACCGTGTCGTGCAGCTTGCTGCCGCTTGTCGGGACTCCCGTGAGTTCACTCCGTTTTGTGCATCGTCTCCTGACCTGCGGCGCTGGTGAGCGGGGGTTCACTCGATCGCGTGGAGAGTTCGACGTTGCGTCGGGATTCCTGAAGATATGCCGCTCTATCCATGACGCATGGTCGTTCGCAGTGAGCTGAGGCGTCGGTGACGCTCGCGGTCGTCCGGTCGATCGGGACGCCGCAGCGGCTACAGACAGCACAGGAGTACGAGGATTTCGAGCAGGAGCTGGTGGACCAGTTTCTGCTGGCCGGAGTTGGCGCCGGGTTAAGCGACGGCTCCATCGCCGACGACCGCTGGCAGATCTTCGAGTTCGTGCGGTTCCTCGGCCGGCCAGTGTGGACGACGGGCCCGGAGGACGCGGACCGATTCCTTGCGGAGCAGCGCAAGGTGAAGCGGCTGGCTCACAGCGCGGTCCAGAGCAAGGCGTGGACTCTCGCGCAGTTCTTTGACTTCCTGATCACCCGCTACCAAGGGGATGTGCACGCGCTGACCGGCCACGTGCTGGTCCAGCCGATCGACGAGTTCAACCGCCCGGCTAAGAGCGAGTACGGAACGCCACGGATTCCGCCGTCCGAGGCGGAGGTGGACCAGCTGTTCGCTGGATGGCGGGAGTCGCTGGGCCAGGCCAGGAAGTTCCTGCCAGCCGCCCGGGACTACATGGTCGCCTCGCTGTGGCGACGGGTCGGCACGCGAATCGGCGAGACGCTCAAGCTAGACATCCGCGACTGGCGCCCGGACCTGGGCGACTTCGGCAAGCTACACGTCCGGCACGGTAAGGGGAGCCGCGGCCGGGGGCCTAAGAGTCGCCTGGTGCCGGCCATCAGGGTTCTCTACGGCACCGCAGAGCCGCCGCCCCCACCGAGTTGAGAGGCGAGCAACTACTGAACATGTCGCTACGCTCACTGGACATGACACAACCGAACCCTGACCCGTATCCGACCCCGCCGGACTGGCCGCACTGTGGTCACGGTGCCCAGCCTGAGACCGATCCGGTCGGCTGCCGAGGTCGGCGTGTCGAGCCGTATGCCGAGTGCCTGGTCCATCTCAAGGACGCCGATCGCTCCGCCTACCTGGCTGACTTGCGAGCCGGTGCCGACATCGACCACTGCGGCACCCGGTTGAGCAGGGAACTATTGGATGAGTTACTCTCCGCGATCAAGGACCCCACCACCAATCGGCCCCGCTTAGGCAGGGCCGATTTCAGTCACGCCCAGTTCGACGGAGACGCTGAGTTCAGCGGCGTGGAGTTCGGTGGCGCCGTGTCGTTCTGGAGCGCGAAGTTCACTGATGACGCCGCGTTCGCCGAGACACAGTTCGGTGGCAACGCCTGGTTCAACGAGGCAAAGTTCGGTGGCAAATCCTTCTTCACCAGGGCCGAGTTCAGCGGCCATGCCATCTTCCACAAGGTGAAGTTCGGCGGCGACGCCCACTTCGGCACAACCAAATTCAACGGCAGCGCCGGGTTTATGAACACTCAGTTCAGCGGCTATGCCTTCTTCAACGGGTCGAACTTCGAGCGTGGTGGATCGATCGGACCGCTGGTGTGCAATGGTCAACTACAACTTGCATACGCCACGTTCGGAGCAGCC
The DNA here is from genome assembly GCF_001294335.1 of Streptomyces chattanoogensis. Taxonomy (GTDB): domain Bacteria; phylum Actinomycetota; class Actinomycetes; order Streptomycetales; family Streptomycetaceae; genus Streptomyces; species Streptomyces chattanoogensis. The sequence goes on from NZ_LGKG01000137.1 coordinate 47,348, forward strand.
GTGACCATTGAGGCGGCTACACCAAGCGTGCTGTGCCTGCAGACGCGGTGGGCCTCCACCGCCGCGCTGCGCCTGCGGAACGCTGCCGTCGATCTAAGCGACGCGGTCATGGAATACCCGGTGAGCATCGCCGCCCGCCCCCGGCCTTTCACCTCCTCCGACGCAGATATACCCGAGGCTGACCTGGGGAATGCCCGTGTGCAAGTGGTGTCGCTGCAGGGGGTGGATGCCGCGCACTTGGTGCTCAGCGACGTCGACCTCACCGGCTGCCGGTTCGCCGGGACCGTCCACCTCGACCAACTACGGCTGGAGGGGCGATGCCCCCTACCCACCACACCCTCGGGGCTGCGCTGGCGCGGCCCGTGGCCGGTGCGCTGGACGCCACGCCGGACGCTGGCCGAGGAGCAGCACTGGCGCGCCGCTGAGGGCACTGCCCCAGACGGCTGGACGCCTGCGGCAGAGGGGGTGGACGTGTTGGAGCCGGCAGCGCTGGCACCGATGTATCGGCAATTGCGTAAGGCGTTCGAGGATGGCAAGAACGAACCCGGGGCCGCCGACTTCTACTACGGCGAGATGGAGATGCGCCGCCACGACCACGACGCCACCCGCACCGAGCGTGCCCTGCTTGTCTTGTACTGGGCGCTGTCTGGCTACGGGCTGCGGGCCTCCCGCGCCCTCGGATGGCTGCTGGCATCCATGCTCGCCACCGTGCTGGTGCTGATGCTGTGGGGCCTTCCACGCGACGATCCAAAGCCGACCAGCACTGGCACCGTCACGCGTCACAGCATCACAATGAAGACCGACACACCCGATCCGGTCAATCCCGATGGGCCGTACCGTGAGCGTCTATCGACCGACCGGTTCGAGAAGTCCCTGCGAGTAGTGATCAACTCAGTGGTGTTCCGCTCCTCCGGCCAGGACCTCACCACAGTCGGCACCTACAGCGAGATGACGGCCCGCCTCGCCGAACCCGTCCTACTGGGTATGGCCGTCCTCGCCATCCGCGGCCGCGTCAAACGCTCATAGCCCACCGACGCACAGCCTTGCCATCGATGCTGGTGCTACTGCAGATGTCAGCGTGCAGGTCAGAACTCCGCCCCGTTGAAAGTCTTGGCAATCCGACAGTGGGTTCGGCAGGCCCAGACGAACCCGGGCCCGCCGGGTACCGTTATGGCCGCACCACCCGTCGGTTCGGCTTCGCGTCCTCTTCGGAAATCGCGAACCCCCGGCTCTTGGCGACCTCCTTGAGGCGGTATACCCCCGGCGCGAGGTCCGCGAATGCCAGCTGTCCTTCCGCGTTGGTCTTTCCGCTGCCGGCCTCCTTGCCCGAGGAGTCGAACAGGGTGAATGTGGCGCCGGCGAGGACGTCGCCGGCGGGGTCCTTCTTCAGAATGGCGACGCCACCGGTCTCGGCCGCATTGCGCGGAGCGGTAGACGTGGACGGTGTCGGCTCGGGGCTCTGGGCCGAGGCCGCCGGGGCCCAGATCAGGGTGCCGGTCACCGCGGTGGCGACACCTACGGCAGCGGGAAGGCGGCGGACAGAACGGATGCGCAAGAAGAGACTCTCCTGGGTGGATGAGGGCAGAACTGCCCATCGGTGCGTGGGTGTGAGGCCGGTGTCGGCGTACACGTGAACGTGCCCAATCACGTACGGATGAACGCGCTCAGTTCGTGGAGGCGCCCAGCAGCACCGCTTCGGGCACGGGCGAACGCCGCTAAGGGGTTGGGGCGATGGGCGGCGGAGGCGGCGGGCCCGGTGGCGGGGGTGGGAAGCGTGGTCGGGCTGGAGCAACTCCAGTGGCGGGCGGTGGTGGCGGTGCCGGCGCCCCCCACCGAGGACGGTTGGGCTGCCGGGGCCGGAGCTGTGGCGGGGCCGGGGGCGGCGGGCCCGGTGGCGGTGGCGGAGGCGGTTCTACCGCCGGCAGCAGCGGCCCACCCGCGCACAGCCGAGCAATGGTCAGCTCGGCGCGGCGGCGTGCGATCGGGGCATCGTCGCGTTCGTAGACGAGCCGGATGCCGAACTCGGCGAGATTCTCGGTGGCGAGCAGCCGGTAGCCGAGCGCGTGGGCGATCTCCTCGATCCGGCGCCGATTCGAGGCGATGGCACGGCCAGGCAGCAGCTCGACGCAGGCTCGGCCGTCGAAGCGCGCGCGTATCTCGTCGTCCTTCACCTGACTCCGCTCCCGGGAAAAATCGGCATCCACCCAGCCGCTCCACACCACGATCGTCGCACGCGCCCGTCTCTCGCGAGCACCCAGGCGCACATCCGGCTGAGCACGTTCATCTGTACCTGCCTGAGCACTTTCGCAAGTACACCGACAGCCGGTCAGCGGGTGCGGCCGGGTGCCGGGCTGGGTGGCGGGGCCACCGGTGCTGAGCGGGGGCGGGATGGAGTGGTGGTCGCGTAGCGTCGGGCGGCAGCTCGGACGAACTGCTGTTGTTCCTCGACGGGCCGCTGCTCGATGTGGGCCAGGCCCTGGCCGATGGTGGGGCCGAAGGGCGATCCCGCGGTGAGTCCAGCGGTCTCGACGATCTGGGCGGCGGCTTCGCCTTCGACAAGGAGGCCGTACTCAGCAGGAACTCCGAGCATGAAGGGGACCTCCTCCCGCACGCCACTGAGGGCCTCGGTCAAGGTCATGCCGTCGTACATGACGCTCTCGACCAGATCGAGCATGGTCAGCGTGGCGCTGTGTAGCCGGTCGCGGAAGGCGGGGTCGGTGAGCCAGAAGCCGTTCGGCCCCGGTGGCGGGGCGGGCTCACTGGCCGCAGGGGTGTGTGGCTGCGGAGGGCGGCGGCGCGAGGGCAGCCAGCGTGGTGGAGGCATAGGGCTTCGTGTACTGGTGATGGTCAGCGGGTGCGTACGACGCCGGTGCCGGGTGCGATGGCTGGAAGGACGGTACGGGCCGCCGTGGGGCGGGCTGAGGCAGGTGCTGATGCGTCGGGGAACCAGATAAGGGCGTACTGCCTGATCGCCGTGCGCAATCCGGTGCCCTGCGCGCCCTTCCACGGCGGTTCGCCGGTACGCGCGCCGTTCCAGTCGCGGAAGACCGCGTACCCGTCCTTGCCGGCCGCCAGGTCGCGGGCGGCGTCCCGGCGGGCGAAGGTGCCGTGGTCGGCGAAGGGAAGGATGGCGGTGTCGAGGACACCCTGGTTGGGATGGATGACGCGCAGGCGCAGCCCGTCGTACTCGCCGTGTCGGATGGTGGGGGCGAAGTCGATCCGCAGTCGCAGTGGCGAGTCCGGGTGGGGGGTGGCGTAGTAGGAGTTGCCGACGACGGCGTGGTCGTCGAAGGGCAGCGTGACGACGCTGTCGAAGAACTGCTGTACGTATAGGGACACTTATTTGATGTTCTCGTTTGGAAGGGTCGTTCAGCGGCGGGGGCCGCTGCGGCCGGCGGGGAGAGCGGGTGGGAGCGTGGTGGTGCTCCAGCGGGGGACGCTGCGGGTGCCGAGTGCCGGTGCACGGTGTGCGGCTCTCGCGCGCTGAATGTCGAGGGGGGTGGGTGCAGCGGGCTTCGACGCCTGCACAGGGGAGAGTTGGGCGAGTTTCGCGAGGCGGGGGTTGAGGTTGTCCTTGTAGCGGGCGATGGGGGTGGGGTCGACGAAGGCGGCGGCCGTGGCGGCGATCAGATGCTCCGGGGTGCGTGCGGTGAAGTGCGCCTCAGCGCGGGTGCCCCAGCCTGGGGGCCCAGCCCACAGCGTCACCAGCTCCGCATCAGGGTCGGCGCTGACGACGTCGATGCTCGCTCCCGCCAGCTGGTCCGGGGAGACGATCTCCACCTTGCCGCGTGCAAGCGGTTTGCGCTTCCAGCTCGCGTCGAGCAGGGGCTGTACCGCGTCAGTCCACCGGTACGACCGAGAGTTGAGGAAGGTGTCGCTGTCCTCGTCCCACTCGCCTGCCAGGGCTGTGGTGAGGCCGCGGACGATCTCGGGGGGCATGTTGTCGTTGAAGCTCGCTGTCCAGCGGGCCGCGGAGACAGCGTTTTCGGCCGCGCTGATCCTCCACACGTCGAAGTCGTCGCCGAACCAGCCGATCTTGATGCGGTGGTCCGGGGAGGTGATGAGGAGCTGGCAGTGTCCATCCATGTGGTGGTGCGGCCAGTGGGCGACGGGCTCGAAGCTGGGGTCGCCGATGCCGCCCAGTCCGGCGAGGTAGCGGGGGAAGACGTAGACGTCTCCGTCGGTCGTGGTGGGGTCGGTCATGGGTAAATCCGTCAGGGTCGGGCGCGGAGTTAGCGGGTGGCCATCGGGTGCGCGGCGGACGCGGCGGGGCGGGGAAGGGCGGTCGTGGCCAGGTGCGGCGCCGACGGCGCGGCGGGCGGAGGTACGAGTTCGGCCAGGACCTGCCGTTTCAGCGTGCCGCGCTCGTTGGAGTTCAGGGCGTCCGCGTCGAGGCGGCCGGGGCTGCTCTCGAAGGGGCGCAGTCGGTGGCGGATGTGGTCGTAGGCGTCGGGGTGTGCGTCGGCCAGGCGGTGAAGGGCCTGGTCGAAGGCGCGGCGGTGGGCTTGGTGGTCGGGCTCGTCCTGTTCCCGCTCGGTGATGGTCTGGGCGTACTGGCGGGCGGTGCGTGCGTTCTCAGCAGTGCGCTGCTGGACCGCGACGAGGAACCTTCTGGCGTTGAGGACGGCGAAGGCGGCCTGCCTGGGCATCGCGTCGAGGTCGGTGGTGAGCGGGCCGAGGACACTGGGGCTGGAGGCCCCGGCCAGTGGGGCGGTCATCTCGGCCAGTTCGTCCAGCGCTGCGCGCCAGCGTCGCAGCAGGAGCGGGTGGCGTAGTTCGACGGTGCGCTCGTCCTGTTGCCGGGCATCGTCGGCGACGGCGTTACGGAAGGCGAGGGGGCTCTTGCCGAGCAGCGCGTGGACGGCCGGGGTCATGGTGGCGAAGAGGAAGCCCTCGGCGCAGCCCCATTCGATCGCGTCGAACACGTCGGCTGCTTCGGGCCGTGCGGCGCGGGGCTCGAGCTGGGCGGCGGCGTACTCCTGGTCGAGCAGCTGCTGGAAGTGGTCGGGGAAGGCGCGGCGCAGCCAGATGCGGGCCGTGGCGGCGGAGTCGGCGTCCACCTGGTGACCGGCGGAGTCGCGGTGCTGGGTGCGGCGCCGGTCGGCTTCCTCGGACCGGGCCTGGTTGAGGGAGGCGCGGATCTGCTGGAGCTGGTGCGTGGTGCGTTCGGCGCGCGGGTCGCCCGTCCAGGTCATGCGCTCGGAGGCGACCTGCATCTCGCCCTCGGCCCACTGCAGCGCGTCGACGAGGTCGTCGCGGAAGTGGGGTCCGTGCAGCAGCTTGCGGGAGCTGCGCGGCAGGTGTCCGATCGCGTCCGCGATGGCGGCGGTGACGAGGTTACGGAAGCTGGCCTGGAGCAGGGGCTGCAGCATCGCCGCGCCCATATGGGCCACGTCGTTGAGGAGGAGCGGACGCCGCTCGGGCTGCGGCGAGCGGGACGGCTGGGGCATGGCGGTGGTTCCTGTTCAGCGAGCGCGAAGAACGCGGGGCGGAGCCGGAGGGCAGGTCAGATGCGGTGTGTGCCGGTTCAGGGGGTGCGGCGGCGGCGCAGTTTGAAAGCGCCGGCCCAGTGGGGGTGATCGGCGATCAGCTTCCGTGCGTACAGCGCGGTGTAGTTGTTGTTGAGTCCGCGCATGCCGTGCGGCAGTCGCCAGCGCAGGGCTTCGAACAGGTCCTTCAGACCGATGCGGGTGGCCCCGGCCGCGAGCCGCTCGGCCGTCAGCTGTTCCAAGGCCCGGTAGACGTATGGGTGCTCGGCGTCGAAGGCGAGGAACTGGTCGGTGATCGTGGGTCTCGATCCCGCGCGCGAGGACGGGCGGGACACCGGTTTGACGGCCTGGCGTGGGGCGGCGGGGGTCGTGGGCATCGAGTTGATCTCCATGGGAACGGGCAGCAGGGCGTCGACGGGCAGGGAGGGTTAGGCGAGACGGGTGCGAAGGCGCGCGAAGGTGAGGCCGAGGCCGAGGGCCTGCAGGAGGGCGCAGGCAGTGATCACGTGGCCGAGCTGGGCGGGCGGCACGGCGGCGACGAGGAGGCCGGCCAGCGGGAAGGGCAGCAGGAGCAGGAGGATCGTCAGCGAGAGGGTGGCGCCGAACACGCCTGCGGGGATGAGGTGGGAGCGCAGGGTGCGCAGGACCACCGTCATGCCGCCTTCCCCGGCCATGAGCACCGCGATCAGTACGAGGTACGCGGTGTAGGTGTGGGTGAGCGAGACGGCCAGGCACGCGGAGGCGGCGATGGCGGCGGAGAGGGCGCCGACCGGCCACAGGCCATAGCGGTCGATCGAGCGCCTGCACAGGGCGACCGCGGCGAGGGAGGTGCCGGCGGCCACCGACCAGATCAGGCCCACATCCGTGCTGGAGTGCCCGAGCTGCTTGACCACGATCACGGGGGCCGCTGCCTGGAGAAGGCCGATCGCCAGGTTGGACACGGTCAGCCCGGTTACCAGCCAGCCCAGGGCGGGCAGCGACCGAAGGGTCCTCCAGCCGGTGCGCAATCCCTTGAGTACGGGCTCGGGGCCTGCGTCCTGGTGTCGTGCGTACTGCCGAGGTGCGAAGGCGCACGCGAGCAGGGAGAAGGCGGCGATCGTGGTCAATATCCCGGCTGTCCCGAAGCGTTCCAGCAGCAGGCCGGCGAGCGCGGGCCCGGCCAGGGTGCCGGACTGGTCGATGCCCAGGAGCACCGACTGGACGCGGTGGGCCCGTTCACCGGCCTGGCGGCTGGCCGCCCCGCCCGCCGTCTCCGCGGCGATGTAGGAGAACTCGGTGAGCACGCCGGTGGAAGCGGCGAGCAGCATGACGGCGACCGTGGTGCCGAACCCGCTGTCCAGGTGCGGCAGGACGAGGGCTGCGGCCAGGACCGCCACGGCCCGAGCCGTGGAGGCCAGGCGCATCACGCGGGTGGTGCCGTGGCGGTCGACCATCGCCCCGGCGAGGGCGAACGCGCCCAGGCGCGGGATCCACTCCAGAGCGAAGGCGAGGCCGGTCAGGGCCGCGGAATCGGTGGTGGCGAGCACCAGCAGGGGGATGCCGTACGTCGTCATGGCGAACGCGGCGGCGTCCATGCTGCGCGGCAGGTAGATGCCGCGCAGCAGGGTGGGGACCGGCCGGCGGGCATGCCGGGGTCCGACACGGCATCTCACGCAGCGCGCTCCATGCCATCCTCTGCGTCGCCGGCACGGGAGGCCACGTGAGGCAAGACCTGTGGATTCGCCTGGAGCCACTCGGCCAGCGCAGCCTGCGGACCGCCGAGGGCGAAGACCGCATCGGTGCTGAGGACGACTCCCCTGTCCACAAGGAGTCCGGCCGACTCGCCCATCCGGTCGGCATCACGCACGTCGGCCGGAACCTGGCCGAGCAGCTTCAAGGTGCGCTGGACGCGCGTGACGAAGTCGCTGGCGGCGGTGGGGTACTGGTGAGCGCGGGCCCAGCGTGCGGCGGTGTCGTACACGCTGGCGAGGTCTTCGCCGCTTGGGGTGAGCCGGTAGCGGACCAGTTCGTGCTCGTCGCAGGAGACCACGCCGAAGTCGCGGGCTCTGTCGAGGGCGTGGCGCAGTTGGGGCAGGGCAAGGTCGTCGAATGTGTTCTGCAGGCTGCCGCGGCGGCGGCTGATGGGGCCGTTGTCGTCGATCTCGCTCACCAGCCGGATCAGGCCCGGCAGGGACAGTGCCCTGATGGCGCGGCGCACCTGGGGGTGGTTGACGTTTGCGACGCTGGTCATCGGCGCGGGCCTCCTGCCGACGGGAGGGAGAGGGGGCGGGCCGGTATCTGGTGCGAGAACAGGTCGCCGGCCTTCCAGGTCGTGGCCGGGGCGTGGGTGGACAGCGCCGGGGCCGCTGCCGGTGCAGCCGGGGCTGCGGGTGCCGGCAGGCGGGAGGGGGTGGTGAGCCACGGTCCGGACCGGGCCTGGGCCGGGGACGGTGTCTGGCCCCACAGCGGATGGGTGTCCGCGTCGGCCAGCGGGCGTCCCGCCGCCCAGACGGAGAGGGCCCGGTAGACCGGAGCGAGCGCCTGGCCGTTGGCGGTCAGCTCGAAGACAATCCCGTCCTTGCGGACCAGGCCGTCCTCGACCAGGCGGTCCAGCTGCGGATACACGTTGCTGAGCCGGTAACCGGGCATGGCCTCGGCGGCCAGTGCCTTGGCGCTCGATGCGCCGCGGGCCTTAAGGGCCCACAACAGCGGTGTGGCATGGCGAGGGCCGAGCAGTGCCAGGGTGTCCTCGATGTTCTGGGCGGGCGCAACCTGTGTCGCGCGCTCCAGCTCCCCGGTGGCCTTGTTGCGCACCAAGGGCTTTTCCAGGTGCGCCTCGCCCCAGGCGGCGATCACGGTCAGGACGGGCATCAGGTCGGCGCCGCGCCCGGTCAGGCCGTAGGTGACGTGCCCCGGGGCGATTTCCGTGCGCTCGACCAGCCCGGCGTCGGTGAGCTTGCCCAGCTTGGGGTGGAGCGTGCCATCCTTGAGCCACGGAAGGCGCGGCTTGATCTCCGCGTAGCGCAGGGGCTGGGCGGACAGCGTCATCAGGATCCATGCGCTCCAGCGCGGGGCGATCATCTCCAGCGACTCGGTGACGCGCGAGACGTCGGCCGGGGTGGAGCGGGGCAGACCGGTGGTGGCCAAAGGGGGTACTCCTCAAGCGGGGCAGGCAGGTCAGCGGGTGTGGGTGGCGGCGGGCGCCGGTGCGCAGGCCGGTACCGCGGGTCCGGCCGGCGGCGGCGAGGCCGCGGTGGGAACGCGGTGCAGGCTGGAGAGGACGGCGCTCACGGTCTTGGCGTGGGCATCCCGGGTGGCGACGGATTCGGCAATCCGGCGGGCGCAGTCGAGAAGGTGACCGGCCTCGAACTTGCCGATCTCCCTTTCCGGGTTGGTCAGTTCACGCAGGCGCAGCAGTTGGAAGTCGATGTTGCGTTCGGCGAGCTGCAGATCGGCGTGGGCGCTCGTCAGGGCGGCGAGCATGGTGCCATGGGGGTTGGCGCCGGCGTGGGCTTCGAGCGCGGCCAACGGCTGGCCGTACAGGTCCTCGATGCGTTCGGCGATGGTCTGTGAGGTGGCGTAGTGCAATCGGCGGGGCCTTCAGGGTCGGCGGGCCCGCACCGCCCCGGCACGGGCGGATGCTGGGGCGGGCGGGACCGTGGTGATCTTCGGCTGGGTGAACTGCACAGGCTTCTCCGGGCGCTGGCTGGGCGACGGCATGGTGCGCAGCAGCTCGCCGAGGGCAGCGACGTAGCCGTCGCGGCCATCCAGTGCCGCCTCCAGCCAGGCCGCGTCCATGCGCAGGTCGTCGGCGGACAGTTCGCCCAGGTCGCGGTCGGCGGCGCTGGCCTGGTGGACGCGCTCACGGACCCGGGCGACCTGTTCCTCGGCTACGGCAAGGAAGCTGCGCAGCTCCATGGCTCGCGTCAGGGCGGCGGACGCGCCAGGGCCTTGCGCCTGCTCGTACATCTCGTTCACCGAGGCGCCGAAGGCTTTCTCCAGCAGAGCGTCCTGGCTGGTGGGCTTGTGCATCACGCTCACCGCGACACCCCCTGCACCGGTACGGACTGCGCAGGAGCCGGACGTGGCGCCGCAGTGGTCTGCAGGGCCGGGCCCCGGCGGGGTGCCGAAGTGGCTCCGCGCCAGGCGCCTGGGCCCCGCCGTCCGACGGAGTGGGGGTCGAGGTAGTGCCGCACGACCATGGCCCGCCCGTCACGCACCGCCACGGCGGCATTGACCTGGTGGGCCAATGCCATGGCCGGGTCGTCCAGTTCAGCCGGCGTACTGTCGAGGACCACGACGAGAGCGTCCTCGGCTTTCTCCAGCGCCTCCTGGGCCTCGGTGAGCAGGCCGTACCACTTGACGACGGCGGTGGCATCATCGTTGGCGCGCGGCGCGGCGGCCACCGCTCGGCGCAAATCGGCCAGCGGCATCTGGAAGCGGTCCTCGATCTGCTGGGTGATGACGCCCATCACGTCGTCGGCCGCGTCGAGCACAGCAAGCTCCTTTCAAATCCCAGTAATTCGATCGGCGAAGAAAAGGGAGGCCGGGGCCGTGGCGGGAGGAAATCCCGCCACGGCAGAGCGGATTAGTGGAGGCAGGTGTAGACGGTGGGGTAGACGTAGGTGCCGGAAACCCAGCCCGTAACGCCGGTCTTCTTGTCGGTGATGTAGACCCAGGAACCGTCCTTGGTCGTCTTGTGCACCGAGAACTTGTGGCCCTTGTAAAGCACACCGAGGGCCGTCGACTTCGACGACGCCTTCGAGCGGATAGTCACCGCGGAGGTGTGGACCTCGTAGGGGCCGATCTTGTCGCACTCGCCGTAGGCGACAGCGGCCGTCTGGGGTGCGGCGTTTGCGGCCGTGGCGGAGACGAGCGGGAAGGCGAGGGCGCCGAGAACGGCGGCAGAGACAGCTATGCGGGTGGAGCGCATGGGAAATTGACCTCCATGAAAGGGGGGAAGGAAATGGGGAAACAGACCCGGGCTGGTGCCGTGCGGGTCGTGTACAAGAGTCCGGAGAATCCCCGGTTTCGCTAACCGGGGATGTGCTGCTATGTTTCGCACTTGCTCCAGGGAGGGGCCCTCGGATTCACCGTGCGCGTAACCGTGCGGTGGGGTGAATACGGCAGCGCATTCAGCGACTTGGGCCGTTCCGAGGTGCGGGGGGCGCGGGAATCGAGGGCTTCGTGGGCAGTGCGGTGCGCCGGGCCGCCGGCGGAGCAGTCGGCAGGAGGACGCCCTGTCCCGACCAGTGCGCCTCCCACCAGTCGGTGGCCTCCTTAAAGGTCGTGAAGGTGCCCTCGCGCAGGGTGTGCGTCCAGGTGTCGGTGTCGACCTCTTCCAGCAGCACTCGGAAGGGGACGGGGGCCTTCTCATCGATGGCCCGCAGGAGCACCGTGGTCTGCATGGAGTCCGGATTGTCGTCGGTGTAGCTGGTGACGAGGGCGAAGTGGTCGCAGTCGGACATCAGACGTTCTTCCAGTGCCGTGGTGGCCTCGTCGGCCGCGTCGGGGCCCATGTCGGCGCGTAGGCCGATGGACTCCTTCGGGCAGCCGCGGGCGATCAGCCAGCTCTGTGCCATGGACGGCAGGGGAAGCGGCGTGTGCTGGAAGCGGAAGGTGCGGGCCTGCACATCGCGCTGCAGATGGAGCGCCACAAGCTGCGGCTCCCCAGGGATGCCCCAGGTCACCGCGCCGTTGTGCAAGACGAAGTAGCTGTGCTGGTCGTCAGGGGTGTGGTGCTCGGCGAGCACGGTGAGTTCGCGGTGATCGATCTCGATGTGCTGCCAGAAGCACTCCGCGACGCGGTCGTTGACGGCCTCGTACCCGTCGAGGCGGAAGTCGGGGGTGGATGGGGGCATAGGTGCTTTCGGTGCGGGACGCGCACGAGGTGATGCCGTGTTCAGCGTCGGGCGTGGGAGGGGGCGGGCCAGGCCCCGGGACGGAGCACGGGAGCGGTGGCGGGCGGCCGGGCTGAGTGCGGCGTGGCCAAGACGGTGCGGCCGGTGTCGGTCAGGGTGACGGGCTGCCCGGCGTGGACCGGGTGGGAGGTGTCGCGCACCACGAGGCCGGCCTCTTCGAGGCGTTGCAGCTGGCTGTAGGGAACGCGGGCACCGGAGGCGGTGACGACCGACAGTCGCTGCGTCAGAAGGTGTTCGTGCAGCTTGGCGCCCTGCGCGATGGCGAGCAGCGTTGCGAGGTCCGGCGCGGGCAATTCCGGTGCGCCGTGCGGGGGCTTGTCACGGCGGGCAGCCTCGATGGGCTCTAGCGCGGCAACGACCTGGGTCTGGCACAGGTCCCGGTCGGCGGCGGCATCCTCTAGCTGGCCGACGGTGCGGTCGATGCGCTCGAACAGCGCCTTGTCGACGGGGAACTCGCCGGAGGAGAGCCGGTTGAGGAGAACGCGGAAGTAGGTGACGGAGGTCTCGGCCTTAACCAGAGCGTGGTGCGCGTCGACCAGGCGGGTGCGGGGCCCGTCGAGCAGTTCGCGGTCGCGGTGCTCCCACAGCTGGTCGATGCCGTGGCCGACGGCCGCCTCGATGCGGTGATCGAGCGCCGTTGGGGCCTGCGTCACCGGGGGCGGTGGCTTGCTGGGCATGAAGGGAGGGCTCCTGGAGGTGTCACGGGGGGGGGCCGGAGCGCGGCCGGCATCTCGCCGAGGGGCAGGTGAACGTCGAGGTGAGCGCCCACGTGGGTGAGCCGGGTCGGCCCGAGGCGGCGCGCAGAGGAGCGCGATCGGTTCGCCGTCGGCAATCGAGCCCGAGGTAGCTCTCGGCATGGGCCAGCAGCCGTACGAAGTCGCGACGGAGGACGTGGGGACGGGCCCCATCGGCGGTGCAGATTCGCTGCGGAATAGCGCTGGTGGAAGGCGTCGAACGAGCTCCAGTCGGTCTGCGTCAGCCGGTGGAGGCGGGCCAGGGCAGTTGCCGTCAGCAGGAGCAGCCCGGCAGCGCCGCCAGCAGATCAATGCGCCGGTACGCCTTGCAGCGGCGCTCGTTCACGGTGGCGTCGCACAGACGGATGCCATAGCCGCCCAGCAGCTGGGCGAGGTGCACCGGGGAGAGGTAGTTGTCCGGCCACCCTGTGTCGGCAACGTCCGGCCCGCTGCGCAGAGCGCGCGAGAGGTCCGCCGCGGACATGACGTCCGGATCATCTGCGGCGGCGAAGGCATCGAGGCAGTAGTGGACGATGGTCCGCGGCTGGCTCGCACAGCACCCGGCCTCGTCGTCCTCCGCAGTGCCTGACGGGCCGTTCTCGCCTGCTGCGGCACGGCAGCAGGGCATGGACAGCAACTGGTTCAACTCGGCTTCGTACTTGAGGCGTTCGACAAGGAGGGACGCGAAGCGTTCGGGCTTCTCAATGGCCGACACGCCCTCGGTGTAGTCGCCGATCAGCTCGTCGAGTTCTTCGTCCATCTCCCAGCAGCTCCAGGCGACGTCCAAGATGAGCTGATGGTGCGGGTTGGCGCGTGGGGGCTCGATCGACAGCGCGGCGGAGACTCGGTCGAGGATGAAGGGCAGATGTGTCAACGAATAGGGCCTTTCAGGGGTGTTGAGGGAGCGGACCGGGGAAGACCGGGCGCCGCGTAGGGAGGCGGTCCCGGCTTGGGGACGGGTCGGCGCGTGTCCAGCTGCGGGGAACGCGCGCGGGCGGCGTGGGCGAGCGCACTCATCGGAGGCCGGGCGATGCCCAGGCGCTGACGAGCGGTGTTGTACACCTCGTGCCGTTCACGCGGACCTACGGCCACCACGTGGATCTCGGTGCGGTGGGCCGCCCCTGGTGGCGCCGGCCGCTGGGCGTACACGACCCTCCATGCATTGCGGTGATCGACGTAGAGCTTGCGATAGCCCGCGAGTTCCTCGGTCAGCCTGGCCCCGAACAGTCGGGCGTTGACGACGTCCTGGAGCTGGGCGAGCGCCAGGTCGCGGATGTCGCCGGGTGCCTGGAGGAGATCGGTCAGGGCGCGCGGGTCGAAGGAGAGACCGAAGGCGGGCCGGTGCTCGGGCCCGGTCATCCGGCGGCCTGGTCCGCCTCGCCGTGCTCCGGTTTGTCCTCAGTGGCAGGGCTGGAGGAGCGGGCGGAGGGCGTGGGACCGGGCAGCAGGCGGTGCGCGGGACGGTCCGGGTCGGTCATACAGGCCGAGAGCGGTCCGCCCGGAGCGCGCACGTGGGCGAGGCAGTGGGTGAGGAAGTCGCGGTGCCACACGAACATGCCGCTGGGCCCGGCCTCGGGGTCCTTGTGCTGCTGGTAGGCCATCCAAAGGGCGTGCAGCCAAGCGACGACGTCGTCGTGCTCCTGCCACTTCTTGCACCACGGGGCCGCGGTGGTGACCTCGGCTCCGTAGGTGTCCATGAGGAAGCCGTCCACCCAGTCGGTCAACGCATCGATCTCGTCCTCGTACTCCTCGCCCTCCAGTTCCAGGATGGGGCGCGGCTCCGGCGGCGGCGCCTGGGAAGGCATCCCGGGCATCCCCGGAAGGCCGGGCATGCCGAACGCCGCGAAGGGCGAGGGATCCGGGAGTGCGGAGAGGCTGTCGAGCTGCCGGGCCTGCTCGGCCGACTGGTCCAGGAGCTTGCGGACGCTGGCCTCGATGCTCTCCAGATTCGAGTCCGGCAACCGGACGGGTTCCATTTCTCCGTCGTCCGGGAGGTCTATGGATTCAGGCACGAAAGGGGCCTCCTTGAAGCCGCGGCCGGTGGGGGTGAATTACGGCTCCACGATCCAGAGAATCACCGGTTTCGCTAACCGGGGATCCCGTGCTATAACGCTTCGCGCGGCACGGGGGACGACGAGCCGAGAGGCCGCCATCGCCCCGTGCCCGGCGACGGACCGCGCTTAGGCGGACAGGACGAAGTCGTCCTGGGAAAGGTTCTGTTGCACGGCTTCGGTAAGCCGATCGGCGGCAATTTCGGCGTACTCACGGGTCTTCTCCACCCCTATGAATGAGCGGCCTTCCAGCAGGGCCGCGACGCCGGTGGACCCGGAGCCGGCGGTGAAGTCCAGGACGGTGCCCTGCTCGGGACAGATCTTCACCAGTTCCCGCATCACCTCGACCGGTTTCTGCGTGATGTGCTTCCTCGCCTTGCCCGAGGGCTGCGAGGCGGAGTAGAGCCCCGGCAGGTAGACGGGGTTCCGAAATCCGTCGATCGCGCCCTTCGAGCCCCAGATGATGAATTCACAGTTCTGAGTGAAACGCCCCTTCTGGGGGCGGGCCTGGGGCTTGTGCCAGGCCAGCACGCCGCGCCACAGCCAGCCGGCTGCCTGCAGGGCGTCCGTCGTCGTCGGCATCTGACGCCAGTCGGTGAACAGCAGCGCGGTGCCGCCGGTCTTGGTGAGCCGATGGGCCTCGGTCATGATCTGGGTCAACCAAAAACCGTATGAGCGCTGGTCCATGTTCTCGCCGGTGAAGTCCGGCAGCGTGTGCTGCGCGTCAGCCGAGGTGTACTTCTGCCGGGCGCTGCGGCTGGTGCGCTCCTTAGCCGTCCGTCCGCCGGAGTTGTACGGCGGGTCGGTGATGACGGAGTCCACGCAGTTGTCCGGCAGCTCGGCGAGAACGCTCAGTGCGTCGCCCTGGTGCAGGGAAAAAGGCAAAGGGATACCCCAATTCGGGTCAGGTGACAGGAGAGTGAGTCGCTCCGGATCGCAAAGAGACCCCGGGCGGGCGGGCAGACGGCGGGCATGGCGATGCCCGTGGCCCGCGATGCGGGGTGCGAGGGGAGAAGCCAAAACTCTAGGGCACGATTCCCGGTGGAGCGCTATCGCGCCGAAATCCCTTGAAATAGAGCCTTGATCACGAATGATTTCGGCAACCGGGGATCGGGGCTTACTGTTTTGGAACTGCCCGGCGGACACCGCCGATGGCTGCTTCCCACTCCCCTGCCTTCACGGAGGTTCCCCCTTGTCCTGGCACATCTGACCTGACCGACGCGCGGCGCGAGGTGCAACTCGCAGCGTGCGTCGGGGCCCCGATTCACCCACCATCGGCCGCCGCGGCCTTTCCACCAACACGTCCGCGCGGCCGGGCCTTCACTTCCAAGGACCCTGTTGTGACACCTCTTTACCCTCCCCTGCCTGAAAACCGGCCGCCGGGAGGCGGGCCGGATTGAAGGCGATAGCCGCCGGCATCGGCGTCGTCGTCCTCTCCCCGCTCCTGCTCGCCGGCACGGCCACGATGATGGCCTCCTCCAGCGCAGCCGCCCAGGGCGCCACCTCATCTGAGTGCCTCAACGGCATCGACTCCGACACTGTCGCCAAGCAGGTCACCAAGATCCTCGATGGGGCGTCCAGCAAGAACGTCCACATCAAGGGCCTGGACCTGCCCACCGAGCAAGTCCCCAACGCCCGGACGATCGTCGCCACCGGCCTCTCGCTCGAGGTGCCCAAGAAGGGCCAGATCATCGCGCTCGCCACCGCGATGCAGGAATCCCGCCTGCGCAACCTCAACTACGGCGACCGGGACAGCCTCGGCCTGTTCCAGCAACGCCCCAGCCAGGGCTGGGGCACAGCCCAGCAGATCCGCGACCCGGTTTACGCCTCCGGGGAGTTCTACAAGCGCCTGCTCAAAGTCAGAGGCTGGCAGCAGATGGCGGTCACCCAGGCCGCCCAGGCCGTCCAGGCATCCGGCTTCCCCGATGCGTACGCCAAGTGGGAGGACCTGGCCACCGCCCTGCAGAAGGCCATCGCCGCGACGTTCCCGAGCACCGGCAAGGACAAGCCCACCAAGGACAAGGAGTCCGCGAGCGGCACCACCGGCTGTGCACCGGCCAAGGACGGCTCGTCCTACGGGCGCATCCCCGAGGGCTCCGTACCGAAGGGATACATGATCCCCAAGGACGCCGATCCCAAGGCCCGCAAGGCGATTGACTGGGCGATGCACCAGCTCGGAACCCTGTACCAGTGGGGCGGCAGCTGCACCGCCGCGCACGGGCCCGACCCGATGGGCCGCTGCGACTGCAGCAGTCTGATGCAGCAGGCGTACGCGCACGCCGGGATCAAGCTCACCCGCACCACGTACACGCAGGTCAGTGAGGGCAAGGCGGTCTCGCCCAAGGACCTCAAGCCCGGCGACCTGATCTTCAGTCGCGGCACCGCCACCCGGCCCGAACACGTCGGCATGGCGCTCGGTGAGGGCCTGGTGATCGAGGCTCCCAGGACCTCAAAACCGGTCCGGATCACTCCCCTCAAGGACTGGGACGTCCTCGCCGTCCGCCGCGTCGTCTGACGCCGCGCCCCGCCCGGACACCGCTTTCAGGCGGGCCCTGGCTCACCTTCTCGCGCCCCGAGCGCCACCTCCCCTCTCTCTTCTTCCCCCCTTTGCGCCGGGTCTTTCCTGGCCTGCGCATGCAAGGAGTTCCGCCATACCCATGTCACTCGCAGACCGCGCCATCTACTTCGCCTACAACCCCGGCGTCACACCCTCCAGCGGTGGTTTGCCCGGCTTGTCTGTCCTGAAGAACGTCGTCAACAGCATCAACCTCTTCGGCATCATCGCCGTCGTTGGCGCCTTGGCCGTTTCCCTCGGCGTCTGGGCCTGGGGCCACCACACCGGCGGCCACCAGGCCGAAGCAAACGGAAAGAAGGGCGCGGTGGTCGCCGCCGGCGCAGCCCTCGGCCTCGGTGCCGCCAACGGCATCGTGGCGTTCTTCTCAGCCCTGGGGTCGCAGGTCCAGTAATGAAGAAACGACTCTTCTCCCTGTCCGGGTACGGCGTCGGCTGGTCGGCCAAGCGCCGCATCGCGATCGTCGCGCTCGTCATCACCGCCCTCCTCGCCGTTGCCACCGCCGTTGCCTTCTTCACCGGGCGCGGCGAGCAGCACCAGGACTCCACCACCCCGTCCCAGGCGAATAGTTCCTCGTCCTCCGAGGACGCGCCGAAGCCCGCGGCGGGGTCGGGGGCGGTGCCGAGGCCCCCGCAGATCGCCGAGCCGGTCGCCTACGCCAAGGCCGCCGCGGAGATGCTCTGGTCCTACGACACCCGCGGCACCAGCCGTGACCAGCAGCTCGCCGGCATGCGCGCGTGGATGACCAAGGAGTCCAAGTACGCCGACTGGGCATCCGTGTCGGGTCAGGTCCCTGATCCGGTGCTGTGGTCGCGGATGGCCGACCAGGACCAGCACGCCAGCGCGACGGTCACCGAGGGCCACTACCCGTCGGCATTCAAGGCGGCCCTTGCCGACGATCCGTCCGCGATCACTGAGGCATACGTCTACGTCGTCACCGTCAACGGCAAGCAGAAGATCGCGTGGAAGAAGGGCGGCGGCGGTGCCGAGGAACGCGCCGTGACCCTCGCCGTGCAGTGTCGGCCCCACCACGACTGCTCCCTGGCTGCCATCGCTCCCAGCGTCACGCAGTGACCCACCCCAACTGAAAGGAGGGACGACCCCCGATGGGTTTCTGTGATTTCCCCCTCGCCGACAAGCTCTGTGCCGTCGGCGGCGCGGCCAAGGACGCGATTGATTTTGCGAGTGACCCCGGCAAGGCAATCGGCAACTGGATGGCCAAGTCGGCCGGCGAACTCGCCGCGGCAGCAGCCGATCTGGCCGCCAAGGCCGTCAACGCCACCACCAAGGTGGACCTGAACGCCGCCTGGTTCCGTGACAACTACGAGATGCTGCTGCCGATCGGCCTCATCATCCTCGTCGCCACGTTCTGCGCCCAGCTCATTCGAGCCGCCGTCAAACGCGACGGACAAGCCCTCACCCAGGCATTCACCGGCACAATGTCAGGCGTCCTGTTCTGCTTCGTCGCCATCGCCCTGACGACCGTGGCCATCGAAGTGGTCGACGCCCTGTCCGACGGGCTGTTCAGCACCGCGCACCTGAACATCGAAACCGCCGTACGCCGCATCGTGAAGGTCTCCGAGATCGGCGCGGTCTCCGGACTGGGCTGGCTGGTTGCCGTCTTCGCAGCCCTCGGCGCTGCCCTCGGCGCGGTCCTGTACTGGTGCGTGATGATGGTCCGCAAGGTCGGCATCCTCGTCATGGTCACCCTGGCCGTGTTCGGCGGCGCCGGGGGCGGCTGGGAAGTCGCACGCCGGTGGCGCCGCGGCTGGATCGAGGCCACCGCCACCCTCGTCGTCTCCAAGCTTTTGATGACGATCATCTTCGTGCTCGGCATCGCCGCGATGGGCAAGACCGAGTCCAAGGGCGGGCTGGGCGCTCTGGCGGACGTCATGTCCGGCATCGTCATCATGGTCCTGGTCCTGCTCTGCCCCTACGCCGTCTTCAAGTTTGTCCACTGGGCTGCCGAGAGCAGCGACGGCGAGTCCATCCACCGCGCCGGTGGAGCCGGCGCTCAGATGGCCAAGCAGCACGCCGAGAAGGCCGGACGCAAGGCCGCCTCCATGGCCGCCACCGCCGGAACCGGCGGCGCAGCAGCCGGAGCAGGCGCCGCACCGCAGGGCCCCGACGCATCCGGCGGTGGATTCCCCGGCGACATCGCCTCCAATCCCACCGGCGGCGGTGGAGGTAAGGAAGGCGGCGGCTCGGGTGTCTCACCCGGCGGCGACGCGTTGAAGAGCGGCCTGGAGAAGGCAGTGCATCCCCCGCCCACGAATGCCGCGGATGACACCGGCGGCCAGTTCGGCGGCGGCCCTGGCCAGGGTGGTCCCGGCTCGGGATCCCCGTCCGGCGGCGGCTTCATGTCCAATCCCTCGGCAGGCGCCTCCATGCCTCCGCCGCAGGGGGCACCGCCAGCGCCGAACTCCGCCGCATCGGGGAGCGGGAACTTCGCACCGCCGCCCCCGCCCACCGGCATCTGATCCCTCTCTCCGCTCCGGGGTGGCACGCACCACGCCCACCGCGTGCGTGCCGCCCCGGCCCCGCCCCGCGCTTCATCGGAACGGCCCTTGTCTGATCTCTCCATCACCCCGCTCACGATCAAATTCCCGCACAGGTCCAAGCGCGGAATCCTGCTCGGCCTCACCCTGCCCCAACTCGTCCTCGTCTCCAGCGCGCTGGCGCTCTTGCTGGTCACGGTCGTCAGTACCGGACTGCTCGGTGCCATCGTGCTGACCCCCCTGTGGGCGGCGGTCGCCGCCCTGGTCGCGGTCCGCCGCCACGGCCGCTCTCTGATCGACTGGGCGCCGATCGTCCTGCGCTTCGCCCGGCGCCGGCGCAGCGGGCAGACGCTGTGGCTGGCTCGGCCGGTCACCCGCCCCCGCCAGGACGGGGTGCTGCATCTGCCGGGCACCGCGGCCTCGCTGAAGGTCGTCACCCCTGGCGACTCGGCGAACGGTGCCGCTGCCGTCCACGACCCGCACCACCAGACCCTGACCGCCGTCGCCCGCGTCTCCAGCAGAGCCTTCGCGCTGCTCGACCCGGCCACCCAGAACCACAACGTGGCTGGCTGGGGGCGCGCGCTGGCGGGTATCGCCCGCACCGGGCATGTCGCCACGGTGCAGGTCCTGGAGCGCACCGTCCCCGACAGCGGCGACACCCTCGCCCGGCACTGGGGCCTGCAGGGCCGGCCCGACACCCCGGTCGCCGGGCAGGTGTACTCCGACCTCGTCGCCTCCGCAGGCCCGGCCGCCGCCCCGCACGAGGCGTACCTGGCCATCTCCCTCGACCTCAAGGCCGCAAAGCGCCTCATCAGCCAGGCCGGCGGCGGACTGCCCGGGGCCTTCACCGTCATGCAGCAGACCACGGCGTCAATCGCCCAGGCCGCTCGCAGCGCAGGGCTGACGGTAACCGGCTGGCTCAGTGCCCGCGAGATCGCCGCCGTCATCCGCACCGCCTACGACCCGAAGGCGCTCTCCGGTCTTCAGCAGTGGTCCGAGTCCGGGCGGGCCGAGGCCGACCCGGCCGCCGCCGGGCCCGTCGTCCAGGTCGAGGAGTACGACCGCGTCGCCACCGACTCCGCCCGGCACGCCACCTACTGGGTCGAGGACTGGCCCCGCACGGAGACCAGCGCTGGATTTCTCCATGGGCTCATGTTCACCGCCGGTGTGCGGCGCAGCCTGTCCCTTATATACGTGCCCCAGGGGCTCGAGTCCGCGATGCGCGACGTCCAGCGCAAGAAAGCGGCCATCATCGCGGACGCCAACGAACGCTCGCGCCGCGGACAAGTCGACTCCGAGGCCGACAGCGTGGAGTACGCGGACGTCAAGACGCGCGAGCGGCAGCTGATCGCCGGGCACGCCGACGTAGCCCTGACCGGGCTGCTGACCGTCTCCGCCGAGACCGACGCCCTGCTCGACGCCGCGTGCGCGCAGATCGAGACCGCCGCCGTCACCGCCCAGGTCGACCTGCGCCGACTCCTCTGCCAGCAGCCCGATGCCTTCACCCTCGGCGCGCTGCCCCTGGCCCGCACGGCCCTGTAACCCCGGCCCGCCCACCGGACCGCTCTGTTGTCCCTGCCTCAACGGCAGGAAGGATCCTCCCCTTTGACCTCTGCCACCACTGCCGACGATGCGCACCCCTACCTGCGGGCCGCCAGCGCCGGCGTGCGCCACCACACCCGCTCTCTGACCGCCGCATCGCCCGACGCGCCGCCACAGCCCGCTGACCGCGTGCACCTCGATGTCCTGCACGCGCACCTGATCGCACTGCACCAGCTGCTCGGCCAGCTCGGCGCCACCACCCGGCCCTCGCACCCGGGCGCCGGACGCCACCTGACCACCGCCGGGACCCGGCTGTGGCAGGCCAGCGCCGCCGTACACGACGCCTTCCATCTCCTGCCCGCCGCCCATGAGACCCCGGCGGACGCGGAATGCCATCCCGAGCGGCTACCCGAGGGACCGCCGGTACTGACCATCTGCCAGCGCCACCTCGCCGCCAGTCACGTCGTCCGCCGCACGACCACCCCGGCCGACCTCAACACCCCGCTGCACGGACACACCACCGCCTGCGGCCAGTAACTCCCCCGAACGCAGACCGCCGCCACCTGAAAGCCGCCCCTGTCATGACCCACCGGCCCGCGCGCCGCGCCCGCCGCGCCTCGGCATCCCCCCTGTTCACCCCACACGGCACCGACCGCGCCAGCCGCAAAGCCGCCCGCCGCCAGCTCGCCGAGGCCACCGCAAAAGCCCGCGCCGAAGCCGCCTCCCTCCCCGACGGCACCGAGCCGACCGCGCAGGAGATGCCGCTTGCTCTCTTCCCACCCAGCGGTCGCCCCGGGCCGGCCTCGGCACGCGGAAGCAAGCTCAAACTGCCCGCCCACCGCATGACCACGGCCACCGTGGCAGGGGCCTATCCCTTCCTCGCCGAGGGCGGGCTCGGCGCCGAGGGCATCTACATCGGCCGCGACGTGCACGCTGAGGCCAGTTTCACCTTCGATCCGTTCGCCCTGTACGGCCGCATCGAGGGCTTCACCAACCCGAACATCCTGTTGGCCGGTGTGATCGGCCAGGGCAAGAGCGCCCTGGCCAAGTCCCTCGCGCTGAGGTCCGCGGCCTTCGGCTACCGCGTCTACGTCCCGTGCGACCCCAAGGGGGAATGGACACCCGTGGCCGCCGCGCTCGGCGGCACGTCCATCGCGCTCGGCCCCGGACTGCCCGGCAAGCTGAATCCCCTGGATGCCGCGCCCCGCCCGAAAAGCGTCTCCGAGGCCGACTGGGCGAGTGAGGTCCGCAAGCGGCGCCTGCTGCTGCTCGGCAGCCTGGCCCGCACCGTCCTCGGGCGGGACCTGCTGCCGATGGAGCACACCGGCCTCGACGTCGCCCTGGACGCCGTCGTCACCCGTGCCGCTGCGACCGGACGTACCCCGCTGCTCGGCGACATCGCCGCCACCCTGAACAACCCCGACGAACTCGACACCGTCGGCGGCGTGATGTCCGGACGCCTCGGCGACGCATCCCGCGACCTCGCCCACGCCATGCGCAGATTGGTTCACGGTGACTTGGCCGGCATGTTCGACGCCCCCTCCACCGTGGCGTTCGACCCGGGCAGCCCGATGCTCACCATCGACCTGTCCCGCCTGGGTGGCTCCGGCGACGACACCGCCCTCGTCCTCGCCATGACCTGCGCATCGGCCTGGATGGAGTCCGCACTCACCGACCCGGACGGCGGCAGGCGCTGGATCGTCTACGACGAAGCATGGCGCCTCATGAGCCACCCCGGACTCCTCCAACGCATGCAGTCCCAGTGGAAACTCTCCCGCGGCCTGGGCATCGCCAACCTGATGGTCATCCACCGGCTCTCCGACTTGCTCACCGCCGGCGACGCCGGATCCCAGGGCCGTGCCCTCGCCGAAGGACTGCTCGCCGACTGCTCCACCCGCATCATCTACCGGCAAGAGACCGACCAACTCCACGCCGCCGCAGCGCTCTTGGGCCTGACCTCCGTGGAGAGCGATGCCATCGCGCATCTCAACCGGGGCCGGGGCCTGTGGAAGGTCGCCGGACGATCTTTCATCGTTCAACATCACCTCCATTCGCGCGAGTTGTCACTCTTCGACACAGATGCCCGGATGCATTGAAAGGAGCGATGGGTTTCATGAATCCCGACATCGAGCGCGAGCTGATACCCCACAGCGACACAGTCCACATGATCGGCGAACTGCAGCGGTTGGCGTCCCGGTTCAAGGACGCCTCCCGCCAACTGGCGCTGCTCGACGACACGGGCCACGTGCCGGCTTCGCCGGACTTCTCCGCACTGATCCACCATGCCGAAGCCGCCCAGGCTCTCTCCCGCGACGTCGTCCAGCTGACGTCTGGTTTCGCCCGGACTGCACACAGCACGAACCGAGCCGGGAGCACCGTCCTCGGCCACTTGGCGATTGCAGCCACGATGTCCTGCTCCGCCGCCCCGTTGTTCGCCCAGACCGCGGAGGCCGCCCTGGCCCTCCCCCGGTCGCATGGGACCGTGGACAGGCAGCAGAAGGAAGGGCGCATGGTCCTCGACCACGCCACGGCCCGCGCCTACCTGCGACGCGCCTCCGAGTCTCTCAGCGACGCGGTCAAGGAGCTACACGGGCACCTCGACTTCCACCGCTTCTTTCCCGCTTCCATGCGGCAGGGCCCTGCGACGCCTCCGCCCCCGCCCAGGCAGAGTCCACGCACCCGGTGACCCAGCCCATCTGCACCGACATCCGCATCGGGGGCGGCATGCCCTCGCTGCGCCCTTTCCATCCCATCACCCAGACAAGGAGCACCAATGCGCCGACCCCCTGACCTGTCCGATGAAGAGTGGGCCGACTATCAGGCCGAATACCGGCGCTGTCAGGAAGAGCACGACGAGGTGCTGGTCCAAGTCGCAGACCGCGAGGCGCAGATAGAGCACGGCCTCATCGACTCCTACGCGGATTACGAGTTCACCTGGGATGCATGGGCCCCGGGTGAACGTTCCTCGGCATCATGTCCCCAAGCTCCCGCCGCACCGCCGGCAGCCGCGCCACGGCGCTCGCGCTGACCGGACACCTCGCAGACCATGAACGATTCCACCGCCAGCCCGAGGCTCGCTACAGGTGTCGGTTCCCACATGGTCATCGACGCCCTCGGCTTCCCTCCCCGCCGCCTCGGCCGGCTCCACACACCCGACAGCGCCGAAGACACCGTTGCGCAGCTCGTAGTCATTGCCTCATTCCACCTGGACCACCTAAACGAGCAACTCGCCTCCCAGGCCCAGCAAGCCGCTGGCAACCTCACACGCGTCGCTGCCGGGAAATCGACGATCAACCCTCTCGGCGTCCTGCAAAACAGCGCCACTCAGATCGACATCCTGGCCGCGCGACGCGCCGACGCGGTAGAGCGCCTGAAGGAAGTGATCCGCGCCTACCGGCACGTTGCCGCCCTGGCCGACGCAGCTCCGCGCCAGGCACAACAGCCCAGCGCCGCCCCGGCCCGAAGGCCGTCCGCGCCCGCGTCCCCCGTCCGCACTGCGCGCAGCTGGTGACGGCGCCCACCCACCCACGAGCCTCACGGAGCCCATGCCCTCGTCCCGCACCGACCTGCCCTCCTTCGCCGCCGCGCTCGGCGACCGACTGCCCGGCACCTGGACGAGCGAGTACCACCGCCATGCCGCCTACGAGGACCAGTTCCCCCTCGCCGAACAGGTCTGGGATCTCGCCCATGTCGACTGGGCGGTAAGCGAGTTCGTCCTGCAGCACGACGCCGTCCTCATCGGCCCTGATGAGCAGCGCCTCTACGTCATCGACCGACCGCTGCACCGCGATCAGTTCCTCGTCGCCCCACTCGAACCCGACGACGACCAGGTCAAGTCGCACCACTTCGTCGGAGTCAGCGAGCCCAACGGCATCGCCGTGCCCGCCGACCCCGTGCGTGCCGCAATGCGCGTGGCCCGCCGCCTGCTGCCCCGCTACCAGCGCGCGCTGATCGCGGTCTTCGACAACGCCCTGTCCCAGCCCGAGCCGCCGCATCGGCCTGCCCCGCCGCAGGTGTCCCAGGTCGTCACCCTGACCTGGTACGACGACGGGGCCCTCGGCGTTCCATACGCGAGCGTGCCCGAGGAAGCCCGCATGCCGCTGTACGCCCACGGCTTCCAATACCACCCGCACCAAGCCGCCTTCCTCCTGCCCGCCGCGTACGGCGACACCGGCCGGGCCCTGCGCATCCAGGCGGTGGCACAGCAACTGGCCGCGCACGGCATCGGCGTCAACCTCCGCCACTTCCCGGCGGCTCCCGCCGCCGCGCAACCGGCACTGACCGCCAGGCCGGCCATCGGTCCCGCCGTGCCAAGCCCCACCAGCTCCGCTCTCCATCGCTAGCGCCCCCGCTGGCGGCGCTGCCTGAGTCCACTCTCTCGGGAGACCCAGCTGTCCACACTCTCCACCGCAGCCCCTGGCCCGAAGTATCCGGACGTCACCACGCCCACGGGCCGCCGGTCACTACGTATACGGCCGCCACCGTCCCCGCGACGGCCCTCCCCCTCCCGCTTGGTCGGCTATACCTGCGCCCGCACCGACGCCTCGGGCCCGCCCGTCACCTCCTGACCCGGCCCCTCTGACGCACCCTCGCGCTCCAAGGAGTTCTTTGTCCCACCCCGACTTCGAGTTGTACGACAACGTGGGCCGCGACGCCGACCAGATCACCGCCGCCCGCTACGGCATCGCCACCCGCGGTGATCTGCTGCGCTGGGCGAAGCGGGATGCCAAGCCGTTCCTGTCCCAGCACCCGCTGCCGGAGGAGCCGCTGCCGAACCCTGACCTGGCCCCGTATCTGGCAGCGCTCGCCGCCGCGGAAACCCATGCTGAGTTCAGCGCCGTCACCCAGCGCCTTCTGGACGCCGCCGAACCCGTCCTGCGTGCCGTGAGCGACTACCTCTTCGCCGCCGCCCAGTGGCGCGGCCAGCACCGCGGCGCGGCGAAGGGTTCGCCGCCCAAGCTGCTGATGGAAGCAGCCAGCCGCAGCCTGTCCGTGGCGGCAATCGCGGACGAAGCCGATCTGACCACCCTGCGCGCCGTGTACGACCCCGCGCCATCGCTGAACCTCCCACCGCCGAGCCAGGCACGGGCGTCGTCCGGATTCCCCCCGGCCCCGCCGCACGCCCCACCCGCTGGCCCGAGACCGGGCCGGTGATCCCGAAACTCCCTGGAGGCTCCTCCTGTCGACCCGTTCCTTCATCGCCCGCCCCACCGGGTCCGGCTACACCGGCATATACGTCCATCTCGATGGCGTGCCCAGCCACCACCTGCCCCTGCTCCTCACTGCGTACCAGTACCGGTTCAACCGCCGCCTCGAAGCAATGTCCCGCCACCTCGTGGACGACGTCGCCATCGCATGGGAAGAGCTCGGCACCGACCTCCTCGACGGCGCCCCGCCCGCGCTCGTCGCCGCCCTGACCGGCGGCGAGCAGTGGCCCAGCCGCACCCTGGACGACCTGATCACCACCGACGGCTCCCCGCCGGTCCGCATGACGGTGAACGACGACACCGTCGAAGAACAGGACCTGCAGTGGGGCTACATCCTGCACCCTCACGGGATCGAAGTGATCAACCTGGTCCACGAAGACATCGGTCCGGTCGTGGACTGGAACACCGACCCTCGCACCGTCTTCAGCGACAACCCAGCGCACTGGTCCTCGTTGGCGCCCGCCCCCGTCATCACACCGGTGCGCACCACACCTCCCCAGGCCGCTCCCCCGCCGGCCTCGGTCAGCGGAAGCCCTTCGCGTTCCGCCGCCCGCCGCTAACCCACCTCACACGCATCCCGGAGAACCTCCCCTGCCCTCGCCCACCCCGCCCCTGATCACGGTCGTCATCGCCACCCGTCTGCGCGAGGACCGGCTCGGCTACCTCGCCGCCATGCACGCCAGCCTCACCCGGCAGACAGTGCCCTGGGAGGCAGTGATCGCCCTCGACGGCGCCGACCCCGCGCGCCTGCCCGCCCCCCTCGCGGCCGACCCACGCATCCGCACCCTCGCCCTGCCCCGCCCGGTCGGCGCCGCCTGCGCCCGCAACCTCGCCCTCACCCACGTCCGCACCCCGTACCTGAACTGGGCCGACGATGACGACGAGTTCACCGACGACGCCATGGCGGTACGACTCTCCACTCTGGAGGCGACCGGGGTGGGCTGGTGCGCCGGGTGGAGTGAGGACCTGCACCCCGACGGCTCGACCCGTCTGTGGCGCTGCCCGACGCCGCCCGGCCGGCACGACGCCGGGGACGTCATGAACTACTGGGCACGGCCGCAGGATACGATCCCGATCGGGCCGACCACGATCCTCGCCCGCACCGACCTCGTACGAGCAGCCCCGATGGGCGGACTCGTCCAAGGGGAGGACTACTGCGCGGCCGTCGGCGTTGCGGTTCTCGCCCCTGGAATTCTGCTGGGCCGGCCTGTGTACCGGTACCGCAAGCACCCGGGGCAGATGACCCAGCAGGCGTCCTACGACCAGCTGGAAGCCGCGGCCCGCGCGCACGCACACGGCTACGGACTCAGCCTGCGCTCCGCCCTGCGCACCTGCGGATCTCTCGCCCGTGGCTGACGCGCACATCGTCCTGAGCCACAGCCGGGATGCCGGTATCGTCGCCATCGCGGGCGGCGAGCAGTACCGCTGGGCCCACACCGCGTTGGAGGAGTCCGGCTTCCGCCGTGGCGACGCCGGCGTCTACCGCCTTGTGGCCGACGACCCGGATGCCTCTCGCGCCACGGTGGCCGGCCTGATCCGCTGTGCCGAGCGGCACCGCACCAGCGTTTCCACCAGCAGCCGGCGCTTCATCGGCGACGCCGCCCGCGACATCGCCCGCCTGCTGCCCGGGCAGTGGAACGCGACGGTCGAGATCTACTCCCACCCCGTGTGGCAGGAGGACCTCGTGCCGTGGCTGTGGGACAACGGCGAACTCGGCCGCGCCGTGCAGACCACCCGCATCCCGTACGCCGCCACCCTCACCGACACCTCCGGGACGACCCTGCTGCTCGTCGAACGCCCCGGCCACCCACTCGGCTATCTGCTCGGCGCCTTCGCGCCCGAGTCCCTCGAAGAGGGCTACGGCGATCCCCACGCCCCCACGAGCATTGTCCTTCCGCCCATCCCCGGCCGCGCGGCGAAGGTGATCACGCAGCGATACCTCCCCGCGTACGACCGGGCCGTCCATGCCCGCCGGACCGCGGCCGTGGCCGGCGCGCTCGACCGCATCCGCACCGAGCACGACGCCTGGACGGCCATGGTCGCCTCCGGCCGGTACAGCGACGCCACCCCGCTGGGCATCGACGCGCTCGGCGCCGCGACCGAACAGTTCCTGGACAGCGCCTGGCGCGAGTTTCGCACCGTCCTGGACCACGCTCCCGCGCTGCTCGACCGGTGCCGCCCCACTGCCACGCCGTGGCCGGGGGACACCGATGCTCTCGCGCAGCTGGCCGACGCCCTTCGTGACGCCGAGACGGTGCGCGAGGAAATGGCCTGCGGCACTCCGCTCACCCGCCCGGAGCGCAACACGCGCACGTGGCCGGCTATCGACATCTGGCTCACCCACGGCGAATCGTTCCTGCGCCAGGCCCGAGCGGCGGCCCCGCAACAGCGCCCCGCCTTTGCCGTCTTGGCGCCGCCCCCGGCTCTCCCGCCGGGCCGGCCCTCCCCACGCCGCTGACCTGCGGCACCACCACCTTTAAGGAGCCCCTTTGGATCCTGGCACCCACTTCGCCTTCGGCACCCACGAGCAGCACGGCTTCGTCGCTGCCTTCACCTCCTCCATGCCTGCCCATCTGGCCCACTGGTACCTCGATCGGGAGCAGTTCGAGCCCGTCCCCGACCAGCCGGGCCTCTTCCGGCTCACCGAGCCCGAGCGCGACGGCCCCC
Source organism: Streptomyces chattanoogensis (assembly GCF_001294335.1). GTDB lineage: Bacteria > Actinomycetota > Actinomycetes > Streptomycetales > Streptomycetaceae > Streptomyces > Streptomyces chattanoogensis. Next base: position 76,008 of record NZ_LGKG01000137.1, read on the forward strand.
GCCGCACCCGCCAGGCCATCCACGACCTGCGCCGCCACGGCTACGCCGTGCACGCCGACATCGCTCTGGACCCCGCAGCCTCGGCCAGCCCACCGCGCCCTGTCCGTTCCAACGGGTTGATGGAGCGGCGCAGCCGCATCGCACAGGCTGCCGCCGGCCGGTCGCCTCAGCGCGGTCCAGCGCTCACCACCTCACCACCCTCTGCGCGGCCGATGCCCCCGAAGCCCACCTACGCACCCACCGTCCACCTCGCGTCCTCCGCGACCGGGCGGTCCCGGTGAATGCCGGCACCCAGCCGCTTCGCTCCACCCAGGCCCCGGGCCGGCCACTGACAACCGACCGTCAGGAGCAGCGATAGCCGACATCCCCACGGCCACCGAACTCTCCCGTCATGCCCGCGACTTTCGGCTCCGGATGGCCGTCATCGACCGCGAGAGCGAGAAAGCGCTCGACACCACCCGGGACCGCTACGGACGGACCCTCAACCACTACGCCGCCTCATCTGTCCGTGCCCGCCGCAACCAGGCGGCAGTCGAGGCATACGCCACCTACCTCGTCCCGCACGCCGGCCACCTGCTGGACGCGGCCCGCCACACCCTCGACGAGCTGCCGCCCGCCCGGCACATCGCCGCCTGGCGAGCCCTGCTCGATTCCCTCGCCGCCGCCCACGGCGAAATCGTCCGCATCCTCGACCGCCCCGCCGCCCCCGGCTCGACCGCCGAGCGCGAGCAACACACGGCCGCGTGGCCCCACCTGGCCGCCTGGGCAGATCACGGCTGCATCGCCGCCGACCTCGCCGACCAGCACTACCAGCGCGAACCCGAGCTGACCGACGAGGAACGTCAGAGGTGGACCAAGATGGCCCAGGCCACGCAGCGACGGGGCGAGCTGGACCTGATCGAGTCGTGGTACGCGGCCGACGGCCGCCGCATCACACTCGCCTACCTGGTCGAGGACGACACCTCGACCGTGATCGCCCTCGTCGGAGACCCTGACGCGCCGGGCTGGGACGTAATCGGGCACTACCCCGACGAGTACGCGGCCGGGCAGGCGCTGCCGCGAGCAGTCCCGCCCGGAGTCCTGCGCCCGGACGCCTCACGTTTCAACCGTCCGGAGCCCGCGCCCGAGGTGTCCCTGCAAGAGCTGCTCCAGGACGTCGTCGAGGCCCGCGCCGCCGGGGATGTCTCCGAGGCGCTGCTCAGCGCCACGCAACAGGGATACGACGCCGGCCCGATGGTCCGCCTGCAGGAACTCCTGCATACGGCCGGCCAGTTCGCGAACGCCCTGGAAACCGTGCAGGGCCGGCAGGTCGCCGCCCGACTCCACGCCCTCGACCGGCAACTCGACTTCCTCACCCGCGAAGTCCACTCCGCGGCCGAGGACCTCGGCGCCACCGTCACCGTCCTGCCACCGCACCGCACCCCGAGCCCCCAGTTCACCAACGCCGCCGTGCGACCGGCACTCAACACGACGCCTCCCTCCGGCCCCGCGGTGGCCGCGGTCACCGGCGCCGCCCGCCACCACTAGCACCCCGCGCCCAGGGGTGACCCGATCACGGAAAGCACCCCTTCGCCTTGGCCTCCGCCACCCACCGCTCCCGCAACGGCTCCGGTCCGCTGCTGCGCCAGCGGTATGTCGCCCGCCTGCTGGTGGGCACCCTGATCGGCCGCCTTCCAGGTGGCATGGCGCCCATCGCGATCCTCCTCCTAGCCGCCGACCAGGGCGAATCTCTGGGCGCCGGTGGCCTGCTGTGCGCGCTGTACGGACTGGCCTCCGCACTCGGACAGCCAGCCCTGGGCCGGATGGTGGACCGGCGCGGCCAGACTCTGGTCACCTCAGCAGCAGTCCTCATCACCACCATCAGCCTGCTGGCCCTGCCACTGATCCGCGCCGCCGCGCAACCCGGCGTTGCCGCAGGTCTCGTGACGCTCGCCGGGCTGAGCACACCACCGCTGGAAGCGGGACTGCGGGCCCTGTGGCCCGCAGTCCTGCCCGACGAGGAGCGCCGCCGGGCCGCCCTCGCGCTCGACACCGGCACCCAAGGACTGATCTACGTCGCCGGGCCACCGCTGGTCGCCACCCTGTCCACGACGACAGGCCCGCACACCGCGATGTGCGCCACCGCTGCCCTTGGCCTGGTCGGTGCCGCCGTCGTACTGACCGCCGCGCCCTCCCGGAACTGGCGGCCAGCGCCCGCCACCAGCCCCACCGGCGCCCTCGGGCCGCTGCACCACCCAGGACTGCGGTGGCTGTTCCTCGCCATAAGCGGCGTCGGCTTCGCCCTGGGCGCGATGAACGTCTGGGCCGTCGCCCTCGCCGACCGCACCGGGATGGACCTGCTGTCCGGACTGATCCCCGCCGCCCTGTCCACCGGCAGCCTCCTCGGCGGACTCCTGTACGGGCGGCGCACCTGGCCCGGCACTCTTACCCAGCAACTCCTGGCGGCAGCCGTCCTGTTCGCCGCCGGATGGCTGCCTCTGGCAGCGGCAACCGGCCCAGTCTCGGCAACGGTGCTGGCGGCAGTGCCGGGCCTGCTGCTCACCGCCGTGATCACCAGTGCGTTCCTGACCGTGGACGCCCTCGCCCCACCCGGCACCACCACCGAGGCGTACGCCTGGCTGATCGCCTCGGTCGGCACCGGCCAGGCCGCCGGCACCGCACTGGCCGGCGCTCTCGCCGAACGCCCCGGCATCGGCCCGGCGCTGCCCGCCGCCGGAGCAGCGCTCACCCTCGCCGTCCTTGTCGGCGCCCGCCGCCGACTCGCCGTCCCCGGCGCCACAGCCCGCCGAAGGGGCCGGCACCGCCGCACAGCGGCTCACGCCGCTCACTGAACACCCCTTATCTGCAAGGAGATTCCCCATGGCCGTCCGCACATCCTGGGAACTTGTCCACGCCTGTGGACACACCGTGACGCACAACCTGTCCAACCGTCCCGCCGACCAGCGGGCCGGGTTCGCCCGCTGGCTTGCGGGCAAGGACTGCACCGACTGCTGGAAGGCCGCCCGTGACGGCGACAGTGCCAGCAAGGAAGAGTGGCTCGCCGCCAAGCGTGCCGCCGAGCAGCAGGCCGCCGCCGAGTGGGCTGAGCAGTTCGAGATGCCGCCGCTCGAAGGACCCGAGAAGGCGCTGGACTGGGGCGCGCGCTCCCGCCACCGGCTGGTCACCGCCTCCTACACCGCGCTGGTCACCGAAGGCAGCTGGGACGAGGCCGACTGGGCCACGCTGGAAGAGAAGATCCGAACGATCACCCGTGCCGGGTGGTGGATCGATCAGAGGGACGCCGAAGGCACGGACCTCCCCGAACTTCTCGACGCGGCCACGGACAACGACCGCGGCACCGAGAACCCCTTCCAGTAGCGCCCCGCGCGCCCCCATGCCTCGGGGCGAGGGCTGCTTATACCCGACGATCCCCGGTTAGCGAAACCGGGGATCGTCCGGACCATTGATCCTCCCACCGCCACCCGCGCTGTTCGTGGAAGGACTCCCTCTGTGCCCGAAGCCACCCGCCCTCCCTACGCCCCCGCCGACGTCCTCACACCCGACCGGGACATGACCCACGCCCACTTCCGGCCCGGCGACCAGGTCGTCATCCTCAAGGGCGTCGCCGGCGGCGAACTGTGGGGCGACGCCATGACGGTGGTGACCCCCTCCTGGCACACACCGACCGACGAGGACGGTTGGCGGCTGCGCGACCCCAACGGCGGGCAGCAGACCTTCATCACCGCCCACCCCCGCTACATGGTCCACCTCTCCCGGCGCTGCCCGGACTGCCTCATCTACCTGCGCGCCCTGGAGGACTACCTGCTCCCGAAGTTCGCCGACGCCCACACCGAGATCGACTGCGGCTGGTACTCCACCACCGCGCTGAACCAGCTCGTTCACATAGCCGACGTCCGAGGTGGCCGGTGATTCCTCATATCCACAGGAACAGCGACTTCGCCGTCGAGGCCCTCGCCGCTGCTCTGGGCCGCCCCATCGCCGAACAGGACGTGCTCGGCGACCTGATCGTCGCCCGCTCGGCTCTGGAGGACGACCTGGCCGACGACGATCGGTGCGCGTGGATGCTCGCCGACTGGTGGGAGCACCTCGACGAGCCAACCGTCATGTTCCCCTGGGGCACCGGTGGCCCAGGCGGCCTCCAGGAGCCGATCTTCCATGTCGCGGTCCGCCTGCACCCCAACGACCGTCAGCTCACCCCACCGGAGTGGTCACAGATCGCCCACCGCCTCGCCGACGCCACCGGCGTCGCCCCCACGGACGACGCGCAGGCATGCCGCTGGGTCGCCCTGCAAGCCCAACCCGGCCGACTCGATCTGATCGCCAACCTCATCCGCCTCGACGGCCGATGGGCACACCACCACAATCTCCACCAGTCCCTGGCCGCGGAATGCCGACGCATCGAATCCGACCTCGGTCTTGTGCCGGCCCGCCCCACGCTCCATCGCACCTACACCGCTCGTCCCCCCGCCCGCCACACCGAGCTGCCCAACCCCTCGGCCACGCAGTCGCCTGCGAGTGTGGCGGCACAACTCGCGAATCTGATGTGCCAGCTCGCCGACGAGAAGACCGGGCCCATCGCCAGCGTGCGGGGCCTCGTCGAGCAGGCCGCCCACCGCCTGGACGACCTGCCCCACTCCTACGGGCCCGCCGCGGGACACCGCCTGGAGCTGATCGCCCGCCGGCTGCACGGCATCCAGCAAGACCTCGAAGCCACCGCCGCCGACCTGCCCGGCGCCAAGCAACGAGCGCCGGTCGCCAGCCCGCCTGCCACAGCACCACACACATCCCACAGGAGAACCCTCTGACCGCACCATCGCGCTCCGCGCCGAGCACGCATCTCAGCCACCGACTGCCGCATCTGCACGCCGGTGCGGTGCCCTACGCAAGGTCACGCCCTTGGCACTCGCCGACCGGATCGTGACTCTGGGACGCGACGCGCACTCCGGGGAAGTCCTCGCCCGCGGGGGCGACCCCGAAGCCCACAGCATCCTTCAGCGCACCGGATTCGTCCCCATCGTCCGACCTCACGAGACCTACCACCGGCTGCCCACCGGCCTTGAAGAAGCCGAGGAGAAACGTCTCGCCACCCGCGCCGTCGCCCGCCTGCGTGCCGTCCGCTACCACGTCGACTGCGACCCCGACTTCGACACCCAGCTGCGCGAGCCGCACTATCTCCCGCTCGGCGCCTCGGTGGCCCACCTCTCCGAACGGATCCGCGCGGCGACCACCACTGACGAGGTGGCCGACGCGCTGACCGAACTGACCGCCGCCCACGACGGCGTCCTCGCCGCACTCGACGACGTGCTCGCCGCGACCGCCGAGTTCTGCCAGGACCTCGGCCACAGCGCCGACCCGGCCACCGCCCGCCGGCTGCGCTACCTCGCCGAGAGCCGTCTGGACGTCATCCGGTCCGACCTTTCGCACCTACGCAACGAACTCGCCGACCGGCACGAGCCTCATCCGCAGCGCACCGCGTGCAGCGCCGAAGTCGCGCCGGACGAGCCCGAAGCCTCCGCCGTCTGCGTCTGCCCGCCAACCTCACGGATCACCACCACCCCCAGCCCGCCTCCCGCCACATCTGGCCCGGCGGCGCGACGGCGCTGACCCCACCCCGAGGAACACATGCCCCACCCCCACGACATCCCCGATCTCGCATCGTTCTCCGCCGCCCTCGCCGAGGAACTCCCCGGCACCTGGACGAGCGAGCACCACCTGCACGAGCAGTACACCGACCAGTTCGCCCGTGCCGAAGACGTCTGGGACCTGAACCTGGTCGCCCATGCCCTCGCCGAGTACGCCCTGGGCCAGGACGCCGTGCTCACCCGCGACGACGGCACCCGCCTGTACGTCATCGCACGCCCCCGCAGCGGCGAGGAATTCCTCGTCGGCGCCATGGCCCCCGCCGGCATCCACCCCGAAGCCTTCCGCGACGTGCGGGAGCCGGACGGCATCGCGGTGCCCGACGACCCGTACCGGGCCGCCGAGGACATCGCCTTCGACCTGCTGCCCCGGTACGACAAGGCCCGCGCCCAGGTCCAGCACAACGCCTCCCGCCTTGTCTCCGCACCGGAGCCCGAGCACGTGACCATGATCTGGTCCGACCGGAACCTGCTTGTGGAGACCCCGGAGCGCCCCGATGTCATCCAGGTCCTGCGGGACAACGGCTTTTGCTACACACCGGACCACTCGGCACTGGTCCTGTCCGGCGACGACAGTGCCGTTCAGGCACAGTCCGTCCGGGCAGCGGGCGCGCAGCTGTACGCGCTCGGCGTCGGTGTCAGCATGCGCCACCCCCAGCCCAAGCCCGCCCTGGACACCACCTCGGTCACCCCGCCCGCCCCGGCCGTCACCTCCGCAGCCCGGTCCCGATGACCCGCCGACGGCGAGCCGCAGCAACATCCCCGTCCAGGCCGCCTGTTCGGCGGCGATAGCCACCGTGGAAACAGGAGAAACCCGCACGTGGGAAACCGCGCCGACGACGAAGGCACCGACGTCGAGATCTACCGCAAACCCCTGAGCGACACCATCCACGCCGACACCCCCACCAGCGCTCCGGACAAGCTCCTCGCCCTGCTCGACAGCCTCGGCCTGGAACGCAAGACCGAAGTGACAGCCGGCCCCGTCTACGTCTGGCACGAAGTCCCCAGCCACCTGAGCGAGGAGGAGAAGAAGCAGCTCGCCACACGGGCCGTCCCCTCACTGCTCCTGGCCGGATACGTGGTCAACATCCCCGACGACCTCTTCGACCCAGCGGCCTACCGAAATGCCGTCGCGCAGATCCGCAACCACCGCGCACCGACCCCACCCGCACGACCTCACCCTGCAGGCCCCGCGACGCCCGCCGACAGCCGTGCCGCCGCACCCGCGCGACGGTGATCCCTGACAGCCAGAATCCTCGCCGACGAGCACGCCGTCGACGTGCTCATCGACCATGCCGACGGCGTCATCTACGTCGACACCGGCGCCCCTGGCCCTCTGACCACCACAGCTGGCCGGCCCCGCCCCGGGGCCGACCCCTCACCTCCCCTGGAGCCCGCCCATCCCCGAAGCCGACCACATGCCACCTCCGATCACCGACAGCCGCAAGCCCCGCTTGGCCGCGGCCCTCTTCCGCCGCTACCTGCGCGCAGTCACCGTCAGCAGCCGCCACCGGACCAACCCGCTGGCCGACGGCCGTCCCGAGGCCGCCCTCGGCGAAGCCCGACGCCACGGCGCAGTCCTTCACCGCGACAGCTTCCGCCCGCCGAGCTAGGAACCCCGCCCGCCCCTCCAGGAGGCTCATGACCGAGCAGTCGCCCCCCGTACATCTCGCCCACGACATCGCCCGCAACCTCGGCGCACTCGCCGCCTACCTGCCCAGCGCCCCGCCCCACGAAGTGGCCCAAATCCTCGGAACCGTCCTCGACCCCGACCAGGGCGTCCTGGGCCAACTGACCACGCTGGTCGAACACGGCTCCCGCGCCACCAAGACCCAGGCCGAACGCGGCACGTTCCCACCCGAGATGTGGCTCGCCCTGGGCCGCGCCGCCAACGACCTGGGCGGACTGTGCGTCGAACTCGACGACCATGCCCCCGATTTCCGCCGACTCGGCAACCCGCCCCAGACCGCCACCCCCACGGTCGCCCAGCCGACCGCCTCCGCTCTGGTCGTCACCCGGCGGCGCCGATGAAGAACAAGCAGCAGTGGACCGGGTGGGGGCCGAACGCCCAACACGCCGAGCAGCACTACCTGGTGGAGCCCCGCCACCTAGCCGGCGGCGGAGACATCCGGCACGTCTCCGAGTTCCTGCGCGCCTCCGGCTGGAAGGACAAGTCCAAGCCCGGCGGCCCGCTCGTTTTCGACAGCCCGGACAAGTCCGTCCGCATCGGGTACGACCCGTTCATCCAGCCCGGCGGCTGGTCGATCTCCGGCAAGGCGACCTCAGGCCAGGACGCGTGGCACGTGATGTTCAGCCGCCAGGTCCCTGTCGAGATCGTCGCGGGGTTCACCGACGCGCTCACCCGCCCCCGCTCCGCGCACGCCCCCAACGTTTGGGCGCCGCTGCAGGAGCAGCGCTGGGCGACCGAGCGTGGACAGCACTTCACCGCCATGAGCCCGGACGGAGGCGCCTGGCTCCAGTTCCGCCAGGACCAGCCCGGCCAGGCGCACTGGTGGGCCGGGGCCCGCACCGAGCACGGCCGCACCTGGGACGCCAACTTCACCTCCACCACCCCCATGCACCTGGTGGCCGCGTTCTCCACCGCCCTGGCCGACCCCCAGCCGGTGATGCGCCCGCGCGGCCACGTCCCGCCCTCCAACCGCATCCGCACCACGTCCGTCTCGGTCCAGCCCGACCAGCTCAGCGCCTGGCAGCAGACCCGCATCACCGCAGCCCGCGCCGCCACCTGGGCCCGCAACTCCTGGGCCACCACCCGCCCCCGCCGAACACCGGCAGCCGGCCCGTACGCCGCCTCCGGCGCACGCTCCCGCCGCTGACCACCGCCAGGCACCACCGCCTCTCTCCGAAAGCTCACCGACTTGCCCCATCCCGAAGCCCTCACCCCCCGCGACATCGAGGCCATCACCACCGGACTCCTGCGACTCAGCCAGCAGATCGACCACTCCGAACGCCCGGAAGACATCGCCGACGTCCTCACCCCGATCGTCGACCGCCACGACGGCGCCATTCGCCGGCTCACCCAGATCTTCGAAGCAATCGGCAACACCTGCGGCGACTTCATCCCGCAGGACCCCTACGCCGAAGACCTGCAGGGCATCAGCGACGAGGCGTTCGACACGCTGCGGGTACTGGTCGACCACCTCAACGGTCTCGATGAGCAGTTCCGCACCTTCGCTCCGGACGTCACATGTACACCCTCGGGGCAGCGCCCGCCCACTGCCTCGGTGAGCACCACGCCGTCGCTCGCAGCCAAGGGCTCCACCCCTGAGCCCGTTCCTGACGCCCTCACGCCCGACCGAGTCCGTCTGGCCACCCGCACCCTCGCGGATCTCGCGGACTACCTCCGCACCGGTCCCTCACTCGCTGACACCCTCCCGCTGCTCGTACCGCTGCTGCACGAGACCGGCGGCATCCCGATCGTGCTCGGCGACATCCTGCGCGCCGCCACGCGGATCGTGACCCAGCAGGCCACGCTTCCCTGGAGCGAGGAGACCCGCCAGGCCGTCGGCGCCTTTCATGAAGCCGCCCAGGACGTCACTGACTGGCACGTCCTGCACTGGGATGTACGGCGTCTGTACGGTCAGTTTGGCGCCCGCCCCGCCGATTCCCCAGGGCGATGAGCCGGCCCTACATCCCCACCCGCGCCAACGAACCGCACAGCACCATCCGGTTCGAGACCCGCCCCCGGCACCTGGCCGGGCCCGCCGACGCCCGCCACGTCACCCACGGTCTGGCCGCAGCCGGATGGTCCGCGCGTCCGACCCGCTGAGCCCCGAGATCGTGCCGGCGAGCCTCGACCACCGGCCGGCACAGTCTGCAGTTCGGCCCACCGGCCGCCACCTCCGCGTGGTGGCGGCTGCGGGCCGAGCACACCGATACCGGGCCGGGCTGGTACGCAGAGTTCGGGATACGGCACCTCGATGGGCCCCGGCTCTGGCACGCCCGGATCGACGGGCGCGCACACGCTCAGCTGATGAACGCCTTCGTCACCGCGCTCACCGTATGACGCGCCGCTGCAGCACGGCATGTACGACCGCACCGCCCACCACAGCGTCGTGCAGCGGCCGAGCCCGCTCACCCCGCAGCAAGTCGTCGAGGCGCACACCGCCCGACTCGACGCCGACCGCGCGCAGGCACGCGCCGCCTGCCGCCAGCAGCAGCGGCCGAAGACCGCGACGGCCCGCACCTCCCACCCGGCCGCTCGCAGCTGATCCCGATAGGACACCTCACCATCTCCCTCGATCCCACCGCTCACCGCGCGTACCTGCACCACCTCGACGGCTTCATCCGCGACAGCAAGAAGATCCTCGACGCCTGGGACACCTACTCCGACGAGCACACCGACCCCGACGGCTGGCCGTACGACGACCACGCCTACGGGCTCCGCCAGACCCAGCGCGACGCCGACACCGCCAAGGCGTTCGAGACCATCCGCGCCGGCGCCCGTCACCTGCTGGCCACGGCTGAAACGCAGCTAGCCCACCTGCCTGCCCACACGGTGCAGAACCGCTGGGGGTACCGGGGGTACCAAGTCGGCGTCCTACACACCGCGCTCGACCGCCTGGACGCGCTGCACGAGGAATGGCAGCGGGCGCGAGAGAGTCTGCCTGCCGATGCCCGGCCCGGCACCCCAGCCTTCGACGACGCCCTCGCCGAGCATCACGCCGAGTCGTGGAGCTACCTGGACGACTGGGCTACCCACGGCCACGCCATCGTCGACATCAACGCCGCGGCCCAGCACGCCCCGTCGCTCTTGGCGCCGCCGCCGACCATAACCGCGGTACCCGCGCCCGGACGGACCACCTCGGTGCGCAGGTGACCGTGCCCGCCTCCCCCGAAACCGTCGACATGGATTTCGTCGCACCGCGTTACCTGGCCGGCGGCGGAGATCCCGCCCAGATCACTGTCCCTTTGCACCGGGCCGGCGGCTGGAGTCACCGGCACGACCCGCTGATGCCCCGGGTCATCCTGATCAGCCCCGATCAGAAGACGATGCTGCGCATCGACCCCGACCAGCCCTGGTGGAGCGTCCGCCACGCCCGTATCGGCGACTGGCCCGCCTGGTCGATGCGCTTCGACGCCCGAACCCCGGTGGAGATCATCGCCGCCGTCACCGACACCCTCACCGATCCCGCCACCGCATCGGATCCCTCTACTGATCCGTACGAGCCTCTGCGCCTGGCCGGGTGGCGCGATGGCCATGACCACGATGGCCTCACCTCGCCCGATGGAATCGCGCATGTCGAGCATTTCACCGACAGCGGCTCCAACTGCTGGTTCGCCCGAGCACTCGTCAGCGAAGACCCCGAGGGTCTGATCTGGCAGGCGTACTTCGACGGCAACACCCCGCCACACCTGATCGCCGCCTTCACCCGTGCGCTCGCCGACAAGGCCCCTCTGCCCCGCGATCCCCTCCGGCTGCCTCCCTCCGCCAGCCGCTGCATCCGCCGCACAACCCACCAACTGCCCGCGGATGCCATCGCCTTCGCGCTGGACAAGCGCGTCGCCGACCTCGCAGCCCGGCACGCCGGCATCACCGCGCCGCCGCCTGTCACCCGCCTACCGAAGCAGCGCCGCAGCCGCTGACCGCACACCCCGCGCGCCCCTCTCCCCACCGCCCCTGGAACCGCCCTCTTGCCTCAGCCCACCTCCACCCCGAAGAACATCGACGGCTACGACATAGCCTTCCGCGTCCTTCTCGGCGCTCTCGCCGTCGCCGTCCCCCTGACCAACCTCGCCTGGCTCGGCGGCAACGTCACCGCCTGGGCCACCGACTCCACAACCAGCGCCCCGTATCAGCCCGTTCAGGCCCTGCTGCACCCCGAGCAGCTCTGGCCCGACACCGGTGAAACGTCCCTGCTGATCGGCGCGCGCATCCTGCCCATCGCCGTACTGCTCACGCTCGGCCTCGGCGCCGCCCTGCTCTGGAAACGCCACAAGGGAAGCGGCAGCGGCCGGAAGAAGATCGCCGGGATGGCCACGCCGAAGGACATCGAGCCGTTGATGTCCAAGGCGATCACCGCCAAGGCCCGCTCGCTGCGGCCGAGCCTGAAGGACACCAAGCACATCAACGCCTCCGACACCGGCATCCTCCTGGGCAACCTCCAAGGCACAAAGCACGAGGTCCGCATGGGGTACGAAGACGTCGCCGTGGCCATCATGGCGCCGCGCTCCGGCAAGACCACGTCGCTGGCGATCCCCTCCATCCTGGCCGCACCCGGCCCTGTCCTTCTCACCTCCAACAAGGCCGCGGGCGACGCCTACACCGCGACGATCGAAGCACGCTCAGCCGTCGGCCGGACCTGGTCCATGGACCCCCAGCAGATCGCCCACGCCGAACGCGCCATGTGGTGGAACCCACTGGCCGGCGCCAAGACCCTCGACGGGGCAAACCGGCTCGCCGGGCACTTCCTCGCCGCGTCCGTGGACGCCTCCCAACAGGGCGACTTCTGGTCCAAGGCCGGATCCAACATCCTCTCCCAGCTCTTCCTGGCCGCAGCCCTCGACGAGCGGCCGATCACCGACGTGATGGCCTGGCTGGCTTTCCCCGCCGACCGCACACCGCTCGACATCCTGCGCGACCACGGCCACGCCGCTGTCGCAGCGCAGTTGAAGGGGACCGTGGAAGGTCCGCCGGAGACCAGGGACGGCATCTACGAGACGGCCCGCCAGTATGCCGCGGCCCTCCTCAACTCCGGGATCGCCGCGTGGGTGACCCCGCAGAAGGACGCGGAGGAGTTCAAGCCGAGCGAGTTCGTGACCAGCAAGGACACGCTGTACCTGTTGTCCAAGGACGGCGGAGGTGGCGCTTCGGCGCTGATCGCCGCGTGCGCGGACTCCGTGATGCGAGCCGCGACCGCCCAGGCCGAACGCGCCGGCGGACGCCTGGACCCGCCGATGCTCGCGATCCTCGACGAGGCCGCCAACGTCTGCAAGATCAGCGATCTCCCCGACCTGTACAGCCACCTGGGATCGCGCGGCATCATCCCGATCACCATCCTGCAGTCCTACCGCCAAGGCCAGAAGGTCTGGGGGGACACCGGCATGGACGCCATGTGGTCCGCCTCCACCATCAAGGTCATCGGCTCCGGAATCGACGACCCGGATTTCGCCGACAAGCTGTCGAGGTTGATCGGCGACCACGACGTCGAGACCACCTCCACCTCGACTTCCGACTCCGGCAAGTCCACATCGGTGTCGATGCGGCAGGAACGCATCCTGCCCGCCGACGCGATCCGCGCCCTGCCCAAGGGCACCGCCATCGCCCTGGCGACTGGCATGCGTGTCGCGATGCTCGACCTGTGCCCCTGGTACAAGGAGCCCGGCGCGGACAAGCTGTCCGCCGCCTCGAAGCGCGCGTCCGACGCCATTACCCAGCGGGCCATCGACAAGGGTGACTTCGGCCTGGCTGCCTGAACCAAGCGCGACCACCTCGTTCACCAGCGGTCGTAGGCGCGAGGAGCCTCCTGCGCATCCCGCGCCTGCGACCGCCCTGGAACCGGCGACACAGCCACCCACGCCGCTGCGGGCAGCGGCCCACCGCCCGATCCTTCCCGGTCGCGCCGCCCCGTCCCCTCACTCTGCCTGGAGATCCGCACGCACCCCGCTCACCCCACCCCGCACCAACTGGCCCGCGCCCTGGCCGACATGATCGCTCCCGACATCGCGATCCGTGACGTCCTCATCGGCTACAAGACCCGGCCACGGGTCGCCTCCCTGTTCAACCACCGCAGCGGCGGCGGATCCATCCACCACTACCTCGCGACGCTGCACGCCCGGCTCTACGGCCGACCCGCCGATCCCGCTCCACTGCCCTCAGACCTGGACGAGCTGCGGCTGAGAGCCCTCGCGTGCACATCCGAGCATCAGCAGGAGGCCGTCGTCGCCCACCTCGCCTCCCAGTTGCCCAGCACAGCCCAGCTCCTCGACCGCACGCAGGACTGGCTGCACCTGCCGAGGCACGCCCGCGCCTGGCTGCAAGACGCAGCCGGCGCGATACGCCAGCTCGCCGACCAGATCAGCCACGTGAGCCCTGCCTTCGCCCTGCCCCACCCCCCGGCAGCGCAGCCCGCCGCCCCGACCGCGGTGACAACCGGTCCCGACCCCGCCCCGGAGGACATCACCCGCGTCCTGGCCGACTTCATCTCGCCGGCCATCGACCCGGACGACGTCCTTCTCGGTCTCGACCCGCACCCGCGCACCGGCGAGCGCTTCACCGCCAGGAAGGCGACCGCGAGGACCTTCGGCTCGCTGCTGCACGCCCGGCTCCATGGCCTGGAAGCCGCATCCAGCGCGATGCCGGGGCCATGGGACCAGCTGAGCCGATCACACCGCGCCACTGTCGACCAGCAGGCAGCAGCCCTCGCCTGGCTCTCCGGCCAACTGCACAGCGCAGGCGACATCCTCGAATGGGCCCGGGACTGGTCCCACTGGCGCCAGCTGCCCGACGGGATCCACGCCCAACTGGCCAGCGCCACAGCCGCGTTGCACGAACTCGCCGACGGAGTCAACCGAGTGCCCCTGACTGCCCGCACCACCCTCGCAACGACACCAGTCCCCGTGCTGCCCGCCGCGCCGTCCTCAGCGCCTGCCCGGCGCTGACCCTCCGCCCCCTCCCCGCCTCATCCGCAAGGACGCAACCATTTCCGCATCCCCCACATTCAAGTGCATTTCTCTAGGCGCCGGAATCCAGTCCAGCGCCATGCTCGCCCTCTCGGCCGAGGGGATACTCCCGAAGGTCGATTACGCAATTTTCGCCGACACAGGCTGGGAACCCCACGCCGTGTACTCCCACCTCGACCGCCTGGAACGCGAGATAGCCAACCCGGCAGGAATTCCTGTTCTGCGCGTCTCTTCCGGCAACATTCGCAAGGACGCCCTGGACCCCGATCACCGGTTCGCCAGCATGCCCCTACACATCCTTAACCAGGACGGCAAGGCCGGGATGACCCGGAGACAGTGCACCGGGGAGTACAAGATCAAGCCGATCAAGAAGAAGGTACGGGAACTGCTCGGTTACCCGTATCCGACACGCATTCCCAAGGGCATCTTCGTTGAGCAGTGGGCGGGCATTTCCACCGACGAATTCCATCGAGCGAAGGACGCCGACGTCAAGTACATGCACAACCGGCACCCCCTCATCGACATGGACTGGTCACGCAGTGACTGCATTCGCTACTTGACATCGCTCGGGCTGGCCGACACCCCGAAATCGAGCTGCCTCGGCTGCCCATATCACGGCAACGCCCAATGGCGCCGCATCCGCGACACCTCACCGGAGGAATGGGCAGACGTCGTGGAGTTCGACGCGGCGATCCGGAAGGGGAATGCCCGCGCCAACGCCACCGGCAACACACTGCTGGGCGAGGCATTTCTCCACCGCTCCCGCGTACCCCTCAGCGATGCCCCCATCGACCATGTCACCGCCGCTGAATGGGCAGCGATACAACAGGAACTCACCGAAACCGCACAGGACCTGGACGAGCTGGAAAGCGGCGTCATCGACGGCTGTTCCCCGTGGGCCTGCCGCGGTGAGGTTGAGCCGGTGCAGGAGAACTTTGGACTGGCTTCTTGACCATCCTGGACCTTTTTGCGGGTCCTTCTGTCGGCAGAGTGGTCATGTCTCATTCGAGGGATCCGCCCCTTCTGACCTGCGGGTTTGCGCGTTGCGATTACCCGAGTCGCATACGTACCGTCTCGCAGATGTTCATGACGTACTTCTCACCGACCGACTGGGAGTCCTGGGGGCTGTCGAGCCAGCCGACCATCCCCGAGCGCATGCCGGTACTGATCGACGAGGACCTCCGCTTCGAAGACGCAGCTGGCCCTCGCGCAACAACAGTGCTCAACCGGTGGCTCCAGGAACTCCCAGCGCTCGGCTGTCCGGCGCCGGGCTCGTGGGAGACCTATGCCCGAGTCGCGCGGGACTGGACCGTGTTCCTGGCCGAACGGGGCATCCGCCTCTTCGACGCCCGCGCGGAGTTGAAGCGCGGCCTGAGCGCGTACGCCGTGCATCGGGCGATCGGCCCGGTGGAAGCGCGGTTTGCAGCCTCCACCTGGAACCAGCACATGAGCATCCTGTCGACCCTGTACGGATGGGCGCTCGATGAGCAGTACGCGAGTGCGGTGCCGTTCACGTACAAGCAAGCCGTCACCATGTACGGCGACCGGGTGCGGATGCGGCAGGTGAACTTGGCCAAGCGCCGGATGCCGAAGGCCCATGTGACGATCAAGTACTTCGAAGAGGACTTCGAGGGCCTGTTCCTGCAGGGGCTGGCAGGGCTGTGCCCGGACGGCAGCGAGGACCCGTGCTACCGGGGGCGGACGACGGCGCGCAATGCGGCGGTGGGCGGGTTCGCCCTGTCCAACGGGATGCGGCGGCAGGAGTTCACGCATCTGCTGCCGTGCGAGGTGCCGGCGTTGCCGCGGCGGCGGTCGCCGCTGCCGATTCGGGTGCCGGTGCCGGCCGGGATCACCAAAGGCCGGAAGTTCCGCACCACCTGGACGACGTATGACGCATTGGCCCGACTGCACCAGTACATGCGGATGCAGCGCGCGCTGGCGGCGATGGGCTCGTCGTGGCAGCCGCCGACGCGCTGGGGTGACCCGCTGGTGGTGACCGAGGCTGACGAACTGGGCGGCCGGGTCAACGGGGAACGGGTGGCCTGGGCTGAGCTGACGCCGCGCGAGCGCCGACTGCTGGTGGCCCCGGGCGGTGGCTCAATGCTGCTGGCCCTGCAGGCGGACGGGAGCCCGTTTCTGGACTGGAACACCGTCTTCAAGCGCACTTCGCAGCGCATCCGGGAGCGGTTCGAGCCTCGGTTTCCCCACACCGCCCCGCACCGGTGCCGCCATACGTTCGCGATCAGGACGCTGGAGCGGCTGGTCGGCGGCTACTACGCCCAGGCGGCGAAGCTCGTCAAGGACACCGACGCGGACGCGGCCCTGGCTCTCTATTTGAGCAAGACCGATCCGGTCATGGTGCTGCGGGATTTGCTCGGCCATTCCAGCGTCCTGACCACGGAGGTTTACCTCCGGCGCCTGGATACGACCCGGATCTACCGCGACGCCTACGAGCGTGCGGGCGATGACCACGCTCTGCTGGCTGAGGCGGAGCGGGAAGCCGACGACGAATTCGACGGGGACGACGATATCTGATGCCCGCGGAGATCCTGGAGAACCCACTGCGCCTGTCCTGCACCTTCACCCGGGGCACCACGTCGGTGCTGAAGGTCGATGATGCCCTCAACCCGGTACTGACCCGGGAGTTGCTGACCGGCCTGGTCTACCTGATGCACCCACACGGCAACGGCGACTCGCACCGCACACTGGAGAAGCACAAGGGCACGATCGACTGGTTCGTGGCGGCGCTCGCCGAGCGCGGCCATCAGGGCGGTGTGGCGGGTCTGACCCGCGCGACGCTCGCGTAGCTGTGGTGGTCGGCCGGCAACCGACGTGAGGCGGAGAGCCGTAGCCTCCTGGCGGCCCTGGACACGGAGACCGGCGTACTCGCCCCGGATGTGCGAGCACTGGTGGGCGGTCGCCTCTACAACAGGTACCCCGGCTACGAGCCGCACGATCCCTATGACGAGGTCGCCTGGCAGAACCTGGCCGATGCCTGTCGGAGAGTCATCAAGGAGTCCTGGGCGGCCCACTGGTCGGCCCGAGCCGCAGCCGAGACAGGTCAGGATCCGTACGCGCACGGTTGGACACACGAGAACATCTGCTGGCAGATGGTCCACCACGGGCCCGCCACCACAGCCGAACTGGGGGCACAGGACGGCTGGACGAGTAGCCAGGCGCGATACCGGATCGGTCCCGTGCACATCCAGCGCCAGGCTCTGTTCCCCGGGCCGCGG
This sequence comes from Streptomyces chattanoogensis, assembly GCF_001294335.1. Taxonomy (GTDB): domain Bacteria; phylum Actinomycetota; class Actinomycetes; order Streptomycetales; family Streptomycetaceae; genus Streptomyces; species Streptomyces chattanoogensis. Next base: position 93,526 of record NZ_LGKG01000137.1, read on the forward strand.
GTGATGCTCGCCTACCAGTTGCTGTTCGGCGTCTACACCGGGATTGTGCCCGACGGCATCGACGACCTGGGCGTCGAGGATCTGGAGTGGGCCGGGCAGGCCACCATCCTGCTGAAATACCTCAAGGGCCGCACCTCGCACGAGAGCCTGACCCTGTCGAAGAAGGCCGTGCGGCTGCTGGAGCGCTGGCTCGAGCACTCCGCCCTGCTCCGCGTGCACTGCCCGCCCGAGCTGCGCGAGGGGCTGTGGCTGCGGTTCGAGCCCACCGCCTCAGGTCCCTACCGGCGAGGTCCCTGGCGGATCAGTCGCCCCTACCGCACCACACTGACCCAGTGGGTGAATGATCAAGGTGTGGTCGATGCGAACGGCGCCGTGATCCGCCTCCACCGCCACGTGATCCGCACGACCTTCGAGTCGCATCGCGACCGGGGTTCGTGGTTCGGCAGCCGCCGTTCCACCATCGACCCCAACCACTCCCCGGCCGTCGAGGGCGATCACTACTTGTCCGCCATGACGACGGCCCAGAAGAACTCGGTCGAGGAGATTGTGGAACAGGCCCAGGGCGACCTGCTGCGCAGGAGCCGCCCGCCGATGGTGCTCAGCGAGCAGGACATCGCCCTCTTCGCGGACCAGTTTCCCCAGCTCGTCAGCGAGTTGGAGCTTGACGAGGCAGCGATCGCCGAGCTGGTCGGTGGGCAGCGCGACGTGTTCGTGGCGTCCTGCGCCGACCCGCTCGCGGGAGTGCACGGCCCCAAAGGCAAGCCGTGTCCGGCCCGTCCGTGGGTCTGCCTGCTGTGTCCGCTTGCGCTGTTCACGCCCGCGCACGCGGTGAACCTGCTGCGGATGAAGGCATTCTTCGCCCGCCAGTGGCAGCAGCTACCCGCCGCCCAGTTCATGGCCGTCTTCGGCCACTACGCCCAGCGGATCGACGAGGTCCTGTCCAAGTACGACCCCGCCCAGCTCGCCCGGGCCGCCACCGAGGTCGCGGACACCGACGACGAAATCCCCCTGCACCCGGAGGAAAGCACCCGATGATCACGCCCACCCGCCCGACCTCGCAGCCCGCGGGCAACGCTGCGTCGCCGTTCGCCGGCGCCGACCTGTGCCGGCTGGTCGGCTTCACGCTTCCCACCGGGGCACCCCGCTCTGTGTTCGAGGACGACATCTGGGACTTCACCCAGGTCATCGGCATGCCCGCCTACCTGGCGAAGTGCGCCCGGCGCCTGGACTTCACCCGCATCACCAACCCGCGGTGGAAGACCGTGGCCAAGGAGTACGCCGCAGCCCAGATGGCCCCCAGGCATGAGGCTGTGCGTCTGCTGCCGCACGCCAACCGCAGTATCAAGGCGATCGGCACGATCTACGCGGAGCTGCTGGAGCTGGTCCGCTGGCTGAACTGGCTGACAGTCCGCGGCGTCCGGCACCTGGACGAGGTGACCGAACATCACTGCACTTCGTTCGCTCAGTACCGGGCGACACACCGCCCGAACGGCGCGAAGACCCCGCACCGAGAGAGCGTCCACAAGCTCGTCGCCTCGGCGATCCTGGGCCTGGTGCAGTATGGCGAGCTGTTCACCACCGACCGCTACCGCGAGGGCCTGCGGCCCTTCGCCGGGCACACCGCCAACGAGGTCGCCGGCGCGGACTCCGGTCCGGCGGAGAACAAGACCCAGCCCATGGCGGACGAGGTGTTCCAGCCGCTGCTGGCCGCCGCCCTCTACCTCGTGCACGCCCTCGCTCCGCACCTGGTGCGCGAGCTGGAGACCAAGTGGCACCAGGATGCCGCCCGGACGTCACTGCCGTCCTCCGCGCTCGCCGACCCGGCCGCTTTGGAGGAGGTCTTGCGCCGCCATGTCACCGACCGCCGGCCCTTTCACCTTCTTCCCGCCCGGACCAAGATCCGGACCTGGGGGCTGGGCAACGAGGACCCTCTGGCCAGGGTCAACCTGCGTGCCATCGCCCACGAGGCAGGGAAGGGTAACTTCGGCCCTCAGCTGCTCGGCCAGATGCGCTCCGCCATCGAGAAGGCCGTGGACGACGCCGGGGTGGCCGAACCCTTCTGCAGTGATGCCGCGTTGATGGAGCGGGCCGACGGCCAAGGGGCGGTGTCGTGGTCGCTGCCGCTGGCCGAGCGGGACCTGCGCACGCTGACCCAGGTGGTGAAGACCGCCGCCCACCTGGTGATCGTGGCGCTGTCCGGGATGCGCCAGAGCGAGTTGCGCGAGATGAACGTCGGCTGCCGCGTCCCACCCGTGGAAGCCGGGCCGGGACTGGTGCGCTACAAGCTGGCAAGCCGCGTCGTCAAGGACAAGCCGCTGGGCGGCGTCGCGGACGAGTGGGTCGTGGTCAAGGAAGCGTATGACGCGGCCGAGGTCGCCGAACAACTCCTCGGCGATGGCGCCGACATCGGCGACCCGCTGGTCACCGGTCCCTTGGACCGCACCCGCTTCACCACGTTCCGGAACTGGGTGAACGGACCCGCGGGCCAGCGACTGGGACTGGCACCCATCCCCGACGGACCCTTGACCGCACGGATGCTGCGGCGCACGCTCGCCCTGGAAATCGCCTACCGGCCCGGCGGCCTCTTGGCAGCAAAAGTGCAGCTCAAGCACTTGTCCGTGGTCACAACCGAAGGCTACGCGGCGCGTCCAGGCGGCGCTCAGGCCAAGTTCCTGGCCGAAGTCAACGCCGAGGAGAACGAGCGCAACAAGGACCTCGTCCTGACCGAGTTCCGACGCTACCAGCAGGGGCACCTCCCCGCGGGCCCCGGTGCTCGTGACCTGATCGACTTCTTCGCCAGCGTCGACGGGCAGCTCGCGCGCACGGGCGCCGAGGACTCCGTCGTCGTGGACAACGATCAGCAGGTCCGCGACCTCCTGGCCGCCCGCGCCGAGGTCCTGCACCTCGGGGTGGCCAACTACTGCTGGTTCACCGACCCGTCCAAGGCACTGTGCCTGAAACTGGCCGGCACCCCCGAGGCGACGAAGCCCCTGGTGGGCATGTGTGATTCCTCGCGCTGTCCCCAGGCCACCCACCATCCCTGCCACCGGCCCGTCTGGGCCACCAGCACCCAGACCAAGCAGGCGTTCATCGGCTCCATCGCCCGCCGACAGAAATCCGAAAAAGCCCGGCTTCAGACCGACTTGGACCGCGACCTTGCAGTCCTCGCCGCCATCGACGCCACCACGTGAAAGAGAAACCAGCCAGATGGCACGCATCAGTGCAGAGACCCGGGCCCGCAATGAGCAAGCCATACGCGCCGCGATGGAACGCCTACTCAGCGGAGAAGTACCGCCCGACGGCAGCACCGACCTGAAGACCCTCGCCCGCATGGCCGAGGTGCCCCGCACGGGCTTCTACCCGAAGAAGAACCGCGACAGCACCCCACAGCCCGGGCCATACCAGCATCTGGCCGAGGAATTCGATCGGCGCCTCACGACCCTTCGCCAGGCCGGAACGATCCCCGACCCAAAGGCCGCGCAGATCGAACGACTCAAGCAGGCCAACGAGGCGCTCAAGAAGCGCCTCGAACAATGCGATACCGAACTCGCCGACCTCAAGGCGTTCAAGCAACTCGCGCTGTCCCGGATTGCCGCCCAGCAGCATGAGATCGAGCGTCTGCGCGAGCAGACCACGGCCGACACGAAGATAACAACGCTTCCCCGGCGCCCAGTTACCGGTGCTATCGGCTCATGCAGCTGACATTTCCACCGCCCCGACCTCACGGAGGTGACCTTCATCACGAGAGCCGCACATACCTGCAGTCGAAAGCGACACGATGACAAGACCCGACACCACACCCCCAACCGCCGCTCAAAGCGACACCGGGCCGAGGGACACAGGCTCTGCCGACAGAAGGGTCCAGGCGGATGGAGCCACGCCCTGACCGTTCTCGGCGCACGGGACGTGGGCATGGAATGGGACGAATGGGCCTGCAAAACCCGTGCCGCGGCAGGCCAGCTGACCATTCGCACCGACGTGGCGCTGTACCCGGTCTCGCCCTTCCTCGGCAGGACCGTCGGGCTCATAGCGAGCCCTCCCTGCCAGGCATGGTCGATGGCAGGCAAGCGCCTTGGGCTCATCGACCAGCCCCTGGTCCACCAGGCCGTCACCGATCTCGCCCAGGGCCGCGACACCCGCGAGAAGATCCTCGCCGCCTGCCGTGACGAGCGGTCCCTTCTGGCTGCCGAGCCGATGCGCTACCTGCACGCCCTCAACACGGTCGGCCAGCCGGAATGGGTGGCCATGGAGGAAGTCCCCCACGTGCTGCCGCTGTGGCGTCAGTACGCCGCAATCCTCCGTAGCTGGGGCTTCTCGGTGTGGACCGGGACCTTGAACGCCGCCGACTACGGGGTTCCGCAGAGCCGGCGGCGGGCGATCCTGCTCGCCTCCCGCACGCGGACCGTCGAGCCCCCGCCGCCCACGCACGCCAGGGACGCTGAACCCGAGTCGCTGTTCGGGCCGGGCCGCGCACGGTGGGTGTCCATGGCCGAGGCCCTCGGCTGGGGCGCCACCGACCGTCCCGTGCCGACCGTGTGCGCCGGCGGCGGCCCCGGCGGCGGGCCCGAGCCCTTCCCCTCCGGATCACGCAAGACCCTCACAGACGCCCGGCAGCGCGGCGCCTGGAAGCCTCAACCGTCCGGTTCGGGTGTCTTTTTGAAGAGCCGCCACGCGAACGCGGGACAGGGCGAGCAGACCGGCCGCGAGGAGAGCCGTACCGCTGGCGCTCCCCGCCCCGCTGACGCTGTCGAGGCCCAGCGCTGGTCATGGTCGCTGCGCAGCAACAACCAGGCCAACGCCACCATACGCGCAGTCAATGAGCCGGCCGGAACGCTGTTCTTCGGCCACCGCGCCAACGAATGCACCTGGGTCGCCGAGCCCATGAGTGACGACATAGGCGCGGCCCCGGCGCCGGATCCGATCCGGATCACCGCGCAGGAGGCCGGCGTGCTGCAGACCTTCCCCGCCGACTACCCCTGGCAAGGCAACAAGGGCCAGGTCTTCAGCCAGGTCGGCAACGCGGTGCCGCCCCGGCTCGCCGCTCACCTCCTCGCCCCGTACCTCGGCAAGACCCTCACCCCCGACGACTTCACCCTGGCCGCCTAATGCCCCACCCCACCCGCCCGTACGAGGACGACGACCTGGACGACCTGCCCCCGCCGCAGCCCGTGCACTACGCCGAGCAGTCCCTGCTCGGCGCGCTCCTCCTAGCCCCCCACCGGCTCACCGACATCAGCCCGCTTGAGGCCGACCACTTCAGCAACCACGCCCACGGTGCCCTCTTCACAGCCATGGGCACCGTGCCACCGCCCGACCCCGAGACCCACCGCACCGATGTGGCCTGGCTGACCGCCGTCCTGGACGCCGCACGCCCCGAAGCACCCGGGCTGACCGCCTCCTACCTCCACACCCTCATCCAGGTCTGCCCCTGGCCGCAGCACGCGCCGACGTACGCGCGGATGATCCGGGCCGACCATGCCCGCCGGATGCTGTGTATGCACGCCGAGCGCCTGGCCCAGACCGCGACCGACGCCACCCTTCCAAACCCGGCCGCCACCACGCTGGCCCAGGCCGACACGCTCGGACGGTTCCTGCAGAACCTCTCCGGGCAGTTCGCCCCGCACCCCGGCTCCCTCCCCCGCACCGTACTGCCCGAGGCGCCACCGAGGGACAGCGGCGAGGAGGCCCTGGACGAGGAACGGCTGCTGCTCGCGACCGCCACCGCACACCCCGCAGAGCTGAAGGACATGCGGTGGCTGATGCCCGAGGACTTCGCGCTACCCCTGCACGCCTCCCTGTGGCAGTGCCTGACCTCACTGGTCCACCGCGGCGATCCTGTCGATCCGGTCACCGTGCTGTGGGAGGCCCAGCACCGCGGCCTCCTCACAGGCGGCCCCGCCCCCGGCGACCTGATGACCCTCGTCTCCGCCCCCGTCGGCTCAGCCGAGTACTGGGGCGAGAAGGTCCTGCAACGAGCCCTGCTCGCCCGCGCCCAGGCCGTCGCCACCCGGATCACCGCCTACACCGACGACCCGGCCAACACCCCCCACCAGCTGATCGCCGGAAGCCGCCGCGCCCTGGCCGACCTGGGTGCCGTACGTACCCGCTGGCGCCACGCCACCTCACCCGCGCCGGCCTCCATGCCTCAGCCTGCCAGAGCAGCAGCCCCGCCCCGAGCAGGCCCACCGCGGACCACAGCTCCGTCTCCCTCGCGTATCTCCCACTGACCCCGAATGCGCCGGTGGCCGGGCCCAGCCCGGCCACCGGCAGAAGCGAGCAGCCCGTCGTGCCACCGCCCTCCACCGACGTGCATGTCCACCTCGACACGCACCCCACGCACCCCGGTGCCGTGACCGCCTCCGTCACCGGCCCCCGGCACCAGCTGGCCCACGCCCTCCACATCACCCCGCGCGATATCGCAGCCCTGCCCGATCTGTAACGCCGTCGCCTGACCGTCTCTCCGGTCCCGGACCCGCCCTTCGGTGCGGGGCCTTCGTCGTCGTTGGCTGCGACCGGCGCGAGGCCGTCATGCGCACGCCCCCTACCGTGTCCCTCATGAACTGGGGGCTTGAGTTTGTGGACGGCTTCGACCCGTCCGAGCTGGTGTTCACCGGGACCGTCTACGGCCTGTAGGACCGGCGATACCCGGATCGGGTCCGCTACGTGGGGCAGACGACGCAGAGCCTTGACGTACGGCTGCGGGGCAATCTGTCGTCGCCGTCGCCGAAGGTTGCCGCGTGGCTGGCGGCGATACCGGAGGCGCCTGTGATCCGGCCGCTTCGCGAGGACGTCGCGGAATAGGAACTGTCGCGCGTCGAACAGGAGGAGATCGCCCGGCATCTTTGCGCCAGCGCCGATCTGCTCAACCACGTGATCGGCAGGGAAGGCCGGGCGATCGTCTTCCGGCGGATCTTCGAAGATGCGGGGATCACTGACGAGGACGTCGATTACTTCCGTGCTCACCCCTCGCGCTACGTGCTGATGCTCCGGCTTAGGGCGACCGAGGTTAGGCGTCATCTCAGGCGACGTGCAGTTGGGCGGCTCGGCCACCGGTAGAGCTTTCTTGCACGTCGAATTAAGGCGCGCACGGTGACGAACGCGGCGGCAAGGTAGAGGTAGAAGTCGACTATTCGGCCATCGCGTTCGAAGCAGCGGCGGATCTTGCCGTAGCCGTTCATCCAGGATTGGGTGCGTTCAACTACCCAGCGCATGCCGACTTGGATCGGAGCGGGCACGCCCTTGCGTGCGATCTCGCCGATGAGGCCGTGGTCGTCGAGGATCCGGCGGCTGGGCTTGCCGTCGTAGGCCGAATCGAGATGCCCGGTGGCATTGGTGGGTAGGTTCCCGACCTGGTGCTTGGCGGCTTCTATGGTCGGTTCGAGCAGGACCGAGTCGTGCCGGTTGGCGCTGGCTGAGGCGAGGCCGAGCGGTATCCCGCCGCCGTCGACCAGGGTGGAACGCTTGAGCCCTTGCTTGGCCCGGTCGACTGGCGACGGCCCTGCCTTGTCGCCCTTGCACGGGGCCTTGGTGTGACAGCCGTCGACAGGCAGCTCGGACAGCTCCAGTCCGATCATCTTGTCGTAGGCGGTCAGCGCGATGCGGTGCAGTTCGTGTGCCAGTCCCAGGTTGCTCCACTCTCTGAGCCTGTTGCGGATGGTCCAGTCCGAGCAGTCGGCGGTGGCGACTCGTTCGTATCCGGAGCCGTGTACCAGCGCTTCGACAACCAGTCCGAACACCATCCTGTCTGGAACGCGTCGACGGTGGCAGCCCAGCGGATGCGTGGGGTCGAACTCGGGTCGCTCGGGCAGGAGAGCCGAGAACTGTTCCCAGAGAGGCTCAAAGAGAGATGACGGCACGACAGGGCAAGGCATCTCCTCGGCTTGCTCGGCGAACAGGGCGGCGAGAACAGCAGAGCCGCGCCTGTTCGCCACGTTCCCGGGCCGGGTCAGGGCAGCAGGTGTACTGCGAGTTGCTTCCACTGCTGTGTGGGCGGGGTGTGGGGCGTGGTGGTGAGGAGGTGGAGGCTGACGTGGTCGGCCCCCGCGTCAAGGTGCTCATGGACGCGGCGGGCGATATCCTCGGCGGTGCCGTGGGCCACGAGCGCGTCGACGAGTCGGTCGTCGAGCGAGTCCACGTTCTCGTACCCCAGGTCTGGAAGCAGGGTGCGACGGTTGGGCAGGGCAGCTGCTGCCGTGGTGCGAGCCAGCGCGGCGGTGTGCGAGCGGTCCGGGCCCAGCACGCACAGCTGGGTGACGGCCAGGAGCCCGGTGGGTCCGAGCACTGCTCTGGAGTTGCGGGTGTGTTCGACCGGCATGCCCAACGGGTTTGCGCCCCAGGCTCGTTCGACGGCGAGTGCGAGCATGCCGGGGTCCAGGGCCGTGAGCACACGGTGGGGCGAGGGGCCCGTGGCTGGCGGCCCGAACGGGGCGGTGTCCAGCGCGTCGAGGTAGGCGCGCATGGTGGGCAGCGGGGGGCCGAAGCGGTGGCCGCGGATATCTTCGGCGAGGCTGGGGTGGCTGTCCCACAGACCGAGCAGGAAGCGTCCGGGGAATGCCTCCTCAAGGGTGCGCTGTGCGGCGGCGGTCGTCACCGGGTCGCGCGCGTAGATGTCCGTGCTGCCGGCTGCCACCACGATCCGGCGGGTCTGCGACAGCAGGATCCCGGCCTGCGCCATCGCTTCCCGACCCGCTGTCTCGGGGAACCACAAGGCGCCGAAGCCGAGCTCCTCGATCGTGGTCACGGCCTCGCGGACACTGGCAGCCGTGCAGTCGTCGAGTTCGCCGGCCCAGATGCCGATACGTCCAAGGTGGGGCCTCTCACCGCTCATGCGTCCTGTCCCTCTGCATCCTGGGCGTTCAGGAATGCCGTGATCTGGGCTGCACCGGTTCGCTCCAGCCAGGTGCGGAAGTCCATCGCGGCGGGGTGGATCCGCCGCATAGCGGTGATGTCGGCGCGGTAACCGCGTTCGTTCAGCCACTCGTGGGCGAACGCGAACTGCTCGTTGACGGCGCGGATGGTTTCTATCGGGATCTGGGCGTACGGAAGCGGGCGCCCGATTGCCGTCTCGATGTGCGCGGCGATCTGTACCGGAGTCAGTTCGTCGCCGACCAAGGCCATGGCTCGCCCAATCCACTCCTGGGGCTGGGAGAAGGCCAGGGCGGTAACGAAGCCGACGTCGTTCACGGCCATGATCTGCAGCGGAACGTCGGGTGCGATACCTGAGACCAGGTTGCCGCCTTGCAGGGCGTATTCACCGGTGTAGTTCTCCATGAAGGACACCGGCCGCAGAATCGTGGCGGGCAGGCCGAGCTTCGCGAGGTGCTGCTCGATCTGCCACTTGCTGATCAGGTTCCGGGGCAACGCCTCACTGCCGTGGCGGTCAGCGCCGGCGACCGAGCTGAAGACAAGGTGCCTGATGCCGGCGGTTCGGGCGGCCTCGGCGATGTTCTTTCCCCAGCGGACCTCGTCCTCGGCGGAGAAGCCCGCCTCCGTACCGGGTGAACCCACCGTGGGCTGGACGCTGAACAGCCCGTAGGCGCCTTCGGCAGCGTCGACGAGAGAGGAGATGTCCTCCATCTCCGCGCGTACGATCTGCGCGCCGGTGCTCGCCAGGGCCTTGGCCGGCGCGCCGTCCGGATTGCGCGTGAGGGCGCGCACCTGCCAGCCACCGTCGAGCAGATGCCTGGTCACTGCCCGGCCCTGCAGGCCGGTCGCGCCCGTCACGACGACGGTCTTGTCCGTTGGTTCCACTGTCTCTCCTGCATGTCGCACACACCGGGGAGGGGCACACCCGTAAATGGGGTGGCCCTCCGGTTAACGCTCGATACGATATGGAGGACCACCCCGGTTAGCAAGCCGTCAGGAGCTCCCGTGTCCCAAGACGCCACCGTGCCGTCCTCGCCCAGGCGTCCCATGCGCGCCGACGCGCGGCGCAACTATGAACGGATCCTGGCCGCCGCCGGGGCCGCCATTGCCCAGCACGGCGTTGAAGCCTCCTTGGAGGAGATCGCGCGCCATGCCGGGGTCGGCTCAGCCACACTGCACCGGCACTTCCCATCCCGGCAGGCGCTGTTGGAGGCCGTCTTCAGAGACCGGGTGGAGACCCTCTGCGCCAAGGCGCGCGACCTCGCGACCGAGCCTGACCGGGAAGCCGCGCTCGTCACCTGGCTTCACGCCGTCGGGGCACACGCCGTAACCAACAAGGGCCTGGGGGCAGCTCTGATGCCTGGGGCCGGCGATCCGACGCTCGGGGACACCTGCCACACGCTCATCGTGAACGCCGGCAGCGAACTACTCGCGCGCGCTCACCAAGCGCACGCCGTACGCCCCGAGGTCACCATCACCCAGCTGCTCAAACTTGTCGGAGCCATTGCGCTGGCCACCGAACACGACAGTGACGGCGCGGCCGAAACCGACCGCCTGCTGACACTCGTCATCGACGGAGTGCGCCCGCGCTGATGGCGCAGAGAAGATCGTCCGACATGACAGGCGAGGACCAGTAGAGCATTTCCATCGCCATGAGAGGTCGTTAAGTCCGTTTCTGGTAGAGAGCCCCGTCCGGCCCGCATCGCCGCTTCGTCGATGCGGGCCGTCGTGTCGATCAGGTTGGGGCTGAGTAGCACCTGGCAGCGCGGGATCCTGCGCCCGTCATCAGGCCGCCACCAGTTCCGCCGTAAGGAACCCTTCCACGGCCTTCCGCGCGCGGCGGTCGAACTCGGCATACTGCGCCTCGCGCTCGGCTCCCGCAACCGCGTCGCCGACCAGCAGATTGCCCTCGGCATCAATGCGCTGCGGGCGCTCCTCGGCGTCGGGGAGCAGGGCGACGGAGGAGTAGGAGAATCCGCAGTAATAGGCGATGCCCTCGCTCAGGTTGGTCTCCAGCACGGTCTGCATTCCCTCTGTGATGGGGTCGTCGGAGGTGGCGCCGGCCAGGCCCAGCCACAGCATGCGCTTGCCCGCTAGGCGGGGCTTGCTGCGGCCGTAGGCGAATCCGTAGTTCCACACGCGATCGATCCAGCCCTTGAGGAGGGCGGGCACGCTCTGCCAGTACACGGGGAACACAGCGACGACGACATCGGCGTCGAGAACACGCTGCATATGGGCCTGGACTTCGTCCGAGTACGGCTTCTCCCGGTTGCCCCAGTCAGGCTGGTCCGCCACGTTCATCCGCGGGTCGAACCCTTCGGCGTGCAGGTCGAGCAGGTCGACGCGGTATCCGGCGGTCTCGAGTCGCGCGGCGGTACGGCGGGCGGTGTGCGCGGTGAGGGAATCGGCCCGATGGTGTGCGATGACCACAAGGGCGGTCCTGGCAGCGCTGCTGCGGTGCGACACGGTTTCTCCTGGCTGGTCTCGGTCAGTTCGACCAGTCCAGTACACCCGTGATCAATTAGATGATCCATGGGAGAAACGCTCCGCTGCATAGGAGTTCGTCTACGATGACATCCGTGGATCCTTTGAGTGCGCTGCTCAGTGGCATCCGGGCCGAGGGCTCGGTCGTCAGCCACGCCGTGCTGGAAGCGCCCTGGACCATCCGCTTCGCCGACGGCGCCCCGCTCACGATGGTCAGCGTGTTGCGGGGCGGTGGCATCCTGCTGCTGCCCGACGGTGCCGAACAAGCGGTCGGCGTCGGCGACACGGCCATCGTGCGCAGCCCCGACACATTTCACCTCGTGGACCAGCCGGCCACCCTCGACCGCCCACACATCGAGTACGAAATCGCGTGCTTCGCAGCGGATGCCGAATGCACTGCCCAAGACCTCGGCGGCATCCGCTGGGGCAACGAACCGGACGGAGCAACCGCACTGATCGTGGGCGCCTACCGCGCCTCGGGCCATCGCCATGAACGACTGCTCCGCGCGTTGCCGCCCGTACTCGTGATCAACGAGGGCACAGAGGTCTGCGCCTGGCTGGAGACGGCCGCGGCCGACGCCGCCCTGCGCTCGGCCGGCTCCCAGGCTCTGATGGACCGACTGCTGGACTGGGCCCTGGTGTGTACGCTGCGTACCTGGTTCGACCGGGCGGGCTCGGAAGCCCCCGACTGGTACCGCGGCCTGGCCGACCCGGTCCTCGCCCCCGCCCTCGAAGCCTTCCACGCCCGGCCCTCCAAGGGATGGACGGTAGAGGCGCTCGCCACCGAATCCGGTGTCTCCCGAGCGCTGTTCGCCAAACGCTTCACCGAGGTGATGGGTCGCCCGCCGCTGACCTACCTCACCGAATGCCGTATGGACGAGGCCGAGGCACTCCTGTCCGACACCGACTCCTCCATCGCTCTGATCGCCAAGTCTGTCGGCTACGCCGATGCCTTCGGCTTCAGCGCCGCCTTCAAACGCCATCGGGGCGTGAGCCCCAGCGCCTTCCGCGCGGCAACAGCCCCTGAAAGGGCGCTACGTCCCTTCCCTCTCGGTTCATGATCGCTCGTTCGTGGTACTGGTCGTCGTGCGGCCCAACTGATCGGCATATTCATGCTGAGAGGGCGTTAAGTCCCGTTCGGGATGGTCTGATGTCGCCCGTTCGTGGGTGATGGGACAGTTCCGTCCTCATGTCATGTCGTGTGCATGATGGGGTCGCGGGCATGGAACGGATGCCGTACGCAACTGACTTGTCCGACGAGCAGTGGTCGTTGATCGAGCCGCTGGTCACCGCGTGGAAGCAGGAGCGGGTGGCGCGGTCGACGACCGGGGACCCGGGCTCCTGCGACCTGCGCGAGGTCGTGAACGCGCTGCTCTACCAGAACCGGACGGGCTGTCAGTGGAGGCTCCTGCCGCACGACCTCCCGGCCTGGTCTGCGGTGTTCTACTACTTCACCCTGTGGCGCCAGGACGGCCTTGACCAACGGATCCAGGAGATCCTGCGCTGCCAGGTGCGGGAGCGGGCCAGACGATTAGAGGACCCGTCCCTGGTGATCATCGACACCCAGTCCGTCCGCGTGGCGGCCGGGGTGCCGAAGACGACGACGGGACTGGACGCAAACAAGAAGACGCCCGGCAGGAAGCGCGGGCTCGCCGTGGACGTTTTGGGCCTGATCACCGGCGTGGTGGTCCTGCCCGCCTCCGCGCACGACAACGAGGCCGGCATCGCCCTCCTGGACCAGGCGGTGGAGCGGTGCGGGCTGCGCGCCGCGCAGAGCGCCACCGTCTACCAGCGCATCGTGACCGCCTTCAACGAGTACCCCGGGAAGGTGTTCCGCGTCCGCGATCTGTACGAACACCTTGGCTTGCCCACCGACGAGCCCTCGATCAACGTCACCCGCTCCCGCCTGAGCCGACTCGTCCGCCAAGGGCTCCTCGAACAACCCGGACGCGGCCAATATCAGAAACGGACTTAACGCCCTCTGAGATCCCTGGGCTTCCGCAACCCTCGGACCTATCCTCGGTCGCTCTTAAGCGTGCGCTGCGGGCGCATTTGCTTCGCCGTTTGCGCGCGGAGTTGCCCGCGGATGAGGCGCGCGAGGTGCGCCGGTCGCTGATCTCGAATCGGGTTCGCCGGGCGACGGAGCGGCAGCACGTACCGAGCGGCTACGTGAACGCAGCTGGTGACTATGTCGCCCCGGCGCCTTCGACCCGTTCGAGGACTGCGACCCGGACGAAGATCCGGGGCTTTTTTGGTCGGAGTGACCGGCGACGGGCCGCGCTTCGGTGCGGGGCCTTTGCTGTGTCTGGTAGGGATCGCGCCCGGTCCAGGATGACATGAGCATGTCTCAGGTGGCGCCACTCCAAGGGCGGCGACCTTGTCTCATCCGGCGGCGACCGCCCGTGCATCGTGTACGGGGCCGGACTGCCCACGGCCGGCGGCTCCTCCCACCCGCCCGCGCCGGACAGCGCTCTGAAGGGCCAGGCGAAGCCCAAGACGCCGTCCGCGCCCGAGCAGAAGATCCCCGCCGTCCCGAAAGCCCCGGCCGCCCCTCAAGCCCCCGTTCGTGGTCAAGCGGTAGTCATCGAAGGGTCAATGCCCCTGATCAGAGCGGCGGTTGACCTGATCGTCGCGCGTCGCGAGGGACAATCCGGTGCGGTCGGGGGCGATGACGAACTCACCGCCGGCCGATCTCCAGTCCACAGCCAGCCCTGCGGCTCGCCGCGCGCGCCTGTACGTCAACGCCCACCCCATGTCGCGCTCCGCCGTCCCATCCGCTCCGATCTGCGTGCGCCACCACAACCAGCCGTACGGATACTTCCGGTCCGCCGCCAGCGGCGGCGCGAAGGCGTGCGTCGTGGTGCCACTGAGCTGCGCCATCGAATCGGTGGCACGCTGGATGCCACCAAGCGCGATCAGGTCCCCCCGGATCCCCTCTTTCAAGCTGTGCACGAACCCCCTGCCGATGACCGCGATGGCCACGGCGAGGATGACGCCGAGGATCGTCCAGCCCTCGCTCACGACGCCTCCCGTATGCGCGAGACCACCCGCAGACCGGAACGCCCCGGCCCGCCCGGCGTCCCGGCGCTCACGCCGCAGAACTGGGCCAGCACCGGCTGGAACTCCCTCACCGCCGCCGTCGTCTCGTCGTACGCGGCCCGCCCCGCAGTGAAATGCGACCAGGCGCGCACAGTGTCAGGGGTTACGTACTGCCGGGACATCTCGCTGTTGGTGTCCTCCGCTGCGGCGTCGAGGCGAAACCGTGTGTTGCAGTGATGGATCCAGGACGAGCGCAGCGACATGAGGTTCCCCGCGGCCACCATGGCAGGCAGGAGCGTCAGTACCAAGCGCGAGTCGGGGGCGATGCCCGCGGCGAGCTTCCGCAGCGCGTGGTGCACCGCGCTGCTGTCGTATACCGCCTCTGCGATGCGGCAATCAGGATCTTGCCCCGGCAGGATGGCGACGAACGGCGTGCGGGTCGCCACCACCACGTGCGTATTCCAGGCCAACTCCCGCTCGCTGTGAGGCGACGTCCGGTCGGGCATGTTCTCCCCCTCGTACACAATGTGCGTCGAACGCCTGTCTACCCGACCAATGCTCATGCCACAACGATCACAGGAGCATCACGCGTCACTGTCCTTAGCGGAGGAGGGCCGCCGATGCCGGCCCCGCCCCTTGCCCAACGCAGGACGGTCCCACTCGGTGGGCTTCTCCTCGGCCGGCTGCGGCGGGTACAGGATCGCCTTCGCGGCAGCCAGGCTCTCCACGACGCTCACTGTCACCCACTCAGTGCCGTCGTGCTCCTGGATCACCCTGGGCGCGTCCGGCTCGACGTGCGCCCCGCAGTGCGGGCCCGAGCTGAGCGGCACCGCCCGCAGCTGGCCTTTATTCCGCGCCCGGCGTTGCTCGCGCTTGCGCGCCCACTCCGCCAACGATTCCTCGTCGTCCATCGCGTCAGCATGGCCCAAATGCGCTCCGCCCCGCCACCGAGGGCTGGACTCAGTGGGGGTGGGGCTCGTCTCCGCTCTACGGAGGGCCGCTGCGTGGGCGAGGCTGTGGCGGATGGTCCTGGACGCGGGCAAAGAGGAGGGCCACGTCGTCGTGGCCATCCGGTTGTCGCAGGGCGTGTAGGAGCTGGTCGCAGGCTTCTTCCAGGGCCCCATGGGGTTCGGCGAGGAGGCCCAGGAGCACGTGCAGGCGGGTGTCGATGGGCTGGTCGCGGGTCTCGACCAGGCCATCGGTATACAGGAGGAGCTGGTCACCGGGGTGGAGGTCGAGCGTGGTGGTGTCGAAGGGGATGTCGCCGACGCCGAGGGGGACGCCGGTGGGCAGTTCAAGGAGCTGAGGGGCGAGGCTGGCTCGTATCAGGACAGGTGGCAGGTGGCCGGCGGTGGAGATGCGCCACTGCCGGCGGCCGGGGTCGCAGATGGCGTAGACGCAGGTGGCGATGCACTGCTCCAGGCCCCTGGTGCTGCAGTCGAGGTTGTGCAGGACCTGGGCCGGCTCCAGGTCGAGGTTGGCCAGGGAGCGGATGGCGCTGCTGAGCTGGCCCATGGTGGCGGCGGCGGTGACGCCGCTGCCCATCACGTCACCGACGACCAGGGCCGTCTTGCCGCCAGGTAGGGGGATGACGTCGAACCAGTCGCCGCCGACCTCGCTGGCGGCGCCGGCGGGCTGGTAGCGGTAGGCGATCTCCAGTCCGGGCCGGTGCGGCGGGTGCTGGGGCAGGAGGCTGCGCTGCAGGGTGAGCGCCGTGCTGCGTTCGCGCTGGTACCAGCGGGCGTTGTCGATGGACACGGCAGCCCGCGCGGCCAGCTCGCTGGCCAGGACCAGGTCGTCTTCGTCGAAAGGCGCCGGGTTGCGGATGCGCTTGAGGTCCAGGGCGCCGAGTACCTCGCCGCGGGCGGTCAGGGGCACGGCCAAGTAGGAGTGCAGGCCAGCACGTGCCAGGAGGGCTGCGCCTGCGGGGTCGCGGGCGATGCGCGACAGGTCGCTGCGCTCCACGCGGGGGACGAGGACCGGCTCCCCGTAGGTCACACACTGGGTCACCAGGCGATCGGCGCCATAGTGCGCGAGGTCGCCGATGGGGTCGGCGGCACGTAGCGCTTCGGTGGGGTAGGCCGCCTTCACCGCCAGTGCCCGGAACAGCGACGACCCCTGCGCCGGCCGTGGCGGGCTGCGGCGGTCCAGGGCGCTGTCGAGGATGTCGACCGCGGCGACGTCGGCCAGGTCGGGCACGACGATGTCAGCAAGCTCGTGCGCGGTCCGGTCCAGGTCGAGAGTCGTGCCGATGAGCACGGAGGCGTCCGCGATGAGCGCGAGGCGCTGCCGCGCGTGGTGTGCCTCGGCAGCCATACGGTGCCGGTCGGTGACGTCCACGATCGATTTCGCCACCCCCAGCACCTTCCCCCTGGGGTCCTCCAGCCGGAAGGTCGACACCGACCACACATGCTCATGATCCGGGTCGGCGAAGGTGCGCCCGACGATCTCCTGGTCCAGGATCGGGACGCCAGTAGCGAGCACCTGGCGCATCGAGAGCTCGATGGCCTTGTAGTCCAAATGGGGCAGAACGTCACGGACGCGCCGGCCAACCAGCTCCTCGGCGGTCAGACCGTCGATGCGCTCCAGCGCGGGATTGCACGTGACATACCGCAGATCGGTGTCCATGACCACCAACCCGATCGGAGACTGGGAAACCAGCGCAGTGCACAGGGCCACGTCCCGCTCCACCCGCCGCACCGTAGCCTGATCCGAGGCCAGACCCAGCGCATAGAGATCGTTCCGGTCGTCCGACAGCCGCATGTTGCGGAACTCCACCAGCCTGGTGCTGCCGTCCTTGTGTCGAATCGGGAACACCCCCGCCCAGATGCCACTACCCGCCATGACCTGGGCGAACAACTCCAGGACCTGCTCCAAGTGCTCTTCGTGGACCAAAAGCCGCCCGGCGTACTGGCCCAATGCCTCACCGGCCGAGTAACCGAACAGCGCCTCCGCCTGCGGGCTCCACAGCACAATCCGCCCGTCCGCATCGAGCACAACGGCCGCGACATTCAGCAGGTCCAGCAGCCCACCAGGCCCTGACGCCCGTCTGCAGGTCACCGCGACGTTAGATCCTCCGGCCGGGAGGCTGCCCCGCTGCACTACCCGCCCGGCACCCGGCCCCTCGGCCGGTGCCCGGTGACCGAACGGAGCACCACATGCAGTCCGCCGTCCTCCAGGCCATCGACACCTGGGAGCAGCACTGGCACCAGACGCAGGCTGCGGCCCTCGCCGCGCTGAAGACCGCGTTCCCCCACCTCGAAGACCAGCCGCGCTACGTGGGCAGCGACGACATCCGGCTGGAGTACGAGGAAGTCGGGCTCGGCGGCGGGCGGGTCTGCGTCGACGACGAGGGCTTAGCGCCGATTTTCGTTCCGATGTTCCAAGCCCCAGCCACATCCGCTCTCTCGTCGCTCAGTAACCCGGGGCCAGGCCGTCGCGACGGGGCCGCGCCCAGACGCCGGCCCGCCATCAGACCTGCAAACGCACGACCGAGCCTCCCGGGCGGTGACCACCGCAGCAATGTTGCCCACGATCTGGGGAGGCGATGGGGCAACATAGCCGCAGATCGGCGGTTGGCCAAACGCGCCATTCTCCGGAGGATTGTTACTCCACCGCCATTACCTGACCGGCACGTCGAAAGGCAGCGCACGAACGACCGCAGACCATAACCGCCCCCGCCCGCGTCCTTCGACTCCCGGGCTCACTACGCCGCGGCGTAGCTGAGACGGAACAGGTCCTGGGCACGCTCCAAGTCCCGCTCCGTACGCAGCTGCACCTCCAGGTCGCCCGTGCCGTGGTGACCCAGTCCCGTCACGTCCCGGGTGAACCCAGGAACGAGGTCGACGCCCTTCGGGTCGGCCTTGAGGTAGACCAGGAGCTTGGTCTGCTGTGGAGGACAGACGCAGGCGAAGTTCCGCAGCCGCTGGTAGGCCGCGTACTGCTTGCGCTGGACCCGGGTGACGCCGTCCCCGAGGCCGAGAAGCGCCCCGTCGACCGCCTCCGCCAGCTCCGCCATCGCTCCGTCCCGTCTACGGGCCGGCGGCAGCCCGGCCGCGCGTCGGCGGGCACGCTTGGTTGCCGCCGACTGGCCGGTGACGGAAGCCACGGTCTCAAGGCCGATGTGGTCGTTGCCGAAGTACCGGTAGCGGACCAGGTCGATGCTGCGGCGGTGCTCGCGTACGGCGTGCGCGTCGTAGCGGGTGAAGTCGCCGGCGACGCAGATCAGCCTGGGGCTGCTCCACAGGATCTGGGACGCGGCCGAGGCCCCGAGTCGGTCGCGGACCAGGTTCCGGAAGGCGTCCTTGTGGTCCATCAGCCAGGCCATGTAGTAGAGACCTTGATGTATCACGCCTGCGTCAGTGCCGCGCTTGAATTCGATGACCGTGGGCGCGTTGTTCTCGTCGAGCCCCAGCGAGTCGATCCGCCCGCCGTCGACGCAGTCGATGACGTACTCGCTCGCCAGGAACCGCACCCCCAGCATCGTCTCCATGTGCGCCTCGATGAGGTCCTGCACATCCGCCTCGACCTCGGCAAGACGCGGCGTGACCTCGGTCACGCCGTCTTTCGTGTTGAACAGCTTCAGGCCCGACACCTTCCCCTCCTCGACTCGAAGAGCAGGAACGTCGGGCGGGTGCAGAATTGTTTCCGCGATGGGCTGCTGATCCGTGAAGATTGTGTGAGACCCTACGTACGGCCCGCCTGGGGCGCTCGCGTCCCACGGATCCTGTGGGATCTACTGATCCCACATACGTCCCACAAGCTCCGTGGGGCGAGTGCTGGAAGACTGCGTTTTCGCAGCTCAGCCCCCGTAGCTCAGTGGATAGAGCAGGCGCCTTCTAAGCACCTGATCTACCGAGTTGCGCGCTGACAGCGAGGCACCAACGGCTGCTCACCGTTCAGAAATCCGCACAGCTGCCAGAGCGGTAGCCATTTAACCGCTCCGCCGGCGTCGATATTTCAAAATGGCCGCCACAGATGGCGATACCTGCTGAAGTTCGTGCGCCTGTTTCCTCAGCAAGGGACGCAACAGAACTTGATTTGCGTCAGCAGCCCCAGGCCCAGCAGCCCGCACCAAATAAAGACCCGAGGCGTGACCTCATTGCTTGATTGGCGCTCCGGCAGAGAGGCGACGGCCCACGCGCGCCGCACCTCGCTTGTTTCGCCGACCTCCGTCGGGTCCACACGCTCCCGGGCGAAGCGCCGCTCCGCCCTCAGCCTCAGCCACAAGCCTGGCGTCACCTCTGCAGCAACGTTGTCGGGCAGCCTCATCTCCCCCGTAGGCGGGCCGATTGTCAGTGGCACCTGTCAGGGTATGCCGCAGTGTGTAGTGAGCCGAGGGGGCACAGGGGTGTTGTCAACTTATGTGACTGAAGGGCGGGTTGGGGCATGCTGGCCTGCCGGGCCGGTTGTCTTCAGGCGGTGACTGTGCAGCCGGTGGCTTCTCGCCAGGTGATGAAGCGGTGGTGCATTTCGGTTCGGTAGTCACGGGCTGTGAGCAGGTGGCGTCGGGGCCGGAAGTGGGGGTGAGATGCCGCTGAAAGCGGAGAGGAATCTCTGTGCGTGGCCGGGTGAGGTGAAGCGCCGCATGGCGCGCTCCCGTTGCCTCGTGGGCTGATGCGAGTTTTCCGCCCGGTTGTTCAGGTACCGAGAGCTGCGGTGCTCCACCGAGGGCATCACCTGGCGGTGCGCCGCGCCACAGGGAGCGCGGCTTGTCCGTAACGATCACCCGGGGCAGATACTCGTACTCCTTGAGCAGGCGGCGGAAGAACCGCTCGGCCGCACGCGCGTTCCGCTTGGGCTGGACGAGAATGTCGAGGACGTTGCCGTCCTGGTCAACGGCACGCCAGAGGTAGTGCTGCCGCCCGTTGGTCTTGATGAAACCTCGTCCATGTGCCACTTGTCCCGGGCCTGGGGCGACGCCGGCGCAGCCGGTTGGCGTAGTCCTGGCCGAACTTGGCGCACCACTGCCGCACCATCTCGTACGAGACCGTGACGCCCCGCTCCAGTATCAGCTCCTCGATCTCCCGGAAGGAGAGCGGGAAACGGTGGTACAGCCACACACAGTGAGCGATGACCTCGCCCGGATACCGGAAGCCCTTGGACGACGGAGCGTCGACGGTGGCGGTCTCCACGAACAGGCCCTCTCCAAGACGATCGACCGAAAATCATCCCACGGACCCCGACCACCAAGTTGACGGTGCCGCGGCGGCCCCGTCGATGCCGATCTCCCCAGACCTTCGTCCGACCGCCCCGCAGCAAACAGTTCACCATTACCTGAATTCAAGATTCTATGTACTCTAAAGAGATGCTGACCCTTGCCACCGAAGTCCAGGTACTGGCGCGCTTCGGGCGGGCCCTCGCTGACCCGATCCGCTGCCAGTTGATGCTGGCCCTGCGCGAATCCCCGGAGCACCCTGCCCATTTGGCCGACCGGCTCGGGATCTCGCGCACCCGGCTGTCCAATCACCTGGCATGCCTGCGCGACTGCGGGCTGGTGGTCGCGGTACCTGTCGGTCGCCGCACCCGCTATGAACTCGCCGACCCCCGGCTCGGTCATGCACTCGACAACCTGCGCACCGCGATCACCGCCGTCGAGGCCGACCGCACTTGCGTCGAAGCCGACAAGAGGGGGTGCTGCTAGGTGATGTCCACGTCCATAGGCACCGGCCCGGCCCACCAGGAGGTACTCGCGCGCCGGATACGTCTGCTGGTGGCCGCCACCATCACCTACAACGTCATCGAGGCGGTCGTCGCCATCATGTGCGGCGCTCTCGCCTCCTCCGCCGCCCTCATCGGCTTCGGCTTCGACTCGGTGATCGAGGTCTCCTCCGCCGTTGCTGTGGCATGGCAGTTCTCCGCCAGCGACCAGGCCGTCCGCGAGGCCCGGGAGAAGACCACCCTTCGCATCATCGCGCTTTCGTTCTTCGCCCTCGCTGCATACGTGGCTGTCGACTCCCTCCGGGCGCTCACGGGCACTGGTGAAGCCGCGCACTCGGTAGCCGGCATCGTCCTTGCTGCCCTCTCGCTGGCTGTCATGCCGTTCCTGTCGTTCGCCCAGCGCAAGGCCGGACGCGAACTCCACTCTGCCGCCGCGGTCGCCGACTCCAAGCAGACCCTGCTGTGCACCTACCTGTCCGCCGTGCTCCTGCTCGGGCTCCTTGCCAACCTGCTGTTCGACTGGGCGTGGGCCGACCCGATCGCCGCCCTCGTGATCGCCACCGTCGCTGCCAAGGAAGGCCGCGACGCCTGGCGCGGAGACGGATGCTGCACGATGCCCGCTGCCTCTGAGGCGCCCGCCACTTCCGGCGTCAACGGCTGCCGATCCGGATCCGATGCCTGCTGAGTCCCGCTGCGCTGCACCAAGGCGAGCAGCTGAAGGTGCAGCTGTCCCTTCGCCCGTTCCCCGGGCGGACCTGAGCGCACCCGCCGGTCCTTCAACGGCGCCGCCATCAGTACCTCGTCGGCGGTGTGGCAGCTCGCCCGACTCCGCGCCGCCGCAGCGGAATCGGGCGGGCGGTTCGCGGACCGCTCAACCGAATGCCTCGGCCCGTGCGGACAGGCCAACATCGTCGTCGTCCAGCCCTCCGGCGAAGGCCGTCGCCGGAGGGCTGGCGGGCGACCTGGATCGGCTGGGCGCTGGGGATGACAGCACCGACGACAAATTCCCCTGGGCGCAGGCGCGTACCCGCGCTCACGGACGCTGTGCACGCCGGTGACATGGCGAGCGGTCTGCCAGTGCAGGTCAGGGCCGCTCGCCTCGGCGACGCCACGGTCTGCACGGTCGCCGCCACCCTTCAGACCCTGGGCACCCCGTCCCGGTTCCTGATTCTCACGCGACTGCGGCACGGGCCGCTGTCGGTGACCGAACTCACCGCGGCCGTCGGGACGGAGCAGTCCGCCGTCTCCCACCAATTCGCTGCTGTGCGTCCTCAGCCTCTTCACCGCCGCCGTGCTGGGCGAAGCATCGTCTACCGCCTCTACGACAATCACGTCGCGCAACTACTGGACGAAGCCTTTACCGCATCGAGCACTTGCGCCTCGCCATGCGCGATGACGCGGATGCCGCTCCCGGCGGTTGACCGCAATGAGGCAGGGGCCTGGTAGACGCGCTCTCAAAGGGTGTAATGACCCTAGCAAGGGGGAAGTGGTTACCGTCGAACCGCGCACGTCGAGGTCGGGCATGCCCGTACGAGGGGTCTCGTGGCGGCTGCCTGTGTATCCGGACCCGCGTCTGAGGTCTCTGCCAATATCGGAGGAGTTCCTCCGCATTCGTCGCCGAGCGGGGCTCTGCGCCTCTCAAGACGCGGTTTCCGGAGCCGGTGCCTCGACGGGCACTACTGGCCGATCACACGTCCGGGGGGACAGCCGTGTTGTACGACAGCATCATCGACGCCATCGGGAATACCCCGCTGGTGCACATCGACCCGGCCGTGCACGGTCTGCGTCACATCGACCTGTACGCCAAACTGGAGTTGCTCAACCCCTTCGGCTCGGTCAAGGACCGCGCCGCGTGGAACATGGCGCAGCCCGGCCTGGCTACCGCAGTGGAGAGGGGCAGCCAGGTAGTGGAGCTGTCCAGCGGCAATACGGCGAAGGCCCTGGCTGTGATCGCGGGGATGCACGGCCTGTCGTTCAAGAGCGTCACGAACCGGATGCGGGTACCGGAAATCAAGGATCTGCTTCTGCTGCTGGGTGCCGAGATCGAGGAGCTGCCCGGACAGACCGAATGCCTCGACCCGACCAATACCGAAGACCCGTTGACTCTCTTTCACCGGGAGTTGTCCGAGCCCGGCAGGGCTTACCTGCACACGGACCAGTACTTCAATGCCCGCAACAGCGAGGCGCACGCCGCCGGCACCGGGCCGGAGATCGTGAAGGATCTGGGCGGCCGGGCACCAGACTGGTTCATCGCCTGCGTGGGTACCGCCGGTTCCTCCACCGGGGTGGCAGGAGTGCTGCGCGGGCACGATCCGAACGTGAAGGTTGTGGGTCTGGTTGCGGGCAAGCACGACTTCATACCGGGCATCCGCACCATCGATGAGGCATATGAGGTCGGCCTCGTCGACCCGGCCACCTACGATGCTCCGGAGCCGGTGACCTCCGACGAGGCCATTGACGGCATGCTGACCCTGGCCCGCCGCTGCGGCATCCTGGCCGGACCCACCGGCGGAGCCGCCTACCACGGGACCGTACGACACCTACGCGCGGCCGATACAGAGCTGACGTCACGTCAGGCCAGAGGCGGGGGGCCGCAAATCGGCGGTATTCATCGTGCGCGACCGTATCGAGAGCTACGTCAGCTATATCAAGCAGCGGCGTCCCGACCTCTCCCATCAGCCGCCTCGCAAGAACTCGGTGGCCGACCTGACCAGCGCTGAGATCGGCGCGGCCTCGGTTATCGACGTCCAGGAAGCCCAGCAGTGGATCGCGCAGGAGCGGCCCGTGGTGGTCGACCTGCGCAGCCCGTTCGCGTATGCCTCGCTGCACATCGAGGGAGCGATCAACATCGTCGACGAGCTGTTCGCCGAGCTGGTGCGAGGGGGCTTGCCGTTCAGCAGGCGGCAGCCGGTCCTGCTGACCTGTCCCGTCGGCGAACAGTCCGCCCGTTACGCTGCGCTGCTGACGCGTATGGGACATCCCGACGTCCGTAGTCTCACCGGCGGCATCATTGCCTGGCGCGACGCTGACCCGGGACTGACGGGGAGGCCGGGACACGCTCCCGGGCGAGATGTCAGCGCACCCGGTGGTCCTCCAGTGGCGCTGCGATCAGTACGTCGTCGGCCACCGGGGGAAGGTGCGGGGTGTGGTTGACCAGCCGGGCGGAGTTGCCGACCACTGCGATGCTGCTGGTGTTGTGCAGCAGAGCGGCCAGGACCGGGTTCATGGAGCCGCCGGCGCCTGCGATCAGGCCGAGGAGGTTGACGCCGATGGCGAGGCCGTAGTTCTGGCGGACGACGCGCAGGGTGTGGCGGCTGAGTTCGACGACGGCGGGGACCTGCCGCAGGTCGTCGCCGGGCAGGGCGATGTCGGCGGTTTCCAGGGCGACATGGGAGGAGTGCGCGCCCATGGAGATGCCGACGTCGGCGAGGGCCAGGGCGGGGGCGTCGTTGGTGCCGTCGCCGACCATCGCGACCGTGTAGCCCTCAGCCTGGAGATCGCGGATCAGCTGGAGCTTGCCCTCGGGCAGAGCGTGCGCGTGGACTTCGGCGATGCCGAGGGTGTCGGCGACGGCCTGGGCGGTCTCGGGTGCGTCGCCGGTGAGCAGCACTACACGGGACACTCCGAGGTCGGTCAGCTGCCGGATGACGGTGCCGGCCCCAGACCGTACGGCGTCGGAGACTCCGAGCAGGCCGATCAGGTCCTCGTCGTGGGCGATGCAGATGACGGTCTCGCCACCGCCGCGCAGCTGTTCGGTCCATCCCTGGGCTTCACCGGTCAGCTCGACGCCGTGCTGGCGGAGCAAGGCGGGGCTGCCCACCAGCAGCTGGGTGCCATCGAGTTCGGCGCGCATGCCCATGCCGAGGACGACTTCGCAGGCTTGGTGGATGGGCGCGCGCAGGTGTTGTTCCTCGGTGTGGGCGACGATGGCCTGGGCGAGGGGGTGGCGGGCGTGCAGTTCGCCGGAGGCGGCCAGGGAGAGGACCTGGTCGGCGGTGTATCGGTCGCTGAGGGTGACCACGCTGGTGACCAGCGGCCGCCCGAAGGTGAGGGTGCCGGTCTTGTCGAAGACGACGGCGGTGACCCGGCCGATGCCCTCCAGGTGGGTGCCGCCCTTGATGAGGGTGCCGCGGCGGGCGCCGTTGCCGATGGCGGCGCTGATGGCGGTGGGCGTGGCGAGCCCGGCCGCGCAGGGACAGGCGATCAGCAGCATCGTCATGGCGCGGCGGGCGTCGCGGGTGACGGCGTAGGTCAGGGCGGCGAGGGCGAAGGAGACGGGGACGAAGCGCTGGGTGAAGCGGGTGGCGACGGTTTGGATCGGCGCCCGGTCGGACTGCGCCTCCTCGACGCGGCTGATGATGCGGCCGACGGTGGTGTCCGCGCCGACGGAGGTGGCACGGACGGTGAGCGAGCCGGAGGTGACGATGGTCCCGGCGTAGACCTCGGCGTCCGCGCGGGCGTAGATGGGCAGCGCCTCACCGGTGATCGCGGCTTGGTCGACGAGGGCTTCGCCGCTGACGACCTGTCCGTCGACCGGGATCCGGTGGTGCTCGTAGACGGCCACGGCGTCGCCCGGCGCGACCTCTTCGAGCGCCACCTCGACCTCGACACGTCCCTCGCCGTCCGCTCCTTCGCCTCCATCCTCCCGCACGAGCCAGACCCGCTCCTCGCCGATGGTGAGCAACTCCTCGATGGCGCGCCGGGTACGGCGCAGGGTCAGGGTCTGTAGAAACTCGCCGATGTTCAGCAGCCACAGGACGGTGAGGGCCACCACGTTCTCGCGCAGTACCAGCGAGATGACGGTGGCTGCCGTAACGAGGGTGTCGGTACCTGGGTGACTGCGGCCGCGCAGCGAACGCAGGGCGCCACGGAAGAACGGCAGGCCGGTGAAGAGGGTGATTGCCCCCAGGAGGCCGGAGGAGCCGGCAGTGATGCGGGGGCGGCGCAGCAGCCGGCGCACAGCTACGAGAGCGAGGACCGCGCCACCAACGACCAGCCGGGCGAGTTCGCCGGTGGAGGAGTCGGGCGTGGAACGCGTGGGTTTCGCGGGCATGGAGGCGGGTGGGGCCTCTTCGAGTGCGGCGATCAAGCGGTCGACGTCCAGGAGGTCCGGCACCATCCAGATCACCACGCTGCCGGTGCGCGGGAAAATGCGCAGCGCCCGGAAGCCCCGCATCCCAGTCAGCCGTTCATCGACCAAGCCTGCACTGCCGGGGCGCGCCCGTACCCACGGGACGGTCAGCCGGGCCCGTCCCGAGGCGACGGAGCGGACGACCACACCGGACATGGTTAGTGCTCGTGGTCGTGCTCGTGGCCCTCAGTCGCAACCGCAGAGGGTGGCGGAACCTCTTCGCCCAGTGACGTACGGGCCTCGGCGAGAACGTCACCGGCCTTGAGCCGGGCCTCTTCCGCGGCCGACGCCAGCCAACGCCCAGCCACGATTCCACCGGCCAGGCCCCCGACAACCGCCTTGCGTGCGGCAGGCTTTGCTTCAGGGAGGCGCTTGGCTGCACCTTTGATGATCAGGGCGCCCACCACTCCGGAGATCGCGTAGTGCGCGAGGCGCCCAGCTGCTGCGCCGGCGAGCGCGACGGGATGCATGAGATCTCCTTCCGTCAAAACCGCTCCCTTCAAGTGTGCGTCTGTACGGGGTCGCCGGGCGAACCGAGTGCGATCCGCCCGACCTGCTTCGTGCGCAGCGTCTCCACCAGCCGGCACCCGAGGTAGATCACGAACGCGATGGTGGTGACATACGGGCTGATGGGAATGGTGCTGCCGAGCGCGAGCAGAGTCCCACCTTCCATCGCACACAGCGCAAAGACCACGCTCAGCACAGGCAGCAACACGGGGGACGCAGTGATCCGGGCCGCCGCAGCCGCTGGCGTGACCAGCAGCGCAAGCACCAGCAACGCCCCCACGATCTGCACGCACAGCGCCACCGCCAGGCCCAGCAGCAGCATGAAGACCAAGGACAGCGCCCGAATCGGCACTCCGCGGGCCTCGGCCACCTCCGGATCGACACCGGCGAAGGTCAGCGGCTTCCACACGACGGCAAGCGCGATGAGCACCACCACGGATGTGCCGATGAGCCAGGCCATCTGCGGCGTGTCGACAGCGATGATCTGGCCGGTCAGGATGCCGAATTTGTTCGCCGCGCGCCCCTTGTAGAGGGACAGGAACAGCACCCCGAGCCCGAGCCCGAACGGCATGATGATGCCGATCACCGAATTGCGGTCGCGAGCGCGGACACCCAGAACGCCGATCGCTGCCGCCGCCAGCAGGGATCCCACGATGGACCCGGCCACGATGTTCACTCCAAGCAGCAGCGCCGCCGAGGCCCCGGCGAACGACAACTCGCTGATGCCGTGCACCGCGAACGGCAGATCCCGCATGATCACGAATACTCCGACCAGCCCGCCGACCAAGCCGAGCAGCGCACCGGCGAGCAGCGAATTCTGGACCAGTGCGAGCAGTTCGCCGTAGTGGTCGAAGTTGAAGATCTGATGCCAGATGCCGCCGTCTCCCCCGCCATCGGCGACCAGCCCAAGCCCGATCACTGGCTCTCTCCCTCCTCCGGCGCATCGGCGTGCGGGTGGTCAGGGCCAGCGTCGGGGGCCCCGACCACGACAATCCGGCCCCCGATGCGAATGACGTCGACGTGCGTGCCGTACAGCTCCGAGAGGGCCGCGGAGGTCATGACTTCGTCCGGGGGCCCTATCCGGAATCCGCCCCCGGCCAGGTAGAGGATGCGGTCCACCAGGCCCAGGACGGGGTTGATCTCGTGCGTCACGAAGACGACCGCGGTCTCGGCGGCGCGGAGCCGACGTTCCACCAAGGTGACGACCGTGCGCTGATGCTGTAGATCGAGCGAGAGCAGGGGCTCGTCGCACAGCAAGATCCGCGGGTCGGTCGCCAGCGCCTGGGCGATGCGGACCCGCTGTCGCTCGCCGCCGGACAGCCGTCCGACCGGAACATCCGCGTAGCACGTCGCGCCGACCGAGGCCAGGAGGTCGTCCACGCGGCGGCGCACCGCGGGCCGGGTCAGCGGCAGGCCCCAGAGATGCCCGTCCAGGCCGAGGCGCACCAGGTCACGGGCGCGGAGCATGGTGTGGGCAGGCAGTGAGGTCTGCTGCGGGATGTACCCGATGTGCCGGCCGCCACGACGCGGCGCGTGTCCGAGGACGGTCAGCGATCCCTCGGTGAGCTGCTGCCGGCCGAGCAGCACCCGCAGCAGGCTGGTCTTGCCCGACCCGTTCGGCCCGAGTACGGCGAGGAGTTCTCCCGGCTGTACGTCGAGGTCCAGGCCGCGCCACAGGACCCGGTCGCCGTAGGCCAGAGTGCCACTGCGCATACTGATCACGGGTCCGGCCGCCGGGCTCTCCCTGCCCCGCCCGGCGGTTCCGCTCGGCTCGGGAGACGGCGCTACGGCCTCGGTTCGGTCCATCACGTATCCAGTGCGTGCTTCAGTGCTGCGACATTCGCCTTCATCCAGCCGATGTAGTCCTCACCCGGGGGGAGCGTCTCGGTCACCGGGACCACCGGGATCCCGTGCTCCTCGGCCGCCTTCTTGACCTGCTCCGTCTCGGGGCTGGAGGTCTGCTGGTTGTAGATCAGCGCCTGGACGTGGTTGCCGGTGTACAGGGCGAGCGTCTGACGCAGGCTGCGCGGGGAGACGTCGCTACCCTCCTCGACGGCCTGGCTGAAGTCGGCGGGCGTCTTGTTGCGCAGCCCGCTCGCCTCGGTCAGATACAGCGGTACGGGCTCGGTGACTGCCACGGGCGCGCCGCTGTGGGCCGCCCTGATCTGCTGTTCCTTGTTTTCCAGCGTGGTCAGCCGTTCCTTGAACGTCTTTGCGTGTTGCCGGAAGGTGTCGGCGTCGGCGGGCGCGGCCTTGGCCAGGGCGGCGGCGATCCGGTCGGCCAGCTTCCGCATCGTCGGGAAGTCGTACCAGACGTGCTCGTTGAGGTCCGTGCCTTCCTTGGCTGCCTTCCCCGAGACCTGTACGGCGTCAATGACCGTGGGCGAGGAGTTCTTCGAGCCGTCCAGCATCCGGCCGATGAAGTCGTCGTAGCCGCCGCCGTTCTCGATGACGACCTTCGCTTTGGACAGCTCCAGCCGGTTCTGTGTGCTGGCCTCGTAAGAGTGCGGGTCCTGCGCCGGGTCGCTGATGATCGAGACGACCTTGACTCTGTCGCCGCCGATCTGACGGGCGATGTTCCCGTACACGTTTGTCGAGGCGACGACCGGTACGACGGGCGAGGAGGCGCCGCTCCGGGAGCTGCCGGGCGCAACCCCATTCGTGGTGTTGCCGCACCCGCATACCAGCGCCAGCACCACACCCATACCCGTGAGCGAAGCCCGGCCGCGGATCGAGGACGCCCGCATCGCGGCCTCCCGAGCGAAGAGAAACCGAAACGGTTATCGCTTCATTATCAGCCCGCCCCCAGCCCCCCTCCACTGGAGCGCCAGGGACAAGAGGGCCAGGGCGACACATGATCCAGCGCCGCGTGGACATGACTTTCATTTCCATTTAATCTCTGGCGTAAGCGCTCCAGCGAGCACCACCGGGGGTGATCAGCCGTGAGCACAAGGCCACCGGCCAGGATCTGGCCGCCCAGATCGACCCCGGATTCGAGCACGGCCCGGCGGCCCTGCTCGACGTCGGCGCCACGCCCTCCGCACCATCCGCCGCCTGACCATTCGGACCAACCGCCACACCCATCCGTACGAGAGGACACCAACGATGCCTCTGAACGTTTCCCCGCAGCTCCTGGGCCAAGCAGAGCGGGGCAAGATCCGCGAAGAGGACTCCGTGGCCACCGTCCGCGAGTCCCTGGCCTACGCCTACGACCCCATCGCTGACCTGAGCGAGGAACTCCGGGCAGGCGACGCCGAGTTCGTCGACAACTTCACCCCGCCGCCCTCGGAGGCCGAGCGCGGACAGCTGCTGCGTGCCCTCGCCAGCAACGCAATCCGCGGGAGCCTGGAGCGGCACTTCAACATCTCGCTGGCCTTCATGAACTGCCACCGGGTCGCCGCCTTCCGGCCCGAGGCACACGGCAGCGAGGCCCACACCAGGTTCACCTCTGAGCGCGCCCAGATCCTCAACCAGTCCCCCGGGCTCCGCGACTGCTGACCTCACCATCTCCGTAACGGCGGGAGCCGCACCCCTCGCCGCCGACGGCCTCATCCGGCGTCGCACCGCCATCACCTCGGCTCGACGAAAGGCGATCACGTGAGCGATCAGCGGGACCATGCGCAGGGGCACGGACATCAGCACGACGAGCAGGCTCACCACCATCCCCATCACGACCACGACCACCAGCCCTCCGGCCGGGCGGCGCGATGGGCGCATCGACTCAGTCATCCCACCCGGCCCCACTCGCACGCATCCGCTGACAAGATCGACCGTGCGCTGGAGTCCTCGGCACAGGGCATGCGCGCCCTGTGGATCTCCCTTGCCGCGCTGGGGGCCACGGCCCTCGTCCAGGGTTTCGTTTTCACCCTGTCCGGATCCGTGGCACTGCTGGGCGACACGGTCCACAATGCCGCCGACGCGCTGACCGCCGTCCCCCTCGCGGTGGCCTTCGCACTCGGTCGCCGGGTGGCGACCCGTAGGTTCACTTACGGCTACGGGCGTTCCGAGGATGTGGCCGGCATTGCCATCGTGCTCACCATTGCCGGCTCCGCCGCGTTCGCCGCCTGGTCCGCGGTCGACCGGCTGCTCGATCCGCGCCCGGTGCACTCCCTTCTCGCGGTCGCCGCGGCAGCCGTGGTGGGCTTCCTGGGAAACGAGTGGGTGGCCAGATACCGCATCCGCGTCGGACGTGAGATCGGCTCGGCCGCCCTGATCGCCGACGGGCTGCATGCCCGTACGGACGGTTTCACTTCCCTGGCCGTCCTCCTGGCAGCAGGGGGTGCGGCGTTGGGCTGGCAGCTCGCGGATCCCCTCGTGGGGCTCGCCATCACCGTCGCGATCCTGCTGGTCCTCCGTGACGCCGCCCGCGAGGTCTTCAGCCGCGTCATGGACGCCGTGAACCCGACGCTGGTCGACACGGCAGAGCAAGCACTGATGAAGGTCCCCGAGGTCAAGGACATCGGCGAGTTGCGGATGCGTTGGATCGGCCATCGACTGCGGGCCGAGGTCGCGGTGGTTGTCGACGGTGAGCTGAGCGTGCGGGCGGCGCATCAAGTCACGGTGGAAGCCGAGCACGCCTTGTTGCATGCCGTGCCCCGCCTGACCGCGGCCCTGGTCCACGCCGACCCGGCTCCCGCGGTGGGGACAGCGAATCCGCACCTTGCCCTCGCTCACCACACGCGAGTTTATTGAAAATCGTTTTCGTTTCCTTTAAGGTGCGTCAAAGACGCTGGGACCCCCCGCTCGCTCAGGCCCGTCTTCCATACGCCCCGAAAGAGGACGATGTGAACTTCGATCAGGTATCCCGCCGTTCAATCCTGCGGACGGTTGGCTCCGGGCTGGGTGTCGTACTCGGCGGCGGCTTGCTGGCCGCCTGCGGAGACGGATCGTCGGGACACACGCCGCTCGGCAGCAGCGCAACTCCGTCCGTCGCCCCGCGCCGCGGCGGAAAGCTCCGGGCGGCGTTCGCCGGGTCCAGCACCGAGTCGACGAGCGTGATCCGTGCGACCTCTAGCGCCGTGGACTACGTGCGCGCCCGGCTGGTCTGGGACACGCTCGGGGAGATCGAGAAGAGCAAGCCGGTGTGGCGTATCGCCGAGTCCGTCGAGCACAACGCGGACGCCACCCGGTGGACCGTGCGCGTACGGGACGGCATCACCTTCAGCGACGGCCGCAAACTCACCGCCGAAGACGTACTGTTCAGCCTCCGCACCCTGGCGTCCAACCCGACCGCGCAGAGCGGGCTGCTCGGCGGCTTCGACGCGAAGGCGTCGAAGGTGCGCGACCCGCGCACGGTCGAACTGCACCTGAAGGGGCCCGACGGCTTCTTCGACCTGGTGCTCGCCCAGTCCATATTCGTCTTCCCTGCCGGCACGAAAGACTTCGAGCGCGCTCTCGGCTCCGGGCCGTTCGTCCTGAAGAAGTGGTCGCGTGGCAGCAGCCTGCTCAAAGCGCGCAAGGACTACTGGGACGCGGACCACGGCGGCCCCTACCTCGACGCGGTCGAACTGTTCTCGGTGGCCGAGGCGGGCGCCCGCCTCAACGGCCTGAAGTCCGGTCAGTTCGACTATGCCGGTGCGATCTCCCTCAGCGCCGCCCGCGCCGAGAACAAGAACCCGAAGGTCCGCGTCCTCACCGCGCCCAAGGAGCTGTGGAGCGAGCTGTCGCTCAGCATGAACCTCGGCACCGAGCCGTTCACCGAGCCCGAGGCCGTACAGGCGGTGCGTTACGCGATCGACCGCGAGGCGCTGGTCCGTTCCGTCACCCTCGGCCAGGGCGAAGTCGCCGACGACGCGCTGGGCAGGCACCAGACCTGGTACGACAGCTCGCTGCCGCGCCGCGCCCACGATCCGGAGAAGGCCCGCCGGTTGCTCAAGAAGGCCAGGCTCGGCGAGGCGAAGCTGTCCGTGCGCACCAGCGATTACGAGTACGGGACGCTGGAGAGCGCCACCGCCTTCGTACAGCAGGCGAAGGCGGCCGGAATGGCGGTCGCGGTGGACAAGATCCCGGCCGCGGACTACTACAGCGACATCAAGAAGCTGCTCAGCACGCCGCTGCAGACGAATCTGTTCCACCCGATGCCGCTGCCGCTCTCGCTCTCGTTCTACTACGGGTCCCACGCCTCGTACCCGTTCACCGGGCCGTCGAACGACACCCTGGACGGTCTGCTGTCGGCGATGCATGCGGCCGTCGGGGACGGCAAGCGCAGCCGCACGGTCCATGACGTGCAGCACTATCTGTACGAGCACGGCGGGGACGCGGTCTTCGCCCGGATGCCCCCGCTCGCGGCGTCCACCCCGGCCGTCCACGGTGTCGAGGCCCGCGGCTTCTTCGACTATCCGTGTCTGCGCGACGCCTTCCTCCGCCCGTGACGGCCTCATCGACCCGGCGTAGCCACCGGTTCCACGCCTCCCTCTGGTGGCTGCGCCGTCTTCTCACCGCGGCCGGCACGCTGGTCGCCGCGTCGCTGCTGGTCTTCGTGGCAACCACATTGGCACCCGGCGACGCCGCCACGGCGCAGCTTGCCGGTCAGGCGAGTCCGGAGCGGATCGCGGAGCTGCGGCATGACATGGGCCTGGACCACCCGCCGTGGGAGCGTTACGGGCACTGGCTGTGGGGTGCCCTCCACGGCGACCTCGGCACCTCGTACGTCAACGGCGAGCCGGTCTCCCAGCTGATCGCCGCGCGGGCGGGCAACTCGCTGCTGCTCGGCGCCGTGGCCGCGGCGCTCCTCGTGCCGATCGCCATCAGCCTCGGCCTCTGGGCCGGGCTGCGCGCGGGCCGGGTGGTGGACCGGGCCGTGTCGACCTCGACGCTCACTCTGGTCAGCCTGCCGGAGTTCGTCACCGGCACTCTGCTGGTGCTGCTCTTCGCCGTCGGCCTGGGCTGGTTCCCGGCGGTGTCGGTGCCGTCCGCCGACGGGAGTGTGCTGAGTGAGCCTCAGGTCCTGGTGCTGCCCGTGATGACCCTGCTCTCGGTCTGCCTGGCCCAGAACGTACGGCTGGTGCGCTCCGGCGTCATCGCGGCGACCGCATCGGACGCCGCGCAGGCGGCCCGGTTGGGTGGCGTGCCGGAGCGCCGGGTGGTGCTCCGGTGGGTACTGCCGGCGGCGGTGGTGCCCGCCGTACCCGTACTGGCCCGGTATCTCTCCTATCTGCTCGGCGGAACGCTCGTCGCCGAGACGCTGTTCGGCTACCCCGGTCTGGCAGCCGCGCTGGTGAATGCCACCGCTGCCCGTGACGCACCCGTGGTGCTCGGAGTGACCGTGCTGGTTGCGGCCATGACCGTGGCCCTCAACGTGCTGGCGGATGCGCTCGCCGCCTCGCTCAACCCGGCCGCAAGGAATGGCACATGACTCTGGACAAGGTGGCCACGCAAGACCCGCAAGAGGTGGTGGCCCCCGTCGCCGTGCCGGGCGCCCCGCCGGAGGACCGGAAGTCCGTACGCCGACGGAGAAAGCCCCGGGCGGTGGTCGCGGCGAGCGTTCTCGCCGGCGCCGTGCTGCTGGCGCTGCTGGGTCCCCTGCTGGCACCCCATGGGACGGGCGAGGTACTCGACATGCCATATGCCCCGGCGGGTGGTGCGGCGTCGCTGGGGACCGATCACCTCGGTGCGGATGTGCTGAGCCGGTTCCTCGCGGGCGGCTGCTCGCTGGTGCTGCTCTCCGTCGCGGCACTCGCGGTCGCCTACGTCGCGGGGGCGGCAGCCGGAATGCTGGCCGCGCTGCGCGGGGGCCGCATCGACACGACAGTGCTGAGATGCGCGGACGTGCTGCTGAGCCTGCCCGCCTTCCTCCTGCTCAGCGTGACCGTGGTGGCGGTGGGGCGCGGAACGGCCGGTGTCGGGGCGGCCACGGTCGTGGTGCTGCTGCCCGAGATCGTGCGCGTGGTGCGCGCCGCCACTCTTCAGGCGCTCCAGCACGACTACGTCGAGGCGGCCCTGGCGCGCGGCGAGCGCACCGGGTACGTCCTGATGCGCGAGGTCCTCCCCAATCTGGCGCCGGTGCTCGCCACCGATGCCGGGGTGCGCTTCGTCGGCTCGGTCTTCATCGTCGCCACCGCCGGATTCCTCGGGTACGGGGCTCAACCGCCCGCTGCCGACTGGGGGTTGATGTTGCTGGAGAACCGGGACGGCCTCACTCTGCAGCCGCTCGCGGTCGCGGTGCCGGCGGCGGGGATCCTCCTCCTGCTGCTCGCCGCCAACGTGCTTCTGGATGCCATCTTTCCTGCCGCGCGCCGCCCGAGGAAGCGGAGAGGGAAGCCGTACCCCCTGTGCGCCGACACAGCAGAGGGCGTGAATGACGCTGTGCTGCGGTTGCGCGACCTCACCGTCGAGGCTCCCGCCGCCGGCCCCGGCGGTTCGCGCACCATCGTCGACGGCGTCGGCCTGGACCTGGTACCGGGCCGCATGCTCGCCCTGATCGGACCATCAGGTAGCGGCAAGACCACCGTGGGCCTGGCCGCCCTCGGCGAGCTGCGGCCGGGACTGGAGCTGTGCCGTGGTGACGTACGGCTTGCCGGGCGGCCCGTGTTCGGCCTGCCGCAAAGGGCGCTGAGGCGGCTGCGCAGCCGTCACGCGGGTTACGTTCCGCAGGACCCTCGCACCTCGCTCGCCCCGACGATGCGGGTCGCCGACCACATCGGCGAGTTCCTGCGCGCCCGATCGATCCGACGTCCGGAACGGCCGGAGCGGATCCGGGCGGCCCTGCGCAGGGTCCGGCTGCCGGACGACGACGAGTTCCTGCGCCGGCTGCCGCACCAGCTCTCCGGTGGGCAGCGCCAGCGCGTGGCTCTGGCCGCGGCACTCGCCCACGAGCCCGATCTGCTGGTGCTGGACGAACCCACCAGCGCTCTGGATCCGGCGACGGCGGCCGCTCTGCTGGCCGATGTGGGCGACCTGCGGCGCGACGGCGGACCGGCCGTCCTGCTGATCGCGCACGATCTGGCCCAAGTGGCGTCGATCGCCGATGAGGTCGCGGTGCTCGATGCGGGTCGTCTCGTCGAGCACGGTCCGGTGGCCGAGGTCCTGAAACGGCCGGCCAGCCCTGCCGCACGGGAGCTGGTCGGCGCGGCGCGGGCGGTTGCGCTGCCTTCGGCGCGCTTCACCGCTGGTTCCGAATCGCCAACGGAAACACCCACGGACGATGCGACCGGCGGCGCTCTGCCCGGCACGGCCCCCGTGCTGTGCCTGAGCGGGCTGGACGCAGGGCGCGACGGCCGTCCCGTGTTGCAGGGCATCGACCTGTCCGTCGAGCCCGGCGGCTGCCTGAGCGTGGTCGGCCCGTCGGGCGGCGGCAAGACCACCCTGCTGCGCTGCCTCACGGGGCTCCACTCCGAATGGACCGGCGACCTGCGGCTGGCGGGGGCCAAGGTGCCGCGGGGACTGCGCGGGCGATCGGGTGAGCAGCTGCGGCTGGTCCAGCTCGTCCCTCAGGACCCGCACGACTCGCTCAACCCGCGCCACACGGTGGGGCGGATCGTCGCCCGTCCGTTGCGCCGACATCGGCCCGATCTGGGTCCCGACGCCGTACGCCGAGAGGTGCACCGTCTGCTGGATCGGGTCGGGCTGACGGCGGACCATGCGGAGCGCGTGCCCGAGCAGTTGTCCGGCGGGCAGCGGCAACGGGTCGCGCTGGCAAGGGCGCTGGCCGTCGAGCCCGCGGTGCTGCTGTGCGACGAGGTCACCAGCGCGCTCGACGCACCGACCGCGGCCACGGTGGTCGCGCTGCTCGCCGAGTTGCGCCGGGAGACGGGCGTGGCGCTGGTCGTGGTCACCCACGATCTGTCCGTGCCTGCGCGCCTCGGCGGTCGGCTCGCCGTGCTCGCCGATGGCCGTATCCGCGAGAGCGGCCCGGCCCGCCGACTGCTCACCTCCCCCGCCGATCCGGTCACCGGAGAACTGCTCGCCGCCGTGCCTCGGTTGCCCGTGGTAGCCGGCTCCGTCCCCGCGGCCGGGGACCGATGAGCACGGTGACGCGTCTGCCCCTGCAACGCACCTGCCGCTCCCGCACCATCCGCCACGAACAACCGCACACCGCGTGTTCACATCATCGACAAGGAAACCCGTGATGCCTGCCGACCGCTGGTTGCGCCGTCCTCTGCCCCGCCCGCACGCCGGTCTGCGCCTGCTGTGCCTGCCGCACGCCGGTGGCTCGACCGGTCTCTACCGCACCTGGGCCGGGCTGCTGCCGCCGGAGGTGGAACTGCTGCTCGCCTGCCCGCCCGGCCGGGAGGACCGGCTCGACGACCTCTTCCCGGCGAACCTGCCCGGCCTGGTGGCCGGCCTCGCGGACGCGGTGGTGCCGCTTCTGGACCGGCCCTGGGCGGTCTTCGGGCACAGTATGGGCGCCACCGTCGCCCACGAACTCGTCCTGCACCTGCTGCGCCGTGGGCACCGCGCGCCCGTACATCTCTTCGCCTCCGCCCGTGAGGCGCCGCAGCACCACCACGGCGGCGCCCTGCACCTGCTGGACGACGACGCCCTGTGCGCCGAGCTCGTGCGCCTCGGCGGCACGGATCCCACGCTGCTCGCCATGCCCGAGTTCCGGCAGCTGGTGCTGCCCGCCATCCGGGGCGACTACCGGTTGATCGAGACGTACGAGGCCCGTCCCGTCGGGCTTCTGCCCTGTCCGGTGACGGCGCTCATCGGTGACCGGGACACCGAGCTGACGGCGCAGGAGGCCGACGGCTGGCACACCTGGACCACGGAGGCGTTCGAGCGGCTGAGCTTCCCCGGAGGGCACTTCTACCTCTCGGACCGGCCGCGTGAGGTGGTCGACGCGGTGCTGCACCGGCTCCGCTCGGCCACTCCTGCGCCCGCGAAGACCGGTCGCCGACCGGTGTGAGGACTGCCGCCGCCGGTCCAGTGCCAGCCGGCGGTGTGCAGACGACGGCCGCGGTCGAGAGCCAGTGGGGGCTCGTGACCGCGGCCGTCTCGTGCCGTTCGATCGTCGTCAGTCGGCGTCGGCGGCCGCCTCCGCGCGGTGGGCGTCGGTGTCGCGTACGAGTACGAGGCTTGCCAGGGCCGCCAGCGCACCGGCCACTCCGGCGATGAGGAAGATGGCGGACAGAGCCTCGGTGTAGGCGCCGCGGGCCAGGTCCAGTACCGGGCCGCGGGCCGCCGAGGGCACCGCCGCGCCGAGCGCGTCGAACTGGCCGGCGGTGACCAGTGCGCGCAGCGGCCCCGTACCGTCCGCCGGGACGGAGAGCCGGCCCAGCGCCTCCGCGGACATGGTGGCATCGACCTTGCCGCTCAGCACCACGCCGAACGCGGCGACACCCGTGGCGGTCCCCAGCGGGAAGAAGCTGTTGGCCGCGCCCGAGGCCGTACCGGCCCGGGAAGCGGGCACCACTCCCACGGCAAGGTCCAGGAGGTGCGGCAGCGTGAATCCGGCGCCGACACCGAGCAGGACCAGCATGGGCAGAACCGCCGTCCAGTCGTCGCCCGGTCCGATGCCGACGGCGAGGAACTGTCCGGTCGCGACCACGGCCATGCCGAGCGCGAGCACCTTGGACACCGACATCACCTTGGTCAACATGGCGCTGAGCGGGGCGGCGAGGACGAGCGCGATCGACTGCGCGAGCAGGATCAGTCCGATCTGGAATGGCGTGTGGCCCAGGATGCCGCCGAGCCAGAGAGTCAGGAAGGGCAGCATTCCGAAGCTGAAGATGCGGGCCGCGAAGCTCAGCAGCACGGCGCCGCTGAAGGTGGGGATGGCGAACAGCCGCAAGTCCAGCATCGCGTGCGACCCCAGCCGCCACTGCACGGCAACGAAGGCCGCGGCCAGCAGCCCGCCCGCGCCGAGCGCGAGCGTCACATCGGTCTGGGACCAGCCCTTCTCGGAGCCTGCCAGCAGCCCGTAGTTCAGCGCGAACAAGGCCAGTACGGCCAGCACCGCCCCCGCCCAGTCGATCTTCTGCTGGGCATCGGCGGCCGCGCTCTCGGGGACCTTACGGACCGCTGCGACCAGGATGAATATGCCGATCGGCACATTGACCGCGAAGAGGAACGGCCAGCTCAGCCACTCGACGATCACCCCGCCGACCAGCGGGCCGGTCGCCGCAGAAACGGCCCCACCGGCCGTGAACAGCGCGATCGCCGTTTTGCGCCGGCGGTCGGGCGCCCCTTCGTAGGCCCCCGCGATCAGCGCGAGCGAGGTGCCGAGCACCATGGCGCCGCCCGCGCCCTGGACGGCTCGGGCCGCGATCAGGGTCGCCGCGTTCGGGGCCAGCGCGCAGCCGGCCGAGGCCACCGTGAAGAGCCCCACGCCCGCAAGGAAGATCCGGCGGCGTCCGATCCGGTCCGAGACCGATCCCGCGGTCAGCAGCAGCGCCGCGAAGGTCAGCGTGTAGGCGTTGACGATCCACTGGAGGTTGTCGAGCGTGGCGTTGAGGCCGGCGCCGATCTGCGGCAGCGCCACATTGACGACCGTGATGTCGAGGGTCATCAACGCTGCCGCCAGCGAGGTCACCGCGGTCGTCCACCGCCTCCCGGCGTGAACCTCGGCCGGGACGGGCGCTTCGGTCTCGCCCTCTTGATCCTTGTGCCGCACGGCATCTGTCTCTGTATCAGTCATGCATACGAGACTAGATGAAAATGATTTTCAATGCTATTAATATCTGTGATGCGGCACCGACCGCGCCCCAGAGCACCTCCACCTCCCAGGGAAAGGGCATCCACTTGCCGCAGGACCGTGGAACCGCACCGATCGATCTGCCCCGAGCCGTCGGGACACTGCTCGGCCTTCCCGCGGAGGACGTGGACGAGCACGCCAACCTCATCGAGCTGGGGCTGGATTCGCTGCGCATGATGCGGCTGGCCGGCCAGTGGCGGCGCGCCGGACTGGACATCGGCTTCGCCGACCTCGCGGCCGAACCGACGCTCGCCGCCTGGCGCAAGCTGACCGACCGGCCGCATGGCGACGCAGGCGGGCCGACGCCGGACCCGGCGCAGGCCGTTGACGTGGACGAGTCCGAGCCGTTCGAGCTGGCGCTGATGCAGCACGCCTACTGGGTCGGGCGTGCCGATGGCCAGCAACTCGGCGGTGTGGCCGCGCACTTCTACCACGAGTTCGACGGCACGGACGTCGATCCCGCACGCCTCGAGGCAGCGGTACGGGCCCTGTTCGCCCGCCACGGCATGCTGCGCGCGCGGATCCTCGACGACGGCCGCCAGCGGATCGCGCCCGAGAGCACCTGGCCGGGACTCCGCGTCCACGACCTGCGTGCGCTGGACGCCGCCGATGCGGAACGCCGACTCGCGGAGCTGCGCCGATGTCTGTCCCACCGATCCATGGACATCGCGGCCGGCGAGGTCTTCGACATCCAGCTCTCACTGCTGCCGCCGGCCATACGTCCGGGTGGTACGCGGCTGCACGTCAACCTCGACATGGTCGTCGCCGACGCGCTGAGCCTGCGCGTCCTCCTCGCGGATCTCGCCGCGCTCTACGCCCGCCCCGACGAGCCACTCCCCCCGCTGGACTACAACTACCCGCGCTATCTCGCCGAACGCCGCGCGGCACGGACCGCACCACAGCGGGCGACCACACTCGCAGCGGACCGCGCCTACTGGCACGGCCGACTGCCCGAGCTTCCCTCGGCCCCGCAGCTCCCCCTCGCGCCCGGCTACACAGAGTCGGCGGCCACCACCGTCGTACGGCGGCACCGCCGACTGGACGCCGAGACCGTACGTCGCATGGAACAGTCCGCGCGGCGCCACGGACTGACCCCCGCCATGGCGCTCGCCGCCGTCTTCGCGGAGACGCTCACGGCCTTCAGCGCGGAACCGAACTTCCTGCTCAATCTGCCCCTGTTCGACCGCGAGCCCCTGGACCCGCAGGTCGCTTCGCTGGTCGGCGACTTCACCTCGTCCGTTCTGCTGGCCTGGGACGGCGCCGCTCCCGGCTCGTTCGCCGAGCGTGCTGCGCGGTTGCAGAACCGCTTCCACGCCGACGCCGCGCACAGCGGACACTCCGGCGTCGAGGTGCTGCGCGACGCCTCCCGGCTCCACGGCCGGCAGGTCCTCGCGCCGGTCGTCTACACCAGCGCCCTCGGCCTCGGCGAGCTGTTCTCCGAGGATGTGCGCGCATGCTTCGGCGAGGCGTCCTGGATCATCTCGCAGGGGCCCCAGGTGTGGCTCGACGCCCAGGTCACCGAGGTGGACGGTGGACTGCTAGTCAACTGGGACGCACGGAAGGACGCATTCGCGCCGGGAGTCCTGGACGCAATGTTCGACGGGTACGCCGCGCTGCTCGACCGGTTGCTGTCCGACCCGGACACCTGGTCGGCGCCGGTGCCGCCGCTGCTGCCTGCTGCGCAACTCGACGCACGCGCGCATGCCAACGACACCGCCGGACCGCGTCCAGGTGCACGGCTGCACGAGGGGTTCTTCTCCCATGCCGCGCGCAAACCGGCAGCCACCGCGCTGGTGTGGGGCACGGACGGCTCGCTCACCTACGGCGAACTGGCCGATCGCACGCTCCGGCTCGCGGCCCGCCTTCGCACACAGGGCGTCGGCCCCGGCGACCTCGTGGCGATCACCCTGCCCAAGGGTCCCGATCAGATCACGGCCGTCCTCGGCGTTCTGGCCGCGGGCGCCGCGTATCTGCCGCTCGGCACCGACCAACCGCCCGTACGCCGAGAGCGGATCCACCACGCGGCCGGTGTACGGCTGGTCCTCGACGACATCGCCGTACCGGACGGCATCGAACCGCTGGACGCGCCCGCGGCCGGGAACGACACGGACCTCGCGTATGTGATCTACACGTCTGGTTCCACCGGCGAGCCGAAGGGCGTGGAACTCACCCACGCCGCGGCGATGAACACGATCGACGACCTCAACGAGCGCTTCTCCGTCGGCCCGGCCGACCGGACCCTCGCCCTGTCGGCACTCGACTTCGACCTGTCGGTGTACGACGTCTTCGGTCCGCTGTCGGTCGGCGGCGCGGTGGTGTGCGTCGAGGAACCCGCGCGCCGCGACGCCACCGTCTGGGCCGAGCTGTTGCACCGGCACCGGCCGACGGTCGTCAACTGCGTACCCGCGCTGCTGGACATGCTCATCACCGCCGCGGGCCACACCGCACACGAGCCCGCTCTGCGTCTCGTCTTGCTCGGCGGCGACTGGATACCGCTGGACCTGCCCGGACGGACGGCCGCGTTCGCGCCCGGCTGCCGGTTCGTCGCGCTCGGCGGTACCACCGAGACCGCGATCCACTCCACCATCTGCGAGGTCGACGAGGTCCCCCCGCACTGGAGGTCCGTGCCGTACGGGACTCCGCTGCGCAACGTCGAGTGCCGCGTGGTCGACGCTCTCGGGCGCGACTGCCCTGACTGGGTGCCCGGCGAGCTGTGGATCGGCGGCGCGGGCGTCGCCCGCGGCTACCGCGGCGACTCCGCCCGCACCACGGACAGCTTCCTGGAAGTCGACGGCCTGCGGTGGTACCGCACCGGTGACCGGGCACGGTATTGGCCGGACGGGACACTGGAGTTCCTCGGCCGGACCGACCACCAGGTCAAGGTGCGGGGCCATCGCATCGAACTCGGCGAGATCGAGGCGGCGTTGACGGCCCATGCCGAGGTCGCGCACGGCGTGACGGTCGTCGGCGATGACGGGCGTCTGGCCGCGGGCGTCACCGCCGCGGGCTCCGGCGTCGACGTGGCGGGGCTGCGCGCCTTCCTGACGGAGCGGCTGCCGGCGGCCATGGTGCCCGAGCGGATCGCCGTCCTGCCCGCGCTGCCGCTCAGCGCCAACGGCAAGGTCGACCGTACGACGGTACGCCGGGCGACTGCTGCGCAGGAGGCGGCCATGCCGGCCACCCCTCCGTCAGGCGAGATCGAACGGCGTGCGGCCGCGGCCTGGCGGGACGTCCTGGGGGTGTCCGAGGTCGGCCGCGAGCACGACTTCTTCGCCCTGGGAGGCGATTCACTGCTGGCGACGCGCCTGGTGGGGCGGCTGCGCGCGGAGGGCTTCGCCGACATCAAGCTGACCGAGCTCTTCGCCCACCCCGTACTGGCCGATTTCGCCGCCGTATTGAGGCTGTCGGACGAAAGTGCCCGGGAGCACCGTCTCCTGGTCGCCGATCCCGCGCGCCGGCATGAGCCGTTCCCCCTGACCGACGTCCAGCGTGCCTACTGGCTGGGCCGCGACGAGGGCTTCACCCTCGGCGGGATCGGCTGCCACTTCTACCGCGAGTACGACGTCGTGGACCTCGACGTGGCGCGCCTGGAGTCCGCGGTCAACCGGCTCATCGAGCGGCACGAGATGCTGCGAGCGGTCTTCGACGCACAGGGACGCCAGCTCATCCTGCCCGAAGTTCCGCGCTACACCGTGCCGGTCGTGGACACCGGACCGGACCCCGAGGCCGCGTTCGCCGATCTGCGGCGGTCGGCCTCGCACCAGGTCTTCGACCCGGCGAGCTGGCCGCTGTTCTCCCTCCGCGGCGTGCGCTCGGGCCACCGCACCCGGCTGGCCGTCGGCGTGGACAACATCGTCCTCGACGCGCTGAGCATCCTCACCTTCTACGCGGAGCTGGGTGCGCTCTACGAGGACCCGGACGCCGAACTGCCGTCGGTGGGCGTGACGTTCCGTGACTACGTCCTCGACGCCGCCCCTGAACCCGAAGCCCTGGCCGCCGCACAGGACTACTGGGCCGGGCAGCTGCCACAGCTGCCGCCCGCGCCGCAGCTTCCGCTGGCCATCGACCCGTCCGCGGTGGAGCAGCCTCGGTTCACCCGGCGCGAGTCCCGTATCGAAGCCGGGCCATGGCAGCGGATCGTCGACCGGGCGCGTACCCACGGGCTCACCCCCTCCGCCGTGCTGCTGTCGGCCTTCGCCGAGGTGCTCGGCAGGTGGAGCACACGGGCGGACCTCACCCTCAACCTCACCCTGTTCGACCGCAAGGACGTGCACCCCGACATCAACAATGTCCTCGGGGACTTCACCTCACTGATGCTCGTGGCGTACCGACCCCGGCCGGGCGAGAGCTGGCTGGCCACCGCCCGGCGCACCCAGGAGGAACTGTGGCGCGCGCTCGACCACCGGGACCTGTCGGCGGTCCAGGTGCTGCGCGACCTCGCCCGGCACACCGGGGAGCCCGAGGTGACCATGCCCGTGGTGTTCACCAGCGCACTCGGTGTGGGCGAGGCTGTCACGACGGCGCCGCGCGCGCCGTTCGCCGAACCGGTGTGGGGCGTCTCGCAGACTCCGCAGGTGTGGCTGGACCACCAGGTAACGGAGATCGACGGCGGCGTCCGCCTGAACTGGGACGTGGTCGAGGAACTGTTCCCCGAGGGCCTCGTCGACGCCATGTTCGACGGCTATCTGCGGCTGTTGGAGTGGCTGAGCTCAGCCGAGTGGGACGCGCCGGCCCCCGACCTGTTGCCCGAGGCCCAGCGGCTGACCCGTACGGCGGTCAACGCGACGGGCACCACGCCACCCGACCGTCTCCTCCACCAGGACTTCTTCCGCCTCGCCGGCGAACAGCCGCAGCGTACGGCCCTGGTGTGGGACGACGGGAAGCAGCTGACATACGGGGAACTCGCGGACCGGGCACTGCGGCTGGCAGCCGTTCTCGGCGCGAAGGGCGTCCGGCCCGGCGAGGCCGTCGCCGTCACCGTGCCGAAGGGACCCGATCAGGTCGTCGCGGTGCTGGGCGTGCTCGCGGCCGGGGCGGCGTATCTCCCGGTCGGCGTCGACCAGCCGCGAGCCCGGCGTGACCGTATCCACCGCCTGGCCGGGGCCCGCTATGTCGTGACCGACGAGGTGGTGCAGGCGGCATCGAACCGGGGCGACGGCGTCCTCCCGATCCTGATCGGTGACGCTCTGTCGGCCGAGCCGGCAGCGGGCCCGGCCGAGGTGTCCCCGGGCCGGCTCGCGTACGTGATCTTCACCTCGGGTTCCACGGGTGACCCGAAGGGCGTGGAGATCACGCACCGGGCCGCGGTGAACACCGTCGCGGACATCAACGAGCGGTTCGGGGT
Source organism: Streptomyces chattanoogensis (assembly GCF_001294335.1). Lineage (GTDB taxonomy): Bacteria > Actinomycetota > Actinomycetes > Streptomycetales > Streptomycetaceae > Streptomyces > Streptomyces chattanoogensis. Next base: position 138,187 of record NZ_LGKG01000137.1, read on the forward strand.
CGGTGAGTCCGATCGCGTCCTGGCCGTATCCGCGCTGGACTTCGACCTGTCCGTCTACGACATCTTCGGGCCGCTGTCGGCCGGGGGCGCGGTCGTCCTCATCGAGGAGGAGTCCCGGCGCGACGCACAGCGCTGGCTGGAGCTCGTACGGCGCCACCGCGTCACGATCTGGAACACCGTGCCGGCGCTGCTCGACATGCTGCTGGTCGTTGCCGAGGGTGCGCAGGCCCCCGATCCGCTGCGGCTCGTGCTGGTCTCCGGCGACTGGGTGGGCCTGGACCTTCCGGGACGGCTCGCCGCGCAGCGGCCCGCATGCCGGTTCGTCGCCCTCGGCGGGGCGACCGAGGCCGCGATCTGGTCGAATGCGTTCGAGGTGGCGCGGGTCGACCCGGCGTGGCGTGCCATTCCGTACGGCTTCCCGCTGCGCAACCAGCGCTTCCGGGTCGTCGACGAACGAGGGCGCGACTGCCCGGACTGGGTCGCCGGGGAGCTGTGGATCGGCGGCGCCGGTGTCGCCGAGGGCTATCGCGGTGCCCCTGACCTGACGGCGCGGCAGTTCGTCGACGCCGACGGCGGGCGCTGGTACCGCACCGGCGACCTCGGCCGGTACTGGCCCGACGGCACGCTGGAGTTCCTCGGCCGGGCCGACCACCAGGTGAAGATCCGCGGCCACCGCATCGAACTCGGCGAGATCGAGGCCGCGTTGCAGGACTACGAGGGCGTCGCCCATGCGGTGGTCAGCGTGGCCGGAGCGGCCTCGGGCCGACGGCTGGTCGCCGCCGTCGTCCCGGCCACTCCCACGGGGGAGAACGGCGCCCTGATGGCGAGCCGGCTGGCAGAGAGCCGGGAGCCGTCGGCCGACGTCCTGGCGGCGCGCGCCCGCGCCGCACAGCACGAGTCGAAGGCCGCCGAGGCCGTACTGGCCGAGCTGCTGCAGCTGGCGACGCTCGCCGATGGGGATGCGGAGGGGATGTCCGGGCTGGCCGCGCGGATCGGTGTGGCCGACGAGCACCTGCCGGTCGTGCGGCTGTGGCTGCGCTGGCTGGTCGAACGCAAGGTACTCGTCGAGGACGCCGGTGCCTTCGGGGCCGGACCGAAACTGCCCGCCGCACTCGCCCGGCAAGAGCCGGCAACCGTCGGACTGGACGACTACGGCGCGCTCGTCGCCCGCGCTCACCGGCGCCTGCTGGACCGGCTGGGCGACTACCGGGAGATCCTGGCCGGGCGGCTCGACGCCACCGTGCTGCTCGACGACGACGTCCTCGCCCCGGCGAACCTGGCGGACCGGGATCCCGGAACCGCCGAGTCCGTGGCCGAGATCGCCCGCGAGCTGGCCGCCCTGGCCGAGGCCGCGGGCAGGCCGATCGAGGTGGTCCAGCTCGACGGGCGCGACGGCCGTACGGCAGCGCGGCTGCTGGCCCGGCTCGGCCCCGGGCAGGTGCGCTACACCCTGCTCGATCCCGCGCCGGCGATGGTGGGCGCCGCGGCCGGGCGGCTGGGCACGCTGCCGCACGACACGTCCTGTCTGCGCCTGCGCGGCACGGTGGTCCCGGACGAACTACGGCACCGTTTCGACGTGGTGCTGGCCGACAACGTGCTGCACCGCTATCCGGATCCGGCCCGGGGTCCCGCACTGGCGGGCCTGCTGGCGCGGCCGGGTGGCGTCCTGCTGGCTGTGGAGCGTACCGAACTGACGCCCGTCGCGTTGCTGACCGCGGCGCTGCTCGACCACGGTTACATCGACTTCGATCGCGAACGCCGACAGGCGGGCTCCCCGACACTGTCCGGAGCGCGCTGGGCCGAACTGTTCGCACGGGCCGGGTGGCACGAGTCCGGACACCGCACGGTCGGCGCGTCCTTCAGCGAGCTGGTCCACGCGCGGTGGCCGGAGACCGCCGTCCCGATGGACCCGGTGCGGCTGCGCGAGCATCTGACGGCCCTGCTCCCGGCGCACATGGTGCCCGAGCGCATCGAGGTGCTGCCCTGGCTGCCGCTCAGCACCAACGGCAAGGTGGACCGCACGGCGATCTCCGCGCTGACCTGCGACGACGAGGCGGAAGCTGCGGATGAACCGCCGGTGGGCGAGCTGGAACGGGACATCGCGGCCCTGTGGGCCGAACTGCTCGGGCTGTCCGGCCCCTCCGTGCTCGGCCGCAGGCGGAGCTTCTTCGAACTCGGCGGCGACAGCCTGCTCGCCACCCGGTTGATCACCCAGCTCAAGCAGCGCTATGCGGTCGAGTTGCCGCTGCGACGCATCTTCTCGGGGCCGAGCCTCGCCCAGGTGGCGGCGGCCGTGGCCGAGGAACAGGAACGGCACGGCGACATCGAGGAAGGTGCCCTGTGATCGGCATCATCGGCGGTTACGGCGCCGCGGGGGCCCAGGCCGCCCGGCTGCTGTACGGGTGGGGCGCCGGCCCGCTGCGGGTCGGCGGCCGGAGCGTGGAGAGAGCGCGGCGGTTCGTGGCCGCGGAGATGCCGTCCGGGGAGGCGGAAGCGGTCGCGGTCGATGTCGACGACGCGGCGTCGCTGGCGGCGTTCGTCCGGGGCTGCGACGTGGTGCTCCACTGCGCGGGGCCCTCGCACCGCACGGCCGAACGGGTCGCGTACGCGGCGCTGATCGCGGGCGCGCATCACGTCGATGCGGGCGGCGGCGAGCGACTGGAAGCGATCGGCATGGCCGCGGGCGGGCGCAGTGCGGTGTTCGCCGCCGGCGCGCTGCCGGGCCTGTCCGGGCTGCTGCCGCGCTGGCTGGCCGCGACGGATTTCGACGCCGTCCACGGACTGACCGCGTACACCGGGGTGCTCGACCGCTTCACCGCTATCGGCGCGGAGGACTATCTGCACGGCGTCCTCGGCGGTTCGAACGAGGCTTTGGCCCAGTGGCAGGACGGGTGCCGCCGGCCGGGCGCGCTGACCCGCCGGGCCGGAGTCGAGCTGGCGTTCTTTCCGCGCCCGGTCTCGGCGTTTCCGTACGTCGACTCCGAGGGCGAACGGCTCGCATACGACCTGAAGTTGATCGAGGGCCGCTGGTACACCGTGCTCGACGGTGCGCACCTGGGCACCGCTCTGGATGCCGCCCGCGTCCTGGACCGGACCGAGGCGATTGCCGGGCTGTGCCGGGCCACGGCGCTGGATGTCGCCGGGCGCACCCCGTACGTGACCTATCTGCTCCAGCTCGACGGAACGGCCTCCGGTCGGCCGGTGACCCGTACGGCCGTGCTGCGGGCTCCGGGCATCGCCCAGCTCACGGGCGCCGTCGCCGCCGTGGCCGCGCTGGCCGCGCTGCACGGCGAGGTGCCGGGCGGGGCGCACTGCGCCGCGACGGCGCTCGATCCGCTCGCCGCCGTCGATCGGCTGCGGAAGGTACCGGAACTGTGCGAACTGACGGTCTTCGACGGGGCGCTCGACGAGCTGTCGATGGCCGAGGAGGGAGCGCTGTGAGCGGCCGACGGCTTCGCGCGGTGGTGTGCGGGACGACCTTCGGCCAGTTCTATCTGGCCGCACTCGCCGGGTTGGGCGACGAGTTCGAGCTCGCTGGCGTGCTCGCCAAGGGCAGCGCACGGTCCGTCGAGTGCGCGCGGCGCTTCGGGGTGCCGCTGTTCACCGACCCTGACCAGCTCCCGGACGACATCGACGTGGCCTGTGTGGTGGTGCGCTCGGGCGTGATGGGCGGCACCGGCACCGAGCTGGCGCTGCGGCTGCTGCGCCGTGGCATTCATGTCGTGCAGGAGCAGCCCGTGCACCACGAGGATCTGGTCGTGTGCCTGCGCGAGGCGCGGCGACACGGGGTCCGCTATCGGCTCGGTGACCTGTATGTGCGGCTGCCCGCCGTACGCCGCTTCGTCGCCGCGGCCCGTACGCTGCTCGCCAAGCAATCTGCGGTCTACGTGGACGCCGTCTGCTCGATGCAGGTCGCGTTTCCGCTGGTCCACCTCCTCGGCGACGCGCTGGCCGGGACCGTACGCCCATGGCGGATCACGGCGGCAAGCGGCGCGGCAGATGCTCCGTTCGCGCTGCTCAACGGCGTGATCGGTGGGGTTCCGCTCACCGTGCGCGTGCAGAACCAGGTCGATCCGGCGGACCCGGACAACCACATCCACCTGCTGCACCGGGTGACCATCGGCACGGACAGCGGCAGCCTGACTCTGTCCGACACGCATGGTCCGGTGCTGTGGAGTCCTCGGCTGCACATCCCGGACGCGGTCAAGAACCGCTTCGATTTCGCGGCAGTCGAGTCGGCGCATCTCGGGGAGCCGAGCACGGTGTTGCTCGGCCCGGCACAGCCGCCGAGCTACCGCCACATCCTCGGTGAGCTCTGGCCGCAGGCGATCGGGCGGGACCTGGTGGCGCTGCGCGCCGGGATCCTGGGCGAGCCGGGCGCCGAGCGGCCGGACCAGTATCACTTGACCTTGTGCCGGATGTGGCAGGACGTCACGTCCGAGCTGGGTTACCCGGCGCTGCGGCAGGGCGAGGAGCATCAGGTGTTTCCGGTGACCGAGCTGATGGCCGCCGTGACGGGGATCGAGGACGAGCCGGCCGTCCAGCGACCGGCTACCTCGAGCGAGGTGTCGGATGGTGTGGTGGCGTGCGCGGCGGCTGCGGCCGAATCGCATGGCGCGGCTGTCACGGCCCGGCACTCCCGGACGTTTGTGGCCCGGCTCGACGAGGCCGTGCTGTCCTCGATGCTGCTGACGCTTCAGCGCCATGGCCTCCTGGACGATCCCGGGCGGGGGCATACGGCAGAAGAGATCCTCACCACCGCTGGTGTGGCGCCGCAGCATCACCGGCTGATCGCGCGCTGGCTCGATGTGCTCGTCGAGCGGCGGCTGATCAGCCAGGAGGGCTGTCTCTTCCGCGGCACGCAGCCGGTCCGGACGGCCGCCGTAGAGCGGTCGTGGGACCTGGCCGCCGAGGCGTGGACGGGGCGGCTGGGCTCGGCGGAGTTCATCGACTATCTGCGGCTGAACGCCGAGCGGCTGCCCGAGCTGATGCGCGGCGAGCAGCAGGCGGCCCTCCTCCTCTTCCCGGAGGGGCGGACGGCGACCGCCGACGCGGTATACCGGGACACGGTGACGGCCCGGTATCTCAACGCGGCCGTGGGCGCGGCCGTACGCCGTCTCACACCGGGCGCTTCCGAGGGTCGTACGCTGCGGGTCCTCGAGGTGGGTGCGGGCACGGGTGCGACAACGGAGGCGGTCGTCCGGGCGCTGGGCGACCAGCCGTGCGGCCAGGCTCCCGGCATCGACTACCTGTTCACCGACGTCTCGAACTTCTTCGTCGTCCCGGCGCGGGAGCGCTTCGCCGAGTACCCGTGGATGCGCTTCGGTGTCCTCGACATCGACCGGGATCTCGCCAAGCAGGGATTCCGTCCCGGTTCGCTGGACGTCGTCATCGCCGCCGGCGTGCTGAACGCCGCCCGCGACACCGACGCCACCGTGTGCCGGCTCGTCGACCTGCTGGCACCCGGCGGCCGGCTGTTGATCACCGAGCCGACCCGCGAGCACCTGGAGATCACGGCCTCCCAGGCGTTCATGATGACGCCTCCGGAGGACGCGAGGCAGCAGTCGGGCACCACGTTCCTCAACCAGGACCAGTGGCTCGGCGTCCTGTCGAAGGCCGGTCTGGAGGACGTACGGATCCTGCCGGGCGAGGACCATCCGCTGGCGCCGCTGGGGCAGCGGCTCTTTGTCGCACGGGGGCCGGTGTGCTGACGTGCAGTCACGTCCTGTGCAAGGTCGACAGCATCGCCGACGCCGTACGGGACTTCGAGGACCTCGGGTTCACCATGGAGTGGGGCAGCGATCCCGATCGGGCCCACAACGCTCTGCTCTGGTTCACCGACGGGCCGTTCATCGAGTTCTTCGAACTGCCCCGCGCCGTCGCCCTTTTGCGGTGGCCGTTCGCCGCCGCCTACGGGGGCCCGGCGGGCGAGCGCCTGGCCCGGTGGGCGGGGCCCGGCGAGGGCTGGCGCGATCTCGCGCTGGAGACCGAGAGCACCGATCTGACCGAGGCCCGGGCCGCGCTGCTGGCGGCAGGCGTGCCGGTGTCCCGTTTGATCAGGGGCAAACGCACCCGGCCGGACGGTGCGCCGGTCCGCTACCAGTTCCTGGCGCCGCGACCCGCCTCGCTGCCGTTCGTCGTCTCCGCGTACGACCCGCCGCAGCGGCCCGCTCAGGTGACCCATGCGAACGGCGCGAAGGGCATCGCCCGGGTCCGGATGGGAGTGGCGGACGCCGACCGGAGCTCGTTCGACGCGCTCATCGGCGACCACGACCGGTGGCTGACGGTCGAGCCTGCCGCCCGCACCGGCGTGCTCGCGGTCGAACTCGACGGTCTGGAGAGCGAGTTGGACACCGACAAACTCCACGGCGGCGCGCTTATCGCCTCCCCCGCATCCCCCGCCTCCGCCACCCGTGAGGAAGCGTGAAAATGGAATCGACAACAACAGACATATGGGCACGCTTCCGGGGTGACGTACTCGCCCCAGGCGCGCCCGGCTACGACGCCGCGCGGCGGGTACGGAACGCCCGGATCGACCGGCGGCCGACCCTGATCGCACGCTGCACCGACACGGCGGACGTGGTCACCGCCCTGGCCCATGCCCGCGCGCACCGCCTTCCCGTCGCGGTACGCGGAGGCGGGGCCAATGTGGCGGGCTGGGGGACGTGCGACGACGGGGTGCTGCTCGACCTCTCCCCCATGAAACGTATCGAGGTGGACCCCCAGGCACGTCTCGCCGTCGTGGAACCCGGGGCCACCTGGGGCGAACTCGACCCGGCCACCCAGGAGTTCGGACTCGCCGTGCCGGGACCGCGCAACACCGATGTGGGAATCGCCGGCCACACGCTGCACGGCGGGGTCGGGGATCTGTCCCGGCAGTACGGCCTCACCAGCGACAACGTCGCGTTCTTCGACCTCGTCACGGCCGAGGGAAAGCAGGTGAGGGCCGATGCGGACGAGAACCCCGAGCTGTTCTGGGGGCTGCGCGGCGGCGGTGGCAACTTCGGTGTGGTCACCCGCTTCGGCTTCCGGCTGCACCCGGTGAGTGGAGTCGTGGCGGGCCCGCTGGTCCATCCTGCCGAGAACGCGCCAGCCGCTCTCCGTACGGCCCGCGACTGGCTGGCCGGCGCACCCGACGAAGCCTCGCTCGTCGCCATTATATGGACCGCTCCTCCCCTGCCGTTCATTCCCGAACACCTGCACTTTGAGCGGTGCGCGGTACTGATCCCGACCTGGTTCGGGGACCCCGACCGGGCGGCGGAGGTGCTGGCACCGCTGCGCGACGGCGCCCCGAAGCCGGTCTCCGACGGCATATCAGCCATGTCGTACGTGGCCTACCAGCGCCTGCTCCCCTCTCCGCCGGACTTCGCCCACCAGCACGTCTATAACCGGGGCGAGCTGCTCGGCGAACTCTCCAACACCACCGTCGACATGCTCATCAAGCAGTGGCAGGCAGCGGGGCCCAACTTCTCCGTCGTGTTCGGGGCTCTGGGCGGCGCGATCCGCCGCGCGCCCTCCGGGCCGACCGCCTTCACCCACCGGGACGCCCAGTGGTTCGTCGAGATCTGCGCGCAGTGGTACGGAGCCGCCGACAACCCCGCGCACCTCGCCCCGGCCGTAAGGGGCTGGCGCTCGCTGCAGGGCCTCACCGAAGGGCCGTACGTGAATCTGCTGCCCGACCCCGAACCCGAGTGGGTGCGGGCCTCCTACGGGCCCGCGACGTACGAGCGGCTGGCCCGCCTGAAGCAGACCTGGGACCCGGGCAACACCTTCCGGTTCAACGCCAACGTTCCCCCGCTCCCGCCGACGCGCGACTGACGCAACCAAGGAGACCACCAGAATGTCCAGTGACACCGCGATCGTCGATCTGATCGCAGGTCTGCAGCGCGCCGGCGTCCAGCTCTGGGAGGAGGCCGGGCAGTTGCGGTACCGCGCGCCCAGGGGAGTCATGAACCCCGAGCGCCTGGAGTCCCTCCGCGCTCACAAGTCCGCCGTCGTCGAGCATCTTCAGGCCGCCACCGCAACGGCCGCTCTCACTCCGGATCCCGACACGCGACATGAGCCGTTCCCCCTGACCGACGTACAGTCCGCCTACCTGCTGGGCCGGAACGATGCTTTCGGCTTCGGGGGCGTCGCCTGCCACGTGTACCTCGAAGTGAACTACCCGGACCTCGCCCCGGAGCGCGTCGAGGCGGCGTGGAACCGGCTCGTCGAGCGGCACGACATGCTGCGGGCCGTCATCTCGTCCGACGGGCACCAGCGGGTCCTTCCGAACGTGCCACGACTGTCCGTACCGGCCACCGACCTGCGCGACGCGGGCGAGGAACGCATTCAGTCCGAACTGGAGGCGGCCCGCGACGCACTGGGCCACCGCGTGTACGAAACGACCCAGTGGCCGCTGTTCGACCTGCGCGTCACCAGGACCGACGAGCGCGCCGTCCTCCACCTGTCCATGGACTTCCTGATCGCCGACTGGGCCAGCATGTGGCTGCTGTTGGCCGAGTTCGAGGCGCTGCACGACGATCCGGAGCATGTGCTGCCGCCCGTGGACATCACCTTCCGGGACTATCTGCTCGCCGAGCGGAAGCTGCGCGAGAGCGCCCGCTACCAGCGGGACAAGGACTACTGGTGGGCCCGCATCGACGAGCTGCCCGCCGCCCCCGACCTTCCGGTGATCGAGAGCCAGGCGGAGACGGCCCGGTTCCGGCGCCGCTTCCTGAAACTCGACACCGCGGTGTGGGAGGAGCTGAAGCGGCGCGCCCAGCAGCGCGGGCTCACGCCGTCCTCGGTCGTCATGGCTGCCTACGCGGCCGCCATCGAGCGCTGGAGCCGTACACACCGCTTCTCCCTCAACCTCACCGTCCTCAACCGGCTGCCCCTGCATCCGCACGTGAACCATGTCGTCGGCGACTTCACCTCCGTCAACCTCCTCGCCGTCGACTGGAGCGCGGGCGGCTCGTTCACCGAGCGCGCGGCCGCGCTCAGCGGGCAGCTCTTCGACGATCTCGACCACCGGCTGTGCTCCGGGGTGGAGGTGCTGCGCGAGCTCGCCCGCCGTCGCGGGCGTGCGGCGGCGCTGATGCCGATCGTGTTCACCAGCGCGATCGGGCTCGGCGACCCGGGGACGGGGCAGCGGGCGGCCGGCCGGCTGGACGGCTTCGGCATCACGCAGACCCCGCAGGTGTTCATCGACTGCCAGGCGATGGATGACACGGAGGGCCTACAGGTCAACTGGGACGTGCGCGACGGGGTGTTCCCGGAGGGCGTGGTGGACGACATGTTCGATGCCTTCGAGACACTCCTCCGCTCTCTCGCCGCAGGGGGCCAGGCGTGGGACGCCGACGCGGGCGAGGTCGTGCCGCTGCCGGCCTGGCAGGCCGAGGACCGCAGGCGGGCCAACGACACCGCCGCACCGCTGCCCGACACGCTGCTGCACCAGGACGTACTGGCACAGGCGGCCCGTACCCCCGACCGTCCGGCGGTGATCGGCCCGCACGGCACCGTCTCCTACGGCGAACTCGCGGGCCGCGCCGGGGCAGTGGCCTCGGCCCTCCGCGACGCGGGCTGCGCGACGGGCGACCGGGTGGCGGTCGTCATGGACAAGGGCGTCGACCAGGTGAGCGCGGTCCTCGGCATCCTGCTCGCCGGGGCGGTGTATCTGCCCGTCGACACGGTGCAGCCGCCGCTGCGGCGCGCCGCGATCCTCACCGACGCGGACGTGACGCAGGTGCTGACCCAGTCCTGGGTGGACGCCGAATGGCCCGCGGGCACCCGGGTGACCGCCGTGGACCGGCTGGCTCCGCTGCTTCCCGCCGCGCCTCCCACCGGCGGCGATCCGGATGCCCCGGCGTACGTCATCTACACCTCGGGGTCGACCGGCCGGCCGAAGGGCGTGGTGACCAGCCACCGCGCGGCGGGCAATACGATCGCCGACGTCAACCGGCGTTTCGGCGTCACCGCCGCGGACCGGATCCTGGGCCTGGCCAACCTCGGCTTCGACCTTTCGGTGTACGACATCTTCGGCCCACTGGCGGTCGGCGGTGCGCTGGTGCTCCCCGAGGCCGAGCGGCGGACCGACCCGTCGCACTGGGCGGAGCTGATCGCCGCACACGGCGTGACGCTGTGGAACTCCGTGCCCGCGCTGATGCAGATGCTCTCCACGTACCTGGGGGCCGAGCCGACTCTCGCACTGCCCACGCTGCGCCTTGCGCTGCTGTCCGGTGACTGGATACCGGTCACTCTTCCGGAAGAGATCCGCGGACGCATACCCGATCTGGAGGTCATCTCCCTCGGCGGCGCCACCGAGGCTTCCATCTGGTCCATCGCCCACCCCTACCGCGGACTGCTGCCCGGCTGGCGCAGCATCCCGTACGGCCGCCCGTTGGCCAACCAGGGCTTCCGGGTGCTGGACGCATCCCTGCGCGACTGCCCGGTGTGGACATCCGGCGAACTCTTCATCACCGGTGACGGGCTGGCGCAGGGCTATCTCGGCGACCAGGAGACGACCGCCTACCGGTTCCTCACCCACCCCACGGATGGTCAACGCCTTTACCGCACCGGTGACTTCGGCCGCTATCTGCCCGGTGGCGAGATCGAGTTCCTGGGCCGCAAGGACACCCAGGTCAAGGTCCGCGGGCACCGCATAGAGCTGGGCGAGATCGAGGCGGCTCTGCTGGAGCACCCGGCGGTCGCGGCCACCGGTGTCGTCCTGGACGGCGAGCCGGGCACCGAGCGCGGGCTCCTCGGAGTCGTCGAGACGGCGCATACGGCGGAGCCCGTGGCCGTTACCGCCGACCGGCTTGCCCCGGCGGTCCGTACGGCAGCCGATTCCGCTGCCCAGGGCCTGGAGCGCGACCGGGTCGCCGCCTACGTGGCCCGCCTCGACGAGGCCGTACTGACGTCGATGGCGCACGCGCTGCGTGAGCTGGGCCTGTTCACGGAACCCGGCGTCACGCACACATTCGACGAGGTCCTGGCGCACCACGGGATCGCACCCGCCCATCACTGGCTGGTACGGCGCTGGCTGGCCGTACTGACCGACGCGGGGTTCCTCCATATCGACAGCGCGGGACGGCTCGGCTGCCGTCGCCCGGTCGACACCGACTCCGTGGCCCAGGGGTGGAAGGGCGTCGAGGCGGCCTGGTCCGACGAGCTCGGTTCCCCCGGCCTCCTCTCCTACGTGCGGCGCAACGCCGAGCTCCTGCCGGATCTGCTGACCGGCAAACAGGACCCCGTGTCGCTCCTCTTCCCTGAGGGTCGGTTCGATGTCGCCGACTCCCTGTACCACGAGAACGCGATGGCGCGGTACCTCAACCGCGCGGTGCGCACGGTGCTGCACCGCGTCGCCGAGGAACACCGGGGCGACCGCCCGCTCCGCGTACTGGAGGCGGGCGCGGGCACCGGCGGCACGACCGAGGGAGTCCTCGAAGCTCTCACGGACTCCGGCGTCGTCGTGGACTACCTGTTCACGGACGTGGCGCCCTTCTTCCTGCCCGAAGCGCGTCACCGCTTCGGCCGGTACCCCTGGGTGCGGTTCGGGGTCTTCGACGTCGACACCGACCACCGGGCACAGGGGCTCACGCCGAACGTGTACGACGTGGTGCTGGCCGCCGGTGTGCTGGAGAACGCACGAGATGTCGAGGCGGCGCTGGCGCGGCTGACGGAGCTGGTGGCGCCGGGCGGCTGGCTGGTCCTCACCGAGCCGACCCGGGAACACCCGTGGATCCTGGCCTCGCAGGCGTTCATGATGACCGAGCCCGGCGACGCCCACCGTGCAGCCGGAGCCTCGTACCTCGACCGCGGCCGGTGGCACGAACTGTTGGAACGCGCGGGCGCCCAACAGGTGCTGTGCCTGCCGGACGACGACCACAGCCTGGCCCCCCAGGGCGTACACCTGTTCGCGGCACGGCTGAAGATCGACCGGGCGGCGGTGACCGAGGACGAGCTGGCCCGCTTCCTGGCGGAGCGGCTGCCCGCCCACATGATCCCCTCCCACCTACAGGTCGTCGATGCCCTGCCGCTGACCAGCAACGGCAAGGTGGACCGGCGCACGCTCGCCGGCTGGCGGCCCACTCCGGTCGCGGCGGCCGAACGGGCCGAGACCGCCGAAGCTCCCGCCGACGAGCTGGAGGCCCGGCTCGCCGAGCTCTGGGCGGCGGCCCTCGCGACCGGTGACATCGGCCGCTCGGAGAGCTTCTACGACCGCGGCGCCGACTCGCTGATCATGGCGCGGATGGCGGGGCAACTGCGCGAGGAGCTGCCGGAGGCGGCGGAGGTCCCGTTCGACGCGTTGCTGCGGCAGTTGCTCAACCAGCCGATGGTCGAGGCACTCGCCCGGTTCCTGCGGAGCAAGGCCGGACCCGGCCCGGCCGACGCGGACGACGCCCTCGACCTCGCCGGGCGGCGCAGCGACGCAAGCAACGCCGTCCTCATACCGTTCAGCACGGGCGGCGACGGCCCGCTGCGGGTGATCTTCCACGCCGGGCTCGGCACAATGGATTGCTTCCGGCCGCTGGCGAAGGAGCTGGTGGCCCAGGATCTCGGCCCGGTGCTCGGCATTGTGGTCGAGGACACCGACCTGTACTGCTCCCTCGATCCGGCGGAGGTGATCGAGCGCGCCGCCGACGACTACGCCCAGCGGCTCGTCGACGAGGGGCACACCCGCGTCCAGCTCATCGGCTACTGCCTCGGCGGTCTGTACGCGACCGAGGTGGCACGGCGACTGGACGAACGCGGCGTGACCGTCGAGGACCTCATCCTCGTCAGCAGCCACCCGGTCCTCTTCGACGTCGAGGACGACCTGATGATCGAGACGCTGTTCCTCCCCAATCTGCGCATCTCCCTGGAGCAGGCCGGTTTCGGCGACATCGACGGCGACGCGCTGGTCCGTGGCTTCATGCAAGCCATCGAGCGCAACGCCGGTCGCGTACCGGTGGGTTCGCTCGGCGAGGTCGGCGGCGATCCGGAGCTCGACCGGGCCGGCGACTTCTTCCGGAAGCTGGGCACGCTCACCCGTGAGGAGCGGTTCGCCGCGTACGCACGCGCCGCGAGCGAGGCGACCGGCCAGGAGATGCCGACGGAGATGGCGCTCGGCCTCTTCCGGGTCTTCCGGCAGAGCTTCCTGTCCGCCCGCTTCACGCCCGAGCCGTACGCGGGCGACATCCGCTTCCTGCTGCCACGCGGGGCCTCCGGCTTCGCGCCCGGCATGGACGACAGCACGCTCGCCTTCTGGCGGGACGTCTGCGTCGGCGAGCTGGCGGTGACCGGCATCGAGGGCACCCACTTCAGCTGCATCGAGGAGCCGAACGCCCCCGCCGTCGCCGAGCACATCGCCGCACTGCTGAGGCCAGCAGCCGACCGGGCCTGCTGAGCCCTCTCCCCCCTCCCGGCCCGCCGGCCGTCCGCCACCGGCGGGCCGGGGCCCCTCATTCATCCCCAGGAGTACGTTGTGCCGCAGACTTATCAAAAGACCCTGGTCAAGGGACCTTTCGACCCACTGGCTGTGGTCACTCAGCTGGTCTCTTCCGGCCTGCTCACGGACTACGTGGTGTACGAGCGCGGGGAGCGCTGGCACGTCGCGGGAAATCCGCTGGGGGACCTCCGCGTGGACGCACGCGGGGTACGTAGCACGTTGGGCGGCTGCGCAGCCGCCGAGCCGTGGTCGGGTGCCGCACCGTGGGACCTGGTGCGGTCCGCAATCGCCGCAGCGCCGATCGCCGACTGGAACGCCTACGGCTGGATCGCCTTCGAACTCGCGAGCCGCCCGGCCGCGATGGCGGAGGACGAGATCCTCGCCCACCTGATGATCCCGCGTACGGAGGTCCAGGTGACCCGGGACGAGGCGCTGATCCGCAGCGTCGACGCGGAAGTGGCCCAGTCCGTACGGAAACTGCTCACCGATCTGCCCGCGTGCCCGGCCCCGCCCGATGCCGTGCCCATCGACGTCCACAGTCCCATCGAGGAAGACGCCTACCGCGACGGAGTGACCCACGCGGTGTCGGAAATCGCCCGGGGCCGACTGCAGAAGGTCATCCTTTCCCGCTGCGTGCCCATCCCGTTCCCCGTCGATCTGCCCGCCACCTACGCGCTGGGCCGCGCCCACAACACCCCGGCCCGCTCGTTCCTCCTCGACCTGGGCGGCTGGCAGGCGGCGGGCTTCAGCCCCGAGACGGTGATCGAGGTCGATGCGGCCGGGACGACGTCGACACAGCCCCTGGCGGGCACGCGTGCGCTCACCGGCAACGCGGACAGGGACGAGGCACTGCGCACGGAGCTGCTGTCGGACCCGAAGGAGATCTACGAACACGCGACATCGGTCAAGCTCGCCTGCGACGAGCTGGCCGCCGTCAGCAGCCCGGAAGCCACGCGGGTCGGCGAATTCTTCACCGTCAAACCGCGCGGCAGTGTGCAGCACCTGGCGTCCCGCGTCACCACGACCCTGGCCGACGGCCGGACGGCATGGGACGCGCTGGGTTCGGTCTTCCCGCCAGTGACGGCCTCCGGCATTCCCAAGTCCGCCGCGTACGAGCTGATCGAGGAGCTGGAGGCCGAGCCGCGCGGCCTGTACGCGGGCACCGTGCTCATGGCCGGATCCGACGGCTCCCTGGACGCGGCGCTGGTGCTGCGCGCCGTCTACCAACGCGACGGCCGGGCGTGGCTGCGCGCGGGGGCGGGCGTGGTCGCCGGCTCCCGTCCCGCCCGGGAGCACGAGGAGACCTGCGAAAAGCTCCACAGCGTCGCGCCGTACGTGGTACCGGCCCAGCACGGCGATCCCTTGACCGTGGCCCCAACTCACCGGATGGACAAGAAGGTTGCTTGAGATGCTGGACGGATGTGTCGGCTGGCCGGAGGACTTTGCGGCGCGCTACCGAGAACGCGGCTACTGGCAGGGCAGGACCCTCGGTTCCCTTCTACGGGAGCGCGCCAAGGCGGTGCCGGACCACACCGCCGTCGTCGACGGGGCGCGCAGGTGGACGTACCGCCAACTGGACGACCGGGCCGACCGGCTGGCCTCCGGGCTGCACGGCCGGGGCATCACCGCCGGTGACCGGGTACTGATGCAGCTACCGAACGTCGCCGAGTTCCTCGCCTTGTCTTTCGCGCTCTTCCGGCTGGGTGCGGTGCCGGTGATGGCACTCCCCGCGCACCGGGAGACCGAGATCGTTCACCTGGCACGGCTGTCGGAAGCCACGGCGTACGTCATCCCGGACACGCACCTGGGCTTCGATCACCGGGTGCTCGCCCGGACGGTGTGCGCCGAGGTGCCCAGCGTGCGCCATGTGCTGGTCGTCGGAGAGCCCGAGGAGTTCACGGCGCTGTCGGCGGTCGGGGCGAAGGACGATGGGGCTCCGGTTACGGAGCCCCACCCATCGGCAGTGGCCGTGCTGTTGCTGTCCGGGGGCACCACGGGCATACCCAAGTTGATCCCTCGTACGCACGACGACTACGCGTACAACGCCATCGCCAGCGCCGTGGTGGCCGGCCTGGACGCCACCACGCGCTATCTGGTGGCCCTGCCGATCGCCCACAACTTTCCCCTGGCCTGCCCCGGCGTGCTCGGCACCCTGCACGCCGGCGGCACGGTCGTCCTGTCTCCCACCCCCAGCCCGGACGACGCCTTCCAGCTCATCGAGCGGGAACGGATCACGGTCACCGCGCTGGTCCCGCCGCTGGCCCTGCTGTGGCTGGAGGCGGCGGAGTGGGCGGAGTTCGACCTCGGCAGCCTGGAGCTGCTCCAGGTGGGCGGGTCCCGGCTCAAGACAGGGACAGCGGCCCGCATCGGCCCCATGCTGGGGTGCGGGCTGCAGCAGGTGTTCGGCATGGCCGAGGGACTGCTCAACTACACCCGGCTCGACGACCCCGAGCCACTGGTACTGGAGACGCAGGGCCGACCGCTCGCCGGGGACGACGAACTGCGGATCGTCGACGCCGACGACCGTGAGGTGACACCCGGCGAGGTCGGCGAGCTGCTGGTGCGCGGCCCGTACACGCTGCGCGGCTACTACCGGGCCGAGGAGCACAACCCTACGGCCTTCACGCCCGACGGCTTCTACCGCAGCGGCGACCTCGTACGGCAACTGCCCAGCGGACACCTCGTGGTGGAGGGACGCATCAAGGACGTCATCAACCGGGGCGGGGAGAAGGTCCCCGTGGAGGAGGTCGAGAACCTGCTGCTGAGCCACCCCGCCGTGCACGACGTCGCCATTGTCGGCATTCCGGACGAGGCTCTGGGGGAGCGTAGTTGCGCCTGCGTCATCGCACACGGTCCCCCACCCACGCGCGCGGGGTTGAACTCCCATCTCACCCGCAGCGGCCTGGCCGCCTTCAAACTGCCGGACGAGGTAAGAATGTTGGCCTCCTTCCCGCGGACGAGCCTGGGCAAAGTCAACAAGCGGGCCCTGGCCGAGCAGATAGCCAGGAGCGTGGCGCGGTGACCGAGAGCGAGAAGAGGGCCGAAAGCGGCCTCGGGACCATACGGGAACTGGTGGCGCTGTCCCCGGCCGTCCGCAGGCGTCTGCTGCGCGCGGCACTGCTCGGGGTCCTCGGCGGGGTCGGCGGAGTGGTCGGCCTGGTGTGTGCGGCGTTCGCGGTCGGTGAGCTCTTTGCCGCCGAACCGTCGGGGTCGGTCGTGGCCTGGTGGAGCTGCGGCGCGCTGGTTGGCCTGCTCGTGGGCTTCGGTGCCAGGTGGCTGGCCGAGCACATGGCACACGAGGCGAGTTACGAGCTGGAGGTGGTGCTCCGCCGCGCGTTGGCGGACGCCCTGGCGCGTATGCCGCTGGGTGAGGTGCAGCGGCTGGGTGCGGGCCGGATCAAGAAGGTCGTGCAGGACGATGTGAAGTCGCTGCACAACGTGGTCGCGGACGCGCTGCCGTTCGTCGGCTCCGGCCTCGCCCAGCCACTGGCCGCCGCCATCGCGCTCGGAGTGGTGCAGTGGCGGCTGCTGCTCGCCGCGCTGATCGTCGTGCCGATCGCCGTCGTCTGTCTGTCGTTGCTGACCCGCGACCATGCCGCACAGCGGGCGCGCTACAACGACGCGAACGAGAACATCAACGCGGCGGTGGTCGAGTTCGTGCAGGGAATGCCGGTGGTGCGGACTTTCGACGACGGGCAGGGGTCCTTCCGCCGATTCGCCGATGCGGTCGACGAGTTCACCGAGGCGGTCGCCGGCTGGCTGGCGACCTCGCGGTCCGGGGGGCTGCTGCACCGGCTGTTCATCGTGCCGCTGCCCACGCTGCTGATCCTTTCCGCCACCGGCCTGCCGATGCTGGTGGCCGACTGGATCTCGGTCACCGATTTCCTGCTCGCCCTGATGATCGGGGCGATGCCCATCGAGGCGGCCGGTCCGCTGATGCACCTGGCGAACTACATCAACGATGCGAAG
>NZ_LGKG01000138.1 GCF_001294335.1 Streptomyces chattanoogensis
CCGGCACCAGGCGGACACCGCCAGCGCTCCGGCCGCCTGAGACTCAGCTTCCCCTGCCCGCGTGCCACATCGTCACGCAGTCCCGCCAGCGACGAACTCAATCGCGGGCATCTTCCTGTGGTCCGCCCGGTGATCCAAACGAAACGCCCTAGTTGCCCCGCGCCATGCCACCCGAGGCACCCTCGCGGGACACCCCGAGCCGGTGCAGAGGCACAGCGATCACCGGCAGTTGCGCGCAGCAACGGCCCACCCGGCGCTGACGGCAGCCCGCGCGGGTGCGGAGAACCTGCCCGAGGAGGCGCCGCCGGTTCACCTCGCTGCCGACATGACCTTCTGTCGCTGGGCGTGAGAGAGCCCCCTTCACCGCCCGTGCGGTGAAGGGGGCTCTCGCCTGTAATGGTGCTACTTGATGCGCACGTAGTAGCGGTCGTTCTCGCTCTCGCTCAGGGACTTGTCCCAGGCCAGGATGCGGTCATCGGTGGTGTAGGCGCGGAGCTTGGCTCCGGCTTTCTGGTTCTCGGTGCTGTCCACGGGCCGGACGGAGAAGTCCCACTTTTTGCTGGCGGCGCCTTCGAGGGTGGCGGCGAAGGGGTACTCGTCGCAGTCCTCACCGGCGGCGGGCGGGTTGGGCAGACCGGTCTTCTCGTACAGCTTCTTGTAGCGGCCCCTGTGGTAGCAGGCGCCGTCCTTGTGCCGACGGTTGTCCCGGTAGATGCTGCGGTGCATCTCCTCGGTGATGCGGTGTAGGCCCGGGGCGTTCGGGTCGGAGGGCTTGTACTGGCCGGGGAACTTCTTCGTATGTGTGCCCACCGGTAGCGGGTAGGTGTTGTTGGGGCTCTTGTACGCATCCCGCAGGTGACGGGCTACACCGTCATGGTCGGAGCCGAGCGTGTAGGTCAGGAACGGTGTGACCTCGGAGAAGACGCACGCCTTCGGGTACAGATTCCTGCCGTGCTTCATGTAGTCGGCGGAGTCGCAGCGCTGCACGCGACTGGGGGTGTCGGCCGGATCCAGGGTCTTGCGCCCGCCGGGCTCGTCGGTGGACGCCTCCACATGCCACTGGTTGTAGGAGAGTTTGTCGCGGCCCAGGCCGCTGCCCTCGAAGTTGGCGATGTCCCAGTGCACCCAACGGGGGTTGTTGTCCCAGCTCGCCCACGGGGCGGTGTAGCCACCGGGGCTGTAGTTGCAGATGCTGGTGCCCTGGTCGCACTTGCCGGTCAGCGTCAGCGGGACGCCGGGCGCGGTCCACCAGTCGTCAATGGGGCCCAGTCGTAATCGACGGAGTCCTTCTCGATGGTGGAGAAGATGCGGGTGCGCCGGTCCTTCGCGTCGCCCTGCCCGAATACCTTGATCGTGGCGTAGGTGGTGCCTTCGAGTTCTACCGGGTTGCCCTTGGAGTCCAGTTCCCAGTACTCGAGCCCGATGCGGTGGCGTCCGCAGTAGGTGAACCGGTTGTAGATCCGGCCTTTGTCCCTGTTGACCTTGGGGTCGGAGAAGCAGGCTTTGAGGCGCTTGTCGTGCGGCTGGCTGCCGATGGGGACGTAGCCCTGGTTGTTGTTCGGGTCGTCATCCGCCGCCGCGCTGGGAGCCCCGGCCTTCACCGGGGCGGGATCACCCACGTTGGCGGCGGCCCCCTTCCTGGAAAGCTCAGCGCCCTGCGCCAGGCTCAGGGGCTCGCCCCCCGATCCGCTTCGCTTCGTGTTGTTGGTGAGCGTGGGTGCGCCGGAGACCGGAAGGGACTTCAGGCCCTTGGCGCGGGCTTCCCTCCCCTTGGCGCGCAGGCCCTCCAGGGTGTCCTTCGTCAGGCCGACCCGCCCCATGATGACCGGCTCTTCACCGGCCTTGGACTTCGCCGGCGTGGCCACGGGCTTGGCCGCGGGCTCCGGGTCGGGCTGGGCGGTCGCCGCGCCGGTGGGGAGCAGAAACGCTCCAGCCACAGCTGCGACGATCAGGGTTTTCGTACGCGGTTTAGCTCTCCACGACATACGTCGCCTCTTCCCCCTTGTGTTCGCCGGGGTCCGGGCCTGGACTCCCCCCGAGGCCCCGGTGATCGGCTAACGGCCAGCTACGTTGCCTGATCTTTACCGGCGGTCACAAGGTGGTTTTAGGCCCCGGCTACCGCCCAGTTGCGCACAGGCCACCGGCCCAGTGGCCTTCGAAGTCGTCGTCGGTCAGTGTGACGCCGGTCAGGGCCTGGACGGCGAGGGTGACGAGGGTGGCGCGGTCTTCGGTGTCGGCTGCGCCGGTGGGGTCGCCCTCGTCGGTGGGGTCGAAGCCGAGGGCGGCCAGGGCGGCAATGAGGGGGTGGGCCTGGTCAACGTCGTCGGTGAAGGTTCCGGTGTCCAGGTCGAGTTTCCCGATGACGGCGCCGTCGGCGGCGGCCAGCAGCATGCACTGGTTGGGGTCGCAGAAGACGGTTACGGCGGTGCGGCCGTCGGCCGTCAGGAGGCCGAGGACGGAGTTGCCGGCGCCGATCCATCCGGCGGTGCCTTCGAGTTCGAGGACGAGGGACCAGCCACGGGGCAGCTCGCGGGCGAGGAGGAGAACGCCGCCTTCGGTGACGTGGTCGGCGATACGGTCGGAGGCTTTGGCGACTCCGTCGGGCTCGGAGCGGGGTTCGAGGACGCCCATAAGGTTGAGGGTGTCGGTTTTGGGGAGCTGGGCGAGCGTGATGCACCAGCCCTCCCCATACTTGTCGGTGAGGTCCACGGTGGGGCCCTTCTTCTCGGGTCCATAGATCCTGGCATCACCGTGCCTACCCGAACCCGTCCGTCGTCATCGCCGCCTCATCGACACTTAAAGGTCGTTTTCTCCCAGTGTTTCCTCCCGGAATTTGTAGTTGATGCGACGTTGCGGGTGGCGCCAGGAGAAGCCGGGGCTTCGGGTCGAGGTCGCCGCGATGGTGCTGTGCCGATTTAGCGCTGGCACGTCCCGCCCAGCCCCGCGAGCACTCCCTCCCGCGACGGGGCGAGAGCGGGACGCCGCACGGGGATCAAAACAACACCAACGCCCGGCAGTTGGACACCGACATCCAGGGGCCGTGGGGAAGAGCCGACGGGCAGGCGGGGCCAGTCAGGGGCGGCAGGGAAACGGAAGGCGGCCGGGACTCCTTCGACCACCACACCACCCGCAGGCCCACCTGACACCGAACGAGCCGACTAAGAGATCGTCTCAACTGGCTTGATCACTAGGCTGGTAGGCGTGACGGCGATGGTGGAGCGTCTGGTGCCGGACGGGTTGTGGGAGTTGTTTCAGCGGGTGGTGCCGACCGCTCCGGTGCGGCCCCAGGGCGGGTCCGACGCAGGTATGGGGACCGGCAGGTGCTGGCGGCCATCGTGTTCGTGGCCACGACGGGATGTACGTGGCGCCAACTGCCGTACGACTTCGGCCCGTCTGGGCCGACCGCGCACCGGCGCACCGGCGGTTCACGGAGTGGAGCCGGGCCCGGGTATGGGGCAAGCTTCACCGCCTGGTGCTGGATGAACTCGGCACCCGCGGCGAGTTGGACTGGTCGCGATGTGCCATCGACTCGGTGAACATGCGAGCGGCGAAAGGGGGGATCTGACGGGTCCGAATCCCGTAGATCGCGGCAGGAAGGGCGCGAAGATCCACTTGATCACCGAGCGGTCCGGTCTGCCCCTCTCGATCGGCATCTCTGCCGCGAACACCCATGACAGTCAGGGACTGGAACCCCTGGTTCGGGGTATCCCGCCGATCCGCTCTCGCCGTGGACCGCGCCGGCGGCGGCCCGCCAAGCTCCACGCGGACAAGGGGTAGGACTACGACTACCTGCGACGGTGGCTCCGCAGCCGGAATATCGTCCCGCGCATCGCGCGCAAGGGGATTGAGTCCTCGCAGCGGCTGGGCCGCCACCGTTGGACCGTGGAGCGGACGGTGGCCTGGCTGGCCGGGTGCCGCCGACTTCACCGTCGCTACGAGCGCAAGGCCGGACACTTCCTAGCCTTCGCCGGGATAGCCGCAACTCTGATCTGCTACCGCCGTCTCTCCCGCCTGAAGTGATGCTCAGGTATTGGCCCCTCGTGCCGTGACCTGCCAGCGGTCGATCACCTTGCGGTCTCGGACGACCAGCAGCTCATCGGCGAGATTCACCGGCGTGCAAATGTGGTTGGGAACGACAGCGACCACCGACCCAAGGCGTGGCCCCCTCACGCCTTCCGGAAGGCGGACCACGGCGTGGTGCTCCCACAACCCAGTGATGGATCCCTGCGGGAACTGGGGCATGTAGCCGTGGCCCGTCACCCAAGGCGATCGGTCGGAGCCAAGGACCTTGCTACCGAGGTCAAGCACGAAGCGGTCCGGGGCGGGAACGCTGATCACCGTCGCCGCAGCGACCAGCGCCAGGTTCTCCACCCCACAGGTGCCGATGGCCAGCTGGGTGGCGTCGTTGAAGACGTAGACACCCGGCCGCAACTCGTTCACTGCGCCCGGCTGCCACTGCCCCGCCGTCGGCGTCGACCCGCCGCTGACCACATGGACGTCGAGCCCGAGATCCCGCAACACCTGTGCGGCCTGGCCCAGCATGCGCTCCTCGTCTCGTGCGGCGCGCTCACGTGCCCGCGCGTCGTGACCGTAGCCGTGTCCCGGGAACGTGAACACGCCAGCCACAATGAGTCCCGCGTCGGCGGCCGCCTTCCCGACCTCACCAGCCACTTGAGGCTGCACTCCTGTGCGACGGCTCCCGCTGTCGACCTCGACAAGTACCTCGACGGGCCGGGCGCTGCCGCGCACTGCGTTCCCCAGCCGCTGCGCGCCTTCGACCGACTCCACGCCGACTCTCAGGGCAACGCGGTTCGCCAGTCGGCGCAGTCGCTGCGCCTTGTCGGCATCGAGCCACACGGGGTACGCGATGAACAGG
Organism: Streptomyces chattanoogensis; assembly: GCF_001294335.1. Lineage (GTDB taxonomy): Bacteria > Actinomycetota > Actinomycetes > Streptomycetales > Streptomycetaceae > Streptomyces > Streptomyces chattanoogensis. Next base: position 4,877 of record NZ_LGKG01000138.1, read on the forward strand.
TCGTCCACGCCGACCCGGGCAAATGCCTCTGCTTCTCCGATCGTGGCCACCGACAGCCCGCGCGCGCCAGCCTGAAGCTGAAGGTCCCCGATCTGCGCGCACTTGTGGGCTTTGGCGTGCGGACGCAGGGCGAACCCTTGGGCCCGCGAAGCCTCAGCCATCCGCGAGATGTTGCTTTCCAGCACATCCGGATCGACCACGAGCGCCGGCGTAGCCAGCCCATCGGGCAGCAGTGTCGCCATCTCTTGCCTCCCACCATGGAACACGTCGAGGTGATCATGACAGGTCGGCAGACCAGGGCCACATGGCCATCGCCCCAGGTCACACGCACCAATCGAGATGACCTCTAACAACGGGTCGTCGCCAAGGGCCAAGCCGTGCTGCGTCGACAGCAGAGCAGTATCGAGAACTCTCTCGGATGCCCCATGCCCCGCAGCTACAGGTGCGGGGAAGTGCTACACCCCTTACACATCCCGCTCGAAAGCATGCGCGCATACCACCCCCTTAGGGTGATTGCCTGCGGCCGGTACGGCATCCGTTCCGCAAAAAGTCGACTAGCCCATCACCGTCAAATCTATCGCGACATGGGAGCCGGAGGCTTTGCCGAGCGAACTTGCATTCCTTGCTTCTCACGCCGCGGCGCCGCGCCCACTCACCCTGACCCCGAAGCGAATCCACCCTTGCCCCTCCCACCTCAAGCAAAGAAATTTACAACTGCACGTTTGCATATTTCCCATACGCACGGGAATCCGGGGCGGAAGTGACGATTCCTCTTCCACGCGCCCCCGACGAGGACGGAAGGCAACCATCACCTATCGCTTCACCAGGAGTTTCGTCAGATTCGATCTAGAGTCGATCAAGTTCACACACGTTGACACCAGTAAACGAAAAGCAAAGCAGGCTGTTTAAGCCAACAGAAAGCACGGTCGACGTGGAACCGTAACTGCTGGAGCGATTTTGCAAGGAGGATGGGCTTGCAGCGCGGGAATTCCCCAGATTGCGCGGCGAATGCAGGATGTCCGACGATATGGTGGCGTGACCGCGTGCAGCTGACAGATGGCAAGCTGCATAGCGGTGGCCCCGGGATCCGACCCCGAGGCCACCTGACAGGCCATCGACAACCAAAATGAGGTTTGCTCATGACCTACGGAGAGAGCCGGGAGCCTGTTATGACCTCCCCGGGATTTCCCCATTCGATTATCCCTGCCTTGCGCCGCAGTGAAACCTCCGCGGTCGCACTGCTCGACATTCGCCTGTGCGCGAGTCTGCCGATCGTCCTCCTGATCCTCGTCGCGATCATCATCGTGTGGCCCACGGTGTGGCCCGTCGTGGGAGACGTCCCCGGCTCCTGGCCGGTCTTCGTGGCCGCTGCGCTGAGCCTGCTGGGAGCGGCCGGCCGGACCTACATCCGCGTCGCCCGCATCCGACGAGGCTGAGCCTGCTCCCTGGGAGGGCGCCGTCCTACGGCGCCCTCCCAGGGCCGAATGCTGGAGCCCCCGGGCGGCTCTCGCTCGGGGCTGGCGAAGGGAATCTTCGATGGCAGCGCCATCGCGTACGCCTTGCGCATTTTGCGGCAAGGGCATCGCGCAATCGACAACCGGCGGGCGCCGGAAGGACTACTGCACCGTCCCATGCCGGCGTCGAGCGCAACGCCGGCGTGACCAAGAGCTTCGGACCTCAAGGCCCTCCGACATCTCCTGGCACAAGATCGCCGACGACCTGGCCTTCCGGGCCCGCCAGCTAAACGCTACCGGCGCTGACCAGCTGCCGCTGGCGACCGTGCTGGAGGCGACCGAACTCCTCCGCCAAGACGCGGAATGCCTGGCTGCCGTGGCGGTTAGCTCGGCGCGGCTTGCCGGTTCACCCTGGAAAGAAGTCGCCGGCGCAATCGGATTGACCGAAGCGTCCGCTCGTGCCCGGTGGGGCGGAGTACGCGTCCCCCGCCTGCTGTCCGCGCGCGTACCGCTCTCCTCGACACGGCCGCCGCACCAGGAGCGGCCGCCGGCTTCCTGCACCGAATCCGGCCCGCTTTCTGGACCACCACGGGCCTGCGATGTCGGTCAACACACGGGTCTCACGGAAGGCGAGCGAGGAACGTGATCAGAGACCACCAAGGCGTTCACCGCCCCGACTTGTTCCGGCTGGAGTACGCGGCCTTCTGTGAAGCGAACCAGGATTCCTACCTTCGCTACGCCCTGGTGCGCATCGAAGACCAAGCAGAGGCCAGGCGCTGCGTCAACGCCGTGCTTGAGGCCCTGCGGTCCAGCTGGGTCGCAGTGCTGGCCAGCGAATGTCCGGCCGCGCGGGTCTGGAAAAACCTGCGCACCGAGGCCGCTCACCGGACGATCGGCGCAGTAGAGCGTACCGGCAGACTTCACGCCATCTTACGTGACGACCAGGCCGACATCTTGCTCCTCCACCATCACCTCCGGCTGCCCGTCGATCACGCTGCATGCCTCATGGGGATTGCAGACCACGACGCCCATGCTCTTCTCCGCGGCGCCGAGCGGGACTTCATCACCCTGCTGAACCGCTGAAGGGATCCTGGACGAGAGGGCGCACACCGCGCGGCTGCGGTGTGCGCCTGCGGTTTAAATTCACCCTCCCCGGATTAACCAACAGCGCACGGTCCAGGTCCATTTGAGCGACTAGCCGACGCGTCCCGCGGACTCCTACGATGTGCCCTTACATCCAGCACACCAGCCGCACCAGGCCCACAGGAGTGCGCATGGTTCACGGGGAGAATCCCCAATCTCACTTCATCGATACGAGCAAAGCCAGTGCAGCACGTATGTACGACTGGCTCTTAGGGGGAACCGAAAACTACGAGGTAGACCGCAACGCCTGTGCCAAGCTGCTGGAGATCGCCCCCAGCACACAGCAACTCGCCCGCACCAACCGGGATTTCCTCAGGCGCGTGGTGCGCATCCTGGCCGAGAGGGGGATCAACCAGTTCCTCGACCACGGGTCGGGCTTGCCCACGCAGGACAACGTGCATGAAGTGGCACAGCGAACCTGTCCAGGCGCCAAAGTCGTCTACGTCGACAACGACCCCATGGTCCTCGCCCACGCCCGCACGACCCTCGACGACAACGAGAACACCATGGTTCTCGACTACGACATGAGGCGCACGCGGGACATCAAGCGTGCCTCGCAGGCGCTCCTCAACTGGGACGAGCCGATTGCGGTCCTGTTCGTGTCCGTACTGCACTGCCTGCCTGACGCCGACGATGAGAGCGACCCCGCTGCCCTCATCAGAGCCATCGCAGACGATCTGGCGCCTGGAAGTTACATGGTCATCTGCCAGCTCGTCAGCGACGATCCCTTGGTACGTCAAGGCGTCACCCAGCTCATGGCCGACGTCACCGGCGGCCAATGGGGACGCGTCCGTGAAACCCACGAAGTGCGGCGGTTCTTCGACCCGCTGGTGATCGAAAAACCAGACCTGGTCGACGTGATCGACTGGCGGCCGGACTCCCCACCACCGCCCCCGCATCTACGTCCCACCGACTGGGTCGAATGGGGCGGAGTCGGCCGGGTTCGAAAAACGAAACACCCCTAGCAAAGCCGCCGCGGAACAGCCGGCCCCAGTACCTCAGTCCAGCCGTTCCGCGGCGTCCTGCTGCCCCCAATGCAGGAGGGCACGCTCCAGTGCCTCCGTGCTGCCCTCACGGTCATAAGCAGACGCCCGCACATTGACCATCAGCTTGCGGTACTTGTCGAGCTGGCCCTTTTGCGTCACGTAGTTCGCTCCGTCGAGGTGCTCCACGTAGGCCAGCTCCTGGAAGTCCCCATCAGCGAACTTCAGGTGAAAGATCGGGTACGGAGGCATCTGGGCCCCCCGGGGGACGATGCGGATGTTGACCCGGTTCGTCCGTGTGGCCTTGAGGAGCAGCTCTGTCTGCTCGGCCATCACAACGGCGTCGCCGTAAAGGCGGTACAGCACTTCCTCGTCAATGAGAGCAGCCAGAGTGGGCACGTCCTGGTCGAGCATGACCTGCCGCTCCATCCGCAGAGCGACGATGCGCTCGATGTCTCCGTCGGATACACCGACCTCCATCATGCGGACGATTGCCCTCGCGTACGTCTCCGTCTGCAACAACCCCGGAACCACACGTGGTTCGTAGACGAAGATACTCTGCGCCGTCCTCTCCAAGCGGATGAGACGCTTAAGGAAGTGGGGCGTGACGTCGGCGAAGCGCGAGTAGAGGTCCGCGTTACCGGCCTGAGCCATGAGCTGGTCAAGCTGACTGTGTTGCTCACGGGAGAGACCGTAGAACGAAGCAAGATCGTGGACATCTCGAGGTTTGGCCGGACTCTCACCCCGCTCCAGCCGACTCACCTTCGAGGTCGAAGCTCGGATCACATCCGCGGCGTCGGCGAGTGTGTACCCCAAGCGCTCACGGTGGAAGCGCAGTTCATCACCAAGCATCCTGCCGGCGGGACGCTGCTCCTCCGAAGCCTGCAGGCGGACAACGGACGCGCTGGGCTCCCGACGGTGCTTGTGAGCGGCGGGCATACGTACTCCGAAGATTGAGGGCACAAAAATTAGCCCCCAGAATGCCGCGCATATGCCCGCCATCACAAACTATGGCCAAAGCATGGCGTTGAGTGTCCCGCTAGGCAGCGATCCCATCGAACTCAGAGCTCTTCGCACCTTCCAGGAAGGCCCGCAATTCCGCCTTGGTGAAAATCAAGGCCGGCCCCTCGGGGTGCCGCGAATTGCGGACGGCGACCTCACCGCCCGGCAGGCTTGCCACTTCAACACACTCCCCCGCCCCCAAGCTCGCTTGCGCCTTCAGCCAGGTCACACCCGCAATCTCATCCGACGGGATACCGTTCGCAATCGTCATTGCCGCCCTCGCTCTCCTGGTTGCCCAACCCGAACTCCGTGCATGTGATTCCCATATGGGAATCGCATGCACCGCTCATGCAAGCGTAGGCGGACATCGACACGTGAACACGCCCCCGAAAGAGTGCGATTAGAATCCCGATCGCAGATAAAAATACAAACAGACGTGCGTTGGGTTCTCGCGCTGGGGTCGCCGCCCCGGGCTAATGCTCGCGGTACCTGCTCATCGAGGCACGTCGCATCTGCTGGAAACCAGAAGGCGCACCCTGGACGGCCTATGAATCGAGGCTGGCCGCCGGTCCAGCGGCTCTCCGGCCAGAGCAGCGGGCCGGACGCATCAGCAGTCCGTCTTCCACTTGCTGCCCGGCTTGGCGATCTCCTTGACGTAGCACGCGTACACGCGCCGCGGGCTGCCCTTGCCGTAGGCATCAGGGTTGGTGCCGACCTTCTTCAGGAACGCGGCGCGTTCGGCCGGGTCGGCGGGCAGCTCCAGGCCGTCGTACTGCTTGCCGGGGTTGGTGTAGTCGCACTCGTCCCACTGCGACTTCGGACGGCTGGTGTTACCGCCCGGGTGACGGCCGGGGGCGCACGTTCCTTGCTCGGCGGGGCCTGCTTACAGGCTGGCCACTCGAACCAGTGAAACCCGCTTCACCCTCTCGACTCCCAAGTGGTCCCGGGTGAGGATGCCGCCCATGCCAATTCCGCCATCGCAAAGCTTCACCACCGACAAGGTGATTTCAGCGATCGTGGCCGCGATACGCAGCGGTAACGATCAGACGGTGGACGCCCTGCTGTTGACCGTGGCCAACAGCCCTGACCCGCATGCCGTCTTCGCGCTGCGCCAAGCACTGCAGCAGCACCTCACCCAGCCCGCAAAAGCGCCGCCCCCGTCGACCCTGACGACCCGCGCGGGCGTGCGGCGCCTGGTGGAGACCTTTTACGAGGCCGCCGCCGACGACGACCTGCTCGCCCCCGTCTTTGCCCACAGGGGGACCCCACTGATACCTCATATCGACACTCTCACCGACTTCTGGTGCCATCAGTTGTTCGGGCACCTGGGCTGGCGCGGCGCGCTGCTGGAAGCACACCAGTGCGTGCACGCCACACACCCGCTGACCGACGCGCACTTCACCCGCTGGCTATACATGTGGCAGGACAGCGTCGACGCCGCCTTCGTCGGGCCGGCCGCCGAGTATGCCAAGGACCTGGCCACCCGCATCGCCCATTCCATGCGCACCCGCCTGCCCAACTGCCCCTCCGGGTAGCCCCTGCAGGAAACGCTCACTTAGATCGTGTCCTACATGGTCAGTTGGTGGTTGTGTCAGATACGGGGAGTGGACGGTGGGGATGGATTGTTCCGGACGGGCTGTGGGAGAGCGCGAAGCCCCTGTTGCCGCCAGCCAAGGTGCGACCGCAGGGCGGCGGCATATCGAACATCGACGATGAAGCAGTCTTCGCTGCCATCATCTACGTGCTGGTCAGCGGCTGCGCCTGGCGAGCACTGCCCCCGTGCTTCGGGGCCTCGAAGTCGACCGTCCACCGCCGGTTCCTCATCTGGTCCAGAGCGGGCGTCTGGGGCCGACTGCACCAGAAGATCCTCAAGCTCCTCGACGAACGACACCTGGTGGACCTGTCACGTGTGATCCTCGACTCCGCCCGCGTACGCGCTAAAAAGGGGGCGAACTTGCAGGTCCGAGCCCCGTGGACCGGGGCAAGCCAGGTTCCAAGATGCACGTCCTGTCCGACGCGAACGGACTGCCCCTACGCGTCGGACTCTCCGCCGCTATCACCCACGACAGCCAGGCGCTGAAGCCCATGCTGTCCCACTTCCACATGGGACACGAATCCCACGCAGCCGGCTCCAAACTCCAACGTCTCCACGCCGACAAGGCGTGTGACGTCCCCCACCTGCGGAAATGGCTATGGGGCAAACGCATCGGCGTGCGCATCGCCCGCAAGGGCATCGACTCCAGCGAACGACTCGGCCGACGCCGCTGGGTCATCGAGCGGACAATGTCCTGCCTGACCGGTTACCGCAGACTCAACCACCGCTACGAGCGTCACCTGGGCAACTACCTGGCCTTTCTCGGGCTGGCGGCCGCCCTCTGCTGCTACAAACGCTTACGCAATCTCACCACGTAGGGCACGTTCCTACGAGCCTTGCTCTGCGAGCGTGACCTTCCGACCGGTCCGTGCCGCCTCTCGGATCTTTTCCAGCATCCCGTGCCGCCGGACCGCGTGCCAGAAGTCGGGAACGCCGTCCTCGTCCGGCGCAAGGCTCCCGGTGATCTGGTCGCGCAGAAGCGCGTACTCGTGAGCGACGTTGCAGGCGGGCTCGGCGGATCGCTCGGTCCATTGCGTCAGTGAGCGCTGATAGCGGGCGGGAACCGGAAGTTCGGCCAAGGCGCCGTCTTCTCCCTGGGCGCCGTACAGCCGCAGCCGCCCCTGGAACCACAGAGCCTGGTCGGCCTTGACGACGAGATCGCCCTCCGTGCCGTTGATCTCCCAATGAAACGCGGTGGCGCGGGACGTCCCACCGCGGAAGTGCACAGCGGCTACGGCCCCCGACTCCAGCACACCGGTGACGGCGATCTGGTCCTCTGCGGTCTTGGCCGCGACCGCCCCGCTCGTGACGTGGGTGACCTCCGGTCGCAGGTTCTCGACATGAGCCGACACCTCGCGGAACTCCCCCAGCACCATGGCCAGCGCGTCGACCGAGTGCCCGAAGGGGATCGACAGCAGCGTGGCGCCACTCGTGACGTCCAGAATGTACGCGTGGCTGTCGTCGTACGTGGCGCCCCCGATCCAGCCCGACCCGAGCATGCTGGTCGAGAGCACCCGCCCTACGTAGCCGTCGGCGACCAGGTCCCGCAGATACCGAAGCGGCGGAGCCGACCGGGCCTGCAGACCGACAGCCGTAAGCACACCCCTGCGATGCGCGAGGTCGGCCAGCTCCTCCGCCTGCGCGAGGTCGGCACCGAGCGGCCACTCGCTGAACACCACCTTCCCCGCTTCCAGCGCGGGTCGAATGATGTCCAGGTGATGCGGAACCTTCACCGTCACCACCACGAGATCGACTTCCTCACTGCGAGCCAGCTCCTCTGCGCTGCCGAAGGCCAATGGCACCGCATACTTCTCGCCGGCCGCACGCGCCGACTCGGTGCTGCTGGCGGCAAGGGCCCGCAACTCGTATCCGTCGAGCCCGGCCAGCGCCGGCACATGGGCACTGGCCGCCCACCCACCGCTCACGCTCAGACCTACGACACCGACACGAATCGGTCCCTGACGAGGGGAAACGGACGTCATACTTACACCCCACGCGTTCGCGGCCGCCTGTTCTCCCGCCAACGATCAACAGCCATGTAGGACACGGTCTAAGTACCCAGCATCACCGGACGAGTCCGATGGCCTCAATCTCGATCATCGACTCAGGGTTGGCGAGTGAGGAGACCTCCACGAACGACTCCGCGAGGTGAGGCTTGTCCGGGAAGTGTTCCGCGCGCAACTTGGCAAAGATGTCCTGCTGCGCGATGTCCGTGACGAACACGGTCGCCTTGACTACCTCGGCGAGGCTGGAGCCCGCGTTGGTGAGGACCGTCGACAGATTCGCGAGCGCCTGACGGGCTTGCGTCTCGAAGTCCCCCGCGCCGACCGTGGCTCCCTGGGCATCAATCGGCGCCTGCCCCGATGTGAAGACCAAGTTCCCGACCCGGACGCCGAGCGATATACCGGCCGACTCGTACCAGTCGGGTTCCGCGGAGACACGCACGCGCTCGGCGGCAGGCTGTGTAACGGACATACTGCTGACACTCCCTCAAAACTGCACACATGCGGAGCCGGGAAGCTGTGATCGCCCCGGCTTGATCGACAGCCACGAGATCCCGAGATTCTTTCCCGAGGGCTTGCAAGTCCGCCTCGGCACAGCTCGGGTGACAGTCGCCCACCCACGCGAGCGCGCCGCATCCCAGGCGTGATCCGCAGGACAGGCCCCAGTTATCAACGGCTCGGGATGATTGGCATGCATGATGCAAACGGCGATCCGGTGTTGCCTGGTCGATCAGGTACGAGGGTGCGTACCGGCACTGCTCACGGCTGTTCGGTGCCGGCTTGGGGCAGCCCTACCGCCTCCGCGGGGGTGGTCGGTCGTGCCGCGTATCGGTGGCGCATGGCGTCGCTGGCTGCGGGACCTGCGGTGAAGACGTAGGTGTCGCTGTCGTCGAGCCGGCGGCCGGTCTTGGCATCAACGACGACGGGCTCGACTTCCTCGCCGCTGTGCGCGTCGATGAGGATCATGCTGCGTTCGGCCGGTGTGAGGCGGGAGTTGCCCCACGCAGCCAGGGCGACGACCACCGGTCGCAGGGAGCGCCCGAGTTCGGTGAGGACGTACTCGTGGCGTACGGGGTTGGTCTGGTAGGGCCGGCGCTCCAGTAGTCCGTCGGCGACGAGGGTTTTCAGCCGGGTGGTGAGCATGCTGGAGGAGATGCCCAGATTCTCCTGGAACTGGTCGAAGCGCGTGTAGCCGTCGAAGGAGTCGTGGAGGATCAGCAGCGTCCACCATTCGCCTACGTGTTCCACCGTCGTGGACAGTGGGCACTCCCGGTCCTCCAGCCTGATCCGGCTTGCCATGGCCGCCATCCCCTCGGTTACTGCTAAAGTCGAAGTTAGTAGCTTCTACTTTAGCAGTAACGGCGGGAGCGGTGCCTTCTCGCCCGCGCCCGGGAGCGGAGCGCACCATGACCACACCCCTCAGCGAATCCCTCGAAGGCCGACGCGCCCTGGTCACCGGCGGCACCAAGGGCACCGGAGCCGCCATCGCCCGCCGCCTCGCACAGGCCGGCGCGACCGTGCTGGTCACGGCTCGCAGCCGCCCCGACGACGTCGAGGAGAAAGCGTTCATCACCGCCGACCTGTCCACCGCCCAGGGCGCGGCCCACGTAGCCGTCGAGGCGGACGCCCGCCTGGGAGGCGTCGACATCCTGGTCAACAACCTCGGCGGGTCCGAGTCGCCGGCTGGAGGGTTCGCCGCGCTCGGCGAGGACGACTGGGCCAGGGAGCTGAACACGAACCTGCTGGCCGCCGTCCGCCTGGACCGCGCACTCCTGCCACACATGATCGCCACAGGTAAGGGCGTGATCGTGCACGTCACCTCGATCCAGCGCCGCATGCCGCTGTGGAACGGAACCCTGGCCTACGCAGCCGCGAAGGCCGCTCTGACCACCTACAGCAAGGGCCTGGCCAACGAGGTCGCCCCGCACGGCGTCCGCATCAACACCGTCTCTCCCGGCTTCGTGCAGACCTCGGCCGCCGACAACCTCATCACCCGGATCGCACACGACGCAGACATCACGCAGGAAGCGGCGCTGGGCCGGCTCATGGACTCCTTGGGCGGCATCCCGCTGGGCCGTCCAAACCGGCCCGAGGAAGTCGCCGAGCTCGTCGCCTTCCTCGTCTCCGACCGCGCCTCGGCCATCGTCGGCGCCGAACACGTCATCGACGGCGGCACCACCCCCACCGTCTGAACCCGCCACCACCCCAAGGAGCGTCATGCACGACAACCAGCCCCGAACCAGCACCCCGGACACCCTGCCAGAGGTGATCACCCACTACCTGACAGCGCACCGCGCCCACGACACCGCCACCGCAATCACGGCGTTCACCCGCGAAGCCACAGTGATCGACGACGGCAACACCTACGGGGGCACCGAGGCGATCAGGGAGTGGCTCGGCCGATCGGCCACCGACGTGCTGGCCGAGCGGACGGCTGAGGAGACGGGGCAGGCGCAAGAGACGGTGGCGGGCTAGATCGTTCCGCATCGCGCGGAGCCGACGTCCTGTCGACTGTGATCGACAATCAGCTGACAACGACAGGCCGCACAGTCTTCAATGGCGTCGTGGCCACGTCTATACCAGAACCCCCGCCCGCCACCCTGGAGACGATCGCGGGTAGCGCCACGCTGGACGAAGTCTTGGAGTGTCTACGCGCGCGGCGGCCTGTATTCCACTCCGAGGCCGATCTCCAGCACAGCTTCGCCCTCGCGGTAGGTGAGGTCGCACCGGAGGTCAGATGCCGTCTCGAGGTCCCGGTGCGCGGAAGCGACGCCTCGGAGTACCTGGACCTACTATGCCTGGGGCCGGCGGGCCGTACGGCAATCGAGTTCAAATACGTGACCCGACAGTGGTCGGGTACAGCAGGGATGCCGCCCGAGGAGTACGCCTTGCGCGGACACAACGCGCCGGACGTCGCTCGTAGGGACTTCCTACGGGACGTAGGAAGGCTGGAACGCTTCTGCGACCGCGAGGACCAGAACGGGCTGGCCCTGCTCATCACAAACGAGGCGGCCCTGTGGCGCCCCAGGCAACGCAGGATGCCCACCAGGGACGAGGATTTCCGCATCCACCACGGCCGCGAACTCAGCGGCACCTTGCTGTGGGCCGGCGGTTCCTTCCCAAACAACACCCGAGTACTGCGGAGCGCCTACATGCTTGCCTGGCGTCCGTACACCCAGCTGGAAGGCCCAGGTAGCGAGTTCCGCTGCCTCGCGGTGTTCATCACCCCAAACCCAGCGCAGCCCCAGCCGCCGCACGAGGCGTGACCAGCAGACCGCCTCGCACGTCATTGACGGTGCGACGGTGTCAGCGACGCGCGAATCCACCGTGGGCTTCGGCGAGGCGGGTGACGCACTGGGCGGCGGTTGCGAAGGCGACCCGGTGACCAGCCTGGCAGGCCCGGATACTGAGGCCAGTGGCGAGCTGGGGTTTGCCGATGCCGGGCGGCCTCAGGAAGATCACGTTCTCCTTCCCGACGACGAAGTCCAGCGTCCCCCAGATAGGCAATGACCTCGCGTTTCACCGATCGTTAGTGGTCGAAGTCGAAGTCCCCCAGCGACTTGCGGGAGGAGAGACGGGCCGCGCGGATGCGTCCCTCGGCGCCGTGGGAGTCGCGCGCGGGGTCGACGGCCCCGCAGGAGCGATCACCATCACCATCCGCAGAGCATCCCCGCAGGGGCGCGGGGTCGACGCGGCTGATCAAAACTACGGTCGACGTATACGAGCACCTCGTCCACCCCGCCTGGGACCACGGCAAGACGATCCTGCGAGCAGCTGTTCGGCCCGCCTCCACGTCCACGTCAGACGAGAAGTCGCATCCGCGAGACGCAACTCGCCCACAGATGCCAGCGCTGACTCCCGTCGTCACCGGGCGGTCGTTCACCGAGGCTCGCCCGTGCCGGGCGGGGAACGGAAGCGGTTCAAAGCGACAGCTCGGTCGTGGAACCGGGAACGGGACATCCGAGAGACCATCCGCCACATTTCCCTCTCTTCTGCGATGTCCTGTGGCAGGTCAAGGCCCATGGCCTGAGCCAATGGGTGACGCCCCAGGTTGACCAGTGCGCGGACGGCTGCCGCCCATTCATCAGTCGCTGCAACCGCGGCTCGATACCAAAGCGGGCACAGAACACAGAGGACGCTGGCCGTGCCGAGGAGAACTGGAGGATCGGCACTATCAACCGATGTGGCACACAGGGCCATGGCGACGAGGACTGCGTGCCCGTACAGCAGGGCTATGAAGAAGTCAACGCTGGTGCGCGCGGTGTCGACCTGCCGGCGAGCTTGCTCGGGTGCCATCGCGGTGAGCTCGTTCCAAAGCACCTGAGAATCTAGGCGATACCGGTCATATCCGTACTCCTCCAAGCGCCGAATGGCGTTGCCGAGCCTAGTAGGAGTGACCTGGTCGTCCTGCACCGGATATCTGGCCAGCCGCTCACCAAGCAGCGCCTGCTGCGTCGCTGTTAGCACTTCGTCGCGTGGATCCGGCACGGCTGGGGCTTCTCCGTCAGGGGCAATTGGCCTCGGTGCAGTGCCTGCCGACTGCACCCGCTCAGCTGCGGCCCGACGCGCGCGGCGCGTCCGTGTCAGTTCATCGGCCAGTTCGCTACGGCGCTTGCGGTGGTGGCGACTGCGCCGCGCATACAGTCGCGCCGGCCAGAGCAGGTACCCCTCCAAAACTCGATAGAGGGGGACTTGCAAGGCATTGAGGATGAGGCCCGTCAATACGGAAGCAATCAGTAACAGCAGTGCCTTGGCGCCCGGTGAGGCAGTGAATATCTGGTTCGCCACCGGAGCCTGGCGCAGGCTGGGCCCCATGGTGATGGCCAGAATGCCCAAGTTGATGGCTGTCGGCAGGATCCAGCCGACCAACAGGCTCCACCCGCCGCCGAGAACGCCCTTGGCGATATCCCCCAACTACTCGTCCCATTCATCGTCGTCATCGCCCAGTGGAGGGCCCGGCGGGGTGTGACCAAGGGGTATGTCAAGCGGTGGGCTTTCGAGCGCTGCGCGCTCCTCGGCGTCTCGGAACGCGGGCTCCGGGTCCGACAGTCGCAGATCCCCAAGCTGCCGAGAGTCAGACAGGAGTATCCGCTGGCTAATCCGGAGAAACATCCCAGCATCGCGGAGCAGGTCCTCCGCTTCGCGCATACTCGCCGCGCCCGGGAGGCCGGCCTCGGCGCGAGCGCGCGTTTGAGCCCTAGCCGCGAATAGAACGCTCCACTCGGTCAGCTCCGGAGCTACTTCAGGAAGCACCTCCCATGCGCTGCGGATCCGCCTGCGGCATCCATCGCTCGCGCCTTCCGGCCGCCCTCGGGCAGCAAGCACGGCGGCGGCGGTGCGTAGTGCTGCCAGATGAGCCGTGGCGAAACGACCATTCGCAGACTCCATCTCAGATGCCTCTTGCAGGCCAGCCTCTGCCTGGGCCAACAGCTCCATCGCAGGACGAGGAACGGTCCCCTGACGCCTGCGGGCTCCCGCAGCGAGATCCATCAACTCTCGAAGGCGCGATATCAGCGCCTCTGGGACGCTGGTGGCTGCCAAAGCATCATCCAGCTGGTGTGCGACCGTTCCAACCGTTCGTTCCGCATCGGCGATCTCGTCGAACGCGCGGTATACGAGCGCCACAGCCTTAACGGTCTGGGCGTCCGCACCAGCCGCGAGGTGGAGGCGAATTTCCGCTAGGCACTGAGCGACTGCCCTAGAGGTCCCAAGGACGTCATTGACGTCCTTCCCATAGGTGAAACGGATAACGCCGCCATGGCCATCCGAAACAGCACCCTCTTTGACCGCAGATTGTCGACCATTACCCGACGCCATCCCACCCCCGAAGCCGACACGAATGTGCACACGGCGCTCTCACCAGTGGTGGCGTGAGGCCGCGCGATCGGCCCGAGGATATCGCGCACAGCTAACCGGAGCAGAGCAAACCCCGTCGACCACCGCTCAACCGGGCCCGTCCCCGTACGCGGAGACCCCCGCCGGATCAAGCCGACGGGGGTCCACATCGGTCACACCTGTCACGCGCGTGTCACCAACAGTGTCGACGCTCCTGAACCACAAGGCCCTGACCAGGTCAAACGCTCCAGACTTGGACCACGTGGACGCCAGAAGACGGTTCCGACTACCTGGACGGCCTACGCACCAACGCTGGACGCGGCCGACGGCGAGCCGGATGTCGCCTCCAGAGCATGAGGGGTACAAAGTCCAGGTGCACGACAGTGACAGCGCCCGGATTCTCGCGGGCGAAGGGCTACGACCTTGTTCGCCGCGGTGAGTTCCCGTACCGAGTGCTACGCATCGGGCGTAGCACACGTGTCGTCACCGCATCCTTGCTCCGTGTCCTCGAAGGCGGAGAGCCGGAGTACAAGGGTGCCCACACCGGATACTGCACGCCGTCGTAACCCGTCACACATGAACTTCCCCCGGAACAAGCCGTCGTGGCTTTGTTCACGAGAACGGGTCTCGCTCAAAGCGCAATAGACGAGTCCCAGGGCGGACGTCAGCACATGGCGAGCTGCTCGTGCTCGGGAAGGTCGAAATGGGTGATCCGGCCCTCGTGCCCGGCCTCCTGCAGTTCCTGGGCTTCCTGGGCGCTGCGGACCAAGGCGTGTTCGAGCTCCAGTTGGGGTGAGACCGGGACCAGACCGGGGCACGGACGCACGATCCCGTACAGGGAGCGGCGCTTGCCCTGGGTGTAGAGCGGTACTCCGTAGGCGTATTGCCGTGACATCCGCGGAATCTCGGGGATCTCCACCCGGAGCTTGTCCTCGCGCCAGGCCCGCTCGGCGACCACGGCGAACAGCTCCTCGGACTGCTCCTTCGACAGCCGGCGCCACCACACGTTCGCTGTCTCCAGAGCGTGGCGCTCCTTCTCCTCCTGCTCGGCCTTCTCCCGGACGAGGCGTCCTTCCTCCTCGGCCTGCTGCCGGGCACGGCGCGCGTAGGCTTCCGCCCACCTGCCTTGCGTCTCCCGCCACGCGATTTCGGCCCTTTCTTCCCGCTGCTTGCGAAGGCGTTCTTCCTCCTCGGCACGCCGGACCCGCTCCTGCTCCTGCAGATCCTTTTGCCGTTGCTTCTCTGCCTCCTCGCGTTCCTCCTTCGCCGCCTCCTGGCGCTGGCGCATCAGCTCGTGCTTCGTCTGCGCGTCGGCCGACTGCAGGGATGTCCACCATCGGCTCCGCCGAAACCGCAGCTGCTTGTCGTCGACGGTGCGGTAGACCCGCCGGTAGCGCGGATAGCTTTCGACGGAGACGAGCTGCCCGTGGAGCGCCCACCGCACGAACCGCTCCAGCTGCTCTTCGCGGAAGCTCCAGCCGCCGGCGGCGTAGTCGAAACCCGCGATGCCGTCATCGACAACCCAGCCCTGCCCCCTGCCCTGCGGCGCGCGCACCCGGACTGCAGGCACCGCGCTGATCCACTGCGGCGGTTTCTCGTGCGGGGAGACCCAGCACACCCGAATCGCCTCAGCTTCGTAGCGCTCGGTGCGGGCGCGGATGTCATCCAAGGTGATCGGGGACAGCTGCGCCTCCCATGCCATGCGCTGGGAGCCGTCTGTGGAGATGGCCATGACGTCCGCGCGCCATGAGCCGTCCTGGGCCGGCACCTCCAGCGCGGCGAACCATCCGGCCTCCCGGATCGCGGCTGCCATTTCCAGCTTGAGCATGTGGTGTTCCCATGACTCATTCGTCAGGCTGCACGACGGCGGCCGTCCGGGATCGTGGCAGAAGAACCGCACGCCGTAAGGCGAGACCTTGGCGTGCAGGGCCCATTCACATTCAGGGCAGGTGAGCGGTATGCGGGGGCGGGCCTTGTGGACTTGGGACCAGTCCAGGTTGTGCCCGAGGCCGGGGAGGGCAGCGTTAAGGCGGCCGAAGTCAGCGTGCAGCGCGGTGAAGGGCATGAATCGCGCCTCCTGGCGATCCGGTGTATCCGACAGGACAGCGAATACCAGGCGGCACGGACAGTCGTTTTCCAGACGAGGTCAGATCTATTGACCCCAACGCCCTTAACCGGCGGCGGTCTCCTGGTAGCCCTCACGCGGCTTCTGGGCAGGTAGCAAGGAGAGGGCCCGATGGGGCGAGGGTCCAAGTCGGGACCGCGCGCTACCACGACCGCCTCCGGGCACCACGAAGGAAGCCCCAGCGGCAGCTGCCTGCGCATCTGATGCAGGCACCCCAGCCGAACCTCGAACTCCGTTGGCACGAAGCCGCCCGATGGCTCGCTTCGCGCTTCGTACCACCGCGCCGCGGAGCGGAAATATAGCAGCGGGCCCCGCTCCACGGGCCGGGGGCCCGCTGCGGCGCACATCCCGTGGTGTGCCGCTGTCAGTGGCATACCGGATTCCGCAAGGGGCTGATCCGATGCTGTCTGCCCTCCCTTCCGAGGAGCAGGACCGCTTCTTTGCGCGGTGGCCCTTGAGCTGATTGATGGCCTGGGTACGGGCTTTGACGGCCGAGCCCTTCGTGAGTTTGTACATCCGGGCGATCTGCACCGGTCCATCGCCTGAACTTGGCATGGACGCACGCCCGCCCGCTCAGCACCGCCCGGGCCGCGTTCTGGACATCGAGCGGATCCGACTTGCCGCAGCGGCGTCGGTCCGTCCGGTCGGGCCGGTTCACATCGATCACTTCCACGCCCTGGGCCAACAGGCAGCGGGACAGGCCGCCCGAAGGCACCCGTCCCCTCAACCCCGGCCCGCCGCACCGCACCCAGCCCTCCGGCCCACTCCAGCAGCGCCGACGCCGGATCAAAGGCCCGCACCGCGTCGTGGGGGATTCCAGGGGCCGTCGGCAACTCGAGCGGAGCCGTGGCAGGATCCCATGCCAGCCATTCGCGTGCCATGCCCGTCAAGTAGAAGGATCTGGAGTCTTGTTCAAGCCCATATCGCGGACAGCGCTGGCGTTCACCGCCTGCGCGCTCACTCTGACCGCCTGCACTTCCCCGTCGGCCAAGCGCGACGCGCACCCGGTCGCCACCGCCACCAAGACGTCCGCACCGACCTCCAGACCGTCACCGCACTGCCCACCGAAGAACCCCAAGGCCGCGGCGCCCGCAGCGGAGAAGGACGGCGTACGCATTGCCGCCCCGGTACGCCAGAAGGATACGAACGGGTTCCTCCTCGGCGTCGATGTGCCCAACTGCGGGAAGAAACCAGCACGGTACGAGGTCAACGTGCGACTGATCGGCCCGCGGGGCTACCTGGCATTCCTTCAGGTCAGGACCGACACAGTGCAGCCCGGCCAGACCGTCTCCGGTGTCTATACGGCCCGTGACGAGGGCGGTACCAGCATCGAGGAGGGCGACACTCCGCATGTGGTCATTTACAACGTCATCACAGAAAAGCCATAAACCGCAGGACAGGTGTGCCCCCGATCTGTAAGGATCCACCCACCTGACCCACGAACAAGAGATCGAATGTTCCCTGGGTCAGGAGGACTACATCGCAAGGGGGATCGATGCGCGTCCTGCGCAGCACCACCAAGTTAGTTCTCTCCGTCCTGCTGCTCCTCGCTGCCACCGCGGCCATGGCCAGTCCGGCCTCCGCAGCAGAAAGCAGGACCACGAAGAATGCCGACGGCACCTACACCATCGAGTACAGCCCCGAAGAAGCCGAGAAGCTCTTCGCCCGGGAACACGGCAGCCCTCTCGGCGCCCAACGCCTCATGGGAAGCAACCCCTGCGGCAGCGGCTACACCCACTCCGGCGGCGCACAGCGCATCACTGACTCAGGTGGCGTGCCGATAGTCACCGCCTACTCCTGGTACAAGGACATCCCGGACAACGGCTTCTACGAGGACCCCACCTGCGGCCTCCTCTACTCCGAAGGCAACTACTCCGGCAAGTCGATGTACCTCAGCGCCACCCTGTGCGACAACTACGTCGACACGCCCTGCGCCACCGACGCCGGCTATTACGCCACCTACGCCGGACCGGTCCGCCAAACCCATGGTTACTGCGGCAAGTACTACTTCTTCATGAAGAAGACGAAGACCAGCAGCGACCTTGCGCGCGGCAGCTTCACCGTCGGCGCCTGCAACTAGGAACCCAAGCCGCACCACCCCGCACCATGCGGGCGGTGCGGCTTGCCTATGCCCAGCTTCATTCCAAGGAGCGCAGTGAAACGATTAAGACGGCAGACCGCCGTGCACCTGTGCACGGCCCTGGCCTTCGGGGCGACCCTGATACCCCTGTCCTCACTCCAGGCAGAAGCTTCTGATACACCGCCCAAGGGCGCGGCGCAGTGGCAGCAGCCCAAAACCCAGGACGTCGACAAGCCCAGCGCCATCGACGCCGAGGACCGCGCCCGCATCCTCGGCAAGAATTACGCGTCCTCCAAGGACACTGCATTCACCACCTCCGGTGACGGAACCGGCTTCCACCTGCTGACTGCCAACGCCAGGGACGGCTACGCGTGGAAGACCGTAGCCACCTTGTCTGAGGACGGCTTCGACACCGACGCCTGGATCGGTAACGCCTGCGTCACCGGATCCGGGAAGTACGCCGCCGTCGCCTACGCGCCGCGCACCTTCACCAACAAGCCTGAGCTGATGGTGCGCGGCGCGTTCACCGCTGTCGTCAACCTGGCCACCGGCAAGGTCACCAAGCTGCCCTATCAGGCGACACTGGCCTACTTCTCCCCCGGCTGCGGAACCGGTGACAGCGCCGTGTTCTCCCAGCTCTCGCATGACGGCGACAAGAAGCAGCAGACACGCCTGATCACCGTCAATGCGGCCACCGGGAAGACCGCCCAGCCCGTCACCTACCCCGGACAGGTCACCTCCGCCATCCCCACCCGCCACGGCATCATCGCCGCGCACGGCAAGGAACTCGTCAAGGCCGCGGGCGGCAAGCTCACCACTCTGGCAGTCGGCAACAACTCTCCCTTCCAGATCAAGACCGACTCGGACAGCGGCGTCACCTACATCGACCGCACCGCCGATACCGTCAAGAAGAACTCCATCAGCAGCGCCCAGCATCTGACCTCCGCTCAGATCACCAAGGGACGTTCCACGCCGGTCACTCTCGCCAGCGGAAAACTCTCCGCCTGGGACCTGGACGCCTCAGCGAGCGGCACGGTGGTCATCACCGGGAAGGCCACCACCAAGACCGCGCTGCCGAAGACGGTCAAGAACCCCGGCAAGATCGCCATGGGTGCCCGTATCTCCACCCATGCCCAAGCCGCGGTCACCACCGCATGGGCGGACGGCAAGGACAGCCGGATCCGGCCCGAGGAAGCGCTGAGCGAACGCACCGCCCGCACCACACTGCACGTCCTGGCCAGCGGAAGAACCGTCACCCTGGATGCTCACCCCGACGCTTCGCGTCAGGACGCGAACGGAACGGGGCCCTCGCCCACACTGCCTGGACGCAAGAAGGCCACCGGCCCGTCCACGCAGACCGCACGCACACAGGCCCTGGCCGCCGGCTCGCCCACCAACCCGGTCGAGGACGACCGTACGTGCTCCGTACCGCGCAACGACTTCAAAAAGCAGGCGTTCCAGCCCACGCCCCGCCAGGTCGAATGGGCTGTGGACCAGGCCGTTGTCGGCAAGCTGAACATCACCCGTTCCGCGAACTGGAAGAACACCGGCATGGGAAGCTACAGCCCCCAGGGCCTGTTCCCCGGCTTCGTGCTCTCCGGTGACCCCAACCACAAACTCGACCCCGAAGACGCCGACGGCAACGACCACTGGCACATCCCCGCACAGATCCTCCTCGGGATCACTGCGCAGGAGTCCAACATGTGGCAGGCCACCCGCTACGCCGTACCCGGCGTCACCGCCAACTCCCTGATCGGCAACTACTACGGCATCGAGTACAGCGCCGACGGCGACCAGCTCGACCCGTGGAAAATCGACTGGTCGAAGGCCGACTGCGGCTACGGCATCACCCAGGCCACCGACGGCATGCGTCTCCCTGACAAGGGCCAGACCACCAAGACGCCCCTCGAGCAGGAAGCCATCGCGCTGGACTACGCCGCCAACATCGCGGCCGGAGCCCAGATCCTGTCCGAGAAATGGAACGACACCTACGACGCGGGCCTGACCCTCAATGGTGGCAAGCCCCAGTGGATCGAAAACTGGTTCTTCGCGCTGTGGGCCTACAACTCCGGCTTCCACCCCAAGGGCAAGGAAACCCACTGGGGCCTGGGCTGGACCAACAACCCCGCCAACCCGCTGTGGAAGTCCAACCGCCTCCCCTTCCTGACGGCCGCTGACGGCGTGGGCGATGACTACAGTCATGCTGCCCACCCTCAGGACTGGCCGTACGAGGAGAAGGTCATCGGCTGGGCCGGGCGCCCCATCTCCGCGCTCTTCGCCCCCGGCGACTTCCAGGCCGGCTACCGTCCCGCGTGGTGGAACAACAACATCGCACGGAACACCGCCAAGCCGCCCGTCGACCTGTTCTGCAACGAGTCCAACTTCTGCAACCCCGGCAAGATCAGCGAAAACGACTCCAACGACCAGGGCCAAGGCGCCTGCACCCTGGACACTGGCAGCGACGAAACCAACCCACACCGGCTGCACTGCTGGTGGAACAAAACCGCACCCGCCTGGAAAAACTGTGACACCGCCGCAGACTGCGGCAACGGCGTCCATCGCTTCAACACCACCTACCCCGAGCAGCCCGACGGTAACGCCTACCCGCCCCGCTGCTCCCACGGCCTGCCCAATGGAAGCCTCGTCATTGACGACCTTCAGGCAGGATCCATCCCCGCAGGAGACGGATCACGGTTCTGCGGATCGATCTCCTCGCACGGCACGTTCAAGTTCTCCTTCCCTGAGTGGAACGGCGCCTTCCCGTCCAAGATCGACACCCATCAGATCGGGGCCGGGTACCAGAACCACTTCTACTTCGCCCACACCCGTAAGCCTGAGTCCTACCCGGGCAATGCCGGGCGGATGAAGGTCACCGGCACCTGGACCCTGAACCAGAACATCGGCGGCTGGGCGCGGGCGTATGTGCACATCCCCGACCACGGGGCGCACACCCGCCAGGCTTCCTACGAGGTGGGTGGGACCGACTCCTCCTCCAGCACCACCCGCGTCGTACAGCAGCGCATCGGCAAGAACACCTGGGTCCCCCTGGGGGTCTTCAACTTCACCGGCAAGCCCAGCATCTCCTTGACCAACTTCACCAAGGACGGCGCCGGAAACGAAGACGTTGCCTGGGACGCCGTAGCCTTCCAGCCGCTCCCGAAGAAGCCTGCCAACTTCGTGGTGGCCATGGGCGACTCCTTCTCCTCCGGCGAAGGCGCCTCGGAAGGAAACGCCAACTACTACCCGGAGACCAACTACCGGGACGCGCAGAACAAGTCGGCCCGTGACGCCTGCCACCGCTCCGACAAGGCATGGTCGCGTCAGGCGAAACTGCCCGGGGCCGGCAAGTCCATCGGGGAGATGGCCGACGGGCGGGACGCGTCACTCGACTACCACATGGTGGCCTGCTCCGGTGCACGCACCTACAACATCACCAAGAAGAACGAGTACGGGGAACTTCCCCAGCTCGAGTCTGGCTACCTCGACAAGAACACGACCCTGGTGACCATGTCGATCGGCGGCAACGACTCCCGGTTCACTCCGATCATCCAGGCATGCATCCTCGCTGGAGACAAAAACTGCGCTGACAGCCCCTTCAGGGACCACGACGCGGACATCGACTCCACCCCGGGCGAGAACCGTGACGGCAAATATCAGAATCAGCCCATGAAGGCCGCCGTCCCCGGTTTGATCTCCGACATCGTCCGCACCGACATCACTTCCACCCTGCAGAAGATCCACGAGAAGGCGCCCAACGCAAAGATCACGCTCATGGGCTACCCGGAGTTGATCTCCGGCGACGCGAGCTGCATCAAGCTCGACGAGTTCCTGCCGTACGGCATCTCACCGCAGTCGAATGTATGGCTCAAGAGTGTCGCCAAAACCCTGGCGACGCAGATGGAAGGAGCGGCGGCGGACGCGAAGGCCAAGGGTATTGACGTCAAGTACGCCAACCCCATCTCCGAGTTCGCCGGAAAGGGTATCTGCGGTGATCCCGAGTCGATCCACGGGATCGTCTTGAAGACGGTCGACAGCGACGAACCGAAGATCGACTTCCCTCTTCTCGGAGAGTACGGTCTGTCGGCCCAGTCCTTCCACCCGAAGATCGGCGGCGCACGCCTGTACGCCAACGTCCTGGAGCGGAGCCTGAACGGCTGGTACTGAGCCGCTAGCCAGACAAGCATGCCCCGGCCGGATCAACGACCGGGGCATGCTGCTTCCTACCGGACAACATCCCAGTCTCCTTCATGACAATATTGCTTGTCGTCGTCACCCTTCTCGCAATAGAAGTAGCCTTCACTCTGCTCCAGCACATACTCTCCAGACTTCTTCGGAGTCCACTTCAACATCACATTGTGAATGCGGTATTTCTGAATCAAGTGCGTATCACCTATGACGTCGTCGGGATCGCCGCATACGCCGCGCTTCGGGGAACTCCACTTGATCACCTCGGGATGCTTCCGTACAGCGCATACCACCTCGGACGGGCTCAGGCGCGTCGAATACGTGGAAACAATCTTCACCTTGCAGTTGACCTCGGGGGCGTCCGCCGGATGCGGGTCGAGGTTCGGCGACTTCTCCTCGCAGCCCTTGTCTACCTTGCGGTCCTTGAGTGCTAAGCCGTCGACGGCCTTGTCGAAGTCTTTCGCAACGCCCATCATGCGCTTTTCCGTTGCTTCTTCCGCGCGGTTCGCGTCTTTGCGGTCTGCCGATGACATACCGGTGCCACACCCTGCGAGGGCCAACAGCGCCGCTACTGCGACAGATCGTGCTATCCATTTCCGCACCACGGTCCTCCGTTATCTGGTGTACGGGCATGCGGTTCGTCAAGCATTCCTCTATCATCCACGGCGCCGTCGGTCAGGAGGTTCCAGCTCCGGGTCAGATGACGCCGTGCAGGGTGTTGTTCTCCCACCGTCGACGCCCGTTATCGCAGGCCCCTCCTCACCGCCTCGCGGGCACTGTCCCCCTGCAGCGAGCCCCACACCCGGCCGCACCCAAGAACACCATGGGCTGAAGGCCAGACAGCCCAAGGTTCTCGTCATGCTCAGGGCAGCGCGCATCATTCCTCGAGATGCCTGCGTGCAGCGCCAACGCCTAGCGCTGGCAGCGATCCTCCTCCGCGAGGTCATCCGCGACCGACCCCATCCGTGTCAACGTCAACGCCAGCAGCAGCGTGTTGCCTGTCTCCCGCAGCATGCAGCACCACCGCCCGCGCCTCCGCCCGTGCGCCGGGCGCCTCATGCACGTCCGCAGGGGAGATCAGGCGCTGGCTGACCGGTACCGGGCGGTTGTTGCGCTCTGCCGCGGCGAGCTATGCCCGCGCGTCGGCGAACGATGTACGCACCTCACCCCACATGAACAGGCTCAGGCTCATCGACCGCAGCGCCAATGCCAGCGACACCCCCAACTCGTCGTCGGCTCGATTCAGGACCGGCAGCACCTCATCCATGGTGGCCGTCACCACCGTGTCGCACCGCCCCTGCAACCAAGTCCTCTGGGTGAGGGCACTTCTCGGGACGCCTCCGTGCACTCGAAAGCGGGGAGCTGGAGTACGGCGGAGCCCCCGACGGACACTGCAGGCCGACCATTAGAACCCAAGCGCCGGCGGGGCTTCGCCGTCTCACCGAAGCCCCTATAACGGGGGGCGGCCGCGGGAAAGGCGCTCCGCCAAGATCGTCAGGCCGTATTCCAACGAGTGCCAGGTGCGCGCTCCCTCCCCCGAAAGCCTTCGGCCAGGGAGGAGAGGAACCTGTCCAGGCCATCGCCGTCCCAAGTCCCCCTTTGAGGCTCGTCGGTGGCGCCACGCGGCCGAGCACGACGGCCGACATGGTCTCGCCCAGGGACGCCAGGAGCGCCACGGCCCGCAGATGCGTCTACCCATCGCGATCGGGCACGTCAACTGAGGAACCCAAGCTGGCAGTCAGTCGTCCTCGGCCAGTAGTTGGTGGTTCAGGAAGTGTGCGGCTGCCACGACCGCATCGTTCTTGAGCTTTTCGACAGGAACGTTCCAGTTTTCGTCCCAGTCGTCGAGGTTGTGCGCGCACACGACGAGCGGGTGCAGCGCGTCGGGGTAGTCGAGCTCCCAGGCGACGTCCCGCCGGATCCGGAAGGCGCCGTCCGCGGGGTCGAGGGAGCCGTCGACCATCTTCTTGGAGCCGCGCCAATGACTTCCTGCTCCAGGACGTCGATCTCGTGGAGCTGATTCCGTATCACGGGCCTGTTGTCTCCAGCTGGTCATGCATGGACATCAGCGCGAGTTTATCGGGGCCGGTATGATTACCCACTCCCCCGAGTGACCGCCATCCGGATTCCGCACAGCCGCCGACACGCTGGCGATATCAAAACACCATGATCAAGACGACTGTCCGCGCGCTCGCCGCGGCGGCCCTCGCCCTGCTGCCCCTGGCTGCAACCGTCCCCGCGCATGCTGCCGAGACGCTCAGCCTCCACGACGCCATCAAAGCCCTCCCCCAAGCCGCCGAGTCCCGCGACGGCTACGAGCGCTCCAAGTTCAAGCACTGGATCGACGAAGACAAGGACGGCTGCAACACCCGCAACGAGGTCCTTCTCGCTGAAGCCCTCACCCCGCCGACCGTCACTGCCGGGTGCAAGCTTACTGGCGGCACGTGGTCCTCCTACTACGACGACAAGGTCGTCGAGGGCCCCTCCGGCCTCGACATCGACCACATGGTGCCCCTCGCCGAAGCGTGGGACTCCGGCGCTTCGCAGTGGACGGCAGCCCGCCGCCAGGCTTACGCCAACGACCTCGGCTCCGAGCGCTCCTTGGTCGCCGTCACCGCCAGGAGCAACCGCCAGAAAGCCGACCAGGACCCGGCCACGTGGATGCCGCCGGCCGCAGACGCCCAGTGCACCTACCTCGCCGACTGGGTCGCCACCAAACTCCGCTGGTCCCTGACCGTCGACCGCGACGAACGCGACACCCTGCGCGCACGCGCGGTCGACTGCGAGGACACCGACGTGGAGTACGACCGGGTGTAGCGCGCCGCCCCGGCGCGGCGCGATTCCGGAGGTCTGAACACGGCGGTGCGCCGCAGGCAGAAGCCTGCGGCGCACCGTAGTGGCCCGGTGATGGTGACCAGGTCTCACCGGTTTGCCCGCAGAGTGGTCAGTGGGCGTGGCGGCCCCAGGTCTTGGAGTCGACGATGCGGCGGTGGTCGTTGCGCACGGTGGCGGTGTCGCCGTCGTTGTCCCAGACGTAGGCGCGACGGTTCTGGTACAGGTCCCAGCGGTTGTCGCGGCCGATGCCGGTGTGGACGCGGACCTGGCTGCGGCCGGCCAGGCGGACGTTGCCGAACCGGTAGGTGTGACCGGACTTGTCGGAGAGGGTCCAGCCCTAACGCACCCCACCGTGGTGCCGGAAACCGGAAGCCCGGCCGGTTCGACCGGGCCCCCACACAGTGACGCCACTTCATGCCTTGCCAGGAGAAATCCGGTTTGGTGTTACGAAACACAGACATATACACAACAGCACCGTGCCAGGCGCACACTCCCCCGCGCTCAACAGCGTCAATGCGACTCCCTATACATCCATCCAGGCGCCCCAAGGGGAACACCCACGTGGTTCTATCGCGGCGCCCCGCTCGACCCGGCAGGTCCCCGCGCGGGCTGAGACGCTCCATAAGATTTTCCGGTTACCCGTTGCACGATCCGGGGCCGACGAACGCTATAGGGGCAGAGGGACAACGAGGTGCCTCTGAGGCGTAGGGGAGGACGTCTCTCTCACCACCGGAGGGGATTCCCAAGTCCGTGAAGCTTCATCTCATTGGCGACCTACTGACGGCGGCGATGGCCGCGCGTGTCTTCGGTAGGGACGCTCTGGCCGCACTACGCCGTGCCGCGGCCGCCGGCGTACTGATGGGCCTGTCAGAGCTGCGAGGCCGGCGTCCAAGCCGAGGAGGTGAGCGGTGACCCGCAACCGCCGTCTCCGGACGCTCCCCATGACTGAACTGCCCGCCGACTTCCGGGCCTTCCACGAACTCTTCCGAGGGGTCTACATCCACTGGTCCGAGCTCTATCTGGCCAATCTCGCCGACGCCGAGGAAGCCGTGGACGAGGCTTTCGAGCAGCTCTACCTCAGCTGGTCGGACGTCCTGGAGCAGGAGAACCCCAACGCGTATGCCTGGGTGGTGGTCAAGCACCGCACCATCGACCTTGCCCGTGCACGCGGCCGCCGCCCGACCGTAGTTGACCAGGCTGCCTTCGAAACCGCGGCGCTGCGCGACGCGGTCGACCCGATCGGCGAGCTGTCGGAGAGCATGCACATCTACACCGCGATCCAGGCCCTGCCCGAGCGGCAGCACGATGTGATCGTCCTGCAGTACTGCTTGGGCTACAGCACCCAGGAGACCGCCGACATCCTCGGCGTCACCCCAGCGGGTGTCCGCTCCACCACCCGCTACGCCCGGCACCGACTGCAGCGCGCCCTGGGCCTTGACAAGGAGGAACGATGAGCGCATCTCACGAACTCGACCGTGCACTGGCCAAGGCCCGGCTGCCCAGGCGCCCCTACACAGGGACCCCGGCAGCCGAGGCTCGACTGACCGCACGCATCAACCAACGGATGTGGCAAGGTGCACTGTCCTTCGACGACCAGATGGAACCCGCCCGTACCGCCGCGGCCCGGGCCGCGGAGCGCGCCGGCTTGCCCCACCGCGTCCACACCCGGCACCTGAACACCCTGTGTGAGACCGTCGTCGCCCGGGACCTGCACAAGCTCAGCACGTTCTTTTCCCGCCGCATCCTCGAGCCCGAAGCAGCCCGCGTACTGGGATGCGTGCTGCAGTTGGCCAACCGATCCGACAGCGCCCAATTCTGGTGGCAGTTCGCCGCCGGCGCCGGAGACATCGGA
The DNA here is from genome assembly GCF_001294335.1 of Streptomyces chattanoogensis. Taxonomy (GTDB): domain Bacteria; phylum Actinomycetota; class Actinomycetes; order Streptomycetales; family Streptomycetaceae; genus Streptomyces; species Streptomyces chattanoogensis. The sequence goes on from NZ_LGKG01000138.1 coordinate 31,968, forward strand.
GCCGCCTGCTGCCTATACCTGCACCACATGGCCCTCGGCGAGCGCCACGAAGCCAAGCTCTGGCGGGACCAGGCCAGACTCGAAGTCCGCGACCCTTCCACCCCCGAATTCGCCCACTGCAGCGACCTGGTCGCCGCCCTGAGGATTCTGGACGTCCTGCGAAAGGAGAACGCAGGCGTCTCCGCGGCAGCCAACGCCGTCATCGCCTACGTCCCCGACGCCCTCGGATTCGTCGACGACGTCGACCTCCCCCTCCCCGAAGCCGACTTCGCCACCCGCATCGAAGAACTCACGGCCACCACCTGACCACACCCTCGAGCGCAGGAGTGGGTCGGTCTCTTCGCTACAGCGGAGAGACCGACCCACTTAGTGGTCGGATCCGTAAATCCTTCGGGGGTTGATCACGTTGCCGCCTCGGCGGAGGATTCCTCGTGGTGATCGGCGGTGTGCCGGTCGAGCCTGGCCAGTAGATCGTCCAGATCGGAGGTGGTGAACTTCCACTGGAACGGCTGTGCTGCGGCGTTGTAGCGGTCTTCGAAGGTTTGGAGCCGGTCCCTGACCTCGGTGAGGTTGGTGAAGTCGTTGGGCGAGACCACCTTGCGCTGGACGACGGAGAAGTAGATTTCCACCTGGTTCAGCCAGGAGGCGTGCACGGGAGTATGGACCATCACGGCGTTCGGGAAGGCCGCGGCCAGCCGGTCGGCGGCTTTCTGCCCGCGGTGAGAGGAGCCGTTGTCGACGATCCAGAACACGCGTTTCGCGCTTGCGTAGGGCTCCTGACTCATGACCTGGGTGACCAGGTGCATGAACGGGACGATGCCGGTCCTGGGCTCGGTACAGCCGAACACGCGGGCGTGGTGGACGTCGTAGGCGGCGAGGTAGGCCAGGGCGCCGCCGCGTCCGTAGGTGTGGTTGACGCGCATCGCGCGGGCCTTGCCGGGGGCGAGGGTGGGGTGGCAGCGGGCCTGGATAGAGGTCTTCTCATCGGCGCTGATCACGTACTCGTCATCGCCCATCTGTTCGCCCTGCCAGGTGCGGGCGTACAGGTCCAGCACCCGGGCGGCCTTCAGCCGGAAGCCGGGGCCGGTGAGGAAGATCCAGGAGCGGTGGTGCCAAGGCTTGAGTGCGTCCTCGGCCAGCCAGCGGCGCACGGTGGACGCTGACATGAACGTGGCGATGCCCCGCTGGGCGGCCTCGCGGGCCAGTTCCGGGCACGACCAGCGTGAGATCGGCACTCCGGTCTCGGCGGGCATCCGGCAGGCCAGCGCCTTGACCTCGGCGGCCTGCAGCGGGGTGAACGAGGCGGGACGCCCGCAGCGTTGACGGTCCTTGAGCCCGGGCAGGCCCGCCTGGGCGAACCGGCCACGCCAGCGGCGTACGGTGTCCAGGTGCAGCCCCGTCTCCCGGGCGATGCGCGCGTTGGAGCGGGCGCGCGCGGCGTGCAGCACCACCTGCGCACGCACCCGCAGCCGGTGCTCGGTCTTGTGGCCGTAGGCCATCTTCTTCAACCGCACTCGTTCGGCGGCGCTCAGGGCTATCGGACAGGCAGTGCGGACGGGCATGGCGGGCGAACCGATCGGCCGAAGTGGATCACTGGCAAACCGTAGCCTGCCCCGCCCGCCGCCGGGGCGGGACCCACACGTCGCGGCGGGCGGGGATCGGGCAGGAGATGCAGCGCAGTGCTGGAGCCAAGGAGCCCTGGGCGGTGCGTCCTGGACCTCGAACTCGAGGCCCTCCAGACAGGCGAGCTCTGGATCGTAGATTGTTCCCATGATCGAGGAGACGTCGCCCAATCGGATAGAGCGGTCTACAAGACGGAGGCACGCCGCCCCAAAGAAGGCGAAAGGCGGTGGCGGACTGCTGCGTTCGTCTGCGCTGATGGCAGCGGGCACCGTGGCCTCGCGTGCCACGGGACTGATACGGATGGTGTTGCAGGGTGCTGCGCTGGGCACCGGGCTGCTGGCCACCACCTACAACCAGGCCAACACGGTGCCGACCAGCTTGTACTTCCTGCTGATCGGCGGCGCGCTGAACTCTGTCCTGGTTCCCCAACTGGTCCGGGCCCGCTCGGAAGACCCCGACGGCGGCGCCGCCTTTGAGCAACGCCTGGTCAGTCTGGTGCTTTGCGTCCTCGGCGTGGGGACGGCACTGGCGACGTGGGCTGCCCCTGAGATCATCAGTGTCTACCAGCGCGACACGCCCGCTACGCACGACGCGTTCGAGCTGACCGTGGTCTTCGCTCGCTTCCTGCTCCCACAGATCTTCTTCTACGGCGTGTTCAGTATCTTCGGTCAAGTCCTCAATGCCCGGGACCGGTTCGGCGCGATGATGTGGACGCCGGTCCTCAACAATCTCGTCCTGATCGCCATGTTCGGCCTCTACCTCGGCCTGATGACCGCCCCAGAACAGGTCTCGGACATCACAGACACCCAGGTCCGCTTGCTCGGGGCCGGGACCACACTCGCACTGACCCTCCAGGCCCTCGCCTTGATCCCCTACGCCCTCGCGGCGGGCTTCCGATTCCGGCTGCGCTTCGACTGGCGAGGAACCGGCCTGCGCAAGAGTGTGAACGCGGCCCGTTGGACCCTGTTGTTCGTACTGGCCAACCTCGTGGCCAGCACGGTGGTTACCCGCCTGGCCTCCGCCGCCGACGCCGCTCTGCCTCACGACGGCGTCGGCTACAGCGCCTACAGCTACGCCCAGCAGATCTGGACGCTGCCCCAGTCGATCGTCACTGTCTCCCTCGTGACAGCCCTGCTCCCACGCATGAGCCGGGCGGTGACGGAGCACAGGATCGACGACCTGCGCGCCGACCTGTCCCGCGCGCTGCGGGTCAGCGGCGTCATCATCGTCCCGGCCGCCTTCTTCTTCCTCGCCTTCGGCCCGCAGATCGCACAACTGCTGTTCGCCCACGGCACCGCCAAGGCGGCCGCCACCGTCCCTCTGGGGCACATGCTGCAAGCCTTCGGCCTGGGACTCATCCCATTCTCCGCCCAGTACCTCCTGCTGCGCGGCTTCTACGCCTTCGAAGACACCCGAACCCCGTTCCGGATGGCAGTGTGGATCAGCGCCGTCAACATCGCTCTCGCCACGACATGCCACCTTCTGTTGCCCCCGCGCTGGGCGGTCACGGGAATGGCCGCTGCCTACGCGCTGTCCTACGCGATCGGCCTACTACTGACCGCCTTGCGCCTGCGGCGACGCACAGAGGGACTACTCGACGGGCGGCGAATCTGCCGTACCTACGCAAAACTCACCGCAGCTGCCACCGCAGCTGGGGGCGCCGGGTGGCTCATCGCCCACTCCTGCAGTCAGAACCTGGCATCAGCCTCTTGGACTCCCGCGCTTTCGCTCGCTGCGGGCGGCATTGCGATGGTCCTGCTATTCCTGCTCTTTGCACGGATCTCGCGGATCGCGGAGCTGCGCAGCCTCCCCGGGTTGGGGTGAACCTGGAACCATCGAAGTCAACCCCCGACGGACTTCCGGAGCTGACCACTTAGACCGTGTCCTACATGGCCAGCTTGAGTAGTCGTTTGTAGCAGCAGAGAGCGGCTTCCAGTCCGAGAAAGGCCAGGTAGTTACCTGGTTTCCGGGCCACCGCGGGCCATGAACGCCAGTGCGTAGTCGGTGAAGTGGCGTACGAGTGCCTCGTACACGCCGCTGCCCGCCGGATCCGCGGGGGCGTGCCGGTACACCGCGACGAACCGCTCGACATGGTCGGCCGCCTCCGCCGTGGCTATGCGAAGCAGCTCGCGGGCCGAGTACACGCCCTGCGCACGCCGCTCCTCCTCCAGCCGGTGACCTCGCTCCAGGTCGGCGTAGAGCACTTGGATTTCGCGACCGGCGGCGACCTACCAGGATCAAGGGGTCAACGGCCGTTCACAGCAGCGGAGTTGAATGTCTCGCGGTAAGTGCGCGGCGGTACCCCGACGTGCGCCTTGAACAGCGTCCGGAAGTTGGCCGGGGTGCCCAGGCCGCAGTGGCGTGCGACAGCTTCGACGGTGAGGTCGCCGGATTCGAGGAGTTCGCGTGCGCGGGCAAGCCGGGCGTCGAGCAGCCACCGCATGGGCGGCAGGCCGGTGTCGGTGTGGAAGCGGCGGATCAGGGTCCGGCGGGACACGCCGGCCCGGCGCGCCAACTGGTCGACGGTAAGCGGCTGATGCAGGTTGCGCAGGGCCCAGTCGTACAGAGCAGGGCTGCCGGATGGCTCGGGTCGCACCGGCAGGTCGATGAACGGGGCCTGGCCGCCGGTGCGGTGCGGGGCGGCCACCAGCAGGCGGGCCTGCTGGTTCGCCAGGTGAGGGCCGTGGTCGCGGCGGATGAGGTGGAGGCACAGGTCCAGGCCGGAGGACACGCCACCTGAAGTGAGCACCTGGCCCTCGTCGATGTACAGATCCTCGGGCACGACCGTCACCCTTGGGTACCGCCGAGCCAGCGCCTGCGCGTACAGCCAGTGCGTGGTGGCCCGGCGGCCGTCGAGCAGACCGGCGGCGGCGAGGGCGAACGCGCCGGTACAAATGGACACCATGCGGGTGCCGCGGGCTGCCGCCCCCGCCAGTGCGGCGGTCACCTCGGCGCCGGGCACGTCCGGCTCCAGGTAGCCCGGGACGATCACTGTGTCGGCGGATGCCAGGCAGTCCAGACCCTGCGCGACGGACAACGCAGGGCCGCCGTGCACCGGGACGGGGCCGGGCCGTTCGGCGCAGACCGTGAGCGTGTACGGGCCGTCCCGCCAGCTCCCGAAGACCTGCCAGGGGATCCCGATGTCCAGCGCGAGGACGTTTTCGAGGGCCACCACGACCACGTGGTGTCCCCCGCCTGATACCCGACCCGTCATGGCACTATCCTATCGATACATGGCACATGCGCCACTGACAGTTGAGTCCGATACGCGCCTACGGTCGCCTCATGGACACTGAAGCCAGCCGCCTGACGGCACTGCCTGACACTCCCGTCGCCCGTGCCGCCGTCGCGCTCGTTCGGTCACGCGAGAGCGAGCCCGTCGCCAACCACAGCATCCGCAGCTACGTGTTCGCCGCGCTGCTGGCCCAACACGAAGGGCTGAAGCCCGGCGTCGACTTCGACGCAGAACTCCTCTTCCACGCCTGCGTCCTGCACGACCTCGGGGCCTCGCCGTCGGCCCCGGGCCAGGCGCGCTTCGAGGTCGAAGGCGCCGACATGGCCGCCCGGTTCCTCGCCGAGCACGGCTATGGCGCCGACAAGACCGACCCGGTGTGGGAGGCGATCGCCCTGCACACCTCGGACGGCATCGCCGAACGCCGTGGCGTGCTGGCCTACCTCACCCGCCGGGGCATCGGAGTCGACATCGGCTTCGGAACCGAGTTCGTCACCGACGCCCAGGGCGAGGCGCTCCACGGCTGCTACCCGCGGCTGGACATGGCCACTGTGCTGGTCGACGACGTCGTACGGCAGGCCGCCCGCTCCCCGCAGGCCGGTGCCCGCTACACCGTCCCAGGCGAATTCCTCCGCGAACGAGGCGAACCCGGCGCCGTTACCGCCCTCGAACTCGCGGCGCGAGCCTCCCGCTGGGGCTCCTGACGGCGACACCACGCCGCAGGGCGTAGCGTCGGCACCGGGCACTCCCGACGGGCCGCTGTGCACCAGATCTGCGCGCTCACCTCTTCGCGTGATGCCGGGGCGTCCGGCTGGCTCATGACCTGGGTGCGGTCCCACGGGAGCAGGCCGGCGACGCCGCCCATGGACGCATACGGAGGTTCAGTGGTGAGGAATCAGCCCGAACCGACGCGGTCCCACCGCGCAGACGTCGGCGCAGCTCAGGCTGCGGCAATCCACATGATCGTGCTCCCCGGCGGCGGGTACGCGGCGCATGCGGCACACGAAGCGGAGCCGATCGCCAGCTGGCTCGGTGGGCTCGGCATCTCGGCGAGCGTGTTCCGGTACCCGCTCCATGCACGCCATCCCGAGCCCCTGCTGGCGCTGCGAGCCGAGATCCGGCGCCGCCACGAACAGGGCGCCGAGCGCATCGGCCTGATCGGGTTCTCCGCAGGAGGGCACCTGGCCGGGCACGCCGCGCTCGCACCGACCGCCGACCCGCACGAGTCGGTCCAGTTCGCCGTGCTCGGCTACGCGATCACGTCGATGGAGACCGAGACCTACCGGCCCGCGCGGATCATCCTGCTCGGCGAGGACGCCTCACCGGACCAGCGGCGTGAGACATCGCTGGACAAGCTCGTGACCGCCCAATCACCACCGTTCTTCCTGTGGCACACCGCCGAGGACATCTACGTCCCTCCGGAGCACACCTACCGCCTCGCCACGGCCTTGGCCGCGCACGACGTCCCGCACACAGCCCATGTCTTCGCGCACGGCCCCCACAGTCTCGGGCTCGCCCAAGGGGCCGGCGACGCGACGGCCTGGACCACGTTCGCAGCCTCCTGGATCGCCGAACAGTTCGACGCTCCCGCCAGAAGCACCACGAACTCGCACCGCTGACGACAGGGGCAACGCCACGCTGTACGAGCCGAACGCACACTTCGTCCCCACCCCCGGAACCCATCTGGTCGGCACCGAGGCCATCCCGAAGGCCCTGCAACAGCTGATCGACAGCGGCGCCCGCCTCAAGCTCGATCTTTGAGCCATACTTGCCGCGATCCACCGGATTCGGACCTGTCAGGTCCCCCTTTTCAGGGCTCGCATGTTAGAAGTCGCGCAGATAGGCGCGGTGGTGGCGTACCCGCAGCAAAGCAGGCGCAGGTCCTGTCGATCATGGAGTTACGACACTCTGTGATCACCTGGGAGATCTGTGCCTGTCCTGCCGTCATGGCTGACCGAACCACTCTGGGGGCAATTCGCGGCTCTGTTGCCCGAGCGGTCGACCTACGCGGCGACCCATCCGCTGGGCTGCCACCGGCCGCGCATCAGCGACCGGATCGTCTTCGACAAGATGCTCCAGCTCCTGCGATTCGGCTGCTCCTATCAGGCGATCGCCGACACAACCTGCTCAGCCACCACGATCCGCAATCGTCGCGACGAGTGGATCCGGCTCGGCGTTCTCGCCGAACTCAAGGAGATCGCGCTGGAGTCCTACGACCGGATCGTGGGCCTCGTCCTCGACCAGATCGCCGTCGACGGCTGCATCACCAAGGCTCCCGGCGGCGGTGAGGTCGCAGGACGTTCACCAGTCGATCGCGGCAAACAGGGCCTGAAACGCTCGGGCATGACAGATGGCTATGGGATCCCGCTGGGCCGCGTGTTGGCCGGAGCGAACCGTCACGACTCCCCACTGCTCGCCCCGACCCTGGAGCGTCTGGAGAACCTGGGACCGCTGCCCGACGACATCACCGTGCACCTGGACGCCGGCTACGACTCGGACAAGACTCGCGCCCTGCTCGACGAACGCGGCCTGCACGGCCGCATCGCACGCAAGGGCGAGAAGGCACCGATCCAGGCGAGCCAGAGGTGGCACGTCGAACGGACCCACGCCTGGCAGAACGCCTTCTACCGCCTCGCCCGATGCTACGAACGCCGTGCCAGCGTCATCGACGCCTTCTTCGACCTCGCCGACACCATCATCACCGTGCGTAGGCTGATCCGTCAGGCTTGGACGACTCACCGCTGGGACGAACGCCCGAACCGGCGTCCATGAGCGTCAGCGGCCCAGGGCGGCAGGTGGCATTCGGCCTTCCGGCCCAGCTGTAGTAGTTACCCTGGGCGGCCGGTCGACTGGAGGTCAGTACCGGTGGAGGCGTCTGGTGGTGCCTCACCGAGGGCACTGTTGAGCGTTTTCAGTGCGGCGATCACCGCGTCGACCTCCGTGTCGGCGAGTGCGGGGAGCATCTGCCGCAGAGTTGATTCGGCATCCCGGCTCCTGGCCTCCCGGGCCTGGGTGCGGGCATGGTCGGCGATCTTGGTGACGGTCCGGCGCCGGTCGGCCGGGTCGGCTCGCAGCTCGACCAGGCCCCGTTCGTGCAGTGACGCCACCACGGTGGATACCCGGCTCTGGGCGAAGCCGGTCCGCTGCGCGATGCCCCCCACCGGCTGCGGACCAATGGTGTCCAGGCACTCCAGCACCAGCAGCTCGGTCGAACCCAAGTCGGAGGCGCCCTTCATCGCCGAGGTCGCGGCAGCGGTGAGCCGCCTGCCGAGATGGTGCAGCTCAGCGAGGTTCATGAGACTGGCCTGTGGTGTCACGCACACCCCTCCTTCGGGAACATCACCAATGATACATCTGGCGTAATGCATTACGATAGATGTATCTGAAGTGATGGACCTCGGTCGCACAGACAGCGCCAAGGCGCCCCCAGGAGGAGACATGACCCGCCCGATAGTCCGAGTGCTGCTGTTTCCACTCGCCATGGCCGCGCTGCTCGTCGGCATCTACACCGCCGCCATGCACGCTCCGACCCCGCACCACCTGAAGATCGCGATCGCCGGAGCACCTGCGCAGACCGGGCCGCCGACCGCTTCCCTACGCAGAGCTCTGGGCGACGCCTACGACGTCAGCACCGTCACCTCCGCCGACCAGGCCCGGCAGCTGGTGGCACACCGAGCCGTGGCCGCCGCCTATATCCCGGCACCGACACCCGCCGACCGCAGCGCCGGTACGGCGAGCACAACTTTCGCCCAGCCGCCACATCCCGACGGCCCTGTGCTCTACGTCGCATCAGCCGCCGGCGCCGCCCGGGCCAACCTGGCCGCCCTGCCGTTCCAGAGCGCCGCCGCCCAGCAGCACCAGTTCCTCCAGGTACGCGACCTGGTCCCGCTCAGTGCCCACGACACCAGCGACACCAGCACCATGTACGCCTCGGTCGGCCTGACCCTCGCGGGCTACCTGTCGGCCATCATGCTCGCGACCGTGTTCGGCACCTCTCTCACCCGCAGGCGCACGGTGGCCACGCTCGCCGCCTTCGGCGCCGTTGCCGCCACCGCAGTCTGGCTCATCACCAGCCCGATTCTGGGAGCCGTGCACGGCTCCGCCCCCGCCATCCTCGTCACCGGTTGGCTCACCGTGATGGCCCTCGCCATGGCCACCCTGTTCCTGTCTCGCTTCTGCGGACGGATGACCCCGCTGGCCGCCGTCGGGGTCTTCATGTTCCTCGCCATGCCCGCCTCCGGAGCGGCCCTGCCCATCGAGACCATGCCCACGCCCATCCGTGCTCTGCACGACGTGCTGCCGCTGACCTCAACATCCGGCAGCCTGCGCCAGATCATGTACTTCGCCGGCGACGGCATCAGCCGCTACTGGCTCACCCTCGCCCTGTGGACCATCACCGGCCTCGCCCTCACCGTCGCGTATGACGCCATCAAGGCCCGCCGCGCCGGTCACCAATGCGACACAACTGCCGTGCCCCGCCAGGCAGCTGAACCCACCCCTTCGCGCTGACCACGCCCCCCCGGCACACGCCCACTAGACACCCCAGAACGAGGCCGAACCCATGACCGAAGCACCCCTGCCGTTCCACGACCACGACACCGAGCCGGCCGCGCAGACAGGCGACCCGCTGACACTCCTAGCCACCGAAGGCGACCTGACCGGTCTCGACTTCACCGGCCTGGACCTGCGCCAAGCTCTGCGCGGCACTCCGCGCCCCCGCACGTTCACCCGCTGCACCTTCACCGAAGCCAACCTGCGCGGCGCCCACCTCGCCGAAGCCGTCTTCACCGACTGCACCGCTGCAGCAGCCGACTTCACCGGCGCCCTGCTCGATCAGGCCCGCTGGCAGGGCGGCAGCGCCGCCGGAGCCAACTTCACCGACGCCGACTGCGGTGATCTCACCTGTGACGGCGTCGACCTGGCCAACACCAAATGGGGCGGCGCCCTGCTCGCCGATGCCACCTTCACCGGCTGCCGCATGATCGGAGCCCGCCTCACCGGCCACCGCGGCCTGGGACTCCAACTGACCCGCTGCAACCTGGCCGTCGCCAACCTCAACGGCCTGAGCCTGCGCGGCACCCACCTCATCGGCATCCGCCTCACCGAAGCCAACCTCGGCGGCGTCGACTTCCGCGACGCCACCCTCGAAGACTGCCGACTCGCCGACGCCATCCTCCGGGCCACCGACTTCACCGGAGCCGACCTACGCGGCTCCGACCTCGGCGAACTCACCACCGCCACCGCCACACAGCTTCGCGGCGCCGTCATCTCCCCAAGCCAAGCCGCCCAAATCTGCACCGCCCTCGGCCTGACCGTCATCGGCTGACCCCTGATGACAGGACAGGCACAAGTCACCCCGTTGATCACAGAGCGTCGCAACTCCGTGATCGCCAAGACCTGTGCCTGCTTCTGCCGAACACAACCACCGCACCTATCTGCGCGACCTCTTAACCGAGTCGATCGCGCAGCGAGACCAGTCCAGTTCACCGCGGGAGCCGAGTTCGTCAAGGACCAGGCGATGGAGGTTCGCCCACACCCGGGCCTTCGACCACTCGGCGAAGCGCCGGTGAGCCGTGGGCCCTGAAGGACCGAACGACCGAAACCGGGACGGGGCGCCGTGGCGGATCTGCCTGCGCGTTTCGGTCCCTGGAAGACCTGCACGAGCGGCACAGACGCTGGTCGGCGGACGGCACGCGGGACAGGCTCTTCGCCGCTGTCTTGGCCGACGCTGACGCGGAGGGCCGCATCGACTGGTCGATGGTGAGCGTAGACTCCACCTCTTGCCGAGCTCACCAGCACGCCGCCGGAGGCTGCAAGAAGCCCCGCGACTGCCGAGAAAAGACGCCACACCCCGGCAGCACCGCCCTGACGAGGGACTCGGACGTTCCCGGGTGACCGAGGTACTGGTGGGTCCAGTCGCACAGTCCGTCGATCGTCACCCGCAGGGCCTGGCCCGCCTTGGTAAGGGTGTACTCGACCCGCGGCGGCACGACGGGGTGCACCGTCCTCTCGATCAGACCGTTGCGCTCCAGCACGAGCAGGTTCTGGGTGAGCATCTTGTGACTGATGCCCTCGATCTCGTTCCGCAACTCGCTGAAGCGCAGGGTGTGTTCACCGAGAGACTCGATGATCAGGAGCGCCCACTTGTTGGCGACGTTCGAGAAGATCTCCCGCGCCAGCGAGTCCGCACGCCTCAGGTCCGTATCCTCGGGCGAGCCGCTGAACTGCTTGGTCACCATCAGGTGTGTCCGGCGTCGGTATCGGGGCGGCGGTTATCGGGGCAGGGTCTGGGTGATGCGCCACAGGCGGCGGGGCAGGTCGCCTTCCTCGAAGGCGTGGACCTCGTCCAGGGTCCAGCCGTCGGCGAGGTCGTCGACCAGGTGGCGGGGGAAGAAGTGCACGGCGAAGCCGCCGTGCTCGAAGATGTCATCGCCGTGGGCTGTGCCGGCGCCGTAATGAGCATCGCCGGTATGCCGCACCGTGTAGACGAACACCCCACCCGGCCGCAGGACGCGGCGGACCTCACCGACTGCTGCGTGGATCTCCTTGGTGGACAGGGCCATGCACAGCAGCATGTGCGCGAAGACCGCGTCCACGGAGGCGTCCGCCAGCGGCAGCGGGTCGCAGACGTCGTGCACCGTGGTGGTCACCCGTTCGGCGACACCGTGCTCGTGGGCAGCGGTACGCAGCTGGTCCAGGCCGGTGGCACTGAAGTCGGTGGCGAGAACGGTGAAGCCTTCCCGCGCGAAGTACAGTGCGTCGCGGCCGTGCCCGGCTCCCAGCTCCAGTACGTCCTTCGCGTCGGCGGCACGGAACACCGTCGCCGCGTGGCGGGCGGGCGCCGACGGGGTCTGACCGTACAACCCCGAGTGCGTGCTGTAGGTCTGCTGCCAGTGTGCGCGCTGCGCTTCGGCCAGCTCTTCCTGCCGGCCGTCGTCGGCGCTGCCGCCGGCGGCGGACTTCAGGGCCTGCCGCAGCCGGCCGAGGGCGGGCAGGCCGGCCAGCCCGCCTTCGGTTCGGTATATCCGGCAGGTCAGCCCCGGCTGGCGGCCCGGCTCGGCAAACAGGTCGCGGCCGTCGACCAGGACGGTCGGGGAACCGATGAAACCAGTCCGCTCGGCCTCGGCCTGTTCACTGATCACGCGGGTGGTGAACGACATCTCGCGCTGCCCGATGTCGTCAAGCGCCTGCCGCAGCAGATCGGCCGCGGGCTCCTCGTTCGGGCAGTCGGCCACCACCACAAGCTCGATCTCCATGACTCCAGGATCACGCATGCCCGTGGGTACGGATTCGATGATGCGGCAGATCATGCCCTCGTCACTGCGGCCGGCCGCGTCAGTGCCGGCTGTTGAGGAAGCCGATGGCGACCGCTCCCCACCAGCAAAGCTGAGACACACCCGCGGTAGCCGCGCCCCATATCAGGACCCGAGGCGATGGTGTGCAGGCTGCGCTCTGGGACAGACGGTGGGCAAGCACTTTGGCCTGCAGACCGTTGAGCGTAAGGATCAGTACAAGGGCCAGCTTGGTGCAGGTGAGGGGAGAACCGAGGTCGGGGTGGAGCATGGCGCCGCTGCCAACCAGTCCGGCCAGGCCCGCCCAGACCGGCGCATGGAGACGGTTGGCGGTGGTGAGCGCTTCGGACAGCGAACACCTGCCCGTAAGCCACAGCAGGCCGTAGTAGTCGATCACCACAACCGCACCGAACCCCAGCACCAGGGAGGCCAGGTGGATGAAGAGGGCCACCGTGTGGAGAGCCGGGTCGGGGTGCAGATGGGCAGAAACCCACAAACAACTGGCGAGCGTGAGGCTGGCCAGCAGAGCGGCAACACCGAGGGCCCACCATGAGTCGTGCAGGCGCAGGGGAGGGCTTTGACCTGCAGAGGTGTTGGTTGCGGACAGCGATGGCACGTCGGTCTCCAGGCGGCTCACACATAAAGAAGGCAAGGCTTACCTAAATGTCGCCGCCCCGGTCAACACCGAAAGGCCGGATCGGCCCGCGGGCACCCAAAGCGTGGCCTCGTCGAGATGTTGCCGAGATCTGACGAATCAATGGTTGTTAGGTAAGCCTTGCCTGCTCTATGTTCTGCGCGCCGCTCCCCCTCGGTTCCGCAGTCACCTGGAGCATCGTGTCCGGTTCTCAGATCGCTCTGCTCGGCGCCATCGCCGGCTTCACCATCTATCTCGGGCTGCCCATCGGCCGCCTGCGTAACCCCGCACCCCGGCTGAGGGCCGGGCTCAATGCAGTCGCCATCGGCATCCTGCTCTTCCTGTTCTGGGACGTTCTCAGCGCAGCCTGGGAGCCCACCGACGCCGCGCTGGGCGACAAGCACTGGGGTACCGCCGCCACCGGTGGGCTGGTCCTCGCCGCCGGTCTCGCTGCCGGTCTGGCCGGCCTCGTCTACTACGACCGCTGGACCGCACGCCGCCAGACCTCCGCCGTCGTGTCCTCCTCCGACGGTCCGGGGGCGGCCGCCGGGACCGAACCGGCACCGGCGCCGCAGTCTCAGGCCGGCAGCCTGGCGATGATGATCGCCATCGGCATCGGGCTGCACAACTTCGCCGAGGGCCTGGCCATCGGCAACTCCGCCGCCAAGGGCGAGATCTCGCTGGCCGTGCTGCTCATCATCGGCTTCGGTCTGCACAACGCCACCGAAGGCTTCGGCATCGTCGCGCCTCTGGCCGCCGAGGGCACCCGCCCCTCCTGGATAAGTCTCGCGCTGCTCGGCCTGATCGGCGGCGGCCCCACCTTCGCCGGAACCCTGCTGGGCCAGCACCTGGTCAGCGACACGCTCTCCATCGCCTTCCTGGGGCTGGCGGCCGGATCGATCCTCTACGTCGTCATCGAACTCCTGGCCGTCGCCCGCCGCGCGGCCCTGAAGGAGCTCACCACCTGGATGATCCTCGTCGGCCTGCTCCTGGGCTTCGCCACCGACGCCGTCGTCACCGCCGCCGGCGTCTGAAACGTCTGAAACACCGGAAGCGAACACGCCTCGCTGCGAGGGGGGACAGCCGCCCTCGCGGCGTCCACCCCGCGGCGGCGGCAACGACACCCCGGGATTACGCGAGGACGGACCGAACCGACTCCGGTGACCGTCCCAGCACCATCGTGCCGTCGTCGGCGGTGATGATCGGCCGCTGAATCAACGTGGGGTGGGCGGCAAGCTCCTCGATCCACCGGGTGCGGTCCGCCGCTTCGCGCGGCCACGCCGCCAGGCACCGAGGTACCAACGGTGCAGCGCGGCAATCGCCTCCGGCTGAAGCCCAAGTCGCGCATGGTGCCACCTGGGCTTTGTCCGAGCCGGCCGGTCAGTTGTCGCGGTAGTTCGGGGCCTTGATGAGCAGATGCTGACGCCCCGTGATCTCCGGTACGTAGACCGTCTCGTTCCAGCCGGGCTCGGCCACCGGCTCCAGAGCGATCGAGACGGCGCCTTCGTGGACGCCGAAGTGCTCCGTGACGAAAGCGGTGACCGTCTCGGCGAGCTGTTTCTTCTGCTCGTCGGTGAAGTCCACGGGGAAGTGTTTGATGTTGACGTGCGGCATAGGGGCTCAGGGCTCCTTGGTTTCGTCGGAGGGCTGTGGGGTGGGCTTACCGGAACGAGGGAGAGTGGCGTGTGCCGAGGTGGGATCGGATCGCCGACACCAGTTCGGCGACGCCCTGTTCCTTCAGCACGCTGTAGTGGTCGCCGTCCAGGTCGACCACGGCGGGGGGCGTGGCGGAGTAACCGGAGCGGCCCTCGATGAACGAGTAGTCGTCTCCCGCGGCCTTGAAGATGGCCACCGGAGCGTTCAGGCGTCGTTCGGCCAGTTCGCGGAAGGTGTACTCGAATTCGTACGTCTCCGCCACGATCCGGGTGATCCTCCGGATGAGCTGCTCGTCGAGGGCGGGAGACACGCTGTGGACGAAGGCCAAGAAGCTGTCCTCGTCCCGCGTTACCTCCAGGCACTGATCCAGCTCGGGTCCGCTGATGGTGCCCGCGAAGACGGAGAACAGGATCGTCACATACGCCGGGTTGCGGTACGAGGCCGCACGCCCGTGGCGGTCGCCGTCGGCCTCGCGGACCTTCGGGTTCCCGGGGCAGAGCAACAGCAGGTTCGCCACCTGCTCGCCGGCCTGCTCCAGTTGCCAGGCCGCCTCGAAGGCGACCCGTGCGCCGAAGGAGTACCCCCACAGCGTGTACGGGCCCCTGGGTTGCACGCGCCGGATCTCGGCCACGTCGGCGGCGGCCATCTCCCGGATCGTCGGGTAGGGCGTCTCTCCGGCGTTGATGCCATGGGCCTGTATCCCGTAGAAGGGCCGGCCGATGCCCGCCTCGCGCCCCAGCAGGCGGAGGTTCATCGGATAGCCCCCAAGTCCCGGCCAGCAGAACACCGGGCTGTCCGCACCCTCGTTGTCCAGCAGCACCAGCCGTGAGGACGGTTCACTGCCGTCGCTCCCGATCCGGGCCGCCAGATCGGCCAGCTTCGGGCACTCGAAGACGACCTGGAGCGGCAGCTGCGTACCGAACTCCTTGTTGATCTTGTTGATGAGCGCGACGGCGGTCAGCGAGTTCCCTCCGGAGGCGAAGAACTCGTCCTCCACGGAGACGTTCTCGTACTTCAGCGCCTTGCCCCACTCCTCGGCGAGCCAGCACTCGGTCCGTGTCGCGGGGGCGACGTAGGGAGCGGCCGTATCGGCCGAGCGGACGGCATCGGAGGCGGCCAGGGCCTTGCCGTCGATCTTCCCGTTCGCGGTCAGCGGCAGCTCGTCGAGCACCAGGACCCGGTTCGGGATCATGTAGTCGGGCAGGAGATGGGCCAGTTCGTCCTTGATCATCTCCGCCGGGCCCTTCATGTGGACCGCGTCCTCGTGCATGCCCTCGCTGCGGATCTGCTCCTCGCTGACCTTGCCGCCGAGGAAGAAGTACGACGCGCCGGACCCGATCCCGCACGCGGCCAGGATGTCGTCCATGCGCCGTGCCGCCGGCAGCGGATGGCCGGTCCTGGAGCTGTAGCCGGACGACATGAAGCCCAGCCCGAGGCCGTTGCGCTGCAGGTGGTGCAGTTTTGTCCCCAGGCTGATGTACTCCAGCCACTCCTGGTCGGCCCGGCTGACGGCGGTGATGCCGAAGCCTGCCCGGTCGTACACCTTCTGGTTGATGGCGATCACATGCTTACGGAGCACCAGATCGTCGGAAATGCGGACGAGATCGCCGCGCACATGACAATACTGACCGGCCGTCAGATCTGCCACGCCTCCAGGGTGGGCCTGCACAAAGATCTCGGTCGGGTCCTGCGGGGGCATCCCGTCGCTGGGGTGAATCTCGAATGTGCCCAGGTAGTAGTCCTCGTCGGCGACGTCCAGGCCGTTCTTGACGGACGGGCGGTAGGCCAAGGGGCGGATGTTCAGCCCGTATTCGGGCAGCACCTCCTCGAACAAGCCGACCATGTGCCCGGTTTCGAACTCCAGCACTTCCTGGATGTTGTTCTTGTACACCGGCTCGATCGCCCGCTTCTTGCCGACGAAGTGAACCGCGAAAGACGTACCCGACGGGTCGGCCGCATCACCGATCCGGACCAGGGTGTGGTCGACGGGGTGGTAGTAGTACACGCCCGCATCCAGGCCGGCCACGCCGCCGGCCCCGCCGGCCTCCAGATACATCTGCGTCGCATACAACGCGCCGGGCGAAGCGTAGGCGTACTTCGGCAGCAGCCGCTCCGCACTGCGGTACTGGCCGAACCACCTGAGGATCTCGCCGAGTTCGGCGAACGTCACCTCATCAAGGCCGCAGGAGAAGCTGCTGACCGTCCGCGGGGCGAGAAGTTCCAGGACGTCGGCCCGGGTGACCTGCCCGCCCTCGTAGAAGCGGTAGGTCTTGCGGGCAAAGGTCTCCCGCCGCTGACGCTGGGTCTCCTGCTTTCCGGGCAGTTCCACCACTGGTCTTGCGTGGAGCTCCTCAGGGTCCCTGACGCCCGGGTTGGACAGTTGCGCCTTCACCTGAAGCTTGGTCGCCTTGGACTGGTGGTGACCGCCGTGGTTCCCCTGGTCCATCAGCGCTGCTTCCTTCGGGTTCAGCTCGACGCACGCCACCAGGTTCTGGAAGCCGGTCCGGGCGTCGTCGGTGACGAGGGCAGCCGCTCGCTTGACCCAGGTGTGCTCCTCGATGGCCAGGGCGATTTCGTCCAGCTCGACGCGGTAGCCGCGCAGCTTGATCTGGTTGTCGGTCCGGCCGGAGAACTGGATCGTGCCGTCCGGGTTCCAGTAGGCCAGGTCCCCGGTCCGGTACAGCCGCTCCGTCGGGACGAAGGGCGAGGGGACGAAACGCTCCCGCGTCTGCTCGGGCCGGTGGAGGTAGCCGCGCGCCAGCTGGACGCCGCCGATGTACAGCTCGCCGGTCTCACCGATGTCCACCGGTGCGAGATCCTTGTCGAGGATGAAGCACTGGGTGTTGTCGACGGGCACGCCGATCGGGATCGTGCCGGCACCTTCGCCGATCTCGTCCGGGTCGACCAGATACGCGGTCGCGTTGATGGTGCACTCGGTCGGGCCGTAGAGATTGACCAGCGAGACCCACGGAAGCTCGTCGGCGAAGGTCCGGGCAAGCTGCCGGGAGAGTGCCTCACCGCCGGAGAACACCCGTCGGAGCGAGGTGCACAGGGAGAACTCCTCGTTGTCCAGCAGCGCCTGAAGCAGGGTCGGCACGCACTGGAGCGTGGTCACCTCGTGCTTGACGAGGGTCTGGATCAGGGCCTGCGGGTCCCGGTAGATGCCGGGTGCACCCACCACGACCCGACCGCCCACCGCAGGAGCCAGGATCTCCCACTGCGCCGCGTCGAAGCTCATCGGCGTCTTCTGCAGCACCGTGGTGCCCTTGCCCAGGTGTCCGCAGGCGTGCATCCACCGCATCTGGGACATGATGCTGCGGTGCTCGATCATCACGCCCTTCGGCCTGCCCGTGCTGCCCGAGGTGTAGATGACATACGCCAAGTCGTCCGGCCGGGGCACCGTGGGACTCATCTCGGTGCCGGGCTCTTCGCGGCGGGCCTCGGCCTCGGCCAGGGTGACGATCCGCGTCCCTCGCGGGACAAGCTCGGCCAGGCGCGCGGCCAGGTGGTCCTGGGTGACGATGACGCGGGTGCGGCTGTCCTCGATCATGTAGCGCAGCCGGTCCTCGGGGTACTCCGGGGACAGCGGCAGATAGGCGGCTCCAGCGAACAGGATGCCCCACGCGCCGGCCATCAGGTCCAGGGACGGTTCGACGTACAGACCGACGCTGTCGTCAGCGCCCACGCCCAGCCGCTGCAGGCAGGCGGCCAGCCGGCTTCCCGCCTGCACCAGCTCCCGGTAGGTGAGGCTCTGGTCACCGCAGGCGGCCACCATGGCCTCGGGCTGAGCCTCCGCCTGCTCCTTCAGCAGGCCGGGAAGGCTACTGCCCAGGTGCGTGTGGCGTATTCGTGCGCCGAACGGTGCGGTCTTCACGGGTTCCTCCCCACTCACTGATGCATGGTCACGAGGCATGAGCGACGGGCTCCTCAGCCGATATCTGGACTCTCGGCCGCTGCCGGGGCTGGGCCAGGACGACAGCGGCGACGACGGCCACGGCGCCGGCCAGCTGGAGCGGCGACAACGCCTGGCCGAGGAAGGCGTAGCCGAGGACCGTTGCGGCCAACGGGCTGGCGAACCCGAGGATCGATACCGCCAGTGCGGGAAGCCGCTCGATGCCCCGGAACCACACCGCGTAGGCGACCAGGGCCCCGATCACGCTCAGGTACCCGAACCCGGCAATGTTCGAGCCGGTGATGCGACCGGGGAGTCCCTCGGCGACCAGCGCGGCCGGCGCCAGAACCAGGCCCCCGACGGTCAACTGCCAACCCGTGAAGGTCAGTACGTTCACCCCCGCCGGCCGACCCCAGCGCTTGGTGAGCACGATGCCGGACGCCATGCAGACCGCGCCCCCCAGACCGGCCAGCACACCTACGGCGTCCAGACCCGCCTGCGGCTGCAGCACCAGCAGCGCCACCCCCACCACCCCGAGCACGCACGCCGCCACTTGCATCGGCCGGATCCGGTCCTTCAGCAACGCTGCCGCCAGCAGCAGCACCAGCATCGGCTGCACCGAAACCACCAGGGCCGCAACGCCACCGGGCAGGTGATACGCGGCCACGAACAGCAGGTAGAAGAACGCGCCGATGTTCAGCACACCCAGCACCAGGGCACGCCACCACCACACCCCGCGCGGCAGCACCCGGCCGACCGCGAGCAGCACCAGCCCGGCCGGCAGCGCTCGCACGGTGGAGGCCAGCAGCGGCCTGTCGGGCGGCAGGAGCTCCGTCGTCACCAGGTAGGTGCTGCCCCAGACCGCCGGAGCCAGGGCGGTCAGGACCGTGTCGAACGCCAGCCGGTTGCCTCTCACTTCGCCCCCTGCACTGCCAAGACCCATGAGACGTACAGGACAGCAGCGCCTATGACAGGCACGGATCTGGGCACGGCGATTTCTCCCATTCGGGCAGGACTGCGCAGCAGGAAATGTCGGACCGGCCGCACCTTCGAGTGCGCGACAGAAACCGACCGGTGAGACCATAAGCTAGGCAAGGCTTACCTAACAAGAGCGCGTTCCGCAGGGCGCCTGCCGCGTATGGCCTGCGATCTCTCGCAGGGCAGTCGACTCAACAGCCCTGAGACGGCACAGCTGTTGCGCCAGGCCGCACCTGAACCAGGGCGCGGGCCGCACACACTTGCCCTTACACTTAGGTACGCCTAACCTATGCCGGTGGCTGCCCCCGTCGAAGTTGTCACCTCCGTCGAAAGGGCCCACCGATGTCATCCCTCCGCAAGAACGCCGACAAGGCCACGCCCTATGCGCTGGGTCTCTTCCGGATCGTCATCGGCCTGCTCTTCGCCTGCCACGGCGCGTCTTCGCTCTTCGGGATCTTCGGCGGGCACATGGGCCAGGGCGGAACCGTTCCCACCGGCGTCTGGCCCTACTGGCGGTGATGCGGGCCGCGAGCGCAGCGGCCTTTTCCGCGATCACCGCCTCACCCGGCGCCAAAGCGCACTACCGGCGTCGACGCGACGACCACGGAGACAGGCACGCAGCCGCCCAGACGCACCTTAAGACCGACGGCATCTGGGTGCACTACGGCTTCACCGGCACGGCATGTGGGTCACACCCCCGATAGGGCGCTGGGCCGTACTGCTGGCCAACAAGCTCTACTGCACCCGCGATCGGGCCTCTGGCCGATGTCCACGATGCCTTCCGCGCCGTGGCATTCCGCTGACGCTCGCTCCCGCGTCCAGCACGCCGCCCCGCCAACGCACGTCGACGTCGTCAGGAGGTGCTCCGGGCCGAGGACGAACTGGTCGCCCATCGCCCTGACCCGGCAGCCAACAGCTCATGCGCGCCAGTCGTGGAGGATCCACCGCGACTGGCCAGATGTCCATCTCCATGTCCATCTCCACAGTCATGCCCCGCCAACGAACGTCCGATCCTGATGGGACCGGTGGGAACGAGTTACGAATGCGGGGAGTCCGGCGGACCGACCGGAAGCCGGCACTCCTCCGCCCGGGCCAGCAGCAGTCCGCGCTCCCGCTCGTTGCGGGCCAGGGAGGCGGCCCGCTCGAACTCCGTGCGAGCCTCCTCCGTACGGCCAAGCCGCTGGAGCAGATCGCCGCGGACGCTCGGGAGCAAGTGGTAGTCGCGCAGTGCGGGTTCGGCGGCGAGGGTGTCGACGATGTCCAGGGCGGGGGCAGGGCCGTCGGCCATGGAGACGGCGACCGCGCGGTTCAACTCCACGACAGGAGAGGGGGTTTGGGTGGCGAGGAGACCGTAGAGGGTGGCGATACGGCGCCAGTCGGTCTCCTCGTAGGTGTACGCGAGCGCGTGGCAGGCGGCGATGGCCGCCTGGAGGGTGTACGGCCCCGGGGCGCCCGATGGGGGTCCCCCCTGCTCATGGGGGTCCCCCCTGTCCGAACGAAGCCGAGAACTCGGGGAAGAAGCCGAGAGCTTGGGGAAGGTGGCGTCGGCTCGGGCGAGGGCGGTGATGCCGCGGGCGATGAGCATGCGGTTCCAGCGGCGGCGGTTCTGGTCCTTCAGGAGGACGGGCTCGCCGT
The DNA here is from genome assembly GCF_001294335.1 of Streptomyces chattanoogensis. Lineage (GTDB taxonomy): Bacteria > Actinomycetota > Actinomycetes > Streptomycetales > Streptomycetaceae > Streptomyces > Streptomyces chattanoogensis. Next base: position 52,910 of record NZ_LGKG01000138.1, read on the forward strand.
TCGGGCCGGTGCGGGCGGCGGTGCGGGATGCCTGGAACTCCAGCAGCGAGGTCAGTCCGTGCACCTCCGGTTCCGTCGGCATCAGGCCGGACAGTAGGCGGGCCAGCCGCAGCGCGTCCTCGCACAGGCCGGGGCGCAGCCAGTCGTCGCCTGCGGTGGCCGCATACCCCTCGTTGAAGATCAGGTAGATGACGTCCAGGACGGAGCCGAGGCGGGCCTCGCGGTCGGGGCCGTACGGCACCTCGAAGGCGACGTTCCTCGTGGCCAGGGTGCGCTTGGCGCGGACGATGCGCTGGGCGATCGTCGGCTCCGGGGTGAGGAACGCGCGGGCAATCTCGGCGGTGGTCAGGCCGCCGAGCAGGCGCAGGGTGAGGGCGGTGCGGGCCTCGGCGGACAGCACCGGGTGGCAGGCGGTGAAGACCAGGCGGAGCAGGTCGTCGTCGATGTCGCCCGGGTCGGGGGGTTCCTGTGGCAGCGCCGTCGTCTCCAGGCTGCGGCCGATCTCCTGGAGCTTGCGGGCGTAGTTCTCCCGGCGCCGGACCAGGTCGACGGCGCGGTGCCTGGCGACCGCCGTCAGCCAGGCACCCGGGTTGTCCGGCACCCCCTCCCGCGGCCACCGCTCCAGTGCCGCGACCAGCGCGTCCTGCGCGAGTTCCTCGGCGATACCGACGTCGCGAACGATGCGGGTGACGGCGGCGATGAGACGGGGGGACTCCAGGCGGAAGACGGTTTCGATGGCCGTGGTGGCAGGCGTGCCGGGGGTGGGGGTGGGCTGTGGTTCCACAGCCCACCATCGAACACCCCCGGCGCCCGTACGCCAAGGAACGCTCAGCCCTCGGCGATCTCCCGCACCTCACAGGTCACGGTCCAGAACTCCTCGTGGGTCTTGAGGAACCGCTTCGTCCACTCGATCGCCTCGGCCTTGTCCTTGCACTGCATGATCGCGTACCCGCCGACGACCTCCTTCGATTCCGTGAACGGCCCGTCGGTGACCGAGATCTTCCCGCCCTCCCAGTGCACCCGCGTCCCCTGCGCGGTCGGCGTCAGGCCCGCGGTGTCCAGCATCACCCCGGCCTTGGTGATCTCCTCGATCAGCTCCCCCATCCGCTGCATCAGCTCCGGGCTGGGGCCCTCGGCGGGGGCGGTCTTCTCGTCGATCTTCACGAGGGAGAGGTAACGCGGCATGGTGACTCCATCGGTTCAGGCGGGGCCGTTCCCCGCCGCTCACCCATTGCGTCGAACGGGAGCCGGGCGGATCGACATGCGCGCCGGATTTCTTCGGAGATTTTTTCCGCGAGATCGTCCGATGTTCGTCACCGGAAACGTCCAGCCCGTCTATGTGTAGCCCTGCGTCGCACTCACCGGACTCGGCATGCTCTACCGACCTCGGTCGCCGCGCCCTCGAGCAACGCCACCGCCCTTGAACAGACCGCCGAGGCCACGGCCGTGCGCGCAAGCGACTGCGCACCCATGCCGTTCCACCGGCTGGCCCGCACCCACTCGTCCTCGTCATCCCCTTCTCTTCACGGTGCTCTTCGCACTCTTCGCCGTGACCGGCGCCGGGCCCTTCGCCCTCTTCACTGCTTTGGCGCCCTTCGCCCTCTTCACTACTGCTTTGGCGCCCTTCGCTGTCTTCTCTGGGTGATGCGCACCTGGTCGCCCAGCTTGCGGCGCAATGCCGCCACGTGGACGTCGAGCGTCTTGCCGGCACAGCTCGAAGCCGTCGGCGTCCGGCAGCCCGAGGTCCAGCAGCACCAGGTCGGCAGGCCCGCGAACAGCACGGGCCAGCGCCGACGCACCATCCGGACACCACTCGCTGTCGTGCCCCGCACCCCGCAGCGCCGCGGCGAGGTGGCCCCCGATGGTCTCGTCGTCCTCGACAAGCACGATGCGCGCCACAGCCTCAGGCTAGCGGGGCGATTGATCGCGTACGACGCGACCGGCGGCGAGTTTCTGGAGGAGGCCGTAGGCGAGGACGGGGAGAAGGAGGTGCGGGCGGTCGGGAAGCGCGGTGGTGAGGAGAACAGCGCTGGCGCTGCTGTTGTTCATGCCGCAGGCGAGGGTGACGGACGACGCTGTGGAGGCGTCCAGACGGAGCAGCCGCGAGGTGACGCGGCCCACTGCGAAGCACAGGACGCACACGGTCGAGGCCACGGCCAGGGCCGCTGCCAGCAGCACAGGACGCGGATGGGTGAGAAAGGTGCCCAGGGCTCCGCTGGCATTGACGTAGGTCAGCACCAACGAGCCCCACAGCGCCGCGGGCACCGCGGTCCGAAGCAGCCGGTTCAGGGAACCACCGGACAGGAGGGTCCTCGCCAGCAGGCCCGCCCCGCAGGGCAGCAGGACGAAAGTGAGCGCGAAGCCGTTGCCGTACCCGGCCCGGGACAGTGTCCCCTGGTAGTCCCCTTGGAGCAGTGGAGACAACAACCCGATGGTCACCGGGGTGGTGAAGGGGCTGATGAGGGTCGAGGCCAGGACCAGCCCCACCATGACCGACTGCTCGCCGCGCCCTTTGCTGGTCCAGACCGTGGCGCCGGCCGCCACGGGCATCGCGACGATGAGGATCATCGCGGCGGTCAGACCGCTGCCGCCGTCGGAGTCCGGAGAGCGGTGCAACATGAACGTGATCAACGGAATGACCAGCAGCGGTGTCAGCAGATGGAGGGTGAGTCCGGTCAGCAGGGCGACGGGCCTGCGCAGGAGGTGGCCCAGCTCGTCAAGGGGGACTTGCAGTCCGGCCGCGAACAGCACCAGCGACAACAACAGCGGCGGCAGGGCCACGGAGAACGCACCGTTGACACCGGGCAGCGTGTGCGAGTGGCGGAGCCACAGGCCGGGCGCGGGCAGAGCTGTGGCGACGACATAAGCCATGGCCATGGCCCACCCCAGGTGTCGGCGCAGCCACGCGGTCGTTCGCGGCGGAGTGAGTGATGCGGGCGGCAGGGGGTTCATGAGGGCGCTCTTTCGTCGACGGCATGAGATCGCGGTCGAGCGCCTGTATCGCGAGTGCGGGGAGACACATGACAGTGATGATCCGGCGTGGGCCGTCCCTCCGTGGGCGCCGCAGCGCGCTGCTCAGGATGCGTTCAGGTTGCCGGTGGCACGGTCGGGCACCATGACAGCTGATATCCCTGGGGTCACGGAGACGCACGAGGCGTCCGGCCCCGCTCCCGCCCACGCCCGCCAGCGCCTCCGCTGGAACAAGGTCCCCGAAGTCACGGCGTACTTCTGGGTCATCAAAATCCTGTGCACCACGGTCGGCGAGACCGCGGCGGACTTGCTGAACGAGAAGTTGGGCCTGGGCCTGACCGGCGTGTCGCTGCTGATGAGCGTCCTGCTTGTCGCGGTCCTGGTGGCGCAGTTCCGCACCCGCGCCTACCGGCCCGGCATCTACTGGCTCGCCGTGGCGCTGATCAGCGTCGTGGGCACGCTGATCAGCGACAACCTCACCGACAACCTGGGCGTACCGCTGGAGACCAGCACCGTGGCCTTCGCGGTGGCCCTCGTCGTGGTGTTCGTGGCCTGGTACCGCAGCGAGCGCACGCTCTCCATCCACCACGTCGACACCACCCGACGCGAGTCCTTCTACTGGCTCGCCGTCCTGTTCACCTTCGCTCTGGGCACGGCAGCCGGTGACCTGGTCGCCGAGCGCATGGACCTCGGATACTGGATCTCCGCCGGCCTGTTCGCCCTGGCGATCGCCGCGGTCGCGGTGGCGCGCTTCGCCCTTGGCCTGGACGCGGTGTGGAGCTTCTGGATCGCCTACATCCTGACCCGCCCGCTGGGCGCGTCGATCGGCGACTACCTGTCCCAGCCGACCGCCGACGGCGGACTCGGCCTGGGCACGGTGATCACCAGTGTGCTGTTCTTGGGAGTCATCCTCGGCCTGGTGGTGTTCTTGACGGTCACCCGGCGGGACGTCTCGGAGCCGGAGCGGCTCACCCCGCAGACGAGCTGAGCGCGGATCGCCCCGGACGGCGGCCGGTCCCCGGGTTCCGGGGACCGGCCTCACCCGTCCGGGCTGCTTCGCGGGTGCGGCCGTTGGCGTTCAGGATGCGTTCAGGCTGCGGCTGGAAGCGTCGGGCGGTGGGCGACGTCATCGCTGCGCGCAGTGCACGTCGTACTCGTCACTTGTCGCCACTGTGCGCACTCCATAAGGCCCCCACGGCACGCCGTGGGGTGATGCGGGGCGCCTCCCAGAAGGGGATTGATCTTGCCTGAGCCCGAAGTCCTGACCGACATGGACGTCGCCGGCACCGACAGGAACGCGATGCGGAAGCTCCCGGAGGTCACACTGGCCTTCTGGGTCATGAAGACCGCCGCGACGACCCTCGGCGAGACGGCCGGTGACCTCTTCGCCCAGACCCTCAAGCTCGGCTACTTCCTGACCACCATCGCGCTGTTCCTGATCTTCGTGGTCACGCTGGTCGTACAGCTCCGGTCCCGACGCTACAACCCGTTCTTCTACTGGACCGTCATCCTGTCCACGAGCATGGCGGGCACCACGATGTCCGACTTCATGAACCGGGACGCCAGCGCCAAGTTCCTCACCGACGGCGCCAAGTCGCTCGGCTGGGGACCGCAGGGCCTGGGGCTGGGCTACCCCACCGGGGCCGCCATCCTGGTCTCGCTGCTGATCGCCATCTTCGTCATCTGGAAGTCCACCGGGCTGACGTTCGCCATCCGCGACATCGTCTCCTTCCGCGCGGAGGCCCTCTTCTGGGCCGCGATCCTCGTGTCGAACACGCTCGGCACCTCGATGGGCGACTTCCTCTCCGACAGCTCCGGACTCGGTTACGCGGGCGGCGCCCTGCTCGTTACCGGCGTACTCGCCGTACTCGTCGCCCTGATGCGGGTGCCGGCCGTGCCGAACGTGGTCCTGTTCTGGATCGCCTTCGTGCTCACCCGGCCCCTCGGGGCGACCGCCGGCGACTTCCTCACCAAGCCGCTCGCCAAGGGCGGCCTCGACCTCGGCACGGCGGGTTCGTCGGCGGTCCTCCTCGCGGTCCTGCTCGGCCTCATGGCCTACGCCCAGGTTCAGGAGCGCAGGACCGCGGCCTCCCAGGACAAGACCCTCACCGGCGTTTCCTGAACACCACCGGGACGGGTCATCCGGCGGGCAGGCTGACCACGAAGCGCGCACCCGGGACGTGCCCGGCGTCATGACGCACCTCACCGCCGGCGGAGCGGGCCAGGCGTCGCGCGAGCGGCAGACCCAGGCCCGCTCCGCCGTGTCCGTCCTCGGGGTCGGCGCGCTGCCCCGGCTGGAAGAGGCGCGCGGTGAAGGCGGCCGGGACGCCGGGACCGTCGTCGACGACCGCAACGCAGATGCCGTCGTCCGTCGGCGAGACCCGGACCGCGACCCGGGTGCGGGCGTATCGCAGCGCGTTGTCGACGAGCGGGGCGACGATGCGCTCCAGAAGTGCGGCGGGCACCCCGGCCACCAGGGCGTCCGCACCGGAAACTGTGATCGTGGCTTTCCCCGGGGCTTCGAGCCGGGCGGCGAGTCGAGGCAGCACGGCCATGGCGTCCGCCGTGCCGGGAACGGTGTGTGCGCCGGCCCTGGCGTCGTCGAGGACGGTCTCGCAGATGGTGCGCATCGAGGTGGCGGCGTCGGCGATGGCGGCGTGGGTGGCGCGGGTTTCGGTGGTGGAGCGGGGGCGGGCCTGCAACCAGTCGAGTTCGGCGGTGATCCGTGCCAGGGGGTTGCGCAGCTCGTGGGAAAGCTCCCGCGTGAGCTGCTGTTCGTGGCGCAGTACGGCACGGATCCGGTCCAGCAGCTCATCCAGCGAGGCCCCGAGCCGGGTGAGCTCGACGGGGCGGTCCCCGGCGCCGAAGCGCTGTTCGGAGGCGACCACGCTCCACCGGGTGGCCTGCTCGGTCATCGCCCGCACTGGCCGCAGGGCGCGTCCCACCGCCAGCCGGGTCAGGACGTAGGTGCAGGCCAGGACGCTGGCGTCGAAGGCGAGGGAGGCGATGATCAGGGTGTCGGCCGAGGCACGGTAGGGCGCGAGGTCCATGGCGGTGACGACGACGGCAGCGGGCCCGGCACCCGGCCGGACCCCGCCCACGGGCTCGGCGCACAGGCGTATCCGATCACCGGCCGTCACCTCGGCGCAGCGTTTGTCACCGTACGCGGCGAGACCGGCGGCGGCGCGGGTGATCGTGTCGCCGACCGGGGCGGAGGCGGGGTGCTCCAGCAGCCGGGTCCCCGCGTAGATCCATACGTTGGTGTCGAGGGCGGCGTCGTCCGGGGTCTCCAGGACGCGTACCGGGTGGTGGCGGGTGTCGACGGTCGCGGCCACGGTGGTGGCACGGGTGCGCAGTTCGTTGTCCGCCTGCTGCTGGAGGCGATGGCGAACGATCGTGTTGAACACGACGGTGAGGATCACCATCACCAGAGCGGCAGTGGTCAGTGCGATCAGGGACAGGCGGCCTCGCAGCGTCCGGGGTCGGCAGCGGCCGGCCAGCGTGGCGAGGAGGTTGGGGACGGTACTCATGACAGCCGGTGTCCGATCCCCCTGAGGGTGCTGATCGTCAGGCCGCTGCCTGCATCCCGGATCTTGCGACGCAGCCGGCTCAGGTACTGGTCGAGGGTGTTGTCGCTGACCTGCGCGCCCTCCGGCCAACCGGCCCGGACCAGCTCCTTTCTGGGTACCACCGCTCCCAGGCCGGCCATCAGCGTGGCCAGCAGGCGGAACTCGGTGGGCGTCAGCGCCACGTCGACGTCCCGTACGCACAGGCTGTGGTGCACCGGGTCCAGGACCAGGTCCCCGGCGGTCGTGGGGGCGGTGGGCCCGGAACGTTTGAGGGCAGCACGCAGTCGGGCCGCGAGTTCGGCGAGGTGGAACGGCTTGGGAAGGTAGTCGTCACCCCCGGCGGAGAACCCGCTGAGACGGTCGTGGAGTTGGTGGTGCGCGGTCAGGAAGACGACCGGGCTGACGAACCCCCGCGCCCGCATCGCCTGGCACACGTCCCGTCCGTCCGCGTCGGGCAGCCCGACGTCCAGCACCACCGCGTCCACACCGTCGTCGACCAGCCGCAGGGCGGTGGCGCCGTCCTGGGCGGCCAGCGTTTCGAAGCCCTCGTCGCGCAGTCCGCGCACCAGCACATCGCGCAGGGCATGGTCGTCCTCGACGACCATGATGGTGAGACGCAACAACATCACCTCACTGGCTCGGGCACTCGTCCCGGGGTACAGGGCCGGCCGCAGTTCGCCGGGCAGGCCGACAGCCGAGGGCGGCGGCCCGCAGCGCCCGTGGCGGACACGGCGTGGACGTCCGGATCCCGGGGCTGCTCCCCAGACCGCTTTAGGACGGGTCGCCCCTTGCCGTGGTCGCACTGCGGGGGCAGCCGGGTGACCATGCCCCCAGCGACTACAACCGGGTAGACGGTCTACTGCACTGTAGACGAACAAGAGTGGGGGAAGTTCGTGATCGAGGACACGCCTCGTCCACTCCGTTGCGTTCATGTGGCGGGACGTGGTGCCCGACGCGGGCCCGGAACTCGGCTCGCCGTCGCTCAGGCGGTGATGCGCTCCGCAGGGCCGGTCCACCACCCAGTGGACAGCGCGACACCAACCCACCGGTCGCATTGCATCTGCCGTGAACGTCGCCACCCCACGCCCCTGCGCGGGATCGAGCCGGCTACCGGAAGTCGGTTCGGCTCTCGGCCATCTCGACGCTGCTGTGCAGTTCGTTCGCCGCGTGGAGCGTGGAGGCGGCCGAGAGGGCGAGACAGCCGACCAGAAGGGCCGCAACCAGCCGGCGGCGTGAGCCGCGCGGTCCGGTCGCCCGGGTGGTGCCGGAATCCATGAGAGCCGCGACACGTCGAGGTACGGGTCCGCACGTGGCTCCGGGCACGAGCCTCGGGCGGCCTTCGGGTGCCACGGCCGCGAGAGCTGCCCTGCCGATCGCCCGGGCCGCGAGCTGCCGATCTCCTACAGCTTCGGCCGCGACCTCGTCCGCCCACCGCTCCAGGGCGTAGGTGAGCGGCTCACGCAGGCCGCGCAACAGCGGGTGCAGCGTTGCCGCCAGGTGCGCGCAGCTCAGGAACAGGTGGTGCCTTCCGGCGAGGTGTGCGCGCTCGTGGGCGAAGAGGACTTCGCGCTCCTCGGCGCTCAGCGACCGCAGCATCGCGCTGCTGACCACGATGCGGCCCCGGCGGCCGAAGGGGCCGGGCAGGGCGTAGGCGTAAGGGCGTTCGTCGGGATGTACGGACAGCTCACCGCTCGCGGTCCCGGCGGCCTGCCGGGCCGCCCGTAGCTCCCGCCAGTTGCGTGCGACGACGGCAACGGCCGCCACTGCTGCGCCGACGAGGAGGCCGGCAGCGAGGATCCCGACGGGCAGCGTCAGCTGCGTGCGGTCGTCCAGCAAGCCTGGCGAGATGCCTTCCAGCGCGGCGACCGGGGCGATCTGCAGGGCACCGCCCAGGGCAAGGACACCCAGGGCCGCGGTGCTGCACACGCCCAGCAGGGCCGAGCACGCCCCCAGCGTCCACGCGGCGGTGCGCGGGCTGAGTCGCGCGGTGACGCGGCGGGCGACCGGGACCGCGAGCAGCGGGATCAGCAGCGGGACCCAGACCACGAATTTCATGCGTCGGCCTCCTCGCCACCGTTCAGCAGGGCCCGAAGCGTCTTCTCGTCCTCGTCGCTCAGGTCGGAGACGAACCGGGCCAGGATGCGGCCGCGGTCCTCGCCGCGGTCGAGTTCGGCGCGCATTCGACGAGCGCTCAGTCCAGGAGCGTCCGACGCCGGGAGATAGGCGTAGCCGCGTCCGGACCGCGAGCGGGTGACGATGCCCTTCTCGTGCAGCCTGGCCAGGATCGTCGTCACGGTCGTGCGGGCGAGTTCGGACCCCAGCGCCGTGCGGACCTCCCCGGCAGTGAGGCCGCCATCTGCGGCCCACAGCGCGGCCAGCACACTCGCTTCCAGTTCGCCGGACGGCCGGCGGTCGCCGCGCTCCTCAGTCATGGAACGGATTATCCCATGACATCGTCTACAGTGATGTAGACCGACTACATTGCTGTAGACAGACCGGGCGGCCCGCCGCCCCATGCCCCTCTCGGAAGGTGCCCGGCGTGCCGTGGTGTCCACAATTCTGCGCTCTGACCGCACACGGCCAGCTTGCGGTCGACGTCCTCGACGCCGGGTCGCTGCTGACCGCCTTCGGCGCGCTGGGCGTGGCTGTCGTCCTCTTCGCCGAGACCGGTCTGCTGGTCGGCTTCTTCCTGCCCGGCGACTCCCTGCTCTTCACCGCGGGGCTGCTGTGCGTGCCCAGTGGAACGGGGATGCATCTATCTCTTTCGCAGGTTCTCCTCGCGGCGGTCGGCGGGGCGCTGGCCGGAGCCCAGGCCCGGGTACTGGATCGGTCGCCGGGGCGGCCGGGCGCTCCTCGCCCGCAGCCGGTCCCGGCACCTGCATGAGGGAGCCGAACGCGCCGAGGAACTGCTGGCGCGCTATGGGCACGCCAAGGCCATCGTCTTGGCGCGCTTCGTCCCTGTCGTCCGCACCGTTCTCAACCCCCTGGCCGGAGCGCTCAAGGTCCCGGCACGGGTCTTCCTCCTGTGGCAGGTCATCGGCGGCCTGGCGTGGACCGTGGGCCTGGTGCTCGCCGGGTACGCACTCGGTTCCTCCATCCCCAACGTCGACCGCTACTTGCTGCCCCTGGTCGCCCTCATCGTGCTCCTTTCCCTTCTCCCCCTCGCACGAGAGGTTCTGCGGAGCCGTCGCACCCGCCGCGACCGAGGCACTGCCGGGGGCGAGGCATGATGAACCGCGTACCCCTTTCCGCCCACCCGGCCTTCTATGACGACAGCCTCTACGCCTCCGTGACACGCCTCGCTCACCGCACACCCGCCGCAGTGGATTCGGTGATCTCCGCGTGGTCCGAGTACGGCCTCGGGCTGTTCGCCGTCCTCATGATCATCGCGTGGTGGCGGGCGCGCACGGCCGGGCTGCCGCAACTGCCCGCGCTGGCGGTGCCGGCCGTGGTCGTGCTCGCCTACGCGGCCAACGACGCCCTCAAGAGCCAGGTGGCAGAGCAGCGTCCCTGCCAGGTCTTGCCGGTAAAGCCGCTGGATCCCTGTCCGGCGCTGGGTGACTGGTCATTCCCGAGTAACCACGCTGCGATAGCCGCGGCGGCGGCCGCCGGTCTGTGGGGCATCGATCGGCTCCTGGGGTGGGTTGCCGCCTCGGCCGCGCTACTGATGGCCGCCTCCAGGGTCTGGATCGGCGCGCATTACCCGCACGATGCCCTTGCCGGTCTCCTGGTCGGGGCCGTCTTCGGCACCCTGCTGATCCACGTGGCCAAGCGGAGCGCCACCCTGTTCGGGCGGGGGCGCGCTCCCCGACAGGTGTCGGCGCAATGAGTGCGCCGGATGCCGTCGGCCCGGTGCGCGGGCCCCGGCCTGCCTGCCGCTCCTGGCCCGGCCCGCTGCGGATGGCAGCGGTCTGCGCCGCACTGTTCGCCGCACTCGTGACCACCGCCCTCACGGGAGGCGGGAAGGGGGCGCTGCCCGGCGATCGAGCGCTGCACGACTGGACGCTGGTTCACCGACCGGACGCGGCCGTGGCGACGGCCCGGGCGTTGACCGACTCCGGCACCGGTATCTGGCCCTATCTCCTAGTCGCGTTCGCCGGATTCCTCACGGGTCGCGGCGCACGAGGACGGACAGCCGGCGCGGTCGCCGCCCTCGCCGTACTCCTGCTCGGCCAGGGGCTGCGACTTGCCCTGATGCTGGTCATAGCCCGGCCACGGCCACCGCATGCCGACTGGGCAACGCACGCTTCACGCTTCTCGATGCCTTCCGGGCACAGCACCACCTCTGCCCTCGTCGCCGGACTCGTGTGCTGGGCCGCCGCCCACGCCGCACGGCGAATCCTGCGCTGGTGCGTCTGGGGGCCGACTGTGCTGTGGGCGGCCGGTGTCGGTCTCACACGGATCTATCTGGGCGTTCGCTGGCCGAGCGATGTCGTCACCGGCTGGCTGCTGGCCGCTGCCTACCTGGCTACCATGGTTGCTCTCACCAGAGGCCGGCTGCCCGTTCCCAGGCCCCCGCGAACGCCTCGCGGCACGGGCTGAGCAGTGCCGCCCGGGCTGACGACACTCAGGACATGGCGACTCCCGGCGGGCAGCGGGCGGTCGAGGACAGCAGATTCCGCAGCGCAGGACTACTTCCGAGGTGTCCACACTGCCCTCAAGTATGGTTGCCCCAGCAGGACGCCCTCCGCAGCCGCATCGCGGTGGTGACTGGAGCGACGCGGGGAGCCGGCCGCGGGATCGCTGCCGCATTGGGGGAAGCCGGTGCGACGGTGATCTGTACTGGGCGAAGCAGCAGGACCCACTCCTCATCTCGACAGGGGAAACCACCGCGCTGATGCTGGTGTTCAGAGCGTCTCGTCCTGCTGACGACGCAGCAGCACTGCCACCGAGGGCGGCGACCGGCGCATCGTCCGCCACACCGACGGCGCGGTCCCCTCCATCGGGACCCCGACGCCGAGCACTTTCAGGCCATGCTGAGCCGCTTGCAGGATGCCGTGCACCTCGACCGTGCGCGCACTGGGGTCGATGTCGCCCACGATCCCGTGCTTGGCGTAGCGGGGTAGCCCGAGGCACCCGTCTCCCCCGTCACCTCGACGACCGCCGATCTGACGGCTGAGTCCTCCGCCACGGCACCGCCCCTGCCCTCCGCATGTTCGGGAACCAACAAGATCGTGAAACGCCGCGGCTTTGTAGTCACGCTCCGACATTTAAGTGCCGGCGTCATCAGCCGTGGGACAGGCGCGTGACACGGGGCCCACATGCGGGCACTGCTCACCGCCTCGGCCGCAGGACACGGGATCTCTCGCGCCGTCGCCACGGCGGTCAGCAGCGGACCGCACCTCTTGGACGAGATCACCGAGGCCGCGACGGCTGACGCGATGGTCAGTGCCGTACTGCGATCGGCGTGCGACGTCGACTACCGGGTCGAATGAGTGCGACAGGAAGCCGCATTCTTGATCTTGTATAGCAAAGCATGGCATTCACCCATAGGATGGATATTGCTGGCGCACTGGCGTGCCAGACAGGCACGTGAAGTCGGTGCGGAAGGGCCATCGACTCGGGTACGGGATGCCTATGGATCGGGCCGCCGGTCCGGCGCGGACCGTGATCCTGACCGTGGACGACGACCCGGGCGTGTCGCGTGCTGTCGCCCGCGATCTGCGGCGACGCTACGGCGGGTCGTACCGCATTGTGCGCGCGGAGTCCGGCGAGTCCGCTCTTGCCGCCCTGCGCGAGCTGAAGCTGCGCGGCGGCCCCGTCGCGGTGATCGTGGCCGACTACCGGATGCCGAACATGAACGGCATCGAGTTCCTCGAGCAGGCTCTTGACATCTACCCCGACACCCGGCGGGTCCTGCTGACCGCGTACGCGGACACCAATGCGGCCATCGACGCGATCAATGTCGTCGACCTCGACCACTACCTCCTCAAGCCCTGGGAGCCGCCCGAGGAGAAGCTCTACCCCGTCATCGACGATCTCTTGTCGGCCTGGCGGGCCACCGACCACCGGCCGGTGCCCCTCACCAAGGTCGTCGGACACCGCTGGTCGGCGCGTTCGTCGGCCGTACGGGAGTTCCTGGCCCGCAACCAGGTGCCGTACCGGTGGTACTCGTCCGACGACCCGGAAGGCCGGCGGCTGCTGTGCGCCGCGGGCCAGGAGGGCCTGCGGCTCCCGCTGGTGATCACTCCGGACGGCACGGCCCTCATCGAACCCGGGGACCGGGAGCTCGCCACTCGGGTCGGCCTGGCGACGACCCCGGCAACCGACGTCTACGACCTCGTCATCATCGGCGGCGGACCAGCCGGTTTGGGTGCGGCGGTGTACGGGGCCTCCGAGGGCCTGCGGACCGTCCTCGTGGAACGCTCTGCGACCGGAGGCCAGGCGGGCCAGAGCTCGCGCATCGAGAACTATCTCGGATTTCCGGACGGAGTCTCCGGGGCACAGCTCACGGACCGGGCTCGGCGTCAGGCGGCGAAGTTCGGTGCCGAGATACTGACCGCGTGCGAGGTCACCGGGCTGGAGATCAATGGCGCGTCGCGCGTCGTCCGGTTCTCGGACGGCTCCGCTGTCGCCGCGCACTCCGTGATTCTCGCGACCGGCGTGTCGTACCGACAACTGGATGCACCCCACGTGGCCGAGTTGACCGGCTGCGGAGTGTTCTACGGCTCGGCCCTGACCGAAGCAGCCGCGTGCCAGGGCCATGACGTGTACATCGTGGGCGGCGCGAACTCCGCAGGCCAGGCCGCGATATACCTGGCCCGGAGCGCCAAGTCGGTCACCGTACTGGTGCGCAGGCCGTCCTTGTCCACGTCGATGTCGCACTACCTCATCCAGCAGGTGGACGAGACACCCGCGATCTCCGTAAGGACCAACACGGTGGTCGACGCCGCCCACGGCTCGCGGCAACTGGAACGGCTCACCCTGCGCGACATCGCGACCGGCCACACCGAACTCGTCGACGCCCAGTGGATGTTCGTCTTCATCGGCGCAGCCCCGCTGACCGACTGGCTGGAGGGCACGGTGCTCCGGGACTCCCGCGGGTTCATCCTGACCGGCCCCGATCTGACCGCCGAGGGGCGCCCGCCGGCCGGCTGGGAGTTGGACCGGCCGCCGTACCACTTGGAGACCAACGTCCCGGGCGTGTTCGTGGCCGGGGACGCCCGCGCCGAGTCCGCCAAACGTGTCGCTTCCGCGGTAGGCGAGGGAGCCATGGCGGTCATGCTCGCCCACCGGTATCTGGAGCAGTCATGAACGGCCGGCCGCTGCCGTGCAGCCGGGAGGAACTGGGCTCGCTGTTCCTGTTCGAGAAGCTGGACCCCGACCAGATCGCCCGGCTCTGCCGCGAAGGCCGTGTGGAGGAGTTCGAGCCCGGGCCCGTGTACGCCGAGGGCGACGATGCCACGTGCTTCTACGTGTTGCTCGAAGGGACCATCGTTCTCTCGCGCCGGATCGGGGACTACGACGTGGAGATCACCCGCAGCTCCAGCCGCGGGGTGTACGCGGGAGCCTTCCAGGCCTATCTGGGCGACCGCCTGCGGCAGGTCTACAACAGCTCGCTCCGTGTTCTTGAGCCCACACGCTTCTTCGTACTGCCCGCGGAGACCTTCGCCGCGATCATGCGTGAGTGGTTTCCCATGGCCGTGCACCTCCTCGAAGGCCTCTTCTTCGGCACCAAGAGCGCCCAGGAGGCCGTCGGCCAGCGAGAACGGCTCCTGGCTCTCGGATCGCTGTCCGCAGGGCTGACCCATGAGCTGAACAACCCCGCCGCCGCGGCCGTGCGCGCCACGTCCGCGCTCCGTGACCGTGTTGCCGGGATGCGCCACAAGCTCGGCATCCTCGCGGCACGCCCGTACCGGCGCGACACTCTGGAGACGCTCATCGACGTCCAAGAACGCACCGCCGAACGCGTCGCCAAGGCCACCGCCCTGAGCCCGCTGGAAGCCTCGGACCGGGAGGACACCCTCTCCGACTGGCTGGACGACCACGGCATCGGGGACGGATGGCAGCTCGCGCCGACCTTCGTACAGGCCGGCCTCGACACCGACTGGCTGGACCAGGTCGCCGCAGCGGTGGACGCGGACACCCTCGAAGATGCCGTGCGGTGGCTCAACTGCACTGTCGAAATCGAGGTGTTGATGAACGAAATCGAGGAGTCGACCACCCGCGTCTCGGCCCTCGTGACCGCGGCCAAACAGTACTCGCAACTCGATCGAGCACCCCACCAGGTCGCAGATGTGCATGAGCTGCTCGACAGCACCCTGCTGATGGTCTCCGCGAAGATCGGTCCCCACATCACCGTCGTCAAGGACTACGACCGCCGCCTGCCGAAGATCCCCGGCTACCCCAGCGAGCTCAACCAGGTATGGACGAATCTGATCGACAACGCCGTCTCGGCGATGGACAGCACCGGCGGCGACGGCACGTTGACCGTACGGACCGCGCGTGATGGCGACCATCTACTCGTCGAATTCCGCGACACCGGTCCAGGAGTCCGCGCGGAGTTCCGCGATCGCATCTTCGACCCGTTCTTCACCACCAAACCGGTAGGTGAGGGCACCGGTCTCGGCTTGGACATCTCATGGCGCATCGTCGTCAACAAGCACAACGGGGACCTGCGGTTCCAGTCCGTTCCCGGCGACACACGCTTCCAGGTACGCCTCCCGCTGGCCTCCGCCGACCCCCCTCCCCCACAGGAGGAGACCTCATGAGTTCTCCCGACGGAATCGACCCCTCGGTTCCACCCAGCGGAACCGGATGCGCCGAGTGCGACGCGGCCGGCGGCTGGTGGTTCCACCTGCGACGCTGCGCACAGTGCGGCCACATCGGCTGCTGCGACGACTCGCCGGCCAAGCACGGGACGGCTCACGCGCGGGCCACCGGGCACCCGCTGATCCGCAGCTTCGAACCGGGCGAAACCTGGTTCTACAACTACGAGACCTCGGAGATGTACGCCTCGGGCCCGCCCCTGGCTCCCCCTGAGAGCCACCCGGCCGATCAGCCCACCCCTGGCCCCGCGGGACGAGTCCCGGAGGACTGGGCCGACCGGCTGGGATAGGCAGAAGGGCTGAGATCTCATCGCGCGGGCACACGGGCCGAGGACAGGGCATCAGTCCGGTGCCCCAGCCGAGCACCGCCCAACCGAGCACTGGCCAAGATGGCGAGGCGATGGACCTCGTGGCACCTGGTCGGCCGGGTGTTCCGCAGCCGCACGGAGGGACGGCCGATGCGAGTCACCGTCGTGGGAGAGGGCATCGCCGGGCTGACCTGCGCTCCCGCTACCTCCGCGACGGGAACATCATCGGCTGGGCGCGGGGCCGCTGGGAAGTCGGCCCCCGCGCGCTCGGGAACCGGTCGATCCTCGCCGCTTCCTTCACCGAGGAGACGACGGGCAGGCTCAACAAGATCAAGCAGCGCGAGGGATACCGCCCCATCGCCCCGATCTGTCTGGAGCAGGACGCGGGCCGCTGGTTCGGTGGAGGGGTCCCCGATCCCTACATGCTGTACTTCAGCCAGGTCGAGTCCAGCGAACTGCAGGCAGTGACGCACGTCGACGGAACAGCTCGCACTCAGACCGTCGACCCGACGGCGAACCCGGAAATGGCCGAACTGCTGACCTCCTTCGGAGAATTGACCGGATTCAGCGTCCTCTGCCACACCTCGCTCAACCATTCGGGACGCGGGTTCATCAACCGCACCAGCGACCTGATTGCATACGGCGAACTCCACGGGCTGGATGGATATGCCGTCAATGGCACCTTCATTACCCCGCGGCGATAATGCACCCGCCGCCGAATCGGTCAACTTCCGGGCAACCAAGGATGGCGCCTACAGCTTCAGCGAGCGCTGGCGGCTCGAACTGGAGCAGATGGCGAGCAGCGCAAACTGAGAGCACGTCGCCGTGACCGGCCAACCGCCGCCCACAACGGCCGAGAGCTCCCCCGCCCCGTCCTGTACGCCGGAAGAGGAAATGGGTGAGAGTGACGCTGCTCCGGGCCGACGCCTGCCCGGGCCAGCGCGCGCAGACAGCCGTGCGGGCCTGCCGTCGGCGGAAGATCATGCCGCTCTCCTTGGTGAACGCGTTGACGAGATGGACTCGGGCGTGCTGATAGCCGGGCAGGTACGGGAGCTCCTCGGCGAAGAGGCGGTAGACCTCCGCCCTCTCCTGCAATGGCGACCTGATGGCCGGAGACTTCGTGGCCACACCGTTGATGGGCGTCGTCAAGGGGCGGGCAGCCAACCCGCCCTTCCACGATGGGAGGCTCGGCAACCTGGAGAGCCTGCGCACGATGCGGGCCCTCGGCCCCACCAAGCTCCGCGTCGGCAACGCCACGCCCCTCGACCCTGAGCGAGTAGGACACTGGGCGACGGCGGAGCAGCGACGGCTCGACTGCCTCGCGGCCCGAGGACGCCTGTGCGCCGAGGAAAAGGGCGCGGCGGGACCACAGATACTCGCACCGGACCGCCAAGTCGGGTCGCCGACATGGCCACGGTCGACGTCCTCGATTCCGTCCTCGACGAGCACTGTCCGCCCTTGGGCGACGGTCCCGCGCTCTTCCGCGCCCTCGCGGTGCAGGCCGCCTATGTCACCGAAGCCGTCCAGGCCGCGGATCCGCCGGGCGAGATCGCTGCTTACGAGGCCGACCGCCTGCCCACCGAATGCGTACGCACCGGCCGGCCGATCTTGATCTCCCACATGGATGACGCCGCCATGGCCCGCATCGCCCGGGACGACCGCGCCGCCACGGTGCTGGCCCGCGCCGGCGTGCATTCCTACATGCTGCTCCCGCTCACCGCTCGCGGCCAGATCCTTGGCTTCCTGGGGCTGAGCCGTGCCCGTAACCCGCAGCCCTTCGATGAGGACGACCTCGCCCTCGCCGGTGAGCTGGCCTCCCGCGCCGCGGTGTGCATCGACAACGCCCGCTCGCACCAGACGGTCCGCAATGCAGCCGAGACCCTTCAGCGCAGCCTGCTCCCGGATCACCCGCCGCACCTCCCCGGCCTTGAGGTCGCTTCCCGGTACCGGCCTGCACAGGCGGCCTACGAGGTCGGTGGCGACTGGTACGACGTCCTCCCGCTCGACGGCGACAAGACCGTGCTGGTTGTGGGAGACGTCATGGGCAGTGGTATCGACGCCGCCGTCACCATGGGCCGCCTGCGCACCGGCACCAGCGACTTCGCCGACCTCGACCTGGACCCTGCCCAGGTCCTCCATCACCTCGACAAGATCACCTCAGGGCTTGAGCAGTACATAGCCACCTGCGTCTATGCCGTCTACGATCCGCACCGCGCGGAGTGCCACATCTCCACCGCAGGCCATCTGCCGCCGGTCCTGGTGCGCAATGGCAAGCACCCGGAACTGCTCGACCTTCCGACCGGCACCCCACTCGGGGTTGGTGGCGTGCCCTTCGTGACCACGACCGTCCCCGTCGGCGCTGGTGATCGGCTGGTCCTGTACACCGACGGCCTCGTCGAGGTCCGTCATCACCCCATCGACGAACGCCTCAACACCCTCCTGCGCCTGCTGGACGCACCCGACCGCACGTTGGAGGAAACCTGCGACCGACTCCTTCGCGAACTCCGGCTTCCCGCTGATCCGGATGATGTCGCCGTGCTCATCGCATGCATGCAACCCTTCGCATCCGACTCTTGAAGTACGCCCCAGTCCGGCAGATCGCGAGAATGATCATCTACACAGGGCTGAAGACCATCGGATGGATCACGCCTGACACGTCCCTACCCAACCCACTCGAACCGGCCGCGTACCGCCGTGACGGGCGGCCGGCATACCCGATCCGCAGGACCTCACCCGACGACGACTTCACCAAGCCCGGTGACGAGGGCGGCACCCCGAGCGGTGGAGTCACGCAGAAGGACCTGCCGTGACTGCTGGCTCACGCGAACCACGGCGCCACGGCCGGCGCAGCCAGGAGCCGAGTCATGGGGCAGGAGTGGCACCGCGTACGGCCTGATGCACCACGCGCGCCAAGCGCGCACCCCATGGCAACAATGTCGGTCGTGCCCGGCGCAACCGGGACGACGCTGCCCTCCGCCGGCGAGGCAGCCCACCCCCGTACGGTCACGCCCGCCGTGGCGACGGCCACGGCGCCACCGTCATCCGCACGAGCGTGGGCCGAGCGACCGACCGCGCACGCACTGGACCAGGATGTTCCCCCGCCCCTCTCCCAAGTTGATCATTCGTCGTGGGCACTGCCTGGAATCAGCGGCGCATTTGGTAGGTCCCGGTCTGAATTTGGGAATCCCAGGTATGCGCAGACGGCGGCATTGTCGCCCGTTGCATCGGCAAGGCGGGCTACGGCGCCGAAGGTGCGGCCTGGATTCGCTCGATCTCCGTTTGGGCTCGTCGATGGGATATCCGGCATCGATCAGATTCGGACGCCGGTCTCGACGGACAGCACACCGGCGGCCACGCCCTTGACCGTGCCTCATGCCGATCGGCGTCGGCGTCCTCTGCGGACCACTCATGACCGCACGGGACAGGGTCCTTACAGCCCGCCTCTCAGATCCGGCTTGTCGTGCGTGTGATCGAGCCGGGGCATTCAGAGACGGCACAGTGCCCGTGTCATGCAAGGAGGCGTTCATGGATGCCGCCCAACCTGAGAGTTCTCCGCGCTGGACGGTGGGGGCGGCCGGTGTCGGCGGCCGTCCCCACCAGCTCGCTCAGTAGCCGATCGTGAAGCGGCGCTGGACGAAGCGCGGCAGTTCGGCCTCGTCGATCAGGGCGACCGCGGCGTCCTCCGCCGAGATGCGGCTGCGGCCGTCGGCGTCCAGGACGGGCTGATCACCGCCGATGCGGAAGCGGCCGGTGCGCTCGCCGGGGGCGATCTCCTCGGCCGGGCTGAAGTACGTCCACAGCCGGTTCGAGGTGCGCAGCACGTTCAGTGCGTCCCGGTGGCCGCGCACCGCTGCCGCGTAGTCGCGGGGCAGTCCGAGTTGGTCGAGGCTCTCGTGCAGCAGTTCATCGGAGTCGGCGCGTACTACTCCCGGCTCGATCTCCAGACTGCCGGCGCCGCCGATCACGATGAGCCTGGTTCGAGGGTGGCTGGCCAGGGCTGTCAGCAGGGCTCGCGCCGCGGTGGCGTACACCGTGGGGTCGGCAATCGAGCGCGCCACGGTGTCCGAGAAGTCCTTGGCCGCGTTCCCAGGCTGGAATCCACTGATCAGCACGTCCAGGCCGGGGAGAACGGCAGCAATGGTCGCCGGGTCGAGGGCGTCGACGCTCGCCCAGGTGACGTTCTCCCTGCGTTCCTCCGCCCTCGGGCGTGCAACGTCGCGGCTGAATGCCGTGACGCGGTGCCCTCGGTCGAGAGCTTCGGTGACAACCCGGCTGCCGATGGTTCCGGTGGCTCCAATGACTCCAATGTGCATGGTCTCCCCTAGGTCATGCGAAGGTCACCGCACCCTGTGCGGCGACGGCGTGCAGTAACTATACGCCGTGAAGTTTCACTACGGCACCATGAATCGTGACGCTGTATTGTGTTCATGTGACGGGTAGTGGAAGCCGGGGACGGCGCGAGCGGCTGCGGGCCGAGACGACGGCCGAAATCAAGAGCGTGGCACTGGCGTTGATGGCCACGGGTGGTCCCGACGCCATCACGCTCCGGGCGATCGCCCGCGAGATGGGCATGACCGCCAACGCCATCTACGGCTACTTCGCTACCCGCGACGACCTTGTCACCGCACTCATCCGCGACGTGTACGGCGCTCTCGCCGACGTCGTGGACGCCGCGTGGGAAGCCGCCCCTCCCGACGATCCGGCCGCCCGGATCCGGGCCTGGTCCGACGCCTTCCGCGGCTGGGCCCTGGCCAACCCCGAGGGATTCCGGCTCGTCTACGGCGACCCCGTCGCCGGCTATCAGGCCCCGGAGGGCGGGGCCGCCCCGGACGCCGCCCGCCGGGTCTGCCTCGGCGTCACCGCGCTGGCTGCGGCAGCCTGGCCCCATACCGAACACCTCCACCGGGACAGCCGGTTCGAGTGGTCCGACTTCGACCCCGGCCTGCTCGACAAGGTCCGTCCGGCCTTCCCGGCGCTGCCGCCGGCCGGCGTCGCCCTCGCACTTCGCCTCTGGGCCCGCCTGCACGGCCTGGTATCGCTCGAGGTGTACGGCCACCTGCGCACCCAGACCGGCAGCCCGCAAAAGCTCTACCAGGAGGAACTCGATCAGGTGGTACGAGCGTTGGGGATCCCCGAGCGCACCTGAC
Source organism: Streptomyces chattanoogensis (assembly GCF_001294335.1). GTDB lineage: Bacteria > Actinomycetota > Actinomycetes > Streptomycetales > Streptomycetaceae > Streptomyces > Streptomyces chattanoogensis. The sequence continues at coordinate 73,672 of NZ_LGKG01000138.1, forward strand.
GACTCGCCCGACAGACCGCCGCCGGCCACGCCGGCGGCGCGATCCGGCCGCTGATGCCGGAGGCTCTCTCCCATGGGCGCAGTGATGCCCGCAGGGGTGGTTACCAGGGGCGGATGAGGACGGTGCCGACCTTGCCGGGCCGTACCGCGTGTTCCACAGCCTCTGCCAGGTCACCGAGACCGTAGGTGGCGGCCACATCGAACTGGTCCTTGAACGCCATCGCGATCAGCTTCGCGGCGGCGACGTCGGATGCCTGCCTCTCGGCGGAGGCGTCTGACATCCAGCGGCCGATGCTCCTGCCGCGCAGCGTCAGCGATTTGTGCAGCAGCGTCGACGCGGGCAGTGAGATCGGCTCCGCGGCCATCTGCCCGTAGCAGATGAGCTTTCCGCCCGGCGTCAGCAGGTCCAGAAGGCTCTCGGCGAGTTTCCCGCCGATCGGATCTAGAGCCACACTCACCGGACGGCCGTCCGCCGCGCTGCGGACGTCATCGGCCCAGCCTGCATGCTCCGTCGCCACCACCGGCACGTCCGGGAAACGTTTACGCAGTTCCGCGGCACCGCGTTCGCTGCGGACGACGTCGACGATCGAGATGCTGTGGGCCAGGCACACGGCGGTCAGCAGTCGTCCGACCGACGAGCCGGCCGCGGTCTGCAACAGAACACCGTCGTACCCGATGGAGGCATGTGCCTCCGCCTCGCGGCGCAGCATCACTGCGGTGATCGGGTTCACGAGCATCTGCGCGGCGACCTCGTCGGGCACTTTTGCTGGTACGGCGACCACCACCCGAGCGGCCGCCATGATCCACTGGGACCAGGCGCCCGGGTGCGGGAAGACCGTCACCCGCGCGCCGGGTTCGACCCCCGGTGCCACCGGTGTGTCCGGGCCGATGGCCTCCACCACGCCGGTGGCTTCGATGCCGGCGGGGGCCGGTTGTCCGCTGTTCCTTGGATACGCCTCGACGGCCTGGAGATCACCAGGGTGCACGGGGAACGCGGTGGTGCGGACGAGTACTTGACCGGTCTGCGGCGCTGCCGGCTCCGGCTCCTCGATGACGGTCAGGACGTCGGCGGGCGGCCCGCCGCGGGTGTAGACGACACGACGGCTCATGACGCTCCTCCTGTGTGTGCTGGGCATTCGCGTCCGGGGTGACCGAGGTCTGGGTCGTCAGCCGGCATCCTGAAGCAGGAAGTGCCGTGCGCTGAGCGGGCCGTCGAGCTGCATCAGCCGGCCACCCTCTCGCAGACCACCGAGATCCAGTGCGGCGAAACCGAACGCGTCCAGCAAAGCGGCCACGGCCGCCTTCGCGTCGGCGTCGTCGCCCGCGTAGAAGACCACCTGGCGGCCTTCCTCGTGCCGGGGGTTCCCGGCGATGAACGCGGCGAACAGGGTGTTGAACGCCTTCACGATCCGCGCTCCGGGAAGGCGCTCGGCGACCCATTCACTGCCCGTGCGGTCACCGACGTCGTACCGGCCCCGCCAGGGGTTGGCCGCGGCGAACTGATTCGTCGTGTCGACGACGATCTTCCCGGACCAGTCGGTAAGGCCAGTCAGGTCCGGTACGGCGAAGAACGGCACCGCGAGGAAGACGAGGTCCGGCTGCGCTGCCTCCTCGGCTGTCACCGCGTGGGCCTTCGGCCCCAGCTGCGCCACGACGGCCTTGAGTGTCTCCGGTCCCCGGCTGTTGCCGATGAGTACCTCATGTCCGTGACGGACAGCCTTGTCGGCGACGGCCCGGCCGACCTCTCCCGCGCCGAGAATGCCGATGGTGCTGTGTGCTGTCATGCTGCTCATCCTTGATCGTGTTTCGGGGGCCTTTCGGGGTGGTCCCGGCCTCAGCGGCAGGTGCGGCGGCGCCTACGCGCGATGCGGGTTGAAGTCCAGGAGGACCTTGCCGTTCTTCCGGAAGTACACGAGTGCCTCGGGGAAGTCCGCCGCCTTGTAGACGGGCGCGGAGGGCAGGACGAGTCTTCCCTCGGCAACCAGCCGCGCGGACTCCGCGTTCAGAGCCGGAAAGCGGGGCAGAAACTCGTCCTGGTACATCCAGAACTCCGTCGTGGTGATGTTCTTCGTCTTCAGCGCGTCCGGGGCGGGCGTGAACGGCCGGCCGCTCAGGTACCCGTAGATCGCCAGCAAGGCGCCGTCGGTCAGCACGTCCAGCAGCAGCGCAGTCGCCGTTCCGCTGACGCCGTCGAGGCCGAGTAGTACCGGATCGGATCCGATGGCTTCCCGCACGCGCGCGCCGGCGTCCGCCGAGTCGACGACCACGACGTCGGCGCCGAGGTCTTCGAGTTCGTTCACGAGTTCCGCACGGCGCACGATGTTGATCGTTCGCAGCCCGCGCTCCTTGGCGAACACGATGACGGACCGGCCGACCCCGCTGTTCGCCGCGTTCTGCACCACCCAGGAACCGGCCGGAAGGTCGCGCAGGCCGACCAGGAGCCCCGCGGTGACGGGATTGATGCTGAGCATCGCGGCCTGATCGAGGCTGATGGACTTGTCCAAGACGCTCAGGTCTGCTGCCTTGGCCATGACCTGCGCGGACCAGGAAAAGACGCCGAAGGGAAGCAGGACCCTGTCGCCGGGACGGACCTCCGTGACGTCGGGCCCTACGGACACGACCGTGCCGACGCCCTCGTTGCCGATGGCGGTGGGCAGCTCAGGGCGGAGGGGGTAGATGCCCTGCGCCAGGAGGAGGTCGTGGTGGTCGAGCGGGGCATACTCGACTTGGATCAGTGCCTGCCCGGCGGTGGGAGCCGGGGGCGCGGGCACGTCCACAACCTTCAGGCTCTTCTCCGGCTCCCCGAACTGGGTGAGGTGAATGGCGAGCATGGGACACGACTCCTTGCTACGAGACATCGGTGCGGACGAAGACATGGCTCAGTGACGCGCTCTCATCGCAGCTTGAACCTCCCGTCTCGGCGGCTCTTCAGGCTCGCACCTGTTCCACGGAATTGCCGGGAGAGGCTCACCGGGCGACGGCGGGAGGTGAGCGCGCCGACCGTCCTGCGTCGAATCTCTGCTGAGCGTCATGGATACAGGCCGTGCCGATGTCGACGTGGTCGCCATGGGCGCCGCTGTGCGTCAGAGGACGTCATGAGAAGTGCACGTCACTCAGGTCGATGCTCACCATGACGTGATCGTGGTCGGGACTTCCCTCGGGCCCGCGCAGATACGCGCGACGCTTGGTCGGGAACTTGATGCCGTCTGTTTCCTCCATGTCAGTGACGTACTGGGCGGCCGCGAAGCCGCCGGCGATTTCGCAATGGTCAGGCGCTGCGGCAAGTTGTTCCTGCGGAACTGCGCGGCGCGTGCTGTGCTGCCGACTGGGGCATGCGTGGGTGCAGGTCAGGGTTCGATGACGAGGTTCTCGATGAGGCCGTCGCTGAGGGTAAAGCAGTAGTGCAGGTCCACTGCCCCGCCAGGGAAGTTGCCCTCAAGGTGGTGTGTGGCGAGGTAGTGGTCCGGGTCGGGTGCGGTGGCAGTGGCATGAGCGCAAACATCACCGAGCCATCACGGGACCACTCCACAGCCACCTCGGTGGACCAGCAGCTGCGGCAGCTGTTCGACGGCATGCATGACATCCCCGCGATGATTTCGGGCCGGCGCCAGGACCTGCTGGCCTGGAACACAGCGGCCATCGTCGTACTCACCGACTTCGGCGCGCTGCCCCCGGCAGCTCGGCCACACCGGAGCCGGTCAGCGGTCGGGCGGGAAGTGGTCACCGAACATCGGCAGGCCGCTGGCGGACTCGGCGTGGGTCGCCTCATCCTGTAGGACGTCCCAATGTTCGGCGAGCTTGCCGTTTTCCATGCGCACCACGTCGGCCGCCACCGAGGCGGCGGGGCTGCCTTGGCCGCTGAAGCGGCCGTAGAGCATGACGTGATCGCCTTCGGCGAGGACGAACTGGTGCTCGTAGCGCAGGGTGTCCGGCAGCGAGCGGACCAGGCCGAACAGACCCGCGCGTCCTGGTGCGATGTGCGCGCTGTGCTGGATGTAGCGCTCGGACCAGAAGTCTTCGGCGGCGACGTAGTCACGCTTGTTGAACAGCGCGTCGAACGCTTCCAGCACCAGTGCCTTGTTCTGTTCGGGAGTAGTCATGTGGTCCTCCACGAGGTAGCCCCTGCATCCCCTCGCCCATCATCATGTCGATTGACATGGTTTTCTGCACCCGCCGCGCCGCAGAGCGCACGCGGCTGATCCTCGCCGACTCCTACTCGAAATCGAGGAAGAGTTTGGCGTGCTTGACGAACAGCTCGGGGTACTGGTGATGAGCACCGTGGTTCGCGTCGGGGTAGAGGATGAGCTGGGCGATTCCTCCTGCCGGTGTACGTCTCGAAGAAGAGCGCCTCGGTCTCGGGGGGCATGGCTCCCAGGCCCAGTCCGCCGCGGGGCGCGGTTCAGACCACCAGCTTGCGCACCAGTTCGGGACGGTCGAGGGCGACCTGCTGCCCCACCAGACCACCCATGGAGTGGGCGAGAACGTCGATGACGGTAAGGCCGAGGGCATCAATGAACGCCTCGGCGTCCCGCGCCATCTGCTCGATGGTGTCGGGAGTCCGGCCGCCGCTGGAGGCGACGCCGGCGGCCCTGCGAGACCGGCATCGCCGATCGGCGTGGATCAGTGAACCTCGCTGGGACGCAGCGCGTCTCACCTTGCTGATTGCGTGCGCTAGAAGCCTGAAGAACAGTTCCACTCACGGCCAGGTCAACCGGGCGCGGAGCGAACCTCCGCGCCCGGACAGGTCAGTTGGCGGTGTGACCGCCATCCACGTTGAGAATATGCCCGGTGATGAATGAAGCTTCGTCCGATGCAAGGAAAACGATCGCGTCGGCAAGCTCCTTAGGGAGGCCGAGGCGACCCAACGGAACATCCGCCACCAGAGCCGCCTTGTTCTCCGGTATGCCGGTAAAGCGGGTCAGCATGCCGGTATCTGTAGGACCAGGCGCCACGCCGTTCACGCGGATTCCAGACTTGGCGACCTCGAGCGCCACGGACTTGGTGATGCCTTCGACGGCATGCTTGCTGCCGACATAGAGGGAGGCTCCCGCCGCACCCTCGTGCCCGTAGGTCGAGGAGATGTTGATGATGGCTCCGCTGCCCTGTCCTTGCATGACGCGCACTTCGTGCTTCATGCTCAGGATCACGCCGAGAACATTCGTGTCGAACGTCGCGGCATAGGTTTCCGCGGTCTGCTCCGTGATCGGGCCGACCTGGCCTTCGGTGCCAGCACTGTTCACCGCGACATCGAGACGGCCGAACTGTGCGACGGTCTCGTCGACCAGAGCGCGGATGTCATCCTCCTTGCGGACGTCCGCGTTGATGAACTCGGCCTCGGAACCGAAAGAGCTCAGCTCCTCGGCGAGCGCCTTGCCGGCCTCATCGCGTCGACCGGCAACGACCACCTTCGCGCCCTTCTTGGCGAAGGCGACGGCGGTGGCGCGGCCGATGCCGCTGAGCGCTCCGGTGATCAGAATGACGGGCTTGTTCATTTCAACTCCTGTGCTTCTGTGCTGCCGGGCGACCTGGTCGCAGACGCGTTCGCTCGGACGCGGGTGCATTCTCCTTGGCTGCCTTTCATGTCTCGGCCGGTGATGAGGTCGAACTCGTTGCCTTCGGGGTCGGCGAACGTCGTCCAGCGGGCGAAGCCCTGAGTGACGTCGCGGATCCGGGACGCGCCGAGCACGATCAGCCGCTGGGGCTCGGCCTCGAAGAGGGGGCTGATGAGGTCGAGGTGGAGCCGGTTCTTCACTGACTGCGGCTCGGGGACCTGGTGGATGCTCAGCCGCGGGGTGGCTCCGTCCGGGGCGAGTGTGGCGAATGGGGGATTCGCGCCCGGGGCGACGTCCTGCCCGAGTGCCTCGGCCCAGAAGTGCGCGAGTTTCTCGGCGTGGGCGGCGTCGACGCTCAGTCCGTACGCGGTGTTGCTCATGAGCGTTTGCCTCTCAGGGCAGGCAGGTTCAGATGGCGGTGCGGCCGCCGTCGACGGCGATGGTCGCGCCGGTGACGTAGCCGGCCTTCGGCGAGACGAGGAAGGCGACGACCTCGGCGATCTCTTCGGGCTCTGCAGCGCGCTTGATCGCGGTGGTCTCGGCGAGCGCGTCGAACAGGTCGCGGGCCTCGGGCCGGGTGTAGACCGGTCCGGGGGCGACGGTGTTGAAGCGGACGCCGCGGCCGCTGTACTCGGCGGTCCAGCCCCGGGTCAGTGACGCCAGCGCGGCCTTGGTCGCGCCGTACGCGGCGCCGGTGGCCAGGCCGAGGCTGCCGGCCATGCTGCCGATGTTGATCACTGCGCCCGATCCCTTCGCCGCCATCGCCGGGGCGAACGCGGCGACGAGGAAGAACGGCGCGCGGACGTTGCTGGCGAACATCGCGTCGTACTCGGAGACCTTCATCTCCTCGGTAGGTGCCCAGATGGCTTGCCCCGCGTTGTTGACCAGGACGTCGATCTCGCCGACCTCGCCGGCGAGTCGGTCGATGCCGGCCGCGTCCTCAAGGTCCGCCTCGACAAACCAGGCGTGGCCGCCTGCCGCGGTAATTTCATTGACGGTCTCGGCGCCTCGCTGAGCGTTGCGGCCGGCCACGACAACGGACATTCCATCGGCAGCGAGCCGCTTGGCGACCGCCCGGCCGATGCCGGACGTGGCCCCTGTGACCAGGGCAGTAATGGGGTGCAGGTCGAGGTTTTCGTGCTCCACAGACATGGGATGCACCTTCCAAATTTGTCATCCAGACCGGTCTGTCTGGTAACACTTTCAAAGCTAGACAGACCTGTCTGGATATGTCAAGGGGAATGCGCGACCAATAAAGACAGACAGACCTGTCTGCTACTATGCGCGTATGTCTGACAAGGTGCTGTCACCAAAGGAACGCAGCGCGGCAGCGCGGGCGCGGCTGCTGGCCGCCGCCAACGAGCTGTTCTACGCCGAGGGTGTCCAGTCGGTCGGGATCGACCGCGTCATCGAGCACGCCGGAGTCGCGAAAGCAACGCTGTACAGCGCATTCGGCAGCAAGGACGGCCTGGTCCGCGCCTACCTGCAGGCACGGCACGCCGCGACCGCCGAGCGCATGGCACACGAACTCGAGACCCGTTACGACAGCCCGAAGGAGCGCCTGGTCGGCGCGTTCGAGGTGCAGGGTCTGTCGTTCGCCGAGCCGGGTTTCCGTGGCTGTGCGTTCATCAGCGCGAGTGCCGATGCCCCACCCGGCGGCGTTGTCGAGCAGGCCGCGCAGGACTACCGCACCTGGCTGCATGAGCTGTTCTTCGCCCTCGCCCAGCAGGCAGGCGCCAAGGACGCGAAGTCACTTGCCCACCAACTGGTCATCCTCTACGACGGCGCCGGCATCAGCGCCTGGCTGGACCGCGACCCCACCGCCGAAACAGCGGCCCGCACCGTAGCCGCAGCCCTGGTCGACGCCGCCATCCCAGACTGAGACGAAACCACCCCACGGCGACCACGATCACCAAACCTCGAATTCCTTGCCTTCGCCGGGATAGCCGCGACTCTGATCTGCTACCGCCGGCTCTCCACCTGAGACGGCGCTCAGGTATTGGCGCCCCGTGCCGTTACCTGCCAGCGGTCGATCACCTCGCGGTCTCGGACGACCAGTAGCTCATCGGCGAGATTTACCGGCGTGCATACGTGGTTGGGGACGACAGCGACCAACGCCCCGAGGCGTGGCCCCCGCACCCATTCCGGAAGCCGGACAACGGCGTGGCGCTCCCACAACCCAGCGATGGTTGCCTGCGGGAACTGGGGCAGGTAGCCGTGACCCGTCACCCAGGGCGACCGGTCGGAGCCGAGGACCTTGCTACCGACATCAAGCACAAAGCGGTCAGGGACTGGAACGCTGATCACCGTCGCCGCAGCGACCAGCGCCAGATCCTCCACACCGCATGTGCCGATGGCCAACTGGGTGGCGTCACCCGGCGCTCGCAAGCTGCCTACGACTCGCCTTTCAGACCGTTTGGGACAGCCGCGCCGGAGTCCATCTCGGGGCCCTGAAGGGGGCCTGCCCCGCGCCGCGTTCACCCGCCCTTCACCGCGACAACCGGCCCGGCCACCGCTGACCTATCAGGTTCAAACGCGAGTACGGGGGCGCCACCCGGGCAGTGCCGCAAGCGGGCTGACGGCGAGCCCGGCGTGATCCACCGGACAGGGCATGGTGATCTGATGCGGAAGCTCTTCGCCAGATCGACTACAGCCCGCGAGGCGTCGGGCGGTCAGGCCATCCAGAAGAAAACCGCCGTCATCCGTTTCTCCTCCAACGTGGTGCCGCAGTAACCGGTGGCCGCGTGGATCAGGTTCGCGGAGTAGAGCAGCAGCCGATTGGCGCGATGGGGGACGCGGACGTCCTCGACAAAGGAGCCCGGCGCGACGATCCCCCTCCACGGTGCGCGCGGCCCCCTCACGCGGCTACGTCCCCGTCCCGGAGAAGGCAGATTCGACAACCTCGAGCTGCACCAGAGGCCCTGTCTTCATGCCGGCCAGGCGGCAAGATCACCCGACCGAACCGTTCCAGTCGAACCCACGTCCACCAAGATCGTTACGACAACGGCTTCTCAGCTCATGCAGCTCCCCGATCGAAAGCGATGACTGGCTTGTGAACGTGGGAAAGGTGATGGCCCCCCAGGCCATCAAGAAGTACGACGCTGTTCCGCTGAAAATTCGTGATGCCGTACGCACAACCGGAAAGTGACCACTGACACTTCGCGGCGGCGGTACTGACAGATTCATAGCAAACGACAAACAGGCCGGCGGACAACCGATAGCGAGGACGCGCCCCGGCGCACGCAGCTCCGCCACCGTGCTCCGCTAGGTGCGCGTTCGCTGATCCGGGTGATACCAACCATGCCCTCAAGCAGTAGGGGCAGAAGTTCGTGAGAGGGGGAGCCGCCAGCAGAGCCGCAGTCGGGCGGAGATCCCTTCGCAGAGCCCGTCCCGGCCAGCCGAGGCGGCCATCCCACACGAAACAGCCAAGCCGTCGGCAACCAAGAAGGCGGTGCCTTGGATATGGGCGGAGCACTACTTGCGCGCGGCATGGGGAGCTTCTTCAAGAAATGCGCGTGCGGACGGCCTGCGAGATGCCCGCACAACTACACGGTCCGCTACCGGGATCTATCGGGCCGACAACGCGAGGAGAGCGGGTATGCCACCCAGCAAACCGCCCGGGACCGTCTCGTCCACCTCTACACCACCAAATGCAACGCTCCCGCCGCCCTGCTCGAAGAGCGCCGCCGACTGGCGCGGATGACCTTCGCCGAATACGCGGAGTACTGGCGCACGCGGCAACGCCACCTCGTGGACTACTCCACGGGCCGAAAACACCGCTCCCATCTCACCGCACACCTCTATCCGGAACTCGGCGAACACCGGATGGAATCCATCAGCCCGATGATCACCGAGCGTTTCATCACCGGCATGGAACGCCGGAACATCCAGCCTGGAACACAGCGCAACGTCTATGGCCTCCTCCGGGCCGTCCTCCTGGACGCGGTCCGCAAAGGAGCCATCGCCACCGACCCCACCCTCGGCATCAAAACCCGCGACTACCTTCCCCCGCGATCCATCATCCCGACCGTCGAATACGCCACAGCCGCGGCCCGCACGGCGGATTTCCAGCTGGGCCTGATGATCACCATGATGCGCGGCTGCGGACTGCGCAACGGCGAGGCCCGCGCCGTCAACGTCAACAACGTGATCTCCGACGACGTATACCGGGTGACCTGCCAGATCCACCACAACACCTACAGGCCCGCACCCCTGAAACACCGCCGGCCAGGAGAATTCCGCGACGTCCCCCTGCCGCGATCCGTAAAGGAAGCCATCGAACGCTTTGAACAGCGACACGGCACGACGGACGAGGGCTACCTGCTGCGCGGACCGAACGGCTATTTCACCTACCGGATAGAGAGCACGCGAGCAGCCAAACTGCACACCGTACTGCCTCCCCCGGACGGCATGACCCTCTCCGGCTACCGCGACCTGTTCGCCTCCGTCTGCCTGGAACACGGCATCCCCATCACCGACGTCTCCGAATGGCTGGGTCACCGCAAGATCGAGACGACCTACCGCGCCTACCGACACGTGATGCCCGGATCGCTCGCACGGGCCAGGCAAGCCCTGGACCACACCCTCGCAACCTGATCACCCACCCGCCACCGCATTCCGAACCCCGCCCCCCCCCGCAGGCCAGGGCACCGCCTCATCGACGGAATACCGGTGGCGGTGCCATCACCTCGACACCGAAATACCCGCCGCTCCCCCGCAAGAGGGCAACCAGCGCCGACCAGAGCCCCTCCGGCAACGGCACCGCCACTACAAACAAGATCCACTGACGAACCGTCAGAAAAGTCAGCAGGAGGTCAGCATGAAGACTGCCGAAGCCGCCCACACATGAGCACACCTGCACATTGGCGAATCCGTACACTCCCCTTCGCCACCTGCAAAAACGCCGGTCAGCACGCCGTCTGCAAACTGACTGCAAATCGCGGTGCCAGTGGAAGCCGAAGAGGCACCGCGCTCAGCACATGGCCAGACCGCCGTGCCCATGCACGTTCAGCGGTTCCCGGCCGCTCCCCACGCCTCGCTGATTCTCATCACGCGCCGGCGACCAGCCTCCAGGGCCCTTCTTGGCGCTGCCGCCGCCGTGGCCTGGCAATCAGGTAGCTGACGCCAAGATCCGGACCATGCACGGACCGACGCTTCACAGACGGCCATTACAGCAGCCATTACAGCAGGCCAGCACCACTATGAGCGCTGTACCACCAGCAGACGAAGAACCTGCTGGTGGGCCTCTTGCCTGACCTGCGGCAGTCACGCAGCGTAGTTCGCAGCGCCTCATTTGGTCTGGCTTCCGACGGCGCCCCGTCCCGCGGCACGGGCCATCCCTGGGGAGAATCTGGGGAGTTTGGGCGGCGCTGGGGAGCGCGTGGGGAGAATCAACTGCGTAACGCGGCACGAGCCCGAAAGGCGCTGAAAGATCTGCCTCCGCAGATCAGAGGCCCGCACAGCCGCATCACTCCAGGTCAGGGCAGCTAGGTAGACAACTTCATGATGTACGTACCGAGATCGTCGGCCTCGACGATTCCCGGAAGCGATCCGCCCTCACGCAAGGGCGTGACATAGCGGGTCGCTATCACTTCGGTCAGCATTTTCCCAGGCTATCCGACCCAGTGGCCTTACAAAGAACGATTAAATCCAGACGCGCACAAGCCGGGGAATCCGCCACGGTCAGCCCTGGAGAGAATCTGGAGAGTTGCTACCGGCACGGTGGATCCCTCATCGTCTCGAGCAATCCGTCAACGGCGGTGCGCCCCTTGCCTCCAGCCTCCGGTATGAAGTGAGCGTAGTAACCGAGCGTGACAGCCGGCGAGGAGTGCCCGGGCCACCGCGCCACAGTCACCACGGCCCCCCCCCCCCGCCTCCAGCATGATCGAGGCGTAGGTGTGCCGCAGCACGTGGAAGCCGTCCTTCGGTGCTGCCTCCCGCTGCCATGACTTCGCCCCCTTGGGACGCGGAGGGATGATGTCGGCCTCGGACTGCGCCGGCTTCCAGGTGCAGGTGTTCCATGTGTTCGCAGCCACAGCGTTACCGAGTCGCGCGGTAAGCCGAAGGGAGAGCTTCCTCCGTGCTTCTGGAAGGGCGAAGTGCAACTTCCCGTTGGCCGACTGGACTTGACGACGGACGTGCAGTACGCCTCTCGCAAAGTCGATGTCCTGCGGACTCAGAGACTTCGCATGCACAGGATTCCGGGCGAGCCGCTTGTCATCAACGGCAGCCTCCAGAATGCTGGACAACTCGGACAGGACGCCGCGCCGGTAATCGACCGAGGAGATGGTGGAAGCCAACTTCGCTGTGCACGCGGGAAGTTCGGCTGAGGTGTTGTTCCTGAGCGGCAACTGACCCAAATACGGAACGATACGCCGCTCAGTGCGGGGCTCGATGGCTGTAGGGGCGAAGGGGCGGCGCCTGGAGCGCACAGCTCGGGCGGCCTGCTGTGGCACAACATGCTTGGCCAGAAAGGCCAGTTGGGCGGTCTGACCCATCCCCGGGGCGGCGGCTGACCAGCCCGGAGCAAGACCCTGTATCCGCTCCATGAACAGCGGCCTCAGGCGGCCTGCGTCATCGGTCGGTTGCGGTGCGGGGCGGGTGGGTTGCCCTATCAGGCAATGACGGAGGCGTACGACCCCAGACCCTTGCCTGGCCCTTTCGTCCGCCGGCTCCGCGAACTGCGGCAGCAGCTTCGCCGTCGACGCTCCGCCCGCGGAACCCACACCGGCTGACCCATGCGGATGAAACGAACTTTCGAGCCACGTTGATCACTCACGCCCAACGAGGCTCCCTGGACGCGTGACCTGAATGCACCCTAGTTCAAGGGGGCGCCAAAGAAAGGATTCGCCACGGCTTGACCACTCTGAGTAGTGTGGCCAAGTAATAGTCGAATGGGAGCATTCCGCTCCGCTTCATGGATGTTCAAGTGGCTTCCGGGCGTCTTTGACACGCATCGGTTCAGGCCACGTCGGATCAGACGCTTCTCTTCTCATGGCGTCGACTGCCGCAATGCGCCTGTGGAAGTATTAACGGCTCATTACAGAGGTCTCCGAAAATGGGAGCGCACGGAGGCAGGCGGGGTGGAGCTGTATGCATTACAGGGAATCGGTGCATCGCCCGAGGTGACCTTCCTGGTGGATTCAGTCGAGCCGGTGATCTGTGACCCTAGGCTGCGCTGGCGATCTGCGTAATTCGGCGAGGTCTTGGTCATGTGCGGAAGGCAAGCCATATCAAGTGCAGGTTCGCGTCTTCGTGAAGCGCTTGCCATCTAAGCCAGAGCGGCATGACACAAATACTGAAGGCGCACCCCCTCAGCCCCTTCGGCGAGAGAAAAGCAAACCTTTTCCATCTCCTTCCATGTCTAATTCTTACAAGACAGAACGGAAGTGTCACTCATGCAACGCATAATCCTTTGCGCTGACGACCTGGCACGTATCAGAATCGCCGGCCCCCTCGGTCGGTACGCCGAGGCAATTTTCGCCGTTGATGCCTTACGCAACACGAAGAGCGAATTATTCCGGACCTGGCGCCGAAGAGTCATTGCGAGAATGTCACGTTCAGTCAATGGGCTCGATGGGGTTCGGCGACTGGTGAGGGTGCGCGGTGGTGCCCGGGAGATCCTGCGTGCGTGGTCGGGTGGCACAGAAACGTCGGATACGGCCCGCTTCAGTATCCCCGGGCTGCGCCAGTCGCAGTTATTGGCTGCCGTTGACGAGATGTGCCAGGTGGCCGTTCAGCCATATTGGAGTCGCGTCTACTCCCATCTCGCCTCGGCTCAGAATTTCCGTCGGGATATCATGTGCGGCGACGGAATCGAGGCCCTGCTGAACAGTCTTGGTCCGGGAATACGGTGGCACGCGCCCGTACTGACAATCGACTCCGAGGGCACCCCGTATGTCGAGCCGAACGGGCGCGGGCTGCTGCTGTCTCCTTCACTCTTCCTGCAGGACGCCGGCGTGTTGGTCCCGTCGCCTCCGGGGACAGTGGAGGGCAGTCCAGTCCTGGTCTTCCCCGACCGTCCCCATGACCACTGCGGCTTGCTCTCGGACGAGGGCCTCCTGTCCATGCCTGCCGCGACCCGCCGGTCGCAGGAGAACCTGGCCGCCTTGATGGGCAGGACCCGGGCAGCGGTCCTCAATGGCTTGCGGGACGGCTGTAGCAACGGTGAACTCGCCGAGAAGCTGGGGGTCACCCCGGCAGCGGTGAGCCAGCACACCGCCACACTGCGGAATGCCGGACTGATCTCGACCCGCCGTAGCGGCAGCCAGGTCGTGCACACCGTCACCGCGCTCGGCCGCCACTTGCTGCGCGACGGACCGGAGTCCGCCGAGCTGCGCGGCCACGCGGCAACCGGCCCTCACGCGACAGGCCATTCGTTTCCGAGTGGCGCGCCTTGCCCCCTCACCCCCGATGCCATACGTACGCCGACACCCGTAATGCCCCGCTCCGCTTAAGCTGAACCTAAAAAGGTTGTCTTCCGCAGAATCGACCTGAATCATGAGCTATGTCGATAGGGGCACGGGAGTCCGAGCTCACTTGGCGCCCAGCGCGCCATTGAACGAAGACTCCCCACGGGCAAGGGACAATGGGGGGGAAGTGGACCCGAAGTATGGGCCGTATATCGTTGCCGATTCCAATTGGTACGAGCCACTGGAGCGCTGTGACGATGCCGCCTCGCAGTTCTCTTTAGCCAATCGGGAATTGCCCGTTGAATGGAAACGGGGCCAGTACGGCGTCTGGGAAGTCCTCGCTCCCATCGGCGGGCAGCAGTTACCCGAACAGGGCTGGAAGATTCACATCACTGCCACGCCCGATACCGCCGAGGAAGTTATCGAGCAGACCTGGGCAGTGTGCCGACGGTTGAACCTCCCCTGGAAGTTCCTGCGCAGCCGCCGCATCGCGACCGTACTCAACAGCAAGTACGCCAACCGCGCCGCCAGCGGCAAGGTCGTCACCGTCTACCCGCGCGACGCGGAAGAGCTGCACACCGCCCTCACCGAACTCGATGCGGTACTCGGTGGCCGACCCGGCCCGTACGTCCTCTCCGACCACCGCTGGAACAAGGGGCCGGTGTCGGTCCGGTACGGGGCGTTCGCACTCATGTGGTGCGAACTGCCCGACGGCTCCCGGGTGCCGGCACTGCGCGATCCGCAGGGCAACGCTGTTCCCGACCGGCGACGGCCGGCTTTCACCGTTCCCGAGTGGGCCGAGACCCCGGAGTTCCTCGCCGCCAGCCTCGCCGCCGCGGACGAGGACACCGCCGCCACACTCAACGGTTACACGGTCCTCAAAGCCCTGCACTTCTCCAACGGCGGCGGCGTGTACCTGGCCAAGGCATCCGACGGCACTCAGGTCGTCCTGAAGGAGGCACGGCCGCACGCGGGCCTGGACGCGGGCGGTGCTGACGCGGTGGACCGGCTGCGCAACGAATGGTCGGCCCTGAAAACCGTCGGCCACCTGCCGTTCGTCCCGCGCCCCATCGAGTACTTCACCGCGTGGGAGCATCACTACCTGGCCATGGAGCACATCCAGGGGCAGTCCCTCAGCACGTGGATGGGCCGTGACTATCCCCTCACCCGCCACGCACCGGACGAGCGGGCACGCGCCGAGTACACCACGCTGGCCCTTGACCACCTTGGGCAGGCGGAGGCCGCGATCGAGACCCTGCACAAGGCGGGGATGGCCTTCGGCGACCTTCACCCGCACAACATCCTCATCCGTGACGACGGCACCGTCGCCCTGGTGGACTTCGAGATCGCCACGGCTGTCGATACCGAGCGCACCGCTGTGCTCGGCGCCCCCGGTTTCATCGACCTGTCGCTCACCAACGCCCGCGATAGCGATCTGTTCTCCCTGG
Organism: Streptomyces chattanoogensis; assembly: GCF_001294335.1. Lineage (GTDB taxonomy): Bacteria > Actinomycetota > Actinomycetes > Streptomycetales > Streptomycetaceae > Streptomyces > Streptomyces chattanoogensis. The sequence continues at coordinate 89,082 of NZ_LGKG01000138.1, forward strand.
GCTGTTGCCAACTCTCCGCGTTCGTGCCGCTCACCGGTCTGGTACAGCGCACTCCGGCGGTCATCGGCCACCTGATCGAGATGGCCACCACCGCCTTCCCCGCACTGCCTGCGGCGTACGTCGAGCGGATGGTAGAGCGCCTGGCGCTGTCCCCAAGCGTGCGTCCCCACCTACCCGGACATCGGTCCGACGCGGTGCCCACGCTCGCGCCCCCGCGCGCCGACTCCCTGCTGCGGGGCATCGGCCGGTCCGCCGACACCACTCGCACCGACCGCCTCTTCCCCGGCGACATCGCCGGGCATCGGGAAGGCGCGACGCTGGGGCTCGCCTACGGAACCCCTGGGATCCTCCTGGCCCAGCTGAGCGCAGGCTCCTCCGTGGACCCCGAACACCTCGCGTGGCTGGAGCACGCAGCCCGCCGGGCCCCGGCCCGCACCCCGCTCGGCCTGTACGACGGGCTGGCCGGCACGGCATGGCTGCTGCACCGACTCGACAACCCACTGGGCGAGGAGCTCATCGACCGTATCCTCTCCAGCCAACTTCCCTCCTCTCCCGGCCTGTTCAACGGCCTGACCGGCATCGCCCATCTCCTATTGGACGCCGGCAAACGCGACGAAGCACTCAAGCTGGCCGCGGCCGTCCGTGAACGCATCGGCGAAGAGGGAGTGTTGGACCGCCCCGGCCTGATGTACGGCTGGTCCGGACCGGCCGTACTGCTCGCCCGCTGCTCCCGGCTGACCGGCGACGGCGACTGGGCCGAGGCTGCCGCGCTCGCCGTACGCGCCGACCTCAGGCATGCACGGCAGCTGGACGGAACACTCCAGATGAGCAGTTCCCAGCGGCTGCTCCCCTACCTCGCCGAGGGCTCGGCCGGAGTCGCCCTGGCGGCCATGGCGCTCCCCGAGGCCCAAGCCACCGCGATCGGCGCCGACGACATCGTGGCGGGGGCGGCGCGCGCCACAGCAGTCCAAACCGTGGTCCAGGGCGGCCTGTTCAACGGCCGGGCCGGGAACGTCTACTTCCTCTCCCACGCCGCGGCGCACGTCCCGCAAGCGCGCTCGTGGGCCGAGCACCAGCTGCGCCTCCTGTCAGTGCATGTGGCCGACCACGGCGGCGAACAGGTCCTTTACGGTGACCAACTCCTGCGCCTGTCTGCCGACCTGGCCACCGGCTCCGCCGGTCTCCTGCTGGCAATGGAGGCAGCCAAGACTTCCGGCGGGCGTCTGCTCCCCGGCGCCCATCCCGATCAGGGGTGAGCACCGGACGAAGCGGTCCGCCGGGCCCACTCACCGACACCCTGAAAGGAGGTGACCGACCATGACGAACGTTCTCGCGCTGCAGGAGCTTGCCGAGGAGACTCGCCTCGAGGAGATGCCGAGCACCATCAGCTTCATCGGCTGCGACACCTGAGCCACCACTGAGTGGCTGCAACTCGCCTAAAAGCGGAGGGAGGTGACTGATTATGACGAATGTTCTCGCGCTGCAGGAGCTTGCCGAGGAGACTCGCCTCGAGGAGATGCCGAGCACCATCAGCTTCATTGCCTGCGACACCTGATAGCTCTCATTCATGAGAGACACGTGCGGGGAGGCCACAATGAGGGTGGCCTCCCCGCACTGTCTCCAGCGTATCGCCCTGTGGAGGACAGAAATCCGTGTCTGCAGCGCTCCCCACCTCGCCCCCACCGACCATCACCCGCGCCACCCCCACCCGCCTCCTCTTGTCGGAGGTGCGGGCCTACCCCGGGCGGGTCATCGGCGCGGCGGCAGCATGCTGCGCCACCGCGGCGGGCGTCGGGGCCTGCCTACTTCTGCTCCTGGGCGCGAGCCTTGCCGACCACCCGGTGAACTCTCCCGAAGCGGCCGCCGCCGAAAGCACCCAGAACATCATGGCACTGCTGATGTCCCTGCTGCTGATGTGCGCGGTACTGGTCATCGGCTCCACCGTCTCACTATGGACCGGGCAGCGGCTGCGGCAGTTCGCCGTCCTCAGGGCCCTGGGGATGACCGCTGCACGGCTGCGGCGCATGGTGGCCATGGACGTGGCGCGCCTGGCCCTCGTCTCGGCTGCTGTCGGCGCCGCGGCCGGGGCACTGCCGCTGGCAGCACTCGGACGCCACATCCTCATCGAGCAGAAGTTGTTCCCCGCCGCCACCGAGCTGCCGCCGCCCGCCCAGACCTGGGGCGCCTGCGCCGCCGTGTGCCTGGGAACCGTCGGCATCAGCGTGCTCGCCGCGCTGCTGAGTGTGCGGGTCGCCGGGCGGGTCAACGCGATCGATCTCCTCAAGGACCACGAGGGTGCGCCGGGGACCAGGCGCAGCCGGGCCCGGCTGATCACCGGTCTGTGCATGGCGGTGCTGTTCTGCGCCCCTCTGCTGCTCGTCATGGCATTCCCGGGGCTGCCTCCGAAGGTACGCGCCGGCGTCGCCCCCGGGCTGGCCCTCTTCGTCATCCCCACCCTGGCCGTGCTGGCCCCATGGGTCATCCCGCCATTGACAGGCCCGGTGTGTGCGGTTCTACGCGCACTGGACCGACGCGTGGGCACCATCGCCGCCGCCGGCCTGCGGGCAACGCCCGCGCGCACCACGGCCCTGGCCGTTCCCGTCCTGCTGTCCGCGGGAGTCACCGCCTGCCTGCTCGGCGCCGGAACCACGATGGGGCACGCGACCCAGCACGAGGTCGAGGTGGCGCTCCGAGCCGACGCTGTGATCAGCGCGGAACCCGGCCCCCGGCTTCCTGCCACCCCTCGCCCGCTCTCCGGAGCCACCGCCACCCCTGTGATAGCCACCAAGGCCACCGTGCCCGGCCCCAAACGCCGTTCACCGCCCAAGCCGACCCGTGCCTGGGGGGTGGACGGACGTGTGCTGTCGCGAGTGCTGGACCTTTCCGAGCGAGAGGGCGACATCACGAAGATGACCGAGGGCACCTTCGCCGCGGGCGCGGAACTCGCGGACCAGGGGAAGTGGAAGGTCGGCCAGTCCGTGAAACTGACCCTGGCCGACGGGACGCCACAGCGGCTCACTCTCGTCGCGATCTACACGCGCGACCTGGCCTTTCCCCACATGATTCTCCCGCGCGCCACCGCACTCGCGCACACCGCATCTCCCACCGCCGACCGCATTTTCCTCACCGGACCGAGCAGCGCCTGGCCAGTGACAGAAGGCCAGACCGTCGCCTCGCGCGACGACTACGCGCAGACCTTCACCCGCAGTCCCGCCGACGATCTGGCCACTCGCCTGATAGTGGCGGTGGTCGCGGCGTACGCGCTGTTGGCGGCGGCCAATACCAGTGCTCTGGCGCAGCGTGACCGGGTGGCGCAGCGCGCCCATCTGCGGGCCCTGGGGCTCAGTCGGTTCCAGATGCTGCGCTGTGTGCTCTACGAGGCACTGGGCGCGGGAGCGATCGGGGTGGTGTTGTCCGGCCTCGTCGCCGTGGTGTGCCTGGTCCCACTGTCCGTGACGCTCGGACTCGGCCCGCTGCCCACGTTCGACGGCCCGTGGACCGTAGGCGTACTGGCGGGTGCCATTCTGACGCTCGGCGTTCCCGCGGCCATGACCGCCCATCCGCTGCTCGCCGTCCAGCGGCAGTTCGCCCGGAGAGGGCAGTGACGCCGGTGCCGTCGAGGCCGGCTCTGGGCAGACCGTTCTGGCTGTTGTTCGGCGGGGAGGCGGCATCGGCATTCGGGACGTCCGCCTCGATCGTCGCGCTGCCGGTGGTGGCGTTGCAGGCATCCGGGGACGTACGAGAAGCGGGGCTGGCGAGTACGGCGTTGTCCGCGGGCGTTCTCCTGGCCCGGCTGCCTGCCGGGGTGTTTGCGGACCGTTTCGACCGCCGGGCACTGCTGCTCGGCGGCAATCTGGTCGGCGCAGCAATTCTGGGAACTCTGGCGCTGCTCCAGGCGTGGGATGCCCTTTCCCTGCCCGTGCTGACACTTGCCGCGCTGCTTCTGGGCATGGTCGGCAGCATGTTGTCCCCGGCCGAGAACGTCGCCGTCCGGAGCTTCGTCCACCCCGATCTCCTCGCCAGGGCACTGTCGTTGATCCAGGCGCGGACGGCCGCGGCCCTGATCGCCGGGCCGGCGGCCGGCGGCGCGCTGCTCGCCACGGAACCGGTGTGGGTCTTCGCCCTCGACGCCGCCACGTATCTCGTCGCAGCCGTCTGTATGGCGGCCCTGCCGTCGGGGGCGGGCCCCGTCGGCGACGGGCAGCCCACACTGAAGGCCGCCTGCGAGGGCGTCCGCTTCCTGTGGCGCTCGCCGTTCCTGCGGTACGCGGCGGTCAACGCAGCCGTCCTCAACCTGGTCTTCAACGGCCTGCTGATCGTCGTCATCGCCTCGGCTGATGGCGGGGCGCAGGCCGGACTGGGCATTGGGGCGCAGACCGCGGCGATCGGGGCCGGAGCCCTGGGGGGCTCCCTGATCGCCGCTCCGGCGGCCCGGCGTTTCCCAGCGGCGCGTGGCATCGCCCTGTCCACCGGTGTGGTCGCTGTGGCGCTGGTGGGTTTTGCAACCGTCCACGACAGCGGGGCTGCCGCGTTCCTGCTCGCTCTCGCCTCCGCTTGTGGACCGGTGGTCACCGTCCTGCTGGCCACCGCGCAGATGCGGATGACACCGGCTGAGCTCCAGGGGCGGGTGAACAGCGGGACCGGTTTCCTCGCCCAGGCCGTTTCCCCGCTGGGGCCCACCCTCGTGGCCGTGTGCACCCACGCCTTCGGACTCTTCCCGACCGTGCTGGGAGCCGCGCTGCTGGTGGTGCTCCTCGCCCTCGTCGGCGGCGCCGTCGCCGCCCGCCACCTCCATGTCTCACCCCCGGCCACGGGTGGACGCGCCGCGGCCGACGGAGCCGGTGCAGACAGGGCTGACGCCCGTGGAACCGACGACGCCGAGCCAACAGCGACGGGTCGGCAGCAGCGACGGGTCGGCAGCTCGGAGCCTGCGATCAGAAACCGACGGTAAGGAACTACAGATGAGGAGCCGCACATGATCCCGGCGCACCCCCCGCTGGGCCGCCCCGGCCATCACCCGGCAGCCACTGCCCGCGACCTGACCAAGATCCACGACATGGGCGGCCACCAGGTGACCGCGCTGGACCGAGTGTCCTTAGACGTCCACCAAGGGCACTTCACCGCCATCATGGGCCCCTCGGGCTCCGGCAAGTCCACCCTGATGCACTGTCTGGCCGGGCTGGACTCCCCGTCCTCCGGTGCGGCCTGGATCGGCGAGGTGAATCTCGCCGAACTGTCGGACCGGCAGCTGACGCTGATGCGCCGGGACCGGATCGGCTTCATCTTCCAGGCGTTCCATCTGCTGCCGACCCTGACCGTCATGGAGAACATCACGCTGCCGATGACCCTCGCCGGGAAGCGCCCGGACCAGCGGTGGCTCACCGAAGTGATCGTCACGCTGGGCCTGCGGGACCGGCTGGCCCACCGGCCCCCGCAGCTGTCCGGCGGTCAGCAGCAGCGAGTCGCCTGCGCCCGCGCGCTGCTGAACCAGCCGGAGATCATCTTCGCGGACGAGCCCACCGGGAACCTCGATTCCCGGGCAGGCGCCGAGGTGCTGCGGCTGCTTCAGGAGTCGGTCCGACAGCTCGGGCAGAGCATTGTCATGGTCACTCATGACCCGGTGGCCGCCTCCTACGCCGACCGCGTGGTGTTCCTCGCCGACGGCAGGATCGTCGACGAACTGCAGCAGCCAACGGCGGACCGGGTGCTGGACTGTATGCGGATGTTCGACCCCATGGGCGACGCCTGAAGCAGCAGCCCAGGCCGTGCCGGTCAGTGGCCTGCTCAGGCGCCACACCGCAGGTCAAGGGAAGTACCCGGAAACTCCATGATGTACGTACCGAAATCGCCGGCCTCGACGATTCCCGGAAGCGATCCGCCCTCACGCAAGGGCGTGACATAGCGGGTCGCTATCACTTCGGTCAGCATTTCCCTGGGTTAACGGGCACCCGAGAGGGGAGATCAAAGGATTTTTCGGGCTCCCGCCCGCCTGCCGACGACCTGAGATCCTTCCCGGGCCGCGCTTGCCGCATGCCGGGCGGCGTCACGATGAGTCGGCGCGCGGAGCACGGAGAGCTCCGCCGGGTGCGGCGGCCCATCAGCGTATTCGTCGCGACATGTCCAGAGTGCTCGGGCGTTCATCAGGGAATCTTCACCGAAGCATCACACGATCTCCGTGCCGACCTCGGTGGAGGCCGTTAGCGTGACTGGCCGCTCGATCCCGCGCGCGTACGCGCATCAGGTCGCCGGCACCCCTGGCGGCGCAGACAGCACAGAAAGATCGCAGATGGACTACTGCTCGTCGTGCCGCCGGAACCTCAACGGTGCCCTCGTGTGCCCCGGGTGCGGTGACTACGCTCCGGACATAGCCCCGCCCGCCCAGCACCACCGCGGCGCGGCGGCCGCCGACGCGACGGCATGGGATCCGTGGCAGCCGGCGGAGGCGCCCGCTCCCGGGGTTCGCCGTGGCGCGCATCGCGGCGCGGCGGCGGCCGACGGTGACGCGGCCGCCGAGGCGGTGACCGATACGCCGGGCGCGGCTTCGTCCGCTGACTCCAAGAGCGGCGCCGCCACGGGGCAGGGACGGGCGGCGCGGCGGCGGCAGCTGGCGCGGTGGAAGAAGCACCGGCGCCGGGCCGCGGCCGCAACGGCCTTTGCGCTTGCCGGTGGCGCCCTGACGGTGGCCCTGCTGCCGAACAAGCCGTCCACCGACCAGACGCACGCGGCCGCGGCGCCGAAGGACCCGGAGACCGAGAACACGGCCCGGACGTCGCCCTCCAAGACACCCGCGGAGCAGCCGGACGAACGGGCTTCGCAGCATCACGGCATGCGCCCGCCCGTGAGAGCCGACCGACAGCGGCACACCACCGACGCCGCACCCGCCGCCACCCACCGACAGGCGACGACGAACCAGCAGCCCGAGACCGCCGCCCCGGCGCACACCCTCGCGGCCCCGAGCACGGCACCGAGCGCGGGGTCGCACACCGCGCACGCACCGGCCCAGCGGACACCCGCCGACTCTGCCGACACCGCCGACACCACCGCTCCGGCGAAGACCGCCCCCGCTTCCTCCCAGGACTCCGGCAGCGGCACCTCGCCCGCGCAGTCCGGACCGGCGGCACCGTCTGCAGAGCCGACCTCGCCGGCGAACCTGTGCCTCCTGGGAGTTGTGTGCGTGGGCTGATCGCTCCGCCGGCGCCGCACAGCGGCGCCCGACCACGCTGACGGGGACAGGCCCGCCGCCGTACACCTACGGCCGGCGGGCCTTCGCTCGTCGGTCGCTCGTCGGTCGTCGGATGCCGGTCGTCGGTCGTCGGTCGTCGGTCGTCGGTCGTGCGACAGGACCCCTTTCGCTCCGCGTTCCTTTGTGCCTATACAGCCTTGGAGGATCACAGGCTCACGACAGCACCGGAGGACCGCTTTGGACCGCACCACGGCAGCCGCCGCCCCGAACTCCGATGACTTTCCCCGGCAGTTCGCCCGCACCCGCCGGTTCTCGCTCGGCGTGCCGAGGCACTTCACCGTCTCCCCCGACGGCCGCCGGGTGCTCTTCGTCCGTACGGGGTCGGGCTCGGACCCCGTCGGCCGGCTGTGGCAGCACGAGGACGGCGCGGAACGGCTGTTGGCGGACCCCGTGGCGCTGGTGGGGACCGGTGCGGAGGCGGTGCCCGAAGAGGAGCGGCTGCGGCGGGAGCGGGCGCGCGAGCGCTCGGTGGGGGTGGTGTCGTACGCCGCCGACGCCGCCGTCGGCCTGGTGGCCTTCGCGCTGTCCGGGGCGCTGTGGGCGGTGCGTACGGAGGGCGGCGCGCCGTTCCCCGTACCGGCCGCCGGCCCGGTGGTCGACCCCCGCCCCTCCCCCGACGGGCGGCATATCGCCTATGTCAGCCAACGGTCGTTGCACGTCACCGACCTGGACGGCAATGACCGGCAGGTGGCCCGCAGCGAAGGGCCGGAGATCGCCTACGGGCTGTCCGACTACACGGCCGCCGAGTCCATCGGCCGGCCGCGCGGCTACTGGTGGGCGCCGGACGGCCGCCGTCTCCTGGTGACCCGGGTCGACACCTCCCCCGTGGAACGGCGTTACATCAGCGACCCCGCCGACCCGGCGAAGCCGCCGCGCGCGATCCGCTATCCGGTGGCGGGCACCGCGAATGCGGAGGTCACCGTGCAGCTGCTCGCGCTGGACGGCAAGCGGGTGGACGTGGTGTGGGACCGGGCGGCGTACGAGTATCTGGTCGCCGCGGGCTGGGACGCGCACGGTCCGTTCCTCGCCGTACAGAACCGTGACCAGCGGACGGTGCGGACACTCGCAGTGGATCCGGCGACCGGCGCCACCGAGGTGCTGCACGAGCGGACGGACCACGCCTGGGTGGAGCTCATGGCCGGAACACCGGCCCGGACCGCATCGGGGGCCCTGGTGCTGCCCGAGGACTCGGCCGACACCCGCTATCTGACCGTCGGCGGCCTCCGGGTCACCCCCGATGGACTGCAGGTGCGCGCGGTCCTCGGCGTCGAGGGCGAACGGGTGCTGTTCACGGCGGGCGACGACCCCCTCGAGACCCATGTGTGGCGTTACGAGCCCGGCCGCGGCAGCCGCCGGCTGAGCCGGGAGCCCGGCAGGTACGGGGGCGCGGCGCGGGGCGGCACGCTCGTCCTGGCGGGCGTCACAGCGCGGGGCCCCGAGGTGACGGTCGTACGCGGCGAGGCCGGTGCGGACGCGTCCCCTCAGGCCGTCGCCTCGCTGGCCGAGGAACCGGTGATCGCCCCGCGCGCGTCCCCTCTCACCCTCGGCAAACGGGAGTTGCGCGCCGCCCTCCACCTCCCGTCCTGGCACACGGAGGGGGCGGGGAAGCTGCCGGTGCTGCTCGACCCGTACGGCGGGCCGGGCCTGCAGATGGTGGGACGGGACCGCGGCTGGCCCTCGTGTGTGTCGCAGTGGTTCGCGGAGCAGGGGTTCGCGGTCCTCGTTGTCGACGGGCGCGGGACACCGGGGCGGGGGCCCGCCTGGGAGAAGGCCGTGCACGGTGACCTGCTCCGGCCCGTCCTCGAGGACCAGGTGGACGCGCTGCGGGCCGCCGGGGAGCGCTTCGCCGATCTGGATCTCGAGCGGGTGGGGATCCGCGGCTGGTCGTTCGGCGGGTTCCTGGCGGCGGCCGCCGTGCTGCACCGGCCCGAGGTCTTCCACGCGGCGGTGGCCGGCGCCCCGCCCACCGACCAGCGGCTGTACGACACCTACTGGAAGGAGCGCTTCCTGGGCCACCCGGACGAGCATCCGGAGAACTACGCGCGCTCCTCTCTGGTCGGCCACGGCCACCGGCTGCGCCGCCCGCTCCTCCTCATCCACGGGCTCGCCGACGACAACGTGGCGGTCGCGAACACCCTGCGCTTCTCGGCGGAGCTGCTCGCGGCGGGCAGACCGCACTCCGTCCTGCCGCTGCCGGGCGCCACCCATGCCCCGTCCGACGACGTGGTCAACGAGAACCTGCTGCGGTTCCAGCGCGATTTCCTGCTCGATGCGCTGGGTGCCGGGCCAAGGAATTGAGCCGGGGGCGCGACGGGGTGTGAACGGGGGGCGAAGGGAGTTGAACGGGGGCGGTGGCCCGTCCGTACAGCCGTATGGAACACGGGGGCCACCGAGCGCACCGGAACCGGAGGCACACCATGGCTCGACGGGAAACAACGGAGCAGGCGGCAGCGGAGCGGACGGCAGCAGGGCGGACGCCCGGGACCGCGCGGCGGACCGTCGTCGTGGCGGCGGGCGCGGCCGGGCTGACCGCCGCCCTGACGGCGTGCGGCGCAGGCGGCCGGTCCGGCGGGGGCGGCGTCCTCGGGAAGGCCTCCGAGATACCCAAGGGCGGCGGCAAGATCTTCAAGGCGGAGCAGGTGGTGGTGACGCAGCCGGAGGACGGGCAGTTCAAGGCCTTCTCCGCGGTCTGCACGCACGCGGGCTGCATCGTCGGAGAGGTCGCCGGCGGCACCATCAACTGCCTGTGCCATGGCAGCAAGTTCGACATCACCGACGGCAGCGTGGAGGACGGTCCCGCCACCAAGCCGCTGGAGCCCGCCAAGGTGAACGTCAAGGGCGGTTCGGTCACCCTCGGATGAGGGCCCGGCCGCCTGCCGGGCGACTCCGTTGAATGGCTGACCTCAGGCCGGCTTGCGCCACACGGAGATGTGCTTCGCGGAGTCCTGGGTGAACGGCGCCCCGTCCCAGTCCGCGACGCGCCGTTCCAGTTCGAGCCCGGCGATCCGTGCCATCAGGTCGAGCTCCGCAGGCCACGCGTACCGGTGCCGGGACCTGCCCCGGCGGTAGCGACCGTCGTCGCCGTCGCGCGTGAGGTGGTGCGAGACGAGAATCTGCCCGACCAGGTCGAAGGTGTCGAAGCCGAGATGCCCTTCGGAGACGTCGAACGGCACCGCGACCTGTCCGGGCGGCAGGAACCGCAACGGCGGCACGCCCAGCTCGATGACGAATCGGCCGCCGGGCGTCAGGTGGCGTGCGGCGTTTCGGAAGCACTCGACCTGTTCGTCCTGCGTGAGGAGGTTCGTGATGGTGTTGTAGACGAGATAGACCAGGGTGAACTCGCCGGGAACGGTGGTCGTGGCCATGTCCCCGATGGCGACCGGGAGCGTGTCCTCGTCGATCTTGTGGCGCAGGACGGCTGCCATGTGCTCGGACAGTTCGATGCCCGCTACCGGCACGCCGCGTTGCCGTAGCGGGATGCCCACTCGTCCGGTGCCGATGGCGAACTCCAGCGCCGGGCCGTCTCCGGCGAGTTCGGCGAGGAAGGCGACGGTCGGTACGAGAACGGGGGCCGAGAACCTCTCGCTCTCTTCGGCGTCGTAGCGGTCGGCGGTCGCACGTGTCCACGGCTCACTGCTCGTCACGGTCCGCCACCCTGCCGGGCGTCGTGGGGCGCTGTCGACTGATTTACCCCGGCGGCACGGCACCGAGGCAGGCCCCGAGCCGACGCCGACCCGGGGCCCACCCCTGCCCACTGCCTACTGCTCCTGCCCGTCTGCGCGTTCACCGCCGGCGGATCCGGCGGTTTCCGCCTGCCTGCCGGGCTCTGCTGCCTAACCGATCAGCGGAATCCACCGCTGGCCGTCGGACCCGGAGCACCGCGCGAGCGCCACGCTATTGCGCTCGCCTTCATCGGCAATGCAGCCCCGGGCGTACTTACGGCTGATGAACGTGGAGCCCTCGTCCCTGTTGGCGTAGTCCCAGTACTGCGCCTGAACGGCAGTGTTGCAGTTTTCCAGCGTCACCTGCTGCCCTATGCCCTTGGCCGTCACACACCGGCCGGCGTGATGCGCGCTCTCCAGTTGGTAACCCGGGAATCTTCCGACTCGCAGGTAGAAGTCCTGAGTTCCGGAGGCGTCCGCCGACCAGGCTTTGACGGTGTCGTTTCCAAACGCGTCGAGATTCCGGTCGCTCCCGACGTTCTGGAATGTGTACCGCACGTCCGGACGGAATGTTGCGGGGGACGCCGCTTGGGCACTGCCGCTGGTCAGCAGCCCCGTGCCCAGCAGGGCCGATACGGACAGAACGGCAGCGATGGCCTTGCGAGTTGCCACGATCTCCTCCTGGCTTTGTGACGTCTGGACGCCACAGAAGAAGTTGACTGTGCAATGTCGTTGCACTTCTCCGAGGCGTGTGCCTCGCAAAGCAACCTACGACCGGCCATATCCCTCTGGAAGGTGGAATCCGGACGCTGCACAGACCCGGACGTTATGGGTTTTCAAGGGATTTGCATTCCCGCAGGATCGAGCCGCGGTCAAGCAACCAATGAGACCGCTTACGCGGTGTCCGTAAATGACCGAGGGGGTCCGGCCAAAGATCCGGGACTTCCCGCCATTACCTGCGCGTCAGTAGAGGGGTACGCCGGGACGCCGATAGGGGGCTGTGACGAACGGTGGCGGACACAGGGCGGCAGAAGGGCCGGGCCGTACCTCCGGGGCACGGCCGCCCATCCCCCGTTCTCCACATCAGGCCACGTCTCCCCTCCTGCTCACCCGGCACTTCGGCGCGATTGAGCGCGCCGCCGCATGGCTGAATCTCCACAGGATCCCCACAGATCCATCACTTCACCCGCTGCCGGGACGGCGGTGCCGATCCGATGTCAGTGCCGGCTGCCGGCTGCCGGCATGGGCCGCATGGAGATCTTCGAGTGGGGGGCGCTGCTCCAGGGGACTCGGCATCGACGTGCCGCTGCAGGAACAACCGGGTGACGACCCGGCCGAGAGCGAGGTGCTGCTCGTCGGCAGGTGCGGGCGGGCGCTGCAGCCGGGCTCTGTCACACCCGGATGGGGGCGCCGGGCCATGCGGGCGTCAGGGGCGGCTCGGCCACCCTCGGCCGACCGGCCTCCCCGCCCCCGGATCAGCGGGCGCGGCGGGGCCGTTTCCAGCAGGCCAGCACGTCGTCGGTGGTGGCGATGGTGGCCACCAGGGCGAGGGTGTTGCGGACCATCGCAGGGGTGTATTCGACGGGCACCCCCGCGATGGCGTCCGCGGGGACGACGGCCGTATAGCCCAGATTGACCGCGTCGAACACCGCGTTGGGAATCGCCACGTTCGCCGAGACCCCGGTGACCACCAGCGTCCGGCAGCCGACGTTGCGGAGCAGGGCGTCGGTTTCGGTGCCCGCTATCGGGGACAGACCGTGCAGTCTGCGCACCACCAGGTCCTCGTCCGAGACCGGGATCGGGTCGGCGACGCGTACCGCGGTGGATCCGGTGATCTGCTGGACGGGCAGCCGCTCGGCCGCCGCGAACAGCCGGGCGTTGCGACTGGCGCCGCGCCCGTCGGGACGGCGTTCGGCGATGGCGTGCAGCACCTGGACGCCGGCCCCGTGGGCGGCCGCCACCAGACGGGCGATATTGGCCAGTGCTCCCGACGTGCGGGCGGCATCGGCGAGTTCGGGCAGCGCACTGTCCGTGCCGACCACACCCCGCTGGCATTCGACGGTGAGCAGCACCGTGCCGGCCGGGTCCAGTTGCCCGGCGAGTCGCACGTCCGACGGCATGGCGATCTCCTCCTCTGCCAGAAGCGCGAGGCTAGCCGCCATTGCGCCCGTCAGGAAGAGCCCCCATGATTTCTGACGACTAGTCAGATACGGGATGTGCGGCAACGGAGGGGACGACCGATGGCGGACACTCAGCGGCGCGGGCGCCGGATCATGATGACGCAGGACGAGCTCGACGCGTTCCTGGCGGCGCAGCGGACCTGCCGGGTCGCGACGGTCGGCGGCGACGGCGCACCGCATGTCGGGGCACTGTGGTTCGCCTGGGACGGCACGGCCCTGTGGCTGTACTCCATCACCCGCAGCAAGCGGTGGGCACAGCTGCGCAAGGACCCGCGGATCGCGGTGGTCGTCGACGACGGGCACGAGTACGGCGAGCTGCGCGGCGTCGAGCTGGCGGGCGAGGCGGTGTGCGTCGGCGAGGCGCCCCGTACGGGCGGGCCGTGCCCCGAACTGGACGGCCCGGAGCGGCTGTTCGCGGCGAAGTACTTCGGGATGGACGCGGTGCCGCACGACGGCCGGCATGCGTGGCTGCGGCTGACGCCGGACTCCGTCGTCTCCTGGGACTTCCGCAAGATCCCGGGCTGAGGGGCCGGGACCGCCTGGCCGGGTCACCTCTCCGGATCGCCTCGTCGGATCGCCTCTTCGGATCGCCGTGTCGGTGATTGTCAGTGGTCTCTGCGAGAGTGGTGGAGTCAGCCCGTTCCGCGCCGTCACGGGCGCGGGGGCGGGCGATCCGGCCGTCACGGGCCGGGCGCCGACCAGGACGAAGGAGACCCGGTGAACGTGCTCTTCCCCGCGCTGCACGAGGCGTCGCCCGCCCCCGCGCTGCGCTTCGGCGACCGCGCGCTCAGCTACCGCCAACTGGCCGCGGTGGCGGTGCCGCTCGCCGGGCGGATCAGCGGTGAGAGCCGTGTGGCGCTCTGGGCGACGCCGACGCTGGAGACCGCGGTCGGCGCCGTCGCCGCGCTGCTCGCCGGGGTGGCCGCGGTGCCGGTGAATCCCAGGATCGGCGAGCGCGAGCTGGCGCACATCGTGGCGGACAGCGCGCCCTCGCGCGTACTGGCCGCGCCGGGCGAGAAGCTGCCGGCGGCGCTCGCCGCGCTCCCCCGGACGGACGTCGAGGTGGACGGGCCCGAGGCCGACGCCGAGCCGGCCCCGCTGCCGCACGAACCGGTCGACGAGGCCCCGGCCCTGATCGTCTACACCTCCGGCACGACCGGGCCGCCCAAGGGCGTGGTCCTGCCCCGGCGCGCCATCGCCCGCACCCTCGACGCGCTGGAGGACGCCTGGCAGTGGACCGCCGACGACGTGCTGGTCCACGCCCTGCCGCTGTTCCACGTCCATGGCCTGATCCTCGGCATCCTGGGCCCGCTGCGCCGCGGTGGCAGCGTTCACCACCTGGGGCGCTTCAGCACGGAAGGGGTCGCCCGGGAGCTGTCCGCGGACGGCACGATGCTGTTCGGGGTGCCGACGATGTACCACCGGCTGGCCGTCGAGGCCGGGCACAACCCCGCCCTCGCCAAGGCGCTCTCCCAGGCGCGGCTGCTGGTCTCCGGTTCGGCCGCGCTGCCGCTGACCGATCATGAGCGGATCGCGGCGGCCTCCGGGCGGCGGGTGATCGAGCGGTACGGCATGACGGAGACGCTGATGAACACCAGTGTGCGGGCGGACGGGCCGGATGCCGCCGGGACGGTCGGGGTGCCGCTGCCCGGGGTGTACGTCCGTCTGGTGGACGAGACCGGGCAGGCCATCGAGGCGAGCGACGACGAGACGGTGGGCGAGATCCAGGTCCGCGGGCCGAATGTGTTCACCGAGTACCTCAACCGCCCCGATGCCACGGCCGCGGCGTTCGACGGCGGCTGGTTCCGTACGGGCGATATGGCGATCCGCGACGCCGCGGGGAACTACCGCATCGTCGGCCGTAAGGCCACCGACCTGATCAAGAGCGGCGGCTACAAAATCGGCGCGGGCGAGATCGAGAACGCCCTCCTGGCGCACCCCGGCGTCGCCGAGGCGGCCGTCACCGGGGAGCCGGACGAGGACCTCGGCGAGCGGATCGTCGCCTGGGTCGTGGCCGAGACCGGCCCGGACGCCGGGCCGCCCCCCAGTGGCCAGGAGCTCGCCGACCACGTCGCCCGCCAGCTGGCGCCGCACAAACGCCCCCGTGTCGTGCACTTCCTGGACGCCCTGCCGCGCAACGACATGGGCAAGATCCTCAAGCGAGACCTCCATGCATGATCCCGAGCGCTCGGCCCCGATGCCGAGCATGCGGCTGACGGCCCGCCAGGCCATGGCGGCGGTGACGGACTCCTACGTCGAGCTGCCGCCGCCGCAGCACCCGGGGCCCGGCAGACCGGACGGGCCGCTCGGCTGGCAGGGCTACGACGCGGCGCGGGCCCGCGCCCACGCCCGCACCGGCGAGGACGAGTCGGTCGTCACCGCCCTGGCGACGATAGGCGGCACCGAAGCCGTCCTGCTGTCCTTCGAGTTCGGCTATCTGGGCGGCTCCCTCGGCGAACGCACCGGCGACCGCCTGGAGGCCGCATACACCGAGGCCCGCGAGCGCCGGCTGCCGCTGGTGTCGCTGATCGCCACGGGCGGCAGCCGGATGCAGGAGGGGATGCGCGCGCTGACCCAGCTCCAGCGGGTGGCCGGGCAGGCGGCGCGGAACCGCGCCGCGGGGCTGGCGCATATCGCCGTGCTGCGCGATCCGACCACCGGGGGCGGCTGGGCGACGCTCGGCGCGGGCGCCGATGTGCTCCTCGCCCTGCCCGGTGCACAGATCGGTTTCGCCGGCTCGCGGGTGCGCCCGGCGGATGCCGATCCGGTGGCCTACTCCGCCGAGGGCCAGCTCGCGGCCGGGCAGATCGACGCCGTCGTCCCGCCCGACCGGCTGCGCGGCACACTGCAGCGGTGGCTGCGGCTCCTGGGCGGCGTACGGGAGCCGGGAGCGGCCGCGCCCGATCCGGTGCCGCCGGCCGCGCTCGGCGGGTCCGGTCTGCCGGAGACCGGCTGGCGGGCGGTGGTCCGTGCCCGCGATGCCCGGCGCCCGCGCGCCGAGGCCTATCTGCGCGCGTACTTCGACGACTGGGAGGAGCTCCGCGGCGACCGCTGCGGCGGTGTCGACGACGGCATACGCTGCGGATTCGGCCGGCGCGACGGCCGCACCATCGCCTTCGCGGCGCAGTGCGGTACGGCCACCCGCCCGGCCGGATTCCGTACCGCGGCCCGGCTGGTCGGGCTCGCGGACCGGCTCGGCATCCCGGTGCTCACCCTGGTGGACACGCCGGGCGCCGCCAATGGCGCGGAGGCCGAGCGGGCGGGCGCCGGGGCGGCGCTCGCCGAAGCCTTTGCCGCGCTGGCCTCGGCCCGGGTGCCGGTCACGTCCCTGCTCATCGGCGAGGGCGGCTCCGGCGGGGCGCTGGCCCTCGCCGCACCCGGCCGCCTGTGGGCGACACCCGACAGCTACTTCTCCGTGATCGCCCCGGAACTGGCCGCCGCCATCCTCAAACGCGACCCCCAGGAGGTGCACCACACCGCCGACCAGCTCCGCGTCCGGCCGCAGGACCTGCTGGCCCTGGGCATCATCCGCGACATCGTGCCGCCGGCCCGGGACACGGGCGCCTGAGCCGCGTCGGCTGGAGCCGCGCCGGCCTGCAGTGCACCGGCCTGAGTAGCGACGGCCTGCGGTGCGCCCCGGCCTGAGTCACGACCGCCTGAGTCACGACCGCCTGAGTCACGACCGCCCTGGTCGCGTCTCTCCGGGATCGTCCGCCCGGATCCCGGGACGGGCCCTCGGCTCAGCGGTCCCCCGCCACGCCCTTGCCCGCCTCCTGGAGCGCCGCCACGGCGGCCCGGATCGAGGGCCGGCGGTCGGCGTCCGCGCGCCAGATGGCATAGACATGACGGCGCATCGTATGCCGTACGGGCACCACGCTCACGCCCTCGGGGACCGGGCCCCGGCCCAGGCGCGGGGCGACCGCGACGCCCAGCCCGGCCGCGATCAGGGCGAGCTGGGTGTGATGCTCCTCCGCCATATGCGCGATACGGGGCTCCACTCCGCTGCTGCGCAGGGTGAACATCAGCCAGTCATGGCAGAACTCGGCCTGCGGCCAGGAGATCCACTCGTCATCGGCGAATTCCTCCAGGTCGACGGTGTCACGGTGGGCGAGCCGGTGATCCGACGGCATCGCCACATCCGCCGGATCGTCGAGCAGCGGGGCCTTCGCCAGCCCGTCCGGCAACGGCAGCGGCCGGTTGTACCAGTCCAGGACGACCGCCAGGTCGAGGTCGCCGCGCACCACGCCCCGTACCGAATCGTCTGGCTCCAACTCCCGTAGCCGGGCGCGGAGTTGGGGATACTCCGCGCGCAGGGCGACCAGCGCGGCCGGGAGGAGCCCCCGGGCGGCGGTGGGGAACGCGCCGAGCCGCAGTTCACCCACGGCCTGGCCGCGGTGCGCCTCCAGCTCGGCCTGCGCCAGCTCGACCTGGGAGAGGATGCGCGCCGCATGATCGGCCAGCAGCCGTCCGGCATCCGTCAGCCGTACCCCGCGGCCGTTCTTCGCCAGCAGCTGCTGCCCGGTCTCCCGCTCCAGCTTGGCGATCTGCTGCGAAACGGCCGAGGTGGTGACATGCAGCCCCTCGGCGGCCGCGCTCACCGAGCCGTGGCGGGCGATGGCGCTCAGCGTCCGAAGGCGATCAAGATTCAACACATAAGCAATGCTACGCGATACCCCCCACGAATTCTCTCTTGTGCTACGAAGTCGAGCTCAGCATCGTAGAGGGCATGAGCACCGCCACCGGCCGCCCCACCGCCGCCACCCGCACCGCGTCCCCCTCGCCCACGGCCCCCGATGCCCCGGTCTCCGATGCCCCGGTCTCCGCAGAGGTCCGGGAGGGCGCCGCCCGCCGCGTCATCGGCTGGCCGATCCGCTTCGCCGTTCTCTGCCTGGTCTGGGGATTCAGCTTCCTGTTCATCAAGGTGGGCACCGAGGGCTTCAACCCGCTGCAGTTCACACTGGGCCGGCTGGCCTGCGGTGCGCTCGTCCTGTTGCTGGTCCTCGCGGTCAAGCGTGAGCGGCTGCCGCGCCCCGCCCGGATCTGGGGACATCTGACGGTCGCCGCGTTCATCCTCAACGTCCTCCCCTTCACCCTCTACGCCTACGCCGAGACCACCATCCCCTCCACCCTGGCCGGCATCTGCAACGCGACCTCCCCGCTGTGGGGCATGGTGCTGTCGCTCGTCGCACTCTCCGAGGACCGGCCCACCCGGCGCCGTGTGGCGGGACTGGGCGTCGGATTCCTGGGCGTGCTCACCGTCCTCGGCGCATGGCAGGGCTTCGCCGGTACGGACATGGCGGGCACCGCGATGGCCCTGGGTGCCTCGCTCTGCTACGCCATCGGCTGGATCTACGTCCGCCGTACGCTGGCCGACGGCGAGCACTCCCCCCTCGCCATGACCGGCACGCAGCTGCTGCTGGCCACTCTCCAACTGGCCGTGGTGACCCCCCTGTTCACCTCCATGCCGACCTCCTTCCCCCTCGCTCCGCTGCTGTCCTGCCTGGCGCTCGGCGCCCTGGGCACCGGCTTCGCCTTCGTCCTCCAGTACGGCCTGGTCGCCGAGGTCGGCCCCACCACGGCCATGATGTGCACCTACTTCATCCCGGTGATCGCCACCGCCGCCGGCGTGGCCCTCCTGGACGAACAGCTGAGCTGGAACACCCCGGTCGGTGCCCTGATCGTCCTCGCCGGCGCCGCTCTCACCCAGAGCAAACCCCGACGCACGTCCTGACCCCGCCAAGCCACTCCCCTGGAGAGCCCCCGAGCCCCAACTCGGGGGCTTTCCCCTGCCGTTCGTCACCTTCGCTCCTCACTCGAGGACACGAGGCCGGGCCACTGGCCCCTGCCCTCCGGCGTACGAGACACCGGCGCCCCACCGCCACCGCCGTACGGCGAAAGCCGCGGGGGGGGCGCCACGGGATCGACCGTCGTCACCCCGACCCCAGCCCCGAAGCGGAAGTCGCCCGGCAGGTACAGCACTTCAACGGGCCGGTGACGACATCGAGCCGTCGGCTCTTGGCCCTCGGCAGCGCCCCAGCGAGGTCAGCACTCACGCGGCACCGGCACTACGAACAGGCCTCCCCCGTCTCCCCCCTCGCCATGACCGGCACGCAGCTGCTGCTGGC
>NZ_LGKG01000139.1 GCF_001294335.1 Streptomyces chattanoogensis
CGGTCTTTCGGTCACGGTGTGGGCGCACCACATGTATGTGACGGGCGGCGTGCTGTTGCCGTTCTTCTCCTTCATGACGTTCCTGATCGCGGTCCCGACGGGCGTCAAGTTCTTCAACTGGATCGGCACCATGTGGAAGGGCTCGCTCTCCTTCGAGACGCCGATGCTGTGGACCGTCGGCTTCCTGATCACCTTCGTCTTCGGCGGCCTGACCGGTGTCATCCTGGCCTCGCCGCCGATGGACTTCCACGTCTCCGACTCGTACTTCGTCGTGGCGCACTTCCACTACGTCGTCTTCGGCACGGTCGTCTTCGCGATGTTCGCCGGCTTCCACTTCTGGTGGCCCAAATTCACCGGCAAGATGCTGGACGAACGCCTCGGCAAGATCACCTTCTGGACCCTGTTCACCGGCTTCCACGGCACCTTCCTCGTCCAGCACTGGCTCGGTGCGAACGGAATGCTGCGCCGTATCCCCGACTATCTGGCCGCCGACGGTTTCACCACACTCAACACCGTCTCCAGCATCTTCTCCTTCCTTCTGGGAATGTCGATCCTGCCGTTCTTCTACAACGTCTGGAAGACCGCCAAGTACGGCAAGAAGGTCGAGACCGCCGATCCGTGGGGCTACGGCCGCTCGCTGGAGTGGGCGACCTCCTGCCCGCCGCCGCGGCACAACTTCCGCACCCTGCCCCGTATCCGGTCCGAATCCCCGGCATTCGACCTGCACCATCCGGAGATCGCACGCGAGGTGGAAAGCGGGGTCCGTGTCCGATGAGCGAGGAACTGCGCATGCCCGATATCGGCAAAACCCTCAACGACATCGAGGGACACCTGCTCTGGGAGGCGGAGAAGGAACAGGCCCGCAGCCGGGCGGACGCATTCTGCGACGCCCTCCCGTGGCTCACCGGCACCCAGCGCAGGGAGGTGGAACTGCGCTACTGCCAGGAACAGCACGCCACCACCCGGGACTACCTGGAACGCATCGCCGCCCGCAGCGCCTCGCTGCGGGCCGAATACGACGGCGCATACCGGGCCCTGCGGCGGCGGCTGGTCGCGGCCTGCCTGGGAGGAGCGGCGGCCGCGGCGATGCTGGTGGCCCTGGCGGCCGTGGGCGTCGCCGTGCGCTGAGGCGGACGGTCGCACGATCCGCGCCCGCCCCGTCAGCCGTACTGCACCTGCAGCTCCTTGACGCCGTTCAGCCAGGCCGACCGGAGCCGGCGCGGGTCGCCCGCCAGTGAAATGCCGGGCACGGCGTCCGCAATGGCATTGAAGATCAGGTTGATCTCCAGGACCGCGAGGGATTTGCCGAGGCAGAAATGGGGCCCGCCGCCCCCGAACCCCAGATGGGGATTGGGATCACGGGTGATGTCGAAGACCTCCGGCCGGTCGAAGACCTCCGGGTCGTTGTTGGCGGAGGAATAGAAGAGCCCGACCCGCTGACCCTGTTTGATCTTCGCGCCGCCCAGTTCCGTGTCCTGGGTGGCGGTGCGCTGGAAGGAGACCACCGGAGTCGCCCACCGCACTATTTCCTCGGCCGCCGTCGCGGGCCGCTCGCGTTTGTAGAGCTCCCACTGATCGGGGTGGGTGAGGAAAGCGTGCATGCCGTGCGTGATGGCGTTCCGGGTCGTCTCATTGCCCGCGACCGCCAACAGCAGGACGAAGAAGCCGAATTCGTCGGACCCGAGATTCCCCTCGTCCTCCGCCGCCACCAGCCGGCTGACGATGTCCTCGGCCGGACATTCCTTCCGCGCCGCGGCGAGATTCATCGCGTACGAGATCAGCTCCATGGCGGCGTTGGTGCCGACCTCTTCGGTGATGGCCAGCTCGGGATCGTCGTACGCGACCATCTTGTTCGACCAGTCGAAGATGCGGGCCCGGTCGTCCTGGGGAATGCCGATGAGTTCGGCGATCGCCTGGAGGGGGAGTTCACAGGCGATGTCCGTGACGAAATCCCCGGACCCCTTCCGGCGCGCCTCCTCGAGGATCCGCGTCGCCCGGTGGCGCAGGGCGTCCTCCAGGGCGCGGATGGCGCGCGGGGTGAAGCCGCGCTGCACGATCTGACGGACCCGGGTGTGCTCCGGCGGGTCCATGTTCAGCATGATCAGCTTCTGTACGTCGATCTGGTCGCGGGTCATCGACGCGTTGAAGCGGATGATCGAGGTGTTGAGGTTGGCCGAGAAGATATCCGGCTTGGTGGACACCTCCTTGACGTCCTCATGGCGGGTGACCACCCAGTAGCCGTCGTCGCCGAAGCCCGCGATGCCGTGCGGCTGGGCGTTCCACCACACGGGCGCGGTCTTCCGCAGCTGGGCGAACTCGGGCAGCGGGACGCGGGTTCGGTAGACGTCGGGGTCGGTGAAGTCGAACCCTTCGGGCAACGCGGGGCATGGCATGGGCGACTCCTGGTCCGTCGGGCATCCGAGAGCTCTGGCCTTGGGGCGGGGTGATACCGGGTGTCGAGCCGCGGAGGCGTATCCGCAGCAATCCTGACGCTGCATCAGATATGGGTGCGGTGAAGGTAATAACGAGTTCTGCAAGTGGCAAGGGTCGTGGCCGGACCTGTTGCGGACAAGGGTGTGCACGCCCCTTGCGCCGCAGGACGGGGCTCATGAGACTGTGCAAAGAAGTAGAACGCGTACTAGTTCTTCTTCCGTGGGTGCCGGGACGCCCCGCGGACGCGAGGAGAGGACGAGTCAGTCATGGCCGCGGAACCCGTCATCGTCGAAGCCGTACGCACCCCCATCGGCAAGCGCGGCGGCGCGCTCGCCAACCTCCACCCCGCCTACCTCCTGGGCGAGACCTACCGCGAACTCCTCGCCCGTACGGCCATCCAGCCCGACTGCATCGAGCAGATCGTCGGCGGCACCGTCACCCACGCCGGCGAACAGTCCATGAACCCCGCCCGCAACGCCTGGCTCACGATGGGTCTTCCGTACGAGACCGCGGCCACCACCGTGGACTGCCAGTGCGGCTCCTCCCAGCAGGCCAACCACATGGTCGCCAACATGATCGCGAGCGGCGTCATCGACATCGGCATCGGCTGCGGCGTCGAGGCCATGTCCCGGGTCCCGCTCGGCAGCGGCTCCAAGCACGGCCCCGGCAAACCCTGGCCCGACGAGTGGAACGTCGACCTGCCCAACCAGTTCGAGGCCGCCGAACGCA
This sequence comes from Streptomyces chattanoogensis, assembly GCF_001294335.1. Lineage (GTDB taxonomy): Bacteria > Actinomycetota > Actinomycetes > Streptomycetales > Streptomycetaceae > Streptomyces > Streptomyces chattanoogensis. The sequence continues at coordinate 3,163 of NZ_LGKG01000139.1, forward strand.
TCGCCCGCCACCGCGGCCTGACCCGCGAGAACGTCGACTCGCTCGGCCTGATCTCACAGGAGCGGGCGGCCGCCGCCTGGTCCGAGGAACGCTTCAAAAGGGAAACCTTCGCCGTCCAGGTTCCCACCACCGAGGAGGAACAGGCCGCGGGACAGGGCATGTGGCGGCTGGTCGACCGCGACGAGGGGCTGCGCGACACCAGCATGGAGGCGCTCGGCGGACTCAAGCCGGTGATGCCGACCGCCGTGCACACCGCGGGCAACTCCTCGCAGATCTCCGACGGCGCGAGCGCGGTGATGTGGGCCTCCAAGCGTATGGCCCGCGCCCTCAGACTCAAGCCACGCGCCCGCATCGTGGCCCAGGCACTGGTCGGCGCCGACCCGCACTTCCATCTCGACGGGCCCATCGACGCGACCCGCGCCGTGCTCGGCAAGGCCGGTATGTCCCTCAAGGACATCGACCTCGTCGAGATCAACGAGGCCTTCGCGTCGGTCGTGCTCTCGTGGGCCCAGGTCTTCGGACAGGACCTGGAGAAGGTGAACGTGAACGGCGGCGCCATCGCCCTAGGCCACCCGGTGGGCGCCACCGGCGCCCGTCTCATCACCACCGCACTGCATGAACTCGAGCGCACGGACAAGGAATTCGCCCTGATCACGATGTGTGCGGGCGGTGCACTGGCCACGGGGACGATCATTCAGCGGCTTTAGGGAAACATCCCTGCCTGCGTAGCTGCCTACCTGCCTGCCTACCTGCGGAAAACCACAGTCGAGTTGGGTGGAAAACCACATACCCCGCCACGCGTGATCTTCGTACCGTCGAAGCATGACGAAAACTCAGCAGACATCACAGACAGCGGACGGAAAGCGGCAGAGCGAGGCCCGGACCGCGGTCACCCGATCCGCATCGCCACGACGCTTATCGCGAGGACTGGCCGCGGGCGCCGCCCTTCTGCTCGCGGCGCTCACCGCGGCCCCGGCCCTCGCCGCGCCGCCGGCCGGCGCGGGGCAGGCCCCGGCCGACGTCGCACAGGCCGGTCAGGGGCGCGGGACGCTGCTCTCCCTCACCCCGCTCGGCAGCCGGCGCCGTGACGAAGTCGTCGCTCGGGCACAGAAAGCGGGCCTCGACGCCGGCACCGCGCGGTACGGCGTCGCCGCCTACCGCCTCACCTACCGCACGATCACCCCCGACGGCCGCCCCACCACCGCGTCCGGCCTGCTCGCCCTCCCCCGCGGCGGCGGCCGCCAACTGCCGCCCGTCGTCCACACCCACGGCACCCTCGCCTACCGCGGCTACGCCCCTTCCGTCTCCGAGGGCCCCGACCGGGCCGTCACGGCGCTGTACGCCTCGGCCGGCCGCGCCGCCATCGCCCCCGACTACCTGGGCCTCGGCATGAGCCCCGGCCGGCACCCCTATATGGACGCCCGGTCCGCGGCATCGGCTTCCCTCGACATGCTCCGCGCGGCCCGGTCCGCCGCCCCGCGGCTGGGTGCCGCCCTCGCCCACGAGGTCTCCGTCACCGGCTTCTCGCAGGGCGGGCAGGTCACCATGGAGCTCGGCCGCGCACTGGACCGCGGCGCCGATCCCCACTTCCGGCTGGGCATGCTGGCACCCGTCGGCGGCCCCTACGACCTTGACGGCAGCGAGCTCCCCGCCATGTTCGACGGCCGTGTCGACACCCGGTCCGCCGTGTTCTACATCGCCTTCTTCCTCACTGCCCAGAACCGCCTGCACCCGCTCTACACCCACCCGGGCGAGGTGTTCCGCGCCCCGTATGCCGACCGCGTGGAGGAGCTCTTCGACGGCGACCACCCGGCCGAAGACATCGCGGGCAAGCTGCCCGGCCGCCTCGAGGACCTGCTGACCGACACCTGGTACAGGAAACTCCAGCACCCCTCCGGCGCCCTGCTCGAGGCGCTACGTGCCAATGACCGCACCTGCGACTGGACACCGGACCGAGAGGTACGCATCACCCTCTACACCGCGACGGGCGACCGGGACGTTCCGATAGCCAACACCCGCAGCTGTGCGGATGAGCTGTCGGGGCACGGCGCCAAGGTCACGGTCGTCGACCAGGGCCGCGACGCCGACCACTACACCTCGTTCCTCCGCTCGGAACCGTCCATAGCCCGCGCTCTCCCCGTCGCCCGCCGCTAGCCCGGTTCGGGCAGAGCCGGGCCCCGGAGCGGACGTCAGGAGGTGAAGGACACCGGGGTGTCGAAGGCGGCGCGGCGGGTGGCGCGGCGCAGGGCCTTGAGGATGGGGCCGCCGAGGGTGAAGGTCAGGATCACGGTGACCAGGGCCCGGGGGAGGTCCCAGCCGAGGGAGGTGGCGAGACAGTAGGCGAGGAAACGGGCGAGGTTTTCGTTCAGCGGGTTGCCGGGGACGAAGGAGACCCCTGACGTCATCCCGGCGATATAGGGCCAGCCCTGGAGGTTCATGACCAGGCCGTAGAGGACGGCGGCGAGGGCTCCGTAGGCGGAGAGCAGGGCGAGTTCGCGGCGGCCGCGCAGCCGGCCGGGGCCTGGCAGCAGGCCGGCGCCCATGGACACCCAGCCCATGGTCAGCATCTGGAACGGCATCCAGGGGCCGACACCGCCGGTCAGCAGTGCCGACGCGAACATCGCCACGGACCCCAGGACGAAGCCGAAACCGGGCCCGAGCACCCGGCCCGACAACACCATCAGGAAGAACATCGGCTCGATGCCGGCAGTACCCGCACCCAGGGGGCGCATGGCGGCTCCCGCCGCGGCCAGCACGCCGAGCATGGCGATGGCCTTCGCATCCAGACCGGTGTCGGCGATGGTCGCCACGACCACGGCGAGCAGCATCGGCAGCAGCGCGGCGAACAGCCACGGCGCGTCCTTGGAGTGGGCGAGCCCGGAGGCGGAGTCGGCGAGCAGCGGCCAGCCGAACGCCATCACGCCGATGGCCGAGATGAGGGCCAGGGCGGCGATGGACCGGGGACCGAGGCGCACGACCCGGGCCTGACGGCCGGAGGCCCGCTGCGGCGGGTGGCCCGGCGGGCCGGTCCGGGGCCCGGGGCCGGCGGGGGCGTCGGGGCGGGCCGGAGTCATGGGGTGGCCTCCAGGGCGCGGGCGACCTGGGGGACGGTCAGCCAGGGGAGAGGAGCGAGGACCTTGGAGACCTGAGGGGCGAAGGAGGGGGAGGAGACCACCACCTCGCCGGTGGGGCCGTCGGCGACGATCTCGCCGTCGGCGAGGATGACGACGCGGTCGGAGAGTTCGGCGGCGAGTTCGACGTCATGGGTGGCCAGGATGATGGCGTGCCCTTCGGCGGCCAGGGAGCGGAGCACGTCGATCAGGCGGGCCTTCGCGGCATAGTCCAGGCCGCGGGTGGGCTCGTCGAGAAGGAGGAGCGGCGGACGGGCGGTGAGGACGACCGCCAGGGCGAGGGCGAGGCGTTGGCCCTCGGACAGGTCGCGCGGGTGGACGGAGTCCGGCACGTCGGGCAGCAGCCGCGTGACGAGAGCGCGGCAGGTGCCGGCGGGCGCGTCCGCGTCATGGTCGGCGGCGGTGCATTCGGCGGCGACGGTATCGGAGTAGAGGAGGTCGCGGGGTTCCTGGGGGACGAGGCCGACATGCTTCAGCAGGGTGCGGGGGCTGGTGCGGTGCGGGGCGGTGCCGCCGACGCGGACCGTGCCGGAGGACGGCTCGTGCATGCCGACGAGGGTGGTGAGCAGGGTGGACTTGCCCGCACCGTTACGGCCCATCAGGGCGAGGGTCTCGCCCGGCCGAACGGTGAGGTCCACGCCGTGCAGCGCATCGACCCGCCCACGCCGCACACCGAGCCCCGAGACCACCACGGGGGGTCCTGAGGCAACTTGGCCGGGTGCCATGCCTGACCCACCACGTGCCCGGCCGCCACCCCCGGCGCCCGCCCCGTCGGCGTCGGCCCCGGGCTCAGGGCGTGTGGCGGCTCCAGGGGTCACCCCCGCCAGTCGCTCCCGGAGGGGTCCCGCCTTGCGTCGGGCGTCGCGTACGGACAGGGGCAGCGGCGACCAGCCGGCGAGGCGGCCGAGGGCCACGACCGGCGGGTGGACGGGGGAGACGGCCATGATGTCGGCGGGGTCGCCCATGAGGGGGGCCGTGCCAGGGGAGGGGAGGAGGATGACCTGGTCGGCGTACTGGACCACGCGTTCCAGGCGGTGTTCGGCCAGCAGGACCGTCGTGCCGAGGTCGTGGACCAGGCGCTGGAGTACGGCGAGGACCTCTTCGGCGGCGGCCGGGTCGAGGGCCGAGGTCGGCTCGTCCAGGACCAGGACCTTGGGGTGCGTGGTGAGGACCGAGCCGATCGCCACCCGCTGCATCTGGCCCCCGGAGAGCGTGGCGATGGCGCGGTCGCGCAGATCGGCCAGGCCCAGCAGATCCAGGGTCTCCTCGACGCGGCGGCGCATCACGTCCGGGGCGAGGCCAAGCGATTCCATGCCGTAGGCGAGCTCGTCCTCGACGGTGTCGGTGACGAAGTGGGACAGCGGGTCCTGGCCCACGGTGCCGACGACATCGGCCAGTTCGCGCGGCTTGTGGGTGCGGGTGTCGCGGCCGTCGACGGTGACGCGGCCGCGCAGGGTGCCGCCGGTGAAATGCGGTACGAGCCCGCAGACGGCGTTCAGGACGGTGGACTTGCCGACGCCGGAGGGGCCGACCAGCAGGCAGAGTTCGCCCTCGGGGACGGTCAGGTCGATGCCCTGGACGGCGGGCGCGGCGGCGTCCCCGTAGGTGACCGAGACCTGCTCGAACCGGATCACTGGGTGGGCTCCTTCTTGAACGGGCGCGAGGACGGGCGGGAGGACGGACGGGCCCCGGCGACGGGTCCGACCCCCTCGCCCCGCGGACCTTCGGCCCGCCTCTGCAGGCCCCCCGCATTCCCCGTAACGCCCGGGACCGGAGCGACGAACGCCGGCAGCAGCCCCAGAAGAACGGACGCGGCGGGCCAGAGGGGCAGGTCGGGGGCGGTGAGGGGGACGGCGGACGGATGGAGGGCGGCGGGGGCGTACGCATTCGCCCAGATCATCAGGGCCGCCACCGCGATACCGGAGGCGGCGACCAGACAGGCGCGAAGGCCCCAGCGTTCGGGCCGGTAGCGGGTGCGTACGGAGCGGCGGCCGCCGAGCCACAGCCCGCCGAGCGCGGCCGCCAGTCCGGCGAGCAGCAGCGGCAGCCCGTAACCGCCGCCGGCGTCCGACAGCAGCCCATAGGTGCCCGCGCAGACGCCGAGCAGCCCGCCGAGGGTGAGGGCGGAGGTGGTGTGCCGTACCGCGGGCGGCACCTGGGCGGTGCGCCCGTAACCGCGCGCGTCCATCGAGGCGGCCAGCGCGACCGACCGTTCCAGGGCACCCTCCAGCACCGGCAGCCCCACCTGAAGCAGCGCCTTGAACCCGCGGTCGGGCCGGCCGCGCAGCCGCCGTGCCGCCCGCAGCCGCTGGACGTCGGCGACCAGATTCGGCGCGAAGGTCATCGCGACGACGACCGCCACGCCCGCCTCGTACAGCGCGCCGGGCAGGGACTTCAGCAGCCGGGCCGGGTTGGCGAGGGCGTTGGCGGCGCCCACGCAGATCAGGAGAGTGGCCAGTTTCAGCCCGTCGTAGAGGGCGAAGAGCATGCCTTCCGCGGTGACCCGGCCGCCGATCCGTACCCCCTTCGCCCAGTCGGGAAGCGGCACTTCGGGGAGAGTGAGCAGGGTGTGCGTACCGGGAACGGGGGAGCCCAGGACGAAGGCGAAGACGAGCCGGATGGCGATCACCAGCAGGCCGAGCCTGACGAACGCGCCGTACGAGCGGGCCCAGGGCGCGTCCGTACGCCGGGCGGCGACGACATACCCGGCCACCGCGACCAGCAGGCCGAGCAGCAGCGGATTGGTGGTACGCGAGGCCGCGGCCGCCAGGCCGAGCGCCCACAGCCACCACGCTCCGGCGTGCAGCGCGTTGCTACGGGTCGCCTGCGGGGCGCTCATCCGCGCCGGCGGCGCGCTTGCCACACGGCGGCCGCCCCCAGTACGACGACGGCCGCAATGCCGCCGAGCAGCCCGGCGGAGGGACCGCCGTCCCCGTCGCCGTCCGCGGCCTTGGCGGACGGCGACGAGGGGGCTTTCCTCGCCCCGCCCGATCCGCCCGCCCCGCCCGATCCGCTCACCTGCTCCGCACACCCCGACTTCGGATAGCCGGCGATGGCGCACAACAGCGCGTTGGAGTCATAGCGCAGCCGCCGGGCGACGGCGGCCAGCGCATCGCCCGCCGAGGCGTCCTCCGGCACCCGGGCACATTCCGTACGGGCCTTGGGCGGGGTCTCGCCGTCGGGCGCGTCGGCCGCGGTGCCGAAGTCGATGACGACGCCGATCCGTTTGCTGCCTTCCCGGGCGGGCGTGCCCTGGCACAGCGCGTCGAAGTCGGCGGCGGCCCGCGGCTTGCCGGCCGCGGCGGAGTCGGCGCTGACGGTGAACCGGAAGCCCTGGACGCTGCCGTCGGCCGGCCGCGCGGTGGCGGGTCCCTCGGAGGCGTACGACCAGGAACCGCCCTTGCTGTCCCAGAAGGACCAGTAGCGGTACTCCTGGGCCTGGGCCCGTGCCTGCGACAGTGTCTCTGCCTGCGCCTGCGCCTGCGCCTGCACCGGTGCGGCCGCCAGCCCGGTGACCGCACCGGCCAGCAGCAGCGCGCCGACAGCCCGGCGGCACCGCAGGGGCCCCACACGCCACACGGGACTCGTGTGCCGCAGGGGACGTATGGGCCGCCAGGGACTCGTAAGCCGCCTCACAGCCGGCCGCCCCGCTTCCTCACAGCTGGTCCTTCTTCTTGCGCCCGCTGATCAGGAAGCCGATCCCGGCGCCGAAGGCCAGTCCGACACCGATGATCCACCAGGGGATGCCGCTGTCGTCGTTGTCCTTGGCGTCCTTGTCCGGGGCGGCCGACGGCGCCGCGGTCCCGGCCGGCTCGGGCCCGGTGGCGTTCAGCGCGGCCAGCAGGTCGGTCCCGCCGAAGGAGCGCGGGTCGGTGCCGGTGGCATGCGCGGCCAGCACCAACTGGGCGTACGCGGCCGGGCCGTTCTGCTTGGCCCAGTCCGCCGAGTTCTTCTCCAGCCACTTCAGCGGCTTCTGCGCGGCGGCGCCGTGCGAACCGGCCGCCAGGGCGACCACCGCATCGGCCGTGTTGCCGACGTCTGGCTGCTGCTCCGCGCCCGGCATCGCGGACAGCAGATGCTGCCCGTTCCGGTCGAGCTGCGCCACGAGATAGGCGTCCGCGGCCTGCGCGGCCCGCTTGGGGTCGCCCTTCGCATCGGACTTGCCGTCCTTGCAGGTCAGCGCCTTGACCGGCACGTTCACGCCGTTGCCCGCGGGCGCCACGGCAAAGCCCTTGCCCAGGGCGCCCAGCGCGGCGGCCGCGGTGGCGTCGACGTTCGGGGCGAGCTTGCCGTCCTTGGGCTGGAAGGCGAACGCACCGCGCTCGCCCTCCTCGGCGTCGCACCCCAGCTGGAACGCCGACAGCGCCTCGTAAGGGCTCTTGCCCCCCTTGGTGACGGACGCGGGCTTCTCACCGGCCGCCGTCAACGCCCCGATGACCACCGAGGTGGAGTTGGCGTCGCTGGGCGAACCGGGCATCGAGCTCCAGCCGCCGTCCTTGTTCTGTACGGACTTCAGCCAGCTCACGGCCTTCTTCGCGGCCCGGTCGTGCCCGCCGAGCGCGGTCAGCGCCTGCACCGCGGCGCTCGTCTGGTTGGTGTCCCGCATCGTCTTGGCATCACAGGCCTTGCCCGGGTCGGCCCGGAAGGCGGTGAACGAGCCGTCGGCGCACTGCTGCCCGGTCAGCCAGCCGATACCGGACGCCGCGGGCCGCACGCCCGCCGTGTGCTGCGCCAGCAGGGCCAGCGACTGCCGCCAGACACCGTCGTACTGCGGGTCCTTGGTTCCGTAGAGCCCGTCCGGCAGCTTCTTCGGCGACGCGGACGGGGCGGCGGCGTCGGCGTACGCGGCGGGGGCAGCGGCCGCGCCCAGCAGGGCCGCGGTGGCCAGCGCCGGGGCGGCGCGGCGTGCCAGGACGGCGAGGGAATGCGCCATGGGAGCCATGGTGGCCATCGGGTCGGTGCCTCTCGGGTCGGGTCGCAGCGGGGGTACGCAGCCGCGCTCGGCCGGCCGTCCGCGCGACGATCGCCGGATCGCATGCGGTGGCACCGGGCTCAGCTCCGTAAACCTCGACGGTGCCGCACACCGGCCGTTTGCGGCGGCTTGGTGGCGGGAGCCTTGGCCGTGCCCCAACGGGTGCTCCGGCTCGGACGGCCGAACGCCCCGCGGCGGTGCGCGGTGTGCGGCCGGGCCGTCCTCACGGTTGCGGGTCAGCGCCGGATTTCCACCGGCTTCCCCCGATCGGGCACGGATGAAGTTGTCCCGCACACCCTAACCGGCGGCCGAACCGGACCCGCCCTCCCCTACGGGGCCGCTCCGCTTGCCGCCCCGCCGTATGACGCCTCCCGATGGCTTCCCGGTGCGCCGCCCCACGTCCTCACACCGCGATGTACCTCGCCGGATCCGACCCCGCCACCATCTCGGCGTGCCCCAGCTTCAGCAGGCGCCGCAGATGCGCCTCCGCCTCCGAGACGGCGATGTTGCGGGACGGGTAGGGGATCTGGTCCCAGGGACGGTTCCACTCCATCGACTCCGCCAGCTGCCAGGCGGTCAGCGGTTCGCGGAGCAGTGCTCTCAATCCGGACAGCCGCTCCTCATGGTGAGCGATGAGCTCGCGTACGCGTCCCTCCGCATCGGCGAACGCATGCTGATGCGCGGGCAGCACCTCGGCCGGCGCCAGTCGCCCGATCCGCTCCAGGGAGTCGAGATAGTCGCCGAGGGGGTCCCCACTGCTCGAACGGAGTGGAGAGCTTGGGGGAGGGCCGGTCACCGTGGAGTCGTCCGGGTCCTCGTACAGCCCGATGTGCGGGGTGATCCCGGGCAGCAGATGATCACCGGAGAAGAGTCGGCCGAAGCCGCCGGCCCGCCCCGGGCGCCCCGCGCCCCCCGAGGCCGAGGACGCCGCAGCCGGATGCTCCTCCTCCAGATGCAGACACACATGGCCCGGAGTGTGCCCCGGCGTCCAGATGGCGCGTACCCGCCGCCCCGGCAGATCGAGCAGTTCACCGGGAACGATCTCCCGGTCCGGCAGCGCCGCCCGCCGGCCGGGCAGCTTCCGGCCGCGCCCTTCGGCGCGCGCCTCCCGCAGCGGCGCCAGATGATCCTCCGGCGCACCCGCCGTCGTCAGCTTGGCGAGCAGATAGTCCAGCCACTGCCCAGGTACGGCCTCCCGGGTGCGCCGGACCACCGCCGTATCGGCCGCATGCATCGCGATCCAGGCACCGGACGCCTCGTGCACCTTGCCCGACAGCCCGTGGTGGTCGGGGTGGTGATGGGTGATCAGCACGCCGTGGATGTCGGCGATGGCGAAGCCGCACGCCGTGACCCCCGCGACGAGGGTGTCCCAGGAGTCCGGATCGTCCCAGCCGGTATCGATCAGCACCGGTCCCCGGTCGGTCTCCAGAAGGTGTACGAGGGTGTGGCCGAGCGGGTTGTCCGGGATGGGGACGGCGATGCTCCACACCCCGCCCCGGTGGTCGGTCGTCTGCACCGTCATCCCGTTCCCCTCTCGGCGTGCCCTGCCCCTTCACTATAACTAGAACTGGTTTCAAAGCGGCCGAAGTGGGCCCGCAATGAAGGTGGTTGGGATCCGCGACGCACCGTGGACTCCTTCAACTGGAACTGGTATCAGTTCCTGTGCGGTGACTATCTTCTGATGCTGCGTCAGAAGTGGGCATCGCAAGAGCCCGGAAGCCAGCAGACCGAAGCGAACAGCCAACAGCCAACAGCCAACAGCCGGACGCCGGCGCCGAAATCCGTCCGAACCGTCGGGAGGCGGCAGCGATGAGCGACGACCTCGTCGAGCACGGAAAGCTCTACATTGGCGGTGAGCTGGTCGACCCGGCCGGCAGCGACACGATCGAGGTCGTCTCACCGCACACCGAACAGGTCATCGGCCGCGTCCCGCACGCCTCGCGGGCCGACGTCGACCGTGCGGTGGCCGCGGCCCGTACGTCCTTCGAGTCCGGGATCTGGGCCGATGCCCCCCTGGAGGACCGGATCGCGGTGGTGACCCGGATCAAGGACGCCATCGCGGTACGCAGTGAGGAGATCGCCAAGGTCATCAGCGCGGAGAACGGCACCCCGTTCACCTCCGGCGTGATGGTGCAGTCGCTGGCCGCGATGATGGCGTGGGACGCGGCGCTGACGGTGGCCCGGGACTTCCCCTTCGAGGAGCGGCGGGCCGGTGCGCTGGGACCGATTCTCGTACGGCGGGAGCCGGCCGGAGTGGTCGCGGCCGTGGTGCCGTGGAACGTTCCGCAGTTCACCGCCGCGGCCAAGCTCGCACCGGCGCTGCTGGCGGGCTGTTCGGCGGTGCTGAAGGTGTCGCCGGAGACCCCGCTCGACGCGTACCTCCTGGCGGAGATCGCCACCGAGGCCGGGCTGCCGGAGAGGGTGCTGTCGATCCTGCCCGCGGACCGCGAGGTGAGCGAGTACCTGGTGGGGCACCCGGGCGTCGACAAGGTGTCGTTCACCGGATCGGTGGCGGCGGGCAAGCGGGTCATGGAGGTCGCGGCCCGCAATCTGAGCCGGGTGACCCTCGAACTCGGCGGCAAGTCCGCGGCGGTGATCCTGCCGGACGCGGATCTCGACGCGGCGGTGGCCGGCATCGTCCCGTTCGCCTGGATGATCAACGGCCAGGCCTGCGTGGCCCAGACCCGGATCCTCGCACCCCGCAGCCGCTACGACGAGATCGCCGAACGGTTCACCGCGGCGGCGTCCGCCCTGAAGGTCGGCGACCCGCTGGATCCGGCCACCGAACTCGGCCCGCTGGTCGCCCGCCGCCAGCAGCAGCGCTCGCTCGACTACATCGCGCTCGGCCAGCAGGAGGGCGCCAAGCTCCTGACCGGCGGCGGCCGCCCGAAGGACCAGGCCACCGGCTGGTACGTCGAGCCGACCCTCTTCGGTGAGGTCGCCAACTCCATGCGGATCGCCCGCGAGGAGATCTTCGGCCCGGTCATCTGCCTGCTGCCGTACGACGACGAGGCGGAGGCGGTACGGATCGCCAACGACTCCGACTACGGGCTCTCGGGTTCCGTATGGACGGCAGACGTCGGCCACGGCATCGAGATCGCGCGGCGGGTGCGCACCGGTACGTACTCGGTGAACACCTTCAGCATCGACATGCTCGGCCCGTTCGGCGGCTACAAGAACTCCGGGATCGGGCGGGAATTCGGGCCGGAGGGCTTCGGCGAGTATCTGGAGCACAAGATGATCCACCTGCCGGCGGGGGCGTGATGGGGGACCGCTGGCGGGTGGAGGTGGACCGGAGCGTCTGCATCGGGTCCGGGATGTGCGTGGGCGCGTCACCGGACGGCTTCCGGCTGGACTCGGCGCGGCAGTCGCACCCGGTGGCACCGGAGGCGGACGGCGCCGAGGACGTCCTGGCGGCGGCCGAGGGGTGTCCCGTGGAGGCGATCAGGATCACCGTCGCGGAGAGCGGGGAGGCGGTGTTCCCGCCGGAGGAGTGAGGGGCGGGCGGGGCGGGGAGCCTCTCGGGGTTTTCCCCTAAGGGTTCGGTGGGCCCCCGATTGACCATCTACCCGTGCGGCTGGGCGGCTACCCGTGCAGTCACTCGGCTACCTGTGTCGGCCGGCCGACTACCCGTGCCGACGCAAGAGTCAACGCCCCGCGGGCCAATGCCCCGCGGGCCAACAAGCCGCGAGTCAACGCCCCGCCCCGGCCCCCGGCTTCCCTCGCCTCCCCGCTCCGGGTGCCGTGTCGGCCCCCGGTGCCGTGACCTCGATCAGTCGGCACACCGTCTCGATGTCGATCTTCACCTGGGCGATCGACGCCCGCCCCGAAAGCCAGGTGATCAGCGCGGAGTGCCAGGTGTGCTCGATGACCCGGACCGCGGACAGCTGCTCCGGGGTGGCGGGCCCCTCCAGCCCCATCGCGTCCAGGATGATCGCGGTGGTCAGCCGGGAGACGGTGTCCACCTCGGGGCTGACCGAACGGTCGGCGAAGGTGAGCGCGCGCACCATCGCGTCCGCGAGATGCGGCTCCCGCTGCAGCGCCCGGAACGCCCGCATCAGGGTCTGGGCGACCCGGGCGCCGGGGTCCTCCTCCGTGGGCGGCCGTTTGCGCAGCGTCTCGTGCATGTGCTGGAGCTGGTCCTGCATGGTGGCGACCAGCAGATGCACCTTGGAGGGGAAGTAGCGGTAGAGGGTGCCGAGCGCGACGCCCGAGGACTCCGCCACCTCCCGCATCTGTACGGCGTCGAAGCCGCCACGGCTGGCCAGCTTGGCGCTGGTGTGCAGGATGCGGCGGCGCCGGGCCTCCTGACGCTCGGTCAGGGGAGGACTCGAGGGAAGCGTCGGCCCGGCCGCCCGGGCCGCCTTGGATTCCGTAGTCATATGTCCCATTCCGTGGCTTTCCGTCCGCGATGCGGTGAGTGCCGGTGGTGTGATCGGCACAGCATGGCAGGGGCTCGGGTCGTGGCGCGAATCACCTGGTGCGCCTCTGTTCCCCTTCCGTCCGGCCGGTAGATTCGAAGCCTTCCGAACTGATCAGTAGCCGATCGTCCGCCGATCAGTTCTGAAACTTGTTCTAGATTACCGCCAGCGGTTACGCTCCGGCGAAAGTCCAGTGAGAAGGGGGCCGAGCGTGACCGCAGAGGCCGTCCAGGCAGCCGCGCCCCGCCCGGTGGAGGCCCCCTCGGCCGCCGCCCCGACCGACGGCGACCGCCCCCTGCGCATCGCGATGCTCACCTATAAGGGGAACCCGTTCTGCGGCGGTCAGGGCGTCTATGTACGGCACCTCTCGCGCGAGCTGGCACGGCTGGGCCACACCGTCGAGGTCGTCGGCGCCCAGCCCTATCCCGTCCTCGACGACGGTGTGACGCTGACCGAGCTGCCCAGCCTCGACCTCTACCGCCAGCCCGACCCGTTCCGCACACCCAAGCGCGGCGAGTACCGCGACTGGATCGACGCCCTCGAGGTCGGCACGATGTGGACCGGCGGCTTCCCCGAACCGCTGACCTTCTCCCTGCGCGCCCGGCGTCATCTCGCCGCCCGCCGCGGACAGTTCGACGTCGTCCACGACAACCAGACCCTCGGATACGGCCTGCTCGGCGGCCCCGGCGCGCTCGGTGCGCCGCTGGTCACCACCATCCACCACCCCATCACCGTCGACCGCCGCCTCGACCTGAACGCCGCCGCCGACTGGAAACGCCGCGCCTCCGTCCGCCGCTGGTACGGATTCACCCGGATGCAGAAGCGCGTCGCCCGCCGCCTGCCGTCCGTCCTGACCGTCTCCGGCTCCTCCCGCCAGGAGATCGTCGACGATCTCGGCGTCCACCCCGGCCGGATCCACGTCGTCCCCATCGGCGCCGACACCGACCTCTTCTCGCCCGGCCCCTCCGTCCCCGAGGTGCCGGGCCGGATCGTCACCACCTCCAGCGCCGACGTCCCCCTCAAGGGCCTGATCCACCTCGTCGAGGCGCTCGCCAAGGTCCGTACGGAGAACCCCGAAGCGCATCTGGTGGTCGTCGGCAAGCGCGCCGACGACGGACCGGTCGCCGCCGCCATCGAACGGCTCGGCCTGTCCGGCGCCATCGAGTTCGTCAAGGGGATCACGGACGCGGAGCTCGTCGATCTCGTGCGCAGCGCCCAGATCGCCTGTGTGCCCTCCCTCTACGAGGGGTTCTCGCTGCCGGCCGCCGAGGCGATGGCCACCGGGACGCCGCTGCTGGCCACCACCGGCGGAGCCATTCCCGAGGTCGCCGGGCCCGATGGCGAGACCTGCCTGGCGGTGCCCCCGGGGGACGCGGGTGCGCTCGCCGCCGGACTGCTCCGCCTCCTGGGCGACGATGCGCTCCGCCGCCGCCTCGGCGCGGCCGGCCGGGAACGCGTTCTGGCCCGCTTCACCTGGCGGCAGGCCGCCATCGGCACCGCCGAGCGCTACCGCGAGGCCATCGCCCTCCAGGGCGCCCGCACCGCCGCCGCCCGCCGCACCTAGCACCCGACCTAGCAACCCGCCACCAACCGCCGGACGAAAGCAGAACGCCGTGCTGACCGTCGACTTTTCCCGCTTCCCGCTCGCCCCGGGCGACCGCGTGCTCGACCTGGGCTGTGGTGCCGGCCGGCACGCCTTCGAGTGCTACCGGCGCGGCGCGCAGGTCGTCGCCCTCGACCAGAACGGCGAGGAGATCCGCGAGGTCGCCAAGTGGTTCGCCGCGATGAAGGAGGCCGGCGAGGCCCCGGCCGGCGCCTCCGCCACCGCCATGGAGGGCGATGCGCTGGCCCTGCCCTTCCCCGACGAGAGCTTCGACGTCGTCATCATCTCCGAGGTCATGGAGCACATCCCGGACGACAAGGGCGTGCTCGCCGAGATGGTCCGCGTCCTGCGCCCCGGTGGGCGGATCGCCGTCACCGTGCCCCGCTACGGACCGGAGAAGATCTGCTGGGCGCTCAGCGACGCCTACCACGAGGTCGAGGGCGGCCATATCCGCATCTACCGCGCGGACGAACTGCTCGGCAAGATGCGGGAGGCGGGCCTCGAGCCGTACGGGACCCATCACGCGCACGGCCTGCACAGCCCCTACTGGTGGCTCAAGTGCGCGTTCGGGGTGGACAACGACAAGGCGCTGCCGGTGAAGGCGTACCACAAGCTGCTGGTCTGGGACATCATGAAGAAGCCGCTGGCCACGAGACTTGCCGAGCAGGCGCTCAACCCCCTCATCGGCAAGAGCTTCGTCGCCTACGCCACCAAGCCGCATCTGCCGGAGGCGCCGTCCGCCGAGGAGGCGGCCGAACCCGCGGCCGCCGAGCCCGCCCGGCCCGCCGCCAAGCGTGCCGCCAAGGCCGCCGAGCCGGCTGCCAAGCCGACCGCCAAGCAGGCGTCCAAGACCGCCGCGAAGTCCCCCGCCAAGCGCGCCTCCGGAGCCGCCAAGTGACGAGTCCCGGGCGTACCGAACGGCTGGTGCTGCCGGGGGTGCTCACCGCCGAACAGGCGGCGCGCACGGTCGCGGGCATCCTGGCCACCCAGCGCGAGGACGGCGCGATCCCCTGGTTCCGCGGTCATCACCTCGACCCGTGGGACCACACCGAGGCCGCCATGGCCCTGGACGCGGCCGGTGAGCACGAGCGCGCCGAGGCGGCGTACGACTGGCTGGTGCGGCATCAGAATCCGGACGGCTCCTGGTACGCCGCCTATGCCGACGGTGACGCCGAGGAGCCCACCGACCGCGGCCGGGAGACCAACTTCTGCGCCTATATCGCGGTCGGCGTCTGGCACCACTTCCTGTCCACCGGCGACGAGACCTTCCTCGACCGCATGTGGCCGGCGGTCTACGCGGCCATCGAGTACGTCCTGGAGCTCCAGCAGCCCGGCGGCGAGATCGGCTGGAAACGCGAGGACGACGGGACGCCGGTGACCGACGCCCTGCTGACCGGCTCGTCCTCCGTCTACCAGGCGCTGCGCTGCGCCCTCGCCCTCGCCGAGCAGCGCGAGGAGCCGCAGCCCGACTGGGAGCTGGCCGTCGGCCGCCTGGGCCATGCGATACGCCGCCACCCCGAACGGTTCCTGGACAAGTCCCGCTACTCCATGGACTGGTACTACCCGGTCCTGGGCGGCGCGGTGCGCGGCGCGGACGCCCGCGCCCGGATCGACGCGGACTGGGACCGCTTCGTCGTACCCGGCCTGGGAGTGCGCTGTGTGCTGCCCAACCCCTGGGTCACCGGCGGCGAGAGCGCCGAACTGGCGCTTGCGCTGTGGGCGATGGGGGAGTCGGAGCGGGCGGTGCAGATCCTCACCTGGATCCAGCATCTGCGCGCCGAGGACGGCATGTACTGGACGGGGTACGTCTTCGAGGACGATGCGATCTGGCCACGGGAGCTCACCTCCTGGACGGCCGGCTCGCTGCTGCTCGCGGTGGCCGCGCTGGGCGGCGACGAGGCGACCACGACGGTGTTCGGCGGGGAGCGGCTGCCCACCGGCCTGGACCCCGACTGCTGCCGCTAGTCCCTTCCGGGGGGCTTGGCTACCCGTTCGGCGGTCTCCAGGTGGCGGGTCCCCCGCGACCGGGTCAGGCTGCGGACGTACGTCCGCAGACGACCCGACCCGCCGGAGGCGCGCCGTGCCCCACCCCCCGACCCGCCCGCACCCCCGGCTGCCGCTGCGCCGGGCCGCCGTCGCGCCGCTGCTGGTCTGCACCCTGACGCTGGGCGCCGTGGCCTGCGAGCCCTCGGCGATGAACGGCGGCTCCGGTACGACGGCGCCCGACGGGACCGGCGCCGCGCAGCACCAGAACCTCGCCAAGGTCCGGTTCGTCACCAACGCGGGACTGGCGGCGGGCGCCTCCTACCAGTGGATCATCGAGCCGTACCAGGCCGGAAAGTTCGACAAGGACGCGAGCGGGCGGACGCTGGCGCTGGTCAAGGCGGGGCTGGCGGGGGTGTTCACGTACAACAGGCTCAAGGCCGCGGTACACAACGCCCAGGGCGACCCGGAGCTGGCCAAGGCCGTCGCCCCGCTCTCCCACCGCATCGAGTCCCTCAAGAACCTGGGCGGCAGGCTGAGCAAGGGGGAGGTGAACGCCGGCGACATCGGCTCGTTCCAGAACGTCATCAACGAGGTCAAGGGGGCGGGCTGGAGCGTGGGCGCCATGCTGACCGACAAGGTCCCGTCCGCCGCACAGTTGAAAGTGAAGGGCTGAGGAGGCGGCCTGCGCGTTAGCGTGCGGTCATGACTCTGCAAGGATCACTCAGCCACGACCGTTACTGCGACCAACTCCTCGCCGAAAGCGACCAGTTCCGGTCCCTGCTGCGCGACGCCGATCTCTCCGCGACCGTGCCCACCTGTCCTGACTGGACCCTGGCCGATCTCGCCCGGCATGTCGGCGGTGCCCACCGCTGGGCCGGCACCATCGTCGCCAGCCGCTCCACCGAGTTCGTCAGCCTCAAGTCCCAGGTGCTGACAGGGCCCGAGGGCACCGACGGCAAAGCCCTGGACGCCTGGCTCGCCGAGGGCGCCGAGCAGACCGTGGCGGCGCTGCGCGAGGCCGGTCCCGACGTCGAGGTGTGGACCTGGTCGCCGGTGCAGCGGTCGGGCTTCTGGGCCCGCCGAATGACCCATGAGACGGTGATCCACCGGGCGGACGCCGCGCTGACCGCGGGCGCCGGCTTCGAGGTCCCCCAGGACGTCGCCGCCGACTGCCTGGAGGAGTGGCTCCAGCTGTGCGCCCTGCCGGTGCTCGCCGAGCGCCGCGCCGAGCAGGCCGCGGAGCTGTTCGGACCCGGCCGCAGCATCCATCTCCACGCCACCGACACCCCGCCCGCCCTCAACGCCGAATGGTTCCTCGACCTCACCGGCGACGCCCTCGTCCACCGCCGCACACACGAGAAGGCGACGACCGCCCTGCGCGGCCCGCTCACCGACATTCTCCGCGTCATCTACCGCCGGCTGCCCGCCGACAGCGACCGGGTCGAGGTGCTGGGCGACCGGGGCCTGCTCGACCGGTGGCTGAACTGGGCGACCTTCTGAGGCGCCCACCCGCGCGGTCAGGAGTTCAGCTCCGCCAGAATCCGTAGCGTCCGCGGGTCCGGGGCCGTCACCAGCAGGTCGGTGACCGGGCCCCGGCGCCACAACTCCAGCCGCTCCGCGATCCGTTCACGGGGGCCGACCAGCGAGATCTCATCCGCGAAGGCATCCGGCACGGCCAGTACCGCCTCCTCCTTGCGGCCCTGGAGGAACAGCTCCTGGATCCGCCGCGCCTCGGCCTCGTACCCCATCCGGGCCATCAGATCGGCGTGGAAGTTCTTCGCCGCATGCCCCATGCCGCCGATGTAGAAGCCGAGCATCGCCTTGACCGGCAGCAGCCCCTCGGCCACGTCGTCGCAGACCACGGCGCGCACCATGGGGGCGACGAGGAAGCCGTCCGGTGCCTCCGCCAGCGAGGCCCGGTAGACATCCGTACGCAGCGGCGACCAGTACAGCGGCAGCCAGCCGTCCGCGATCCGGGTCGTCTGGGCGATGTTCTTGGGGCCCTCCGCGCCCAGGAGGACGGGCAGCTCCGCGCGCAGCGGGTGGGTGATGGGCCGGAGCGGTTTGCCGAGGCCGGTGCCGTCCGGGCCGCGGTAGGGGTGCGGGTGGAACAGCCCGTCCACCGCCACCGGCCCCTCCCTCCGCAGCACTTGGCGGATCACGTCCACGTATTCGCGGGTGGCGGTCAGCGGGCTCTTGGGGAACGGCCGCCCGTACCACCCCTCCACGACCTGCGGCCCGGACAGCCCCAGCCCCAGCAGCACCCGGCCCCCGGAGAGATGGTCGAGGGTGAGCGCGTGCATGGCGGTGGCGGTGGGGGTACGGGCGGCCATCTGGGCGATGCCGGTGCCGAGTTTGATACGGGAGGTGTGGGCGGCGATCCAGGTCAGCGCGGTGAAGGCGTCCGAACCCCAGGCCTCCGCGGTCCACACCGAGTCATAGCCCAGGCGTTCGGCCTCGCGGGCGAGTTCGAGGTGCCGGGGGTCGGGGCTGCGGCCCCAGTAGCCCAGTGCCAGACCGAGTCGCATACGGCCGCTCCCTCACGGGTTCACGCTCACGCCGGCTTCTGACGGGTCGTCAGGACTGCCGTTCGGGCGAACTGTACGGCCGGGCCGCGGACAAGGCAACGGCCCCCCGCCCGTGAGGGGCGAGGGGCCGCGGAAAGGACCGCTGCGCGTTCGGCGACGTCCGGGTCAGCCGCGCTGGATGCCGGTGGTGTCCTGAAGAACGCCGCGCCGGCCGTCCTGCGTCTGCGCGATCAGGGCCTGGCCGCGCTGCTCGACCGCCAGGTACCAGGTGCCGGGCGCCAGCTCGGCGATCGGCGCCGGGGAACCGTCCTCGCCGTAGAGCGGACGGGCGACGGGCACCGCGAACCAGAACGGAGCGAAGTCGCCCGGAGTGCCGCCCGCCGGGGTGGCACCCGCCGGGGCCGCCGCACCCTGCGGGCCGCCGGCCGTCGCGTCGGCCGGGGGCTGCTGGCCGTACGGCTGGCCCGGCTGGGGCTGGCCGGGCTGGGGCTGGCCGGGCTGCGGCTGCTGCTGGCCGCCCGGGTAGCCGTAGCCCTGGCCGGGCTGGGCCTGCTGCTGGGCGCCGGGGTAGCCGTAGCCGGCGTTGGGGGCCGCGCCGTACGGGGACGGGGCGCCGGCCGGCTTGTCCGGGACCAGTGCGGCCTTGAGGGCGGGCACCTGGCTGGTGGCCACCGCCGCACCGGCCATGGCCAGGAGGGCGATGAAGGCGAGGATGGCGCCGATACCGATGGTCTGCTTGGAGCCGTCCAAGGTGAAGCCGCGGCCGGGGCCGTCGAACAGCGTCCACAGCGAGGACCAGGTGGCGAACACGCTGAACCCGATGCCGAGCTGGCTGAGCTCCAGGCCGAAGAACTTGCGCTCGCCCAGCGCGCGGCCGGCCACGATCAGCGCCGCGGCGAAGATGCCGGCGAGGAAGACCGACGGCAGCACCGGGAAGAGTTCGGAATCCCAGCCGTTGGGCATTTCCCTGCTCGGGCACGTGCCGGTGCAGCTCTGAGAGATGAAGTTGAGGAACGAGGCGATGAACAGCAACACCGCTGCTCCGATCACCACGCCGTCGCCTCGAGTGAGGGAGCGGATGTTCACGTAAGGGTCCTTTGTCGTTTTCGTGGATCTGGTCGACGCTGTCGCTGGCGCGCGCGGTGCGAGGCACGGCAGGGACCCATCGTAAAGGGGAACCCGTCGCCGAATCCGCCGGGCCGTCTTCTTGGTATCGGTTCCTGTACGGAATGCCGTACGGAGTGCGGTATGCGGTGTCGTATCAAGGGCCGACCGGATGCCGTACCCGGGCTGGGTCAGCTCGTCAAGAAGTCCGTAATGCCCTCGGTGATCCCGCGCGCCGCCTTTTGCCGCCACTCGGCGTCGGTCAAATGCGCGGCGTCCTTCGGATCGCGCATATTGCCGCACTCGATGAACACCTTCGGCACCGTGGAGAGGTTGAGACCGCCGAGATCGGAGCGTACGTCAAGACCCGTGCCGTCGCCGATGTAATTGGACGGCGCGCTTTCGGTGACCGCCAGGAACCGGCCCGCCAGCCGCTCGCCCAACTGGCGGGACGGCGCGACGATCGCGGAGGTGTCGGCCGCGCCCGCCGTCACGCGCGCCGGCAGGATGACATGGAAACCGCGGTTGCCGGCCGCCGAGCCGTCCGCGTGGATGGAGACCGCGGCGTCCGCGCGCTTCTTGTTCCCGGTGGCGGCGCGCTCGTCCACGCACGGGCCGTACGGGTGGTCGCCGTCCTGGGTGAGGACGACCCTGGCGCCCTGGCGCTCGAGGAGCTTACGGGCCCGGTGGGCGACGTCCAGGGTGAACGACGCCTCGGCGTAACCGGTGTTGGTGGAGGTGCCGGTGGTGTCGCACTCCTTGCGCTCATTGCCGATGTCCACCAGCCGGGCGATCTCCCGGGTGTGATCGCGGTTGCGCGGATTGTGGCCCGGGTCGAGGACCACGGTCTTTCCTTTGAGGCTGCCGTGCGGGTTCCCCTTGTGGGAGCCGGGGCCGGAGTCATGGGAGCCGTCGCCCGTGCCCCCCTTGCCGTCTTTTTTGTCCGGCTCGTGCCGGGTCCCGGACGGCGCGGGGTGCGCGGCCCGTGGCGGCTCCCCGCCGTCGCCTCTCAGCCACCGGAGGACCAGATAACCCGCGCCGGCGGCCACCAGGACGGCGGCCAGGACGACGAGGACGGTGGTACCGCGCAGGCGGCGGGGCGGGGGGAAGGTACTGCCGTTCGACACGCCCGCGATCGTAGCCCGCGCGGCCGGAAGCCCCCGTCCGGCCCGTCCGGCTGCCGCGGCCGGCGGGTCAGATGCCGGAGCCGGTGCGCCGCAGGACGTGCAGCGACCGGTGCGCCGCGGCCTCGGTGAAGGCGCCGGACTCCAGGGCCCGCCGGTAGATGCGGTACGGCGCCTGGCCGCCGTCCGCCGGGTCCGCGAAGACGTCGTGGATGACCAGCAGGCCGCCGGGTGCGATATGCGGCGCCCAGCCCTCGTAGTCGGCGGTGGCGTGCTCGTCGGTGTGCCCGCCGTCGATGAACACCAGGCCGACCGGCGCCTGCCAGACGGCCGCGGCCTGCGGGGACCGGCCCACCATGGCGATCACATGCTCCTCCAGGCCGGCCGCGTGCAGGGTGCGGCGGAAGGCGGGCAGCGTGTCCATCCGGCCGACCTCCGGGTCGACGACCGTCGGGTCGTGGTACTCCCAGCCCGGCTGCTGCTCCTCGCTGCCCCGGTGGTGGTCGACGGTGACGGCCATCACGCCCGCGGCCCGCGCGGCGTCCGCGAGCAGGATGGTGGACCGGCCGCAGTACGTGCCGACCTCCACCAGCGGCAGCCCGAGCCCCGCCGCCTCGACCGCCGCGCCGTACAGGGCGAGTCCCTCGTCCGCGGGCATGAAGCCCTTCGCCGCCTCGAACGCGGCGAGAATCTCCGGCTGGGGCGCGGTCGGAGCCGTGGGAGCGGCCATGGGCTTCCTCCTGATGGTGCGGGTCGGGGCTGGTCGGCTCATGCTGCCGTACGGGGCGGAGCGGGCGGCGTGCGGGTACCCGGCGGCGGTATCCGCCGCGAGCCGAATCCCGGCCGGCGCCCTCCCGGAATCACATATTCCGATTCCGGATATCGGCACACCGGTTCATCGCGCCGGTACACGACGCCGCTTCACCGTGGGGGTTCACCGTGTGGGTTCACCGTGTGGGTTCGCATTTTCCGCCGTCCGATTACCCGATGTCCGAATGCGGGAGTGCGGGGAATTCGGGGCGGGCGGGATCGGCTGTGCCGGGGAGAGGCAAGTGGGCCGGGACGGATATTGGCGGCCTGCGACGGAAATTCACCGAACCGTTTCCTTTTCGGATCCGGACTGTTTCCTGCCGAATGGAACCGGCCCCGCCGGATCCGCGGGGGCCGCTTCGCGCCACCCTTGCCGCTTCGGCCCGCTCCGGAGCCGTCGCGGCCTCTCTGTGCGTTCCCCGGTTCTTCCCGGATCCTCGCGGCCTTCCTGCCCTTCCTGCCCTTCCTGCTCCTCCTGTCCCTCCTGGCTCCCTGTCCATCCTGACCTTCCATCAGAATGGAACGTGTTCTAGTCTGCCTGGTATGGGCATCGGAATCACGCAAGACCATCGTGACCTGGCCGAGGCCGCACGTGGCTGGGCCGCCCGGGCCGTACCGCCCGAGGAGATCCGCAAGCTGCTCGACGCCCCGCCCGGGCGGCACGGCAGGCCCGCCCACTGGGATGCGCTCGCCGCGCAGGGCCTGCTCGGACTGCATCTGCCCGAGGCCGACGGCGGGGGCGGCGGCGAACTGCTCGACCTCGCCGTCGTCCTGGAGGAGATGGGCCGCGCCGCGCTCCCGGGCCCGTATCTGCCCACCACCCTCGCCGCCGAGCTGCTCCGCCGCGGCGGACGGCGGGGCCGCGTACGGGATCTCGTACGGGCCCTGGCGGCCGGCGAACTCCTCGGCGCCGTCGCCCTCGGTCCGGGCACGCTCACCGCCGTCGAGGAAACGGACGGCTATGTCCTGGACGGGACCGCACCGCCGGTCCTGGCCGGTGGCGACGCGGACCTGGTCGTGCTGGCGGCGGAGGCCTCCGGGGGCACGCTGTGGCTGGCCGTCGACGCCGCGGCGCTGTCCGTACGCGTCCAGGAGAGCGCCGACCCCACCCGGCCGACCGCCGAGGTCGCCGCGAACGGCGTCCTGGTGCCCGCCGACCGCCTCCTGGCCGTCGACAGCGCCCTCGTCCGCGATCTGGCCGGGGTCCTGTTCGCCGCCGAGGGCTGCGGGACGGCCGCCTGGGCCCTGCACACCGCAGCCGAACACGCCGCCGTACGCGAGCAGTTCGGCCGTCCGATCGGCCAGTTCCAGGCGGTCAAACACCTCTGCGCCGACATGCTCGTGCGCGGCGAACAGGCCCGCGCCCTGGTCTGGGACGCCGCCCGCGCCCTGGGCGGGACGCCGGAGGTCCGCGGCCTGGTCGCCGCGCTCGCCACCGCCACCGCCCTGGACGCCGCGTTCACCTGCGCCAAGGACTGCATCCAGATCCTCGGCGGCATCGGCTTCACCTGGGAACACGACGCCCATCTCCATCTGCGCCGGGCCACCGTCGCCCGCCAGCTGCTCGGCGGCGGCGACAGCCACCGGCTGCGGGCCGCCCGCCACGCCGCGGACGGCGCCCGCCGCGAGCTGCGCCTGGAACTCCCGGCGGAGGCGGCGGCACACCGGGCGGAGGCCCGGACGGTCATCGACGCCGTACGCGGCCTCGACCCGGCGGCCGTACGCCGCGAACTCGCCCCCACCGGGTACGCCGCCCCGCACCTCCCCAGGCCCTACGGTCTCGGCGCCGGCCCCGTCCAGCAGCTCGTCATCCAGGAGGAGCTGGCGGAGGCCGGGGTCAAGGTCAGCGACCTGGGCATCGCCACGTGGGTCGTCCCCTCCCTCATCGCCTATGGCACCGAGGAGCAGAAGGAGCGGTATCTGCTGCCCTCGCTGCGCGGTGAGCTGCTCTGGTGCCAGCTGTTCTCCGAGCCGGAGGCGGGATCGGATCTGGCCTCGCTGCGGACCCGCGCCGAGCGGGTGGACGGTCCGGACGGCGGCTGGCGCATCAACGGCCAGAAGGTGTGGACCTCGGCGGCCCGGTCGGCCGGCCACGGCATCCTCCTCGCCCGGACGAACCCGGACGCGCCCAAGCGCAAGGGCCTGACGTTCTTCGTCGTCGACATGAAGACTCCGGGGATCGACGTCCGCCCGCTGAAGGAGATCACCGGCGACGCGCTCTTCAGCGAGGTCTACTTCGACGATGTGCTGCTGCCTGCCGATGCGGTGATCGGCGAGGTCGACAACGGCTGGCGGGTCGCCCGCACCACCCTGGACAACGAACGCGTCCATATGGCCGACCAGTTGACCTTCGACACGGGGCTGGCGGCGCTCATCGACCGCTCGGCGGAGCTGGACGGATCCGTACGCGCGCGGGTGGGCGCGCTGGCCGCCGAGGCACATGCGCTGGGGTGCATCGGGCTGCGGACCACCCTCCAGCAGGTGTCGGGCCTCGAGCCGGGCGCCGGCGCCTCCATCCGCAAGCTGGTGCAGACCCCGCACCAGCAGAAGGTCGCCGAGCTGGCGCTGGAACTGCTCGGACCGGCCGGCGCGGTCCGCGAGGGCGCGGGCGAACGGGCCCTCCACGGGTTCCTGATGTCCCGCTGTCTGACCATCGCGGGCGGCACCACCCAGGTGCAGCTGAATGTCGTCGCGGAACGGCTGCTGGGCCTGCCCCGCGATCCCGAGCCCCGCCCCCTGATCTGACGCACCGCTACCTCTCCAGGAGGACACGCATGGCTGGCAAGGCGTACATCGCCGGCGTCGGGATGACGAAATTCGAGAAGCCCGAGACGCGCGACTGGCAGTACTGGGACATGGCGAAGGAGGCGGGCGGCAAGGCGCTCGCCGACGCCGGCGTGGGATACGAGTCCGTCGAGCAGGTGCCGGTCGGCTACTGCTACCAGGCCTCGACGGCCGGCCAGCGCGCCGCGTACGAACTCGGGCTGACCGGTGTCCCCGTCTACAACGTCAACAACAACTGCGCGACCGGTTCGACGGCGCTGATGATGGCGCGCCAGTTCGTCGAGGCGGGCATCAACGACTGTGTGCTGGCGCTCGGCTTCGAGCAGATGAAACGCGGCGCGCTGGGCGGGGGCGGCGGTGAGAGCGACTTCGCGACGTCGCCGGTGGCCCGCCACTACGGCGTGATGGCCGCCGCCCACGGCTTCGAGATGACCCCGCCCACCGCCCAGATCTTCGGCAACGCGGCACGCGAGCACATGGAGCGCTACGGCACCACCGCCGAACAGCTCGCCGCGGTCGGCGCCAAGAACCACCGGCACTCCGCGCACAACCCCCACGCCCAGTTCCAGGACGTCTACACGGTCGAGGAGATCCTCGCCGCCAGGACCGTCCACCGGCCGCTGACCAAGCTCCAGTGCTCACCGACCTCGGACGGCGCGGCCGCGGCCGTCATCGCCTCCGAGCGGTTCGTCCGCGAACACGGCCTGGCCGACCGGGCGGTGGAGATCGCCGCCCAGGCCATGACGACGGACACCGACGACAGCTTCGCCTCCGGCTCCTGCATCGACGTCGTCGGCAAGCCGATGTCGCGGGCCGCCGCCCGCCGGGTCTACGCGGCGAGCGGGCTCGGCATCGAGGATGTGGACGTCATCGAACTCCACGACTGCTTCTCGGTCAACGAGCTGCTGACGTACGAGGCGCTGGGCATGTGCGCCGACGGCGAGGCGGGCAAGCTGATCGCCGACGGGGCGACGACATACGGCGGCCGCTGGGTCGTCAACCCGTCCGGAGGGCTGATCTCCAAGGGCCACCCACTGGGCGCGACCGGGCTCGCCCAGACCGCCGAACTGGTGTGGCAGCTACGGGGCACCGCGGGCGAGCGCCAGGTGCCGGGCGCCCGGGTGGGGCTGGCACACAACATCGGGCTGGGGGGTGCGGCGGTGGTGACGATGCTGCGGAGGTGAGGGTCCCGGCATCGCCTCCGCGAGCTCCGGTGCCGCCTCCGCCGGGCCCTGGCGCGGCCTCAGCCAGCTCTCGCCCGGCCTCCGCCGACCCTGCCGCGGCCTCCGTCGGCCGCGTTAACTCCGGCTCCGCTTTGGGTAGTTGGCCCGCAAGGGGGCCTCCCTACCCTTAGGGGATATCCCTTAGGGGACATCCCCTAAGGGTCGCCCGCCCCCCATCCCGCAGCCTCCCCGCCGCCCGCCCCGGCTACGTCATAAGGCCTAGGTCTCCCGGCAGCGGCGGGATGCGCCGATAAGTCGATGCAGGGCGCAAGCGACGAATGCGAGCATGGTCCGCATGCCCCCGATAGCCACCCCCGCCACGCTGTCCACGACCGAACGTCGCAAGGCCGCACCGCCCTGGCTGGTGATGCTGCTGGTCTGCGCCGGACAGTTCATCGTCATCCTGGACGTCTCCGTCGTGAATGTGGCGCTGCCCGCCATGCGGACCGGCCTCGGCCTGAGCGAACTGGGCCTGCAGTGGATCGTCAACGCCTACGTCATCACCTTCGCGGGCTTCATGCTCCTCGGCGGCCGGGCCGCCGACCTCTTCGGCCGTAAGCGGATCTTCGTCCTGGGGCTGGCGCTCTTCACCATCGCCAGCCTGGCCGGCGGACTGGCCCAGGAGCCCTGGCAGCTGATCGCGGCCCGTACGATCCAGGGCGTCGGCGCCGCGGTGCTCTCCCCGGCCACCCTCACCATCCTGACGACGTCGTTCCCGGCGGGCCCGGCCCGTACGAAGGCGATAGCCACCTGGACGGCGGTCGGCGCGGGCGGCGGCGCGGTGGGCGGTCTGGTCGGCGGGGTGCTCACCGAGTATCTGTCGTGGCGCTGGGTGCTGCTCATCAATGTGCCGGTCGGGGCGCTGGTGCTGATCGGCGCGGTGCTGTGGCTCACCGAGAGCCGGCAGGACACCGGGCGGCGCCTCGACGTGCCCGGCGCGCTCCTGGTGACCGCCGGCCTCGGACTGGTGGCGTACGGCATCGTGCAGACCGAGACGGACGGCTGGACCTCGGCGGCCGCGCTGGTGCCGCTGGCCGCCGGGCTCGTCGTGCTCGCCGCTTTCATCGCCGTCGAGGCGCGCGCCAAGGCCCCGCTGATGCCGCTGGGACTCTTCCGGCTGCGCTCGGTCTCCTCCGCGAACGCGGCGATGATGCTGGCCGGCGCCGCGATGTTCTCGATGTGGTACTTCCTGTCCCTCTACGCGCAGAACGTGCTGGCCTACACACCACTTGAGGCGGGGCTCTCCTTCATTCCGCACTCGCTGTCCATCGTCCTGGGCTCGAAGATCGCCCCACGGCTGATGAACCGGATGGACGCCAAGAGCCTGGCCGTCGGGGGCGCGGTGATCTCCGCGTGCGGCATGGTCTGGCAGGGGACGATGGACGCCGACGGCACCTATCTCGGCACCATCCTGGGCCCCGGCATCCTGATGGCGCTCGGCGCGGGCCTGACCGCCACGCCGGTCGCCTCCATCGCTACCTCCGGCGCCGATCCCGCCGACCAGGGACTGGTCGCCGGTCTGATCAACACCTCCCGCCAGATGGGCGGCGCGCTCGGTCTCTCGGTCCTCTCCACGATCGCCGCCTCCCGGATCGCCGGCGGCCACGGCCGTGCGGCGCTGGCGGACGGCTACGGCCTGGCCTTCCACGTCGGGTCGGTGGTGCTGCTCGGCAGCATCCTGCTGATGATCCTCGCCCTGCCTCGCCGTCAGGCGGACGTCGCGCAGAACTGAGCGCGGGTCCCCGGCCCGGCCGGCGGCCCCGCCCTACAGCCAGCCGTTGCGCCGCGCCGCCCGTACCGCCTCCATGCGGTTGCGGGTCCCGGTCTTCCCGATGGCCGCCGAGAGGTAGTTGCGGACCGTGGCCTGGGACAGATGGAGTTTGCCGGCGATGTCGGCGACCGTGGCGCCGTCCACGGCCGCGGTGAGGACATCGCGTTCGCGCGGGGTGAGCGGACTGGGGCCGGCGCTCAGGGCGGCCGCGGCGAGAGCGGGGTCGATGACCCGTTCCCCGGCCAGCACGCGCCGGATCGCCGCCGCCAGCTCCTCCACGGGACCGTCCTTGACCAGAAAACCGGACGCCCCGGCCTCCATGGCGCGGCGCAGATAGCCGGGGCGGCCGAAGGTCGTCACGATCAGCACCTTGCAGGACGGCAGCTGTTCGCGCAGGTCGGCCGCGGCGTCCAGGCCGCTGCAGCCGGGGAGTTCGATGTCCAGGAGCGCGATGTCGGGCCGGGCGTCCAGGGCGGCGGAGACGATCTGATCGCCCGCCGCCACCTGGGCCACGACCTCCATGTCCTCCTCCAGGCCGAGCAGCAGCGCCAGCGCGCCCCGCATCATTCCCTGATCCTCGGCGAGGAGGACTCTTGTACACCTTACGGGCGGCTCGCCGGAGGACTCAGTCATACGGCCAGACTACGCAGCAGAAAGCCCCGGCCAGCGCACGGGAAGCGCGCCGACCGGGGCCGTGGTGGGATTCAGCGGTTCAGGTCCCGGTATTCGTTCAGTACCCGCAGTGAGGGCATGAGACGGGGCAGGAAGCCCGGACAGCGTGTGTCCCTCGGGAGCGCCCAGGTGTGCCAGCACGACAGGCAGCAGAT
Source organism: Streptomyces chattanoogensis (assembly GCF_001294335.1). Taxonomy (GTDB): domain Bacteria; phylum Actinomycetota; class Actinomycetes; order Streptomycetales; family Streptomycetaceae; genus Streptomyces; species Streptomyces chattanoogensis. The sequence continues at coordinate 31,447 of NZ_LGKG01000139.1, forward strand.
CACCCGCCCATGTTCCGGGTCCGGTACCGCGTCGCCGCCGCAGCGTGGACACTCCTGCACGGTGTCTCCCTATGCCGACAAGTCGAACTCACCCAGCTTGGCACCCGACAGGAAGTCGGTCCACTCAACGGCCATGAACTCGACCGTTCGGCCAGTCACGGTGCTACGGACGGCCACCCTGCCGGGAACATTGGTCGCCACCTCGACACAACGGCGGTCGTTCGGGTCGTACTTGCACGCGCTGGACGTGCGGAACTCGAATTCGGGAACTCCGTTCACGGTGCCTATCCCTTCGCTGCACGTACGGGGATACGGTCCCCGCGCCGTATTGCGGTGGAACACCCATCCGGCTGCCGACCGCTGTGTAGACAGCCGGTGGGAGCTTGGGTACTCCGGCTTCCCTAGGTCCGAAGCGGTTGCCCTCACTGCCCAGGGCAGCACCCCAGCGAAGGGGCGGACCGGGGCGAGAGCCTGAGCACGTCAGCTCAGACGGGACACGACCTGTCCCTACTCAAGGCTGATCCGGTCGGGGGACTTACCCGAACGTCCGCCACGGGATGACGGAGCGCCAGGGGCTTCTATGTGCGGTTCACGATGTCTGGCGGGACCAACCACTCAGCGCCCCCGCCTTCGGGGCGGAGGAAGGCCGCAGGCCGCTCACGGCGCTCTCCGGGCGGGTCTGCCGGGGCCACGTAGTCCGGAATCAGGTCCCGCAGGATGCCGACTCGTCCAGCATGGTCTTGCACCCTGTGCCCCACGTCGGCTCGCGTGATCATCCGAACGCCTCAGCGGGCAGCGAGGGCCCATCGTCGGTGGCCTCGTCATCCGGTACGGGGATACGCGCTCCCCGACTCTCCGCGACTCTGCGAACCTCGCGCAGGCACTCGGACAAGCGAAGCGCCGCGTACCTCACCTCAACGTGAGGTGACATGGGGTCGCCCAGGACCTTTGCCGCCGCCTCCTGAACTTCCCCGGCCATCGCAAGCTGAACGTCTTCCATGTCGTCAGCGAGGCGGGACAGGACGCTGTCCGATCCACCGTCCGTGCTCAGGTAGCACGCCTTGCCGTCCCTGGTCCATGGAAGCAACCGGGGCGGCATGCCCGACGCTGCGTCGGCAATGCCGCGCCGTCGCTTCCGGTCACCCTCAGTTCTCTGCGTCACCTCGGCCCCTCGGTCCGCTGGATTTGATACAGCGACCGTAAGAGCACTGACAGGGCCAACCCATGTCCAGTAAACGGTAGTTCATTGGCGCATACCGCCGAAGTATCACGCTTCGCAGTACCTACCCGGCGACCCCAAGATGAGCCGCCATGCTGCGCATGTCTTCCGTCAGCGTCCGCTTACGGGTCTTGAGGATGTCAGTCATCACGCGGCGTGCCATGGGCTGATGGGTCAACCACACATCAGCGGTGTCACGAAGGTTGGTCAGCTCGTCCATGGCGTCCTGATGAGACCCCAGCAAGACGTGAGCCCTAGCAATGTCGAGCCGGTGGCGCCCCCAGTTGTTGGCGCTCAACCTCCCAAAGTTCTTCACGGCTTTGGCACTCAGCGGTCCTTCATCGGCTCGACGGAGAATGCCGCGCGCATCACCCACAAGGGCAAGGTCCTCAACGGCCTTTGCCTCAGCGGTCACAGGGCCAAATGCGCTCCAATGCGAAGGAAAGTCCGCGTGTTCCCGCGCCAGCGCGCCTCCAGCAGCAGCCGCCATCCGACGAGAGTGGTTCGCCACATCTGGCCGGTTGTTCCTCCGTGCAGCAGCGGCAACCCTGAGCCACAGCTCGCCCCAGACAGCAAGCTGTGCGGGCGTTGCCTCCGACATGCGCGGTTCGATCTCCACGGCCGTCTGCGCCGCAAGTTGTTCACTCTCGTCAAACCGGTCCTGCCGTAGCAACAGCCAGCACAGCCCCACAACTCCAGTTGCTGCCAACTGAGTTTGTCCCGTCTCGCGTGCAAGCCGGATCGCCTCAGCGAGTGCGTAATAGGCCATGTCGTACTGCCGGACCTGCGTGAGATATTTACCCGTGAGCAATAGAGCATGAGCCCGCGCGATCACGGCGTGTTGCCCCTCTTCGCCGTCAAGGGCGGACGCGGCAGCCTCAGAGGTGCGGAGTAGCGAGGGAAGCCGCTTTGCGACCGCGCCGTACCGGTCGGCCTGATAGAGCGCGTGGCCGTCCTGTACGCCTTGCCGGATGCTGGACAGCTCTCCGGCTTCTACAGGTTCTGAGAGGGGCGCAGAGAGCGCGATAGGAGGCATGAGGGCCCGTCGAAGCTCCACCAGGTAACGACGGTTCGCCTCATCCTGCGTACTGAGCACGGACTTTGGTGCCTCAGTGGCAAACAGCGCCGATGTGGAGACATTCAGCGCGCGCGCAAGGGCGTGAAGAGTCTCCATGCTCACGTGTCCGCCTTGCTCCACCTTGCGAACCGTGCTCAGCGAGAGGTCAGACGCTTCGGCCAGTCCCTCTTGGCTCAGACCTGCGGTGCGGCGGTACTTCCTGACGTTGTCAGCCAACCCTGTTGACATGAGATCACCGTCCCCTCACGTCCAGCGTATGCCCGTCCCATACCCGTACGACGCGAGTCCGTCAATCCGGCCCGGCGGCCATGCTCCCGCCGGCTGAGCAAGCGATCCCAGGAATGGGCATGCGAAAGCCCCGTCCCACGCCATAGGGCGCGCGGGACGGGGCTGCGCCGCTGGGGGTCTTCACTGGGTCCGGGCCGTCGCTCTTGTTGCGGCGCTGGTCACTGCGCTTCGAGATGGGCCCGGCATGGTGTCACCTCCCATAAGGTGGCCGTGATGATCCGATCACTATCGGGGGCTTAATGGATCAGGGAGTTGCGGCCCTACTGGGCGCACTGGTGGGCGCACTGGGGACGTGGGGAGGCTCGTTCCTTACAGCCAGATCCTCGGAGCGAATACACAAGAAACAGGCCCGAAGACAGGCATACGCAGGATTTCTCGCGGACATGCATGCGCTCCGGCGCCACCTCGCCACCTGCACAGAAGCAATCATCGTGCGCGGCCCCGCAGGAGTGGCGGCACAGGGCTCAACCATGCTGGACCGCTTGAGTGACGTCGGGACCCTATTCGACTCGTTGGATCAGCATCTCGTCACCGTTGCCTTGGAGGGTCCGGAGCGGTTCGTCATCGACGCCACCCTTGCCATGGCACACGCCATGGCACTGAAGGACCAACTGTATGAGTGGCTAATTGACGTGCAGCGTGGGCAGCTTTCACCGGCAGAGACTCGGGACGCCAACCAGATGCTCGCCGATCTTGACACTGCCGTCAGCGCTGTTCAGCGGGAGGCACGGCGACATGTCTGAGACCGGGAACCTAGAAACCCGTACAGAATCCGAGCCGCTATACGCTTGCGGTCCGGCGTGATGGACTGAAGGGGTATACCCCCCAGGTCGGAGGAGAGGGTCCTCACATTGTGAGGACCCTCTCGCGCTCTATGGAGTGAGCGTCACCTTCGTGATCGCTGCCCGGTGCGGGTAACCGAAGCCGACGCGCATGGTGCCGCGTACGGCCACCTGGTCCGACTGGAAGTAGGCGTCCGCGCTCACGTCCACCTTCACGTCACGTCGTAGTACGACGAACACGCGGTCCTTGGGCAGGCCCCATACAGTGCCTGGCGTGACGGCCGGGGAGACGTACAGGGGAACGCCAGCGATGACGCGCCGGGTTGGCATGGTCGGGTCGGGGGCGAGCAACGGCCTGTTGCTGCCGGTCTGTTCCTTGAGCTGGGCCAGGGCCAGGGCATCGGTGGGGTGGGCAGTGAAGCTGGTGAGTGTGGCGCCCACGGTCTCCGCCGCCGCGATGGCTTCCAGAAAGGCGTCTAGGTTGGTCCACTTCTTCCCGGCCGTCACCGCATGGATGCCAGGTACAGCCTCCAGCCCACGTGGTGCAGGGTGCGGCAGACTGCCGTAGAAGGCGGCGTCCACCTTCCTGGCGATCGAGCGAGCCAGACCGTCACCAACGATCTGCTGAGCCTGCGGGTTGGAGTCCTCTGCTAGCTCCGACGAGACAACTGTGAGTCCGGCAACCTTGGCCGGGATCACGACCTCTTCACCCAGCGTGGCGTCCTCCACGGGGATGTCATCGCCTTCACGAGTCCAGGCGGCCCCCGCATCCTCTTGCACGATTGGGAGGTGAGTGCGGGTGGCGTCTGTGGTGAGTTGGGTAGTGACCTGAAAGGCCACCGATTCGCCCTGCACGGGCTGGATGATGAGCCCGGCGTAATGGTCGGGAGTGACCCCAGTCACGCCGGGCGACGTGGTGAACATGCTCAAGTTAGGATTCTTTCCCTGGAGTTCGCTGAATTATCGAACGTTGCCGGTGAATGTGGCGCTGCCGTTTCCTTTGCTCCGGTTTTCGCGTGCCTGCTGGAATGCGCCCGCCCACGTCGCATTTCGCTCATTCGCGTTGTTGGGGTCTAGCCCGCCACGGCCGAGAGGGTTTCGTGGCCTATCTCGCTCCTGAATAGCCGCATTGAGAATGCGTGCCCGCTCTTCTAGCTCTGCCGCAGGAACGTCGCCCAGACTGCGCAGGACTGGCGCGGGGAGGCGGTACCGCTCGGCCAGTGCTGTGATGGCGTCCTCGCGGGCCCGGTCGGCCTTCTCCTGCTCCAGCTCCGCAATGCGTGCGGTGAGTTCAGCAATGCGCGCTTCCAGAGCGGCAATGGTCTCAGCGCCCGTTGCGGGCTCCGGTGCGTCTGTGATGACCTCCTGGCTCCCGCTTGGCGCGTGAGGGGCGGCCTCGGCGGCCTGTGGGATGTTTGCCATGTCAGCGGAAGGCATGGGCGCTCCCCACACTGGCGATCGGGGACAGGGCCTGCTCTGCTTCGGCGTCCGCCAGCCGACCGCCAGTGTGAGCCGCGCGGACCAGGGCGGCCAGCTCCGTCGTCGCCTCTTCGCGCAGAGTCCGGTAATGCGCTCGCCGGGCGTCATCTCCTGATTCGACGGCCATCCAGACCAGATCCGACAGGGCGCCAATTAGGCGTCGCAGCAGGTTGATTCGGTCGCGTGTCTCGGTCACTACATTCCTCCAAGGGATATCCGTGGGCACACATGCAAAAGGCCCCGCGCCGGGGTGCGCGTCAGCGCTGGCCGCAGATACCAGCGTGAGCAACACCCGCAGCGCGGGAGCCAGAACAGGGGGCACTACCAAAAACCGGGAGCGCTATGGGGGCGGGGTGCTCTGCGTGCACTCCAGCAAGGTGAACGAAGACGCGAGGATTCCCGCCTCATCACTACCTAGAGCGCAAGGGGTTCCCGCCCTGCGCCGGCTGGCGGCCCAGCTGTGGGCATCCCCAATGACGAATGACGAAACAAACGCGGTTCTCGGTATCCCTTTAGAGTCTCTATAGGGAATCGCGAAGTGACGGAAAATCGTCATTCCGTCAGTTCCCACAGGTCAGGGGTGCTTCGAGCCGTACCCATGCTGTGCACCTTCATCACAGAAGGCCATGCCAGGTACGCGCGAAGCGCCAATGCTCGGCAATGCCTGGCGGATCGCACAGCAAAGCCCCCGCCCGGATCGCTCCGGACGGGGGCTGAGGGCGCTACGACGGGGCTAGGCAGCTCGCGTCATGTCCTCCTGATCTGAGGGGGTGGCCCATTCGATCGTGACGCGCTCACGACCGTTGAACCGCACACCCTGACGCGGTGCCTTGCGAACCGTGATCCGATCGATAGCTAGACGCAGAAGGTCACGCTTCAGGGGCAGGTCCGCCGACTCCCAAGCGTCCGTCAGTGTCTCCGTGTCCACCGACAGGAACGGCAGCCTGACCTTGCCCCCACCTTCGTACTTGCTGACCTCGGCACGGGCAGCGTCAACGGCACCGGTAGCGTCACGCAGCAGCGGACCGAAGTACCGTGCCGCTGCCCCGTCGTAGACCCCCGCCTGACGGTCGTCCAAGAGTCGCTTCAAGCCTGCCTCAGCGGCTCTCAGTGCCGCCCGCACTGCTTGCTCCTCCTCCGTCTCCTCCGGCTTCTCGCGGGCCGTCCAGCGCTCCGAGGCGGCGACCAAGATCGGGTCGTCGTCCTCGGCGGCCGTCAACCGGTCCAGCCAGCGCTCGAACACGTACCGCTCTATGGCATCTGCGCGGGCTGAGGCGATTGCCTGGCAGGCTCGGCCGCCCAACGCTGCCTGGCACTTGTAGCCCCGGCCGCCCATCGGCATGGAGCGCCCGCAGCCCTCGCAGCGCAGCAGGCCCGTAAGAGGGTGCTTGGGGCGCGTGTCATAGGTGCGCTCGACTGGAACCAAGTTCTGTCCAGTCAGCGCCTCTTGTGCTCCGCGCTGGAGCTCGGGTGCGATCAGCGAAGTGCCTTTGAGGCGGACCCGCTGGCCCTTGCTGTTGCGGTATGCCTCCGCGTGCCCCGGCCGAATCTGGATCACCTGCCACCCCGAGTAGGCGGGGTTGTGGGTCACGCGGTGAACGTAGGTGTGTCGCCACTTCTTACCGCCCGGCGACGGCACACCCATGCCATCCAGCCAGCGGCAGATATCCCGCGTCGATGCCCCGTCTTGAGCGATCTTGCGGAACACCTCGCGTACCAGAGCGGCGCGGCTCCACTCCTTGTGTGTCGCTATGTGGCAGACGAACGGCTCGTTGTCCGGCGACAGGATGCGATCCCGCGACGCTGTGTAGCCCCACGGGGCGCGACCGGCTACCCAGAGACCGTTGTCCCGCTGCTCTTCCTTGGTGTCCCGTACCCGCTTGGACAGCCCCTCGCTGTACTCACGAGCTTCCTCGGCCCGGTTGATGATCCAGCGCCGGTCGCGCGGCTCGTTGGAGTCCAGGCCGTCCATGTCGAAGATGACGCGCGCCTTGCCGATGACCTTCAAGAGGTCTTCTGCGCCCTTTCGGCTGAAGCGGTCGATCGCATACGCCCAGAGGGCGGGCGTCTCCTCGTCTGCCAAGGCCCGCAGGGCACGGTCGAAGTCGGAGCGCTTCACGTCCTTGAAGCCGCTCGCGATGTCCTTCCAGACCTTCCGTACGGCATACCCGTGGCGGTGTCCCCAGCGGTGCCCCTGTTCCCGCTGTGCGTCGGTGCTCTGCTCCCGACGGTGGTCGTCCTTGCTGAGCCGCTTTGACTTCCGCGTGTAGAGGTCTATGGCGTTCGGCTCGGTCTTCCCGCAGATGATGCAGGCGTACTCAACTGCCATGATCAGGCGCTCCCGGTAGGCGTTACCCCTCGGAGCACCTGGAGCGCAACGGTTTCCCGAACCGGGAAGCTGCTGGTCAGCGCGAGGTGTCTAAGGGGCTACTCCTCCTCGGCCAGCAGGACCTTGATCACCTGGTCAACTCCTCCGCATCCGCCATATCACCCGTGCCGACCGGCAGTTCGGCCGTCACCCGGAACCCGCGCCGGCCGTCCGGGCCGCTGTGCAGGGTGCCGCCCGCCGCGGCCAGCCGCTCGGCCAGGCCCTTCAGGCCGGTGCCGCCCACGGGACCGCAACGGCCGGAATCCATGGCTCCGGGACGCTCCGTGCCGCTCGTAGCGCCGCCGTGCACAGGGACCCGGTCCCGTAGTCGGGCCAGGCCATGTGGGGCGGCAGCACCGGAGCTTACGGGACCGCGGCCGTCGTCCGTGATCGTCAGCCGTACCCGGTCCGTGCCGGTGTTGACGTCGATCTCGCAGCGGGTGGCGCGGCTGTGCCGGACGGCGTTGGTGACGCTTTCGCGGACCACCCAGCCCAGCAGTGCTTCGGCCTGGGTGGGCAGTGGCGGTCCCGCCTGCCGTACGACGGGTTCGATGCCGGCCGCCTCCAGCACCGAGCGGGCCTTGTCCAGCTCGGTGGTCAGACTGCCCTCGCGGTAGCCGGTGACCGCCTCGCGGATCTCGGTCAGTGCCTGGCGGCCGACCGCCTCGATATCGGCGGCCTGGCCGAGCGCCGCCTCCAGATTCCGCGGCGCCAGGCGGCGGACCGCCTCCGCCTTGACCACCACGACCGACAGGGTGTGCCCGAGCAGATCGTGCAGATCGCGGGAGAAGCGCAGCCGCTCCTTCTCCACGGCCGAGCGGGCCAGCTCCTGGCGGGTGGCGTTCAGCTCCTGGATGGTGTCGAAGAGGCTGAGGACCGTGGCCGTCACCGTGCCGGACAGGAACGTGCCATAGCCGACGCCGAAGGCGCCTCCGGGACCGCTGCCTTCGTGCCAGCCGGAGAAGTACCCGGCCGCGCCGCTCAGCGCGATCAGCCAGACGGCGAGCTTCTTGCCGCGCAGCGCGCGCACCGTGCCGGAGGCCAGCGACAGCAGCGGGAAGAACAGGAACCAGTTGCCGCGGAACCCGAGCGCGATGGCGAAGGTGACGGCGGTCAGCAGCCCCAGGGCGATCAGCGGACGGCGGGAGTCGCGCAGCCTGGGGTTGAAGGACGACCAGACGACGCTGATGTAAAGGGAGTTGAAGGCGAGCAGGCCCAGGCCGGCCAGCCAGGGGTTGCTCGTCTTGCCCTGGATGATGTTGGAGAAGGCGCCCAGGCCCATCAGCAGCCAGGGCAGGAAGGCGTACTTGGTGGGCCCCTTGTCCTGCTTCTTGCCCCCCACCTTCATGGTGCAGGCGGCATCGGCCGTGGCGTTGTCGCCGGGGCCGTCACCCTCGCGGTTCTCCCGCTTCTTGTCTCGCACTGTCGTTTCCCGGGTCCCTGCCATCGTCGATCAGACTGTCCGTGCGGCCCGACGGTACGCGTACACCGCGTAACCGCCGAAGAGTGCCAGCCAGGCGGCCAGCACCGCCACTGCGCCCAGGCCCGGTGCGCCGCCCTGCGTCACGCTCTGGCCGAGCTCGGCGAAGCGGTTGCCGGGCGTCCAGGCGGACAGCGAGCGCAGCCAGCCGGGGAACAGCTCGGCCGGGAACCACAGCCCGCCGATGATCGAGATCAGCAGCATGCAGCCGGTGTTGACCACGCCGGTGGACTGCGAGGAGAGGCGATAGCCGTTGCCGAGGCCGAGCAGGGTGAAGGGCGCGGTGCCCACCCACAGCAGTACGGCCAGCGCGGCCCACTGCCAGCCGGGCATCCGTACGCCGTTGACCAGCGCGCCCACCAGCAGTACGGACGCTATGGCGGGCAGCACCGTCACCGTGCCGGTCAGCCCGCGGGCCACCACCACCCGTATCGGGCTCAGCGGGGTGATGCGCAACTGGCGCAGCCAGCCCAGCTGTTTGTCCTCGGCGACGCCGGTGCCCGTGCCGATCGCCGCGCCCAGAGCGCCGTACGCGGCCATGCCGACCATCGAGGCGATCTTCCACTCCATACCCGCGCCGCCGGCGCCCGTCCCGATGTTGGTCATCAGCACGTACATCAGCACCGGCATCCCGATACCGAAGATGACGAAGCCCTTGTCGCGCAGCGTGCGGCGGACTTCGAGGCGGATGTAGTCCAGCATTACGCGATCTCCTTCGTGGACGAAGCGGTGAGTGCGAGGAAGGCGTCCTCCAGGCCGGCGGGGGCGACCTCCAAGCGTCGTACGAGACCCAGCCCGGCCAGCGCCAGGACCGTGGCGTCGGAGTCCGCCGTCCGCAGCAGGGCACGGTCGCCCCGTATCTCGACGGAACTCACACCGGGCAGCCCGGGCAGCGGCTCGGTCGGCGCACCGGCGAGGTCGAAGGAGACCAGCGAGCCGCCGGCCCGCCGCTTTATCGCCTCGCCGCTGCCGTCGGCCACCACCCGGCCGCCGTCGATCACCACGATCCGGTCGGCGTGGTCGTCCGCCTCCTCCAGATAGTGGGTGGAGAACAGGATGGTGTTGCCGCGCCGGGCATACGCCCGCATCGAGCGCCAGAAGGCGCGGCGCGCCTCGACGTCCAGTGCGGCGGTCGGCTCGTCGAGCACCAGCAGTTCGGGATTGCCGGCCAGCGCCACCGCGAAGCGGACCCGCTGCGCCTGCCCGCCGGACAGCCGGTCCACCCGCCGCCCGGCGAATTCGCCCAGGCCCGCCAGCTCCAGGGCCTCGTCGGCGTCCATGGGGCGCGGGTAGGTCGCGGCGACGAAGGTGATCAGCTCGCGGACGGTGACTCTCGGTATGGGCTGCCCGTCCTGGAGCATGGCGCCCACTTTGCCCGCCCGTACCGCTGCTTCGGGCTCGCCGCCGAACAGCCGGACCGTCCCGGAGCTGGGCGGCAGCAGGCCCAGCAGCATATTGATCGTGGTGGACTTCCCGGCGCCGTTGCGCCCGAGGAGCGCCACCGTCTCGCCCGCGGCGATCTCCAGATCCAAGCCGTGTACGACCCGCACCGCGCCGTAACTCCTGGTCACCCCGGAGAAACCCACCGCCGCGGCGCCGCCCGCCGCCCGGGCCGGAGTCACCGCCCCCATCGCCTCAGCCCTGTCCGGCGTTCCGCCTGTCGCGATGCCTGTCGTGATGCTCATCGTCTTGCCCGACCTCCCCGTCGTTTTCCTGTCTGCGACATTACGGAGCGTGGTGACGGGGCGGCAGATGCGAATGTCTGTGAACGCCACTGACAAATGTCATGGGTCCAGGAATGGGTGTCAGGGGCACGTACCCCTCGCCCCCCGGATCCTGACAACGAGTCAGAGGGCTTCCGAGTGCCCGGCGGATCGGCTATACATGGGACCCATCGGCTAGAACGCGTTCTAGAAGTGCGGTGCGTCGGCGGGTGCTGAATGGGTGCTGGGCGGATGGCCGGACGTTGGGCGTCGGGTGCCGAACGTTGGACGTCGGACGTCGGACGTCGGCGTCCGGCAGCGGACGGCGGGCGGCAGACGGCAGACGTACGGCATACGGAGGTACGGAAGCCCGGCGAGCACCCGACGGGCGACCGGCGGACGTCACGTCACACGGAAGGGCCAGCCGCCCGGCCACCCGACGGACCCCCGTCGGCGCCCCCGCCCCCGCCCCGCCCACCGGAACGCCGCCCCGCCGACCCGAAACGACCCCGGCCCGGCCGACGGTGCGGACGACCGGGCCGGGGTCTTCACACCGAGCACCCCCGTGGTGAAGGAGCGACCGCCCCATGCCCATCGACGCCGCCAAGGCCCTCTCCGCCGAACCGCGGACCACCGAACTCGCCTGGGACCACAAGGACATCCAGCTCTACCACCTCGGCATCGGCGCCGGCGCCGCCACCCCGGAGAAGCCGCACCCCGCCACCGACCCCGACGAACTGCGCTACACCCTCGAGAGCGCGCTGCACGTCCTGCCCAGCTTCGCCACCGTCGCCGGCGGCGGCATGGCGGTGGCCGGCGGACTGTCCGCCCCCGGCATCGACGTCGACCTCGCCGCCGTCCTGCACGGCGGCCAGACCGTCACCGTCCACCGCCCCATACCCGTCCGGGGCCGCGCCGTCCAGACCTCCACCGTCCCCGCGGTCTACGACAAACAGAAGGCGGCGGTCATCGTGCTGCGCTCCGAAGTGGCGGACGACGACGGCCCGTTGTGGACCTGCGACACCCAGATCTTCGTCCGCGGCGAGGGCGGCTTCGGCGGCGAACGCGGCCCCTCCGCCCGCCTCGAACTGCCCGACCGCGCCCCCGACCGCATCACCGGACGTCTCATCCGCGAGGACCAGGCGCTCCTCTACCGCCTCTCCGGCGACTGGAACCCGTTGCACGCCGACCCGGAGTTCGCCAAGCTCGCCGGCTTCGACCGGCCGATTCTGCACGGCCTGTGCTCGTACGGCGTCACGCTCAAGGCCGTCGTCGACACGGTGCTCGGCGGCGACGTCGCGCGCGTCCGCTCGTACACCACGCGCTTCGCCGGCGTCGTCTTCCCCGGAGAGACGCTGCGGATCCGGATCTGGGAGGGGGAAGGCCGGACGCAGGTGTCGGTCACGGCGGCCGACCGCGACGACGCGCCGGTCCTGGCGGACACCGTGGTCGAGCACAGCTAGAGGCACCGGGCGCAGCCAGGCGCCCCGGGCACCGCCCAGGGACCCACCAACCCGAGAGGAGCCGTCACATGCGCGCAGCCGTACAGCACGAGACAGGACAGGACAAACTCGAGGTCCTCGACGACGTCGAAGCGGTGGGGTTCGGGCCCGGCAAGGTCAGGGTGCGGATGCGGGCCACCGGGCTGTGCCACTCCGACCTGTCCGCGATGAGCGGGGTGCTGCCGCAGCCCGCGCCCTTCGTCCCCGGGCACGAGGGCGCCGGCGAGATCCTGGACGTCGGCGACGGCGTCACCGGGCTGAGCCAGGGTGACCGCGTCCTGATGTGCTGGCTGCCCGCCTGCGGCAGCTGTCCGTCCTGCACACGCGGCCAGACCCATCTCTGCCTGGCCGGATTCATGAACGCCGGCACCCCCAACTTCAGGCGCCCCGGCGGCGGTCCCTCCGCGGCCCCCACCGACCTGTTCGGCTTCGCCGGAACCGGCACCTTCGCCGAGGAGGTGGTGGTCCCCGCCAACTGCGCGGTCCCGATCCCCGACGACGTCCCGTACGAGATCGCCGCGCTGATCGGCTGCGGCGTCACCACCGGGCTCGGTGCGGCCCTCAACACCGCCGAGGTGGAGGCCGCGTCCTCCGTCGCGGTGATCGGCTGCGGCGGCGTCGGCATCTCCGTCATCCAGGGTGCCCGGGCCTGCGGCGCCGCCCAGATCATCGCCGTCGACCCGGTGGCCGCCCGCCGTGAGGCCGCGCTCCGCTTCGGTGCCACCGAGGCGGTCGCCCCCGGCGAACTCGCCGACGCCAGACAGCGGATCACCGCGGGGGAGGGCTTCGACTACGTCTTCGAGGTGGTCGGCAAGTCCGCCACCGCCCGCACCGCCTACGAGACGACCCGGCGCGGCGGCACCCTGTGCGTGGTCGGCGCGGGCGCGCTGGACGACATCTTCCAGGTCAATATGTTCGAGCTGTTCTTCGACGAGAAGCGGATTCTGCCGTCGCTCTACGGGGGCGGGGACGTGCTGCGCTCCTACGACCGGGCCATCGCCCTGTGGCGGGCCGGCCGGATCGACCTCGAGGGGCTGATCACCCATCGTGTCCGGCTCGCCGAGATCAATGAGGCGCTCGATCAGATGCGCTCCGGTACGGCACTGCGGACGTGCATAGAGATCTGACGCACGCCCTCCACCGAGAACCCCGTTCGTCACGGACCCGGTTCGTCAGGGACCCCGTTCGCCAAGGCCAACCCCCTTCGCCGAGGAGAGGACAGCAATGGCACAGCCACAGCCACAGCCACTGCCACTTGAGGGACTGACCGCGATCGTCACCGGTGCCGGCCGCGGCCTCGGGCGCGCCGAGGCCCTCGAACTCGCCCGTCTGGGCGCCGCTGTCGTCGTCAACGACTTCGGACAGCCGGGCCGGGACGGCACCGGCGAGGCCTCCGCCGCCCCCGCCGCCGAGGTGGTCGCCGAGATCCGGGCGGCGGGCGGCCGGGCCATCGCCCACCTGGGCGATGTCGCCGACTTCGCGCAGGCCCGTGCGCTGGTCCAACTGGCCGTCGACAGCTACGGAAGACTCGACATCCTGGTCAACAACGCGGGCATCCTCCGCGACCGGATGGTGTTCTCCATGAGCGAGGACGAATGGGACTCGGTGATCCGCGTCCACCTCAAGGGCCACTTCAACACCACCCACTTCGCCGCGGTCCACTGGCGCGCCCGCTCCAAGGAGGCCGGCGGCCCGGTCTACGGACGGATCGTCAACACCTCGTCCGAGGCGTTCCTCGCGGGCTCGGCGGGGCAGCCCAACTACGCCGCGGCCAAGGGCGGCATCGTCGGCCTGACCACGTCCACGGCGCTGGCGCTGGCCAAGTACGGCGTGACCGCCAATGTCATCTGCCCGCGCGCCCGCACCCGGATGACCGAGGACGTCTTCGCGGGCTTCGGGGTACCGGCGGAGGGCGAGCTGGACGCGCTGGCGCCCGAGCATGTCTCCCCGCTCGTCGGCTATCTGGCCTCACCCGCCGCGGCCAAGGTCAACGGCCAGCTGCTCGTCGTCCACGGCGGTATGGTCGCCGTCGCCGAACGCCCCAGGATCGCCGCCAAGTTCGACACGGCGAAGGACGTGTTCAGCTTCGAGGAGCTGGACGGCCTGCTCACGCCGTACTACGCGGAACGGCCGCCGAACGAGACCTTCGGAGCGGCCGAGGTGCTGAGCCTCCGGCACGGCGGCTGAGACGGACGGCAGTCGGGCGGCAGTCCGGGTGGCAGTGCCGGTGGCGGTACGAGTGGTGCACACAACGGCCGTGGCCGCCGTCCCGGGTGAAGCGGGAGGCGGCCACGGCCGACAGCCGGACGCGTTAGGCGCCCTGGGTCTGCTTCACCCGGCGGTGCCGGCCGTGCACATCGGCCTGGACCTCCTCCGTGGCAGCCGGGCCACGGTGCCTGCCGGAGCTTGCCGCCTCGGCGGCCTGGGCGGTCGCCTCCTGGGGGCGCGCCTCGGTCGTGTCGGTTCGGGCTTCGGACATGGAAACAGTCACTCCGTCAGATCGCTTACTGCTGTACGCGTCGGGACCTCCCCCAGCAACCGCCGGGGGTGCCCCCCAGCGGAACCGTCGGTGGCCGGGTCAACCGGCTGCGTAGCCCCCGTCGGAATTCTAACTTGGCGGGAAATAGCGCTCCACCGGGCCTCCGGGGCCGCCAGAGGTGCCTGCTGGAGGGGCACTGGCCTGCACATTTGGGGATGCGCGGGGACCTCCTGCGGTTCCGCGTCGGCGTCCGGAAGTTGTGCAGATGATGTGGAGCCGTTGTCGGCATCCGCTGCATCCGGGACAATCCCGCCCTTGATCTCCGGTGCTGCCGTTTCTGCCGCGTGCGCCGCCGTCTCCGCCGCCGGAGTCGCGACCCTCGCCACCGGCCTCGCCCCAGTCCCCATCCCGGTCTCAGCCCCGGCCCCAGCCCCCGCCCCCGGCCCCAGCGGTACGGCCATCCGCGCCACCCCGCACGGCACCGCATCCGTCGCGTACGGCAGCAGCAGCTCCCCGCCCGCGGTCCACAGCCCCGTCCCCGCCAGCCACCCCTCCGGCACCGGGAGCTGTCGCAACTGCCGCCCCGACGGCCGCCATACGCCCAGCCGCATACCGTCCGCCGTATCGATCCGGAAGGCCACCGCGCAGCTCTCCGGCATCAGCATCTGGCCCGGCTGCACGGCGAACGGCGTCGCGAACCCGTCGGCCGGACGCAGGCATTCCGGGAAGCGCACCGGCAGGCTGCTGCCCAGGACGCCCCAGCCCAGCCGGTCGTGCCCGGGGGCGTCCGACCGGAGCAGCAGCAGCCCGCTGTCCGGATCGGCCAGCAGCAGACGGTCGTTGCTCTCCTCGGTGATCTGCAGCAGCGGGCTGGCCTCGCCGCCCCGCTCCAGGTCGACTACCACGGTCTTCGTGCGCCCCGCCAGCTCCCGGTCCAGTGCCAGCAGCCGACCGTCGCGATCCAGCCAGACGCCGCCCCTGCAGCGCCCCGGGATCTCGGTGACCCGCTCGGGACCGTGCGCGCCGCCGTGCACCAGCCACAGCACGGTGCTGTCCGCGCCGGGTGCCAGGGCGTAGCCGAGCGTGCCGCCGGGTGTGGGCGGCAGCAGCGTCAGCTCGGGCGCTTCCACGGCACCCAGCAGGAGTTCGCCAGTTCCCGGGCCCGTCGGGTAAAGGAGAAAGAGTGCGAAGCGGTCGGCGACCCGGCGCAGGATCAGCACCCGGCCGTCGGCGAGCGGCAGCAGTTCGCTGTCCGGCTCCTCGGGCTGGCTGCCGGCCAGCGGTACGGCGTACGGCTCGGGGCCGCTCAGCGTCCAGCGCTCCGGAAACCGGCTCCCGGCGGCGTCGTCGTGACGGGCGAGCCGGGCGGCGTACGAACCGTCGGCGGCGATCGTCAGCGCCGCGCGGTGCGGGCTGCCGAGCGCCGTGGTGTCCTCAGGGGCACAGATCGTCATCGAGTGGTCACCTCCAGTCAGGAAGTGACGGTAGTTTTCGCACTTCCGGCCGATCAACGAGGGTTGCCGCACTTCACGCATAAGGATGGTGGTTGTCCGGTTCGTCGGGCATGGGCGGGGTGGGTGTGCTCCGTCGCCGCCCTGCGGTGCCGGTGCCGCAGGCGGTCGCCGGGCACGACGGCCCGCGCCCTGTCACAGCCGGGAGGTAACCTTCCACCCGTGCCCGTACTGTCTGAAGTCCTCGCCGCGCTCGACGCCCTCTGGCCCCCCGAGCGGGCCGAAGGGTGGGACGCCGTCGGCACGGTCTGCGGTGACCCCGGAGCCGAGGTCCGCCGTGTGCTGTTCGCCGTCGACCCGGTCCAGGAAATCGTCGACGAGGCGGTGCAGCTCGGCGCCGATCTCCTGGTCACCCACCACCCGCTCTATCTGCGCGGTACGACGACGGTTGCGGCCTCGACCTTCAAGGGCAAGGTCGTGCACACCCTGATCAAGCACGACATCGCGCTGCACGTCGCGCACACCAACGCCGACACCGCCGACCCCGGAGTCTCCGACGCCCTGGCCGGCGCCCTGGATCTGCGCATCCTCGGCCCCCTGGTACCGGACCCGGGCGACCCGGCCGGCCGCCGGGGCCTGGGCCGGATCTGCGAGCTCCCACACCCGATGACGCTGGCCGACTTCGCCTCGTACGCCGCCGCACGGCTGCCCGCCACCGCGCAGGGCATCCGGGCGGCCGGCGAACCGGACCGCGAGATCCGCCGGATCGCCGTCTCCGGCGGCTCCGGCGACAGCCTCTTCGACGACGTCCGGGCCGCCGGTGTGGACGCCTTCCTCACCGCCGACCTGCGTCACCACCCGGCCTCCGAGGCCACCCAGCAGACCCCGCTCGCGCTGCTCGACGCCGCCCACTGGGCCACCGAATGGCCGTGGTGCGAGCAGGCCGCGGCCCAGCTGGACGCGGTCTCCGACCGGCACGGCTGGGGCCTGCGCACGCATGTCTCCCGTACGGTCACCGACCCCTGGACCGCCCACGCGGCGTCCGCCCCGCTCACCACCCCGACACACACCACAGGAGCCCCCCGCTGAACGCCGCGCCCGCCGACCAGATCCGCCTCCTCGACGTCCAGGCCCTGGACGTGAGGCTCACCCAGCTCGCGCACCGGCGCAAGAACCTGCCCGAGCTCGCCGAACTGGCGACCCTGGAGGCCGACCTCACCCAGCAGCGCGACCTCCTGGTCGCCGCGCAGACCGAGGAGAGCGACACCAGCCGCGAGCAGACCAAGGCCGAACAGGACGTGGACCAGGTGCGCCAGCGCGCCGCCCGCGACCAGAAGCGCCTGGACTCCGGCGCCGTCACCTCCCCCAAGGACCTGGAGAACCTCCAGCACGAACTGACCTCGCTGGCCAAGCGGCAGGGCGACCTGGAGGACGTCGTCCTGGAGGTCATGGAGCGCCGGGAGGCCGCCCAGGAGCGGGTCACCGAGCTCACCGGCCGGGTCGAGGCCATCCAGGCCAAGGTCGACGACGCCGCCGCGCGCCGGGACGCCGCCCACGCCGAGATCGACGCCGAGGCCGCCACCGCCACCAAGGAGCGCGAGCTGACCGTCGCCGACATCCCGGCCGATCTCCTCAAGCTCTACGACAAGATCCGCGCCAAGGAGGGCGGCATCGGCGCGGCCCGCCTCTACCAGCGCCGCTGCGAGGGCTGCCGCCTGGAGCTGAACATCACCGAGCTCAACGACGTCCGGGCGGCCGCCGCGGACACCGTTGTGCGCTGCGAGAACTGCACCCGCATCCTCGTCCGCACGCCCGACTCGGGCCTGTAGGTCATGGCGCGGACGTTCATCGTCGAGGCGGACGGCGGCTCCCGGGGCAACCCGGGGCCCGCCGGCTACGGCGCGGTGGTCCTCGACCCGGCGTCCGGCGAGGCGCTGGCCGAGGCCGCCGAGTACATCGGCACCGCGACCAACAACGTCGCCGAGTACAAGGGCCTGGTGGCCGGGCTGCGCGCCGCGCACGCCCTGGACCCCGAGGCCACCGTCCGCGTACGGATGGACTCCAAGCTGGTCGTCGAGCAGATGTCGGGCCGCTGGAAGATCAAGCACCCGGACATGAAGCCGCTGGCCGCCGAGGCCGCGAAGGTCTTCCCGCCCGGCCGGGTCACCTACGAGTGGATCCCGCGCGAGAAGAACAAGCACGCCGACCGGCTCGCCAACGAGGCGATGGACGCGGGCAAGAGCGGCAAGCAGTGGGAGCCGGGCGGCTCCAGGGCGGCGCTGGCCGCGGGCGCTTCCGGGGAGCCGGCGCGCAGCGCCGCCGCCCGCGCCGCCGACGAGGCGGCCGAGGCGGCGGAGGCCTCGTCGCAGACGCGCGGCTGGGGCGCTCCCGACCTCGGTGCGCCCGCGACGTTCGTCCTGCTGCGGCACGGCGAGACCGCGCTGACGCCCCAGAAGCGCTTCTCCGGCAGCGGCGGCGGCAGCGACCCCGAGCTCTCCGCCGCCGGCCGCCGCCAGGCCGAGGCCACCGCCGCCGCGCTGGCCGCCCGCGGCACGATCCAGGCCGTCGTCAGCTCACCGCTGCGGCGCTGCCGGGAGACGGCGCAGACGGTCGCCGACCGGCTCGGCCTCGAGGTCCGGATCGAAGACGGGCTGCGCGAGGCGGACTTCGGGGCCTGGGAGGGGCTGACCTTCGCCGAGGCGCGCGAGCGCTACCCCGAGGACCTCGACGCCTGGCTCGCCTCCGCCAAGGCGGCGCCCACGGGCGGCGGCGAGTCCTTCGCCACGGTCGCCCGCCGGGTCGCGGTCGCCCGCGACAAGCTGGTCGCCCGTTACGCGGGCAAGACCGTCCTGCTGGTCACGCATGTCACGCCGATCAAGACCCTGGTCCGGCTGGCACTGGGCGCCCCGCCCGAGGCGCTGTTCCGGATGGAGCTGTCCGCGGCGTCGCTGTCGGCGGTGGCGTACTACGCGGACGGGAATGCGTCACTGCGGCTGCTGAACGAGACGGCGCATCTGCGGTAGCGGGTCCGGCACGCGTACGGATGCGGGGTCGGACGTGGGACGTGGGGCGTCCCACGTCCGACCCCGTTCGTGTGAGTGAGCGTCAGGGCGCCGCCAACTGTGCTGCCTCCCGGGCGAGTTGGCGTACCCGGCGCCAGTCCTTCGCGGCCAGCGCGTCCGCCGGGAGCATCCAGGTGCCGCCGACGCAGCCCACGTTCGGCAGCGCCAGATACGAGGGTGCCGAGGCCAGGCCGATCCCGCCGGTCGGGCAGAACCGGGCCCGGGGGAGCGGGGCGGCCAGTGAGGTGAGGTAGGACGTCCCACCTGCCGCCTCCGCCGGGAAGAACTTCAGCTCGGTGATGCCCTCGTCGAGGAGTGTGACCACCTCCGACGCCGTCGAGACGCCCGGCAGGAACGGCACTCCGGAGTCCCTCATCGCCCCCAGCAGCCGCGGCGACCAGCCCGGGCTGACCAGGAAGCGGGAACCGGCCGCGCGGGCCGCCGCGACATGCTCCGGGGCCAGCAGCGTCCCGGCGCCGACCACCGCGTCCGGGACCTCGGCGGCGATGGCCCGGATGGCGTCCAGAGCGGCGGGTGTCCGCAGCGTCACCTCGATCGCCGGCAGCCCGCCCGCGACGAGCGCACGGGCGAGCGGTACGGCATCGGCGGCGTCCTGCACCACGACGACCGGGATGACGGGGGCGAGTCCGAGGACCGAGGGGGCGGGGGAGGCGGGCGCGGGGGAGGAGGCGCTGGTCACGCCGCCCATGGTGCGCTCGGCTTTCCATGCCTCGCAACGACTGTTGCGTATGGTGCAATCGTGCGCGCCGGGTGCCGGGTGCCGGGCACCTGAGTCCCGGTCCCACGTCCCAGAGCCGGCGGGGCAGAAGGGTGCGGGACGCAGGACGCAGGACGTTGGACGTCGGATGTCGGATGTCGGACGTGGGGCGTCGGGCGTCAGGCGTCGGGTTGGGCGTCGGACGTCGGATCGGGCGTCCGGCCCGGCACACAGCACCTTGGACGTCGGACGTCCTACAGCTCCGTCACGATCACATCGATGGCCCACGCCTTCCCACCCTTGGCCGGGGCCTCGGCCTCCACCACGTAACCGAGCCCGCGCAGCGCCTCCACCAGCTCCGCCGGGCCCTCCGGCCGCAGCCCCGCCGTCAGCAGGTCGCGGACCAGCCGCCCCTTGGTCGCCTTGTTGAAGTGGCTGACCACCGACCGCTTCTCCACCCCGCCCACGATCTTCGACTGCAGCACCCGCACCGTGGCGGTGCGCCCCGCCACCTCGCCCTTGGGCTTCCACGCCGTCGCATACGCCGCCGACCGCAGATCCAGCACCAGCCCCGCCCCGGCGGCCTCCGGCAGCACCTCGGCCATCGGCGCCCGCCAGTACGCGCCCAGCGCCCCCAGCGCGGGCAGCTTCACGCCCATCGAGCAGCGGTAGGACGGAATCCGGTCGCCGATCCGTACGGCGCCCCACAGCCCCGAGAACACCAGCAGCGACTCCTCGGCCAGCCGCCGCGCCCGCGCGTCCAGGGAGGCCAGCCCCAGGGCGTCGTACAGCACTCCGGTGTAGATCTCGCCGGCCGGCCGGGTCCCCGCGCTGCGCAGCCCGGCGTTCTTGCCGATCTCGCCCCGCAGCCCCTGGCTGAGCCCGAGCACCTCCTGGGCCTTGACCGTGTCCCCCGCGCACAGCTCGACGAGCTCCTCCAGCACCGCCTCGCGCGCCGGGTTCAGCCCTGGCAGCGACAGTGATCCCACGTCCAACGTCGGACCCCCATCTCCCGTGGCCTTCCCCTCGGACGGCGGCAACAGCACGAGCACGGTGATCTCCTTCACGGCGGTACGGGTGGGGGTGCGGCCCCAAGAAAGCGTATGGCCTGCGCCGCGGCACGCCGTCACAGGGGAATTCCGCCCCGGCGCGGGCGCCGGGGCGGTCACCTCGCTGCGGCGGCGCCGGACCCGCAGGGGCGGGCGGCCGGCACCGCACCACGGGCGCCCGATGCCCCGGCCGCGGGGGAGCGCACCGGGCCGCCGGCGCCCGGTGCGCCGGGCTGGACGATCACACCGAGCCGCAACCGCCGGTCCGCCATACGCTCGGTTTCATGCCCCGTCGCCATATGCATGTGACCGACGCTGCCGAGGCCCCGCTGCGTGCCGCGCTGCACGACCTGCGCGGACAACTGGAGATCCCGGACCACTTCCCGCCCACGGCCCAGGCCGAGGCGGAGAGCGCCGCCCGTGCCCCGCGTATCCCGGCCGGCGACGGGGCGGTGGTGACCGAGCACACCCTCGAGGACGCCACCAACCTCCCCCTCTTCACCATCGACCCGCCCGGTGCCCTCGACCTCGACCAGGCGATGTTCCTGTCCCGGCGGCACGGCGGCGGCTTCCGCATCCACTACGCCATCGCCGATGTGGCCTCCTTCGTCACCCCCGGCGGCGCCCTCGACGCCGAGGCGCACCACCGCGTGGCCACCCTCTACTTCCCCGACGAACGCATCCCGCTGCACCCGCACACCCTCAGCGAGGGCGCCGCCAGCCTGCTCCCCGACCAGGACCGCCCGGCCGTCCTGTGGCAGCTCGACCTCGACGCGCACGGCGCCCTGACCAACGCCTCCGTCCGCCGCGCCCTGGTCCGCTCCCGTGCCCGGCTCGACTACGCGGGCGTCCAGCGGGTCATCGACGACGGAACCGCCGAGGAGCCGCTCGCCCTGCTCCGCGAGATCGGCCTGCTCCGGGAGGAACAGGAGGTCGCCCGGGGCGCGATCTCCCTCCACGTCCCCGAGCAGCAGATCATCGAGCACGACGGCCGCTACACCCTGGCCTACCGCGCCCCGCTCCCGGCCGACGGCTGGAACGCCCAGATCTCCCTGCTCACCGGCATGGCCGCGGCCGAGCTGATGCTCGCCTCCGGCACCGGCATCCTCCGTACGCTGCCGATCGCCCGCGACGGCTCCGTGGCCCGCCTGAGGCTGACCGCCCGCGCGCTCGGCGTCGACTGGCCGCACCACACCTCGTACGCCGCCCTGATCCGCACCCTCGACCCGCGCCGCGAGGCCCATGCGGCCTTCCTCCAGGAGTGCACCACCCTGCTGCGCGGCGCGGGCTACACCGCCTTCGACGGCACCCCGCCGGACGCCTCCGCCGCACAGCACGCCGCCGTCGCCGCCCCGTACGCGCACGCCACCGCGCCGCTGCGGCGGCTGGTCGACCGCTACACCTCCGAGCTGTGCCTGGCCGCCTCGGCAGGCGCCGCACCCGCCGACTGGGTCCGCGGCGCGCTGGCCGCACTGCCGGACGAGATGGAGACCGGCACCCAGCGCGCCAACCAGGTGGAGCGGGCCTGCGTCGACCTGGTGGAGGCGGCGCTGCTGCGCGACCGGGTGGGCGAGGTCTTCGACGCCCTGGTGGTCGAGAGGGAGGAGGACGACCCCACCCAGGGCACCGTCCACCTCTACGACCCCGCCGTCGTCGGCCACATCGAGTCCGCCGCCGACGGCCCGGCCCTCCCCCTCGGCCACCGCATCCGCGTCCGCCTCACCGCCGCCGAACCGGGCAGCGCCCCGGTCCGCTTCACCCCTGCCTGACCGCCGCGGATTCCCCGGCCGCCGCCCGTACGGCCGCCACCGCGCCCCGCGCGTCGTCGGCATGGAACCGCACCGTACGCACCACCTCCCGCCGCCCCAACAGCCGTACGGCAACGACCGGTTCGGCCAGCACGACGGTCACGGACGTCTGCCCGCCCACCGCCATGACGAGGGTCTCTTCCTCCCGCTTCTCGGAGAACCGGAGGTCGTGCCGTACGGAGGCGATCCGCTCCAGCGGTATGCGTATCTCCATCCGGGCTCCGTCCCGCAACAGCAGGCTCTCCGCCCCGAGCACATGCGGCCGGGTGACCGCCGCCGCCTGGAACCCCAGCATCATCAGCACCGTGTACACGTCGAGGACCAGCGTCACCGCATGCGGCACCGGATGATCCGCGAGCAGCACGCCCACCGCGACGGTCTCCACCAGGCACACGAACGTCAGCCCGTAGATGTTCGCCGCCTGTCCCGCCGCGTACGCCAGGGGACGCTCGTCCGCCGCCACCCCGATCCGCCGCCGCGCCACCCACCACACCAGGCCGGCCAGCCACCGGGCCTCATGGGCGGCCAGCCGGCGCAGCGCACCGACCCGGCTCACCGGACACGCTCCGCAACCAGCCGGATCGCCCGGCGCACGGCCTCGGCCTGCGCGGGCGCGAACTGCGCGTAGTACGCCGCCAGAAATCCGCCGTCCGCCTCCGCACCCCCTCCGGCCGCCCGCGCCCAGTTCTCCGCGCCCGCCCCGGCAACCGCCGCGTCCGGAATACAGCCGGCGAGCGCCTGTGCTGCCTGTGCCACCCTGGGGTCGTCCGGTGCGGCCTCGGCGAGCGCGTCGAGCAGCCCGTACACCTCGTACGTCCGCTCCATCGCCCCCGGCGCCGAGGCCGCCTCCCCGAGCAGCTCCACCATCCGCTTGCCCGCCTCTTCTCCCCCCGTGGACTCGAGCAGCGCCAGAACCTCCCGCTCCGTCGCCGCCATCGCGGGTTCCGGACCGGGACGCGCCGCCGAGGCGCGGGCCATCTCCCCGAAGAGCGCGGCCAGTTCATCGGATACGGGCCCCTCCGCGGGCAGCCCGCCGTGCTCCTCCGCCTGCCGCCGCAGCGCGGTCAGCCGGGCCCGTCGCGCCCGGATCTCCTCCTCCTGGCGGGCCAGGTCCGCGTCCAGCTCGGCCAGTACCTCGTGCAGCTCGCGCCCGGAGTCGTCGGCGAGCACGTCCCGCACCTCCTCCAGCCCGAGCCCCAGCTCCGTCAGCCGCCGCACGCGCGCCAGCGCGACCGCGTCCCGCAGCCCGTACTCCCGGTAGCCGTTGGCCCGGCGCTCGGGCTCGGGCAGCAGCCCGAGATGGTGGTAGTGGCGCACGGCGCGGGTGCTCACGCCGACCAGACCTGCGAGTTCTCCGATCCTCATGCGGCCAGTAGAAACGTTGCCGCTGCGACAAGGTCAAGCCGCCGCCGCGCGCCAGGTAGCATGGTCGGCACGGCGGACGAGCCGGCCGGGCGGCCGCGTGGAGACCTTCCGGTCTCCCCGAGGAACGTCCGGGCTCCACAGGGCAGGGTGGTGGGTAACGCCCACCCGGGGTGACCCGCGGGACAGTGCCACAGAAAACAGACCGCCGGGGCCGCAAGGCCTCGGTAAGGGTGAAACGGTGGTGTAAGAGACCACCAGCCTCCGAGGTGACTCGGAGGGCTAGGTAAACCCCACCCGGAGCAAGGTCAAGAGGAGCTGCCATTCCGACTGGGATGATGGCTCTGCGCGGACGACCGAGGGCTGCCCGCCCGAGTCCGCGGGTAGACCGCACGAGGCTGTCGGCAACGGCAGCCCTAGATGGATGGCCGCCTCCCCTCGGCCCGCAAGGACCGGGGGAGACAGAACCCGGCGTACAGGCCGACTCGTCCGCCGCCTGCGCCCCTCACCTGCGAGGGCGGGGGCGGAATACGCAGACCGGGCCGAATCGGACCGCACGGCCGAAGGCCTCGCCACCAAGCCGCCTACGAACTCACCGTCCGGCCCGTCCCGTAGGCGGCGGGCCTGGCTCACGGCCCCTAGTCGCCCCCACCCCCACCGCAGGAAGAGCCGCAAGAGGAGCCACAGGAAGAGGTGGAACAGCCGCCGCCCGGATGGCCGGGGCGCCGTCTGCAGTTCGCCCCCACCGGAACCGGTGCGTCGGTCGGCACCGTCCACAGTTCCTTGTCCGCGCTGAGCCCCGCCTCTTCGATCAGGGCCACGGTCCGCAGGTGCTCGTCCGGAGTGTGATCGGTGTGGTCCGGCCCGTCGGGGTAGTGGTGGATGAAGTGTCCGAGCCGGGCGCACAGCGTGGCGTACAGCGCCGTGTGCAGGATGAGGGCGTGCCACCCCTCGTCGACGATGCGCGAAGGCCGGACGGTCGCCGCCGGGAACTTCGCGGCGGCCACGAGGAATTTCAGGGCTTCTGCCACGACGCGCCTGGCCGTGGGCTCGTCCATGCCGGGGTTGTTGTCCATGACGGTTGCGACGACACCCCTGAACGCGTCAGGAGCGAGCAAACCGCG
Source organism: Streptomyces chattanoogensis (assembly GCF_001294335.1). GTDB lineage: Bacteria > Actinomycetota > Actinomycetes > Streptomycetales > Streptomycetaceae > Streptomyces > Streptomyces chattanoogensis. Next base: position 56,399 of record NZ_LGKG01000139.1, read on the forward strand.
TACATCGTGCATGTGCGTGCTTCCTTCCTGGTGTGCTTCCTCGGGCGCCCGCCCCGGCCGTTCGACCTGCCAGGAACGATCCGGCCCGGCGGGAGTCTCTTCGTTCGGTCACCCCACCCGTCGACCACCGTGCTCCGGGCTGTCCGCCGCGATGTCCGCCGCGCTGTCCGCGGAACCGGGCACGGGTGACTCCAGATGCTGTGTGAGGCGCTGGAGCGTGGTGCCGATGTTGGCGTTGTTGATGCCGATGCGGTCGGAGACGCCGGTGATCAGGACGGCGAAGGGGATGAACCACAGCGGCACCCGCAGCCAGTTGGTCTCGGTGACGGTGCAGCCCTCGGTCGTGGGGGCGATGTCGTACTGCCAGCGGGAGATGGGGACTCCGAGCGCCGCCGTCACCTCGTAGGCGAAGCGCCGGCCCGGTTCGGCATCCGTGATACGGCAGGTGGTGACCCAGCGGCGCAGGCCGTTGCGGTTGTGGCCGCGGAAGCGGGCGCCGACCGCCGCCGCCGTGGCGCCGCCCAGCCAGCGGGCACGGTGGGCCTCTTCGGCGAGACGGATCATGACGGGCGGGTCGCTGACCACGCGGTAGGCATCGGCCGGGGTTGCCCTGATGGTCACCGTGCCGGTGGCCGCGGGTTCCGGGAATCGCGGTATGCGCCTCAGACGCGGTACGGGCATCGGAGCCTCCTCGGCTGATGTAATCAGTGATTACATCAGCGGGTGAAGGGGCGGTCAAGGTCCCGTGCGGCCAGGGGAGTTGGCGATGCCGAGGCCGAAGGTGTCCAGGACCTCCTCGGCCAGCTGCTCCGCCCGGTCCGGCGGCAGATATCCGTCGACGATCATCTGCGACAGGCCGTAGACGATTGCCTGTCCCGCCAGGCCCACGATCGCGGGATCGCCGGGACGCAGCACACCGGCCTTCTGGTCGGTGAGGATGATGCCGGTGAGAACCCGCTCGATGTCGGAGAGGCGCCGGCGCAGTTCGGGGGGCTGACTGTCGCCGAACACCCTGGTCTTGATCAGCTCGAAACGGCGCGGGTAGCGGATCGCGAAACGGACGAAGCCCAGGCCGAAAGCGCGCATCACGGAACCCTCGGCGTCTGCGACCATGCCGAGCTGCCACTCTCCGAAATCCGCGAGGATGCGGTCGGCAACCGCTGTCAGCAGCGCCTGGCGGTCGGCGAAATGCCGGAACGGCGCTCCCGGTGACACCCCTGCCCGTCGCGCGACTTCCCGTACGGTCACATGCTCCATCCCGCGCTCGTCCAGGAGCTCGATGGCCGCCGCGGTGAGGGCGGCGGGGAGGCCGCCATGGTGATAGCCGGCGCGTTCGGTGGGCTTGCCCTTCATGCAGGCAGTGCTACCACACGCGGGAATGCGGGCGGCCGGTGCGCCTGAGCCGCAGCCGGTTTCCCTGAGGGGCCTCCAGCCATTCCCCGTAGGCCGATCGTTTCGGCGGGTGCGGCCTTGTGCAGAGCATCTCGGTTCATGGAAAAGCGCCGCTCAGACGATTGCTGAGGCGGGCGGTGGGAAATGAGCCGGCGGTTGTGTGTGAGCCGGCTGTATATGAACCGGCGGTGGGGAGCGTGTACGCGTCCTCCCCACCGCCTTGTTCTCGTCATTACCTACTGGCTGTGAGGGCGGCGTCCGCGGCGTTTTGCGTGAGGCTTGCCGGCATGGTGGCGCCCCACGCCTGACCGACGACGGCGATAGCGGAGTCGGCGACGCCTCCGCCGGACGCTTGGGCCGGGGTGGCGATGACCCCGAGGAGTGCGGCGGTTCCCAGGACGACAGCGGCGATGCGACGCATGAACTACCCCTTGATGTAAGGCGGTTGGTATTTCATGCGATGACTTTCCCGGCCCTTGTGCCGACTACGCAAAGGGTCCTCCTTGTGGGTGGCGACGAAACGATTTACCGTCCACTCGCCGGAATGCGCTCGGGAAATTCCTGACGGGTGGGGGAAGCGGAGAACCGGTGCGGCGGGGAAAGGCCCCGCGTGACGCGCGCCACACTTTGGTCGCCGGTCGGCGCAGTATCCTTCCTGCCATGCTCCTGCTCGTTCGACGCCGCCACGTGGATCTCCTCCGCGTCACGAGCATGTCCTGTCGACGCTCCGGCTGACTCCGCTTCCCCCTGCCGGCCCTTTCCGCGCAGGCGGGTTTCTCTCTTCACCTCTGCCCGGCCTCGCGGCCCGCCCTACCCGGGTCTGCCGCGGCACGCTCGGTCATCACCGAGTACGGCCCGGCCCTCACCCCGCGGAAAACACCATGTCGCAGCAGCTTCCCGTGATTGACCTGTCAGCCGCCTCCCGTGGTCCCGAGGAGCGTGCCCACCTGCACGCGCAGCTCCACACCGCCGCCCGGGACGTCGGCTTCTTCCAGCTCACCGGCCACGGGGTCACCCCGGCCCAGACCGATGCGCTCCTCGGCGCCATGCGTCGCTTCTTCGCGCTTCCGGAGGCGGACCGCCTCGCCGTGAGCAATCTCGAGTCCCCGCACTTCCGCGGCTACACCCGGATCGGTGACGAGCGCACCGGCGGCGGCCGTGACTGGCGCGACCAGCTCGACATAGGCGCCGAGCGCCCCGCCCGCACCCCCGGCCCGGGCGAGCCCGCCTACCTGTGGCTGGAGGGCCCCAACCAGTGGCCGGCCGCCCTGCCGGAGCTGCGTACCGCGGCCCTTGCCTGGGTGGACCGGCTCACCGAGGTGGGCAACCGGCTGCTGCACGAGCTGCTCGCCTCGATCGGCGCGCCCGCCGACTTCTACGACAACGTCTTCGCCACCGACCCGCACCTGCACCTGAAGCTGGTCCGCTACCCCGGCAGCGCCGCCGACGGCACCGGGCAGGGCGTCGGCGCCCACAAGGACTACGGCTTTCTCACTCTGCTGTTGCAGGACGAGGTCGGCGGGCTCCAAGTGCAGCGCACCGACGGGGAGTTCCACGACGTTCCGCCGCTGCCGGGGGCGTTCGTGGTCAACCTCGGGGAACTGCTTGAGGTGGCCACGAACGGCTACCTCAAGGCGACCAACCACCGTGTGGTCAGCCCGCCCGGGGCCGTGGAGCGGTACTCCGTGCCGTTCTTCTACAACCCGCGCCTGGATGCGCGTATCGCCCCGCTGCCGTTCCCGCACGCCCGGCACGCCCCCGGTGTCACCCAGGACCCGGCCAACCCTCTGTTCGCCGAATACGGGCTCAATGAGCTGAAGGGCTGGCTGCGTGCCCATCCGCAGGTCGCCCGCCGCCATCACACGGCCCTTCTCACCCAGGAGCTGAGCGCGGCCGAGTAGACCGGACGGGTCCGGGCTCGACGCTGACCCGAGGCCAGTGCGGGCGGTCACTGGCGGCTGACGGTGCGGGTCACGCCGGCGAAGACCGTCGTGGCCAGAATCCACCCGGCGATGACAAGGGCGTAGGAAAGCGTCTGGTACCAGCCCTGCGGGGCGAACGCCCCTTCCTGGCCGAAGGAGATCACCGGCAGCAGCAGGTCGAGCGTGAAGAACACCGGGTTGAAGTCGGGGGCCTCGGACGCCTTGAGCGGGCGGGGGTGGTGCAGGCTGTAGGCGGCCGATCCGACGGCGAGCAGGGACGCCAGCCAGACACAGGCGAGCATGGGGCGGAAGCCGTAGCCGACCGTGATCTCTTGGAGGTGCCCCCACACACGGCCGTACCAGGGGAGGGTCCGGCGGTGCCTGCGGAGCTTGGCGAGCTGGACGACGCGGGCGGCGTGGTCGTCCCCGACGCGCAGGTAGGACGCGGTCAGCTGCTCGTAGCCATGGGGGAGATAGCCCTCGCGGTCCTTGTTCAGCATCGCCAGGCGGCGCTCTGCGGGCTCGTGCGGGGTGAGGGTGGTGTAGACGAGGCCGTTGAGGAGCACCTCGTCCGGAACCGCCTCCGGTTCCAGGAGCAGGGCGTCGACCTGGGCGCGGCGCAGGTTCAGCGTGCCTTCCATGGGCGGACTCTTGCGCAGCCAGAGTTCCCCGATGGTGCAGCTGCTTGCGCGCAGCGCCGCGTCGCCGGGGTTCGACAGGCGTGCGTACGACAGGTCGAGCCGCCCGCTGATGCGGGCGCCCCGCAGGCCGATCCAGCCTTGCGTGTGGATGCGCCGCATGTGGAAGTCGCCTCCCACGGCGAGAGTCTGCCCGTCGAGGGCGACGCTGCCCGGGTGGCTGAGCCGTGCATCGTCGAGGCTGGCCGACCCGCCGATCGAGGCGCCGCTGAGCCGCACCTCTCCGTGTGTGCGCAGTCCGGGCGCCCACAGATTGTCCCCGATGGCCGTATAGCCGAGCCGGAGGGCAGGCCCTACGGCGTCCGGCGGAGTGATCTCGCAGCCGTCCATGAACAGCGCCCCGGCGATCTGCGCCCCGTCCCACCGCACCGGCCCGAGGAACCGGCAGCCGGTCAGATGCACCATGCCGTCCACGCGTACGGTGGCGGCGGCCAGCCCCGGCAGTACGGAGCCGGTCAGGTCCAGCTGGCGCAGCCGGGAGGCGTACAGCAGGGGTACGTCCTCGAAGAAGCAGTCGCTCAGCCGGATGGCATGGTCGATCGTGCCGTGCTGCAGATCGAGGGCCCCGGTGATCCGCGCGCCCGCCAGTCTGAGGGCGGGTATCTCTCCGTCCTCCAGCGGGCTGTTGAGGAGCAGGGCCCGCAACACGGCGGCCCGGACGGTCCGTTCGGGTCCCCAGTCCGCCCCCTGCGCCGTGTCCTCGTCGTCCGCCGTACGGAGATCCACGGACGTGCCCCGGGGAAAGGCCTGCCACACCCGCAGCTCCGCAGGCATAAGATCGTTTATGTCCACCAGCCGGGACTCTGGCGCCGCGCCCGGACGCTGTCAACTTCCTGAGCTGCCCGGCCCGGCTCAGGCGGCGGTGTCCGGGGGAGTGAACACGCAGAACTCATTCCCCTCGGGGTCCCCCATCACATGCCAGTCGATCTCGTGGTCACGCTCACGGATCACGGTCGCCCCCAGGGCGACGAGCCGGTCCGGGTCTCCCCACACGTCGAGGTGCATGCGGTTCTTGACCGTCTTGTGCTCCGGCACCGGATTGACCCAGATCAACGGGCCGGCTCCGGCCGGATCGCTGATCGGGACCGGCCACTGCACCGGACGCTGACCCCCGTCTGCGGCCGGCCTGCGCACATAGCCGATCGCCGCACACCACCAGTCGGCCAGCGCCTGGTGATCGACAGCGTCCACCGCAAGGTCCTTGAAGCGGGCGGGTGCCTCGTCCTTGTCATGCATGCCGACCATAGAAGCATGATCGACAAGGCCCTGCCAGGCGCTGCCAGGCCGTGCTCCGGCCCACCGTCCTCCGCGTATCGGTGCGCCCCAGCCGCCTCCTCTGCATGCCGTGGGGCCACTGTGTATGACCTCGTCGGGGATCCGGCCTCTCGCCGTTTTGGTGAGGAGAGCGGCCTGGAAGGTGCCGGAGGGGCTGGGGCGCGCGACCGAATGCCTGCGGTGCTGCTGAGGCGCGATGGGATCTACAGGTCGCCCTTGATGTAGGAGCGTGCTGCAGCCATGACGTCCTTGAAGCGGTCGGCGGCGATCGCCTGGAGGGGCGAATCGTCGTCGAGCTGTGGGTTCATGCCGATCATCCATGCGCGCGCCGTGTGGCAGTTCTCGGCGTGCTCGATGGTTTGGAAGACCTGGAAGGCGGCGCGCAGACGGAGTTCCGAATCGATGCGCGGGGTGTTGTGCGCGGTGCACCATTTGCCGACCTGCTTGGGGTCTTCGATGCCGGCGATGTGGGCCGTGAGCCGTTGGCTGAAGGTGTCCTGCAGGAACCGTGCGATCTCGGCAATGGTCTGTCGTGCAGTCTCGCGGTGGGCGGCTTCTTCAGCGGTGATCTCTCGCTGGGTTTGCATGGTCTCCTCGTTCCTCGTCGCTGGCGTCCCTGGGGGTGCGTGAGCGGAGGATGGGCGCGGGGCGCCGGTAAAGGCTGATAGGCGCTGCACAATTCCTGGCCGGCTTGTGTGCCCGGCCAGGTGGTCAGCCGCGGTGGGCGGTGTGGCGCCGTATGGGCGTGGCCGTGCGGTGGTTCGCTGCGGCGGAACGCATGGTGGCAGCCTGGAGGAGATGGGGAGGGTGGTGCGTCCGTGCGAGGGCACACGCTGCTCGGTCGGGGGGTGGCGGCTGGCCGGGAGGTAAGTGGATCAGTCTGTGTTCCAACATGGGTTCTCCTGTTTGGTGTTGAGGTAAGGCTACCCGTTTACACGCTGCCTACTCCACCGTTTTCCCCCTTCAAAACACCCTCAAAGTCCACCATCTACTGGAGAGTAGTGTTCTGAGCTGGGGTCTTGCCGTCTGCGCGGCCGGGGGAAGTCGTGGGAGTGAACTGAGTCATGACACGGCGAATGCGCCCCTTCGAGCGACGTTTACGCCCACCCGCAGCAGGCTCACCACACGGTGAGCCCGTACTCCTTCGCGACCTCCTGCAGTTCCACCGACTCGGCGAGGACCGGCCTGCGCTCGGCTTCCTCGAGGTCGGTGCCGTTCAGGATCGCCCAGCACCTGCGTCCGCCGTACCCGGAGTGGTAGGTGATGCCCTGCGCCAGCATGTGGCCGGCCGCATTGCGCTGGGCAACGGTCCAGGCCGCGATCTGCCGGGCGATCCGCCGGTCACGGCCGTGGATGTGATCGTCCGTCAGCGGCCCGCTGAGGCCCCAGGCGGCGAGTTCGCTGTGGAGTTCCTTGGCGAGGACCGCCCGCGTCGCCTCGCAGTCGACATCGAGGAAACGGGCTTCCTTGTGGGGGAGCAGCCGCACCAGGATGCGGTGTTCGCGCCAGCTGGAGGGGAGGTGGCCGGGTTTCATGAGGGCGGGGGCGGCCGATTCGTCGTCCAGGAGGGCCCGGATGACGGGCTGTACGCGGAAGGGCGCCAGGCCCTCCGCATAGCAGCCGGTGAGTTCGCTGCAGCAGTAGAGCATCCCGAAGTTGGGGAGGCTGAAGCGGCCGGCCGAGGAGCCCAGGCTGGTCTCGAGTTCGAGCCGGTTGTACTGCAGCGGGTCCTCTGCCCTGCCCAGTCGCCATACGCCGCGAGGCGGGGCGGCGATCAGGGTGACCGGCGGCTCGTCGTACGTGGTCATCGATGAGGCCGCCTTCCTGCCGTGGGTGCCGGGGGAGCGAAGGGATGGTGTGGCGGGGGAGGGACGGCCGGTATCCGGGTTGTGGTGTGTGCCGGTAAGGCGGCAGGGGAGGGCTGGGCCGCTAAGGCTGCGTTCATGGGACCTCGCTGGGGATGTGCTGGCAGCTGGCGGAGTCGGACGGCTGTTGCCGGGCCGTGCAGGCCGTGTGCGCGGTGCGCGCCGGTGCCTGTGGCGGATCATTTTCCCGGAGGAGCCGCTGGCATGTGCCGATTTCGGCTTGAGGTCGGGGGCGCACACCGGGAGCGCTGCGGCGTACGTGCGGCGCACGGCCGTCGTCAGGTCTGGTCCAGGTGGAGACGGAACACCCGGACTCCTGCTTCGCCGGTGGCCAGCAGGCAGGGGGAAGCCGGTGTGGTGCCCAGCGAGGGGTGGCGGGCGGCGAGGCTGGTGGTGGGCCGGCCGGTGATGATCTGCAGCAGGGGGCTTCCGGTGGCGGCGTCCCACAGGTGGATACGGCTGCGGCCGGCCGCGGCCAGGACGGTGCGCTGGGCGGGCGTACGAAGGCAGGTGAGGGCGGTGAGGGGGCCGTCGTCGGGGCTGAGGTGCAGGGGGTGTGCCGTGAGGCGGCCGGCGTCGAGGTTCCACAGGCGTACGGTGCCGTCCTGGCCGGCCGTGGCGATCGTGGGGGCGGTGCAGAGGCCGGCCGGGGCGGCGGCCAGGGCGTTGATGGTGTGCTGACCGCACCGGAGGGTGGTGCCGTGTTGTTGCCGGGTGCCGGGGTTCCACAGCCGGACGGTGCCGTCCGTTCCGGCTGAGGCGAGCAGGGGGCCGTCGGCGGTGTCGAGGGTGGTGAGGGCGCGGACGCTGAGGTTGTGGTCGGGGAAGACGGCCAGCTGTTCGTGTGTGTGCAGGTTCCACAGCCGGACGGTGCCGTCCGTGCTGCCTGTGGCCAGCAGGGCCGTGGAACGGTGGGTGAGGGCGGCCATGACGGTGACGGGCAGGGCATGGCCCGTCAGGGCGGGGAGGGGCGCGGACGCGGCCGTGTCCATTCCCAGAGGGTGGAGGGTGATGCCCGCGTCGCTGCGGGCGGCGGCGAGCAGCAGGGTGTGTTCGACGCGCGCCCACGTCAGGGCGGTGGGTGTCTCGCCGTCGGCGATGGTGCGATGGCGGCCGGTGTGGATGTTCCACACGCGAACGCCTTCTTCGGATGCGACGGCGAGCAGCGGCTGGCGGGTGTGGGTGCAGGTGGCGGGCATGGCCGCGGCGTTGATACGGCGCCATACCGGGCGGGGCCGGCGGGGCGGGAGGCCGTGCAGGGGCCAGCTGCGGACGGTGTGATCGGCGCTGGTGGTGACGATGCGGGCCTGCCCGTCGGCGGTGAAGCCGGTCAGGGCGGTGACGGGGGCGGTGTGGCCCTGGAAGGCGTCGCCGAGGGGGCGTGCGCTGGCTGTGTGCCACAGGCGAACGGTGCCGTCGGTCCCTGCGGAGGCGAGGGCGGGACGGCCGTCGACGGTGGCGGTGGCCAGGACGGTCAGGGCGCCGGTGTGCAGCCTGGAGGCCTGCGCGACGGGAGTGCGGGGGGCGGTGGCGTCCCAGATGCTGAGGTCCCCGGACTCGTCGCATGTCGCGTAGCGGCCCGGCTGGGGCAGGGCGAGCATGCCGCGCAGCCGGCCGTCGCATTGCGCGGTGGCGGTGAGGGTCCGGCCGTCCCAGTGGCTGACGGTGCGGTGCTGGGCGATGACCAGGAGCATGCCGTCGGCGTCCGGCCGTTGCACACCGGCCAGGAGAGCCGGTGCGGACTGGAGCGTGGGGAGATCGAGGTCGGTGAGGCGGTGGGTTTCGGTGTCGAGGGCGGTGAGGTGGCCGTCGCTGTGGGCGGCGAGCAGGACGGGCGGGTGGCCTGCCGGGGTGTAGCGGACCAGGGAGCTGACCCAGGTGTGCGGGCGGTGGTGGGCTTCGGTGACCAGGCGGCCGCGGGCGCCGTCGAGGATGCGGATGGTGCCGTCGGTGCTGCCGGCGGCGAGCAGGCCGTCGTGGAGGGGGAGCAGATGCTGGATGGCGCCGCCGTCGGTGTGCACGGGGGTGGCGGCGGGGGCGCCGTCGAGGCGCCAGAAGCGGACGGTTCCGTGCTCGTCGCCGCTGATGAGAACGGGGCGGCCGGGCGGCGCGGTGACGAGGGCGAGGGCTTCGATACGGGTGTCGGTGACGGCCCAGATGCTGTCGGGCGGAGCGCAGTCGCTCCACAGGGGGCTGACGCGGGATCCCGCCAGGCGGGTGGCGTCGGGCAGTTGCGACGGCGGTGTGCGGCGGAAGGCGGCGGCGTGGTGGGCCAGATGCAGACTGGCGAGCCGGGAGGTGGCATCGGCGCCGTTGAGGAACGGTTCGAGGGCCGCCCAGGCATGAAGCCAGGACTGCTCGGTACGGGGAGTGTCCTGGCGGTGTAAGAGGCGCCGGACGGTGGCGCTGGACTCCCAGGGCAGGAGGGCGGGCGGGACGTGCGCGTCGTCGAGGACGTTGCCGTAGGCGGCGTGCTGGGCGAGGTGCCGGCTGAGATAGGGGTGGGGCGGGATGGTGGCGTCGTCGGTGACGAGCGCGGCCAGTGCGTCGGCGATCTGGCGGTGGATGTCTCCGTTGTGGGGACCCGGGTGCCGGCCGCTCATACCGGCTCCTTGCGGCCCAGCAGATCCAGGTTCATGTCGCGGAGCTTCTCCGCAAGCCTTTCGTGGGCGGGCCGGTAGACGCGCCGTTCGTCTTCGTGGTCATGGGCGAGGTAGCCGTTGAGTCTGCTGCGGAGGAGTTTTTCGATCATCTCGTCGGGGTTCTCCAAGGGGCGTCCGAGGAACGGGCCGGCCATGGTCGGCCAGATCGTCGACCAGGGAACTCCGGCGCCCAGCGCATAGGCGCTGGCACGCAGCAGCGCGAGGGCGACGTCCGACGGGAGGCCTTCGTCCGCCACGAGTATCAGGTCGCGCTGCAGCAGGCCGGTGGTGCCGTCCTGCAGCATCCGCCGCCACTGCGGCTCCTTCACCACGGCGGCCGGATCGTCGCTGCTGCGCAGCTGTTCGCCGGCCAGCCGGGCATCGAGGAACGACGGCCACACCAACTTGGAGACCTCCTGGGCGGCCTCCAGGGCCGTGTTGCGGTGCCGGCCGTCGCCGCAGATCAGGGCATGTACGTACGCGACGATGTCATCACCGCTCAGCGGGTCGTCGGTCCGCTCGACGACCGCCGTGGGAAAGGCGCTGCACAGGGCGTCGAGAAGACCGTGCTCCTCCTCCGCGGGGGCGGCGCCCTGGATGACGGGCATGCTGCTGCGGACCCCGACGAGCAGGCGCAGCGCCGCCGGCTGGTGTGCGCCCCGGCGCTGACCGGGCACGGCGGGGGCCGCCGGCAGGGGGGTGCAGAACGCGCTGAGGGGGGCGAGGACGTCGTCGATGATGCGGTGGGGTTCGAGGGCCTCGTCCATGCCGTCGACGACGATCGTCACAGGGCCCTGGACGGTGCGGAGGTGGTGCCCGAGCTGGGCCGACCACACCGCCACGGCGTCCTGGGCCGAACCCGGGGACTCGGGGGTCAGCTGGAGGCCGTGCAGGATGTCGGCGACGACATCGGCGGCCATGCGGTGGCGGGCCAGGACGGCCGTGGTCACCGACCCCTCGGGCGGGACGGTGTCCGGCTCCGCCTGGTCGAGGGCGGCTTTGTAGAGGGGGTTCTCCCTGAACAGCGGGTCGCTGAGGGTCACGGCCCGCGCCAGAACGGCCGACTTCCCGCTGCCGGCCACCCCGGTGACCAGCAGCACGCCGCGTGCCTGGGACGGCTGGAGGAACGCCGCGAGCCGGCGGTTGAGGCGTTCGCGGCCGCGGAAGTACCAGCCGGAATCGTGCTCCTGAGCGCGCCCGGTGGCGCGGTCGAGCCAGTAGTCGTCGGCCGGGGTGGCCACCTGCTGACGCGGGATGCCGACCAGCTCGCGCACGAGGCGGAAGCCGGGATTGGGAATGCACGGAGTCGTTCTCGTCTGCCCGCTGCCGTCGATGACCCGGTGCAGCCGGTGCTTGGCCTTTGCCGCATCGGTGCGCAGCTCGTTCTCGAACTCCGCCATCAGGGTCGCCACGCTCAGGTGCGGGGTGGTGATGCCGGCGTTGGTGCGCAGCCGGTTCCAGACACCGCGCAGCACGGTGGAGAACCGCAGGACCTGGACCGGCGCATCGTGTTCGCAGGTGGCCAGCACATCCAGCTTGCACTTGGTGCGGCGGCTCTTCTGTATCTCCTTGTACAGAGCGGCCAGTTCGCTCTGCAGTCCGCCGGCGTAGCAGGTGTTGACGATGACCAGGACGTTCTCGGCATGGGAGTCGAGGGCCGCGGTGACGATGTCGGAGGTGCGGACGGCGGTGGCCAGCTTGCGCAGTTCGTCGGTTTGCGGCAACTGCAGGAAGTGGGACTGCGATTTGCCGGCCATACCGTGTCCGGTGACGAACAGCACGAGCGCCTCGCCGGTGGTCTCGCGCACGTTCTCCTGTTCGAGGAACCGCTCGACGTCATGGCGGCTCTGCAGTTCGGGCGCGGCGATGTGCCGGAAGGGGGACCACCACTCGCGCACCACCGACAGCTGGTCGTCGATGCCCTCGGCGAACCCCTCCTCGCTGTCCGGGTAGTCCCGTACCGCCACGGTGAACAGAGTGCGCTGACCGTCAACTTCCGCCTCATTGGCCCCAGTTCGTTCAATCTCGCCCGCACTGTTCGGCATCTCTTTATTGTTCCAGCCATGAACCAGCCTCCGCAGTCGAACGCCCCAGGCGGCGGCCCCGGCGAGCAGCCGTTCGGCCTGCCGGGCCTGTCGCCCAACACCACGCAGGACGCGGTCGTCGTCGTCCCCGGCATCATGGGAAGCGAGCTGTACGACACCACCACCGGCACCGTCTTATGGGGCCTGGCGAACCCGGGCTGGCTGGGCAAGGCCTGGACGACCCGCAAAGGCCTCCGGCCCCTGCACCTGACCGAGGACGAAAGGTCCGGCAAGACCGGCCGCGTCAAGGCCCGGCGACTGCTGCGCACCCCGGCGTGGAGTCCGTTCCTGCGCGGCATCGAGCCGTACCACGAACTCCTGACCACCATCAGGCACAGCGTGGCGCACCAGGACGCGATCCTCCCCTTCGCCTACGACTGGCGGCTGCCGGTCGCCACCAACGCCCTGGAACTGGCCACCGCGGCCCGCGATCACCTGGAGCAGTGGCGCCGGCACCCCGCCCACGCCGCCGCCCGCAAGCACCGTGTCGACGAACGCGAAGGCCGCCTCGTGTTCATCGCCCACTCCATGGGCGGACTCCTCACCCAGGCCGCCCTCGCCCTCGGACCGGACGGGGACCTGGCGGCCGACACCCGCGGCGTGATGACCCTCGGCACGCCCTTCCAGGGCGCGGTGATGGCCGCCGCCATCCTCAACACCGGCCAGGGAGCGCCGCTGCCGCTGCCGCACGGCAAGCTCAGGACACTGGCCTCCACCATGCCGGGCGTCCACGACCTGCTGCCCCGCTTCCCCTGCCTGGACGAAGGCCTCACGGTACGGCGGCTGGCCCCCGCCGACGTCGCGGACCTGGGCGGCGACAAGGACCTGGCTGTTCAGTCACAGGCCTTCCACGACCGGCTCCGCGGCCACGCCCTGCCGGGCCACCGGGCCGTGGTCGGCGTCAGCCAGCGCACCCTGCAGTCCATGACGCTCGAGGACGGTGTGGTGACCGGCTTCGAGCACGCCTTCCGCGAGCACACCGACGGCGAGCTGATGCGTGACGCCCACGGCGTCCCCCGGCGCTTCCCGGTCGGCGGCGACGGCACCGTCCACAAGGAGTCCGCGGCCCGCACCCGTACGGTCATCCCCCTGGCTCTCCAGCACGGCGCGCTCGCCACCGGCGACGCGGCCATGGAAGCCGTCACCTCCTTCCTCGAGGAGGACGAGCACCTCGGGCCCGACCAGGCCGCCTCCGGCCTGGGCCTGACCGTCCCCGATTTCGTCACCCCCGGCACCACCTGGGAAATCCAGGTCACCGGCACCGACGACCCGGCCGGCATCACCTGCACGGTCACCGGCACCGACGGCGGCTTCACCAAGCCCGCACGCCTGTACGCCGACGAGGACGACGCCCTCACCGCGCGCATTCAGGTCCCCGACGCCGGCCTGTACCGGGTCACCGTCGAAGCCGACGGCCCCACGCCGCTCACCCAGCTCGTCCTTGCCGGGCCGGAGGAGGACGACTCGGACGAGGAGTGACCGCTGCGCCGCTGAACAGGCAGTGCCTCGCCCCCGGCCTGCAGCCCATGCGGGCCGGGGGCGGGGCCGCGCGCGGGCTCCGCGCCCTGTGAACCGCGCGTAGCCCGGCGTCACCCGCCCGGGTGCCTTGGGGATCCGGCGCCCCGGGTAGGACCGGCGGGCGTGAGCACGGCGGCACCGCCGGGCGAACCTGACGAAAGGGTTTCTCAGTGAACGGAATCGTTGCCAAGCGGCTCGTCTTCGCCGTGCTGGACACGGACGGAGACGGGGTCATCTCCAGGGACGACTACTTCACAAGGATCGACCGGGTGACCGTGGCGACAGGACGCGGGGACGAAGACCCCATGGTCGTCCACGCACGCGCGGCCGGCGAACGGGCCTGGGCGGCGATGGACGCGGACGGCGACGGAAAGATGACCCTCGACGAGTACCTGGCATGGGTCGGCGTCGAGGCGTTCGACACCATCTGCTCACCCGCACTCGGCGCACTGTTCGACCTTGTCGACACCGACGCGGACGGCGTTCTCGACCGGCCGGAGTTCATCGTGCTGCGCACGGCGCTGGGCAACCCGCCCGGCAACGCCGAGGCGGCCTTCGACGCACTCGATGCCGACGGTGACGGACGCGTCAGCCGCCACGACTACCTGATGTCGATCCGCACCCACATCGCCGGGGAGCACTCACCTGCGGGTGCGGTGCTGTACAGCCCGGAGACACTGGAGACCAGCGGACGGGAGTGAACGGGCAGGCCCCGCCGGTGACGCACCACCAGGCGGCCCGCCGGCCTCTCGTCGCTCGGCGGTCCCGGCGCCGCCCGATGCCCGGGCGGCGCCGGGGCATGGCGCCGGCGCGTGACGCCGTCAGTCGATCTGCTCCGCGTAGACGTTCGCCGGCTTGCGGTACTCGTCCTTCTTCTCCTTGTAGGCGGCGGTGACATCCACCGTGAGGGACTTGCCCGCCGGGACGACGTGCCCGTGGCCCTCCTTCTTCGGCGAACGGATTTCGATGACGCCCTTGGAGCCGTCCTCCACGACGTCCCACCAGGCCCCGGAGTCCTTGTAGACCTTGGCACCGGGCGGCACCGTGAAGGCGATCCGCCAGTTCCTGACATCGGCCTTCCGGGCCTTGAGCTCGAAGGAGTACGGGTAGGCGAACATGTCCTTGTACTCCTCCGGCCACGACAACGGGTACGGCTCCTGACGCAGCGTCGGGACGACCGACAGCGGGAGTCCGATCCGGAGCCTGCGCACGTCGAAGTTGTTGGTGGCCGAGCCCGTGGAGGCGGAGAGCCCCAGCTTGAACGTCTTGGGCAGGGCGGCCTGGCCGGTCGCCGCGGCGAGGTCGAAGTCCTCGACGACCTTGTACAGGCCGTTGTGCAGGCGTACGCCGACGGTCGCCTTGCCGTCCAGCAGCGTCAGGTGCACCCGGGCGGTGGCCTGGGGGGTGAGGGTGAGCTGGGGCAGCTTCTCGGCCTTGAGATGCCGGTAGCCGTCGTAGGCGTTGCCCGAGCCGCGGATGACGAAGTGGTGCGGACGCCGGCCGGGCCCGTCGGACCCCGCCTCGTTGCCGTCCGAGAAGGCGCCCCACTGGTCCAGGGCGATCCCCGCGTACCCCTTGGTCACGCCGGGCTTCTGCTCGTTCCTGCCCTTGTGGTAGCAGGCGTAGCCCAATGCCCCGCCAGGGCCGCCGACTTGGGTCGTCGTCGAGCCGTCGATCAGGTAGAAGGAGATACCGTCGCCGACGCTCCCGGCGTGCGCGGTACCGCCGTGGGCCGCGAGGTCGAAATCGACCGAGATGCCGTACGCGCTGGAGAAGTCCTCGTCGAGCAGGACCGTACCCGCCTGGAACGTCCTGGCCGGTACGAGCCGTAGCCAGCCGTCGCCGGTCAGCGCGGCGTCGCCGTGTTTCTTCCAGCCGGCGGGGAGGGAACTGCCGGAGAAGTCTGCCTTGATGGGGAATTCCAGTGTCACGCGCGGATCCTTCCGTCCGTGGCCCGAGCAGGGGCGCCGGACGAACGTCTGCCCGATGCCGACGATCCGCCCACCCGCCGCGACGGAGTCTCACCCCTTCGAGGGAGCGGTGATGCGTCCGCGTCCCCGGTTCAGCAGAGGAGCGCCCAGGGGGCCCCGCGCTCCCGGCCGTCAGCGGCCGAAAAGCTGCCGGCACAGCTGCAGAAAGCCGGCCCGGACGTTCCCGGACGCCATACGGCACACCACCCGCCCGTCGGCCGTCGCCCGAGGGCGCGGAGCCGCCGCATGCCGCCGGGGGACGGCCGCCGGGCGTCGGGCCGGGCGGAGCGTCCGCCCGGCAGCGGGCGTCGCGGCGGCCACGCCCGGATGCCGCCGCGCGGTCTCCCTCCGTACCGGCGGCGGCGTCCAGCCGGGCGCCGCCGGCGTCGGGGAAGTCCGGTGAACCCGGTGCTCGCGCGTGGACACCAGGTCCGGCCGGGTCCGCTTCTTCGCCACGCGGGCCCTCGGCACGGTCACCATGTCTTCATGGGACGGTGGCCGGCGCACCGGACCCTCCAGCCGGCCGGGCACCACCGTCCGCCCGGTGGAGACCGGCTCCGTCACCGCTGAGTGGCGGCCGGGGACCGAGACACATCCGGGGACCGCGACCAGGACGGCCGCCACGGCGAGGAACACAAGCGGAGGGCGCACCGCATCACCGTGCCGAAGGCGAGGCGCTCCGTACAACCCCCACGCGGGACAGCCACGCGGACGAGGTACGTACGGCGCGCAGCTGCGCGCCATCGGCTCGGGGTGACGCCCGGCGGTGACGTTCCTCGAGGCGGAGCGCAGCACCAGACGGGTCGGTGATCCGCAGGCCGAGCCGCGTTCGGCGGTCGCCTCGGAGCACCCACGCAGGCCTCAGCGGGTCACCTGCTCCCTCAGCGGGTGGTCACCTGTTCCCTCAGCAGGTCCACGATGACAGCGTGACCCGTCCCCTTCTCCCAGTAGCCCCCGCCTCCACCTGGCGAGCTCACGCTGAGCACGATCACCTCGGTGCCGTCGGGCCGGGTGCTGCGGGAGACCTCGTACGTATCGTCCGGGCCGGTTTCCGCCTGCTTGTGCAGCTGCGTCCCGATGTCCTTCCCGGACCACGCGCGGGCCAGGTCCAGCGCCGTGCGGCCCTGGCCGTCGGTGCGGCGGACGTCGGCGCCGTGGCGCAACAGGCTCCGCACGATGTCTGCCGCTCCGAACTCGGCCGCGGCCATCAGCGGCGTGCGGCCTGGGCTGCCGGCGTCGGGATCGGCGTCCGCGTCCAGCAGAAGCCGGACGGTCTCGTGGTGACCGCCGTTGGCCGCCCACAGCAGAGCGGTCCAGCCGGTGCCGTCGTCCTCCCTGAGATCGGGATCCGCACCGTACGAGAGCAGTTCACGCACCGCCGCGCTGTGGCCCCAGCAGGCCGCAGCACACAGCGGCAGCCCTTGACTCCCGGGCTCGCCCCGGCTCTCCGCGTCGGGTGAGGCGCCTGCGTCCAGGAGCAGCCGCAGGATGTCCGCCGCTCCCGACACCGCGGCCAGGTACACCGGGGTCTCGCCGTCGGCACTCGCCGCGGACGGGGAGGCACCTTGGCGCAGCAGCTCTTCCACCCGCTCCGTCCGCTCTTCGTAGATGGCGCGGACGAGCCGCTCAGTCAGTGCTTCGGTCACCCTGGTCCCCCTCTTTGCTCTTTGTGCATGCCGCTCGGGTGCTGGTCGGGCGATGCCGCCGCCGACGGGCCAAAGCTGCATGTCCCCGCTGTCTCCTCGGTCCGAGTCTGCCACCGCTCCGGGGCCCGTTCGTCAGACCGAAGGACACACCGGCATCCGGCTCAGGGAGTACGGGGTGGCCCCCTCGGCACCAGCCAGTGCGTGACCGGTCAGCCGGCCGTCCGCGATGCGGTGACCACTCGGGTCCGCATCCACGGGCCGCCCCACCACATGCGCCAGCCCAACGAACGGACACCGAGCCCGCTGACCGGCAACGCCCCCAGGATGTCCCCGTAAAGGGACACGGAACGGCCGATGTCTGCGATCACCAGCCGCCCGCCGGGCCGCAGTACGCGTACCGCCTCGGCCACCGCCCGGCGCCGTCCTTCGGCTTCCTTGATGTTGTGGATGGCCAGGCTGGAGAGCACGACATCGAACTCGCCGTCGCCGAAGGGCAGTTCTCGCAGGTCACCGGTGCGAAGCTGCACCCGTTCATGGACGCCCTCGGCCTGGGCGTTGTGCGAGGTGGTGCTCCGGGCGTTGCCCGACTGGTCGACACTGCGCCACAGGTCCACGCCCACGGCCCGGCCCTCCGGCAGCCGCCGGGCGCCGGCCAGTAGTACGGCGCCGCGGCCGCACCCGAGATCCAGCAGCTGCTCGTCCCCCTGCAGCGCCAACTCGTCCAGCAGTTCGTCCCATACCGCGAACTTGCCGCGCCGGGTGGCATGCACGTACAGCACGAAAGCCACAGCCGTCACCAGCGCGCACAGAAACGGCACCCAGGCCACTCGCGGCCCAGGCCCCGAGAGAGCGGCGATCCCCGCCACCGTCGACCCCACGGCTCCGCAGGCGAGGCCGAACAATGCGTACGGGGCGTCGAAGCCGTATGCCCCTTGCCGCCGCCGGCGTCGCTGCCGTCCTCCGCCGAGTCCGTTCGGCTTCATGACTCCCCCTCAAAGATCCCCGCCAAATGCCGGAATGGTCCCATGAGGTCGCAACCCCCGAAGTAGCGGCACGGTCCTTCGTATCCGACAGCGGGAATCCGGTAGCGCCACGCCGGACGGACGCGATTACCTCACCATGCCCCGGCCACGCCCACGAAACAGGTGACCTCCATGAGTAACGAAGCCCCGCAGGAACGCGACCGTCTGGAGTCGATTCAGCGCAGCGTGGACGCCTTTTCGACCGGGGTCATCGACGCCCTTCCCGTCGAAGGTTCCTGGAACTGCCTGGAGTTGGGCGCGGGTGCGGGATCCATCGCCTACTGGCTCGCCGAACGGTGCCCGGACGGGCGTGTGGTCGCCGTTGACCTCGACACCCGCCATCTCGATGCGGACCGGGCCGCGAACCTGCAGGTCCGGCGAGCCGACATCACGCGCGAGGATTTCGCACCCGGCGCTTTCGACCTCATTCACGCCCGCTATGTCTTCTGCCACCTCTCCGCGCGTGACGAGCTGATCGAGCGGGCCGCCCGCTGGCTCACCCCCGGTGGCTGGCTGGTCGTCGAAGAGCCCTACCACCTCCCGGCGGACACCTCGCCCTTCCCTGTGGTCCAGCGCATCCTCGCCGCCTACCAGCGCCATTACCGCGAGCACGGATCCGATATGACATGGGCGCGGGGCCTTCCCGCTCTGCTGGCCCGCAGTGGGCTCGGTGAGGTGTCGTACGTCGGGAACCTCGGCTGCATGGGCGGACTCGACAAGGACCGCTGGCTTCCGCTCATCACGCAGGCCGCCCCGTCCCTGCTCGCCGACGGCCTCATCGCCGAAGCCGACCTCGCGCAGTTCTCCGAGATGCTGAAGGACCCGGCGTTCGTCGACATCCCGCAAGTGACCCTTTCCGTGTGGGGCCGCCGTCCTGGGCTCGAGACCGATGGTGCTGCTCGCGGCGGGGCTTGCGTGGCGGTGGGGGCGAACGTGCAGGAGGGATAGGGCTGTCCCTTTTGAGTGGACAAGGGGCGTGTGTCGCACGTATGTTCCGCGTGAGCTCGGGCCGTTTCGGGGAGACGGCCGACTGCGCTCGCAGACACCGTGATTCAGAACCCGTGGGGGGTTTCGCATGTCCCATATGCCCGTGGCGCCACCGCCACCGCCGTCGCCGTCGTCGCCCGGCTGGGCCGTTCCGGCCGGCCCGTCGGCCGTACTCCGCTCGCCTGTCGGGCTCTCGCAGGCTGTCATGCTCCTGCTCGGTCTCGTCGCCGTCGCCGACGTGTTCGCGCTGTGGCAGGGCGCTCGGTCGTACGAGCTGGCCGGCCGCATCATCGCCAACGTCGGCTCCGTGACCTCGGGGGAGATCGACCGGGCGGACGCGCTGTACAGGGTGTCCGGGTACGTGCAGGTCGCCTTCACTCTGGCGACTGCCGTGGTCTTCCTCGTCTGGTTCCACCGAACCCGCGTCAACGCAGAGGTGTTCGCCCCCGAGTGCCACGCGAAGAAGCGCGCCTGGACGATCTGGGGCTGGATCGTGCCGGTGATCAACCTGTGGTTTCCCCGGCGGATCGCCGCCGACATCTGGAATGCCAGCGCCGACGGCAACTCCCGGTCCAGGGCGCTGCTCAACTGGTGGTGGGCGCTGTGGATCGTGGACCTGCTCTTCGGGCGCCTGGCCAGTCGCCGGTACGTGGCGGCCGAGACGCCGGAAGAGATCAAGGGGGCGATCGCCGGACTCATGGCGAGCGATGGCTTCAACATCGCGGCCGCCGTCCTCGCCGTCCTCTTCGTGCGCCGTCTCACGCGCATGCAGCATGAGAAGGCGCTGCGGGGGCCGGCGGTCTGACGGCGGCGGGGCCTTCGGAGCCGGGACCTCACCCCCGGCGGCCGGCACGCTGACCACGGGAACGCCGGATGTACGGAATTCAACGAACGTGATGGCAATGCCATCTATGGCCATCTGTTACATAGAGGAGCAGGGACTGCAATATCGGGCCAATAGATTCATATCGCCTCGTCCGAGGGGAGGAGGGCAATCCATGAAGGTTGAAGGGAACTGCTGATATGAGCCGTATGCACTGCCGTCGCGGAGTTACGCGGGCCGCAAGCCTCTCGGTCGTCGTCGCTGCGGCGCTTCTTGCGCCGGCCGCCGCCGCGATGGCGCAAGAGTCTCCCCTCGCGGCCCCGTCGGCTGCGGCGGCCCACGGTGCGACGAAGCCGGTCACCATCGACATCGGTGCTGGGACGTCGGTCGTCCTCAAGGGCGGCAAGCTCTACTACGCCGGCAAGGCCCTCAAGCCCGGCCAGGTCATCAACGACGGCATATACCTGTACCTGAGCGCCGATGGGCAGCGTCTCTACAGCAAGACGCAGGGCGGCGGCACCCCTTACGCCATCTGGAACGCCAAGACCGGCAAGAGCCTGGGCACCCAGAAGAACAGCCCTACTGCGGCCAAGGCTTCTCTCACCGCCAAGGCATCGACCGCGTCCGTGCGTGCCTGGCAGAAGTTCACCATCACGGGCAAGGCGACCGGCATCAAGGCCGGCAGCAAGGTGACCCTGCAGCAGAAGCAGCGCGGGGTCTGGAAGTCGCTGCCCGCTGCGGCCCCCGTCAACACGTCCGGTTCCTACAGCCTGTGGGCCAAGCTGGGCCTCAAGGGCACCAACGAGCTGCGCATGGTGGCGGGCACGACCTACTCGCCCGTCTTCAAGGTCACCGTTCGCTGACCGCAGGCGGCTGCCCGTCCGAGCCGAAGCCCGTTGACTGCCGTAGCGGCGGTCGGCGGGCTTCGGCTCGTCGCGATATTGCGATATTGGATATTGCGTCGTGATCGTGGTTGGGGTTGGGGTTGGAGTCGCGGGGCCGGGCAGTACCCTCGTGCGGAATTCATTCGAATGAACGTGCGGGGTGGGGCGGCGGTGCTCAAGTTCTACTACCGGCTGGTGCATTGGAGACGGCGGATCGCGCGGGCCGCGGGGTGGCGTACCGGCGGCCGGGGTCCGCGGCGGGGGCGGGGGCGTTCCTTCGGGCGTGAATTCGTCCACCGCGCACGGCCGTTGCTGGTGTTCGGGGTGCTGGTGGCGATCGCCGTCGCGCTGTCGGCGATGTTCGCCTGGGCGCAGGGGCCATGGGTGTGAGCGGGGTGCGCGGGGCCGTACGGCATCCGGTTCGTCGTACGGCCCCGTGCGCTGGGGGTGAGGGTCAGGACGACTGGGCCGTGGTGTAGAGGTTCTTGGCGTCGTCGCCGAAGTACGGGCCGAACATGGTGTTCGGCAGGAACTGGTAGCCGAAGCTGTTCACCGAGGACTGCAGACCGGTGCCGGTGGACTCGTTGAACGAGGTGAACCAGGGGCCGCCGCTGGAGCCGCCGGTCATGTTGCAGGACAGGCCGTGGTCCTTGGACAGCAGCGGATCCTTGATGGTGGTGCCGCTGCAGTAGATGAGCTTGCTGCCGTCGTACGGTGCGGCCGCCGGGAAGCCGAACGCGTACATCTGCTTGTTGTAGCCGGAGTTGAACGCGAGTCCCTGGCCGCCGACGACATCGGTGAGCTTCTTGCCGTCCAGCGGGGCGACGACCGCGGCGCCGACGTCGTAGTTGATGTCCTCGCTCGCCGTCCACTGGGGGGTGGAGAGCGTCTTGGAGGCGGCCCAT
Source organism: Streptomyces chattanoogensis (assembly GCF_001294335.1). GTDB lineage: Bacteria > Actinomycetota > Actinomycetes > Streptomycetales > Streptomycetaceae > Streptomyces > Streptomyces chattanoogensis. The sequence continues at coordinate 78,032 of NZ_LGKG01000139.1, forward strand.
TTGCCGTACGGGGCCTGGCCGTCGTGGTAGCCGGGGACGAAGACCCAGTTGGTGTGCCAGGCGCCCTTCAGCTTCACACAGTGCCCGGCGGTGAGCACGGTGCTCTTGTTGGCGCTGGTCACGGCGTCGCCGGAGCAGGAGGCCTGGCGGCCCTGGTAGGTGAAGAACACCCGGCCGGTGGTCTTGACATGTGCGCCGCCGCCGGTCCAGGGTCCGCCGGCCTGGGGGAGGACGCCCTTGAGCCCGCCGAGGCCCGTCAGGCCGGGCAGTCCGGGCAGCGCGGCGGGGGCGGCGGCCTTGGTGGGCTTCACCAGGTGCTCGGCACCGCTGCGTACGGCGGCCTTGCTCAGCGCGCCCGGCTTGACCGGCAGCAGGTCCAGCGGGGTTGCGGAGCGCATCCGTTCCGGCGTCCAGAAGGATGCGAGTCGGGACGGGGAGCTGCTGGGGGCGGGCTGGGGAGCGGCGTCCGCGGCGCCGGTCTGGAGGGCCGAGGCGAAGAGGATGCCGATGGCTATCAGGGCACCTGTGGCGGGGCGGGACATGTGGGGGCTGTGGACCGTTCTGGGGGCGCGGTTCACGCGTGACTCCTTCCCAGGAATGGCATGCGCATGGAGACATGTCAGGGAGAAGGGTGGCACCGCGGAGCGCGCCGGGTAAGGGGGCGGGTCAGGCCGTTTTACCCGGGGGAGGGGAGGGGGCCGGAACGGGACAGCCGGACCCGCAGGCCGCCAGGCGGGTTGCCGGGCGGCTTGCGGGGCGGGATACCGGGCCGGACGGGGGCTTCGCCGTCACCCTTCGCCGATCACCGTCGCCGTCCCGCTCACCTGCACCCGCGCATCCCCCTCCCGCAGCTCCACCGTCAGCAGGCCCGGCCGCCCCAGGTCCTCCCCCTGATGCAGCGTCAGTGTGGCGCCGTCCTTCACCAGGCCCAGCTCCCTCGCGTACGCCCCGAAGGCGGCCGCCGCGGCCCCGGTCGCCGGGTCCTCGACCACGCCGCCCACCGGGAAGGGGTCGCGGACGTGGAACACCGCATCCGACGCGCGCCAGACCAGCTGGAGGGTGGTGAGGTCGAGGCGGCGCATCAGGGCGGCCAGGCGGTCGAAGTCGTAGTCGAGGGCCGCGAGGCGGTCGCGGGTGGCGGCGGCGAGGACCAGGTGGTTGTTGCCGGCGAAGGCGATCCGGGGCGGGAGGTCCGGGTCCAGGTCGGCGGCGGGCCAGTCCAGGGCGGCCAGGGCCTCGGCGAGGTCGGCTTCGGCCACGTCCGACACGTGCGGTGCGACGCTGGTGAGGGTGGCCTGGAGGGTGCCGTCCGCCTCCCGTACGGTGACCGGCACCGGGCCCGCCTGGGTGGCGAAGAGCAGGTCGCCGGGGCCGATCCGCTCGGCGAGGGCGACGGCGGTGGCGACCGTCGCATGGCCGCAGAACGCCACCTCGGCGAGCGGGCTGAAGAAGCGGACGGTGAAGGCGCGGCCCGGCTCGCCGCCGAGGTCCTCGGGCGGGGCGGTGAGGAATGCCGTCTCCGAATAGCCCAGTTCGGCCGCGATGGCGAGCTGGGCGGCGTCGTCCAGGCCGGTGGCGTCCAGGACGACGCCGGCCGGGTTGCCGCCCCGGGGGTCGGGCGAGAAGGCGGTGTAGCGCAGGACCTCGGAGGTCAGGGTGTCGTGGCGAGTCATGCCGGGGGAACGCGGCGCTCCGGTCGGCTATTCCCGTACGGCCAGGGGCGTTTCGTACGGCGGGGAGGGCGGGGACGGCCGCCCGGGCTCCCGGCTAACCCCGCCCGATGTACGGCATGTTCGTCGCCATCACCGTCGCGAATTGCACATTGGCCTCCAGCGGCAGTGACGCCATATGGACGACCGTGCGGGCGACATCCGCCGCGTCCATCACGGGCTCGACCGCCGTCCGGCCGTCGGCCTGGAGGATGCCGGTCTGCATCCGGCCGGTCATCTCGGTGGCGGCGTTGCCGATGTCGATCTGGCCGCAGGCGATCCGGTACGGACGGCCGTCCAGGGAGAGGGACTTGGTCAGGCCCGTCATGGCGTGCTTGGTGGCGGTGTAGGCGATCGAGTGCGGGCGCGGCACATGGGCGGAGATGGAGCCGTTGTTGATGATCCGGCCGCCCTGCGGGTCCTGCTCCTTCATGGCGCGGAACGCGGCCTGGGCGCAGAGGAAGGAGCCGGTGAGGTTGACGTCGACGACCGTGCGCCAGTCGTCGTACGACAGCTCCTCCAGGGGGCCGGACCTGCCGAACGTGCCTGCATTGTTGAAGAGCAGGTCCAGGCGTCCGAAGCGGTCGCGGACGGTGGCGAAGAGGGCGTCCACCTGGCCGGGTCGGGTGACGTCGGTGGGCACCGGCACGACGGCGGGGCCGTCGGTGCGGGACTGCCGGGCCGTTGCCTCCAGGGCCTCCGGGCGCCGTCCGGCCAGGACGACATGCCAGCCGGCTGCGGTCAGCTCCTGGGCGACCGCCCGGCCGATGCCGGAACCGGCGCCGGTGACCACGGCCACCCGGTCGTTCGTGTTCTGTGCCATGGCGGCAGGGTAGACGGCGTGCGGGCGGCGGGGCGGCCGGGGACCGGCCGGTCCGGCTCAGCCGTCCGTGTGGAAGCGCCGCAGCACCGCCGCCTTGGCGGCGCTGAACTCCTCGTCGGTGAGGATGCCGTCGCGGCGCAGCTCGCCCAGTTCGCGCAGCCGGCGGAGCAGGGCGTCGTGGTCGTCGCCGGGAGAGCCGGGAGAGCCGGGCGGTGCGGCGGCCGGAGAAGGGGACGGGGCGAGCGACGGGGGTGTCCCGGCCCCGGCCGGCGCGGAGGGGTGCGGCAGCCGGACCGCCACCGCTGCCGCCAGCAGGGCCGTGGTGCCGATCTCCTTCTTGAAACCCCACAGTTCAAGGGAGTTGGGGTCGTGCTCCGGTTTGCCGGGTGCGGCCGCACCGCGCGGGCGGAAACGCAGATACCCGGACTCCAGGCCCATGGCGTCCCGCCACTCCACCGCCTCCAGGTCGGCCAGCGCATAGTCCCGCGGGCCGGCCTGCCGCTTGGCCTCCCGGGTGTCCCAGCGCCACTCGAGGCGCACCCGTTCACCGTCGAAGCTGGCGATGCCGTCCACCCCGGCGGCCGACAGCGGTACGGAGGGCCCCGGCAGCAGGTAGCGGTCGGTGGGCCCGTCGGGGATCTGCTCCAGCATCAGGGCCTGCCGTACGGCGTCCACCAGATACGCGGCGACATCGGCCCGCGCGGCATCCACGGTCAGCTGATACGGGTTGGCGCCCTCGGGCAGGCCGCCGCCGGTCACCTGGAGCAGCGGGTCCGCGCCGTCCCGCAGGCGCAGCCGCAGCCGGCCGCCCTTGCGCGCCGGTTCGTAGGCGAGGGAGGCCATGGCGGCCAGCGGCACGGTGACCTCGCCGAGGTCCTGCCGCAGCCGGTGCACCCCGCGCTCGCGCCCCGGCACGATGCGCAGGGCATCGCCCTCGAAGCTCCAGGTGCCGTCGCGCACCATCAGTTCAGCCATGACCCAACCCTACGAAGGGCGTACGAGAACCGGCCGCCACCTGACCCGCCGAGGTGCACCCCGGATTCTTCCCACCCCACTCGGGGAGGTGCCGGGCTGTAGCGGCGGAGCCGTGTAGGCCCGGTACCGCTGCCGAACAGCCCCGCGCAGCGGACCGGCCGCAGGCGCAACGGCGAGAGACCCCCACGGCGGGGAAGCCGAAAACGTGGGGCCCGGGCAAAGCGCAGCGGACGGGTGAACCGTCACCCACCTGTCATGTATGCGTCGGACCCCCGACAGCGGGCCGCCAGCCCCCACCCCTCCAATCACTGATGACAACCACCGTCAGGGGAGGGGCAGATGACCCAGCACGCGCCCGCGCACGGGCACGCCGCGCACCGGCAGACCCCGGCGCACGAGCAGGAGATCCGGGCCGCCGCCGCCCACCTCGGCCGCCGCCGCTTTCTCACCGTCACCGGCGCCGCCGCCGCACTCGCCTTCGCGACCAACCTGCCGGGCGCCGGTGCCGCCCATGCCGCCGAGGCCGACGCCCGGAAGATCAGCGAGAACCCGTTCACCCTCGGCGTGGCCTCCGGCGACCCCCTGCCGGGTTCCGTGGTGCTGTGGACCCGGCTCGCCCCGCGCCCGTACGAGCCGGGGAACGGGATGCCGGACGCCAGAGTGACAGTCCGCTGGGAGGTCGCCTACGACGAGCGGTTCACCCGGCTCGCGGGCAAGGGCAGCGCCTACGCGCACCCGGAGTTCAACCACTCCGTCCACATCGAGCCCACCGGCCTCGCCCCGGACCGGGTCTACTACTACCGCTTCCGCGCCGGCAGCTGGATCAGCCCCGTCGGCCGCACCCGCACCGCGCCCGCCCGCGGCGCCCGCAACTCCCGGCTCAAGCTCGCCGCGGTCTCCTGCCAGGCGTACCACGACGGCTACTACACGGCCTACCGGCACCTGGCGGACGAGGACCTCGACGTCGTCTTCCACCTGGGCGACTACCTGTACGAGTACCCGGTCGGCGCGGCGGGCGGCGTCCGCAACTACACCGACCGCACGCTGCCCGCGCTCTTCAACCGCGAGACCGTCACGCTGGAGGACTACCGGCTGCGCTACGCCCTGTACAAGTCGGACCCGGACCTCCAGGCCGCCCACGCCGCGCACCCCTTCATCGTCACCTGGGACGACCACGAGGTGGAGAACAACTACGCCTCCGACATCAGCGAGGACAACCTCCCGCCCGCGGAGTTCCTGGTCCGCCGGGCCGCCGCCTACCGCGCCTACTGGGAGAACCAGCCGCTGCGCCGCCCCCAGCTGCCCAAGGGCTCCGACGCCCGGCTCTACCGCCGCGTCCACTACGGACAGCTCGCCCAGTTCGACATCCTCGACACCCGGCAGTACCGCTCGGACCAGGCGTACGGCGACGGCTGGCATGCGCCGGGCCCCCAGTCGCAGGACCCGGGGCGGACCCTGACCGGTGCGGCCCAGGAGCGCTGGCTGATCGACGGGTGGCGGCAGTCCACCGCACGGTGGAACGTGGTGCCCCAGCAGGTCACCTTCTCCGAGCGGCGCAATGCCGCGGGTGACGCCTACCAGGTCAGCATGGATGCCTGGGACGGCTATACGGCCTCCCGGGAGCGGGTGCTGGCGGGTGCGGAGTCGGCGGGGGTGGACAACCTCGTCGTCCTCACCGGGGATGTGCATGTCCACTACGCCTTCGACATCAAGAAGGACTTCGGGGACCCGGGCTCGCGCACCGCGGGGGTGGAGTTCGTGACCACCTCCATCGCCAGCGGCAAGGACGGCGCGGACAAGCCCGCCAACTGGGCCGCCTATATGGCCGCCAACCCGCATCTGAAGTTCTACAACGGGCGGCGCGGCTATGTGACCGTCACCCTCGGTCAGGACAGCGCCCGTGGCGACTACCGGACGGTGTCCGCCGTCACCGTCCCCGGGGCTCCGGTGCGGACCGCCGCATCGTTCGTCTCGGAGGCGGGCGATCCGGGGCTGAAGCCTGCCTGACGGCCGGCGGAGGAGGACGCCCGGGGGCCGGGGTCTGACGTCCTGCGCCGGACCCCGGGCGGCGGGCCTCGCGTACCTGCCCGTCCGACGTCCTGCGTCGTACCTCGGGCGGCAGGGCCCGCGTACCTCCCTGTCGGACGTCCCACGTCGGACGTCCGACGTAGGACCAGGCGTAGGACCAATGGAGGGCCCGGAATACCGGCCGGGCGCCGCCGTGTGCGTGCCACCATGGTGCGGCCATCACTCACCCATGGAGACGCTCATGACGGAGCCTGGCCCCAGCACGCCCGGATCCCCGGCCATATCCCCGGCCGGAACCCAGGACCCGCCCGCGATACCCGGGCGGGGCGCGGCACCCACCCCGTCCGCGGCCCGCCGGCGTCACCGAGGTCACCTCGCGCACCAAGCGGTACCACCCACGGCTCCTGCCCCGGCCGACCCCGCCGCGGGGCGCCGCACCGGCCTCCTCGTCACCCTCGTCCTCGGCGGCCTCACCGCCCTCGCGCCGCTCTCCATGGACATGTATCTGCCGGCCCTGCCGCAGGTCACCGGCGCCCTGCACAGCCCGGCCGCCACCGTCCAGCTGACCCTCACCACCTGCCTGGCCGGCATGGCCCTGGGTCAGATGGCCGTCGGCCCGATGAGCGACAAGTGGGGACGCCGCCGCCCGCTGCTGGCCGGCATGGTGATCTACGTCCTGGCCACCGCCCTGTGCGCCTTCGCCCCGGGCGCCGAACTCCTCATCGCCTTCCGCCTGTTGCAGGGCCTGGCGGGCGCGGCCGGCATCGTCATCGCCCGGGCCGTGGTACGCGACCTGTACGACGGTGTGGCGATGGCCCGCTTCTTCTCCACGCTGATGCTGGTCGCCGGCGTCGCCCCGGTGGTGGCGCCGCTGATCGGCGGCCAGATCCTGCGGATCACCGACTGGCGCGGCGTCTTCGCCGTCCTGACCGTCGTCGGCGTCCTGCTCACCCTCCTGGTGTGGCGCGCACTGCCCGAGTCCCTGCCGCCCGCCCGGCGCCACTCCGGCGGCCTCGGCCAGACCGTGCGCACCATGGGCGGGCTGCTCGCCGACCGCGTCTTCTCCGGTTACCTCCTGGCCGGCGCCTTCGCCTTCACCGCGATGTTCGCCTACATCTCCGCCTCGCCGTTCGTCGTCCAGGAGATCTACGGCGCCTCCCCGCAGGTCTTCGGCCTGCTCTTCGGCGTCAACTCCGTCGGGCTGGTGCTGGTCGGCCAGATCAACGGCAAGGTGCTGGTCGGCCGGGTCGGCCTGGACAAGGTGCTGGGCACCGGTCTGGCGCTGATGACCGTCGCCGCGGCGGGCCTGCTGCTGATGTCGTCGGGGGCGTTCGACACGGTGGGGCTGGCGCCGGTGGCCGTCGGGCTCTTCGTGATGATGGCCGCGATGGGCCTGGTCGCGCCGAGCACCAACGCCCTGGCCATGCAGCGCACCCCGCACGCCGCAGGCTCCGCCTCGGCCCTGATGGGCACCTCGACGTTCCTCCTCGGCTCCGTCGCGTCCCCGCTCGTGGGCATCGCGGGCGAGCGGACCGCCGTACCGATGGCCCTGGTGCAGCTTTCGTGCACCGTTTTGGCGCTGGTGTGCTTCCTGGTGCTGTGCCGCCCGTGGCAGCGTAGGGGGGAGAGCATCGGCGGCACGGCGGGCGAGAGGAACAGGCTCTGAACGCACCGGGACTCAGATACGGCACACCGGCCCAGGCGGGCCTCGACGCCGCCTGGACCGAACGGCTGGTGGACGGTGTGCGGGCGCTGCCCGAGGGGCGGCGGCCCTGGTGCGCGGGCGCGGTGGTGCTGGCCGGGCGTGGCCCGGTCGTCGCCGCCGAGGCCGCCACGGGCTGGGCGGTCCGCTACCGCGCGTACGACCCCGAACGCGACCGCGGCCTCGACCTGCCCCGCGACCTGTGGGAGCCGATGCGCATCGGTACGGTCTTCGACCTCGCCTCGCTCACCAAGCTCTTCACCGCCGTCGTCACCCTGCAGCAGGTGGAGAGGGGCCGGCTGGGCCTCGACGACCAGGTGCACACCCATCTGCCGGACTTCGCCCCCGGCAGCACCGTCCGCAATCTGCTCACCCACACCTCGGGACTGCGCGCCGAGCTGCCGTTCTACGAGCGCCGGGGGCGCGCCGCGCAGCTGGCGCTGCTGTGGGCGGAGTCGGCCGCCCCGGCGGGCCCGCCCGGCGGCGCGTACCACTACTCCGACCTCAACCTCATCGCGCTCCAGCTGGTCCTGGAGTCGCTCACCGGGCGCGGCCTGGACGTGCTGGTACGCGAGGGCATCACCCGGCCGCTCGGTATGGCCAGCACCTCCTACGGGCCGCTGGCGCCGCCGGGTGTGGCGGCGACGGAGGACCAGCGGCGGCCGTGGGCCAAGGCGGACCGGGGCCTGCTGCGCGGTGTGGTGCACGACGAGAACGCCTGGGCGCTGGGCGGCGTCGCCGGTCATGCGGGCCTCTTCGCCACCGCCCAGGACCTGGCCGTGCTGTGCCGGGCGCTGCTGGGCGGCGGCGCGTACGGCTCCGCCCGCATCCTTGGGCCCGGGGCGGTGGCCGCGCTGCTCGATCCGCCCGGCCTCGGGTTCGCCGTGGACCAGCCGTATTTCATGGGCGAGTTGGCGGGGCGGGGCGCGGCCGGGCACACCGGCTTCACCGGCACCAGCCTGGTTCTCGACCGGGCCACCGACACGTTCCTGGTCCTCCTGGCCAACACCGTCCACCCCCGACGGGGCAACGGCGGCAGCGCCCCGCGCGCGGCCGCCGCGACCTGCCTGGCGCGTGCCGTGCTGCGCTGACCGGACGGGGGCCGGTACCGGGACGGTGGGGCCGGAGTCGGCCGGCCGGCCGCCCCGTAAACTTGGCCCAATGCACGACGAACTGCGCGCCGCCCTGGCCGGCCTGCTCGACGGTCTGCCGCCCAAGCAGGCCGCGCAGGCCGTCGAGCGGCTGATCGCCAACTACCGGGGCACCACCCCCACCGACGCCCCGGTCCTGCGCGACCGCGCCGATGTCGCCGCGTACGCCGCCTACCGCATGCCCGCCACCTTCGAGGCCGTACGGGCCGCGCTGACCGCCTTCGCCGTCCGCGTCCCGGACTGGTCCCCGGCCACCCACATCGACATCGGCGGCGGCACCGGCGCCGCCACCTGGGCCGCGGCCGCCACCTGGCAGGGCCACCGCAGCACGGTCCTGGACTGGGCGCAGCCCGCGCTCGACCTGGGCCGCGAACTGGCCGCCGGGGTCCTGCCGGACACGCAGTGGCAGCGGCAGGTCATCGGGGAGGGCCTGACCGTGCCGGAGGGCACGGACCTGGTCACCGTCTCCTACGTCCTGGGCGAGCTGCGCCCCGACGCCCGCCGCGCCGTGGTCGAGGCGGCGGCCGCCGCCACCTCCGTCGTCCTGATCGAACCGGGCACCCCCGACGGCTACCTCCGCATCCGCGAGGCCCGCGACCAGCTCATCGCGGCGGGACTGCGGGTCGTCGCGCCGTGCCCGCACAGCGACACCTGCCCGATCGCCGTCGGCGAGGACTGGTGCCACTTCTCGGCCCGGGTCAGCCGCTCCTCGCTGCACCGCCAGGTCAAGGGCGGTTCCCTCGCGTACGAGGACGAGAAGTTCAGCTATGTCGCGGCGACCACCCTCGACGCACCCGCCGCTCCCTCCCGGATCGTCCGCAAGCCCCAACTCCGCAAGGGCCAGGTGCTGTTGGACCTCTGCACGGCGGAGGAGGGGCTGCGGCGGACCACCGTCACCAAGCGGCACGGCGCCGACTACCGTGCCGCCCGGGACGCGTCCTGGGGTGACGACTGGGCCTGACGCGCCGCCGCCACCCCATCCGGCACACCACGTGCCGCAACCGGCAACGGCTCCTGCCTCGGGCCACCCCGCCGCGGGGTGCCGGTGACGGCTGTGCCTGACCGGCCCGTCCGGCCCGCTTACCGGGCCCCTCGCTCCTCCCGTAGTTTCCGCAGCAGCTCGCGCCGCTGCGCCTGCGGATCGGGGCGCCCTCCGGTGGCGTGTCCGCGCTGCCCGCCGCCGCGCAGTGCGCCGCGGGAGAGCTTGTTGCGGGTACCGCCGACCCCCAGCATGCCGCCTGCGTTTCCCTTGCTCATGGTCTGTCCTTTCGCCGGCCGTTAGGCGAGACGGTTCGTCTCGCTCGACATCGAGCATGAGGCAAGACGCTCCGTCTCGTCAAGGGGCATTAAGACGATACGTCTCGCCTTACCCGCCGGATAGGCTTGATCCATGGCCAACAAAGCAGCTCCCGACGCCTCCCGCCGCAGCGAACGTTCCCGCCGCGCGATCTTCGACGCCGCCCTTTCGCTCGTCGGCGAGGTCGGCTACGACAAGCTCACGATCGAAGGCATCGCCTCCCGCGCGGGCGTCGGCAAGCAGACGATCTACCGCTGGTGGCCCTCCAAGGCCGCCGTGCTGCTGGACGCCTTCACCGCCGGCGTCGACGAGTACTCCACGCAGGGCCTGCCGGACACCGGCGACCTGGCCGCGGACCTGAAGTCCGTGCTGCGCGCGACCGCCGACGAGTTCAACGATCCGGTGTTCCAGGCCCCCTACCGCGCCCTCGCAGCCGCCGGCGCCAACGACGAGGAGCTCTCCCGCACCTTCGTCGCGCGGCTGATGGAACCCGGCACCCTGGTCTATGTCGAGCGGCTTCGGGCGGCGCAGGAGGCGGGCGAGGTGGCCGCCGGTATCGATGTGCGGGTCGCCGTCGAGATGCTGCTGAGTCCCTTCTCACAGCGCTGGCTGATGCGCACCGGCGAACTGACCTACGACTACGTCGACACCCTGGTCGACCTGGTGTTGCGCGGTCTGCGGCCACGCGACTGACCGGCCCGGCGAATCGCCTCGATAGTGGCAATTGCCGGGATTCACCCCCCGTTCACCCGTCATTCGTTCACCCCGGATCCGGGCACCGGTCACCCGGGGCGCAGGATGGTGGCAGCATTGATCCCAGACCACCGCTCGAAGTGAGGGGATAGATGGACCGCAAGAGCAGGTTCTCCCAGTGGCTGCGCCGCCCGAAGAGCGGATCGGACGGCGGCGATACGGACACGGGATCGACGGCTGCGCGCGGCCGTGAGGACCTGCTGCTGGCGGCGGCCGACGCGGGCTTCCCCGTCGCCCCGGCGGCGCACCCCTCCGGCTACGGCTGTTCCTGTGAACGCATCGGCTGTCCCACCCCCGGCCGGCATCCCGTCTCCTTCGGCTGGCAGACCGTCGCCACCACCGACCGCGACAAGGTCGCCGCCTGGGTCCGTACCCTCCCGCAGGCCAACTTCATCACCGCCACCGGCATCGCCCACGACGTGCTCGACGTCCCGGTCGAGGCGGGCCGCAGCGCCCTGGGCCGGCTGGAGGCGGCGGGCATCGACGTCGGCCCGGTCAGCCTCAGCGGCGCCGGCTTCGGCGACGGCCGGATGCTGTTCTTCACCGCCACCCGCGGCACCCCGGACGACGAGGACGAGTGGTGGCCCTGCGAGCTGGACTGCCACCCCGAAACCCTGGACGAACACCCCGGCCTGCGCTGGCACTGCCGCGGCAGCTACGTCCTCCTGCCCCCCTCGACGCTCCCCGGCGAACAGCCCGCGGTGACCTGGCTGCGCGGTCCCGAGCTGCCGCTGCCCGACCCGCTGACCCTGCTGGAGTCGCTCACCGACGCCTGCGCACAGTTCCTCGAGGGCGCACCCGACCACGAGTCGGCGGCCTGGCCGATCGGCCGCTGAGCCTGCCGCGAACCCCCGGCGTACGGCAAAGGGGCCGCCGGACCACCGACGGCCCCGTGCCGGGCGGCTCCCGCCCGGCACCACGGCGGATGACGGCGGGCTACTTCGCCCTCAGCGACGTCTGCGCAAACACCCGGTAGAGGAAATCGATCTTGCCGCCGGCGCTCTTCGCCGGCACCTTGACCGCCTGCGACGAGATGTTGGAGATCTCCATCTGGGTGGTCTGCTTCTTCATCGGGCCCTGCACTATCCCCCGCAGCTCCTTCGGCACAGTGATGATCATCCCCGGTGCCACCGTCTTCTGCTGGTGGTAGTACGTCGCGAAGAACACCAGCGCCCCGCCGTCCTTCGTCCGCAGCGCCACCGGCGGGAACGCGGCCGCGGAGTCCTCGTACTGGATCCGGGTGCCCGCTCCGTTGGCGTCCCTGAGCCGCTGCGCCCGCCAACGGTCGGTGTCCGGGCCGGGAGCGAAGACATCGCCCTTGCCGCTGCCGAGATAGTCCGCGTAGGTCTTGCTCAGCTTGCCCGGGTCCACCGTCAGACCGGACCCGCCGCCCACCGGGACCGACTCCGCGAAGCCGTCCTTGATCTCGAGCTCGGGCGCCTGGTTGTTCGCGAACGTCGCCTGGTACGTCACCCGCCACGGCGCGTCGATGCCGTCCCGGCCGAACACCAGGTACCAGCGGATGAAGTCGCCGTTCTTGGACCTGATGTTGGTGACCACGTCCGCGAGGAACGACCGCGGCCAGCCCGTCTGCTTCGGAATGGTGAAGTTCGCGTCCTTGAACGTCACCGGCTTGTAGTTCGGGGAGCCCTGCGGCTGCTCGCCGTGCGCCGCCTTGACCTTCGCCTGGTCGAGGACGAGCATCGGCCCGGCCTCGTACGACGGGTTCAGCTTGGGGTCGAGCGTGCGGCGGAGCTCGTTGAAGCCGCCGAGGAAATGCTGCAGCGCCTTGCCGGCGTCAGCCTTCGTCACCGCGGGCAGCTTCTCCCGCTCGCCGTGCACCGTCATGCACCCGCTCAGTATCAGCATCGCCGCCGCTGCCGACGTCAGTGTTGCGGGCACCCGGAACGGCGACCTGCGTGTCATGGGGCTCGGGCTCCTTCGGGGCGACCGGGGCGGACTGGGCGGCCGCCGGGGTGGCACGATTCGGCGCCACCCTACCGGGGGAGAGGAAGAACCCGAGCGTGGGGACCAGATACAGAGCCCACACCGTGACCTGAAGGACGGTCGGGTCCGGCTGGAAGTTGAAGATGCCCTTCAGCAGCGTGCCGTACCAGCTGTCGGCCGGGATCTGCGCGCTGATGTCGAACGCCTGGGCGCTCAGGCCCGGCAGGATGTCCGCCTCCTGCAGATCGTGGAAGCCGTACGCCAGCACGCCCGCCGCGACGACCACCAGCATCCCGCCGGTCCAGGTGAAGAACTTTGCCAGGTTGATCCGCACCGCGCCGCGGTAGAACAGCCAGCCCAGCACCACGGCCGTCAGCAGGCCCAGCAGCGCCCCGATCAGCGGCCGTACGCCGTCGTTGGCGGACTGGGCGGCCGTCCAGACGAACAGCGCGGTCTCCAGGCCCTCCCGGCCCACCGACAGGAAGGCAGTGACCACCAGTGCCACGGTGCCCATCTGGAGCGCCGCGTCCAGCTTGCCGTGCAGTTCCTTCTTCAGATGCCGCGCGGTACGCCGCATCCAGAAGACCATCCACGTCACCAGGCACACCGCGATGACCGACAGCGAGCCGCCCAGCGCCTCCTGTGCCTGGAACGTCAGCGTCTGCGAACCGAACTGGAGCGCCGCGCCGAACGCGAACGACAGCACCACGGCGAGCGAGATGCCGATCCAGACCGGCCGCAGCGCCTCCCGCCGGCCCGTCTTGACCAGATAGGCGATGAGGATGCAGACGACGAGGCTGGCTTCCAGGCCCTCGCGCAGACCGATCAGGTAGTTGCCGAACACGCCGGTTCCCTCCCTTTCTTCATGGTGATGACGCCGGACGTGGGACGCCGGACGTCGGACGTGTCAGGCGAACAGCTCCCGGCCCCACCAGTCGTCCGCGTTCCGGACACCCGGAGGAACCGCGAAAACGGCCGAACCCACGTGCTGGATGTATTCGTTGAGGGCGTCGTTGGCCGCCAGCTTCTGCTGCACCGGGACGAAACCATGACGGACGTCGCGCTGGTAGGCGAGGAAGAACAGCCCCGCGTCCAGCCGCCCGAGGCCGTCCGTACCGTCGGTGAAGGAGTAGCCGCGGCGCAGGATCCGCGCCCCGCCGTTGGCGTCCGGGTGTGCGAGGCGTACGTGCGCAGTCGGCAGCATCGACTTCAGATGCGGCTCGTCCCGCTCGCGCTTCTTGCCGACCGGCGCACCCTCGCCCTTGTCCCGGCCGAAGATGTCCTCCTGCTCCTGGAGCGAGGTGCGGTCCCAGGTCTCGATGTGCATCCGGATCCGGCGCGCGACGAGGTACGAGCCGCCGGCCATCCAGCTCTCGTCACCCTTGACGTCCTTCTCGCCGACCCACACATGCTTGTCCAGCGCCGCGGTGTCGGTGCCCGCGATGTTCCGGGTGCCGTCCTTGAAGCCCATCATGTTGCGCGGGGTCTGGGCGTCCGGCGTCGTCGACGACGTCTTGCCGAAGCCGAGCTGCGACCACCGGATCGCTATCTTCCCGAAGCCGATCCGCGCCAGGTTGCGGATCGCATGCACCGCCACCTGCGGGTCGTCCGCGCAGGCCTGCACGCACAGATCGCCGCCGCTGCGCGCCTTGTCGAGGTTGTCGCCGGGGAACTTCGGCAGATCGATCAGCGCCTGGGGGCGCCGCTTCTTGATGCCGAACCGGTCCTTGCCGTCCTTCTCGAACAGCGTCGGCCCGATGCCGAAGGTGAGGGTGAGCCGCGACGGGGGCAGGCCCAGTGCCTCGCCGGTGTCGTCCGGCGGCGCCTCCGCGAGCCCGCCGACCGCGCCGTCGCCGACCGCATTGCCTGCGGTCATCCGTGCCGCCGCCTTCGTCCACTCCTTCAGCAGCGCGATGAGCTCATCGCGGTCATCCGTCGTGACATCGAAGGCGGCGAAGTGCAGCCGGTCCTGGACCGCGGTGGCGATCCCGGCCTGGTGCCTGCCGTGGAAGGCGACCGCGGCACCCGCCGTCGCATCCGCCGCGGCCGGCTGGGCGTCGCTGCCCGTGCGCAGCGCCGCCGCCGTACCGCCGGCCGCGACCGCGCCCAGCGCCAGCCCTGCACCGCCCCAGCCCAGCAGCGACCGCCGCGAGGGCGTGCGCCCGGCCGATCCGTCGTTCGTCTCGTCGTGGGACATCCGACGTCCTTCCTCCCCTGCCTGTACCGGACTTACTTGGTGACGGCCACTGCGGCGGCCAGCTTCGACAGCGGCTCGGCCAGCGCATTGACGTTGTCGGACAGCGTCTTGCGCTCGCCCTTGCCGACCGTGTCGTACGAGGCGAAACCGTCGGCGGACTTGCTGTCGCGGTGCTTGTCGAGCTGCCCGAGGATCGCCTCGAACTGCTTGTCCAGCTCCTTGACCAGCGCCGGATCGTTCTTCTTGGCGACCGGCTTCAGCAGTTCGTACGCCTTCTGGGCACCCTCGACATTCGCGTGGAAGTCGATCAGGTCGGTGTGGCTGTAACGCTCTTCCTCGCCGGTGACCTTGCCGGTGGCCACCTCGTCGAGCAGCTCCTTGGCGCCGTTGGCCATGGTGGTCGGGTTGATGACGGCCTTGCCGACCCGTCCCTGCCAGTCCTTGAGGTCGGTCATCAGCTGGTCGGCGAGCTTCTTGTCGTCCCCGGAGATCTTCTTCTTCTCCCACAGGGACTTCTCCAGCTTGTGCCAGCCGGTCCACTTCTGGCCGCCCGCCAGGCCGTCCTCACGGGTGTCGACCTTGGGGTCGATGTTGCCGAACGACTCGGCCACCGGCTCGGTCCGCTCCCAGCCCACCCGCGACAGCGCATAGGTCTTCTTCGCGGCCTCGACGTCCCCGTCCTTCACCGCGTCGACGAACTTCTTCACCTTCGGGATGGTCTGATCGGCCTGCTCCTGGGCGTACTTGCGGTACGCGGCGACCGCGGCGTCCAGCTTCGGGCTCCGCTTGACGGCCGCCCCCTTGCCGGTCGCCTTCACCTGCTGGCGGATGCCGTGGCCCTTCATACCGGGCTTGCACGCCACCTCGTACGCACCGGGCTTGATCTCGGCGGTGATCTCGACCTTGGTGCCCGGCCCGATGTTCTCCCGCTCGGTCACGATCCGGTCGCCGGGCGCGTAGACATACACCTCGGTGACCGTGGAGCCCTTGTTCTCCACGGCGAACTGCACATGCCCGGCCGGGAACTCCTTGGCCGAAAGCGTGCACTCGCTGTCGGTGGCGGTCACCTCGATCGTGCCCTTGCCGCCCGTGCTCTTGCCGTCGCTCTTCTCGGCGCAGCCGGCGACGGCGGTCAGGGTCGTGGCCACGGCAATGGCGGCGACGACGGAGGAGCGGTGGGCTCGCATACGGGACTCCAGGCGGGCTCGGGCGGTGCACAGACGGGGACGGACGGTGGGGGGCGTCACTAAGGCAGCCCTAAGTTATCTGAGGCTTACCTGGTTCTTCCCACCCTGGCGAGTGATCCCGCTCTCACGGACAACGGCCTGATTACGGATTGGGGCGTCCCCGGTCACGGAATCGTCATGGATGAGTCAAGGTAAGGGGTGTCGTCTGCGTCGGGTCATGACCGGTGCTATTCGGCCACAGGGGCGGCGGGCGCGCCGGTCCGCCGGGCCCTACATGATCACAAACGCGGGAAACGACTGCTGCGGAAGCCCCGGTTGGCGTTGAATACGAGGATGAGCGATGCGGCGACGACCGATGCGGCAACGGCCGATACCGGGAAGATCGAACTGCAGGTGATCCGTGTGTTCTGCGGCGGCGACGGTGGGGGCGGCAACCCCCTGGGCGTCGTACGCAACGGCGCCGCGTGTCCGGCCGGGGCGGACCGGCAGGCCCTGGCCGCCCGGCTCGGCTTCAGCGAGACGGTGTTCATCGACGACGAGGACCGGGGCGTGGTCGACATCTACACCCCGAGCGCCCGGCTCCCGTTCGCCGGCCATCCGCTCGTCGGCACGGCGTGGCTGCTGCGCCGCTTCGGGCGCCCGGCGGCGGTGCTGCGGCCGCCTGCGGGTGAGGTGGCGGTCACCCACGACGGGGAGTTCACCTGGGTGCGCGGCCGGCCGGAGTGGGTGACCGGGCGCCGGACCGAGGAATACGGGTCCCCCGGCGAGGTCGATGCGCTGCCCGCGCCGCCGCCGGGCGCGGGCTGGCTCTACGCCTGGGCCTGGCGGGACCGGGCGGCCGGCGCGGTACGGGCCCGTGGCTTCCCGCGCCGCGGCGACGGGATCACGGAGGACGAGGCCACCGGCGCCGCCGCACTCACCCTCACCCATCAGCTGGGCCGCGCCCTCGACATCCGCCAGGGCGCGGGCTCGCAGATCCTGACCCGGCCGCGGCCGGACGGCGCCATCGACCTCGGCGGCCGCGTCGCGCTCGTCGAGGCTGCAGAGGCCACTGAGGCCGGGTGACCGGACGCCGGCGCGCCCGCCCCGCACCCGGTCAGGCGCTCAGCGGGAACTCCTCGCCCAGCTCCCGGAAGACGGCGCTGTTCAGCGCGAACGCCCGCTTGCACTCGTCGACCACCCGCTGCTTCTCCAGGTCGTCCACTGGCAGGGCGTCCAGCAGCGCGCGGTATTCGCGCTTGAAGGCGGCGGGGTTGTCTATGTCCTCGAAGACGTAGAACCGCACGCCGTCGCCCTTGCGCGCGAAGCCCCAGGTCTTCTCGGCCGTACCGCGGATGATCTGGCCGCCGGAGAGGTCGCCGAGATAGCGGGTGTAGTGGTGGGCCACATAGCCGGCCGGCCATGCGCGGGCGCAGGTGCGGACGCGGTCGGCGTAGGCGGCGGTGGCGGGCAGCGGCTCCAGGCCGCTGTGCCAGGAGGGGCCGCCCAGGTGGGCGAGGTCGCGCTCCAGCGCGGCGGTGCGGGCGAGCTCGGGGCGGATGAAGGGGCCCGCCACCGGGTCCCCGGCCAGCGTCCGGGAGGTCTCCTCCAGCGCGCGGTAGACGAACCACAGCTGCTCGGTATAGCGCCGGTAGGCCGCGACCCCGAGCCTGCCGCCGAGGAGGTCGCTCATGAACGAGGAGTTCTCGGCCTCGACGTGCTGCTCGTGTGAGGCGGTGCGGATGACCGTCGAGAAGGGCGAGGGCGACGGGGTCGGGCTGGGCGCTGCCAAAGGGGCCTCCGGGGCCGAAGGGGGCGGGCGGGAACGGGGGCGGCCGTTCTGCTGCCGCGACCTGTTTCCGACAACCTGTCGGTAACCAGCCTACTCCCGTTCCCGACGCCCTGTCGGTAAAATTCGGCCCACCTTCGGTCCGGATCCAGCCGTGCGCCGGCCCGCCTGGGCCCCGGCCGCGTCAGGGCAGGGTGAGGATCTCGGTCCCCGTCTCCGTCACCACCAAGGTGTGCTCGAACTGCGCCGTCCGCTTGCGGTCCTTGGTGACCACGGTCCAGCCGTCCTCCCACATGTCGTACTCGTGGGTCCCCAGCGTCAGCATCGGCTCGATGGTGAAGGTCATGCCGGGCTTGATGTCGGTGGTGTGGTGCGGGCTGTCGTAGTGCGGGACGATCAGGCCGGAGTGGAAGGCGGAGTTGATGCCGTGCCCGGTGAAGTCGCGGACGACTCCGTAGCCGAAGCGCTTGGCGTACGACTCGATGACCCGGCCGATGATGTTGATCTGCCGGCCCGGCCGGACGGCCTTGATCGCGCGGTTGAGCGCCTCCTGGGTCCGCTCCACCAGCAGCCGGGACTCCTCGTCCACCTCGCCGCACAGATAGGTGGCGTTGTTGTCGCCGTGCACACCGTTGATGTACGCGGTGACGTCCAGGTTCACGATGTCGCCGTCCTTGAGGACGGTCGAGTCCGGGATGCCGTGGCAGATGACCTCGTTGAGCGAGGAGCACAGGGACTTGGGGAAGCCGCGGTAGCCGAGCGTGGACGGGTAGGCGCCGTGGTCGCACATGAACTCATGGGCGACCCGGTCCAGTTCATCGGTCGTGACACCCGGCGCGATGTGCGTGGCGGCCTCCGCCATCGCCTGCGCGGCGATCCGGCCGGCGATCCGCATCTTCTCGATCGTTTCGGCGTCCTGCACCTCGGGCCCGGTGTACGGCGCGGGCGCGTCCTTCCCGACGTACTCGGGGCGCGGGATCGAGGCGGGGACAGGGCGGGTGGGGGAGATCTTCCCCGGGACAAGAAGCGACTGGCCAGACATGCCAGCGAGTGTATCCGCGGGCCATCGGGCAGGATGGCGGCACCGGAGAGACCCACAGGAGGCGGCAATGGCGCTGTTCAAGAGGCGTACGGAAGGCAAGCCGGGCGAGTGGTACTACTGCCTCAAGCACGCACGGGTCGAGGAGGGCCCCGAATGCCGGGCCGCCGACCGCTTCGGCCCGTACGCCAGCCAGGAGGAAGCGGCCCACGCCATGCAAACGGCACAGGAGCGCAACCTGGAGTGGGAGACCGACCCCAAGTGGCACGACGGCGGGAAGCGGGGCGAGGGGGAGGACGGCGAGCGCGCCTAGGACCTGTCCTGGACGCCGTGGGACGTCCGACGTCCCACGGCGGACCCGTCCGCCACATCGGATCCGCTCCCCCCGCCGGTTCCGCTCTCCTGCACGGCGGCGCTGGCCTGCCGCTTGCGCCGCGCATGCTCGTCCGTCCTCGCGTCGTACGCCATCAGCTTCGGCAAGGTGAGCGCCAGCAGCCCCACCGCGCCGAAGCACAGCACCCCGCCGGCCCAGACCGACGTGCGTACGGACGTCAGCGCCGCCATTCCGCCGGCCCGGAGCTGGCCCAGCTGGGGGCCCACCGAGTACGACAGCAGCTCGATCCCGGCCAGCCGGCCGCGCAGCTCGTCGGGGATGGTCTGGTTCCACATCGCCGAGCGGAAGATGCCGCTGACCATGTCGCAGGAACCGGCCAGGGTCAGCAACAGCAGCACCAGCCAGACGTCGTGCAGCTGCCCGGCCGCGGCGACCGCCAGGCCCCATCCGGCCGCCGCCAGCGCGACCGCCCGCCCCTGGCGGTGGATCCGTGAGGTCCAGCCGCTGGTCAGGCTCACGACCGCGGATCCGGCGGGCAGCGCGGCGTACATCAGTCCCAGCGCCCAGGGGGCGTCCAGCTCGTCGGCGAGGAAAGGGAAGATCGCCAGCGGGAAGGCGAAGAGCATCGCGGCCAGGTCGATGGCATAGGTGCCCAGCAGTTCCTTACGGCTCCAGGCGTAGCGCGCGCCCTCCGCGATGCCGCGCAGCGACGGCCCGGCGGCGTCGTGGGAGGCGGGCGACGGGGCCAGCTTCCGGGCGAGCAGTACGGAGACCGCGAAGGTGGCCGCATCGGCGGCGTACGACCAGCGGAGCCCGGCGTACGCCAGCAGCCAGCCGGCCACCGCGGGGCCCGCGATGCTGCCGATCTGCCAGCGCAGCGAGTTGAGGGCGGCGGCCGCGGCGAGCTGGTCGTGCGGGACGATCCGCGGCACGATCGCGTCCAGCGCGGGGCGCTGCAGAGCGGTCAACGCGCCGGCGGCTGCCGCGATGACGTACAGCGGCCACACCAGGGGGTGCGGCAGCAGGCTGTTGAGCAGCAGGAGGACGGACGTCAGACCGAGCGCGGCCTCGGTACGGACGATCAGCCGACGGCGGTCCAGGGCATCGGCGAGCGCGCCGCCGTACAGGCCGAAGACGATCAGCGGGACGAGTTCGACGGCGCCCAGCGCGCCGACCGCGAGCGTGGAGCCGGTCAGCTCCTTGAGCTGGAGCGGCAGGGCGACGAGGGTCAGCGAGCTGCCGAAGATGGTGATCGCGCCGCCGCACCACAGGAGGCGGAAGTCGCGGGATGTGCGCCAGGGGGCCAGGTCCGGGAGGAGGGCGGCCGCGCGGCGACGGGCTCGGGACGGGGGGGCGGTCGGGGGTCACGGGCCACCATCGTGCGCGGCCTTGCAGGACGCCGCAAAGGATTTATCCGCAAGGGACCGGTTGCACAGGCAGCTTGGTCAGGGGCCCGCGGCGGTCCGTCCCCGCCGCGGCTCAGGCGGCGTTCACCACCGCGGCGGAGGCGGCGCGGTCAGCCCGTCGGCGAGCCGGGCCAGCCGGTCGCGGAAGCGGCGCCGGGGGGAGCCGGCGAGCGTGGCGGGCAGGCCGTTCTCACCGGCGGCGGCGCTGACCAGGTGCTGCACGGTGTCGAGACCGAGGTCCTCGGTCCGGTCGTCGTCGCCCGCCGGGGCGGCCAGTGCGTCATGCGCCAGGGCGTGCAGATCGCGGTCACCGCCGTCCAGCGCCAGCACCGTCGCGCCGTTGCGGCGTGCGTCGTGCACCCGCTCCAGCAGCCCGGCGCCGGGCTGCTCCGGCGTGACGACCAGCAGCGTCGCGCCGCGCCCGGCGGCCTCCAGCCGCCCCAGCCCCACGGACAGATGGGCCGGCGCGCCACCGGGGACGCGGTGCCGTACGAGGGTGGGTGACAGCTCCGGCAGCCCCGACCAGGCGGCCTCGTCGTCCAGATGGGCGGCCAGATGCCAGGGCTCGTACGCGGCGCTGCCGACCAGCAGCAGCCCGCCGTCGTGCGCGGCGACCGAGGCCCGCAGCGATCCGGCGAAGCGGCGGGTGGACTGGATCCACTCGGTTCCGGCGAGGACCTCACGCAGCAGCGCGACCCGTACGGCATCCATGGCCCGCATCCTGCCGCGGCCCACCAGCGCTTCGTTGCCGTTTCAACGGGCGTCACCCGTACGGGCCCGGCGCACCGGCGGCAGCCCGGCGGCGGTGAGCCGACGTCCCACGTCCGACACCGCCTCCTCGCCCAGCGGGATCTGCGGAAACGCGGTCGCCTGGTGGCCGATCACGCCGAGGAGCCACAGTGCCGCCTTGAAGGAGCCCAGCGCCGCGGAGCTGCGGCCCATTTCGTCCTCCGGGCCGATGCCGGTCATGGAGAACAGCCCGACCAGCCGCTCCTGTTCGGCCGCCGCCCCCGCCCAGTCGCCGGCCCGCGCGGCCTCGTAGAGCCGTACATAGCCCGCCGGATCGACATTCCCGAGGCCCGGCACGACGCCGTCGGCGCCCGCCAGCAGGGCGGCGTCCACGGTGAGTTCGGAGCCGGTGAGGACCGAGAAGGCGGGCGCGGGGCCCCTGCCGCGGGCGGTGCGGCCGCCGAGGCCGACCAGCAGCCGGCGCAGCGCGCCCTCGTCACCGCTGCTGTCCTTGAGCCCGGCGAGCGTGCCGTCCTCGGCCAGCTCGTGCACGAGGGACAGCGGCAGCTTGCCGTGTACCGCCATGGGGATGTCGTACGCGAAGACCGGCAGGCCGGCCTCGGCGCGCAGACGGCGGAAGTGGGCGGCGATCTCGCGCGGGTGGGTGCGGGTGTAGAAGGGCGCGGTGGCGACGAGGGCGTCGGCGCCCAGCGCGGCGGCGGCCGCGGCGTGGTCGAGGACGCGTGGGGTGGTGGTGTCGATGACCCCGGCGAGCACCGGGACCCGGCCGTCCGCGGTCTTGACGACGGTTTCCAGGGCGGTGGCGCGCTGGGCGTCGGTGAGGTAGGCGACCTCACTGGTGGAGCCGAGCGCGAACAGCCCGTGGACACCGCCGTCGAGGAGGTGGGTCACCAGGCGGGCGAGGGAGGCGGTGTCGACCTCGCCGTGCGGGTCGAGCGGGGTGCAGACGGGCGGGATGACGCCGCGCAGCGGTGCGGGGAGTGCCATGGGGGCTCCAGTGGCTCCGGGATCGGTTCCCACATCGGTCACCGTGCCCGTTCCCGCGTCAACGGGGGCCGTCAA
The DNA here is from genome assembly GCF_001294335.1 of Streptomyces chattanoogensis. Lineage (GTDB taxonomy): Bacteria > Actinomycetota > Actinomycetes > Streptomycetales > Streptomycetaceae > Streptomyces > Streptomyces chattanoogensis. The sequence goes on from NZ_LGKG01000139.1 coordinate 100,160, forward strand.
CAAGGTCCGCCGACGGACGCCGTTACGGGGTAACGGCCGTACGTTACGTGGGACGTGGGATGTCGTGCGTCTGGCCACACTAGACGCGTGCTCCGGCGGCCGGCCAAGGGGCGCGCGGTCCAGGGGCCGAACGGGGCGGGGGCACGTCCGGATGCGGGACAGGGAGGGTGACCATGACACCCGAAGGTGACCTGCCGTCAGCACCTCGCGGTCTACGAGGCGCTGAAGGCGGGCGACGGCGAGCGGGCGGTGACGGCCATGCACCGGCGCTTCGGCGGCCTCCGCAACGGCCGGCCAACTGGCCGGGCCCCGCCGCCGGGCCGTTCACCGCGATTTCACCCGGTGTCAGGCGCCCCTTTGCCGACACGAAATCGGCCGATGTCGGGTGCCTTGACGGTCAGTTGGGCCCTCTTTATGGTCGCCGCAGGACAGGGGACATCCTACGTCCGGCCGTTGGGGGTGACCCGTGGTGGACGAGAGCGACGTGCGCGCCGATGCCGACGGCGCTGAACTGTCAGTGCCGTACCGGGCCGGAACCGAGGGGTACACGAGCTTCCGGATTCCGGCGGTGGTGCGGGCGCGCTCCGGGGCCGTACTGGCCTTCGCCGAGGGCCGGGTCACCTCCGCCTCCGACACCGGCGACATCGATGTCGTCCTCAAGCGCTCCACGGACGGCGGCCGCACCTGGGGCCCGCTCCAGGTCCTCGCCCGCAACGGCACCGGCACCGCCGGCAATCCCGCCCCGGTCGTCCTCGCCGGCGGCCGGGTGCTGCTCCTCATGGTCCACAACGCCGCCGACGCCACCGAGGACCGGATCCGCCGCGGCCAGGTCCCGCCCGCCGACGGCCGCCGGGTGTGGATCCAGCACAGCGACGACGACGGCGCCACCTGGAGCCCGCCCCGCGAGATCACCGACCAGACCAAGCGCCCCGAATGGCGGTGGTACGCCACCGGCCCCGGCCATGCGCTGCGGCTGCGCCACGGCCCGTACGCCGGACGTCTCGTCGTCCCCGCCAACCACTCCACCCCGCCCATGGCCCCCGGGGACACCGGCACCGAGGCCCGCTACAACGGCGGCCACGCCCTGCTCAGCGACGACGACGGCGCCACCTGGCGCATCGGCTACACCGACGGCGACACCCACCCTTCGGTGGCGCCCAACGAGACCACCGCCGCCGAACTCCCCGACGGCACGCTCTACCTGAACACCCGCACCGAAACCGCCGCGCCCTGGCACCGGGCCGACGCCCGTTCGGGCGACGGCGGCGAGCGTCTCCTCGCCCCTTTCCGCCCGCAGGCGGGTCTGGCCGGACCGGTCTGCCAGGGCAGTCTGCTGCACCTCGCCGACCGCGACGAGCTGCTCTTCGCCGGGCCCGCGCACCCTTCCGCGCGCGCCCTGCTGACCCTGCGCACCAGCCGCGACCGCGGCCTGACCTGGCGGTGCACCCGTACCGTCTCCGGGCTGCCGGCCGCCTACTCCGACCTCGTACGGCTGGACCCGGCGAGCGTCGGACTGCTCTACGAGACCGGCGACTTCAGCGCCTACTCGACGATCACCTTCCGCCGCATCCCCGTGGAGGAGCCCGCATGACCAGCCATGACCTGCATCGCAGATCGGTCCTCGGCGGGGCGGCCGCCGTCGCCGCCGGCTTCACGCTCGCCGGCTGCGGCGACAGCGGCGGCGACGACCACCCCGCACCCAGGGAACGCAAGAAGGGCCAGAAGATCGAGCTGACCTTCTGGTCCTGGGTGCCCGGCATCGACAAGCCCGTCGACCTGTGGAACCGCAAGAACCCCGACGTCCAGGTCACGGTCGAGAAGGTGTCGGCCGTCGACGGCGAGCAGTACGCGAAGATGCACGCCGCCATCAAGGCGGGCAACCCGCCCGACCTGGGCCAGATCGAGTTCCCGGTGATCCCCAGCTTCCTCCTCGACAACGGACTGCTCGACCTCGCCCCGCTCGGCGCCGCCCGCCACAAGGACAAGTTCTTCGGCTGGCAGTGGCAGCAGTCGGTGTTCGGCAAGGGCATCTACGCCATCCCCCAGGCGTCCGGCCCGATGGGTCTGTTCATCCGTCAGGACCTCTTCGAGAGGTGGGACGTCCAACCTCCCACGACTTGGGACGAGTACGAGGCAGCCGCCAAGAAGATCCGCAAGAAGGGCGCCTGGATCGAGACGTTCTCCGCCACCAACGGCAACCGCCTGGCCGGTCTCGCCTGGCAGGCGGGAGCCAAGTGGTACGACACCAAGGGCGACACCTGGATCATCGGCATCGACGACGAGCCCACCCGCAAGGTGGCCGACTACTGGGAGGCGCTCGTCAAACAGAAGCTCATCAAGACCATCCCCGACCGGCAGAACGCCTGGTACAAGGATCTGCAGACCGGCGCCATCGCCGCCTGGGTGGGCGCCAGCTGGGGCGATGCGCTGCTGGTCGGCAACGCGCCGGGCACCAAGGGGAAATGGCGGGCCGCGCCGCTGCCGCAGTGGGAGAAGGGCGGCAGGACGTTCGCCAACTGGGGCGGCTCGACCACCGCCGTCTTCGCCAAGGCGCACTACCCCAAGGACGCCCTGGACTTCGCGGTCTGGCTCAACACCGACCCCGAGTCGATCGGCCTGCTCATCGACGGCGGCTATGGCTTCCCCAGCGCCAAGAAGGGCTATGCCACCGCCGACCTCGACGTCGACAAGCCGTTCTTCGGCGGCCAGGAATACAGCAAGATCTTCGCGGACGCGGGGGCACACGTCGACACCAGCTGGCAGTGGGGCCCCGGCGTCGACACCCTCTACCAGCGCCTCGGCGACGCCTTCACCGACGCGCTCGGCACCGGCGCCTCCTTCCGTTCCGTCCTGAAGAAGGCCCAGGGCCAGACCGTCGCCGACCTCAGGGGCAAGGGCCTGAAGGTGGAGAGCGGCGCGTGAGCGAGCGAAGCAAGGGGGTCCCCCCGGCCGAAGGCTGGGGGAGAACCATCAGGAGGTGCGCGCCTCGCGCATGCGAGGCCGAGCGAAGCGAGGTGTCGGCATGAGCCGGGACACCCTCAGCCGCCCGGAGCCGGTCGCTCCACAGCGGAGGGACGTCCGACGCCGGACGTCCCGGGTCTCGCGCACCGAGGCCCGTAACGCCCGCGCCGCGGCCGGCTTCGTCCTGCCCTTCCTCGCCCTCTTCGCCCTCTGCTTCATCGCGCCGATCGTCTACGCCGTCTACCAGAGCCTGCACAAGACGGAGCGCACCGGCCCGCTCGGCCTCGGCGGCCAGGAACACGAGGCGTTCGCCGGCCTCGCCAACTACGCCCACGCGCTCTCCGACGACCAGTTCCTCGCCGGCTTCGGCCGGGTGCTGCTCTTCGGCGCCGTCCAGGTGCCGCTGATGATCGTCCTCGCCACCGCCCTCGCACTGCTCCTGGAGAGCGCGAGCGCCCGCGGCATCCCGTTCTTCCGGAGCGCCTTCTTCCTCCCGTACGGCGTCCCCGGGGTGATCGCCTCGATCCTGTGGGGCTTTCTCTACGTCCCCGGCATCAGCCCGCTGGTGAAGCTCGCCCAGTCCGCGGGCTGGGACGTGGACTTCCTCGCCCGCGGCACCGTCCTGTGGTCCATCGCCAACATCGTCACCTGGCAGTTCACCGGCTACAACATGCTGGTACTGATCGCCCAGCTCAAGTCCGTGCCCGGCGAGCTGTACGAGGCGGCGCGGATCGACGGGGCCAACGCCTGGCAGGTCGCCCGCCACATCAAACTCCCGCTGATCCGCCCCGCGCTCGTACTGACCTGCGTCTTCAGCATCATCGGCACCCTGCAGCTGTTCGCTGAACCCAAGGTGCTGCGCCCGCTCGCGACCTCCATCGACACCGGATTCACCCCCAATCTGCACGCCTACAGCGAGGCGTTCGTCGGCAACAACCAGCATGTGGCGGCGGCCGAGGCGGTGCTGCTCGCCCTGGTGGCGTGCGTGCTGTCCTTCGGCTTCCTGCGGCTGGTCGGCGGGCGCGATAAGGAGCGCGGATGACCCGGCCCCCGGTCCGCTACCGGATCATCACCGCCTCCCTGCTGACCGTCGCCGCGCTCTACTTCCTGGTGCCGGTCTACTGGCTGGTCGTCTCGTCCACCAAGTCCAGCGCCGACCTCTTCGGCACCTTCGGCTTCTGGTTCTCCGGCCACCCCCGCCCCCTCGGCAACCTCGCCGACGTCCTCGCCTACGACCACGGCATCTACGCCCGCTGGTTCGCCAACTCCCTGCTCTACGCGGGGATCGGCGCGGTCTGCGCGACGCTGCTGTCCGCCGCGGCCGGCTATGCGCTGGCCAAGTTCCCGTTCCGCGGCCGGGAGGCGGTCTTCAACACGGTGCTCGCCGGGGTCCTCGTCCCGGGCACCGCGCTCGCCCTGCCGCTCTACTTCCTCTTCAGCTCGATGGGTCTGGCCAACACGTACTGGGCGGTGCTGATCCCCAGCATGGTCAGCCCGTTCGGCGTCTATCTCTGCCGGATCTACGCCGCCGCCGCGGTGCCCGACTCGCTGCTGGAGGCGGCGCGGATCGACGGCGCCGGCGAGGCCCGGATCTTCGGCCGCCTCGGCCTGCGGATGATGACCCCGGCGCTGGTCACCGTCTTCCTGTTCCAGTTCGTCCACATCTGGAACAACTACTTCCTGCCGCTGGTGATGCTCTCGGACTCCCGCCTCTACCCCATCCAGCTCGGACTGACCTCCTGGATCGGCTTCTCCGACCGCAAACCGGTGCTCTACCAGTACACGGTGGGCGGTGCGTTTCTGTCCGTGGTGCCGCTGATGGTGCTGATGCTGGTGCTCCAGCGGTACTGGCGTACGGGGCTGACGGAAGGCAGCGTGAAGGCGTGACCGCCGTGGCCTCCGTCACCCCCGCGGCCTCCGTCACCCCGCCCCCTGCGGCCGGACCGGCGTGACAGTATCGCTGTCATGACTACTTCTGACGCTGCCAGCTCCCCGAACGCCGCGACCCGCGCCAAGGCCGCTCTCAAGCGCGACCCCTGGGACCTCCCGGACGTATCCGGCCTGGTCGTCGGCGTCCTCGGCGGCACCGGCGACCAGGGCCGCGGCCTGGCCTACCGGTTCGCCAAGGCCGGCCAGAAGGTGATCATCGGCTCCCGGGCGGCGGAGCGCGCACAGACCGCCGCCGACGAGCTGGGCCTCGGCATCGAGGGCGCGGAGAACGCCGAATGCGCCCGGCGCAGCGATGTGGTGATCATCGCCGTGCCCTGGGAGGGCCACGGCAGGACCCTCGAGGCGCTGCGCGGGGAACTGGCCGGCAAGCTCGTCATCGACTGCGTCAACCCGCTCGGCTTCGACAAGAAGGGCGCCTACGCGCTCAAGCCGGAGGAGGGCAGTGCGGCCGAGCAGGCCGCCGCCCTGCTGCCCGACGCGCGGGTCACCGCCGCCTTCCACCACCTGTCCGCGGTGCTGCTCCAGGACCCGGCCGTCGAGCAGATCGACACCGATGTGATGGTGCTCGGCGAGTCCCGCGCCGACACCGACCTGGTCCAGGCGCTGGCCGCCCGCATCCCCGGCATGCGGGGCGTGTACGCCGGCCGGCTGCGCAACGCCCACCAGGTCGAGTCGCTGGTCGCCAACCTGATCTCGGCCAATGTGCGGTACAAGGCCCACGCCGGTCTGCGGATCACCGACGTCTGATTGTCGGCTGTCCCGCCGTGGGGGGTTGTTCGCCGTTGCGCCTGGCGGTGGGCGGGGGTTGTTTGTCGGCCGCGGTGCCGGCCCTCCGGGCTTCGTCCTGCGGTCCGTCCCCTCCCGACGGTGGGGGTGAGGGGGCTCGGTGGGGGCGAGCGTCCCACTCCCACTGCGCGTGCGTACGGGCTTACGTCCACC
>NZ_LGKG01000140.1 GCF_001294335.1 Streptomyces chattanoogensis
TGACCGTCCGGCTTTCGCTTTTCGGTCTTTCCGACTTTAGCAGATCCGGGCCTCGCCGTTTCCGGTCGAATTTCGGTTCCGATTTCCCGTCGGAGGGGGCGCCTTTCGGCTTGTCCGACTTTAACAGAATGTTTTGGGTCGGAATTCCGCTACCGCGGGGGAGGCATGTCCGTACGCGCTGGCGTGCAGGGCTTCCCGTTCGGGCGGAGCCGTAAACCTACTGGAGCGGGGCGCCCGGATGCAAATCCGGGTGCCCCGCTCCGACTTGAGGACCTTCGTACGACTTCGTACGGCCTCGGGCGTCAGACCTCGACGACCACGGGGAGGATCATCGGGCGCCGACGGTAGTTGTCGGACACCCACTTGCCGACCGAGCGGCGGATCAGCTGCTGGAGCTGGTGGGGCTCGGTGATGCCGTCCTGGGCCGACTTGGCCAGGGCCTCCTCGATCTTCGGGATGACCCCCTGGAAGGCCGTGTCGTCGATGCCGGAACCGCGGGCGTGCACGTCCGGACCGCCGGTGACCTTGCCGGTGCTGCTGTCCACGACCACGAAGACCGAGATGATGCCTTCGTCGCCGAGGATGCGGCGGTCCTTGAGGTGGGTTTCGGTGACATCGCCGACCGAGAGGCCGTCGACGTAGACATAGCCCGCCTGGACCTTGCCGGCGATCTTTGCGACGCCATCGACGAGATCGACCGCGACGCCGTCCTCGGCGATGACGATGCGGTCCTTCGGTACGCCGGTCAGGGCTCCCAGTTCGGCGTTGGCGCGCAGATGGCGCCATTCGCCGTGCACCGGCATCAGGTTTCTGGGCTTGCAGATGTTGTAGAAGTATAGGAGTTCGCCGGCCGACGCATGGCCGGAGACATGCACCTTGGCGTTGCCCTTGTGGACGACGTTGGCGCCCCAGCGGGTCAGGCCGTTGATCACGCGGTAGACCGCGTTCTCGTTGCCCGGGATGAGGGAGGACGCCAGGATCACGGTGTCGCCCTGGACGATGCGGATCTGGTGGTCCCGGTTGGCCATACGGGAGAGCGCGGCCATCGGCTCGCCCTGGGAGCCGGTGCAGACCAGGACGACCTCGTCGTCGGGGAGGTCGTCGAGGGTCTTGACGTCGACGACCAGGCCCGCCGGGACATTGAGGTAACCCAGGTCGCGGGCGATGCCCATGTTGCGGACCATCGAACGGCCGACGAAGGCGACCCGGCGGCCGTATTCGTGGGCGGCGTCGAGGATCTGCTGGATGCGGTGCACATGGCTGGCGAAGCTGGCCACGATGATGCGCTTCTGGGCGTTGGCGAACACCTGGCGCAGCACGTTCGAGATGTCGCGCTCGGGCGGGACGAAGCCCGGGACCTCGGCGTTCGTGGAGTCGGAGAGGAGAAGGTCGATGCCTTCCTCGCCGAGCTTGGCGAAGGCGGGGAGGTCGGTGAGGCGGCGGTCCAGCGGGAGCTGGTCCATCTTGAAGTCGCCGGTGTGGACGATCATGCCCGCCGGAGTGCGGATGGCCACTGCCAGGGCGTCCGGGATGGAGTGGTTGACGGCCACGAACTGGCAGTCGAAGGGCCCCAGGCGCTCGCGGTCGCCCTCGGCGACCTCCAGCGTGTAGGGACGGATGCGGTGCTCCTGGAGCTTGGCCTCGATCAGGGCGAGGGTCAGCTTGGAGCCGATCAGGGGGATGTCCGGCTTCTCGCGCAGGAGATAGGGGACACCGCCGATGTGGTCCTCGTGGCCGTGCGTGAGCACGATGCCGTCGATGTCGTCGAGGCGGTCCCGGATGGACGAGAAGTCCGGCAGGATCAGGTCGATTCCGGGCTGCTCCTCCTCGGGGAAAAGCACTCCGCAGTCGACGATCAGCAGCCGGCCGCCGTACTCGAAGACCGTCATGTTGCGGCCGATCTCACCCAGGCCGCCGAGGGGGGTGACGCGCAGGCCGCCCTTGGGAAGCTTCGGCGGGGCGCCGAGCTCGGGATGCGGATGACTCAAAAGACTCTCCTCACCACACGCGCCACGCTGCCGTCGAGGCACGTGGCGCGCATGACATTCGTGCACTTGCTATGTGGCGGTTGTTGGTCGGTATGCAGTTGTGCGGTGTTCAGTTGTGAAGTCTGTGATCAGAGTTGTACCCCGCCGGCGGCAAGGTCGCGCTTGAGCTGTTCGGTCTCCTCGGGGGAGAGCTCGACCAGCGGCAGGCGCAGCGGCCCTGCGGGCAGGTCCTGAATGCCGAGGGCGGCCTTGGTGGTGATCACGCCCTGGGTGCGGAACATGCCGGTGAAGACGGGCAGCAGCTTCTGATGGATCTCGGTGGCCTTGGTGACGTCGCCGTTGATGTGGGCGTCCAGGAGGGCGCGCAGCTCGGGCGTCACGAGGTGGCTGACGACGGAGACGAAGCCCACGGCGCCGACCGAGAGCAGCGGGAGGTTGAGCATGTCGTCGCCGCTGTACCAGGCGAGACCGGAGCGGGCGATGGCCCAGCTGGCGCGGCCCAGGTCGCCCTTGGCGTCCTTGTTGGCGACGATCCGGGGGTGCTCGGCGAGCCGGACGAGGGTCTCGGTGTTGATCGGGACGCCGCTGCGGCCGGGGATGTCGTAGAGCATGACCGGCAGGTCGGTGGCGTCCGCGATGGCGGTGAAGTGACGCAGCAGGCCCTCCTGCGGGGGCTTGCTGTAGTACGGCGTCACCGCGAGCAGGCCGTGGGCGCCGGCGTCCTGGGCGGCGCGGGCGAGCTCGAGGCTGTGCCGGGTGTCGTTGGTACCGACTCCGGCCAGGACAAAGGCGCGGTCTCCGACGGCATCGACCACGGCGCGTACGAGCTGGGCTTTCTCGGCATCGCTGGTGGTCGGGGACTCACCGGTGGTGCCGCTGACGACGAGGCCGTCGTTGCCGGCGTCCACCAGATGGGCGGCGAGCCGCTGGGCGCCATCGAGGTCGAGTGCGCCATCCGCCGTGAACGGCGTGACCATGGCGGTCAGCACCCGCCCGAAGGGGGTCTGCGGTGTGGAAGTCGGAGCCATGGGTCCCACGCTACTCGTAGCGCACCTCGGGATGCGCGCCTGGGGAGCAGGGATGTGGACTCCGGCACTGCCTGCTCGGGGGTTCAAGCAGTGCCGGGTCCGTTTGTTCAGAGTAGATGAACTTCTCAAAGTGCCGCAATCCGGACACTTCAGGCATCCACTCCCCTGCCTGCGGCGCCCCGCCCGCCGCCTGGTGCTTTACGGCGCAATGCGGCCGTTCGCATTGAATGCGCCGTGGGTGAGCGGCATGAGTTCGGCCCAGTGGGCCTCCATCTGCTCGCCGACCATCTCGATCTCGCGCTGGGGGAAGGAGGGCACCTTCGCCTGCTCGTGCTGGGTGCGCAGGCCGAGGAAGTGCATCAGCGAGCGGGCGTTGCACGTCGCGTACATCGAGGAGAACAGGCCGACGGGGAGGACGGCGCGGGCCACCTCACGGGCGACGCCGGCGGCGAGCATCTCCTGGTAGGCCTCGTAGGCCTGGCGGTAGGTGTCCTCCATGACGCGGGTGGTGAGCTCGTGCTGCGCCGGGGTGCCCTCGACGAACTCGTACTTGCCGGGGCGGCCCTGCTGGACCAGCTTGCGGGACTCGCCGGGAACGTAGAAGACCGGCTCCAGCTGCCGGTAGCGGCCGGACTCCTCGTTGTACGACCAGCCGACGCGGTGCCGCATGAACTCGCGGAAGACGAAGATCGGCGCGCTGATGAAGAACGTCATGGAGTTGTGCTCGAAGGGGCTGCCGTGGCGGTCCCGCATGAGGAAGTTGATCAGGCCCTTGGAACGCTCGGGGTCCTTCTGGAGCTCCTCCAGGGACTGCTCGCCGGCCGTGGAGACGCGGGCGGCCCAGAGCACGTCACTGTCGGCCGCGCTGTGCTTGACCAGCTCGACCGTCACCTCGCTCCGGAAGCTGGCGGCTGCGCCGTCAGGGCTCTCAGTGCTCTCGGCGGGGGTGTGGGACACCGGCGGTTCCTTCCAATCGATCCTCGTGCGGCGCCCAGCCTACGGCCCGCCACCGACAGGCCGGGAAAGCTCCGGAACCGACTCCTGATACCTCGTTAGCCGCAAAACGGACCCCGCGTGCCCAGGAGTGGGCCGGCGCTTGATATTTTTCACAGAAGACGCTGAAAACGGGCACCAAACGGACGACAAAGACGTCTACCCCTGTGACAGTGCCCACTTCGAGGTTCCTAGGAGAGCCCGCTCATGTTCCGCCGGCGAGAGCCCGTCCCGTTCGCCTTCGTTGCCGAGGCAGACCGGTTCCGCAGCAATGTCACTCCCCCGCCGCGCCAGCGCGCCTCACGGACGCAGCTTCTCGGCCATTCCCTGATCACCCTGACCGTCGTGGGCGGCCTGGCCGGTGCCCTGCTGTTCGGCATTCCGTCGCTGCAGCAGGACAGCTCCGGCCCCAGCCGGGTCCATCACTCCGAGGCGGCGCACCGCTGACCGTGCGGGCGGCGGAGCGGCACCGGGTGGTTCCGCTCCGCGGGGCCCGATAGCCTCACCGGTCACAGCATCCGTATGCGTGTCCATGAGTGAGGTTCTGCCGTGCCCCTGCCCTTCCTGACGGCCGACCGCGACCTCGACGGCGGTGGCCGTACGGCGGACCGGGCCGCACTCCCGCATACCGGGCCCGACCGCTGGCGCCGTCCCTACCGCCCCGGACCGTGGCGAGTGGGGACGGCGGCGGTGTTTTTGCTGCTCGCCTCGTTCGTCCTGCTGTCGGCGATGATCATCGGGCTGGCCGGTTCGCTCACCGGCGCCGTGATCTGTGGGGTGGTCGCGGCGCTGCTGATCGCCTTCGCCCTGCGCCTGTTGCGCGCGGGGGTGTGGGTGAGCGCGAGCGGTCTGCGGCAGGTAGGACTGCTGCGTACGACGACCGATCCGTGGAGCGCCGTCGCCATGGTCCGTACGGTGCAGCAGCCGGTGCGCTGGCTGGGGCTGCCGCGTACGGTGCAGGGCCAGGCCGTGATCGTCCACCGGGTGCCGGCCGAAGAGCCCCGGGTCCTCATCACGGACCGCAACAGTGACTTCCAGTCCCGCGCCGATGCCTTCGAGCGGGCGGCGGATGTGCTGGAGGCATGGGCGGCGGAGTACCGCTCCTAGCGCGGCCACGCGGCCACGCAGCCGCCCCGGCCGGACGGCCGCCCCGCACCCCCGAGCCCGTACGGATTCAGCTCCGTACGGGCTTCTTGTCGTGCAGGGCGATGGCGTGCTGCATCGCCTTGCGGGCGCGTGGGGTGTCGCGGGCGTCGTGGTAGGCGACCGCGAGGCGGAACCAGGTGCGCCAGTCGCCGGGGGCCTCCTCCGTTTCGGCCTGCCGCCTGGCGAAGACCTCGTCGGCCGAGTCGCGGTCGATCCGGCCGCCGGGGGTGCGCCGCAGCTCGTCGACCGGCAGCCCGCCCTCGGCCTCCAGCTCGCGCGCAAGGATGCCGGCCCTGCGCGCGAACCGGGTGGTGTGCCAGAGGAACCACAGGCCGATGAACGGCAGGATCAGGACGGCGGCGCCGAAGGCGACGGTGACCGCGGTGCCCTGCTCGATGAGCAGGACGCCGCGGCTGCCGACCAAAACGAAATAGACGACGAGAACGGCCGCGAGGACGAAGTAGGTGATCTTTGCGCGCACGGTGGGGTTGCCCGTCAGCCCAGGTCGAGGAAGTTTTCCAGGCCCACTGTCAGGCCCGGGGTGGTCACCACACGGCGCGCACCGAGCAGGATGCCCGGCATGAAGCTGCTGTGGTGGAGGGAGTCGTGGCGGATGGTGAGGGTTTCCCCCTCGCCGCCGAGGAGGACCTCCTGGTGGGCCAGCAGGCCCCGCAGCCGTACGGAGTGGACGGGGATGCCGTCGACGTCCGCGCCGCGGGCACCGTCCAGGGCCGTGGTGGTGGCGTCCGGCTGCGGGGCGCTGCCCGCCTTCTTGCGGGCGGCGGCGATCAGCTGGGCCGTACGGGCCGCCGTACCGGACGGGGCGTCCGCCTTGTTCGGGTGGTGCAGCTCGATGACCTCGACGGACTCGAAGAAGCGGGCCGCCTGCTGGGCGAACTGCATGGTGAGCACCGCGCCGATGGAGAAGTTGGGTGCGATGAGCACGCCGACCTCCGGGGAGGCGGCGAGCGAGGTGCGCAGCTGCGCGAGGCGGTCGTCGGTCCAGCCGGTCGTCCCGACGACGGCGTGGATGCCGTGCCGGACGCAGAAGTCGAGGTTGCCCATCACGGCGCCCGGGGTGGTCAGCTCGACAACCACCTGGGCCTCGGCCTCGACCAGGGTCTCCAGCTTGTCGCCCCGGCCCAGGGCCGCGACCAGCTCCATGTCCTCGGCGGCCTCGACGGCCCGTACGGCCTCCGACCCGATGCGGCCCTTGGCACCCAGGACGGCCACGCGCAGCTTGCTCATCGTTTCCAGCTCTCTCTCGTGATACGGCGCTCTACGGGGTACGGCGGCTAGGCGACGGCGGCGTCGAGTCGGGCCGCCTGCCGGTCGTTCAGCGGGCCGATGACGGACAGCGAGGGGCGGGCGCCCAGGACCTCGCGGGCCACCTCGCGGACCTCGTCGGGAGTGACGGCGGCTATCCGGGCGAGCATCTCGTCGACCGACATCTGCTCTCCCCAGCACAGCTCACTTTTGCCGAGGCGGTGCATCAGCGCGCCGGTGTCCTCCAGGCCGAGGACGGTGGAGCCGCGGAGCTGGCCGATCGCGCGGCGGATCTCGTCGTCGGTGAGGCCGTCGGCGGCCACCTGGGCGAGTTCGTCGCGGCAGATCTTGAGGACGTCGTGCACCTGGTTGGGGCGGCAGCCCGCGTAGACGCCGAACAGCCCGCAGTCGGCGAAGCCGGAGGTGTATGAGTACACGCTGTAGGCCAGGCCGCGCTTCTCGCGGACCTCCTGGAAGAGGCGGGAGGACATGCCGCCGCCGAGGGCGGTGTTCAGGACGCCCATGGCCCAGCGGCGGTCGTCCGTCCGGGACATCCCGGGCACGCCGAGGATGACATGCGCCTGCTCGGTCTTGCGGCCGAGGTGTTCGACGCGGCCGGCGGTGCGCAGGGCGCGGCTGCCGGAGCGCGGGCCGATCGGGGTGGCGTCCGTACGGCCGAGGGCCCCGGCCCGCTCGAAGGCGCGGCGGACGAGGCGGACGACCTTGGCGTGGTCGATGTTGCCCGCGGCGGTGACCACGAGGTGGGTGGGGTCGTAGTGCTTCTTGTAGAAGCGGCGGATGCGCTCGGGGGTGAGGGCGTTGACGGTGTCGACGGTGCCCAGGACCGGGCGGCCGAGGGGGGTGTCGCCGAGCATGGTGTGCGCGAACAGGTCGTGCACACAGTCGCCCGGGTCGTCCTCGGTCATCGCGATCTCCTCGAGGATGACGCCGCGCTCGGCGTCCACGTCCTCGGCCTCGATCAGCGAGCCGGTGAGCATGTCGCACACCACGTCGATGGCGAGCGGCAGGTCGGCGTCGAGCACCCGCGCGTAGTAGCAGGTGTATTCCTTCGCGGTGAAGGCGTTCATCTCGCCGCCGACGGCGTCGATGGCGGCGGAGATGTCGAGTGCGCTGCGCTGTTCGGTGCCCTTGAAGAGCAGGTGCTCGAGGTAGTGCGTGGCGCCGTTGAGCGTCGGGGTCTCGTCGCGGGAGCCGACGTGGGCCCAGATGCCGAAGGTGACCGAGCGGACCGAGGGCAGCGTCTCGGTGACGATCCGCAGACCGCCGGGCAGGGTGGTCCGGCGGACCGTGCCGGCGCCCGCGGCGCCCTTGAGAAGCGTTTGGGTACGGGCGACGGCCCGCCCCTCCGAAGAGGTGCGGGCCGTCGCCTGCGAGCTACGGGACGTCACTTGTCGGCGTCGTCCTTCTTGTCGGCGTCGTCTTCACCCTCGATGACGGGGATCAGCGACAGCTTGCCGCGCTGGTCGATCTCGGCGATCTCGACCTGGACCTTGGCGCCCACCGCGAGCACGTCCTCGACGTTCTCCACGCGCTTGCCGCCGGCCAGCTTGCGGATCTGCGAGATGTGCAGCAGGCCGTCCTTGCCCGGGAGCAGGGAGACGAACGCACCGAAGGTGGTGGTCTTGACGACCGTGCCCAGGTAGCGCTCGCCGACCTCCGGCATGGTCGGGTTGGCGATGCCGTTGATCGTGGCGCGGGCGGCCTCGGCGGCCGGACCGTCGGCGGCACCGATGTAGATGGTGCCGTCGTCCTCGATCGTGATGTCGGCGCCGGTGTCCTCCTGGATCTGGTTGATCATCTTGCCCTTGGGGCCGATGACCTCACCGATCTTGTCCACCGGGATCTTGACGGTGATGATCCGCGGCGCGTTCGGGGACATCTCGTCCGGAACGTCGATCGCCTCGTTCATCACGTCCAGGATGTGCATCCGGGCGTCGCGGGCCTGCTTGAGGGCCGCGGCCAGGACGGAGGCCGGGATGCCGTCCAGCTTGGTGTCCAGCTGGAGGGCGGTCACGAAGGTCTTCGTGCCGGCGACCTTGAAGTCCATGTCACCGAACGCGTCCTCCGCACCGAGGATGTCGGTGAGGGTGACGTAGTGGGTCTCGCCGTCGATCTCCTGGGAGATCAGGCCCATGGCGATACCCGCGACCGGGGCCTTGAGCGGCACACCGGCGTTGAACAGCGACATGGTCGAGGCGCAGACCGAGCCCATGGACGTGGATCCGTTGGAGCCGAGGGCCTCGGAGACCTGACGGATCGCGTACGGGAACTCCTCGCGGGTCGGCAGCACCGGCACAATGGCGCGCTCGGCCAGCGCGCCGTGGCCGATCTCGCGGCGCTTGGGCGAGCCCACGCGGCCGGTCTCACCGACGGAGTAGGGCGGGAAGTTGTAGTTGTGCATGTAGCGCTTGCGGGTCACCGGGGAAAGGGTGTCCAGCTGCTGCTCCATGCGGAGCATGTTGAGGGTGGTGACGCCCAGGATCTGGGTCTCGCCACGCTCGAACAGGGCGGAGCCGTGCACCCGCGGGATCGCCTCGACCTCGGCGGCGAGCGTACGGATGTCCGTGAGGCCGCGGCCGTCGATGCGGACCTTGTCCTTGATGACGCGCTCGCGCACCAGGGACTTGGTCAGCGACCGGTAGGCGGCGGAGATCTCCTTCTCGCGGCCCTCGAACTCCGGCAGCAGCTTCTCGGCGGCCAGGCCCTTGACGCGGTCCAGCTCGGCCTCGCGGTCCTGCTTGCCGGCGATGGTCAGCGCCTGGGTGAGCTCGTCCTTGACGGCCTTGGTCAGCGCCTCCAGGACGTCGTCCTGGTAGTCGAGGAAGACCGGGAACTCGCCGGTCGGCTTCGCGGCCTTGGCGGCGAGGTCCGACTGGGCCTTGCACAGGACCTTGATGAAGGGCTTCGCGGCCTCGAGACCGGCGGCGACGACCTCCTCGGTGGGAGCCTCGGCACCGTCCTTGACCAGCTGGATGGTCTTCTCGGTGGCCTCGGCCTCGACCATCATGATCGCGACGTCGCCGTCGGGGAGGACCCGGCCGGCCACGACCATGTCGAAGACGGCGTCCTCGAGCTCGGTGTGCGTCGGGAACGCCACCCACTGGCCCTTGATCAGGGCGACGCGGGTGCCGCCGATGGGACCGGAGAAGGGCAGGCCGGCCAGCTGCGTGGAGCAGGAGGCGGCGTTGATGGCGACCACGTCGTAGAGGTGGTCGGGGTTGAGCGCCATGATCGTCTCAACGATCTGGATCTCGTTGCGCAGGCCCTTCTTGAAGGACGGGCGCAGCGGCCGGTCGATCAGCCGGCAGGTGAGGACGGCGTCCTCGGAGGGACGGCCCTCACGGCGGAAGAAGGAGCCGGGGATCTTCCCGGCTGCGTACATCCGCTCCTCGACGTCGACGGTCAGCGGGAAGAAGTCCAGCTGGTCCTTGGGCGTCTTGGAAGCGGAGGTGGCCGACAGCACCATGGTGTCGTCGTCCAGGTACGCCACGGCGGAACCGGCGGCCTGCTTGGCCAGGCGGCCCGTCTCGAAGCGGATGGTACGGGTGCCGAACGAACCGTTGTCGATCACGGCCTCGGCGTAGTGGGTCTCGTTCTCCACTAGGAATATCTCCTCGTCTGCGTCCGCTGCCCGTGTGGCAGCGGACCTTCTGCGGTGGAGCGCCGTACGGGCCGGTCTTCGATCGAAGCTCCCGGAGATCTCCGGGGGCCACTACCGAGGACCGGCGGCCAGGTGGCGCTCCCCTGCGTTCGCTTTTGCGATATGGCACCAGACTACAAACCTTCCGTCCACCGCGTAGTGGCGAAAGGGTCCGGCACGTATGGCAAAGGGAGCGGCCCCCGGGTGGGAACCGCTCCCTCTACGGCGTCCTACTTGGCGCCCGCCGCACCACGGCGGATGCCGAGGCGCTCGACCAGCGCACGGAAGCGCGTGATGTCCTTCTTGGCCAGGTACTGCAGCAGGCGGCGGCGCTGGCCGACCAGCAGCAGCAGACCACGGCGGGAGTGGTGGTCGTGCTTGTGGGTCTTCAGGTGCTCGGTCAGGTCCGAGATGCGGCGGGAGAGCATCGCAACCTGGACCTCGGGGGAACCGGTGTCACCCTCCTTGGTGGCGAACTCGGCCATGATCTGCTTCTTCGTTGCGGCGTCGAGCGACACGCGGACTCCTTAAGGATCTGGTCCTTGAGCGCCCCTGGTTTGCTTCACAGGGAATCTTGGATGACTCGAGCGGACCGTCACACAGCGTACCAGCAACAGAACGGCCCCCCGACCGGGTGGTCGGGGGGCCGCCGCAGGACCGTGGCCGGCCGCTAGCTGCCGGTGAGGCCGCGCACCGTGGCGTACACGTCGAGCACCGCGAGGCACAGCGGGACCAGGGACAGCAGGACCAGACCGTCGAAGATGTCGAAGATCCGGCCCCAGAAGGGGGTGACACCCTTGCGCGGGACGATCAGGCCGACGCCGACGAGGACGGCGGCGCCCACCGCGATGCTGGAGGAGAACCAGACGGTGTGGATGTTGAGCGGGCCGGAGTCGTTGAACCGGAGGAAGTCGGTGATGATGTCCGTCGGCGGGTGCAGCGCGATGCCCAGGATGAGCAGGACGATCGTCAGGATGCCGGCGATGGTGAGGCAGGCGACCTGCGCGGTGTAGTCGAAGAGCCGGGCGCGCAGCATGATCGTGATGCCGGCGGCCAGGGCCAGCAGCTGGGCCCACATGTTGTCGGAGAAGCCGAGGACGATACCGGCGGAGCCGACGACGAGGGCCGCGCAGCCGGCGACGAGGCCGAGGAGCAGCTCGTGGCCGCGCTTGGCCTGGTTGCCGATCTTGATGAAGTCGACCGACTCGGTCTCGCCGCGCTCGCCGTCGTAGCCCTTGGCGATCTGGTCGGGCGACTTGTAGCCGATGGGCAGCCGGGCGAAGCGGGCGGAGAGGCCGGGGAGCCAGGCGACCATCGCGATGGAGACGACGGCGGTGACGGCGGCGACCTCGCGGCCCTGGGCGTCGGTGAGGATCGCCGCGAAGACGGCCAGGGTGCCGATGGCGGACAGGAAGGCGGCGGCCACGAAGGGGGCGTCACCGCGCGGCAGCAGGACCACCAGCAGGATGGACGCGATCAGTACGGTCACACAGCCGACGAGGAGGTGGAGCCTGCCGGGCCCGTGGCCGGCCTCGACGGGGACGATGCCGGAGCCGGCGATCAGCAGATGGGGCAGGGACGCCAGGCCCAGGGCGATGGAGGAGCCGTGGTCGTCGTAGACCCTGGCGCGGACGCCGGACAGGGCGACCAGGACGATGCCGGTGACGCCGGCGATGATGCCGGGCAGGCGGTGCATATCGCGGTCGAGGGGGTTCGAGAACCACAGCGCGAACGCCATCATCGTGAGCAGCAGGACGCCGGCGGTGAGGCCGACGAAGTTCATCAGGTCGTCGCTCCAGCGGCTGCGGTTCTGCTTGACCGCAGAGGCGACGGCGTCGGAGACGTCGTCGAAGACCGGGAGGGGCAGCGACTCCGCGAACGGCTTCAGGAGAAGGAGGTCGCCGTCGAGGATCTGCTGCTGCGCGAGCGACTGTCCGGCGTCAAGTACCGTGCCGTCGCGGCGTACGAGGTGGTAGCCGGTCGGAGCGCCCTCGGCCTGGGACTGCCCGGAGAGCCGCAGGATCTCCGGATAAATGTCGACGAGTGCGACGTCCTCCGGCAGCGCCACGTCGATCCGTGCATCCGGCGCGGCCACTGTGACCCGGCAGAAGCCGGTGCCAGTGCTCGTGCTCACCTGGCGGTTCCCCCTATCCGTTGGGCGTTTTGTCGCGTCACGCGCCCTATATATAAAGCCGTCACTACGGGGCTGTGGCACGCTCGCGGTGCGTCAGCGTACCGTCCGTTCAGGGGGCTTACCCACCCACCCCTTGGCTTGACGCTTAACAGTAGGATCAACGCCTGCGTCGGGCCAAGCACTTGGCTCGGGGGACCGTCAGACCAACGGGGGCGGTCCGAGACTGCGAGATGCATGAAGGACTGATGCCTCGGTGAGCGTTGTCATCGTCAAGCGCCCGCCCCGCGCGCTTCCGCCCGAAGTCCCCTCGGAGGAGGTGACACTGGAGGCGCCCCCAGAGCTTCCCCGCGAAGGGGAGTCGGAGAACCTGCTGATGACCTTCATGCCCATGATGGGCATGGCGGGGTCGGCGGGCTTCCTCTTCATGGGCAACCAGCCGTTCATGAAGATCATGGGCGGCTTCATGGTGGCGTCCACCCTGGCAATGGCGATCATGCAGATCGTCAAGGCCCGCCAGGGTCCTTCCGGACAGATGGTGCAGGAGCGCCAGGACTACCTCAAGTACCTTGCGCAGAAGCGCAAGGAGGTGCGCCGGACCGCCCGTAAGCAGCGGGACGCCCAGCTCTACATCCACCCGGACCCGGCCCAGCTGTGGTCGGTGGTGGCCGAGGGCAAGCGGGTGTGGGAACGGCGGGCGACGGATCCGGACTTCGCGCAGGTACGTCTGGGGCTGGGGCCGCAGCAGCTGTCCACTCCCCTGAAGGCTCCGGAGACCGCTCCGGTCGACGAGCTGGAGCCGCTCACCGCGCATGCGATGAAGGAATTCCTGGACAAGCACGGACAGTTGGACGACCTGCCGCTGGCGGTCTCGCTGCGTGCCTTCTACCACCTGACCGTCTCGGGTGACCCCGACACGGTCTACGGCGCCTCGCGCGCCATCGTCGCCCAGCTGTGCACCCTGCACTCGCCCGAGGACCTGGTCGTGGCGGTTGTCACCGCGCCCGGTGCGGAGGCGGAGTGGGAGTGGACGAAGTGGCTGCCGCAGGTGCAGCACAAGAGCACGGACGGCGCGGGCACCCGCCGGATGGTCGTCGGCGACCTCGGTGAGATCGAGGAGCTGCTGGCGGACGAGCTGGACGGCCGCGGGCGCTTCAACCCGCAGGGCACTCCGGTGACCGACACCCCGCATGTGGTGGTCGTGCTGGACGGCGGCGACGTCCCGATGGACTCGGTGATCGCCGGGGCCGAGGGCCTGCAGGGTGTCACCATCCTGGAGGTCGTGCCGGGTGACCTGGACGAGATCCGCGGTGGTCTGGCCGTCCAGGTGTGGCCGGGCAAGCTGGTGCTGGAGTCGGCGAGCGGCGCGGTCTACCACGGCGTGTGCGACACCCTGTCGATCCCCGAGGCGGAGTCGCTGGCGCGCCAGCTGGCCCCGCTGCGGGCCGGTTCGGGTGCGGACGGCGAGGAACCGCTGCTGTCCAACCTGGACTTCACCGACCTGCTCAACATCGGCGACGCCGGTTCCGTCGACGTGTCGCGTACGTGGCGCCCCCGGACGCTGGCCGAACGGCTGCGCGTACCGCTCGGTATCGACCGCGACGGCCAGCCGGTCATGCTGGACATCAAGGAAGCCTCGCAGCAGGGCATGGGCCCGCACGGTCTGTGTGTCGGTGCGACCGGTTCCGGTAAGTCCGAGGTGCTGCGCACCCTGGTGCTGGCCCTCGCGGTCACGCACTCCTCCGAGACGTTGAACTTCATCCTCGCGGACTTCAAGGGTGGCGCCACCTTCACCGGTATGTCGGAGATGCCGCACGTCGCGGCCGTCATCACCAACCTCGGTGAGGACGTCACGCTGATCGACCGCATGCGGGACTCGATCACCGGTGAGCTCCAGCGCCGTCAGGAGCTCCTGCGCGCGGCGGGCAACTACGCCAACATCACCGACTACGAGAAGGCGCGCGCCGCGGGTGCCCCGCTCGAGCCGCTGCCGTCGCTGGTGATGATCATCGACGAGTTCTCCGAGCTGCTGGCCGCCAAGCCCGACTTCATCGAGATGTTCATCCAGATCGGCCGTATCGGCCGTTCGATGGGTGTGCACATGCTGCTCGCCTCGCAGCGTCTGGAAGAGGGCAAGCTGCGCGGTCTGGACACCTTCCTCTCCTACCGGCTGGGTCTGCGGACGTTCTCCGCCGCCGAGTCGCGGACCGCGATCGGTGTGCCGGACGCCTACCACCTGCCGAACGTCCCGGGTTCCGGCATCCTGAAGTACGACACCGAGACGATGGTCCAGTTCAAGGCCGCGTATGTCGGTGGTGTCTACCGCGGCCCGGGCGGCGGCGGACGTGGCGGCGCCGGTGGCGGGTCGACGCGGATGCCGGTGCCGTTCACCGCGGCCCCGGTCATCGAGCAGATCGTCGAGGAGCCTGTCGTCGTCGAGGCGGCGGAGCCGGAGGTGGACGACGCGCTGGCCGACACCGTGCTGGACGTCATCGTCCAGCGCATGGCAGGCCAGGGCCCGCCGGCCCACCAGGTGTGGCTGCCCCCGCTGGAGGAGCCGCCCACGGTCAACCAGCTGCTGCCGACGCTGGCCGTCACTCCCGAGCGGGGTGTCCACGCGCCGGAGTACACCGCGCTGGGCAAGCTCGTGGTGCCGGTCGCGCTGGTGGACAAGCCGTTCGAGCAGCGGCGTGACGTGATGTACCTGGACTTCTCCGCCGGTGCCGGTCACGGTCTGGTCGTGGGTGGTCCGCAGTCCGGCAAGTCGACGCTGATGCGGTCCGCCATCGCCGCGTTCGCGCTCACCCACACCCCGGCCGAGGTGCAGTTCTACTGCCTCGACTTCGGTGGCGGCGGCATGCTGACCATCGAGGACCTGCCGCACGTCGGCGGTGTCGCCTCGCGTCTGGACGCCGAGAAGGTGCGCCGTACGATCTCCGAGGTCGTCGGCATCCTCAACGAGCGTGAGGAGTTCTTCCGGGCCAACAACATCGACTCCATCTCGACCTACCGCCAGCGGCGGGCCGCGGGGACCTTCCCCGACCAGAAGTGGGGCGATGTCTTCCTGATCATCGACGGCTGGGGGACGTTCAAGACCGACTACGAGCAGATGGACCCGGTGATCCTCGACATCGCCGCCCGGGGTCTCGGTTTCGGTGTCCACCTGTTCATCTCCGCCGCGCGCTACACCGAGGTGCGGCCCGCGCTGCGCGACCAGCTCCTCAACCGCGTCGAGCTGCGTCTGGGCGACGCCATGGAGTCGGAGTTCGACCGCAAGCGCGCGGAGAACGTGCCGATGGGCAAGCCGGGCCGCGGTCTGTCGCCGGAGAAGCTGGACTTCCTGTCGGCGCTGCCGCGACTGGACGGGATGAGCGACCCGGAGACGATCAGCGACGGCATCGCCAACTTCGTCGCGACGGTCAAGGAGCACTGGCAGGGCGAGCCCGCCCCCAAGGTGCGGATGCTGCCGACGATGCTGCACGCCACCGAGCTGCCCAAGGGCAGCGACTACCCGGAGCACGGCATCGCGATCGGTGTCGACGAGGCGACGCTGTCGCCGGCGTTCATCGACTTCGAGACCGACCCGCTGCTGGTCATCTACGGCGAGAGCGAGTCCGGCAAGTCGGCGCTGCTGCGTCTGATCGCCAAGCAGCTCGCCGAGCGGTATCCCTCCGACAAGGCGCTCATGGTGGTCTCCGACTTCCGGCGTGCGCACCTCGGGGAGATTCCGGAGAGCCACCTGTACAAGTACTGCGCCGCCGGGCCGCAGCTGCAGGAGGTCATCACCGGTCTGGCCGGTTCGCTGGGCCGCCGTATGCCGGGGCCGGACGTCACGCCGGAGCAGCTGCGCAACCGCAGCTGGTACGACCTGCCGGACGCGTTCGTGATCGTGGACGACTACGACCTGGTGGCGACCAGCAGCGGCAACCCGCTGCAGCCGCTGCTGGAGTATCTGCCGTTCGCCCGTGACCTGGGTCTGCGCCTGATCATCGCGCGCAGCTCCTCGGGTGCCGGCCGGTCCTCGTTCGAGCCCGTGATGCAGCGCACCAAGGAGCTCGGTGCGCAGGGTCTGATCCTGTCCGCCGACCCGGCCGAGGGTCCGCTGATGGGCAACATCAAGGGCACGCAGATGACGCCGGGCCGCGCGACGTTCATCACGCGCAAGCACGGTGCACAGCTGGTCCAGACGGGCTGGCTGCCGCCGAACAGCTAGTCGGTCGGCGGTTGCACGGAGAACGGCGGTGGGGCGTCCCTCTTGGAGGGGCGCCCCACCGCCGTTTCTGCCGTGGCCCGCGTCAGCCGAAGGCGCCGCGCGCCGGCTTCTCCGCGTCCCCCGCCTGCCCGGCGTTCTTCGCGTCGCCCGGCGTCTCCGGCTGCGCCTTTGCCGCCGGCTTCCCGGAGCCGTCCGCCTTGCCTGGGCTGTCCGCCTTCCCGGGCTTCGCTGCCGGCTTGGCCTCCTTGGCCTCCTTGGCGTCGGGGGCCGGTGCGGCGGCCGCCGCCGGGTTGGTCCGCACGCCCTTGGCGATGCCCTCGCCGCCGCGTGTCCTGGCCGCACCGTCGCCCGCCGGCCCGAACGGGTCCGCGCCGTGCACCGCCGTGGACGTCTCCCACTTGTGCGTGACGACGGGCCCCTGGCCCTTGCCGCCGCCTCCGCCGCGCTTGCTGAACGCGCCGCCGAGGCCGCCGGCGAGCTGGCCGAGCGCCATGAAGCCGTAGGCGAAGTTGGTGCCGGAGGACTGTGAGCCGCCGGAGGAGCCGTTCGCGGACCGGTCGCTGTGGTCCTCGTCCTGTTTGTTGTCGGACTGCGCGGCGGCGGTCTCCAGATCCGCGGCGGCCAGTTCGAAGGCCGGCAGTGAATCGTCGACGGAACGCTTGAGCCGGTGCCACTCCGCCGCGAAGGCCTCGCCCGCCGGGCCGTGCCAGTTGGCCGCGGCGGCGGTGCCGACATGCCGGTCCAGGTCCCGTACGAGACCGTCGAGGTGTCTGCCCATATCCCGCCAGCCGGCCGCCGCTTCATGCAGTGCCTCGGGATTGCGCCGCTCGCTCACTTGACGCTCCGCATCATCTCGACCAGCTCTTCCTCGGCCGCCTGCGCATTCGCGACGGTCTCCCTGATGCCCCCGCCGACCTCGGCGAGCCGCTGCTGCAGCTGTACGAGGGCGTGCTCGGCCTGCTCGTACATCTCACGGAACGGCCGGGCCTCCTCGTCGCTGCCGAACCCGTCCCGCAGCGCCTCGGC
This sequence comes from Streptomyces chattanoogensis, assembly GCF_001294335.1. Classification (GTDB taxonomy): domain Bacteria; phylum Actinomycetota; class Actinomycetes; order Streptomycetales; family Streptomycetaceae; genus Streptomyces; species Streptomyces chattanoogensis. The sequence goes on from NZ_LGKG01000140.1 coordinate 17,453, forward strand.
ATCCGCCCGTCGTCTGAATGCGGCCAGCTGCCGGCTCAGTTCTTCCGCGCGTATCTCGAGGGTCGCCGCGAGGCTGTGCAACTCCTCCGTACTGAGCCGGACTTCATCAGCCATCATTTCTCCCCGAATTTCCTCACAGCCGGCGGCTGAACTCCGCCTCAGGTCTAGCACACCGCAAAAGGCCCGGAGCGCGCTACGGAGCGGACCGGTCCGGCGGACCGCGAATACATAGCGCGCAATACGCGGCAATACCGGCAACCCCGCCTTGACGCCCTGTTCACCACCGTCATTAGACTCGGTACGCCGGTACCGCACTCGCGGTGGCTGTGCCACCACATTCAAGGGGGAGACGTGAACAACGAGCGGCAGATCCAGGACGAGGACCTGATGGACGTCGCCGCCGACCAGGAGCAGGCGCACCGGCTGCGCAAGGCCCTGAAGACGCTGGCGGACAACCCCAACGTGGACGGCAAGCTCAAGGAGATGGCCCGGGAGGTGCTCTCCGGCCGGATCGGCATGAAGGACGCCATCGAGACGCCGAGCTACATGGAGGCGCTCGGCGACCGGATGTCGGAGATCAAGCGGGCGGCCGAGAACCAGACGATGGCGGAGCGCGAGGCGTCCCGCGAGCAGTACGCCAAGTGGCAGAAGGAGCGCGAGGAGGAGGAGGACCGCGAGCGTGCCGAGCGCGACGGCCCCTCCGGCAACATCGTGACCGCACCGCGGAAGGGCGGGCGCAGCCACCGGGGCTGATCACGGTGATAACCGAAGCCCTTTCCGCGGGCGCAATACGGTTCACCTTTCCGGTACGGAAGAAATCGGACGGCCGGTCCCGGTAAGCCCGGGATCGCTCCCTTTTCCGCCGGCCGCCTGCAGATGTGCGTTCTGCAGGGGTTCTGCGGCGGTTCCGCAGAACACTGTGTGCATATTCCACGCACATTTCGCACAAGGCGATCACATCCCCGCCGTATTCGGCGGCGCCGGGCCACCGGGCCGGGCGCCGCCACACACCCCCCACCAGCCCCGGCCTGCATGTTCCGGTTACGGAACAGCCGGGCCCCGGCGGCTCCGCGCAAGCGCGCCGGATCATAAGATCGAGCAGCCACCAGCAGCTGCGAGCAGATAGACACGCAGGAATCCACGGGAGTGGAGAGCGGGATTGATGGGGGACGAGGAAGTCATGAACGCCTCAGCCGGAGGAAACGCGGCCGAAGGCGGCGCCGCCAGGCCCGCATACGAGCCGCATCCGTTCATCGGCGGCCGTACCGCCGCGCTCCGCGCCCTCGCGGCCTGGCGGATGCGGTGGCCCGGCGCGCCCCGTGTCATCGTGCTCACCGGCAGCCCGGGCAGCGGGCGCTCACGGCTGGTCCGCGGCTTTCTGATGCTGTGTGAGCCCGACTTCCGCAAGCGGCTGCCCCTGGACGACATGGATCCGGCGACCGTCCCCCCGGATCTCCCCGCGCCCGCCGTACCGGACCCCACGCTGCTCACCGCCGCCCAGGTCCAGTGGTCGATCGCCGAGCACTTCGGGCTCCGGGCCACCCGCGCCCGGGACATCTTCCCCGAACTCGCCGCGCTCGAGGAACCGGTGACGATCGTGGTGCCGGATGTCGGCCTGGCCGGCCCGGTACGCGCCGCCGGCGAACCGGCCCGCCTCGTGCGGGACGTCCTCACACCGCTCGCCGCCGTCGAAACGGTTCAGCTGCTCACCTCCGTGCCGCGTGAACTGGCCGCCGAGCTGGCCGGCACGCTGCCGCGCGGACAGGTGCAGATCATCGACCTCGACGATCCGGAGTGGGCCGACCCCGAAGGCCTGGTGTGGCACGCCGCGAACGCGCTCGACCCCGCCCTGGGGGCGCCCGAGCTCCCGTACTCCACCGATCCGGACGCCCGCCGGGCGCTCGCCCGGGCGATGGCCCGGCGCGCGGGCCCCAGCCGGCTGACCGTGCAGCTGGCGCTGCAGTCGCTGCTGATGGTGCCGGAGGGCTTCGACCCGGCCGACGAGGAGGGACTGCCGGCCGATGTCGGCGAGGCGCTGGACCTGCACGCCCGTCGTCTGGGCGCCGATCCCGGGACGCTGCGGCTGATACTGGCGCCGCTGGCGTTCGCGGAGGGCAGGGGGCTGCCCGTCGAGCTGCTGGGGACGCTGTCCACGGCCGTCGCCGGGCGCGACATGAGCCAGGACATCGCGGACGGGATGCTGCTGGCCGCCCCGTTCATCGAGCCGGTGGAGGTCGCCGCGGACGAGGACGCCGACGACGGCTCCGACGACGGCACGGGCACCGGCACCGGCACCGGCGGCAGCCGTACGCTGCTGCGCCTGATGCACCCCGGAATCGCCGAGGAGATCCGCGCCGGCCTGCCCGACGTCCGCGCGGCCCAGACCGAGATCGCCATGGCGCTGCTGGAGGCCGTGCCCGAGCAGAACTGGGCCAAGGCCGATCCCTACATACGTGACCACCTCGCGGCGCACACCCTCGAGGCCGGTCTGCTCCCCCGGCTGCTCACCGACCCGGGCCTGATGGCGCATGCGGATCCGGTGACGCTGCGGGCCGCCGTGGAGGCCGTACCGCTCGAGGAGCTGGAGGCGCCGGCCCGGACGTATCTGCGGACCGCTCCGCTGTTCACCCGGACCCAGGCGCCGGTGCAGATGCGGGCGGCGCTGCTGGAGACCGCGTTCGTCGAGGACGGGCTGGGCCCGTACGCGGAGGTGCTGCACACCCTCGGATTCGATCTGCCGTGGCGCACCCTGTGGAGCGTGCCCCTCGCCGGGGTGAGCGCGGTCACCACGGGCTCCCTGCTCCAGGAGGGCGAGGAAGCCGGTACGCGCCCGGTGGCGGCGCTCCTCGTCCCCGAGGGCACCCCCGGCTCCCGTCCGTCGCCGGGCGAGCGCGGCGGTCCGGCCCTTCTTGTGCACGACCTGCTGCGACCCGGCTATGTCGATGCCGACCCGGAGCAGGTGCTGCGGCCCTCGGACGAAGCGCGGGAGGCGGCACCGTTCGGGTTCAGCCGGGGCGCCGACTATCTGACGGTGTGGGCCCGGAAGAGCCGGCAGGCCGTCACGGCGCTGATCTCCGACACCCCGTTCACCGGCGTCGACCTCTCGCCCGACGGCGTCCTCGTCATCGCCACCGAACGCGGGGTGACGGCCCGTCAGATCCTCGCGCCCGTCCCCGCGGCGGAGCCCACCGTGCCGGACCGGGGTACCGGCACCGACGACATCGACGACACCGGCGCGTCCACCCACCCGGACTCCCCCACCGGCCTCGAAGGAGACCACTCGTGATCACCCAGGCGCAGGCACACGCCACCGCCGCCCGCTGGCTCAACCCCGAGGGGCACCAGGGCCCGCCGCGCGAAGTGGCCATGCAGGAGTTCGACCTCGGCTGGGTGGTGTGGGCCGTACCGCCGCCCCCGGAGGTCGATCCGCAGACCGGACAGCGGCGCCCGCCCGCCGAGATCGGCACCGCGTGCGGCGTCGTCGACCGTGCGTCCGGCGAGCTGACGGTGTGGCCGTCCGTACCGGTCGAGGAGGTCGTGCGGATGTACCAGCAGAAGCACGGCGCGGGCGCGGCGGCCCCCGCTGCGCCGCAGCCCCCGGTGACCGGCCCCGGCAACACCGCCGTCGCCACCTACAACGACCCGTCCACCGGCGAGGAGACCAGCCTCGTACGGCTCGCGGGCCCCGGCCTGCCGCCCGTCGAGTACCAGCTGTCCGCAGAGCTCCAGCGCCTGGGCGTCCGCGGCGAGGACGTCCGCGCCGTCCACACCGATCTGCGCCCCGCCCTGCTGCCCGGCGGCTACCCCGGCGACTTCATCTTCCGCGCCTTCCCCAACGCCCAGTTCTCCTGCACCGAGGGCTACGGCATGCGGCCCGAGGAGCGCGCCGAGGGCATCGCCGGGCTGCTGCGGCACGTCGAGATGATGCACCAGATCTCCGGGCAGCAGGCGCCGCCGCGGCCGCACCGGCTGCCGGTGCCGGAGCGGGTCGAGGCCGCACCGGCGATGCGCGATGTGGCGCTCGGCAAGCACCTCGCGGAGGTCTTCGGCCCCCAGGGCGTCTTCCGTCCCGACGCCGACGACACCGCCCCCACCCAGCTCCCCGACGCCGCGAAGAACACCCTGACCTGGGCCGGCCTGCCCACCGAGGTCCCGTACTTCTTCACCGCCGACCGGTCCGACGCCCCGCCCGCCGGCGGTCTGTTCACCGACGTGGCCACGTATCTGCGACAGACCGGCACGGAGGCCCGCCCGGAAACCCTCGAAACCCTCTCCGGCTACGTCCGCATCGGCACCGACGGCCTCTACACCATGGCCGTGCAGTGCGTCGCCCCGGAACAGAACCAGAGCCTGATCGGCACCGTCTGGGCGGTCCAGCCCACCTCCGGCGGCGGCCGCTTCGTCAACCGCACCCTCGCCGCGTATCTGCGCTCGCTCGCCCTCCTGGCGACCACGCGACAGCAGATGCAGGGCCTGGACCCGCATGCGGCGGGCACGGCGGTGGCCGGTTTCCAGGAGCAGATCGCGGCGATCGACTCGTGGGCGCTGGACGACCAGGGCAACTGGTGGTCGCTGATCATCGAGCAGATGTGGCACGGGTTGTTCTGAGGAATGAGTGGGACGTGCGGGACGTGCGGGACAGGCGGGACGGGCGGATGTCGCTGTGATGTCGCTGTTGCGGCTGCCCTTCCGGTCCCAGCGGGCCCGGCCGTTGGGCGCTTCCATAGCTGTGCGCACGCTGTAAGCCGCAACTGTGGCCGTCCGGCTTGCTGAGCCGTACGTCCGTCCGTACACGGCTTCCGCACGCCCCCGGGCCGCCGCCATATCGCCCGGCGGCACAACGGCCACAACGAGCCGACGGTCACAACAAGCAATCGCCCCGCCGCCTCCCGTCAGGGCAACAGCAACCAGTCCGCGGCGAGAGCGGCCGCGAGTCCGATACCCAGCAGCCACGTGCCCAGCCGGGTACGCCCGTTCCGGCTGAGCTCGATGACCACGCCGCAGAGCACCAGCGCGGCTCCGTAGACCCCGACCACCAGCACCGAGTGGCGGGACGCCAGGCGGATCACGAGCACCAGCGCCATCGCGCCCATCAGAACCGAGGCCACGATGATGCGTATTCGCCGTGCCTGACGGGGTGTCAGCCCTGCGCGGTCCTCGGAAAGGGGCTGCTCATTGCCGGTTGCGTCCATGAGCGGGATGCTACGGGACCGTTGATCGCCCGCGCGCCCGGATCCAGCCGCACTGCGCACCTCGAGGACACCACTCCCTCGCGACCACCTTCTCCCCCCACCCCCTCAGCACCCCGCCCCCTCACCCACCCAATGCATCCCGCCCACCCAATCCATCCCGTCCGCCCAACCGCCACAATTCCCAAACCGAACTCGAGTTCCCCAGCACCCCCTTTCTCTTCCTCCATGACCACCAAATTGCCATAACTCCTTTACGGCAACGCCACGTGAACACCCGGCACACTTCCCCGCCTTGACATGCCATCACCCGGATCGCCTAATGTGGGGTCATTAAGGAAGTGTCAAGGGCAGTACAGGGCACGGGAAAAACCGGGGGCAAAAGGTGGCAGGCAAGGCATTTGATGTCGATCCGGACGTACTGAAGGCGCAGGGCAACACCTTCGTCCATATCGGCAACGATTTCTCCACGGCCGCGAAAAAACTGCGCGACGGCCTCGAGGATGTGGACGCCGCCTTTGAGGGATGCGATTTCGGCGAAGTCTTCCTAACGATCTACAAGCCCATCTCGGAGGGCATGTTCGACTCGATGGATTCTCTCGGCGAGCGCCTTGAGGGCATCGGCGACAAGCTCCAGGGCATGGCACAGAAGTACGCCGAGTCCGACGAGCAGGGCATCCACACGATCAGCGCCGTGGGCCGCCCACAAATCTGACGCGGGGCTCAACTCACTGCGTCTGTCCAAACTCCCGGCCCCAAGCTCCAAGCTCCCGCAAGCACAGCACGCCCCGAGCTCACCCGAGCCACCACCCCTCGCACCACCCCGCTTCACCCCTCCCTTCACCCCTCCTCTCCATCGCCCTTCCACCTGACATTCGGCTACCACCGCACGGGGGACAATCACTGTGTCACTGATGCTGCCGGACCCGCTCGTCGAGGTCCTGGACCTGCTCGGTTACAGCTGGCCCAACGCCGATGAGGACAAGCTCTTCGAATGCGCCTCTGTCTGGCGGACCTTCGCCGAGCAGGCCAATCAGACACTCTCGGACGGCTCGTCGGCGGCCAATGAGGTCGTCAGCGCCAACTCGGGTGAGGCGATCGAGGGTTTCTCCAAGGAGTGGGGCGCCTTTGCCGGCAGCGGCGACAGCGGTGACCACTATCTCCGCGACGCCGCCATGGCTGCCGAGGTCATCGCCGCCGCCTTCGACGCGGCCGCCATCGCCGTTATCGCCGGCAAGGTCGCGGTCATCGCCCAGCTCGTCGCGCTGGCCATCGAACTCATCGCGGCGCAGGCGGCCGCGCCCTTCACCCTCGGCCTCTCCGAACTCGGCGCGGCAGGCGCCACTCAGGCCGCCCGGGTGATCGTCCGCCAGATCCTCGACAAGCTCAAGCGCGAGGTGATGCAGGCGGCGACCAAGGCGATGGAACACGCCACCATGGACGCCATCAAGAAGATGGCCAAGAAGGCGGTGTCCAAGGAGGCCCGCAAGCTGGCCATGGACTACGTCAAGACGACCGTCAAGGAAGAAGTCAAGGACAAGGTCGTTACCGCCGCCAAGGATTCCGCCAAGGAATTCGTCACGGAAACCGTGGTCAACGGGGCCAAGGAAAAGGCCATGGAAGCCGGCGAGGAGATGGCCGGCAACCTCGTCGGGCAGGGTATCGAGAACCACTTCGGCGCCCGCGACGGAATCGACTGGGGCGAAACAGCCGACATCGCCAAGGAAAAGGCCGGCGAATACGTCGACGACGTCAAGAAGGACGCCGTGGACCGCGTCAACGAGTACAAGGACGGCGTCACCAGCCTCGCCGACCCCCAGCACTGGGCCGACCGCGTCCAGAGCGACGCGGAAAACAAGCGGGACCAACTCATCGACCACCACACCAACCGCGGCCTCGACCACGTCCAAAGCCGCGTCGACCACCACACCGGCGGCGCCGCCAGCCGCAACCAGGACGTCACCGACGAGGCCCGCAACACCGTCTCGGACCACGTCCGCTCGGTCTTCGGCTGAGGGCGGTATCACCGCTCTCCAGGCCCGCCCATACTCCACCGCGCTTGACCCCTGGAACGCATTGGGGGCCGCAGTCTCATGCAGACTGCGGCCCCATGTCCGTATCCATTTCAAGTGTTCCGAGCTCCAGCTTTCGCTGATCCCACGCGTCTTCGGCCTGCCCGCTGCGTGCTCGCAACCGACCTTACGGACACGAACCGAGCCTGCTGGGCTGCCATGCGAGGCGGTACGGGTACGTCACAAAGCCACGGGGTCAGGGACCGCCGGGCTCCCTGCCAGACGGTTGGAAAATTGGCTCGACGGTAACCATCCGGGAATTCATGGAGCCGAGCGCGGAGCAGAGCCACAGCCCGACACTTGGGCTGCGGAGCCGCGCGTGCCATTGGCCAACCGTACGGGTCCTCTACGCCCGTCGAGCGGATATGCACTCGTGCGGCAGCCGTCTGCTATGAGCTTCGTAGCGGAAGTACTTCCAGACCCTGAGGCCATCTGCCGCTCCCCGGCACGCCCCCACTCGCCACCCACTCCCCATAGGGAGGACGTTGGCACCAGGGAGCGTTTCCCTTACACCTGCGCACCCCCAGAGCTACACCCCGCCCAGCAATGAGCGAAGCCATCATGATGCCGTGCTCCCGGAAAGCACGTTGCCCTTGAGGTCAGGACGAGAACGACTTCCTTCCGCCACGTCGTCGATGACCGTACGGCCCCAGCCAGTTCGAGCCTTCCAGACTTCAACCCCGAAGGACATCGACAGCCGTCAGCATTTCCTGACCTGACCCGCCACAGATTCCGGCATGGCGCCAGGGGCAGTGCCCCGCCACAACGGCTAGAGGCCCGCAACTTGAAAGGTTGCGGGCCTCTAGCCGTTCGATCATCTTCTTCTCTCGAGCCTTACGTTGTCCTCAATCACAACGGACCCGACCGCCTTCAAGAAAGCTCCGCTTGAAGACCTGGTCACGCATGACAACCGCCATTCCCTCAGGCGCCTGCCATTGCAGCCGTCCGCTACTGTCCCGGCGGCTGAGTGGGCGGAGCCGGCGGATAGGCCGGTGCGCCGGGCTGCTGCTGGTACGGACCGGGCTGCTGATACGGACCGGGCTGCTGCGGCATGAACCCAGGGCCACCGGGACCGCCATAGCCACCGGGGCCACCGGGCGGCGGGCCGTTCCGACCGTTCTTCTTCTGCCGGACAACCAGAATGACGATGACCGCGACAACGACAAGAACACCGGCCGCGATACCCACAATGGCACCAGTACCGAGTCCGCTGTCGCTCTTCTCAGTTGCCTGCTCATCGCCCTTAGCGGGAGCGCCGGGAGCAGTTGCTCCTCCACTGCCTGCACCCGGAGACGGCTGCGTCTCGGGAGACTTCAACGGACCATTCTTCGATCCGGCCGGAATATTCTCCGTCAGAGCGCGCAGAGGACGGATAAACCCGTACCCGTAGTGCTGGTCCGGGAGCTTCGCCCCTTGCTTGTCCGCGGGAAGGCCAGCCGTCTTGACGAGACGGTTTGCGATCTGGCCGGCGGTCAATTTGGGGAACTTAGAACGCAAGAGAGCTGCGGTGGCCGAGACGTAGGCCGTGGAGTCAGAAGTCCCGCTTGCCTGGCGGTACGGCTCTGTCGCTCCGGCAGATGTAATGTGTACACCTGGAGCCGACAGCATGACTCTGGGACCGTAATTGGACTTGTCCCAGATTTTTCCAGCTTTATCCACGGCGCCAACTGCTACGACACCAGGCGATTTAGCCAAGTCACTCATAAGGTCGGAAGATCCGTCGTTACCTGTACCGGCCACCACCAGCACATCGTGCGCCACTGCGTAGGCAATTGCCTCTTTCTCCGTGTCCATCAACACCGGAATGTTGATGGACACATTCACAACGGTGGCACCGTGATCTACCGCATACCTTACGGCACTCTCAAACCCCTCGCTGTTTCCCAAAGCGCCATGTTCAGACATGGAAATCTTCACCGGCAGAATCTTCGCGCCGGGGGCCAATCCCATTACGCCATCGCTTCGCCCAGGTCCGTGCCCGTGCCCAGCGATGAGAGAAGCCATTGCCGTGCCGTGATCGACCTGCTTCTCCTGATTGGCCGGCCCCCCCTTCACTACATCCTTGCCAGCGAGGACACTTCCGCTGAGGTCCGGATGACTGCCATCCACTCCGTCATCGATGACAGCAACCGTGACCCCCTTGCCCGTCGACTCCTTCCAAACCTGCTTGGCGTCAAAGGAATTGGCGCTCAAAGGCCACTGACGGTCTCTGATCTCATCCGCCGAAGCGATCGGTGCGGTGCCAAAGAGCAGTGCTCCCGCCACCACGCCACCGCTGACCGCACGCAGCGTCCGCGTGAGCCTCATGCCGTAACACCTCTCTTTAGCAGGATGGGGCCCGCAGCCCGAGGACTGCGGGCCCCATCGCCTTTCGCCGATTACTTGGCCGTCCGGTTCCTACTCGATGACCTTGGGTGCCACATTACGCTCTGGCGTCCAAGTCTCCTCGTCCTCTACCAGGTAGTCGGGACGCTGCCCGTTCTCACCCTTGCCCTTGTCCTTGCCTCCGTGGGCACCGGGAGCGCCGGCCATCCCCGCCGGACGACGGCCACCGGCCGCGCCCTTTTGAGTACCGCCACGGCTGCGGTGGAGGCCAGATCCGCCCTGCGCGCCGGCACCGGTCTTGCCGGCCTTGCCGACAACACCGCCCTTCTGCCGTGCCAGTGGACCACCGCGGCCCGCGCCGGCCCCCTTGGCGCCACCCTTGGCACCGCCCGCAGCACCACCCATACCGGGCATGCCGGGACGACCGCCAGCTCGCGCAGCTCCGCCTGCCCGCGCGCCTCCGGTGGTGCCGCCCATGCGGCCACCACCACCTCCGGGCATGCCCGGCATGCCCGGACCACCGATGTTCGAGCCACCCGAGCCACCGCCGGTGCCCAGGCTGCCTCCGCCGCCGCCAACGCCGAGGCCGCCACCGCCGCCACCGGGCCCGAGGCCGCCGCCACCGCCATGGAGGCCTCCGCCGCCTCCGAGGCCTTCAAGCCCCGTGTGGACAGGCGGTCCAGAGGGCGCCTTGGGCATGCTGCCGATGCCACCGTCGATGCCAGGCGTGCGCGGTGCGTCCATACCGGGGGGCGTCGAGTAGCCGCCGCCCTTCATGTCCGGGATCTTCCCCACCCCTCCGGGCGCCTTCGGGGAAGAAGGCGTCGGACCAAACGGTCCGATTGGCGGCATCATGCCAGTGTCGTGCGGATCATGCCTTGGGACGGGATTTTCCGGGTCGTCGATCCCAGTTCGCGGAGCGAGGCTCTTCGCGCCCGCCCGATACACCGTCGCCAACTGCTCCATGTAATGGGCAGCCTCGAGCTCGCGCTCCCTGTCAATCGACAGGTTGCCTCGGTTCTTGTCCATAGCATCGTAGATGCTCATGTTCGGGTTCTTGAGGTCAGCATTCAGCCCTGAGTCGTCGCGACCGTCACTCGCACCGAATGCCTTCGCACCAACAAACCCAATGCCACCGCCCAGAACGGTTGCCTTACCCGTACCCGAGTTCGCAAAGTCACGAGCGCGGTCGGCCTTTTCCTCCAGCCAGCTCGGCTCTTCGACGCCTTCGACCAGCTCCTTGACCTTGCTCAGTCGGTCGCTGATCTGGTCCAGGACTTTGCCCGCGTGTTCCGGGTACGGACCAAGGTTGGCGAATTGCTGACTGATCTTCTTCGCCGACGCTGCGAACTGATCGGCAGAGGCTCCGTGCCAGTGCTCCAGGACCTTGGCCACGGCATCGTCGAACTCCTTCTTGATGCCGCCAGCCCCGTCTTCGCCTACGAGTGAATTGTGAACCTTCTTCCAGCCCCTGGCGGCATTGGCGACTTCACCGGGGTTGGAGCCTTCCACCATCTTCTTGACCGCGTTCAGCCTCAGATCGGTGAACTGCGGGCGGCTCCGCATGATTGCGGCCGGGCCCGTGACATCAGTTGTGTCACTTCCAGCCCCGCTGGGCGTCCCTACTGTCATCTTCTGTCCCCCACTCCCTCATCGAACACGAACTGTCCCCACTGCCATCCACCCGCTGATTCACTTCATGCTGATGGTGTTGTCCGCCTCGGCGTCCTGGTACGCACCCCTGACCTTGGCCGACTTCTTCCCGTGCTTGTCGACAAGGTCCTCGACGCTCTCGATCAGGCTCTCGATCTGGTGCTTCATTGTGGCGTGCGCTTTGTAGAGCTGCTCTTGCTCCGTAAACCCGTGCCCCAAGGTCCCCGGCGCCAGATAGGTGCTGTTCTTCGCCGTGCTCTTCGAGTCACCCATGTTCTTCAGAACCTGGTTGAGCTCCTTGACCACCTGGTCCAAGGCATCCAGGTCAACCTTGTACTCGCCCGATCCACCCATGATTAAGCCTCCCCGTGTGTACCGATACCAGTCTTACGTCGCCAGTCGCGCAACGCGACGGCGGCGCCAACCACCGTGCCGACGGCCAGAAGTGCACCGCCGACAATGTAGATGGCCATGCGGATTCGCCGGTCCGCCGGGCTTTCGCCGAGGCTGACGGCGGCTGCTTCTACGCGCATGCCGACGTTTGAGTTGCCCTTGTCCGCCTGCGGAGGGCCGGTGGGCCGGGTGTTGTCGTTGAGGGCCGCTACCGGGTCGACGACGCCCCAGCCGATGAACTTGTCGGAGCCCTTCTTCACGCGCTCCGCGGTCTGCTCGAGGTGCGAGATGACTTCCCAGGGCTTCCACTTGCCGTCGCGGTCGTTCTTGTGCTTCGCGATGAGGAGGGCCGCGGCTCCCGCGGCATACGGTGAGGCGAAGCTGGTGCCCAGGTCGACGCAGTTGCCGCCCTGGGGGACGGTGGAGACCATGTCCACGCCCGGAGCGGCGAGGCTGACGAAGTCACCGGACTGGGAGAACGGCGCGCGCTCGTTGTTGCGGTCCGAGGCGGCCACCGCCATGACGTTGTCGTACTTCTTGGAGTAGGCGGCCGGCCACATCTGCTTTTCCCCGCCGTCGGCGCCGCCGTTGCCCGCCGAGGACACGATCAGAACGTGCTTCTGGCGGGCGAAGGCAATCGCGCTCTCAAGGGTGGTCAGCTGGTCCGGGGGGGCATCGGTGCCCTGGGAGATGTTGATGATGTCGACGCCCTTGGTGGCAGCGTGACGGATGAGCGTGGCGAGACTTTCGGCCGTGCCGCCCTTTTCCTTGTCCGTGTTCTTGAACGGGATGATCGTCGCCCCGGGCGCGATGCCGACGAAGCCGGAGCCGGATTTGGGGCGCGCGGCGATGATGCCCGCCACCTTCGTGCCGTGGCCGACCTGGTCAACGGTCGGCTTGCCGCCGCTCTTTTTGCCGATCAAGGTTTCGCCGCCGGAGCCGACCGCGTTATGGAGCTGCTTGTTCACCGTGTCGACGCCGGAGTCGATGACGGCCACCTTGACACCCTGGCCGTACTTCTTTCCCTCCCACATCTGCGTGGTCAGGAGGCGCTGGAGGGACCAGGGAGTCTCTTTGATGTCATCGGTGCCGAACTTGCACTCGCCGCTGTTGAGCGTCGTGTTGTCGTCCGCGACCGCCGGCGTCGCAGCCAAACAGGACATGCCGACGATGGACACCGCAGTGGCCAGTGCGCCCGCGGCTCGGCGACGGTGCCCGGCTCGTTGACCAATGGTGCGAGATCCCACGGGTTGTCTGCTCTCCATTTGCGGGGTAACGGACGGAAGGAAAGGAGGGGGAAGAGGAGAAGGAGGAGGGGGGAGGGAAGAGGAGGAGGTGACGAAGGGGTGGCGATTGTGTGGCGGAGGCGTGGGGTGTGGCGGGACGGCAGAAGGGCGAGCGCACTGGTGCAGCGCGCCCGCCCTCATTGACCACTGTGCGAGCCGTCGGGGCTGCTCAGCCGTAGGCCATCCGTACCTTCGCCGACGCGAGGTCAGCCCGCCCAGATACCGGCGTTCTTGTGCTCGGTGGCCTGGTAGTTCTGCGCGGCGTTGTCCAGCGCCTTGGCGATGGCCTCGAGCGTCGAGTGCAGAGAAGCGGCGCGCTGGTCCCACTCGCGCTGGCGGGCCTGGTAGCCCTCCTGCGCCGAGCCTTCCCAGCTCGCGGCGATCTTCTTGACGCCGGCCTCGAGGTCGTCGAGCTGCTGGCGGATGTTGTTGGCCGTGCCCCGCACGTCCTGGCTTGCCTGCTGGATCGTCGCAAAATTAACGAGGATCTGGCCTGACATGGTGTCTCCTCAGGAGTTGTTGATGCCTGGTCGATTCACAAACCGCAGAGGCCCATCGGCCGTACTGCGACTGGGCCGGTGCGCCACCGGAAGTGGCGCGGCCCCATCAGCCGAACGGCGAGTCGTTCGAGGCGGAGACGTGCGAGATCGACTGTGCCTGCTCCTCTTCGGAGGCGGAGTAGTTCTTCGTGGTCGCGTCGATCGCGTCCTTGATCTCACCCAGCAGCTGGTTGAGACGGTTGGCGTCCTCGTTCACCTTCGACTGCAGCTGGTTGTACGAGGTGGCCGCAGCACCCTTCCACCCGGACGTGATGGTGTCGACGACCGTGTTCAGGCGCGAGATCTCGCCCTGGATCGACTGGTTGACAGAGGAGATCTTGCCGCTGAACGCGACCATCTCCTCTTCAGTGGTTGTGTACTGCTGACCAGCCATAGTCAACGTCCCCCATGAGACTTGTACGTCGTGCCGTGCCGCGCCGTTGCCGGCGCCTGCGCGGTGGGCGCCACCTACTGGCGCCCTCGACCACTCTAACCACTCCACACGTCTGTTCCCAACAGAGGGAGGGCAGTTGTGACGGGATCACAACATTGTCAACTACCCGTCAGCTGCGGGTCGTTCGGTAGAATCGGACGGATGTGGCGATTCATGCCGCTATCGGGCGCCACGACGCCCTCGGGTGCGCATCACGGCAGAGGCCGCGCCGGCGCCCTGCGGGGGCACCGGCGCGGCCTTCAGCAGGTCAGGATCCCTGCGTCTTCTCCGCCGCATGGACGTCCAGGGACGGGCCCGCGGACAGCAGGTTCGACCAGGCCATCAGGATGTCCGGCTGCCGCACCCCCTTGTAGCCGAGCCGGTACATCGCCACCCCCTGCTCTTCCTTGTCGTTGCCGGCCTTGTTCTTGCTGTCGTTGTTGGTCGGCACGTTGTAGCGCAGGCCGGTGTCCGTGACGAGGAACGTGCTGCCGGAGTTCGACGTCGGGCTGGAGACGGCTCGGTAGACCAGGCCGCTGCCCGGCGTGACGTAGGCGTGGGTGCCGGAGGAGATCTTGACCGGGTAGTCGTCGCCCACCCAGGTCAGCATGTCCGGCAGGCCCTTGGGGTAGCCGAGCTTGTCCGCACCCGGGAACTTGGTGTTGGTGCCCTGGTAGGCGGTGCAGGACACGCCCGTGTCGGTGGCGTGGTTCACGCCACCGGTCTGCGACGACTCACCGAAGTTGTTGGCCATGTCGACCTCTTGCTTCGGCCACGGGTTGGGGAAGTCGCTTCCCGGGATGGGCGTGCCCAGGTAGTCCTTGAACTGACCGGTGTCCTCGTCCTTCTGCACGTTGCGGATGGACGTGGTGGCCAGACTCTTGACCACGAGCTCGTTGTCGGTCTTGGTGACGTCCTTCGCGTTCTGCCCATTGGTCAGGAACTTGGCGATGAAGTTCGACACCTTCTGGACGCCGTCGTTCGTCACGACGTACTTCTGTCCCGAAGAGGAGTCCTGGACGACGTTGCCGACCTTGTTGTCCGCCGCCGGCAGGTCGTCGTTCTGGACCTGTCGGCCCGCCCCGGGGATGGTCGGCATGTAGATCGGATAGGGGCTCTTGATCAGCGTGTTCAGCCATTCGTCGGTGACCAGCTGCGGAGGCTTGTCACCGAAGAGGATGCGCTGGATGTCCTCGTCGGCGGCCGCCTTGGTCTTGCCCCCGGGGGGCCGCTGGCCGCCGAACGTGGAGTCGAACTCGAACTTGACGCCGTGCTGGTCGACCAGGAACCGCTTCCCCTCGGAGTTCGTGACGAAGAGCGCCTGGTCGTCGTCCACCCGGCCGCCGGTCGATTCCTCGATCTTCTTCTTGTCGTTTCCGGCGAGGACGAACACGGCCTGCTGGGGCTTGCTGCCCTTGCCGCTGCCGGCGCGGTTGCACACCGCCCAGGTCTTCGGCTTGGCGACGTCGTCCTTGTCCGGGAGCCGGTCGGGCGCGAACGGGATGCCGACGGCCGGGCCGTGCGCGATCTTGGCCTTGTCCAGCTCCTCTTCCTTGACCGGCGTGACCTTGAACTTGTCGGGGTCGAGGAGCAGCCGGGCGGACGCGAGGTTCAGGACGGGGTGGAGCATTTTCTGGTCGTTGCCATTGGCGTCCTTGTGGTTCAGGACGACATAGCGGGTGGTGGACTTGTCGCCGACGATGACGTTTTCCCCCACATTGTCCCAGCCCTGCGGCGCGACGGGCTTGAGAATGCCGCATGCTCCGAATCCCACGAGCACCAGCACGCCCATCACGATGCTGGGCACCACGGCCTTCAGGGGCTTCGGCGCGCTCTCGATCGATCCATTGGGCAACGGCTTCAGAAATGCCGCATTCGTTCGCTTTCGCGCGAACGAATAGGCATTCAGCTCGTCCCGACGTGATGCCATTGTTACTTTCTCTCCCCGCCTGTCGGATCCACCTACGACCGCCCCCGGCACTCTCGCCGTAGCGCCCTCTACTATGCCGTGTGTCGATCGACCCGTACGGTACGGGTGCCACCTTCCAACGCACCAGTCTCACGGCGGCCGATACGCCTAGAGGCCACACCACCAGTAGAGGAGCAGGCCGGGGGATGTCCAGCGCCACCAGGGCTCGACGCCGCAACGGGCGGCAACAGCAGCAACAGCCTTCCGCGGCACCGCAATACGCGGGAAATGCTGACCAAAACGGCACAGCTCGGGGCAACAGAGGAAATCGCGGCCGGAGTTCGGCGCCGCGTCCGTCCGGTCCGGTGTCGCCGCGTCTGCGTCAGCAGGCCGGGAATATCGGCGGTGTTCGGGTACAGCAGCTGGCGATTGTGGAAATCGCCGCGGCGCTGGTGCTGGTGGGCCTGTCGATGCAGAATCCGGTCGCGCTGGTCGTGGCCGTCGTGCTGGCGGCCGTACTGGTCATTTTCGCGCTCGGCCGGCGCCGTAAGATCCCGCTGCCGGAGTGGATCACGACCGTGCGCGCCATGAAGCGCCGCGGCAAGGAGGGTACGGCCGCGCTGGCCGCCACCCAGGGTGTCGACCCGGCGTTCGCCCCGGTGGTGGAGTGCGATCCGGCGCTGCGCACCTACGAGTACACGACGGACGCGGATCAGCGCGCCATCGGGTTCGTCGGGGACGGCACGTTCCTGACGGTGCTGGTGCAGGTCGATGCGCGCGACGAGCCGCTGCGGCCGCAGCGGGGCAGCCACATGATGCCGCTCGAGGTGCTGCACACCGCGCTCGACGTGGAGGACATCCACCTGGAGTCGGTGCAGTTCGTGCAGTACACCCAGCCGGCGCCGGCGCCGCATCTGCCCGAACAGGCCGTCGCGGCCCGTTCGTACGCGCCGCTGCAGGCGCAGTCGCAGACGCCTGCCGTACAGCTGACGTGGATCGCGCTGAAGCTCGACCCGGAGCTGTGCGCCGAGGCCATCGAGGCCCGCGGCGGCGGGGTGGAGGGTGCCCAGCGCTCGCTGCTGCGCGCCGCCGACCAGCTCGTCAGCCGCATCAGCGCGCATGGTGTGCGCGCCAAGGTGCTCAACGAGCGTGAGGTGGTGGCCGCGGTCGGCACCGCGGTGTGCGTGAGCCCGCGGGCGGCCAACGGCGCGATGGGACGGGACGGGCGGGCCGCCCGCCGTACCCAGGAGACGACCCGGGCGATGCGCTGCGACGACCGCTGGCACTCCACCTACTGGATCGGCCGCTGGCCCCAACTCGGCCAGGGCGGTGCGCCGTTGGCGGCCGTCACCCAGCTGCTGACCAGCACCCGGGCGATGGCGAGCACCTTCTCGCTGACCGCCACGCACGGCGGCGGCCGCCTTCCGGCCATCACCGGGTACGTCCGGCTGTCGACCCGCAGCGAGAACGAACTGTCCGCGGCGCAGACCGAGTTGGAGCGCCGTTCCGGTTCCGTGAAGGTCGGTCTCGTACGGCTCGACCGCGAGCAGCTGCCCGGCCTGCTGGCCACGCTTCCCCTCGGAGGTACCCGCTGATGGCCACTCCCACCTATCAGCCCCGCGGTGTCAACGTCAGCAGCGACGGCTGGCGCACTCCCACCGGTGGTGCGAACCGCCGGCTCTCGCACCAGCCGCGTCTGGAAGAGGAGGAGCAGTCGGGGCCCACCGGTCCGAAGCCGAGGCCCGGTTTCGGGTTGCGCGGTCCGCGCCGTAACCCGCATGTCCTGACGGCCGAATCGCTCGGCTCGCTGACCCTGCCGGTCGGTGACGACGGCGTGATCATCGGTATCGACCCGCAGAACCAGCCCGCGGTGCTCAGCCTGCTGCGGCCCGCGCCGATGGAGATCGCGCTGGTCGGCAGCATGTGGATGGCCCAGGTTCTGGCGCTGCGCACGGTCGCCACCGGGGCGCGGGTCGCGGTGGAGACCGCGCGGCCGCAGGCCTGGGGGCAGATGGCGCAGGCTGCGGGCGGTGGCCAGCAGTGTGTGTCGATCCATGAGGTGCGCCAGATCGCGCCACAGGGACCGTCGGTTTCCAGCCCCGTGCTGGTCGTCCGCGACATGGGTGCCCGGCCGCCGCGCAATCAGCTCGCGCCCAGCCCCTGGCAGTCGGTGCTGACCGTGCTGCCGTTCCTCGGGCCGCGGTCGCCGCAGATGCTCGGCCGCGTCGATCTGGTGGGTCTGCAGCGGCTGTCACCCGAAGAGGCGGAAGTTGTGACGCGAATCATGCGGCTGCCCGAGCAGGTCGGTGCGGTACTGCCGACGCTCAGCGACAACGCCATGCTGTGGGCCTCGCGCGATGGCCATCAGTTCGTGATGACCCAGCCGACGGACGCGGAGACCAACCTGCTCGGCGGCCCGCGCCGTATGGACTGACCGCAGCTGCGGGCCGGTTGTGCACATGGTGCGCACGCGGCCGGCAAGGGGCATGCTTACGGGCGCATCCACGGGTGCGCCCGTAAGCATGCCGACGGGGCTTGAAGACGACATGGCATCGACTGCCGTTATGGGCCGACTCTTGATTAGGCTGTGTGGAGAGCGTTGAGAGCGCAGACGCACATCGCTACGGCAGTCCGCGGCGGCAGTCGGTACGGGGATGGAGACATGCAGTGGTGGCGCAGCCCCGGCTGATGTGTTCCGACGTCAGTTACAACCGATTCATCCGATCGATCCGCCTGTATCCGGTCCTGCCGTTCAGGTGCGTTGCAGTAGACCAGGAGGCACAGTGAGGGACCAGGAGGCTTTCCGCCCGGACGGGAACGATCCTGACGACGACCAGTCCGAGTTCGATCTGACCGGCGAATTCAAGATCGATTTCACCGCTCCGGCCTGGTATGCGAACAACGACACCAGCGGAGGCGCAGGTGCCGCCGTCGCGCCGCCTCCTGCGCCCACGCCCGCAACTCCGCCCAACGGGGCGCAGCCGCCCGTCGGGCAGCCGCTGCAGGGCCCCGCTCAGGGTGTCCCCGGTGTCCCGCCGCAGGGTGTGCCCGGGCAGGGTGCGCCGGCGCCGGTGACCCCGCCCGCGGAGGCCGCGCCGCCCGGATTCCCGATGCTGCGCCCCAACGAGACGGGCGCCCCGGCCGCGCAGGCGCCGGCCCCGCAGCCGCCCGCCGAGCCGGTGGCGGCGCCCGCCGAGGCTCCGCAGGCCGCGCCGGACGGGGAATCCGGCGAGGGCAACGTGCGTTCTGGCAGCGGTGTCGATCCCTCGTTCTCGCTCTGGGACGACGACGATGACGATGACGCGGAGCCGGCGGCGGAGGCCGCCCCGGCCGCCGGGTCTGAGGCACCGGCGCCGCAGCCGGAGGCCGCCCCGGCCGACTCTCCCGCCGAGGCGCCCGGTCCCGCGCCGCAGACGCCCGAGCAGCCCGCACCGGCCGACGCCCAGGCCGCGCAGCCCGTACCGGGCCAGCAGCCTGTGCAGGCTCAGCCGCAGCAGGGCGTGCCCGCACAGGCTCAGCCACAGCCGCAGGCCCAGCCACAGCCCCAGCAGGACGC
Organism: Streptomyces chattanoogensis; assembly: GCF_001294335.1. Classification (GTDB taxonomy): domain Bacteria; phylum Actinomycetota; class Actinomycetes; order Streptomycetales; family Streptomycetaceae; genus Streptomyces; species Streptomyces chattanoogensis. The sequence continues at coordinate 36,808 of NZ_LGKG01000140.1, forward strand.
CGCCCAGCAGGCGGTTCCGCAGCAGGCGACGCCGCAGGGTGCGCCCCAGCAGGGCGTACCACAGCAGGGCGCTCCCTGGGGTGCGGCGGCCGATGGTCAGCAGCAGGCCGGACTGCCGCCGCTGCCGCCGGAGTTCCAGCCGGCGGACCCGCGCACGGCCCAGGCCCAGCAGCCGCAGCCGCAGCCGCAGCCGCAGCAGGCTCCCGCCCAGCAGCACCCGCCCCAGCAGGCACCGCAGCAGCCCCAGGCCGGATACCCGCAGCAGGGCCAGCAGCAGCCCCCGCAGGCCTACCCGCAGCAGGGCCAGCCCGCCCAGCAGCAGCCCGCCTACGGCTATCCGCAGCCCGCGTACGGCTACCCCCAGCAGCAGGCCCAGCAGCCGCAGCAGCCGCAGCAGAACCCCAACGCGGCCGCACCGCAGTCCGCTTACGGCTATCCGCAGCAGCAGCCGCAGCAGGGCTACCCGCAGCAGGGCCAGCAGCAGGCAGCGCCCGGTTACGACCAGCAGCAGGCCCAGGCCCAGCAGGCCGCGCACGCCCAGCAGCAGGCCGCACAGGCGCAGGCCCAGGCGCAGGCCCAGGCCCAGCAGCAGGCCGCCCAGGCCCAGCCTCAGCAGCTGCAGCAGGCCCAGCCGTTCCCCGGTCAGCAGGCCGGCGACCCGAACGCCGCGAACTACGCGCAGTACTCACAGCCGGGCCAGCAGCAGCCTCAGCGGGCCGCTCCGGGCGCGCCGCTCGGTTACAGCGCCGCCGTCGAGCTGACCTCCGACCGGCTGCTGCGCAACCAGCCCAAGAAGCGCAAGCCGGGTGCCAACGCCCAGCCGTCGAAGTTCAAGCTGGGCGCGAAGAAGGAGCTGGAGGAGCGGCAGCGCAAGCTGGAGCTGATCCGTACGCCGGTGATGTCCTGCTACCGCATCGCCGTCATCAGCCTCAAGGGCGGCGTCGGCAAGACCACGACGACGACCGCGCTGGGTTCCACCCTCGCGTCCGAGCGGCAGGACAAGATCCTGGCGATCGACGCCAACCCGGACGCCGGCACCCTCGGCCGACGGGTGCGCCGCGAGACCGGTGCGACCATCCGTGACCTGGTGCAGGCGATCCCGCAGCTGCACAGCTACATGGACATCCGCCGGTTCACCTCGCAGGCCCCCTCGGGGCTGGAGATCCTCGCCAACGACGTCGACCCGGCCGTCTCGACGACCTTCAACGACGACGACTACCGGCGGGCGATCGACGTCCTCGGCAGGCAGTACCCGATCATCCTCACCGACTCGGGTACGGGTCTGCTCTACAGCGCGATGCGCGGTGTGCTCGACCTCGCCGACCAGTTGATCATCATCTCCACGCCCTCCGTGGACGGTGCGAGCAGCGCCAGCACCACCCTGGACTGGCTGTCCGCGCACGGCTACGCCGACCTGGTGCAGCGCGGTATCACGGTCATCTCCGGGGTCCGCGAGACCGGCAAGATGATCAAGATCGACGACATCGTGTCGCACTTCGAGACCCGCTGCCGCGGCGTCGTGGTCGTCCCCTTCGACGAACACCTCGCGGCCGGTGCCGAGGTCGACCTCGACATGATGCGGCCCAAGACCCGCGAGGCGTACTTCCACCTCTCGGCCCTGGTGGCCGAGGACTTCGCGCGGCAGCAGCAGGCGCAGGGCTATTACCCGCAGCAGCAGCAGATGGGCGGCGACCCGTACGCCCAGCAGCAGTACCCGCAGCAGGGGCAGCAGCCGCAGCAGGGTTATCCGCAGCAGCAGGGCCAGCCCCAGCAGCCCCCGGCCGGTTACCCGCCGCAGCAGGGCGGCTGGCAGCAGCAGCCCGCTCAGCCGCCGGCCGGCTGGCAGCAGCAACAGCCGGCTCCGGACGCACCGCTGCCGGACGGCGGCGGCTGGACGCAGCAGCAGCCTCCCCAGTAGCAGTACGGAAAAGGGGCGGGGCCCGGTACACAGGTACCGGGCCCCGCCCCTTCGTGCTGTGCGCGCTCAGCCCGCGTCGGCGATCAGCCCCCGCGCCTGCTTCACATCGATCGCCATCCGCTCCAGCAGCGCGTCGAGGGTGGCGAACTTCTCCTGGCCGCGGATGTAGGCGAGGAACTCCACGGCGACGTGCAGGCCGTACAGGTCCAGGCCGACGCGGTCGATCGCATACGCCTCGACCGTGCGCACCTTGCCGTCGAACTGCGGGTTGGTGCCGACCGAGATCGCCGCCGGCATCGCCTCGCCCTCGACGTGCAGCAGGCCCGCGTAGACGCCGTCGGCGGGGATCGCGGTGTGCGGCAGGGTCTCGACGTTGGCGGTCGGGAAGCCCAGTTCGCGGCCGCGCTGCGCACCGCGTACGACGACGCCCTCGACGCGGTGCGGCCGCCCCAGGACCTCCATGGCACCGTCCACATCGCCCTCCGCGACCAGGCGGCGGACGAGGGTGGAGGAGAACGGCTCGCCGCCGCCCGCCGTACCCCGTTCGAAGAGGTCGATGACCTCCACGGTGTAGCCGTGGGTGCGGCCGAGCTCGGCGAGGGTGGCGACCGTGCCGCTCGCCTTGTGCCCGAAGCGGAAGTTGGGGCCTTCCACGACGACCTGCGCGTGCAGCTTGTCGGCCAGCACCTTGGCCACGAAATCGGCCGGTGCCAGCTTCGAGAACTCCTTGGTGAACGGGAGGATCAGTACGGCGTCCACGCCCAGCCCGTCCATCAGCTCCGCGCGCCGGTGGTGCGGCGCGAGCAGCGGCGGATGGGTGCCAGGGCGCACGACCTCGCTCGGGTGCGGGTCGAAAGTGACGACCACCGCGGGAATGCCCAGCTCACGGGCGCGCTCGACGGCCTTGCCGATGATCAATTGGTGGCCGCGGTGCACACCGTCGTACGAGCCGATGGTGACGACGCTGCGTCCCCAGCCCTCGGGGATGTCCTCCAAGCCACGCCAGCGCTGCACTGTGCCCGCTCCTCGCCCGAACCCTTGTCCGTCCACTGCGCCACTTCGGCATGACGCAGGTCTAAGACTGCCATGCCGGGGGCGGTGCTTCGCGCGAAGGGTGCCCGACGGGGCCCTGGCTCCCGTGGGCAGGCGCGCTCGCGGCATGCCCGGCCGCCCGTCCGCCGGTCCGGCACCGGCCCGCCGGGCGCGGGCCCGCCCGGCCGCAGCGCCTCCCGGCCCGCGTCGCGGAGTGCCAACTCCGGCGCCTCCAAGGGGAGATGACGGCGTGAGCCGAGGAAACGCGCCCCCGTCCGCGCCGTGATTCACTCCGAGCGCCGCATCGAGTGAGTGAATCACCGCGTCGCAATGGACAGAGTCAGGACGAGGGGGATGGTGGACCGCGGGCCGGGCCGCCGCATCCGGCGACCGCCCGCGTTCCACCACCTTCACCGGCGTCCGCGCTCCCGCGAGCCCTCCCGTAAGGTGCACGCTCAGTCATCACGAGCAGCGAGCAGTGAGAGGCGAGAGACGCACCGTGACCCTCCACCCGGCAGACCCGGCACGCCCTGCCGAGCCCGGCACCCCGGTGGCGGCCGGCGAGCCGCCCACGGCGCGTGCGATCCGGCTGCGCACCGTCGCCCCCGCCCTGGCCGCCCTGCTCCTCCTCGGCCTGGCCCTCGCCGCCCAGGCCGCCCTCCCCCGGCTCCCCGGCGCCGTCGTGAGCTGGGGCTTCCCGCTGCTCTACGCGCTGTCCTGCGCCGCCCTGCTGGGCGCCTGCCGCGCCGTCTCCCTGACGGTGCACGGACGCCACCAGGCACGCGTGCTGCGGACGTACCCCTGGCAGCGGCTGAACGGCGCCCTGCGCCACGAGGACGACGGGCGGCGGCATCTGGTCGTGCCCGACCCCGATGTCCCGGCTGAGGAGCTACGGCTCCCCGTGGACGGCCGGTTCGGGGAGGCGTCCGGGGCGGTGTGGTTCGCCGGTGACCCACGGTTCCTGGGTGTGCTCGCGCTGCCCGGCCCCCGGCGGATGACCACGCCGGCCCGGCCCGCGGCCCGCGACACCCGGCTGCGTGCGTACGCCGGGCCGCTGAGCGCCGGAGCGCGCGCCCGCGCCCTGGCCGTGGGGGCGCGGGTGGCGCCGCCGGACGGCGCCCTCGAGGCCGGTCCCGTCCCGGCCGGCGGCCTGGCGAAGGTCGCCCTGGACCACGGGGACACCGCGGCCGGCCCGCGCCGCTCCCTCGTCCGCCGCCGGATCGCGCTGTACGGCCAACTCGTCGTGCTCGCCGGGTTCTTCGCCGCCGTCTCCCTGCGGCCCGACCCCGGCCCGCTGCTCCCGGCGGCCCTCATGGCGCTGCTCGTGGCGCCGTTCACGCTGCTGACGGCGGCGCTGGCAGCCGGCGGCACACGGCGGCTGGAGCGGACGCTGCGGACGTACCCCTGGCAGGAGCTGTACGGCGAGCCGGAGGCGACGGGGACGGCGCACGACCGCGAGATCCTGGTCCTGAGGCCGGATCGGGGCGGCTCGGTCAGGCTGCGCGCGGTCCCGCTGCGCAGGCGCTTCGACGGCGCCGAACGCTTCTGGTTCGCCGGCGATCCGAGGTACGGGGGCGCGGTGTCCGTTCCCGGAGGCGGGCGGCCCGTCCGGGTGGTCCGGGTGCAGCCGGCGCAGGCGGACCGGAAAAAGCAGCAGGCCACGCCGGAGGCGGACGCCCTCGCCGAGGCGGCGGGCCTGACGAAGAACGGCCGACCGAAGACCTGGGCGTACTGAGCGACGTACGGGGACGAAACGGCCGGTGGCCGGCCCCGGAGCGCGCATCAGCGCACCGGAACCGGCCACCGGCACCCGCGGTCTCAGCCGAAGACCGCCAGGCTCTTCGCCTTCCCGCCCTGGTTCTCCACCAGCGCCAGGAAGGTGCCGTCCGGTCCGAACGCCGCCACCGGACCGCCGGCCTCGAACCGCGGGATCGGGATCCGCGCGCCGTTCATCAGCAGCCGCGCCTGCGGCTCGGCGACATCCCAGCGGGTGAACGCCGCGGCCGCCGCCTCCCCGATCGGCATGACCGGCAGCCCCGGGCCCTCGGTGTCGTCCACCGCGGCCTGCAGCTGCTCGAGCGTGCGCGCCCGGTCCAGCTTGTACGGGCCCACCCGGGTGCGGCGCAGGGCCGTCAGATGCCCGCCGACGCCGAGCCCGGCGCCCAGGTCGCGGGCGAGCGCGCGGATGTACGTACCGGACGAGCACTCGACGGAGACCAGCAGATCGGTCACCGGGGTGCCGTCCTCCGCCTCCGTCTCGGTCACGGAATAGACCACGAACGAGGAGACGGTCACCGGCCGGGCCGGAATCTCCACGTCCTCCCCGTCGCGCACCCGCGAGTACGACCGCTTACCGTCGATCTTGATGGCGCTGACCTTCGACGGGACCTGCATGATCGCCCCGGACAGCTCCGCGACGCCCGCGTCGATGTCCTCCCGGGAGATGCCGTGCGCCGCCTTCGACGCGGTGATCTCGCCCTCGGCGTCGTCGGTGACCGTCGTCTGGCCGAGCCGGATGGTGCCGACGTACTCCTTCTCCGTCAGCGCCAGATGACCGAGCAGCTTGGTGGCCCGCTCGATGCCGAGGACGAGCACGCCCGTGGCCATCGGGTCGAGCGTGCCGGCATGCCCGACCCGGCGGGTGCGGGCCATACCGCGCATCTTCGCCACGACGTCGTGCGAAGTGAAACCGGCCGGCTTGTCGACGATGACGAGGCCGCCCGGCTTGTTGCTCTCACGCTTCATTCTGCCGCTCGGCCCTCGTCGTCCTCGTCCTCGCCCGGCTTGCGGTACGGGTCGGCGTCGCCGGCGTACTGGGCGCCCGAGGACACCTCGCGGACCTTGGCGTCCGAGGCCCGCGCCTTGTCGAGCAGGTCGTCGATCGTGCGGGCCGTCTCCGGCAGGGCGTCCGGCACGAACGCCAGGGTCGGCGTGAACTTCGTGCCGGCCGCCGCGCCGACCGCGGAGCGCAGGATGCCCTTGGCGCTCTCCAGGCCCGCGGCCGCGCTGGCGCGGTCCTCGTCGTCTCCGTAGACCGTGTAGAAGACCGTCGCCTCCCGCAGGTCGCCGGTGACCCGGGTGTCCGTGATGGTCACGTGCGTACCGAGCCGCGGGTCCTTGATTCCGCGCTGCAGCTTCTGGGCGACCACCTCCCGGATGAGGTCCGCCAGCTTCTTCGCCCGCGCATTGTCGGCCACTGGTCCGTCTCCTTCTTGTCTTCCACAATTGTGCTTCCACCGGCGGCGGCGTGCCCGGTCGGGGTCAGTCGTCGTCGCCGTGCAGCCGCCGGCGTACCGACAGCAGCTCCACTTCGGGCCGCGCGGCGACCAGGCGCTCGCAGCGGTCCATGATTTCGGTGAGATGCCCGGCGTCCCCGGACACCACCGCCAGGCCGATCAGGGCCCTGCGGTGCAGATCCTGGTCCCCGACCTCCGCGACGCTCACCGCGAACTTGCGGTGCAGCTCGGCGACGATCGGGCGGACGACGGAGCGCTTCTCCTTCAGCGACCGGACGTCGCCGAGAAGCAGGTCAAAGGACAGCGTCCCTACGTACATGCAAGACAGGTCAAGCCACCTGTGGGGCCTTAGGCATACGGATCATCCGAACCGTGGGTCATCCGAACCGTACACGCAACGGCCGGGGCCGATCGACGGATTTCCTCCGCCGACCGGCCCCTGACGCTTGCTACGCGATCAGCCGCGCGGCTTCTCCCGCATCTCGTACGTCGCGATGACGTCGTCGACCTTGATGTCGTTGTAGTTGCCGAGGTTGATACCGCCCTCGAAACCTTCGCGAATCTCGGTGACGTCGTCCTTGAAGCGACGCAGACCCTGGATGTTGAGGTCCTCCGCGACCACCTTGCCGTCGCGGATGAGGCGCGCCTTGGTGTTCCGCTTGACCTCGCCGGAGCGGATGAGCACACCCGCGATGTTGCCCAGCTTGGACGACTTGAAGACCTCGCGGATCTCCGCCGTACCGAGCTCGACCTCTTCGTACTCCGGCTTGAGCAGGCCCTTGAGCGCCGCCTCGATCTCCTCGATCGCCTGGTAGATGACCGAGTAGTAGCGGACGTCGACGCCCTCGCGCTCGGCCAGCTGCGTGGCGCGGCCTTCGGCGCGCACGTTGAAGCCGATCACGATCGCGTCGGAGCCGGTCGCCAGGTTGATGTCGGACTCGGTGACCGCACCCACGCCGCGGTGCAGCACGCGGATGTCGACCTCCTCGCCCACATCGAGCTGGAGCAGCGAGGACTCGAGAGCCTCCACCGAACCGGACGCATCGCCCTTGATGATGAGGTTGAGCTGCTGGATCTCGCCGGCCTTGAGCACCTTGTCCAGGTCCTCCATGGAGACCCGGCGGGTGCGCTTGGCGAAGGCGGCGTTCCGCTCGCGCGCGGCGCGCTTCTCGGCGATCTGACGGGCCGTACGGTCCTCGTCGACCACCAGGAAGTTGTCGCCGGCGCCCGGGACGTTGGTCAGACCCAGGACCAGGACGGGGGTCGAGGGACCCGCTTCCTCGACGTGGTTGCCCTTGTCGTCGAGCATCGCCCGGACCCGGCCGTACGCGTCGCCGACGACCATCGTCTCGCCGACGCGCAGCGTGCCGCGCTGGACCAGGACGGTCGCCACGGCGCCGCGGCCGCGGTCGAGGTGGGCCTCGATCGCGATGCCCTGCGCGTCCTGCTCCGCGTTGGCGCGCAGGTCGAGCGAGGCGTCCGCGGTGAGGACGACGGCCTCGAGCAGCTCCTCGATGTTGGTGCCCTGGCGGGCGGAGATGTCGACGAACATGGTGTCGCCGCCGTACTCCTCGGCCACCAGGCCGTACTCGGTCAGCTGACCGCGCACCTTGGTCGGGTCGGCACCCTCGACGTCGATCTTGTTGACCGCGACCACGATCGGCACGTCGGCCGCCTTGGCGTGGTTCAGAGCCTCGATCGTCTGCGGCATGACACCGTCGTTGGCCGCCACCACGAGGATCGCGATGTCGGTCGACTTGGCACCACGGGCACGCATGGCGGTGAACGCCTCGTGACCGGGGGTGTCGATGAAGGTGATCGCGCGGTCTTCGTCGTTGACCTGGGTCGTGACCTGGTACGCACCGATGTGCTGCGTGATGCCGCCGGCCTCGCCCGCGACCACGTTGGTCTTGCGGATCGCGTCCAGCAGTCGGGTCTTACCGTGGTCGACGTGACCCATGACGGTCACCACCGGCGGACGGGAGACGAGCATCTCCTCGCCGCCCTCGTTCTCGCCGAACTCGATGTCGAAGGACTCGAGCAGCTCGCGGTCCTCCTCCTCCGGGCTGACGATCTCGACGACGTAGTTCATCTCGTCGGCGAGCAGCTGCAGCGTCTCGTCGGAGACCGACTGGGTCGCGGTGACCATCTCGCCGAGGTTCAGCATGACCTGGACCAGGGACGCCGGGTTGGCGTTGATCTTCTCCGCGAAGTCCGTCAGCGAGGCACCGCGCGACAGGCGAACCGTCGCACCGTTGCCGCGCGGCAGCATGATGCCGCCGACCGACGGGGCCTGCATGGCCTCGTACTCCTGACGCCTCTGGCGCTTCGACTTGCGGCCACGACGCGCCGGACCGCCGGGACGGCCGAACGCACCCTGCGTGCCACCACGGCCACCGGGGCCGCCGGGACGACCGGCGAAGCCGGGACGACCGCCGCCGAAGCCGCCGCCACCACCGGGACCGCCGCCACCGGGACGACCGGCGAAACCGCCGCCGCCACCCGGACGACCGCCGCCGCCACCACCGGGACGACCGGCGAAACCGCCGCCACCACCGGGACGACCGGCACCACCGGGACGACCGGCACCGCCGGGACCGCGACCGCCGCCGCCACCGGGGCCCGGACGCGGGCCGGCAGCAGGACGCTGCGGCATCATGCCCGGGTTCGGACGGTTACCGCCGCCACCGGGACGCGGACCGGCGCCACCGCCGGGAGCCGCACCCTGCGGACGGGGCATGCCACCGGGGGTCGGACGTGCGCCGCCCTGGCCCTGGGGACGGGGACCACCCTGGCCGCCGCCCTGCGGACGCGGGCCGCCGGGACCGCCCTGGCCACCGGGACGCGGGGCGCCACCGGGACGGGGGGCCTGCGGACGGGCCATGCCCGTGGAGCCACCGGAGGTGAAGGGGTTGTTGCCCGGACGGGGGCCGGACGGACGGGCACCCGGACGGGGGCCCTGACGCTCGCCACCCGGACGCGGGGCGCCGCTGCGGCCCTGGCCGCCCTGGCCGGGGCCGGGACGGGAGCCGGGGCGCGGGGCGCCACCGGGACGGGGGGCCGACGGGCCGGGCGCGGGCGCGGCCGGCGGTGCCGTGAACTCGGGCTGCGCGGGGGCGGCCGGAGCGGGCTTGGGCGCCGGAGCCTTGGGGGCCGGCGTCGGACGCGGGCCCGGGGTGGGGCCGGCGGCGGGCGTGCTCTTGGGTGCTACAGGGGTCACCGGCGCCTCAGGGGCGGCCGGAGCCGGAGCCGCAGGGCCCGGCTTGGGGGCGCCCGGCTTCGGCGCAGCGGGACGCGCCGCCTGCGCCGGAGAGGGCGCCGACGGCTTCGCGGGGGCCGACTTGCGCGGTGCCGCGGGCTTCCCGGCGGCGCGGCCGCTGCCGCTGCCTGCCTGGAATGCGTCGGTCAGCTTGCGAACAACCGGCGCCTCGATCGTCGAGGACGCCGAACGGACGAATTCACCAAGTTCTTGGAGCTTGGCCATGACGACCTTGCTCTCAACACCGAACTCCTTGGCGAGTTCGTATACCCGGACCTTAGCCACTTCGCTCCTTCTAGGTCCGGGTTGTCCACCGGACCGTCGCTACTTCATGGGCGTACTCATCGCGTACTCATCGAGTGCTCATCGCAATCTCGACCTACTTCCGACTCGCGAGGTACCTGACCGCACGGTTTTCCGTGCGCTGTGCGTTCTTGCCTGTGCTTTTACTGCTGTGCGCTCTTGCCGAGAGCGGGCTGCTCACGACGCACCCCGCTCGATGACCCGACGCAATACCGTCGTGTCGAACGGCCCCGGTCCCCGAAAAGCCCGGGAAAACGCCCGGCGGCGGACCGCCAGATCGAGACAGACCAGTGTGGGGTGCACATATGCACCCCGGCCGGGCAGCGTACCGCGCTGATCGGGGGCGCACTCACCCTCGATCGCCACGATGCGCAGCAAATCGCCCTTGGCCGCTCGCTCCCGGCAACCCAGACACGTGCGCTCAGGGCATGCGCAGGCATGCGTCCGGCCAGACACTGCTTAAGTCTACCTCCCCGTACCGACCTCACCCCGATGGGGTAAAGACCGAACGTCTGATCAAAAATTCCCGCCGTCCGCCGCGACACCCCCAGGAGGGAGCCGCGGCGTCAGCGGACGGTTACCGCTTCACCCCTGCGGAGCGTGCTGCTCCGTGTCGGGCCGGATGTCGATCCGCCACCCGGTCAGCCGGGCGGCGAGCCGGGCATTCTGCCCTTCCTTGCCGATGGCCAGTGACAGCTGGTAGTCGGGCACGGTGACCCGCGCCGACCGCGCCGCCAGGTCCACGACCTCGACCTTGCTCACCCGCGCCGGCGACAGCGCATTGGCGACCAGGTCGGCCGGATCGTCCGACCAGTCCACGATGTCGATCTTCTCGCCGTGCAGCTCCGCCATGACGGCCCGCACCCGCCCGCCCATCGGCCCGATGCACGCGCCCTTGGCGTTGAGCCCGGACCGTGTCGACCGCACCGCGATCTTCGTCCGGTGCCCGGCCTCCCGCGCGATGGCGGCGATCTCCACCGACCCGTCCGCGATCTCCGGGACCTCCATCGCGAACAGCTTCTTCACCAGGTTCGGATGGGTCCGCGACAGCGTCACCGACGGCCCCCGCACACCCTTCACCACCCGCACGACATACGACCGCAGCCGCGTGCCGTGCGCGTAGTCCTCGCCGGGAACCTGCTCCTGCACCGGCAGAATGGCCTCGAGCCGGCCGATGTCCACCAGTACGTTCTTCGGGTCCTTGCCCTGCTGCACCACGCCCATGACGACATCACCCTCGCGTCCGGCGTACTCGCCGAAGGTGATCTCCTCCTCGGCGTCCCGCAGCCGCTGCAGGATGACCTGCTTGGCGGTGGTCGCCGCGATCCGTCCGAAGCCCGAGGGGGTGTCGTCGAACTCGCGCGGCTCGGCACCCTCCTCCAGGTCCTCCGGGTCCTCCTTCGCCCACACCGTCACATGTCCGGTGCTGCGGTCCAGCTCCACCCGGGCGCGCCGGCGGCTGCCCTCGGTGCGGTGGTATGCGATGAGGAGGGCCGACTCGATCGCCTCGACCAGCAGGTCGAACGAGATCTCCTTCTCCCGCACCAGACCCCGCAGGGCACTCATGTCGATGTCCACGGCTACGCCTCCTCCTTCTTCTCGTCCTTACGGCTGAACTCCAGCTCGACCCGGGCCTTGGCGATCTCGTCGAACGCAACCCGCCGCTCGGTCGGCTTGCGCCCCTTGACCCCCGGCACCTCGAGATCGAGCCCGGTCTCGTCCACGGCCATGATCCGTGCGATCAGCTCCCCGCCCTCGTGCAGCTGGGCCTTGATCAGCCGCCCGGTGGCGCGGCGGTAGTGCCGCAGCTCGGTCAGCGGCCGGTCGGCGCCGGGAGAGGTCACCTCGAGGGTGTACGGGGCGCCGCCCATCGCATCCGACTCGTCCAGTGCCTGGGAGACATCGCGGCTGAGCGCCGCGCAGTCGTCCAACTGGACGCCGTCATCGGAATCGACCACGATCCTCAGCACCCGCCGCCTGCCTGCTGGGGTCACCTCGATCTCTTCCAGATCCAGGTCTCGCGCGGCGACGAGCGGTTCAAGCAGTCCGCGCAGCCTCTCGCTCTGGGTGGTGCTCATCCGGGTGACTCCTCGGCCGCGTGTGCTGTTGTGGGTAGGTCGCGTGTCGGGTCAAAGCCTATCGGTTCCGGCGGGGTACTGACGATTCGGTGGGCGGTGACGGATACTCTCGCCTGCGGTGATCACTACGGAAGACCCCGGGAAGTGGAACGTGGCGCTCACGCGCAGAAGGACCTTGCTGGCCGGCGCCGCCCTCGGGGGCGCGGCCCTGCTCACCGGCTGTTCCGAGGACCCCGCCCCCGAACGGGACGGACACTCCTCGGCCGCCGCCCGCCTGCGCCGCGGCGCCGCCCGCGACAGCACGGCGCTGCTGGCCCGGTACGACGCAACCCTGGCCGCCCACCCGACCCTGGAGCCCGCCCTGCGCCCTTTGCGCACCGAAGTGGCCCGCCACGCCGAAGCGTTCGGCGTGTCGCACCCCTCCTCCGCCGGGCACCCCCGCCCCCAGGTTCCCAAGGACGAGCGGACGGCCCGCGCCCAGCTGGCCGACTCCGAACGCAAACTGGCCGACAAGCGCACCACGGCCCTGACCACCGCCCCACCGGAGCTGGCCCGCCTGCTCGCCTCGGTGGCCGCAGCGGGCGCGGCGCACGCGTATCTGCTGACGAAGGCATGAGCAACCACGAGAGGGCGTGCGCCCGATGAAGGACGAGGAACTGCCGGCGGCCGAGGCGGCCCTGGCCGCCGAATACGCCGCCGTGTACGGCTACGGCGTGGTCGGCGCCCGGATCTCCCCTGACCGGCGCAAGGACGCCCAGGCCGCGTACGACGCCCACCGCGCACGCCGCGATGCCCTGCACCGCACCGTACGGGACCTGGGCGGCCGCCCGCCGGCCGCAGCAGCCGCCTACGAGCTGCCCTTCCCGGTCCCGGACGCGGCGGCCGCCGCCCGCCTGGCGGCGGAACTGGAGGACCGCCTGGCGGCCGTCTACGCCGATCTCGTACGGGTCTCGGAGAAGTCCCGCCGCCTGGACGCGGCGGCCGCACTGCGCGAGGCGGCGGTACGGGCGGTGAGCTGGCGCGGCAGCGGCGTAGCCTTCCCTGGGCTCGCGGAACGGACCACGGCCGACCCGCCGCCGAATTCCCCCGGCGCACCCTCCAACGCGCTCTGAACGGCCGCACCACCCCAGGAAAAGGACAGCTCAGGCATGGCAACAGCACCCATCGAACCGCCCCAGCGGTTGGTGAGTTCGCTGAGCGGCGACCCGGAAAGCCCCGCAGGCAAGTGGCTTGCCGCACTCCCCACGCTCGTTCAGCAGCAGCTGGAAACCTGGGATCTGACGCTGGAACGGGTGCACGCCCCCGGCGGCCGCAGCAGCCTGCTGGCCCTCGTACGGCAGAAGGACGGCACCCCCGCGGCACTGAAGTTCCCCGCCCCCGGCCACCTGCACGAGGCCGAGGCCCTCGAAATATGGGACGGCTGGGGCGCCGTACGTCTCCTGCGCACCGACGGCACCACCGGAGCGCTCCTCCTGGAACGCCTGCACGGCGCGGTATCGCTGCGCTCGTTGCCCGAGGCCAAGGCCTTCCTGGAAGCAGCCGGAACGGTCCGCCGTCTCTGGGTGCAGCCGGACCCCCAGCACCCCTTCGACACACTGGCAGGCCGCACGAAGGAGGCCGTGGAGTCCCTCCGCTGGGCCGGCCCCCTCGTCCCGACGGCCGCTCCCCTGATCGACGAGGCGCAGGAACTGCGCGAATCCCTCCCCGCCACCTCCGACGAACACTTCCTCCTGCACGGGGCGTTCCGGCAGGGCAAGGTGCTGGCGGGCGACCGGACGCCGTGGCTGGCCATCGGCCCGACCCCTGTGGTCGGCGAGCGCGCCTACGACCTGGCGGCGCTCGTCCTGGACCGTTTCGAAGACCTGATGGCGGGCTCCGGCGCAGCCACGGTGGCCCGGCGCAGGGTCGCCAAACTGGCCGACTCCCTGGAGGTGGACCGGGACCGCCTGCGGGCCTGGACGCTGTACCGCGCCGTCGACGCAGGCATCCGGGAATCGGCAGCAGGCGACCGCCGCCACGGCGAACTCCTTCTGGAATTCGCCGCCTGGCTGTAGGACGTCAGCCCCCACCGGACCGGCGGCCGCCTGCGTACCGGAGGGGCCGTACCGGGGTGTCCGGAGGCGCACCCCACGCACAAAAAGACGGCTACGGCGCCCCGGCGAAGAAAACCGCCGAAACCGCCGCAGCCGACTACAAGCTCATGCCGATGCGTCAGGCACTGAGGCGAGCAACGGCCTCCTCAACCGTCAGCTCCTCGCGCTCACCGGTCCGTCGGTCCTTGACCTCGACGATGCCCTCACCGGCACGCCGACCGGCGACGACGATGGTCGGCACCCCGAGCAGCTCCGCGTCGGTGAACTTCACGCCCGGCGAAACCCCCGCCCGGTCGTCGACGAGAACGCGCAGCCCCGCGGCACCGAGCTGCTCCCCCACCGACAGCGCCAGCTCCGTCTGCTTGGCCTTGCCCGCCGCGACGACGTGCACATCGGCCGGCGCGATCTCCCGCGGCCAGCACAGGCCCTTCTCGTCGTGCGTCTGCTCGGCGAGCGCGGCCACCGCACGGGAGACCCCGATGCCGTACGAGCCCATGGTGACCCGCTCCGGCTTGCCGTTCTGGCCGAGGACGTCGAGCTCGAAGGCGTCCGCGTACTTGCGGCCGAGCTGGAAGATGTGCCCGATCTCGATGGCGCGGTCGATCTTCAGCCCCGTACCGCACTTCGGGCACGGGTCCCCCGGCTCCACGACGACCACATCGAGGTACTGGTCGACCTCGAAGTCCCGGCCCGCGACGACGTTGCGGGCGTGCTTGCCTTCCTTGTTGGCGCCGGTGACCCAGGCCGTGCCGGAGGCGACGCGGGGGTCGGCGATGTACTTGAACGCCTTGCCCGCCAGGCCCTGCGGGCCTACGTAGCCGCGGACCAGCTCGGGATGGTCCACGAAGTCCTCGGCGGTGACCAGCTCGACGGTGGCCGGGGCGAGGTGCTCACCGAGCTTGCCCATGTCCACCTCGCGGTCGCCGGGCACGCCCACCGCGACGATCTCGCCGTCGACCTTGACCAGCAGGTTCTTCAGCGTTGCGGAAGCCGGAACGCCCAGGAACTCGGCGAGCGTCTCGATGGTCGGGGTGTCGGGGGTGTCCAGCTCCTCGACGGGCCCGTGGCCCGCGCCGTCGACCGGCTCGACCTTGACCGTCACGGCCTCCGTGTTGGCCGCGTAGTCACACGCCGGGCAGTCCACGAAGGTGTCCTCACCGGCCGCCGCGGGCGCCAGGAACTCCTCGGAGGCGGAGCCGCCCATCGCGCCGGAGACGGCCGAGACGATGCGGTAGTCCAGCCCCAGCCGCTCGAAGATCCGCTGGTAGGCCTGCCGGTGCAGCGCATAGGACTGCGCCAGACCCTCGTCCGTGGTGTCGAAGCTGTACGAGTCCTTCATGTGGAACTCGCGGCCGCGCAGCACGCCGGAGCGCGGGCGGGCCTCGTCGCGGTACTTGATCTGGATCTGGTAGAGGATCACCGGCAGGTCCTTGTAGGACGTGCACTGGTCCTTGACCGTGAGGGTGAAGATCTCCTCGTGGGTGGGGCCGAGGAGGTAGTCGGCGCCCTTGCGGTCCTTGAGGCGGAAGAGGAGGTCGCCGTACTCCTCCCAGCGGCCGCTGGTCTCGTAGGGCTCCTTGGGCAGCAGGGCCGGGAGCAGAACCTCCTGGCCGCCGATGGCGTCCATCTCCTCGCGGACGACGCGGGAGACGTTCTCCAGGACCTTCATGCCCAGCGGCAGCCACGTCCAGATGCCGGCGGAGGAGCGGCGGACGTACCCGGCGCGGACGAGCAGCTTGTGGCTGGCGGTCTCGGCGTCGGCCGGGTCCTCGCGCAATGTCTTGATCATCAAGCGGGACATGCGCTGAACCTGTGCGGCGTTGGCCATGGGAGTTTCTCCTGCGTAAGAAAGGTGACTCCCAGG
This sequence comes from Streptomyces chattanoogensis, assembly GCF_001294335.1. Classification (GTDB taxonomy): domain Bacteria; phylum Actinomycetota; class Actinomycetes; order Streptomycetales; family Streptomycetaceae; genus Streptomyces; species Streptomyces chattanoogensis. The sequence continues at coordinate 52,591 of NZ_LGKG01000140.1, forward strand.
AGGTTAGCCGCAGGGGTGTGAACCAAGGAAATGCGTTACACCCGACGGCCTCCCGCCACCGCTCAGGGCCGTATGAGCGGCAGCGGCGCCCCCATCACGGCATACGGGGTCGGCGCGCTCGGGAACAGCACCCGCCGCGCGATGTCGCGGTACCCCAGCGACCGGTACAGCGCCCGGGCCGGGCTCTCGACGTCGATCGCGGACAGAATCGACCGCGGTTCCTGCGCCTCGTCCGTGATCCGGGTGATCAGCGTCCGGCCGATCCCGCGGCCCTGGTAGGCGGGATGCACATGCAGTTCCGTGATGACGAAGGAATCGTCCAGCCAGTGATCGAGGTGAGCGCTGCGCAGATACGGCTCGACAACGGTCGACCACCAGTGTGCGCGGTCGTTCGGCATCCCGTACACGAACCCGATGAGCCGTCCCGTGGGCGTGGTGGCCCCCAGGGCGCGCGCTCCCCGGCATCCGAGGTGGCGCAGCACGATATGCCGCCGCACCGCGACCTCGTCGTCGCTCAGCCCGAACGCGAGCGCCTGCACCGCGAGCGCGTCGTCCACGCGGGCGGCGAGATCGAGAGGGCCGACCGCGACATCATCCATGATCCGGAGCGTACAAGGCGGCGCCCCGGAAAAACACGACTAGCCAGAACATGACGTACCACAGCGGCACGGCCGACGGGCACCGCGCGGAACCCCGGCCGGCGCCCCGCGGAACCGCACCCGTGGTCAGAACAGCACGCTCATGAACGCGCCGACTTCCTCGAAGCCCACCCGCCGGTACGAGGCCCGCGCCGCGGTGTTGAAGTCGTTCACGTACAGGCTCACCACGGGCGCCACATCGCTCAGCGCATACCGCAGCACCGCCGCCATCCCGGTCTCCGACAGCCCCTTGCCCCGGTAGGCGGGATCGACCCAGACCCCTTGGATCTGGCAGGCCCGGGGGGTGGCGGCGCCGATCTCGGCCTTGAAGACGACCCGGCCGTTCTCGACCCGGGCGAAGGACCGGCCGGCTCCGACGAGCTCGGCGACCCGCGCCTGGTAGAGCAGCCCGCCGTCGCCGGCCATCGGTGAGATGCCGACCTCTTCGGTGAACATGGCCACGCACGCCGGCATGATCACGTCCATCTCGTTCTTGCGGATCCGCCGGACGTAGGGGTCGGGTGCGATCTCGGCGGACGGCGACGAGGTGACCATCAGCGGCTGGTGCGCGCGCACGTCCCTGGCCGGGCCCCAGTGCGGCTCCAGCAGCGACCACAGCTCGGCGGTGGGCTCCGCGGGCCCGACGATCGAGGAGCACCGCCGCCCCTGCCGGCGCGCCCGCTCGGCGAAGCCGTGCACGGCCTCCGAGGTGGCGCACACCGGCACGAGATTGGCCCCGGCGTAACACAGCGACTCCAGCCGCCCGCCGACGTACCAGCCCCACATCTCGCCGCCGAGCCGCCAGGGGTCGAGCCCGGCGATCCGGACGCGGGCGGCGACGAAGGCATTGGCGACCGGATCGCGGTCCAGGACCGCGAGGGCGTCCTCGAGCTCCCCGGGCTCGAGGACCTTGATGGTGGTGGTCGTCAGCACGTGTCGGAAAGCCTCACCGTTACGGGCCTGGGAGGCCAGGCGGGAGCAGGTCTTGGCACTTTACCTCCACCCGCCGGGAAGCAGCCTGCCCGCTGCGGGACGGCCCACGGAAGCGCAGGCCGCGGGCGCACCGGGACCGCGGACACACGAGAGCCCCGCGGCCCGGAGGGGGCTGCGGGGCTCGGCTGCCCGGTGGCAGCGGGCCGGCGGATCAGCCGGCGATGGCCACGGTCGGCTCGCCGGAGGCGACGCCGTCGGCCTCCATCTGCGCCGCGATCTTCAGCGCCTCTTCGATCAGCGTCTCGACGATCTTCGACTCGGGCACGGTCTTGATGACCTCGCCCTTCACGAAGATCTGGCCCTTGCCGTTGCCGGAGGCGACACCCAGGTCGGCCTCGCGGGCCTCGCCCGGACCGTTGACGACACAGCCCATGACGGCGACGCGCAGCGGCACCTCCATGCCCTCCAGGCCCGCGGTGACCTCGTCGGCGAGCTTGTAGACATCGACCTGGGCGCGTCCGCAGGAGGGGCAGGAGACGATCTCCAGCCGGCGCTGCCGCAGGTTCAGCGACTCCAGGATGGAGATCCCGACCTTGACCTCCTCGGCGGGCGGCGCGGACAGCGACACCCGGATCGTGTCGCCGATGCCCTCGCTGAGCAGCGCGCCGAAGGCGACCGCGGACTTGATGGTGCCCTGGAACGCGGGGCCGGCCTCGGTGACGCCGAGGTGCAGCGGGTAGTCGCACTGGGCGGCGAGCTGGCGGTAGGCGTTGACCATCACGACCGGGTCGTTGTGCTTGACCGAGATCTTGATGTCGCGGAAGCCGTGCTCCTCGAAGAGCGAGGCCTCCCACAGCGCGGACTCGACCAGCGCCTCGGGGGTGGCCTTGCCGTACTTCTGCAGCAGGCGCCGGTCCAGCGATCCGGCGTTGACGCCGATACGGATCGGCGTACCGGCTTCGGAGGCCGCCTTGGCGATCTCCTTGACCTTGTCGTCGAACTGCTTGATGTTGCCGGGGTTGACGCGGACGGCCGCACAGCCGGCGTCGATGGCGGCGAAGACGTACTTCGGCTGGAAGTGGATGTCCGCAATGACCGGGATCTGCGACTTCTTCGCGATGACCGGCAGGGCGTCGGCGTCGTCCTGGGTGGGGCAGGCGACCCGGACGATCTGGCAGCCGGAGGCGGTCAGCTCGGCGATCTGCTGGAGCGTGGCGCCGATGTCGGAGGTACGCGTGGTCGTCATCGACTGCACCGAGACCGGTGCGTCTCCACCGACGGCGACCGTACCGACCTGGATCTTGCGGCTGACCCGGCGGTCGGCGAGCTTGGTCGGTACGTCCGGCATTCCCAGTGAAATGGCAGTCATCTGGCGAGCAACCCCAAGGTGTGGATCAAGGTCCCGAATTCGGCGGGCTCCGGCATCCGAGATTACGTCACCAAGGTTGCGGTAGGCACATCGCTCCCCTGGGGCCCCTCGAAAGAGAACGGCCGGGCACCCCCAAACGCCATGGTGGTGCCCGGCCGCCGTCCAAACCCGCTTTCCGGCCAGAAAAGGGCTGTCAGGTCAGCTTCACCGGATTCACCACGTCGGCCACCAGCACCAGCAGCGTGAAGCAGATGAAGATCCCGGCGACGACGTAGGCGACCGGCATCAGCTTGGCCACGTCGAAGGGGCCGGGGTCGGGCCGCCGGCAGACCTTGGCGAAGGCGCGGCGGACGGCCTCCCACACGGCGCCGGCGATATGCCCGCCGTCCAGGGGGAGCAGCGGCAGCATGTTGAACAGGAACAGCGAGAGGTTGAACCCGGCGACCAGGAAGAGCATGGTCGCCACCCGCTGCTCCGGCGGGATGTCCAGGGAGAAGACCTCGCCGCCGACCCGTGCCGCGCCGACCACGCCCATCGGGGAGTCCTGCTTGCGCTCGCCGCCGTTGAACGCGGCGTCCCACAGGTCCGGGACCTTGCCGGGCAGGTGGACCAGCGAGGAGACGCCCTGCTCGACCATGTTGCCCATGCGGTCCACGGACTGGCCGAAGGACTGCTGGACGACGCCGCTGGCCGGGGTGAAGCCGAGGAATCCGGCCGTGACGAACTCGCCGGGGACGTAGCCGCCGTGCCCGTCCGTCTTGGCGACCTTGTTCTCTATCAGGTCGGCCTGCAGGGTCTTCCGGGCGCCGTGCCGCTCGACGACGATGATGGCGGGCCCGGTGGTGTCGCGGATCTGCCCCTGGAGGGTGTCCCAGTCCGGTACGGCGTGCCCGTTGAACGAAACGATCTTGTCGCCGGCCCGCAGCCCGGCGGCCTTGGCCGGCGAGTCCTTCGCACCGGCCGGGCACTTGTCGGTCTTGGCGGCCGCCGAGATGACGCACTCCGAGACCGACCCGACCTGCGTCGTCTGCGTATTGATCCCGAAGCCCATCAGCACGCTCATGAAGATCACGACCGCGAGGATCAGGTTCATGAACGGCCCGGCGAACATCACGATGATGCGCTTCCAGGGCTTACGGGTGTAGAAGAGCCGCTTCTCGTCGCCGGGCTGCAGCTCCTCGAAGGCCGCCGAGCGGGCGTCCTCGATCATGCCGCGGAACGGCGAGGTGGAGCGGGCCTGCAGCTTGCCGTCGTCGCCGGGCGGGAACATGCCGATCATGCGGATGTAGCCGCCGAGCGGGATCGCCTTGATGCCGTACTCGGTGTCGCCCTTCTTGCGGGAGAAGATCGTCGGCCCGAAGCCCACCATGTACTGCGGCACCCGGATACCGAACATCTTGGCCGTGGAGAGATGGCCGAGTTCGTGCCAGGCGATGGAGAACAGCAGGCCGACGACGAAGACGACTATGCCGAGGATGGTCATCCAGGTCGTCATGCGCGAGCCTCCGAAGGTGTCCGTGCCGCACGGGCGGCCAGTTCCCGGGCGCGGGCGCGCGCCCAGGTTTCCGCCTGCAAGACGTCCGCCACGGTCAGGGAGGTTCCCGTGCCGGGTGTGCCGTGCTCGGCGACCACTTCCGCGACCGTATCCACAATCCCTGTGAACGGCAGCCCGCCGGTCAGGAACGCATCCACGCATTCCTCGTTCGCGGCGTTGAAGACGGCGGGCGCGGTGCCGCCGAGATCACCCACGTGGCAGGCGAGCGCGACGGACGGGAAGGCCTGCGCGTCCAGCGGGAAGAACTCCCAGGTCTGCGCCTTCGTCCAGTCCACGCCGGGGGCGGCGTCCGGGACCCGCTCGGGCCAGCCCAGGCCCAGCGCGATCGGCATCCGCATATCGGGCGGGCTGGCCTGGGCGAGGGTGGAACCGTCGGTGAATTCCACCATCGAGTGGATATACGACTGCGGATGGACCACGACCTCGATGCGGTCGAAGGGGACGTCGAAGAGCAGATGCGCCTCGATGACCTCCAGGCCCTTGTTGACCAGGGTCGCGGAGTTGATGGTGACGACCGGGCCCATGGACCAGGTGGGGTGGGCGAGGGCCTGTTCGGGTGTCACCCCGGCCAGCTCCCGCTTCGTACGGCCGCGGAACGGGCCGCCGGAGGCGGTGACGACCAGCTTGCGGACCTCGGCGCGCTCGCCGCCGGCCAGCGCCTGGAAGAGCGCGGAGTGCTCGGAGTCGACGGGGACGATCTGGCCGGGCCTGGCGACGGCCTTGACCAGCGGGCCGCCGACGATCAGCGATTCCTTGTTGGCCAGGGCGAGCACCCGGCCGGCCTTCAGGGCGGCGAGGGTGGGGGCGAGGCCGATGGAGCCGGTGATGCCGTTGAGGACGGTGTGGCATGGCGAGGCGGCGAGCTCGGTGGCGGCGTCGGGGCCGGCCAGGATCTCGGGCAGCGGCTCCCCCGCCCCGTAGCGCGCCGCCAGGGCCTCGCGCAGCGCGGGGACGACGTTCTCCCGGGCGACGGCGACGGCGGACACCCGCAGCTGGTGGGCCTGGTCGGCGAGCAGGTCCACCCGGCCGCCGGCCGCGGAGAGCGCGGTGACGCGGAAGCGGTCGGGGTTGCGCAGCACGATGTCGATCGCCTGTGTGCCGATCGAACCGGTCGAGCCGAGGATCACGATGTCGCGCGGGCCCGCCGTACCGGCGGTGGCCGGCTCGAAGCGCAGGTGCGGATGGGAGAGGGAGTGGGAGTCCGTCATGCCGTCCATTGTTGCCGGTCGGCGGGGCTCCTCGTACGGGGGACCCGGTGGCCGCCCGTACGAGGGGCCGAGCGCGTCACCTCAGCCGATGGGGCGGCGCACGTTGTCCTTGGCGCTGGGGCCGGGGGTGGCGTCCGCGATCCAGGGGCCGTCGCCGCTGGGGTCGATCACGCCCTCCTCCAGCCAGGTGTAGCTGCCGCCGAGGACCCCGGAGACGATCTTGCGGTCGAGGTCGTCGGTATTCGCCCACAGCCGGTCGAACAGCTCCTCGACGCGGATCCGCGACTGGCGGCAGAAGACGTCGGCGAGCTGATGGGCCTCGCGGCCGTGCTCGCCGGTCAGCCGCAGATGTTCGGCGCGCACACAGGCGGCGCTCATGGCGAACAGCTCCGCACCGATGTCGACGATCCGGCCGAGGAAGCCCTGTTTGGTCTCCATCCGGCCCTGCCAGCGGGACATCGCGTAGAAGGTGGAGCGGGCGAGCTTGCGGGAGGCTCGCTCGACATACCGCAGATGGCCCGCGAGATCACCGAACTCCGCGTAGGTGCGCGGGAGTTGACCGGGTCCGGCGACGAGCTTGGGCAGCCAGCGGGCGTAGAACCCGCCGGCCCTGGCCGCCGCGCGGCCCTTCTCGGCGAGGGACTTCTCGGGGTCGATGAGGTCACCGGCGACGGACAGATGGGCGTCGACGGCCTCGCGGGCGATCAGCAGATGCATGATCTCCGTGGAGCCCTCGAAGATCCGGTTGATGCGCATATCGCGCAGCGTCTGTTCGGCGGGGACGGCGCGTTCGCCGCGGGCGGCGAGCGAATCGGCGGTCTCGAAGCCGCGGCCGCCGCGGATCTGCACCAGGTCGTCGGCCATCAGCCAGCCCATCTCGGAGCCGTAGAGCTTGGCGAGTGCGGCCTCGATGCGGATGTCGTTGCGGTTCTCGTCGGCCATCTGGGAGGAGAGGTCGACGACGGCCTCGAGGGCGAAGGTGGTGGCGGCGATGAAGGACACCTTGCCGCCGACGGCCTCGTGTTTCGCGATCGACTTGCCCCACTGCTCGCGGGCCGTGGACCATTCGCGGGCGATCTTCAGGCACCATTTGCCGACGCCGACGCACATCGCGGGCAGCGAGAGGCGGCCGGTGTTGAGCGTGGTCAGGGCGATCTTGAGGCCGGCGCCCTCGGGGCCGATGCGGTGGGCGGCCGGGACCCGTACCCGGTGGAAGCGGGTGACGCCGTTCTCCAGACCGCGCAGGCCCATGAAGGCGTTGCGGTTCTCGACGGTGATCCCGGGCGAGTCGGCCTCGACGACGAAGGCGGTGATGCCGCCCTTGTGGCCTTCGGAGGCGGGCACCCGCGCCATCACGACCAGCAGGTCGGCGACGACGCCGTTGGTGGTCCACAGCTTGACGCCGTCCAGGACGTAGTCGTCCCCGTCGGGGACCGCGGCGGTGGCCAGCCGGGCCGGGTCGGATCCGACGTCCGGTTCGGTCAGCAGGAACGCCGAGATGTCCGTACGGGCGCAGCGCGGCAGGAAGGCGTCCTTCTGCTCCTCGGTGCCGAAGAGCTTCAGCGGCTGCGGTACGCCGATGGACTGGTGGGCGGAGAGCAGTGCGCCGATGGCGGGGCTGGCGGAGCCGGCCAGGGCGAGGGCCCGGTTGTAGTAGACCTGGGTGAGGCCCAGACCGCCGTACTTGGTGTCGATCTTCATGCCGAGCGCGCCGATGTCCTTGAGCCCCTTGAGGGTCTCGTCGGGGATCTTGGCCTCGCGCTCGATGCGGGCGCCGTCGATCCTGGTCTCGCAGAATTCGCGCAGGGTGGCCAGGAACTTCTCGCCGCGCCGGACGTCGTCGGCAGCCGGTGTGGGGTGCGGATGGATGAGGTCGAGCCTGAAGCGTCCCAGGAACAGTTCCTTGGCGAAGCTGGGCTTGCGCCAGTCCTGCTCGCGGGCCGCCTCGGCGACCTGCCGGGCTTCGCGCTCGGAAACCTTGCGGATGGACGGAGCCGTCATCAGGAGCTCACCTCGCCGCGTCGGGGAGTGCTGCGCCGGACGGCCGGTCGGCCGGCCGGACAGTGCTACTTGTGAGGGTTACCCGATCCGCAGGTGTTGCACCAGTGGTGCCGCAGGAAGGCGGTGCGCGGGCGGGCGGTATCCGCCATGGGCCGTATGGGCGACGGCGCCGGCCGCGCGGGGGTCCGTCCTATCGGCCGAACGGGGGACGCGGCGCGCTCCGGTACGGGGGTGCCGGAGCGCGCCGCGGCCAGGGGCCGGCGCCGGGGGGTGCGCCGGCCGGAGCCTGGACGGCAGTACGGCCCAAGGGATGGCCGTCGCTGTCCACCGGTCCAGGCCGGTCCGGTGTGACGGTGTTGACAGTGTTACGGCTGCCACAGCTGTGACAGCTGTGACGGCGTTACAGAGCCAGTCCGGTCAGGACCAGGACCCGCTCGTAGGTGTAGTCGTCCATCGCGTAGCGCACGCCCTCGCGGCCCACGCCGGACTGCTTGGCGCCGCCGTACGGCATCTGGTCGGCCCGGTAGGACGGCACATCGCCGATGATCACGCCGCCGACCTCCAGGGCGCGGTGGGCGCGGAAGGCGGTCTGCGTGTCGTGCGTGAAGACACCGGCCTGCAGACCGTACTTGGAGGCGTTGACCGCGGCGAACGCCTCGGCCTCGCCGTCGACCTTCTGGATGCTCAGCACCGGGCCGAAGACCTCTTCGCAGGCCAGGGTGGCGTCGGCGGGCACGTCCGCCAGGACGGTCGGCGCGTAGGAGGCGCCGTCGCGCTTGCCGCCCGCGAGCAGCTTCGCACCGCGCTCGACGGCCTCGTCCACCCAGGACTCGACGCGCTGGGCGGCGGCCTCGTTGACCAGCGGGCCGACCTCGGTGGCGTCGTCGGAGGGGTCGCCGGTGACCTGCGCATTGACGGCCGCGACGATCTTGGGGACCAGGCGGTCGTAGACGGAGGCGTCGGCGATGACCCGCTGCACCGAGATGCAGGACTGGCCGCCCTGGTAGTTGGAGAAGGTGGCGATCCGCTGCGCCGCCCAGTCCAGGTCCGCCTCGGAGGACCAGTCGGGCAGCACGACGGCCGCGCCGTTGCCGCCGAGCTCCAGGGTGCAGTGCTTGCGCGGCACCGAGTCGAGGATGTCGTAGCCGACCTTCTCGGAACCGGTGAAGGAGATGACCGGCAGACGCTCGTCCTGCACCAGCGCCGGCATCGCCTCGTTGCCCACCGGGAGGATCGACCAGGAACCGGCCGGCAGGTCGGTGCCCTCCAGCAGCTCGCCGATGATGAGTCCCGAAAGCGGGGTGGCCGGGGCGGGCTTGAGGATGATCGGGACGCCGGCCGCGATGGCCGGGGCGATCTTGTGGGCGCACAGGTTCAGCGGGAAGTTGAACGGGGCGATGCCCAGGACCGTGCCGCGCGGGAAGCGGCGGGTCAGCGCGAGACGGCCGGTGCCGCCCGCGTCGGTGTCCAGGCGCTGCGCCTCGCCGCCGTTGAAGCGGCGGGCCTCCTCGGCCGCGAAACGGAACACCGAGATCGCCCGGCCCACCTCGCCGCGCGCCCACTTCATCGGCTTGCCGTTCTCGGCGGAGATCAGCCGGGCGATCTCCTCCGTACGCTCCACCAGCCGGCGGCCGACCTGGTCGAGGGCGGCGGCCCGCACATGGGCGGGGGTCGCGGCGAGCTCGTCCTGGACGGCGACGGAGGCGGCGATGGCCTCCTCGACCTGCGCCTCGGTGGGGACGCTCACCGTGCCGACAAGACGTCCGTCCCAGGGGGAGGTGACATCGAAGGTGGCATCGCCGGTGGCCCTGCGGCCGGCGAGCCAGAAGGCGGTGGGGGCTGCAGCAGTGTTCGGCACAGTAATCCCGGCCCTTCCCAAGTGGTGGAGTGGTGCATGGAGCTCCGCGGGCGGCTCGGTGAGCGGCACGCTGCACCCACGGTAGGGGCGGGGCGCCGCCCTGGCGTTTGTCCGAACCGGAGAAATCGGGGGGCGTGTCCCTACGCGGTGGAGGGGGCGGCCGCGTGCGCGTCACTCCTCCGGCGGCGCCGAGGTCGCCTTGAGCGCCAGCCACAGCTCCATCCGGACGTCCGCATCGTCCAGCGAGCGGCCCAGGATCTCCTCCACCCGCCGCATCCGGTAACGCAGCGTATGACGGTGTACGCCCAGGTCGGCGGCGGCCGCGTCCCACTGGCCGTGGCGGGCGAGCCAGGCGCGCAGCGAGGCGACGAGATCACCGCGCCCGGTCGCATCGTGCTCCCGCAGCGCCCGCAGCAGCCCGTCGGCGAACGCGCGTACCGCGTCGTCGGCGAGCAGCGGCAGCACGGAGCCGGCCGCCACGTCCTCGTGCTCGACCAGCGTCCGGCCGCGGCGGCGGGCGACGTAGAGGGCCTGTTCGGCCTGGCGGTAGGCGGTGGCGGCGGACATCGGGCCGGTCGGTGCGGAGATGCCGACCGCCAGGCCCTCGGCGCGGCCCGCCTCGTCCCGTGCGGACCGGCCGCCCACCCGCGGCCGGTCCCCGGCGCGGGCCTCGGCCAGGGCGGCGAACTCGGCGCAGGCGTCGGCGGCCGCCCCGCCGTCCGCGACCAGGACGATCAGCCGGGTGCCGTCCGGGACGGCGAGGACCGCCTCGCCGGTCCGGGCGGCGGCCGAGTCCATGGCATCGGCGAGCGCATCGAGAACGGCCGGGGTTCCGGCGCCCGGGGGCTCGCCCTCGGCGGCCACCGGCTCGGCCACCACCATCCGGAACGGGGCGTCCAGCAGCCCGCCGTAGAGCCGTCCCGCCACCGCCCGCGCATGGTCCGGCTCCCCCGCCAGCAGCATCTTGAGCACCGCGGCGCCGAGCCGCTGCTCGGCGTCCTGCAGGGCGCGGGACCGCTCGGTGGTGAGGGTGAGCAGGGCGACGGCGGAGTGCACGGCGTACCGCTCGGCGGTGCCCAGCGGCGCGCCCGTCCCGACCGCCAGCACCCCGCGCGCCCGCCGGCCGGTGCCCAGCGACTGCAGCTCGACCCGGTCGTCGCCGTCCGTGTCGCTCACCACCGAACTGGCGGGCGCGGGCCGCTCCCGCAGCCGCGCCACGTCGTCGGCCAGCCGGGCCGCGCGCCGGGCCGCCCAGTCGGGGGCGGCGGCCACCACGGCACCGGACGCGTCGTAGAGCGCGGCCCAGCCGTCCAGATGCGCGGCGAGCCGGGCCAGCAGTTCGGCCGGGCCCTCGGCGCTGAGCGCGGCCCGGGTCAGCTCCCGCTGCGCCTCGAACCCGGCCGTCACGGCCCGGTACTGATCGGCGGCGACGGCGGCCGACACGGCCTTGCTGATCGCGATGAACGGCGTCCGGCGCGGCACCCCCAGCAGCGGCAGCCCCTCCTGCCGGGCCGCCTCCACCAGCGCCTCGGGTGCCTCCTCGTAGTTCACCCCGACCGCGAAGCCCAGCCCGACGACACCCGCCTGCGCCACCCTGCGCACATACCGGCGGCTGGCCTCCGCGTCCTCCGCGTCCAGCTTCAGCGCGGTGATCAGCAGCAGCTCGCCGCCCTCCATGTAGGGCACCGGATCGATCAGCTCGCTCGCATGCGCCCAGCGCACCGGAACGTCCAGCCGGTCCTCACCCGCGAGCACGGTCAGCTTGAGCGCGGTGTGGTTGACGAGAGAGGCGAGGGTGTGGGGCATAGGACCTTCGATGACGAGGGGGAGCCGACGGCCACCCTACGGGGCTTTGCGCCGCCCCGTATGAACGGCCAGTGCCGATTCTGCCTGAACGGAGGAATCCAGGGGACCTCTCGTGCGGTTCCCGCAGGGACGGATCGGGACGGATCCCGCCTGTGGGCCGCCCGGGGCGCCGCCCCGTCCGGCCCTGCAACCGGCTCCTCCCCCTCACCTCGCCCCTCACCCCCTCAGATCCACCAGCACCGGCGGCGCATGCTCCCCCTTCACCGATGTCACCGACAGCACCGCATGCCCCGCGGGCAGGGAGTTGGCGAGATCCGAGGCGGACCAGCGCTCCCGTTCCACCGTCCGCACGGTGACCGCCTTGGCGGTGGCCGCCTTGCCGGTGACCAGCTGGCGGAAAATGTGGAACGCCTTGCCCGCGGCGCTCTCCGCGATGATCTGACGGTCGGTCACATCACGGGTCTCCACCCACTCCTTGCCCCACACCTCGGCGAACCGCGCGCCGTCCCACGTCGTCACGCCCGCGAACGCCATCCGGCAGCCGACCGCGCCGAGCAGCGCACTGCGCAGCGCGTCGGGGACGTCGTCCAGCGAGCGCAGCGTGAGCACCGCCCCGGCGTTCGCCGAGCGCAGCCGCTGGAGGCCGCGCAGCGCCTCGGCGGTGATGGTGTGCGCCGCCTCGTCCAGCACCAGACAGGCGAAGAGCGAACGGTCACTGCGGGCTACCGCGCACTCGGTGAACTGGGCGAGCACCAGGCGCGCCAGGATCCGTGAGGCCTCGGCGTGACCGCGTTCCGGAAGCTCGATACGGACCCGCAGGGGGTGGTCGAGCGCACGCAGCGAGACCTGGCGGGTGCGTCCGGTGGGGTCGAAGCAGTCGGCGAAGGCGGGCCGGTCGAGCAGCGCGATGCGGTCGGCGAGCAGCACGCCCGCATCGCCCGGACGCTCCGACTGCCGGGCACGCGCGTCCAGTTCGCGCAGCAGCGTCTGCTCGCCGCTCCCCTCCAGCGCGGACCGCAGCGCGCCCATCGCCGCGGGCGCGCCGTCGAGCAGTTCCCGCAGCTCGGGAACGCTGGGAAAGCGCTCATGCACGGCCCGGAAGGGCCCGAGCAGCTGCGCGAGCGCGGTAGCCGCCCGCCGGCTGTCCCCGCCGGGCAGCTGCTCGGCCAGATCACCGACCAGCGCCTCGGCGAGGATGGCGGCGGCCTCGTCGGGGTCGGTGGTGCCGCCGTAGAGGTCGAGGTCGCACTCCGGGTCGCGGCGGCCGATCGTGACCACCACATCGAACGCGTCGTCCGGGCCGAGGTCCGCACCGGCCGGTCCGACGGCGATCACCGCGCACTGCCCGGCCAGCGCCTGCAGGCACATCGACTCCACCACGGGCCGGACCACCCGGGTCGTCTTACCGCTCCCCGCCGGGCCGACGGCCAGCAGGGAGGTGCCGAGCACGGCAGGTTCCAGGGCACAGCCGGCGCCCCGGTGCTGGTACGGATTGCGCTCATGGTCGGCGGCGGTGCCGAGCCGCACCTGGTGGGCCAGGAGATCGTGCTCGGCGGTCCTACGGGTCAGATCGCGCCGGCCCGAGGGGTGCGCACAGGCCGCGGCACCCTGCCGCAGCACGGTGTCCGTGAAGGAGGCCAGCGAGTTCTTGCCGGACCGCACCGACTGCCAGGCACGGTCGATCCTGGCCACATCCACATCGTTCATCCGCCCGGCGCGGGCCTCCTCGGCAAGCTTGTCCGCGGCGTCGGGGGCACCGTGGGCGCGCAGCTCGGGCCATTGGGCGGGGTCGGTGGCGGGCTTGGGGGCGGCGGCGGCCGGGCGGGGACGCAGGCGCCGGACGAGCGGCCCGACGAGCGGCATCAGGAAGCGCCGGCCGAGTTCGGGCCAGCGGCCGAGGCGGCCGAAGACGACGGCCATGAGGACGATGAAAAGCCCGTAGTAGATGTAGCTGGCCCAGACATAGGCCATCGGGTCGGTGCCGTCCCGCCAGGAGTCGGGCGTGAGGAGCACCAGCGGCCACAGCCAGTAGCTGCCGAGATATTGGTTCCACAGCAGCGACCACAAAAGCCACCCGCACAGAAACGAGATCAGCGCACCGCTGATCAGCTGCCGGGTGGGAATCCGCTCCGGCTCCTCCGCAGGCCGCGGCCGGTGCCCGTACGTCCAGACGCCCGGCCCCGCCGCCGGGCGCGGGGTCCGCAGCCAGGCGAGCAGCGGCGGCTCGGGGGCGTCGGCGGGGTGGCCGGGCGGGGCCGTGGGCATGGCGGGAAGCCCGGCGGGGGGTGTGGCGGGAGGCGGCGGCGCATCCGGCGGTGCCGCCGGGCGCGGGACGAGTTCGGAGCGGGTGTTGCGTGCGTCCTGCGTGCCCTCGGTATCCATCCGCTGCCCTTGTCCCCCTCGAGCCGTCATCTGCTGACGCCGCTCAATCTACTGGCCCCCCGCCCCCGCTATATCCGGTGCGGACAACGCAACACGCGCACTTCTCCCGAACGGAACATGCCCGCACCGGTCCACCGGCCCTAACCTGCGAGAACAAGACCTCTGTACGTCCCCGTCCGACCCCAGGAGACTGCTATGACCGAACTGTCCGGAGGCCCGGCCCTCCCCCAGGAGCGTCGCATCGTCACCGCGATTCCCGGCCCGAAGTCGCAGGAGCTGTGGGCCCGTAAGCAGGAGACCGTGGCCGCTGGTGTCGGTGCGGTGCTGCCCGTGTTCATCAAGCGTGCCGGTGGCGGTGTCCTGGAGGACGTGGACGGGAACTCCCTGATCGACTTCGGTTCGGGTATCGCCGTGACCTCGGTCGGCAACAGTGCGGAGGCCGTGGTGCGCAGGGCCACCGCGCAGCTCGCCGACTTCACCCACACCTGTGCGATGGTCACGCCGTACGAGCCGTACATCGAGGTGTGTGAGCAGCTCGCCGAGCTGACCCCGGGTGACCACGCGAAGAAGTCGGCGCTGTTCAACTCCGGCGCGGAGGCCGTGGAGAACGCCGTCAAGATCGCGCGGGCGTACACCAAGCGGCAGGCCGTCGTCGTGTTCGACCACGGCTACCACGGCCGGACGAACCTGACCATGGCGCTGACGGCGAAGAACATGCCGTACAAGCACGGCTTCGGGCCGTTCGCGCCCGAGGTGTACCGCGTACCGCTGGCCTACCCCTACCGCTGGCTGACCGGTCCGGAGAACTGTGCGCAGGAGGCCGCCGACCAGGTCATCTCGCAGATCACCAAGCAGATCGGCGCGGAGAACGTCGCGGCGATCATCATCGAGCCGGTGCTCGGTGAGGGCGGCTTCATCGAGCCGGCCAAGGGCTTCCTCCCGGCGATCGTGAACTTCGCGCGGGAGAACGGGATCGTCTTCGTCGCGGACGAGATCCAGTCGGGCTTCTGCCGTACGGGCCAGTGGTTCGCGTGTGAGGACGAGGGGATCGTGCCGGACCTCATCACGACCGCGAAGGGCATTGCGGGCGGTCTGCCGCTGGCCGCGGTCACCGGCCGCGCCGAGATCATGGACGCCGCGCACGCGGGCGGCCTGGGCGGCACCTACGGCGGTAACCCGGTGGCCTGCGCCGCCGCTCTCGGCGCCATCGAGACCGCGCGCGAGCTGGACCTCAACGGCAAGGCCCAGCACATCGAGCAGGTCATGAAGGCCCGTCTCACGGCCATCGCGGAGAAGTTCGACATCATCGGCGAGGTCCGCGGCCGCGGCGCGATGATCGCGATCGAGCTGGTGAAGTCCGGTTCCAAGGAGCCGAACCCGGAGGCCACCGGCGCGCTCGCCAAGGCCTGCCACCAGGAGGGTCTGCTGGTCCTGACGACCGGTACGTACGGCAATGTGCTGCGCTTCCTGCCGCCGCTGGTGATCGGTGAGGACCTGCTCAACGAGGGTCTGGACATCCTTGAGGCGGCGTTCGCCAAGCTCTGAGCGGCGAGCGGCTGAGCAGTCCGGCGGCGGCCCGGGGCACGACGATGACGTGCCCAGGGCCGCCGCCGCTTTGCGGATGCGAGCGGTCCGGACGAGGACGACCTGCGCTGCCGCGTGAAGAAGATGTGCGGGGCGAATGGCGGCCCGGTGATGCGGCTGTCGGGTGCGCGGCGGGTGCCGTACGGTTTCTGCAGATGAGAGAAAAACCCCGTCCGCAGGGGACTGCGGGCGATGCCCGGTCGGCGCTTCCCCGGCTCCGATCTGGCCGTGCCCTCGCGCACACGACCGGGACCCGTGCGATACGGGGCTCCGGGAATCCTCACCGATCGGATGTCCGCCCGCCCCATACCCCCCGGGGCGCGCGGGACACCGGTCAGCACGGCCGCCTCGGAACCACCCCCCCTGTTCCGAGGCGGCCTCCTCTTTTTCCCGTTCTCGGTTCTCCCGTTCCCGGTTCTCGCGTTCCCGCTTTTCCCACCCGCGCAGTGGGTCCGCTCGCTGCCGTGCTCGTCCTCGCCGTGCTCCTCTTCACGGTGATCAGCCGGCAGGTGGCCGGTCACGGTCCGCTCCGTACGGTGGATGAGCGGACCGGGCGGGCCGTTGCCCACAGCGCGATTCCTCCGGGGCTTGCGGAGTTTTTCGCCGATCTCGGCAATACGGCCGTTGCCTTGCCGGTGCTGCTGGTGGTGGCGGGGTGGGCCGGATGGGCCGCTCGGCGCGGGCGGCGGCGGGTGGCGGAAGGCGGCGGTCCGGTGCGCTGGTGGCTGCCGCCCGTCGCCGCCGCCTCGGCCCTGGCCGCGGTGCCCGCGCTGGTCGTCCCGCTCAAGCTGTGGTTCGCCCGGCCGGGGCCGCCGGGTATGGGCGGGGGCGCGCAGGACGGCTTCTTTCCGTCGGGGCACGCCGCGACGGCGGCGGTCGCGTACGGGGTGGCCGCGCTGCTGCTGATCCGGGCGCGGGTACCCGGGCGGGCGCGCCGCCGGGCCGCGTGCGCCGTGGCGGCCGGCGGCGTGCTGGTCAACGTCGGCGTGGGCATCGGGCTGGTGCGCCGGGGCTACCACTGGCCCCTGGACGTGCTGGGCAGCTGGTGCCTGGCCGGAGTGCTGCTGGTGGCGTGGTGGGCGGTGTGCGAACGGTGGGCGCGGGCCGGGGCGCCCCTCACCCCTCCGCCGCCCGCCTCGCCGCCGCCTCATGCAGCGCCAGCTCCAGGACGCACGGGTCGGTGAGCGTGCCGGTGCCGTCCGGCGGCACCAGCCAGCGGATGCCGCCGGTGGTCCGGCCCGGATGCGGGACCGCGATCCAGGTGCCGCGCCCGGCGCCCCGTACGCCGGTGCCCAGCCAGTGGGCGACGGTGCCGGGCGGGACGAAGAAGCCGATGCGGGCACCGGCGGAATCGGCCAGGACCGGGCCGGGGCGGTCGAGGAGGCGGGTGAGGACCGCGAGGGCCGGGGCGGCCAGCACGGCATCGGCGATCAGCACGTCCCAGAGCCGGCCGGCCGGCAGCAGCGCGACGCCGAGCGGATTGCGCTCCCATTCCCAGCGGCAGGGCCCGGGGTCCGCTGCCGCCGATACCAGCCAGTCCACTGCCTTGTTCGTCCCCGCGGCGCCCATGTCCGTACCTCGCTTCCCGGTGGCCCTGCCGGGCCGGTGTCTCCGGGAGGGAGAGCGCGCGCGGACGGAGTCCTTACACGGGTGACGAGGGCTTTCGCAGTAGGGACGAGGGCGTTCGCAGCACTAGGGGGGCGTGCAACTCCACGGCGCCCGCCCCCCGTTGTGCGTCAGCTGTCGAAGCCCAGGCCCACCTTGTCCATGGCCTTCAGCCACAGATTGCGGCGCCCGCCATGGGTGTCCGCGCGGGTCATCGACCACTGCGTGATGCCGATACCGGCCCAGCGCAGCGGCTCGGGCGGGAAGGGCAGCGGCTTCGTGCGGACCATCTCCAGCTCCGTGCGTTCCGTGCGTTCGCCGGAGAGCAGATCGAGCATCACCTCCGCACCGAAGCGGGTGGCGCCCACGCCGAGGCCGGTGTAGCCCGCGGCGTAGGCGACCCGGCCGGCGTGCGCGGTGCCGAAGAAGGCGGAGAAACGGGCGCAGGTGTCGATGGCGCCGCCCCAGGCGTGCGTGAAGCGCAGGCCCTCCAGCTGCGGGAAGCAGCGGAAGAAGTGCCGGGCGAGCTTCTCGTAGGTGGCCGGGTGGTGGTCGAACTCGGCCCGTACGCCGCCGCCGTAGCGGTAGACGATGTCGTAACCGCCCCACAGGATGCGGTGGTCGGCAGTGATGCGGAAGTAGTGGAAGTGGTTGTTGGAGTCGGAGAGGCCCTGGCGGTTCTTCCAGCCGATGGCGGCGAGCTGTTCGTCGGAGAGCGGCTCGGTCATCAGGGCGTGGTCGTAGACCGGCACGATGTACGGGCGGACCCGCTTGACCAGCGACGGGAAGGCGTTGGTGCCGAGCGCCACATGACGGGCGAAGATGCGGCCGTAGGGGGTGCGGACGGCCATGCCCATGCCTTCGGAGGCGAGGCCGGTGGCGCGGGTGCGCTCGTAGATGCGGACGCCGTAGCCGAGGCAGGCCTGCTTGAGGCCCCAGGCGAGCTTGGCCGGGTTGAGCATGGCGACGCCGTCGCGGTCCCACAGGCCGGCGCGGAAGGTCGGCGAGTCGACCTCGGCGCGCAGTTCGTCCTGGTCGAGGAAGCGGTGGCGGTCCAGGCCCAGCTGGGCGGCCTCCTCGGCGGCATCCTTGAGCTCGGCGACCTGGTACGGCTCGGTGGCGATGTCGATCTCGCCGGTGCGCTCGAAGTCGCAGTCGATGTTGTAGCGGGCGACCGCGTGCTCGATGGCGTCGAGGTTCTTGATGCCGAGCTCTTCGAGCTTGGGGAGTTCGCCGGGCCAGCGCGCCAGGCCGTTGCCGATGCCGTGGGTGAGGGAGGCGGCGCAGAAGCCGCCGTTGCGCCCGGAGGCGGCCCAGCCGATCTCGGCGCCCTCGATCAGGACGACGTCGCGCTGGGGGTCGCGCTCCTTGGCGATCAGTGCCGTCCACAGGCCCGAGTAGCCGCCTCCGACGACCAGCAGATCGCAGGTCTCGTCGCCGACGAGGGCGGGCTCGGCGACCGGGCGGCCGGGGTCGGCCAGCCAGAAGGGGGTGGGTTCGGCGTCGGCGAGCGCATGGACGGGGGATGCCCCCGACGGATACGGCATGGCAGCTCGTGCCATGGTTCTCAGCTCCTCTTACGGATTGCTCCGCTTACGGCGGTTTCCGGCCACTTGGCCGACCAGGACGCACAGCACGGCGACCAGGAACATCGCCGTACCGATGACATTGATCTGAACGGGCGTGCCCCGCTGCGCCGATCCCCAGACGAACATCGGGAAGGTCACGGTGGAGCCGGCATTGAAGTTGGTGATGATGAAGTCGTCGAAGGAGAGGGCGAAGGAGAGCAGGGCACCGGAGGCGATGCCGGGGGCGGCGATCGGCAGGGTGACGCGCAGGAACGTCTGCAGCGGCGAGGCGTAGAGGTCCTGGGCGGCCTGTTCCAGCCGCGGGTCCATGCTCATCACCCGGGCCTTGACGGCAGTGACGACGAAGCTCAGGCAGAACATGATGTGCGCGATCAGGATCGTCCAGAAGCCGAACTCGATGCCCATGTTGAGGAACAGGGTGGCGAGCGAGGCGGCCATGACGACCTCGGGCATGGCCATCGGCAGGAAGATCAGGGTGTTGACGCCGGCGCGGGCCCGGAAGCGGTAGCGCGCGAGCGCGAAGGAGATCATCGTGCCGAGGACGGTGGCGCCGAGGGTCGCCCAGAGGGCGATCTGGAGGCTCAGCCCGAGCGAACCGCACAGGTCCGCGACGCCGCAGGGGTCGGCCCAGGCGTCCGTGGAGAAGTGCTGCCACTGGTAGTTGAAGCGGCCGTTGGGCTTGTTGAAGGAGAAGACCATCACCACGACGTTGGGCAGGATCAGATAGCCCAGTGTGGCCAGGCCCGCGAGGGTGACGATGTTGCGGCGCAGCCAGCGCAGCGGATTGCCCCCGGTGCGCGGCGCGGTGGCGGCGGTGGTGGTGTCGGTTGCGGCCATCAGACCAGGTCCTCCGTCCCCGACTTGCGGATGTAGATGGTGACCATGGCGAGGATGGCCGCCATGAGGATGAAGGAGAGGGCGGCGGCGGTCGGGTAGTCCAGGACCCGCAGGAACTGCGACTGGATGACGTTGCCGATCATCTTCTGGTCGGTGGAGCCCAGCAGTTCGGCGTTGATGTAGTCGCCGGCTGCCGGGATGAAGGTGAGCAGGGTGCCCGCGACGACGCCCGGCATGGACAGCGGGAAGGTCACCTTGCGGAAGGTGGTGGCGGGGCGTGCGTAGAGGTCGCCCGCGGCCTCGTGGAGGCGGGGGTCGATGCGCTCCAGCGAGGTGTAGAGCGGCAGGACCATGAACGGCAGGAAGTTGTAGGTCAGTCCGCAGACCACCGCGAGCGGGGTGGCCAGCACCCGGTGGCCCTCGGTGATGCCCAGGGCGCTGGTGACGTCCAGAAGGTGCAGCGCGTTGAGGGCGCCGACGACCGGCCCGCCGTCCGCCAGGATCGTCTTCCAGGCGAGCGTACGGATCAGGAAGCTGGTGAAGAACGGCGCGATGACCAGGATCATCACGACGTTGCGCCAGCGTCCGGCCTTGAAGGCGATGAGATAGGCGAGCGGGTAGCCCAGGAGCAGGCACAGCGCGGTGGCGATGCCGGCGTAGCCCACGGAGCGGACGAACTGCGGCCAGTATTCGCCGAGCGCGTCCCAGTAGGTGGCGAAGTGCCAGGTGACCTTGAAGCCCTCTTCGAGGGAGCCGGTCTGGATGGACGTCGACGCCTGGTAGACGAGCGGGGCGGCGAAGAAGACGATCAGCCACAGCATGCCGGGCAGCAGCAGCCAGTAGGGGATCAGCCGCTTGCGAGTGGGCGTCTTGCGGAGCGGGAGCGGCTCGGCGTCGGCCGTCTCCGGTGGCGCGGGGGCTTCGGTGGTGCTCACGCCGCCTCCTCGTCGAGGTCCGCTCCCGCTGCGATGTCCTGGGCGGCGTCCAGCCCGAACGTGTGCGCGGGGTTCCAGTGCACGACGACCTCGGCGCCCGGTACGAGTCGGCCGTCGCGCGCGATGTTCTGCTCGTAGACGGAGATCTCGCCCAGGCCCGGCGCCTCGATGACGTACTGGGTGGAGACGCCGATGAAGCTGGCGTCCTTGATCCGTCCGGGCAGCTGGTTGTGGCCGTCGGGGAGGGACCCGGTGTCGTCGGTGTGCGCCAGGGCCATCTTCTCGGGCCGTATGCCGGCCAGCACCTTGTCGCCGCTGCCGGCCGTCGCGCTGCACCGGGCGGCGGGCAGCCGCAGCTTGGTGTCCGCGGCCCTGAGCAGCAGCTCCTCGCCGGCGGCCTCGACGACCTCGGCCTCGATGAGGTTGGAGGTGCCCAGGAAGTTGGCGACGAAGGTGGTGGCGGGGTTCTCGTAGAGGTCGGCGGGGGCGCCGAGCTGCTCGACCCGGCCGCCGTTCATCACGGCCACGGTGTCGGCCATCGTCATGGCCTCCTCCTGGTCGTGGGTGACATGGACGAAGGTGATGCCGACCTCGGTCTGGATGCGCTTGAGCTCCAGCTGCATCTGGCGGCGCAGCTTGAGGTCGAGGGCGCCCAGCGGCTCGTCGAGGAGCAGCACCTGGGGGTGGTTGATCAGCGCGCGGGCGACCGCGACGCGCTGCTGCTGGCCGCCGGAGAGCTGCTGCGGCTTGCGGCGGGCCATGGGGCCGAGCTGGACGAGGTCGAGCATCTCCTCGACCTGCTTCTTGACGGACTTGATGCCGCGGCGGCGCAGCCCGAAGGCGACGTTCTCGTAGATGTCCAGGTGCGGGAAGAGCGCGTAGTTCTGGAAGACGGTGTTGACCTGCCGCTTGTAGGGCGGCAGGGCGGTGACGTCCTGGCCGGAGAGCTCGACGGTGCCGGTGGTGGGGTCCTCCAGTCCGGCGATCATCCGCAGCGTGGTGGTCTTGCCGCAGCCGGAGGCGCCCAGCAGCGCGAAGAAGGAGCCCGCGGGGACGGTGAGGTCGAGCGGGTGGACGGCGGTGAAGGAGCCATAGGTTTTGCTGATCCCGGTGAGGCGGACGTCACCGCCGCTGCTCTGGGTCTGGTCGTTCTTTGTCATGTCGGTCGTCCCGTGGGTCGGAGGTCGAAGACGGCTCGCAGGGA
Organism: Streptomyces chattanoogensis; assembly: GCF_001294335.1. Classification (GTDB taxonomy): domain Bacteria; phylum Actinomycetota; class Actinomycetes; order Streptomycetales; family Streptomycetaceae; genus Streptomyces; species Streptomyces chattanoogensis. The sequence continues at coordinate 74,095 of NZ_LGKG01000140.1, forward strand.
GGTGTGGCGGCCGGGCGTCTGCGGGGTCGCACCGGGCGCCGGCCGTATCCGGTCAGGCGCCGGTGAGCCGGGTGAACTTCTCGCTGAACGCCTTGCTCTCCTTGGCGTTCAGGGCGCGGAAGGAGTGGGACTTCTCGGCCATCTCCTCGTCCGGAATGATCAGCGGGTTGCGCGCCGCCTCCTTGTCGATCTTGGCGAGTTCCTCGCGTACGCCGTCCACGGGGCAGACGTAGTTGATGTACGCCGCGAGCTTGGCCGCGGTCTTCGGCTCGTAGAAGTAGTCGATGAGCCGTTCGGCATTGGCCTTGTGACGTGCTTTGTTCGGCACCATGAGGTTGTCGGTGGACGTCATGCAGCCGGCCTTGGGGATGACGTACTCGATGTCCGGGTTGTCGCTCTGCAGCTGGACGACGTCGCCCGCCCAGGCCACACACGCCGCGAGGTCGCCCTTGTCCAGGTCGGTGGTGTAGTCGTTGCCGGTGAAGCGGCGGATCTGCTTGCTGTCGACGCCCTTCTGGAGCCGGGCGATCGCCGCGTCGAAGTCGTCCGCGGTGACGTCCTCGGGCTTCTTGCCCATGTCCAGCAGCGTCAGCCCGACGCTGTCGCGCATCTCGGTGAGGAAACCGACCCGGCCCTTGAGCTTGGGGTCCTCCAGCAGCTGGCTGACCGAGTCGACCTTGCGTCCGCCGGTGGCCTTCTTGTTGTACGCGATCAGCGCCGGGATGCCCTGCCAGGTGTAGGAGTGCGCACGTCCCGGGTCCCAGGCGGGGTTGCGGAACTGCGACGAGAGGTTGGCGTAGGCGTGCGGGAGGTTGGCGGGATCCAGTTTCTCGATCCAGCCCAGTGAGATCATCCGCGCGCACATCCAGTCGGTGAGCACGATCAGGTCCCGGCCGGTGTCCTGCCCGTTGGCCAGCTGCGCCTGGATCTTGCCGAAGAACTCGTCGTTGTCGTTGATGTCCTCGGTGTATTTGACGGCTATGCCGGTGCGCTTGGTGAAGGCCTCCAGCGTCGGCCGGTGCTTGCCGTCGTCGGTGACGTCGATGTACTCGGTCCAGTTGGAGAAGGTGACGCGCTTCTCCTTCGCCGAGTGGTCCGTGCTCGAGCCCGCGTCCGTACGGCTCGCGGGCGGGATGCCGCAGCCGGCCAGTGCCCCCAGGCCCCCCGTTGCGGCCGCCATGGCGCCGGTCGCGCGCAGCAGCGAGCGACGGGTCATGGCGAGGCGGCCGGTGGTCATACTGCGGCGCATGGCGGCCAGTTCGGCCGCGGAGAAGGGTTCGGGCTGCTCGTGGTGCTCCATGCGCGGTGCCTTTCAGGAGGGGAGCCCGGCGCGGGGCCGGTGAGGAGGGTGCCGCGTGGGGGGGGTGGGGGCGGATCCGGGACGGGTGCTAGGCGCGGTCCCCGAAGACCGTACGGTGCCAGTCCTTCCTGACGACCGCGGTGTTGTCGTACATCACATGCTTGACCTGCGTGTACTCCTCGAAGGAGTACGCCGACATGTCCTTGCCGAAGCCGGACGCCTTGGCGCCGCCGTGCGGCATCTCGCTGATGATCGGGATGTGGTCGTTGACCCAGACGCAGCCCGCGTTGATCTCGCGGGTGGCGCGGCCGGCGCGGTAGACGTCCCGGCTCCAGGCGGAGGCGGCCAGTCCGTAGGGGGTGTCGTTGGCCAGCGCGATGCCCTCGTCGTCGCTGTCGAAGGGCAGCACGACCAGCACCGGGCCGAAGATCTCGGACTGCACGATCTCGCTGTCCTGCGCGGCGCCGGCGATCAGCGTCGGCCGGTAGTACGCGCCCTTGGCCAGCTCGCCGCCGGGGATCTCGCCGCCGGTGACGACGGTGGCATAGCCGCGCGCCCGGTCGACGAAGCCGGCCACCCGGTCGCGCTGGGCGTGCGAGATCAGCGGGCCGAGGTCGGTGGACGGGTCGAAGGGGTCGCCCAGCCGCACGGTCGCCATCAGGTCGGCGACGCCGCTGACGAAGGCGTCGTAGAGCGGGCGCTGGACATAGGCGCGGGTGGCGGCGGTGCAGTCCTGGCCGGTGTTGATCAGCGCCCCGGCGACCGCGCCGTGGACGGCGGCCTCCAGGTCCGCGTCGTCGAAGACCACGAAGGGGGCCTTGCCGCCCAGTTCGAGGTGGAGCCGCTTGACCGTCCCGGTGGCGATCTCGGCGACCCGCTTGCCGACCGCGGTGGAGCCGGTGAAGGACGTCATCCTCACGTCGGGGTGGCCCACCAGGCGCTCGCCCGCGTCCCGGCCCGCGCCGGAGACGATGTTGATCACGCCGTCGGGCAGTCCGGCCCGCTGCGCGGCCTGCGCGAACAGCAGCGAGGTGAGCGGGGTGATCTCGGCGGGCTTGAGGACGATGGTGTTGCCCGCGGCGACGGCCGGCAGCACCTTCCAGGCGGCCATCTGGAGCGGATAGTTCCAGGGCGCGATGGAGCCGACGACACCGATGGGCTCGCGGCGGATGACGGAGGTGTGATCGGCGCTGTATTCACCGGCCGCCTTGCCCTCCAGATGGCGGGCCGCACCGGCGAAGAACGCGGCATTGTCGATCGAACCCGGCACGTCGAACTCCGTGCTGAGCTTGATCGGCTTTCCGCAGTTCAGCGATTCGGCGAAGGCGAGATCGGCGGCGTCCTCGGCGAGTGCGGCGGCGAAGCGGTGCAGCGCGTCGGAACGCTCGCCCGGGGTGGCCCCGCCCCATTCGGCGAACGCCCCTTGTGCGGCCTCGACGGCGGCGTCCACATCTGCCGGACCAGCAAGTTCGTAGGAGTACACCTGCTCGCCGGTCGCCGGGTCCACCACCGGCTGGGTGCGGCCCGAGGTGCCGCCGCGGAGGCTGCCCGCGATGAATTGCGCGCCCTCGGCGAATCGCTCGGTGACGTCGAAACGGTGATCCATGGTGTTCTCCTCCGCCGTACGCCCAGGCCGCTCGGCGGCCCCGCCAGGCGTAGCTATTTCCGGAATCGATGGCCGATCTTGACAGAGGGATAGGCCACCAACAAGTGATTCCGTTGTTGCCTTTTGGTTACGCGACGAATTCTGCGATTTACGTTGCCGGCCCCCCGACACGTTGTCAGTGCCCGCTGACAGAATCCCGGCATGGTGCACAACATCACGGGGACCGACACGCAGGACGACACCCGGCGCACGGCCGACGGCCCGCGCTCGGTCGAGGAACTCCGCGCGGTGACCGCCGCCGGCAAACGCGTCAAATACGTCCATTTCTGGGGTCATCGGCCCCAGCGCGACGGCAGCATCGGCGCAAGCTGTTTCAGCCAGTGGTGGCCCTCCCCCTTCACGGCCGACGGGGTCACCTACGCCACCGCGGAGCACTGGATGATGGCCGGCAAGGCCCGTCTGTTCGCCGACGAGGAGGCGGAACGGCGCGCGATAGCCGCCGGCCACCCCAAACAGGCCAAGGACATCGGCCGCACGGTCCGCGGATTCGACGACGCCCTCTGGCAGCGGCACCGCTTCGGCCTGGTGGTCGAGGGCAATCTGCACAAATTCGGCCAGGACACCGCGCTGCGCGAGTTTCTGCTCGGCACGGGTTCCCGGGTGCTGGTGGAGGCCAGCCCGCTGGACCGGGTCTGGGGGATCGGGCTGGCCGCGGACGACGAGCGGGCCCAGGACCCGGCGCGGTGGCGGGGGCTGAATCTGCTGGGGTTCGCACTGATGGAGGTGCGGCAGAGGCTGGGCGAGGAGGGATAGAGGAGGGGCTCGGGAGCTGTCCGGTCCGCGGTGGGGCCTCAGTGGTGTGCCAGCACGAGGAGCGCGACCACCAGAGCGCTGACCGTCACGGCCACCCCGCCCAGCACCATCCCGGCCAGCGCCGACCCGCCGTTGGTCGCCTGCCCCCTGGCCCGTCTGGTGCGGCCGACGGCCCCGAAGACCATCGCCAGGACGCCGAGGACGATCCCCGGGACGACGGCGACACCCAGGGGCACACCCACGATCCCGACCACCAGGGCCGCGGTGCCGAAGCCGTTGCCGGGGCGCGCGGGGAGCCAGACCGGGTGGGCGAGCGGGGCCCTGGGGGCGGGGTGTCCAAGATAACCGGGCAGTCCGGGGTGTCCGCCGTAGGCGGGGTGGAGGAGGTAGTGCGGACGGTTCGCGGAATTGGGGGCAGGCGGGGGCAACGGAACGGCGTACGGGCCAGGAGCGGCATACAGGCCAGGAACGGCGTACGGGTCCGGGGCGGCATACGGGCCGGGCGCGGCGCACGGCTCACGCGCGGCATCACCGTCCCCGCTGTCCGCCATACCGCTCCACTCCCCTGTGCCTCCCGCGCGCTGCCATGGTAGGACCCGCGCCGGACCGCCTCCCCGGCCGCGCATACGATGGCCAGGCCGTGACCAGGCCGTTCCGCCCCCGTCAGCCCCCGCCCCACCACCCGACCAGGAGGAACCGTTGTCCGAACTCGATGCATTCATCGCGGGCCTGCCCAAGGCGGAGCTGCATGTCCACCACGTCGGCTCGGCCTCGCCGCGGATCGTCTCCGAACTGGCCGCCCGGCACCCGGACTCCGCCGTCCCCACCGACCCCGAGGCGCTCGCCGATTTCTTCACCTTCCGCGACTTCGCGCACTTCATCGAGATCTATCTCGCGGTCGTGGACCTGATCCGCGACGCCGAGGACGTGCGGCTGCTGACGTACGAGGTCGCCCGCGACATGGCGCGGCAGAACATCCGCTACGCCGAGCTGACCGTCACCCCCTTCAGCTCGACCAGCCGCGGCATTCCCGACGCCGCCTTCGTCGAGGCCATCGAGGACGCCCGCAAGTCCGCGGAGTCCGAGCTGGGCGTGGTGCTGCGCTGGTGCTTCGACATCCCCGGCGAGGCAGGCCTGGAGGCCGCCGAGGAGACCGCCCGTATCGCCTGCGACCTGCAGCCCGAGGGCCTGGTCTCGTTCGGGCTCGGCGGCCCCGAGATCGGCGTCCCCCGCCCGCAGTTCAAGCCGTACTTCGACCGCGCCCTCGCGGCCGGCCTGCACTCCGTACCGCACGCCGGCGAGACCACGGGCCCCGGCACCATCTGGGACGCGCTGCACGACCTCCGCGCCGAACGCATCGGCCACGGCACCAGCGCCACCCAGGACCCGAAGCTGCTGGCCCACCTGGCCGAGCACCGCATCCCGCTGGAGGTCTGCCCGACCTCCAACATCGCCACCCGCGCGGTGCGCACCCTGGAGGAGCACCCGCTCAAGGAGATGGCCGACGCGGGCGTGCTGGTCACCATCAACAGCGACGACCCGCCGATGTTCGGCACCGACCTCAACACCGAATACGGCGTCGCCGCCCGCCTGTTGGGCCTGGACGCCCCCGGCCTCGGGGACCTCGCCAAGAACGCCGTCACGGCCTCCTTCATGGACGCCCCCGCCAAGGCCCGGCTGGCGGCGGAGATCGACGCCTACGTGGCGTCGTGGCGCGGCTGACCGGGCAGGCACCGGACGTACGGGTCCCCGGTGGCCGGCCGCACCGGCCGCCGCGGGGCCCCGTCCCTCACTCCACGCGCCACGGCGCCGCCAGCCCGCCGGGAAATCCCGCGACGAACTCCCGCACCGCCCACCGCGCGGCCGCGCCGTCGACCAGCTCGTCCGCGGGGAAGTACGCGCCCTGGCCACCGCACACCAGCCATACCGGCTCTTCCTGCAGGCCGTGCAGATCACCGTCCAGGCACCGCGCGCCGAGCTCCTTGGGGCGCACCCGCCGCCCCGGCCCGCCGCCGTCCGCTGCGACGGGCGCCCGGCACAGCTGGAAGAGCGTGCCGTCATCGCGTTCACCGGTCACCAGGAAGACCCCGGGCCCGCCGCTGACCGTCAGCACACCGCCGCCCTCCTCCCAGCGCTCGACCGAGAGCTCCGTGCAGACCTCACCGTCCAGTTCGGCCAGCGCCGCCTCCAGCCGCGCACCGTCCGGCTCCTGCAGCACCCGCGACCGGCAGATCCCCGCCTCCCAGCGGCTGACCACGGCCCTCATCCGGCACCCGCCATCCGACTCATGTGCGGAGCATACGATCGCCGCAACCGGCCCCCTGACCAGGGGTCATGACATCCGGATCAACGTGCGTGCCACCGCGTGGGAGACCACCGTGGCCGCCCCCGCCACGGCCGCACCGCTCACCGCGTCCCGTACGGACACCGGCCGGAGCAGCCCGGCCCGCCGCAGCCGTGCCCGCGCCCAGAGGGTGAAGGGGATGACGATGACGGGTGAGGTGGCGGAGCCGGGGGTGTAGCCGCGGGCGGCCGCCGCCTGGGCCAGGTGCATGACGCCGTGCAGGCCGAAGCCGTTCAGGGCGCCCTGGAAGAACGCGGACCGGCCGCCCGTACGGTGTCCGCTCGCCGCCGCGGCGGCCACGATGACCGCCATCACGCCCACCGCGGCCCGGAACTCCCGGTCGTCGAAGGTCTCCATGAACTGCCATACGGAGTCCGGCACTTGGGGAAACCGCTTGCGCAACGCCGGCACGTTCTCCCGGATCCAGCGCGGCCCGAACGCCACCTCCTCCGCGTCGTGCAGCGCCCAGGCGGCGAAGAGTCCGAGCGTGACGGCCGGAGAGATCCCGTACGGCGCCGGCTCCGGCGCGGAGGCGGCGGCAGGGGCGGCGGCCCCGGAGGGAGAGAACGTCATGAACATCAAGTCTGGCACGGCAGTTGACGCCCGATCACACCGCGGCGGGCACCCTCTCGAGTGCCGCCGCACCCCTCAGGCGTCCCCTCCCCCGCCTCACAGCCCCACGATCCCGTTCCACTCCTTCGCGAATTCGGTCCGCTCCGCGGAGGTGATGTCACGGGCGATCGCCAGCCGCTTGCGCATCGCGTCGTCGGGGAAGATCAGCGGGTCCTCCGCGAGCGCGGCGCGCTCCTTGTCCTTGGACGAGGCCAGGACGTCGCGTGCGGCCGGGACGGGGCAGACATAGTTGACCCAGGCGGCGAGATCCGCGGCGACCTCCGGCTCGTAGTAGTAGTCGATCAGCCGCTCGGCGTTGCGCTTGTGGTCCGCGAGATTGGGGATCATCAGGCTCTCCGCCCACAGCTCGGCGCCCTCTTGGGGCACCACGAACTCGATGTCCGGGTTGTCCGCCTGGAGCTGGATCACATCGCCGGAATAGGCCTGTGCGGCGAGCACATCACCGGAGTCGAGGTCCTTGATGTAGTCGTTGCCGGTGAAGCGCCGGATGTGGCCCTTGCGGACGAGGCCGCGGAGCTGGTCGGTCATGCGGTGGAAGTCGTCGGCGGTCCAGCGGGTGATGTCGGCCCCGTTGCCCTGCATCAGCAGGGCAAATGCCTCGTCGAGCCCGGACAGCAGCGTGACCCGGCCCCGCAGATCGCTCTTCCACAGGTCGGAGGTGTGCCGGATCTCCCGGCCGAGCTTCCTGCGGTTGTAGGCGATGCCGGTGATCCCGGACTGCCAGGGCACGGAGTGCTTGCGGCCGGGGTCGAAGTGCGGGGTGCGCAGCAGCGGATCGAGGTTCTTCGCGACGTGCGGCTGGGCGGCGCGGTCCATCTCCTGGACCCACCCCAGCCGGACGAACCGCGCGCACATCCAGTCGCTGATGACGATCAGGTCGCGGCCGGTGGGCTGGTGGTTCATCAGCGCCGGGCTGATCTTGCCGAAGAACTCGTCGTTGTCGTTGATCTCCTCGGTGTAGGTGACGGAGATCCCGGTGCGGCGCCGGAAGGCGTCGAGGGTGGGGCGGCGCTGTGTGTCGTGGTCGTCGACGTCGATGTAGAGCGGCCAGTTGGCGAAGGTGATCCGGTGGTCGCGCGCCGAGCGGTCGGGGCTCGTACGGTCCGCGGCCTCGACATAGGCGGGCGGTACCCCGCATCCGGTGAGGGCGGCCAGCGCCCCCGTCACCCCGACTCCGCCCATACCCCGTAGCAGCGCACGCCGCGCAAGATCAGCCATGGGCTGCACTCTCACGCGCCGCGGGCGGAGGCGGCAAGAGACAGAGCGTCAACTGCCGGGCCTCCGCCCGCGACGGTGTGTCGAGCGTTCCGTGCCGCTCGACGGTGGTGATCCCCCGGGTCAGCCGTCCAGCGAGGTCATCACGTGCTTGATGCGGGTGTAGTCGTCGAAGCCGTAGGCCGAAAGGTCCTTGCCGTAACCGGACTTCTTGAATCCGCCGTGCGGCATCTCGGCGACCAGCGGGATGTGGGTGTTGATCCACACACAGCCGAAGTCGAGGCTCTTGGACATCCGCATGGCGCGGGCGTGGTCCTTGGTCCACACCGAGGACGCGAGGGCGTACTCGACGCCGTTGGCCCACTCCACGGCCTGCTTCTCGTCGGAGAAGGACTGGACGGTGATGACCGGGCCGAAGACCTCCTGCTGGACGATCTCGTCGTCCTGCTTGAGGCCCGAGACGACGGTCGGAGCGAAGAAGTAGCCCTTCTCGCCGACCTGCTCGCCGCCCGCCTCGATCTTGGCGTGCGCGGGCAGCCGCTCGATGAAGCCCTTGACCTGCTTGAGCTGGTTGGCGTTGTTCAGCGGCCCGTAGAGCACGTCCTCGTCGTCGATGGCGCCGGTCTTGGTCTCGGAGGCGGCCTTCGCCAGCGCGGCGACGAACTCGTCGTGGATGGACTCCTGGACGAGCACCCGGGTCGCAGCCGTACAGTCCTGGCCGGCGTTGAAGTAACCGGCGACCGAGATGTCCTCGACGGCCTTGGCGATGTCGGTGTCCTCGAAGACGACGACCGGCGCCTTGCCGCCCAGCTCCAGGTGGACCCGCTTGAGGTCCTTGGAGGCGGACTCGGCGACCTGCATACCGGCGCGCACGGAGCCGGTGATGGAGGCCATCGCCGGGACGCTGTGCTCGACCATCAGACGGCCGGTCTCGCGGTCACCGCAGATGACGTTGAACACGCCGCGGGGGTGGCCCAGTTCGTCCAGGACGCTGCCGATGATGTCGGCGATCAGCACCGTCGAGGCGGGGGTGGTGTCGGAGGGCTTGATGACGACGGTGTTGCCCGCGGCGAGCGCCGGGGCGAACTTCCACACGGCCATCATCATCGGGTAGTTCCACGGCGCGACCTGGGCGCATACGCCTACCGGCTCGCGGCGGATGATGGAGGTGAAGCCGTCCATGTACTCGCCGGCCGAGCGGCCCTCGAGCATCCGGGCCGCACCCGCGAAGAAGCGGATCTGGTCCACCATCGGCGGGATTTCCTCGGAGCGTACGAGGGCGATCGGCTTGCCGCAGTTCTCGGACTCGGCGGCGATCAGCTCCTCCGCCCGCTCCTCGAAACGGTCGGCGATCTTGAGCAGGACCTTCTGGCGCTCGGCCGGGATCAGGTCACGCCAGGCGGGGAAGGCGGCCTCGGCGGCGGCCATGGCCGCGTCGACGTCCGCGGCGGCCGAGAGAGGGGCGGTGGCGTATGCCTCACCCGTCGCCGGGTTGACCACCTCCGTGGTCCGCCCGTCGGCGGCGTCCCGGAACTCCCCGTCGATGTAGTTGCGCAGACGACGCAGTGCGGTGGTCACTGTGCGCCCCCTTCAGTCAGATGTCCGGTGATTTGGCTCCACCTGTCCGGTGGTGTGGGTCCACCCTAGCCATGGGAGCGACGTTTTCAACACACCCGCCACTCATCAACAACGAAATCAGTGAAATTTAGATCACTGGACAACTGATTTCATCGGTTTGGGGTTGCGCGACTGACGAGGCTGGTGCACAGTGAGGGACGTGGCGCCTCCTCGAAACAGTCATGACAGAACCGGCACTCCGTCGATCGACTCCGTCTCCCTGGCGATCATCGAGCAGCTCCAGGAGGACGGGCGCCGGCCGTACGCCGCGATCGGCAAGGCCGTGGGCCTGTCCGAGGCGGCCGTGCGCCAGCGCGTACAGAAACTGCTCGATCAAGGCGTGATGCAGATCGTCGCCGTCACCGACCCCCTCACGGTCGGTTTCCGGCGGCAGGCAATGGTCGGCATCAACGTCGAGGGTGACCTCGATCCCGTGGCCGACGCCCTGACGACCATGGAAGAAGTCGAGTACGTCGTCATGACCGCAGGCTCCTTCGATCTCATCATCGAGATCGTCTGCGAGGACGACGACCACCTGCTGGAAATGATCAACAAGCGGATCCGCACGCTTCCCGGCGTCCGGACCACCGAGAGCTTCGTCTACCTCAAGCTCCGGAAGCAGACCTACACCTGGGGAACGAGATAGCAATGAGCCGCGACCTCTCCAAGACGGCATACGACCACCTGTGGATGCACTTCACCCGCATGTCGTCGTACGAGAACGCCCCCGTGCCCACGATCGTGCGCGGTGAAGGCACCAACATCTACGACGACAAGGGCAAGCGCTACATCGACGGCCTCGCCGGCCTCTTCGTGGTCAACGCCGGCCACGGCCGGGTCGAGCTCGCCGAGACCGCCTACAAGCAGGCGCAGGAGCTCGCCTTCTTCCCCGTGTGGTCCTACGCGCACCCCAAGGCCGTGGAGCTCGCCGAGCGCCTGGCCAACGAGGCCCCCGGCGACCTCAACAAGGTCTTCTTCACCACCGGTGGCGGCGAGGCGGTCGAGACCGCCTGGAAGCTCGCCAAGCAGTACTTCAAGCTCACCGGCAAGCCGATGAAGCACAAGGTCATATCCCGCGCGGTGGCCTACCACGGCACCCCGCAGGGCGCCCTGTCGATCACCGGCCTCCCCGGCCTGAAGGCCCCCTTCGAGCCGCTGGTCCCCGGCGCGCACAAGGTGCCGAACACCAACATCTACCGCGCCCCGATCCACGGCGACGACCCCGAGGCCTTCGGCCGCTGGGCCGCCGACCAGATCGAGCAGCAGATCCTCTTCGAGGGCCCCGAGACCGTCGCCGCGGTCTTCCTCGAGCCGGTCCAGAACGCCGGTGGCTGCTTCCCGCCGCCGCCCGGCTACTTCCAGCGGGTCCGCGAGATCTGTGACCAGTACGACGTGCTGCTCGTCTCCGACGAGGTCATCTGCGCCTTCGGCCGCCTGGGCACGACCTTCGCCTGTGACAAGTTCGGCTACATCCCGGACATGATCACCTGCGCCAAGGGCATGACCTCGGGCTACTCCCCGATCGGCGCCTGCATCATCTCCGACCGCCTGGCCGAGCCGTTCTACAAGGGCGACAACACCTTCCTGCACGGCTACACCTTCGGCGGCCACCCGGTCTCCGCGGCCGTCGGTGTCGCCAACCTCGACATCTTCGAGCGTGAGGGTCTCAACCAGCATGTCCTCGACAACGAGGGCAACTTCCTGAGCACCCTGCAGAAGCTGCACGACCTGCCGATCGTCGGCGACGTCCGCGGCAACGGCTTCTTCTACGGCATCGAGCTCGTCAAGGACAAGGCCACCAAGGAGTCCTTCAACGAGGAGGAGACCGAGCGCGTCCTGTACGGCTTCCTCTCCAAGGCCCTGTACGACGCCGGCCTCTACTGCCGCGCCGACGACCGTGGCGACCCGGTCATCCAGCTGGCCCCGCCGCTGATCGCCGACCAGCCGGTCTTCGACGAGATCGAGCAGATCCTGCGCGGTGTCCTCACCGAGGCCTGGGCCAAGCTCTGATCACCGGACCGTGATCACCGAACTGTGATCACTGAACTGTGATCACCAGGTTCCGATCATCGCATCGCCTGCCGGTGCGTTAATAGAACACAACCGAATATCCGACGGCTCAGATTCACTCATTTTCAGCTATACGGGTGAATCTGAGCCGTTCTCCGTGCCGAGCGCCGAATACCAGGGGTCAGCAGTACTTACCGTGCCAGTGACCGATAACCTCCATGGTCGTTCACCCGCTTGGGGGAACGAACGGACGCGAACAAGCAAGAGGTGCGCAGATGGTGGCCCCGCCTGACAACGACGTGCTCTGGGCCCGCGGCCTGCACCACACGCACGGCAGCACCCCGGCCCTCACCGGCGTCTCCCTCGGCGTACGCGACGGAGAGATCCTCGCCGTCACCGGCCCCCGCGGCAGCGGCAAGACCACCCTCCTCAAATGCCTCTCCGGCCAGCTCGCCCCCACCGAGGGCGAAGTCTGGTTCAACAGCTCACCCGTGCACACCCTCTCCTCCCCCAGCCGCGAACGGCTGCGTCTGGACCGGTTCGGCTGGATCGACACCGAACCCCATCTCGTTCCCGAGCTCACCGCCTGGGAGAACGCCGCCCTCCCGCTCCTGCTGCGCGGCACCGGCCACCGCGCCGCCAAGCACACCGCCATGGAGTGGCTCGACCGTCTCGACGTCGGCATGTGCGCCCGCCGCCGCCCCGCCCGTCTCGACCAGTCGGAGCGCCAGCGCATCGCCGTCGCCCGCGCCCTCGCCGCCGAGCCCCAGGTCCTCTTCGCCGACGACCCGACCGCCCCGCTGCACCGCGCCGACGGCGCCCAGGTCCTGCGCACCCTGACCACCGCGGCCCGCTCCCACCACATCACCGTGGTCCTGGCGACCGACGACCCGGAGGCCGCGGCCCTTGCCGACCGCTCCCTCGCCCTCCTCGACGGCCGCCGTACGGGCGCCCCGGCCGGCCCCAACGGATCCCCCGACGCGGAAAGCAGGGCAGCGTGCTCGCTCTCCGTCTAGCCCGCAGGTCTCACCCCGTCGTTCTGCTGCGCCGCCTCTTCGTCACCGCAGCGGCCTTCGGCACGGGCTTCCTGCTGCTCTCCACCCTGGGCCATGCCGCCGGCCACCCGGCCTCGGCCGACGATTCGCTGGCCCGTCTGCTGTGGTGTGCCGCGCCGCTCGCCGCCACCGCCCAGCTCGCCGCATCCGTGGCCCGCACGGACCCGGCCGCCCGTCTCCACCGCGGGATGGCCGCCGCCGGCCTCGGCCCCCTCCGGCTGGCCCTGCTCGCCGCGGCCTCCACCGCGCTGTTCTGCCTCCTCGGCGTCCTCCTCTCCCTGCTTGCCTTCCTCCGCCTCCGCGGTGACCTCGGCGGCGCCCCGTCCACGGCCGCCGGGGGGTTCGGCATCGGCTCCGACGTGCTGGGCACGGGCCACCCGTTCCCGCTCGTCGGCGCCCTGATGCTGCTGTCGATCGTCCCGCTGACCGCCGCCGCCACGACCGCCGTGGCCCTGCGCCCCCGCAGCGCCGACATCTCTCCCGAGGCAGAGGCTCCCACCAAGGCGGCCAACCCCTCGGGACTCCCCTGGGGCATGGCCCTGACGGCGGCAGGCCTGGCCATCGAGGCCTACGCCAGCCGCGGCACCGTCACCTCCGGCGGACTGCTGCCGCTGCCCGGCCGGCTGGTCAGCAGCCCCCCGGGCGTCCTGAGCGGCTGGGCACTGTCCACCGTCGGCCTCGTCCTGGCCGGCCCCGGCCTGGTGCACCTGTGCGGCCGCCTTCTGTGCGCGGGACGCCCCGGCGGGCTGCGCCTGCTCGCCGGACGCGTGCTCCAGGAGGAGTCACGCCGCCTGGGGCGCCCGCTCGGCGTGCTGTGCGCGGTCGCCTCCGCCACCTATGCAGCGGTGCATGTGTACGACACCGAGCACACCCGTCCCTACGGTCCACTCACCGCCGTCGGCGCGACCGTCGTCGTCGCCTGCGTCACCGCCAGCGCACTCACCGCGGCGCTCGAATCCCGCTCGGCCCGCGCCCGGACCACGGCCGCCCTGCGCCGCCTCGGCGCGCCCGGCTCGACCCTCCGTCGCGCCGCTGCCCTGCGCGCCGCGGCGGTGGGGATCGTGGTGGGACCGCTGACCTGGGCCGTTGCCGAAATGGCCACGCTTCCTTTGCTGCGCTGAGGAGCCGGAGGTCCGCTGAGGGGCTGGGGTCCGCTGAGAGGCGGGGACAGCGGCCGCTCAGCGGGCCAGGGCCGTGGCCTCCACCTCTATTCGCCAGTCCGGCCGGGCCAGCGACGACACCTCCAGCAGCGTGTCGGCCGGATAGGGCTCGGACAGGAACTCGCCCCGCAGGGCGATGACGTGCTCGAGATCGGCGGCCATGTCCGTGACAAAGATGCCCACCTTCACCACGTCGGCGAGCGAGGCGCCCGCCTCGGCGAGAACCCTGGCGACGTTCGCGAACGCCTGCCGCCCCTGAGTGAGGAAGTCGTCCGAGACGGTCCGCCCGCGTTCGTCGATTCCCGCCTGCCCGGAGACGTGGATCAGGCCACCCGCTTTGATCGCCTGCGAGATCTTGTACGGCTCGTACCAGTCCGGCGTGGTGGCGATTCGCTCGATCTCCGCCGCCCCATGAGCCTTTGCAACGCCGTTCATCGGCACACCACTCCCCCTGCGTTCCTATGTACACGCATCTCTTGCATGTGCATACATAAGTTTCAGGTGCATGTACGCTGCTGTCAAGCGCTCAGCGGAAAAACGCGGAAGAAAGCAGAAGATGATGGACGCGGAGCACTGGGACCGGTTCGGCGCACTGCACACACGAGTGGAACAGGAGCTGGCCAAGGCCCTCCAGCAGCACCACAGCATCGGGCTGTCGGAGTACCGCGCGCTGGCGCGACTCGCCGAGGCTGATGACGGCGAGCTACGCATGCAGGAGCTTGCCGACCTGATCGGCCTCAACCAGAGTTCCGTGAGCCGGCTGGCCTCCCGCCTGGAGTCGTCCGGGCTCACCCGCCGTGACCTGTGCCCGAAGGACCGGCGCGGCGTCTACAGCGTGATCACGGACGAGGGGCGCGACGTCCAGCAGAAGGCACGCCCCACGTACGACAGCGCCCTGCGCGCCGCACTCGACGCGGCAGCCGAAGACGGCCACCTCGGTCCGCTGGTGGAAGTCCTGCGGGCCTAACATGGCGGGCGTGCAGCCGAATTCAGAGCCCCCAGCCTCCCGCCGGGCCCACGACGGCGACTACGAGATCGAGTCCCTTGCGGAGTTCGACCGGGTCGTCACCTCGGGCAGCCTCGCCGGACACCGCATCCAGTCGGTCGATCTGACGGACCGTACGTTCGCGCTGCTCAGCACCGACACCACCGAGTCCGTGTTCCTCGGCTGCGCCATGGAGCCGGACGCCGCCGCCAAGGTGCGGGCCGGCGGTGCGCTGGTCTTCCCGCCCATACCGGATCTGCCGTTCAACCCCTACCGCGGCAGCCTGTACGGACCGGACGAGCTGTTCGAGGGTCTGACCGACGCCGGATACGAAGCCACCCCGGACGCGCGCACCTACCACTGGTACCAGGAGACCAGGACGGACGGCGATGTCTTCGCCTCGATGCTGCGCAGCATCCACGACGACGCCGTCTCCGACGCCCTGGACGAGCATCTCGCCGGTGCGCGGGTGGTGGGCGTCATGGGCGGACACGCCATGGAACGCGGTTCCGCGGCCTATGCAGGCGCCGCCCGGCTCGGCCGCCGGCTCACCCGCGACGGCCTGACCGTCGCGACGGGTGGCGGACCCGGCGCGATGGAGGCGGCGAACCTCGGGGCGTACGCCGCGCCCTTCGAGGACACCATGCTCGACTCGGCACTGGAACTCCTGGCCAAGGCGCCGCACTTCACCCCCTCCGTCACGGACTGGGCGCGGGCCGCCTTCGAGGTCCGCCGGAGCTGGCCCGGCGGCAACTCCTCGGTCGGCGTCCCCACCTGGTTCTACGGACACGAGCCGCCCAACGCCTTCGCTTCCCATATCGCGAAGTACTTCGTCAATGCGGTGCGTGAGGACGGGCTGCTGGCCCGCTCGAACGCCGGAGTGGTGTACCTTCCCGGCGCCGCCGGAACAGTGCAGGAAATCTTCGACAATGCCACCCCGAACTACTATGAGTCCCGTGGCGAGCCGACTCCGATGGTGCTGGTGAACCGCGACCACTGGACCGAGAAGCTGCCCGCCTGGCCGCTGCTGCAGGCGCTCTCCGCGGACCGTGCGATGGCGCCGCGGATCGCGCTGGTCGATTCGGTGGACGAGGTCCCCGACGCGCTGGCCCGTCTCGCGTCCGGGCCGGCTTCCTGACCGAGTCGGGCCACCGAGTCGGCATCCGCCCTGGCGCATCGGTCCAGTACACCCTCCCCTTGATCCACTTCTTGATCCACTGCGCGGCCCGAGATCCACGAGATCTCTTTGCTCACGAGAGGCAACTGCCGCCCCGAAATGCGCGTCTGCCAAGCCAGGTAATGAACAGGTAATGCACGCAGTGCGCGAACGGAGCTCTTGGTGATCATCGGCCTTCTGACGGCCGTAGCGGCATCGGCCTGCTACGGCACGGGTTCGGTCCTGCAGGCAGTGGGTTCGCGTAAATCCGCCCGCCAGGAGGCGGCTGCCGCCTCGACCTCCGGCGTCACCCAGCATGGCGGCCCCAGCCTGTCGTCCACCGCCAAAGCCGCCGTGACCTGGGAGTTCATGGTCGGCACGGTGCTGGACTTCATAGGGTTCGGGCTCGGTGCACTCGCCGCCCGGCTGCTGCCGCTGTTCCTCTCCCAGACGGTGATCAGCGCCAATCTCGTGATCACGGCAGTGCTGAGCATCAAGCTCCTCGGCATCCGGCTCACCCGGCCGGAATGGGCCTCCATCGCCGTGGTCTGTTCGGCTTTGGTACTGCTCGCCACGGCCGCGGGGCCGGAAGGCGGCGGCCACACCCCGATCGCCGGCCACTGGTGGCTGCTGGCCGCGTCCATCGCGGTCATCGGCGGCGGCACCCTGATCGTGCGCCTCCTGGGCGGCCGGGCCGCGATCCTCGCGGGCCTGCTCTCCGGCCTGGGCTTCGGCGCACTCGGCGTCGGCGTACGCGTGCTGAACGGCGTCGAACCGTTCAACCTGTCGTCCCTCCTCGGCGACCCCGCTCTCTACGCCATCCTCATCGCGGGCATCGGCGGGATGTACCTGCACACCGTCGCCCTCCAGATCGGCTCGGTGAACGGCGCCACGGCAGCCCTGGTCGTGGGCGAGACCGTGGTGCCGGGCATTCTCGGCGTGCTGTGGCTGGGGGACTCCTCCCGGCCGGGCTTCGCATGGGTTGCCGTCCTCGGCTTCGTAGTGGCTGTGGCCGGGGCCGTCGCGGTCGCCTGGTGCGGAGAGCCGGAGGCGGAGGCCGTACCTGCGACGGCAGGCGGTACGCACTCGCCGGACGGGCCCTTGACCGACGACGGCTCGGCGCCGGGCGATGACGCGCAGCAGCCCTCCCAGTCCCTGGCCGGCAATCGCGCCGGCTCCTGATACGAACGGCCCCGACCCACTCCCCTCGCACCCGCTGATGCGCGGCCCGGCACACTCCCACCCCCGGCCGCGCCCCGAGCCGCGAAGGGCTGCGTCGCCCCATGCAGGTACAGACTTCAACTTCGCCTCGAATAGAGCGTGTTGATTGTTCATGAGACCCCTTTTCTCGTCCTGATCACGAGGCTACGGACGGCGGGATCGCACGACGTCAAACGACGAACCGAACTCTGGCGTCAACCCGTGGCATGACACTCGTCCGATGGATCAACCCGTGCGGCGACGCGGCGGAGACCGCTCAGCCGAAAAATAAAGGCATGAGCAAACCACTCCGGCAGCGGCTGCGAGCGTGGGTCGCCTCGCCTTCTTGTCCCTGGGTCTCCGGCGGAGCCCTGACCGCGCTCGCGGTGGTGGAGCTGGCGGTCGTGCCTGGGCATTCGTCGGCGGTCGCGCTCGGCGTACTGGTGTCCACGGCAGCACTGTCGTGGCGGCGTTCACGGCCGGGCGTCGGGGCCCTGGTCGCGGGTGGCACCGTTCTCTCTCTCGGCGTGAATCTGTGGCACACATCGACGTGGGGCGGACACTCCTCTTCCCTGGGCCTGTTCACCGAGTGGTTGGCGCTGACCATGGCGATCGCCGCGGCGGTGGCGATGGGAGATGCCGTACGCGCCCGCGAAGAGACGCAGCGCGAGCGGGAGGACGCCCGGACACGGCAGATCACGATGGAGCGACAACAGGCAACCGATGCCGAACGGGCAGCGTTCGCACGGGAGTTGCACGATGTCGTCTCGCACTCCGTTTCGCTGATCGCGGTTCAGGCGGAGAGCGCCACGTACACCGTCCCTGGACTCTCGCCTCAGGCCCGCGACAGCTTCCAGCAGATCGCCGCGTCCGCCCGCTCGTCAATGGCGGAGCTGCGCCGACTGCTGGGTGTGCTGCGGACCGGTCCGGACGACAAGGCCGGGACCGCTCCCCAGCCGACCCTGGCGGCGCTGGACGACCTCATAACGCAGCACCGCTCGGTGGGCGGTGAGGTCGAACTGCGCGTCAGCGGTGACCGCATGGCGCTGCCGACCTCCTGGGAGCTGTCCGCATACCGCATCGTGCAGGAGGGGCTCGCCAACGCACGCCGGCATGCCCCGGGCGCTCGTGCAGTGGTGGAGATCGGCTACCGGCCCGACCGACTGGCGGTGCGGATCACGGACGACGGACCAGGCCCGACGGGCGCGGTCCACTCCGGTCATGGTCTGGCCGGGATGCAGGAGCGGGCGGCGCTGCTCGGCGGGAATCTCAGCGCCGGCCCCGGGCCCGACGGCGGATTTCTCGTAGAGGCGGAATTCCCTTGGTGATCAGAGCAATTGTCGCCGACGACCAGGCGGTCGTCCGCACAGCATTCGTCAACCTCCTGGGCACCCAGGACGACATCGAAGTGGTGGGTGAGGCGGAGGACGGGGTCCAAGCGATTCGCGTCGCCGCGGAGCGGCGCCCTGACCTGGCCTTACTCGACATCCGGATGCCCCACAAGAACGGTATCGAGGCGGCCCGTGAAATCACCCGGGCGTCCAACGGCGCGACCAAGGCGCTGATGCTCACGACGTTCGGGCTGGACGAGTACGTCTATGACGCGCTGTCGGCCGGGGCCAGCGGGTTCCTCCTCAAGGACACGACCTTTCCCGAACTCCTGCATGCGGTACGGGTCGTGGCCGAAGGCAATGCCCTGCTGGCGCCGGAGCTGACCAAGCGGCTGGTCGCGGCCTTCGTCAGACAACGGGCTGCGCCGGTGCCGGTCCGCACTGTCGAGGAACTGACGGCCCGCGAGGTGGAGGTGCTCGTCCAGATCGCTCAAGGGCTGTCCAACGCGGAGATCGCCGCGCGTCTGACGATCTCCGACCACACCGTGAAAACGCATATCAACAGGCTCTTCGCGAAGATGGGCCTCCGTGACCGCGCCCAGGCGGTGATCCTCGCCTACGAGCTCGGCCTGGTGGTCCCGCAGGGCAAGCGACCCGATTCCCTCCCCCGCCCATAGGAGCAGTCCAGCATCTCAGGAGCCCCACATGACACAGGCACGGCAGCGATATCTCTCGTGGTTAACCCGCCGTGGCGTCCAAGATCACCACGTCCTGCGCCGCGAAGGCAATGCCCACTTCCTCTCCGGTCTCCGGCGCGTTCTGCAGTGCGCAGGCCGCCTCCAGCTGCGGTCCGGCGGCCGGCTGGAGGAGCAGCGCGACATGGGTTCCCCGGAACGTCCGGGCCGCGACCGTACACGGCAGCCCCTCCCGGGCCGACGTCAGCCGCACTCCGGCAGGCCGTACGAGCAGACGGCACGGTCCGTCCGTGGTGCCGTCCGGAACCGGCACCTTGCCCCATGGGGTGACAGCGACGTCCCCCTGCACCGTAGCCTCGACCACATTGTCGAAACCGAGGAAACGGGCGACGAATTCGGTGGCGGGACGCTGCCACACCTCCAGCGGGGTACCGGTCTGGGCGATCCGCCCGTCCTGCATCACGACGACCCGGTCGGCCAGCGCGAACGCCTCTCCCTGGTCATGCGTGACGGCGAGCACGGTCGTACCCAACTCCCGGAAGAGCCTCCGGAGTTCGGCGACCAGGCGCTCACGCAGACCGCGGTCGAGCTGGCCGAGCGGCTCGTCCAGCATCAGCAGCCGGGGCTGCGGGGCGAGCGCGCGGGCGAGGGCGACCCGCTGCTGCTCACCGCCGGACAGCGAGGCGATGGCGCGCCGCTGTGCACCCGGCAGCCCGACGAGATCCAGCAGTTCGGTGACCGTACGCTCCTGGTCGGCGCGCGAGGCGCCCCGCATCCGCAGCCCGAAGGCAACATTTCCCGCGACATCGCGCTGCGGGAAGAGCTGGTGGTCCTGGAACATCAGCCCGACGCCACGCCGGTGCGTGGGCACCCCTGCCTGATCCCGGCCTTCCAGCAATACCCGTCCTTCATCGGCCGGTTGAAGTCCGGCCACGACTCGCAGAAGCGTCGATTTGCCACTGCCGCTCGGCCCCAGCACGCACACGATTTCCTGCGCGGCGACCTCCAGATCCACCGCGTCGAGCGCCGGACGCACACCAGGCTTGCCGAAGCGGACGGTCACCCCGCCCAGCCGCAGCAACTGCCGCGTCGTGGTATCGGCTGCTACCGACATCTAGAACTCCCCGGACTGGTCGATACGGATGCGCTCCAGAGCCAGCAGGGCGCCGGCGCACACCACCATCAAGATGGTCGACAGGGCCATCGCCTGCCCGTAGTTGAGTCCCCCGGCGCGTCCCAGCAGCCGCGCCACGGCCACCGGCAGGGTCGGGCGGTCAGGCCGTGCGATGAAGACCGTCGCACCGAATTCACCGAGGGACACGGCGAAGGCGAAGCCGGCCGCGATCAGCAGCGCCCGCCGCACCATCGGCAGATCCACCTCGCGCCACACCCGCCACGGCGAGGCTCCGAGCACAGCGGCGGCCTCCCGCAGCCGTCCGTCCACCGCTCGCAGCACGGGCAGCATCGTCCGGACCACGAAGGGCACACCCACCAGGGCCTGGGCGAGCGGCACCAGCCACCACGAGGAGCGCAGATCCAGCGGTGGCGCATCGAGGGTGATCAGAAAGCCGAAGCCGACGGTCACCGCCGACACCCCGAGCGGCAGCATCAGGAGGGCGTCGAATCCGCGAACCAGCCGATCGGCGCGGGGGGACTGCCCATCCGGGCGAAGCCCGGAGTGGGAGAGCGTCAGGGCGGCTGCCGCCAGCCCTCCCACCACCAGCGCGATCACCGTGGCCGCGGCGCCGTAGGTGAGGGAGTTCCACAGGGCGTCGAGGGGCGCGACGACGAAGGTGCTGTCGGCGGACCCGGCGGAGCTCAGCGTGGTGTAGAAGATCCCTCCGTAGCCGTCGGGGCCGGCGAAGGATCGTTCCACGAGCACCAAGAGAGGCACGACGAGCAGAACGGCGATGACGGCCAGCGTGCCCCACAGCAGCGCCCACTGCCCATGTCCGCGCGGCCGCCGGGCGGTCGTCGATGCGTCCACGAGCCGCAGGGTGGATTCCCGTCGGCGCACGGTCCAGGCATGCAGCGCCAGCAGTCCCAGCACTGCGGCGAATTGGAACAGTGTGAGGACGGCGGCCGTCGGCAGATCGAGGAAGTCCGCGGTCTGCCGGTAGATCTCGACCTCCAGGGTCGAGAAGGTGGGGCCGCCCAGAATCTGCACGATTCCGAAGGAGGTGAAGGTGAACAGGAAGACCATCAGCGCGGCGGCGGCCACGGCCGGGCCGAGCGCGGGGAGCGTCACCCTCCGCCAGGCGGCGAACCGTCCGGCTCCCAGCACCCGCGCCGCCTCTTCCTGACGGGGATCCAGCTGTCCCCAGAGGCCGCCGACAGTCCGTACGACCACGGCGTAATTGAAGAAGACATGCGCCAGCAGAATCGCCCATACCGACGTGTCCAGGCGCATGCCCCACAGGTCGTCGAGGAGACCACCGCGGCCGACCAGCGCAAGGAAGGCCGAGCCGACGACGACGGTCGGCAGCACGAACGGCACCATCACGACCGCCCGCAGCAGCTGTTTGCCGGGGAAGTCGAAACGTGCAAAGACATACGCGCCGGGCAGCGCGATCAGCAGGGTCAGCGCTGTCGAGGCCGCCGCCTGCCAGACGGTGAACCACAGCACATGAAGGACATCGGGATCGCTCAGCACCGTACCGAGCCGGCCGAGCCGCCACTGCCCGCCGTCCTTCAGCCCCCGCCCGACGATCGCGATCACCGGATACGCGAAGAACAGCGCGAAGAAGGCGAGCGGCAGGGCCATCAGGCCGAGCCGCACCGCCGTCCCCCGCGAGCGCCTCCGGTGCGAGGCGCGGGTTACTTCAGAACGAGCGAGGACCACTGCTTGATCCAGTGTTCACGGTTCTTGGTGATCGTCTCCGGGTCCACCGTCGCCGACTTGTCGATCTTCGCGCCGTACTTGGTGAACAGCGCCGGCACCTTGGCGTCCTTGAGAACCGGGTTGACGAACATCTTCAGCGGCATGTCCTCCTGGAACTTCTTGCTCAGCAGGAAGTCCAGAAGCGCCTTACCGCCCTTCTCGTTCCTGGCGCCCTTGAGCAGACCGCCGAATTCGATCTGCCGGAAGCAGGTGCCGGTCGCGACGCCGGTCGGCGCCTGGCGGGGCTCCGGCTTCTTGCCCATGACCTCGGCGGGCGGGCTGGAAGCGTAGGAGACCACCAGCGGCTTGTCGCCCTTGCCCTTGCCGGCCGCGGAGCCCGAGAACCGGTCGTTGTACGCCTGCTCCCAGCCGTCGACGACCTCGACGCCGTTGGCCTTGAGCTTCTTCCAGTAGCCCTGCCAGCCGGTTTCGCCGTACTTGGCGATGGTGCCGAGCTGGAAGGCGAGTCCCGGAGAGGAGGTCGCGGAATTCTCCGTGACGAGCAGCCCCTTGTACTCAGGCTTGATCAGATCGTCGAAGGTCTTCGGCGGAGCGATCTTGTGCCGGTCGAAGTAGGCGCGGTCGTAGTTGACGCAGATGTCGCCGTAGTCGAGCGGGGTGACGCGGTGCCGGCCCTTGTCGAGCTGCAGGTCGGCGGGCACACCGTCGAGCCCCTTGGCCTTGTACGGGGTGAAGAGGTCTTCCTTCAGGCCCCGCGAGAGCAGGGTGTTGTCGATGCCGAAGAACACATCGCCCTGCGGATTGCCCTTGGACAGGATCGCCTGGTTGACGGCCTTTCCGGCATCCCCGCCCGGAAGCAGCTTGACCTTGTAGCCGGTCTCCTTCTCGAAGGCGGCCAGCACCGACTTGGAGGCACCGAACGAGTCATGGCTGACCAACGTGACGGTCTTGGCGTCCGCGCTGCCGCTGCCGCACGCAGCGAGTGCGGTCATGCCGACCGCGGCGGCGAGCGCTGTCGCGGTGATCCTTCTGGTGGTGCTCACTGAATTCCTCCTGGCTGGCCAGGAAGAGACGCGGCCCCGCCCGGTGTCCGCGGCTCGCGACGTCGAACGACGGACGGCAAGCGGATCCGGGCAGGGCGCAACAGCATGAGTGACGACCGAACTTCCTACCCGGAATGACCCGGGCGAGGTTCAAGGGTCTGCGGGCACCGTAGCTCTACGACGCTTCCGCACTCTCAGCGCTGTGGCGCTCCCCTGTCGGAATGTGCATTTGTTCGAGCAGAGGGTACCAGCGAGCGGTCAGCGCTCCGAGGCCGCGAGCTGTCCACACGCGCCGTCGATCTCCTGGCCTCGGGTGTCCCGGACGGTCACCGGGACGCCGTGCGCCTCGATGGCCCGTACGAACGCCAGCTCGTCCTCGGGCCGCGAGGCGGTCCACTTCGACCCGGGCGTCGGATTCAACGGAATGAGGTTCACATGGACCCGCTTACCCTTCAGCAGGCGTCCCAGCAGGTCACCGCGCCAGGCCTGGTCATTGATGTCGCGGATCAGGGCGTACTCGATCGAGATCCGGCGCCCGGACTTCTCGGCGTACTCCCATGCCGCGTCCAGTACCTCACGTACCTTCCAGCGGGTGTTGACGGGCACGAGCGTGTCGCGCAGCTCGTCGTCCGGCGCGTGCAGCGACACCGCGAGCCGGCATTTGAAGCCCTCGTCCGCGAACCGCAGCATCGCCGGGACGAGGCCGACGGTGGAGACCGTGATACCGCGCTGGGACAGCCCCAGGCCGTCGGGCTCGGGGTCGGTCAGCCGCCGGATGGCGCCGACCACCCGCTTGTAGTTGGCAAGCGGCTCGCCCATCCCCATGAAAACGATGTTGGACAGCCGCGCCGGACCGCCGGGCACCTCGCCGTCACGCAGCGCACGCATGCCGTCGACGATCTGGTGCACGATCTCGGCGGTGGAGAGATTGCGGTCCAGGCCCGCCTGGCCGGTGGCGCAGAACGGGCAGTTCATACCGCAGCCGGCCTGCGACGAGATGCACATGGTGACCCGGTCCGGGTAGCGCATCAGCACGGACTCGACGAGCGTGCCGTCGTGCAGCTTCCACAGGGTCTTGCGGGTGGTGTCGTTGTCGCACGAGATGTGGCGGACGACATTCATCAGGTCCGGCAGCAGCTCCGTGGCCAGCTTTTCGCGCGCGGCCGCCGGGATGTCGGTCCACTGGGCCGGGTCGTGCGCGTAGCGGGAGAAATAGTGCTGCGAAAGCTGCTTGGCGCGAAACGGCTTCTCACCGATGGCGGCCACCGCTTCGCGCCGCTCGACGGGGCTGAGGTCGGCAAGGTGACGCGGGGGCTTCTTGGCGCCGCGGGGGGCGACAAACGTCAGTTCTCCCGGGGCCGGGCGTGCCATGAGCGGTTACTCCTCTGTACGACGAGGCCGGGCGACCTCCGCTTCCGCGGAGCCAAGGGCCGGACGATGCCGGAGCCAGGAGACCTCAAGGGATCATCCCCGCGGTCGCGGGGCGGAAAGGGCGCGTCGCTCGCGAGCGACGCGCCCTTCAAGGGTAACCGGCTACGGTCAGCCCGATCCCACGAAGACCACGTACAGCAGCCAGACGACCGGCGCGGTCGGCAGGAGGGAGTCGAGGCGGTCCATGATGCCGCCGTGGCCGGGCAGCAGGGTGCCCATGTCCTTGATGCCGAGATCGCGCTTGATCATGGATTCGCCCAGGTCGCCAAGGGTGGCGCTGGCCGCGACGGCGAGGCCGAGCAGCAGGCCCTGCCACCAGACGCCGTTCTTGATCAGGAACTGCATGCACAGCGCGCCGGCGGCCATCGCGAAGAGCAGCGCTCCGAGGAGCCCCTCCCGGGTCTTGCCGGGGCTGATGCGCGGCGCGAGCTTGCGCTTGCCGAAGCGCCAGCCGACCGCGTACGCCCCGGTGTCGCTGACGACCGTCAGCAGCAGGAAGGTCAGCACCCGCTGCGGCCCGTCGTCCTCCGCGGCGAGCATCAGCGCCACGAATGTCGCCAGGAACGGCACGTAGAACGCCGCGAAGACACCGGCGGTGACGTCCCGGAGATAGTTCTCGGGGGCTTCGGTCATCCGCCAGACCAGGACGGCCAGCGCGGTGAGCGCCATCGCCACCCATGCGCCTTCGGCGCCCCGTACATACCCGGCGACCACCATGGCGGTGCCGCCGACGGCGAGCGGCACCAGCGGCACCCGGATGTCCTTGCGTTCCGACAGCCGCGAGGTCAGCTCCCAGAGGCCCACGACGACGGCGATGGCGATGACGCCGACGAAGACGGGCTTGTAGACGAAGAGCGACGCGAGGATGATCGCGCCGAGGCCGACGCCGACTCCTATCGCGGCACGCAGATTGCGCCCCGCGCTCTTCTTCTTCGGCTTCTCTGGGTCCCGCGACCTGCCACGGTCGGGGGAGCCGGGGAAAGCAGTGGGCATGGGCTCCTGCGGCTCTTCGTCGCGGAACAGGGGGCCACTCAGTCGAGCGGCCCCCCGGTCGTGCCGGTGGTCCCGGTGGTCGTCCTGGTGTCCGCCTGGCTCCGGCACGATGGGCATGGGCCGAGTCTGCGCCGCGTCGCCCCCGTCGCGCACGGGACCCGCCGAGGCGGGGGGCGCCGCCCCGCGCAGCGCGGAGGCCGCGCCCTGGTCGGGTGGCCCCCAGTGAGCGGCGCCGGGCGGGGTCCCCCAGGATGACTCGTTCATCAGACCTCGAGGAGCTCGGATTCCTTGTGCTTGAGCAGCTCGTCCACCTGCGCGACGTACTTCGCGGTGGTGTCGTCGAGCTCCTTCTCGGCGCGGCGCACCTCGTCCTCGCCGGACTCCTTGTCCTTGACGAGCTTGTCGAGGGTCTCCTTGGCCTTGCGGCGGACGCTGCGGATCGAGATCTTCGCGTCCTCGCCCTTGGCCTTGGCGACCTTGATGTACTCCTTGCGGCGCTCCTCGGTGAGCTCCGGGAAGTTCACGCGGATGATGTTGCCGTCGTTGCTCGGGTTGACGCCGAGGTCGGAGTCGCGGATGGCCTGCTCGATGTTGCGCAGCGCGCTCTTGTCGAACGGGGTCACCACGGCCATCCGCGGCTCGGGAACCGAGAACGACGCCAGCTGGTTGATGGGCGTCATGGCGCCGTAGTAGTCCGCCACGATCTTGTTGAACATCGCCGGGTGCGCACGACCGGTGCGGATCGCGGCGAAGTCCTCCTTGGCGACCACGACGGCCTTCTCCATCTTCTCCTCGGCCTCGAGGAGGATCTCTTCGATCACCACTTGCTCCTGGTCTTATCGGTAAGAAGCAGAGCCTCGCCCCTGCCGCGCGTCTTCTCCTGCACGGTGTCCGACCGGCAGGCTGTTGTCCATCCCCGTACCGAGGTCTTCCCACGGCCGGGAGTTGCCGCCCCTACGGGTGAAGCCCGTACGGAGTCTCGGCAGTTGCGGGCCGTCAGGCCCGGGTGCCCTGGTCGCTGACGAGCGTGCCGATCTTCTCACCCTTCACGGCGCGCGCGATATTGCCCTCCGCGAGCAGCTCGAAGACGAGGATCGGCAGCTTGTTGTCGCGGCACAGGGTGATGGCGGTGGCATCGGCGACCTTCAGCTCGCGCGTGATGACCTCGCCGTATTCGAGTGCGTCGAACTTGACCGCGTCGGGGTTCGTCTTGGGGTCGGAGTCGTAGACACCGTCCACACCGTTCTTGCCCATCAGCATGGCCTCGGCGTCGATCTCCAGGGCCCGCTGGGCAGCGGTGGTGTCGGTGGAGAAGTACGGCATGCCCATACCGGCGCCGAAGATGACGACCCGGCCCTTCTCCAGGTGGCGCACCGCACGCAGCGGAATGTACGGCTCCGCGACCTGGCCCATGGTGATGGCGGTCTGAACGCGGGAGTCGATGCCCTCCTTCTCCAGGAAGTCCTGGAGAGCCAGGCAGTTCATGACCGTGCCGAGCATGCCCATGTAGTCGGAACGGGCCCGGTCCATGCCGCGCTGCTGGAGTTCGGCGCCACGGAAGAAGTTGCCGCCGCCGATCACAACGGCGATCTCGTAGCCGTCACGCACCACGGCGGCGATCTCGCGGGCCATGGCGTGCACGACATCGGGGTCGACGCCCAGCCCGCCGCCACCGGCGAACGCCTCGCCCGACAGCTTCAGCAAAAACCGTCGCCTGCCGCCGTGGTGGGCCTTGTCCGTGTCCGCGCCGTCGGCACCGTGATTCATTGAGCTCTCCTCGTGCACATACGAAGAAGGCCATTGCCGTGGGTCTGGTCCAGATCCCTGTGCGGCAATGGCCTCCTCGTCACATCTGCGGCCGGCCGTTGAGCGGCCGACTGCGTACGACCCTAGCGGGGTCGCAGGTCATTCGCTGCCTTCGCGGCAGGCTCAGATGCCGACCTTGATGCGCGAGAAGCGCTTCAGGGTGACACCGGCCTCCTGCAGGACCTTCTCGACGGACTTCTTGTTGTCGAGCGCGTACGGCTGACCGAGCAGCGTCGCGTCCTTGAAGAAGCCGTTGAGGCGACCCTCGACGATCTTCGGCAGGGCAGCCTCGGGCTTGCCCTCCGCACGCGTGGTCTCCTCGGCGACGCGGCGCTCGGCCTCGACGACCTCGGCCGGGACGTCCTCCTTGGAGAGGTACTTCGGGGCGAAGGCGGCGATGTGCTGCGCGACACCCTTGGCGACCTCGGCGTTCTCCTTGTCGAGCTCGACAAGGACACCGATCTGCGGCGGCAGGTCAGGCATGGTGCGGTGCATGTACGCCGACACGTAGCCGTCGGAGAACTGCGCGAAGCGGTCCAGGACGATCTTCTCGCCCAGGTTGGCGTTGGCCTCGTCGACGAACGCCTGGACGGTCTTGCCGGCCTGGATCTCGGAGGCGAGCAGGGCCTCGATGTCGGCCGGGGAGGTCTTCGCGACGTGCGCGGCGATCTCGTTGGCGACGGCCTGGAACTTCTCGCCCTTGGCGACGAAGTCCGTCTCGCACTTCAGCTCGACGATGACACCGGAGGTGTTGTCGCCGGCGATCACGGAGACCACAGCGCCGTTCTCGGCGGAGCGGCCCTCGCGCTTGGCGACGCCCTTCTGGCCCTTGATACGGAGCGCCTCGACGGCCTTGTCGACGTTGCCCTCGGCCTCGTCCAGGGCCTTCTTGCAGTCCATCATGCCGGCGCCGGTGAGCTCGCGGAGCTTCTTGACGTCAGCGGCGGTGTAGTTCGCCATGGTCTGTGAATCTCTTCTCGAAATCTCGAAGTCGAAAGATCTACGGGTGGACGGCGGGGGCGGCGCTCGTGGCGCCCGCCCCCGCCGTCACCAACCGGATGCTGCGGGTCAGGCCTGCTCGGCGTCCGCGGCCGGCTTCTCGGCCTCGGCAGCCGGGGCCTCGGCAGCCGGGGCCTCGGCGGGCTTCTCGGCCTCGTCGGACTTCTTCTCGCCCTCGAGCAGGTCGCGCTCCCACTCGGCCAGCGGCTCGGCGGCAGCCTTGTCGCCGGGCTTCTGGTCGCCGGTGGCGGCGCCGGAGCGGGCGATGAGGCCCTCGGCGACGGCGTCGGCGATCACACGGGTGAGCAGGGTGACGGAGCGGATGGCGTCGTCGTTGCCCGGGATCTTGTAGTCGACCTCGTCCGGGTCGCAGTTGGTGTCGAGGATCGCGACGACCGGGATGTTGAGCTTGCGCGCCTCACCGACGGCGATGTGCTCCTTCTTGGTGTCCACGATCCAGACGGCGCTGGGCACCTTCTGCATCTCGCGGATACCGCCGAGGGTCTTCTCCAGCTTGGCCTTCTCGCGGGAGAGGACGAGGAGCTCCTTCTTGGTGAGGCCGGAGGCGGCCACATCCTCGAAGTCGATCTGCTCGAGCTCCTTCAGGCGCTGCAGGCGCTTGTAGA
Source organism: Streptomyces chattanoogensis (assembly GCF_001294335.1). Classification (GTDB taxonomy): domain Bacteria; phylum Actinomycetota; class Actinomycetes; order Streptomycetales; family Streptomycetaceae; genus Streptomyces; species Streptomyces chattanoogensis. The sequence continues at coordinate 102,955 of NZ_LGKG01000140.1, forward strand.
CGGTCGAGAAGTTGGTCAGCATGCCGCCGAGCCAGCGCTGGTTCACGTAGGGCATGCCCACGCGGGTCGCCTGCTCGGCAATGGCCTCCTGGGCCTGCTTCTTGGTACCGACGAACATCACCGAGCCGCCGTGGGCGACGGTCTCCTTGACGAACTCGTAGGCGCGGTCGATGTACGACAGCGACTGGAGCAGGTCGATGATGTAGATGCCGTTGCGCTCGGTGAAGATGAAACGCTTCATCTTCGGGTTCCAGCGCCGGGTCTGGTGTCCGAAGTGGACGCCGCTCTCAAGCAGCTCCCGCATCGTGACGACGGCCATGGCCGTACTCCTCGTGTTTCTCGGTTCCACCGCGGCCGGTCGGCCGAGGTGCCTGACGCCCCGACGCGCCTGCCGGGGAATGAACCTTGCGGAACGTTCCGAGGACCGAGGGACGCGGCCATCGTGCTGCCCGAAAGGGACTGCTGCACTGATGGCGGGGCGTGCGAAGTCGACCCGGTGACCCGGATCGCCACAAGAAGTGTACGGGACGGCCGATGTACTGGGCGACACGCACCTTTTCATGCCCCGTGCGAGTGACACCGTTGTCCACAACCGGCGGGTTATCCACAGTTTCCGACCAAGATCCCCACACGGCGGCGGACTGCGTCACGGTCGGGACATGAAACGAGATTCCGGCTCGGATACGAGCTTCCGGGGCACCTCTCCCGCAATGCGCAGCCTGCGGGTGCCGGGCGCACGGCGACTGCGGAAGGCGGCCGAGGGGCGCGGGCGAAGCTGCTTCTTTCCGGTGCGGATGGTGACCGGATTCCTGGGCGTCGCGGCAGCTGCGGCTCTTTCCGTGGCGATGTTGATGACGGGGGATGCGGTGCCGAGCTCTGGGGTCGGGGCGGCTGTCGGCGAGGGTGTGGACTCGTCGAGGACGGTTGCGGTGGCGGAGTGGCCGGGGGTGAAGGCGGTGGGGCGTACGCGGCGGACCCCTGCCCGGGTGCCAGAGTCGGCTCGCGCACCGGCTTCGGCTTCGGCTTCGGCTTCGGCTTCGGCTTCGGCTTCGGCTTCGGCTTCGGCTTCGGCTTCGGCGGATCGTGCGTGGCCGGTGGAGGGTCCGGCAGGGATACGGCCTGCGGTGTTACGTGGCTGGGAGCCGCCGCCCAAGCCATGGGCCGCGGGTCACCGCGGCGTGGACCTGGCAGCGTCGGCCGGTACGACGGTGCGCGCGGCGGCACCCGGCCGGGTGACCTTCGCCGGAACAGTCGCCGGCCGCGGCGTCCTCACCGTCGAACTGTCCCGCTCGGGCCGACCTCCGTTACGCACCACGTACGAACCGGTCCGCGCCACTGTCGGGAAAGGGGAGCACGTCATGGCGGGCCGGCCCGTGGCCGTACTGCAAAAGGGGCCTTTCCACTGCCGCGGCCCGTGCCTCCATTGGGGCCTGCTCCGCGGAAAGACCTACCTGGACCCGCTCACGCTTCTCCCTCCGCCCATGCTCCGGGGCGGCCTGTCGCGGCTGCTCCCGGTCGACGGCGTACCCGTACCCCCGGCCCGTCCGGCTCCCGGGCGGCCGGGCCCGCCCACCGCGCACGAGACGGCCACCGCGCCCACGGGAACAGCGCTCGCGGGCGCGGTCGCACTCGCCGCCGCGGCGCTCTGGTCGCTGGGGCGTCTCTCATCAGGCGGGATACCGGGGCGTGGCCGGAGGCATCGGGGAAGCCGGCCTCACGGGTGGTGAAGGCCGGTGGGGAGGAGCGAACCAGGGAGGTGAGAGGCGGGGCGATACGTAGCCGCGGGTTAGGCAGCGCCATGGCCACGGGCCCCTGCGGCCTGGGGTCAACCGGGATTCGACCGAGAGGGGCCGCCTGCGTTCGGGGGAGAGGGGCGGCCTGGGTTCGACCGGGAGGGGCAGCGGGCGCCGATGCGCACGGAGGCGCTGTCGCGGGATGCGGCTGGAGCTGGAGTTTCCACTGCGGCTGCGGCTGCGGCTGCGGCTGCGGCTGCGGCTGGAGATTCCACTGCAGCTGCCGTGCCAGCGGGCGGGGTGGGGGTGGAGGGGGTGGGCGGGGCG
>NZ_LGKG01000141.1 GCF_001294335.1 Streptomyces chattanoogensis
CCGATGGTACTGCAGGGGGGACCCTGTGGGAGAGTAGGACGCCGCCGAACAATTTTTGGGGAAAGCCCCGCACCGTATGGTGCGGGGCTTTTCTGCGTTCCGGGGCAGTGCGCTGCACATAGGGTTCGGGGCATGCGATACGACCTCGTCATCTTCGACAACGACGGTGTGCTCGTCGACAGTGAGCCGCTTTCCAACACCATTCTGGCCGGCTATCTCACCGAGCTGGGCCATCCCACGTCGTACGAGGACTCGATACGCGACTACATGGGTGCGGCGATGCACCGCGTCCACGAACTCGTGCTGGAACGCACGGGGCAGCGACTGCCGCCGGAATTCGACGATGTCTTCCATGACCGGGTTTTCGCGGCGTTCGAGCGAGAGTTGCAGCCGGTGTCAGGGGTGACGGAGACGCTGGCGAAGCTGGCCGCGGACGGTGTTCCGTACTGCGTCGGGTCCTCGGGAAGTCATGAGCGGATCCGGGTGGGGCACCGGAAGACCGGCCTGGACCGGTGGTTCACGGCCGGGCGCATTTTTTCCTCGCAGGATGTGGGACGAGGGAAGCCGGCGCCGGATCTCTTTCTGCACGCCGCACAGGAGATGGGCGTGGCGGCGGAGCGGTGTGCCGTGATCGAGGACAGTCCGCTGGGGGTGCAGGCGGCGGTCGCGGCGGGGATGGACGTCTACGGGTTCACGGCGATGACGGGGGCCGAAAAGCTGCTGGAGGCCGGGGCGACGGAGTTGTTCGGCGAGATGGCGGAGTTGCCGGGGCTTCTTCGGTAGGAGCCGGTGGGGGATCGGTGGGTCCGGCCGCGCGGCGATATTGGTTGATTGGTTGAGTGATTCATCTACCCAGCAGTAGTGCGGAGTTCTAGGCTGTGCGGCCATGACGGCCCCGGGGGTACCAGAAGCACAGCTGCGGCACGGCCGGGGTTCGCTTGCCCTGAGCTTCTTCATCCAGGGGGCGGTCTTCGCTCTTCTGGTGACGCGGATACCGGCGATCCAGGACCGGTACGGGATATCGGACGGGCTGTTGCCCGTCTTCCTGGCGGCAGTGCCGGTGCTGGCGGGAGCCGGGAGCGTCGTCACCGAACATCTCGTGAAGCGGGTGCGGCCCAGCGTGGTGCTGCGGTGTGCGCAGCCGGTGGTGTGTCTGGCGTTGCTGGCCGTGGGGTCGGTCGGTTCGATGGCACAGGTGGCGTGTGCGCTGGCGGTGTTCGGGCTGTCGGTGGGGGCGCTGGATGCCTCGATGAACATGCTGGGCGTCACTTTGCAGCGGGCGTACGGGCGGAGCATCATGCTCGGCTTTCATGCCGCGTACAGCCTGGGCGGGATCGCCGGCGCGTCGCTCGCCTGGGCCGGGGCGCACTGGCAGCTGTCACTGGCGGCGCTGTACGGGCCGGTGGTGCTGGTGTTGACGCCGTTGGCGTGGGTCGCGGGCCGGTGGTTCGTGGACCGGCGGACGGTGGATCCGCAGCCGGCTGATCGGCAGGCCGTGGCGTACCAGGAGGGAGCGGCGAAGGCTTCCCTCGGCATGAGGCTGCTGTTGCCGCTGTGCCTGGTGATGGCGTTTGCGTATATCGGGGATTCGACGGTTTCCAACTGGAGCGCCAAGTATCTGCAGGATGTGCTCGGGAGCTCGGAGCAGCTGGCGACCGTTCCGTACAACGTCTATATGGTCACCACGCTGCTGGGGCGGGCGTTCGGGGACCTGGGAGTGCGGCGGTTCGGGGCGGCTGCGGTGGTGCGGGCCGGGACGGTGATCGCGGCGGGGGGCTTTGCGCTGGTCGCGGCGGCGCCGGGGGCGTGGACCGGGATGGCGGGGTTCACGCTGCTGGGGCTCGGGCTGTGTGTGATCGTGCCGCAGACGTTCGCGGCGGCGGGACGGCTTGCGGATGAGAGCCACCACCCCGGTGCCTCGGACACGGCCATCGCACGGCTGAATATTTTCAACTATGTGGGGTTTTTGATCGGGTCGCCGCTCGTGGGGGCGCTGGGCGACGCCTGGAGTTATCGGGGGGCGATGCTCGTACCGATGGCGCTCGTACTGGTGACACTGGCGTACGCCCGTTCCTTTGACCCAGGGCGGGAGCTATACGGTGACGACCATGAGCGGCCGCGCACAGCTGATGTGGGATGAGGCAGTAACGGGTTACGACTTCGGGCCCGGCCATCCGATGGACCCGGTCAGACTCGCGCTGACCATGCGACTGGTGGAGGCGTACGAGCTCGACCGCGGGCCGCTGGAGGTGGTGGCAGCCAAGCCGGCCGGGGATTCCACGCTGCGGCTGGTGCATCGTGAGGACTACATCGGGGCGGTGCGCAGGGCCTCGGCCGATCCCGCGTCGGCGGACATCGGGTACGGGCTGGGGACGGAGGACGTTCCGGCGTACGCAGGGATGCATGAGGCGTCGGCGCTGATCGCGGGGCAGTCGGTGGGGGCGGCGGAAGCCGTCTGGCGCGGCGATGTGCTCCACGCGGTGAATTTCGCGGGCGGGCTGCACCATGCGATGCCGGGTGGCGCGTCCGGATTCTGTATCTACAACGACGCGGCGCTGGCGGTCGCCCGGCTGCTGGAGCTGGGCGCCGAGCGGGTGGCGTATGTGGATGTGGACGTCCATCACGGGGACGGCGTACAGGCGGCGTTCTGGGAGGACCCGCGGGTGCTGACGGTTTCGCTGCATGAGCATCCGCGGACGCTCTTTCCGCAGACCGGCTGGCCGGAGGAGACCGGCGGTGAGGGTGCGGAGGGCAGCGCGGCCAATGTGGCGCTGCCGGCCGGAACGGGTGACGAGGGCTGGCTGCGCGCCTTTCATGCGGTGGTGCCGGAGCTGCTGCGTGCGTTCCGGCCGCAGGTGATCGTGACGCAGCACGGGGCGGACACCCACTTCGAGGATCCGCTGGCGCACCTGGCGGTGAGCCTGGACGCGCAGCGGGTGGTGGCCGAGACCTGTCATGAGCTGGCGCACGAGCTCGCGGACGGGCGGTGGGTCGCGCTCGGTGGCGGCGGCTATGCGGTGGTGGATGTGGTACCGCGCAGCTGGACGCATCTGGTGGCGATCGTGGGGGGCCGGCCGATCGATCCGGCCTCGATGGTGCCGGAGTCCTGGCGGCACGAAGTGTTCCGCCGGACACGGCAGTTGGCGCCGCAGCGGATGACGGACGGGCGGACGCCGCGCTGGCGGGACTTCGCCGACGGCGGCTACAACCCGGCGGACCGGCTGGACCAGGCGGTGCTGGCCACCCGGCGGGCGGTGTTCCCCGCGCATGGTCTGCTGCCGTAGCGGCGACCGTCGCCAGGGGCGCCTGTAACGCTGTTACGGCGGTCATAGCGGTCATGACGACCGTATGGCCACAGTGGCCTCGACGGCCGCCCCGTGCCCCACGGATGTGTGACTACCCGTCGGTTGGGCCATCCGACGGCCGGTCAACGCATCAGCATGGTGCGCGTGTTGGGCACCGGGGCGCTGCGGGCGCACCTGATCGAGGCGCGGCTCGCGGGGACGATCGCGACCCTGCGCGAGAAAAGTCTGGGACGGTACCGGCTCTTCGCGGCGCGCGATCCCCGGGTGCTGCTGGGGCTGGATCCGGACCGGGACTGGTCGGCGGGTGAAGTACTGCGGCTGATGGGGCAGAAGTGCGGCGTTTCGGTCGATCCCGCGCACACTTCAGGCCCCGATGTGATCGATCCCGACCGTACGATCGCGGCCCTGGACAGGTTTGCGGACCGGGTCGGTGAGGCGGCCGGCCGAGGGGTCCCGGTGCTGCTCGGTACCGGGCATCCGCACCGGCTGCTGGAGTTCTACGCCACCCTCGCAGACGCTCTCTCGGCGGCGGGCTGTCCCGTCCTCACCCCGGCGTATGGTCGCCGTGTCGACATGGCGACCAGGTTCGGGGTACGCACACGCTCCCTTGTGTACGTACGGGGAGTCGCGCTGATGCGCGAGGCGGGCGCGCGGGGAGCACCCGGTACGGGGGGCGTGCACACCCATTCGCCGCTCCCGGTGCGGGCCGCACTGGCGGCCGCGGCGGACGCCGGCGGGCCGCTGCCGGGCCTGGTGATCGGTGACCACGGATGGGTCTGCGGAGCAGGTCAGCTGGGCATCGAGGCGATCGGGCTGGCCGATACGGACGACCCCGCGCTGTTCGTCGGACAGGCCGAGGGCCGGGTGTCGGCGGTGGTGCCGCTCGATGACGCCGTGGGTTCCGTGCACTACCTCCCGCTGACGCGTTATGTACTCAATCGTGCGTATCTGTCACGGTAGGCGGCCGTTACCGGCTCCTCTTCCCCACTCGCATCACTGGCCCCTAATCTGGGGAGTGAGCGCATAGCGACGAAGAGTCACCGGAGGGGAAGCCGGTGACCGTCTTATGCGGAAGGTGCAGGTGTGGCATGGCTGGAGATCAGAGGCCTCTGAACGAGGTCGTGTTTCTTACCGTGGCAGAAGTGGCCACGGTGATGCGAGTGTCGAAGATGACCGTGTACCGCTTGGTGCACAGCGGTCATCTGCCCGCGATCCGGGTGGGGAGGTCGTTCCGCGTTCCGGAGCAGGCCGTTCACGACTATCTCCGTGAGTCCTATGTGGGGGTGGAATCAGCCTGACGGGTCCTTCCGAGACCCTCGGATTACGCCGTACGCCCGGCGCCGGGTAGGCTGGCCCGATGTAGGTAGTGTGGGCTCGGACGCCCCGCACCGAGTGATTCGAAGTGAGCGAGGGTAGTCGTGGGCTCTGTTATCAAGAAGCGGCGCAAGCGGATGGCTAAGAAGAAGCACCGCAAGCTGCTCAAGCGCACCCGCGTTCAGCGTCGTAACAAGAAGTAAGCGACGCTGAATCGCGATTTCGCGGCCTCCTGTCACCTTGGTGTGGCAGGGGGCCGCGGTGCGTTGTGGGCCGTATGGGCGGGCCTTGGGCGCGAAATGCAGCTCTGGGCATCCTGCGGTCATCGCAGCGCAACACCGACCCGATAGCGTGGCTCGCACAGCTCGACTCAGGCGGGAATCCGACGAGACTGCCGAGGGCGGGAAGGAAGGGCTGATCTTGGGCAAGGTCGTGCTCGTCACGGGAGCCGCACGCCAGCTGGGGGGCCGGTTCATCCGCCGTATCCGGCGCGATCCCGACATCGACCGGGTGATCGGGGTCGACGCCGTGCCACCGGAGCACCATCTGGGCGGCGCCGAATTCCTCAGGGCCGATATCCGGCAGCCCACGATCGCCAGGGTCCTGGCCGAGACGGGCGTCGACACCGTCGTCCATATGGACATCAACGGCACACCCCTGGGCAGCCGCGGCGGCCGCACCGCCGTGAAGGAAACCAATGTGATCGGGACCATGCAGCTGCTCGGTGCCTGTCAGAAGGCCCCGAACGTGCAGCGCCTGGTCATCAAATCCAGCGCCAGTGTTTATGGTTCCGCGCCGAAGGACCCCGCCGTATTCACCGAGACCACTCCGCCCAAGTCGCTGCCCAGCGGCGGCTTCGCGAAGGACGTCGTCGAGATCGAGGGATATGTGCGCGGCTTCGCCCGGCGGCGGCCCGATGTGGCGGTGTGCGTCCTGCGCTTCGCCAACATCCTCGGGCCGTGCGCGGACTCCCCGCTCGCCGAGTACTTCTCGCTGCCCGTCTGGCCCACGGTCCTCGGCTACGACCCGCGGCTGCAGTTCGTCCATGAGGACGACGCCATCGAGGTGCTGCGGATCGCCTCCGCCGAGGCGCGCCGCGGCACCCTCAACAGCGGGACGTTCAATATCGCCGGGGACGGTGTACTGCTGCTCTCGCAGATCTCGCGGCGGCTGGGGCGGCCCACGCTGCCGCTGTTCCTGCCGACGGTGACCTGGGCCGGTACGGCGCTGCGCGCCATCGGCGTCACGGACTTCTCGCCGGAGCAGATCCGGATGCTGACCCACGGCAGGGTCGTCGAGACGACCCAGATGCGCGAGACACTGGGCTTCCACCCGCAGTACACGACGGGGGAGACCTTCGCGGAATTCGCCCGCAGCCGCGGCCCCGGGCTGCTGCCGCCCGAGTGCCTCGCCCGCACCGTCGACAAACTCGCCGGCGTGCTGCCCGCACGCTGAGGCCCGACCCAGTGAGGAGTTCACCCACGATGGCGGACGCCAAGGTCATTCCCTTCGGCGAGGAGCCTCGGGCGCGCAGAAAGGCCAGGCGGGCCGAGCGCGCGGGGCAGGGCGCGGCGCTGGCGCCCGTACCGGAGGCGCGCAGCGAGCCCGAGGAACCGGCGGCGCGCCGCCGGCCGAGCACTGGGCGGTCCCTCGACGAGAAGATCGCGGGCGGGCTGGCCTTCCTGCGCCGGCGGATCACCGGTGACTACGAGGTCGACGACTTCGGCTACGACGAGGAGCTGACCGATCAGGTCCTGATGTCGCTGCTGCGGCCCTTCTACGAGAAGTACTTCCGGGCGGAGGTCAAGGGCGTCGAGAACATCCCCTCCGACGGCGGGGCGCTGATCGTCGCCAATCACTCGGGGACGCTGCCGCTGGACGGGCTGATGCTCCAGGTCGCGGTGCACGACCACCATCCGGCGGAGCGTCATCTGCGGCTGCTGGCGGCCGATTTGGTGTTCGTCCTGCCGGTGATAAACGAGCTGGCGCGGAAGGCCGGGCACACCCTGGCGTGTGCGGAGGACGCGCAGCGGCTGCTGGAGCGCGGTGAGGTCGTCGGGGTGATGCCGGAGGGCTTCAAGGGCATCGGCAAGCCCTTCGCGGACCGCTACAAGCTGCAGCGGTTCGGGCGGGGCGGGTTTGTCTCGACGGCCCTGAAGGCCGGGGTGCCGATCGTGCCGTGCTCGATCGTGGGCGCCGAGGAGATCTACCCGATGATCGGGAACGCCAAGACCCTGGCGCGGGTGCTGGGGCTGCCGTACTTCCCGCTCACGCCGACGTTCCCGTGGCTGGGGCCGCTGGGTGCCGTACCGCTGCCGACGAAGTGGACGATCCAGTTCGGCGAGCCGATCTCCACGGAGGGCTATCCGCCGGAGGCGGCCGACGACCCGATGCTGATGTTCAACCTGACCGATCAGGTGCGGGAAACGATTCAGCACACGCTCTACAAGCTGCTGGTGCAGCGGCGCTCGGTGTTTTTCTGAGCGGTGGTGTGGCCGTCGGCTGCTGGTGTTCGTCGGGCTGGGCCGATGGGTGGCGGCGTGGGGGTACGGGGGGTCGCTCCCCGGGGGAATGCAGTAGCACACGCTCTACAAGCTGCTCGTGCAGCGGCGCTCGGTGTTCTTCTGAGGGAAGGACCGGAAGAACACCGAGCGCCGCGTCCGGAGAGCGCGCCGACGGCTATCTCGACGAGTCACCGCCGTCGATGCCCAGTCCGGGAAGCAGCCCGGGCAGCAGCGGCGGGAGGGTGACATCGGGGTGGTCGGGCGCGCGGTGGCCGGTGTGCGGGCTGGGGCTGTCGCCCTTGGCGGGCGGGTCGAGCAGACCGCCCGTGTTGCCGCCGAGCAGGCCTTCGTCCTCGGGCGGTGAGGCCGACGGACGCGGTGTGTGCGGACCGCCGCGGTGCTTGCCGGAGGAGGGCTTGCCGGACGGCTCGGCCCGGTCGCCGCGGCCGGACCCGGTGTCCGGGGCGGCGGGCGCGCGGTGGCGGGGACGCCTGGCGTCCGGGGTCTGCGGCAGCAGCTTGCGCAGCGGACCGACCTCTTCGTCTATGGCGTCGAAGACCGAGCTCACCTTGTCGCGGACGTCCGTGAGCTGTACGGGGAGCCTGTCGCGCAGCTGCGTCCAGGTACCGCGGTGGGACTGGGCGAAGGAGTCCAGCGCCTGGATGGGGCCGAGCGAGCCGTCGTGGGTGTACGCCTGGTGCAGCAGGTGGTGGCCCTGGCGTGCGTCGTGCGTGACGCCGTCCAGGGCCTTGCGGACCTCGCCGAGCGATTCATGGTCGAGGTCGGCGACCCGGCCGCGCTCCATCAGACGACGGGCCTCCATCATGCGCGTGGCGGCCTGGTCGAGATAGAGCCGCCCGCGGTCGGAGTCGTTGTCGGTCATGCCCAGCTTGAGGTCCTCCATGCCGCGCTTGAGGCCGTAGAGGGAGTCGCCGGGCAGGGCGTCGGAGCTGGCCGCGGCGACGCCGCTGAACGCCCCGGCGGCGACACCGACCGTCAGCCCGCCCGCGGCCAGCCCCTTGGAGAGCCGGGAGCGGGGGCGCAGCCGGCCGAGCGACTTGGCGGCGCGGTGGCTGCGCTTGGGTGTGCGCTGCTCGGGCACCCTGACGTCGTCGGACGGGGCGCCTTCGGCGAAGGCGGCCTCCATCGCGGCGACGAGCTGGGCACGCTGGACAGTCTTGACCTCGGCGGCCATCTCCGGCCTCGGGAGCCCCCCGAGGCCGTCGGCGACTGCCAACAGCCGTGCTTCTTCCGGCGCTTGCGCCGCACTGCCGACCTGGTCCTCGGCCGCCTCGCCCTGGAGGACCCGCTCCTCCAGGGCCTGGGCGAAGGCGTTGGCCCGCCGGTGCGCCGAGACATTCGCGATCACCTGCGGCACCTCCTCTCGTCATCCCGCTCGACTCCCCGGACTGGCTTGACTGGCCAGACGGACCGGACGGTTGCACCGTACTTCGCAACCACTCGAAAGAGTGAGAGGCGGCGGGCATGGCGTGACCGAATGGAGCCTGCATTCCGCACAACGAGCGCCGCGGCACTCGGGTTACGCGCTCACGATGATCTGACCGACCGGGCACGGGCGGTCACGAAGCGTAAGTGCGGTACGGCGTGGAGGAGTTGGCGAATTCGGCGGGGGCGGGGGGTGGTCGGTGGCGTCGGGTCAGCGGGCGTCTTCGGGGAGGAGCCGCGCCAGGGTGCGCACGGCGCGGTACTGGAGGGTCTTGATCGCGCCCTCGTTCTTTCCCATGACGCGGGCGGTCTCGGCGACAGACAGGCCCTGCAGGAACCGGAGTGTGACGCATTCCTGCTGCTGGGGGTTGAGCTTGCGGACCGCCTCCAGCAGGGCGGCGTTGGAGAGGGACTCGAGGACCGAGTCCTCGGGGCTGCGCTCGACCTCGTTGGCGTCGAGCATCTCTCCGGTGGTGACTTCCAGGCGGAACCGGGAGGACTTGAAGTGGTCGGCGACGAGATTGCGGGCGATGGTCACCAGCCAGGCGCCGAAGTCGCGGCCCTGCCAGGTGAAGGTGCCGATACGGCGCAGGGCGCGCAGAAAGGTCTCGCTGGTGAGGTCCTCGGCCGTGGCCCGGCCGCCCACGCGGTAGTAGATATAGCGGTAGACCGTGTCGGCGTACTGGTCGTAGAGGCGGCCGAAGGCGTCGGCCTCGCCGGCCTGGGCGCGTTCGACGAGATCCATCATGCGACGGCTGTCGCTGTCGGCGGGACGACGGGCGGTGGTCGTGCCGGCGCCCGAGCGGCGGGTTCTGCCGGCGGCCTTGGCGACCGCAGCACTCCCGTCGGCCAGGGCATAGCAGGGGCCGGCAGCGGGGACGGCTGAGGCGAATGCGGGGACGGCGTACGCGGTGGGGACGAAACTGCGCAGGTGGTCGACGAGCGTCGTACGCAGCGTAGCCAGGCCCGAGGCGTCAACCCCGACGTGTGGGTACACGGGACTCCCAGAGGCAGAGCTTCCATCACGTGCAGTGCGGGACCGTTCACTCGTCGTAGGGACGTGTGGGTTCCGGATTGCGTCTGAGGAGAATAACGCTTCGTACAGGCAGCGCTACACCCAGTTGCTCAAATCATCGATTACTTACGGTCCGTGCCGGGTTGGTGGCAGATCAAGTATCGAATATTGAGCAACTATTGATCGGAAGGCAACGCAATCTGCCTGGTTGGAGGGCGTGTTGTGGTTGACCGCCAGCAACGGGACTGACGGGGCAGCGGTGGGGGTAGGCAGCACGGATGGCCCGCCGTGCTGCCTTGATGATCAAGCCTGGTCAGCGGCGGCGGCGCTGGAGCGCGACCGCGGCGGCGGCGCCGCCCGCGAGGGCGCCCACACCGGCGGCGGCCGGGATGCCGATCTTGACGGCCTTGCGTCCCGTTCGGTAGTCGCGCAGCCGCCAGCCCTGTTCCTTGGCGTGCTTGCGCAGCCGGCTGTCGGGGTTGATCGCGTACGGGTGCCCGACGAGCGAGAGCATCGGGATGTCGTTGGACGAGTCGCTGTAGGCGGCGCAGTGCGACAGGTCCAGGCCCTCGGCGGCGGCGAGCGCGCGGACCGCCTCGGCCTTGGCCGGGCCGTGCAGCGGCTCGCCCACCAATTTGCCCGTGTAGACGCCGCCGACGGACTCGGCGACGGTGCCCAGGGCGCCCGTCAGGCCCAGCCGGCGGGCGATGATCGTCGCGGTCTCGACGGGCGCGGCGGTCACCAGCCAGACCTTCTGGCCGGCGTCCAGGTGCGCCTGGGCGAGGGCGCGGGTGCCCGGCCAGACGCGCTCGGCCATGTACTCGTCGTAGATCTCCTCGCCGATGGACATCAACTCGGCGACGCGGTGGCCCTGGACGATGGACAGCGCGCTGTTGCGGACGTCCGCCATGTGCTCGGGGTTCTCCGAACCGGCCAGCCGGAAGTAGATCTGCTGCCAGGCGAAGCGGGCGAGATCGCGCTTGTGGAAGAAGTGCCGCTTGTACAGGCCGCGGCCGAAGTGGAAGAGGGCGGCGCCCTGCATCACGGTGTTGTCGAGGTCGAAGAAGGCGGCGGCGGTGTCGTCCCCGGGGACCGGAAACTCCGGCTCCTCCGGGATCTGCTCGGGCTCGGGCGCTTCCTGGGAGGACTTGCGGGCAGCCTCGGCCGCGGCCTCGCCGGCCAGCACGCTGCGGGCCGTGGCGGGTCGTCTGCGGCGGGTGAACCATTGGGGAGCGGGCGCCATGACGGTAGCGTAGCCAGTTTGTTCGGTGCGACTGGTTACGGGCGCGTGTCCGGGAGGCCGGGGGCGATAAAAGGTTCGGTAAGGGCCGTCCGTACGGGGGGCCGTCCGGGGTTCAGGCGCCCAGTGCCGTCCGCAGCCGCTTGGGGTCGACGCGCCAGAAGTCGTGCTGTTTTCCGTCCACCAGGACGACCGGGATCTGCTCCCAGTACTTGCGGTGCAGCTCGGCGTCCTCGGTGATGTCCTTCTTCTCCCACGACGCGCCCGTCTCGGCGCAGACCTTCTCGATCACGGCCTGGGCGTCGTCGCACAGATGGCAGCCGGGCTTGCCGATGAGGGTGACCATCGCGTCGGCGGGGTTCTTGCGGGAGTTGCGGCTGAACAAGGGGGCCATGCAGCCATTGTGCCGGGTCGGCGCGGTGCTCCGGGGGTGGCGGTTCGCTTACCATCGGTGGGCGATTTGTAGGTTTCCGGGGGCATGGCGGCAAGGAGTGAGGGCCTGTGCTCCCCTCGGCGCTCCTGCGATACCAGTGGGACGCGGGTGAACGGTGTGACGTAGGAGTTGGTTCCGCGCACACCGGGAAAAGCCGCGTGACCCCGGTCACTTTGGGCGGACAAAGCGGACACTATCTTTGTGCACGCGTTCACAAAGGCATAGCCTGCGAGAGACAGGGCGGTCGGGTTCCATGCCGGCGCCCGCAGCCCCGCTCTACCCGCAGGAGCACCGTGGCAACTGGCCGAACTCACCGACCGGCGACCCGAAGCCGAGGGATTCCCGAGGCCACCGTCGCCCGGCTTCCGCTGTATCTGCGTGCACTGACCGCGCTCTCCGAGCGCTCGGTTCCCACGGTCTCCTCCGAGGAGCTCGCGGCCGCGGCGGGGGTCAACTCCGCCAAGCTGCGCAAGGACTTCTCCTACCTCGGTTCGTACGGCACCCGCGGTGTCGGCTACGACGTGGAGTACCTCGTCTACCAGATCTCGCGGGAACTCGGCCTGACCCAGGACTGGCCCGTGGTCATCGTCGGTATCGGTAACCTCGGCGCCGCCCTCGCCAACTACGGCGGCTTCGCCTCCCGCGGCTTCCGCGTCGCCGCGCTGATCGACGCCGACCCGGCCATGGCCGGCAAGCCCGTCGCCGGCATCGCGGTCCAGCACACCGACGAGCTGGAGCACATCATCGAGAGCAATGGCGTCTCCATCGGCGTCATCGCCACCCCGGCCGGGGCCGCCCAGCAGGTCTGTGACCGCCTGGTCGCCGCCGGTGTCACCTCGATCCTCAACTTCGCGCCGACCGTACTGACCGTCCCGGACGGCGTGGACGTACGCAAGGTCGACCTGTCGATAGAGCTGCAGATCCTCGCCTTCCACGAGCAGCGCAAGGCGGGCGAGGAAGGCGGCGCCGAAGCCGGCCACGAAGCCGGTCACGAGAGCGCCCCGCCGGCCGAGGTGACACGCGCCGCGGCCGCCGCGGCCGACCGCAAGGGACCTGACGGGGACGTTCCCGCCGTGATGCCGGCATGAGCGAGCGCAGCGAGCGAATCATCGAAAGGTGCGTCACAGGCGCAGGCTGTGCCTCGCGAAGCGAGGTGCAAGCATGAGTCTTCTCGTCGTCGGGCTGAGTCACCGCAGTGCGCCGGTGAGCGTGCTGGAGCGGGCCGCGCTGGCGCCCGAGGTGCGCGGCAAGCTGCTGCAGGACGCCGTGTCGGCCGAGCCGGCCACCGAGTCCGCGGTGCTCTCCACCTGCAACCGCATCGAGCTCTACGCCGACGTGGACAAGTTCCACGCCGGTGTCGCCGAGCTGTCCACCCTCCTGGCGCGCCACGGCGGCGCCGCCCTGGAGGAGCTCACCCCTTATCTCTACGTCCACTACGAGGACCGCGCCGTCCACCACCTCTTCTCGGTGGCCTGCGGCCTGGACTCGATGGTGATCGGCGAGGGCCAGATCCTCGGCCAGATCAAGGACGCGCTCGCCGTCGCCCAGGAGCAGCACACGGCGGGGCGGCTGCTCAACGACCTCTTCCAGCAGGCGCTGCGGGTCGGCAAGCGCGCCCACAGTGAGACCGGCATCGACAAGGCCGGCCAGTCGCTGGTCACCTTCGGACTGGAGCAGCTCGCCGGGTCCGCCGACGTCGAGAAGTGGGCCGGCGGCAAGCGGGCCCTGGTGATCGGCGCCGGCTCGATGTCCTCGCTGGCCGCGACCACCCTCGTACGGGCCGGCGTGGCGGAACTGGCGGTCGCCAACCGTACGGTGGAGCGCGCCGAGCGGCTCGTGCAGATCCTCACCGAGCCCGGCGGCCCTGGGGCAACGGGCGGGCTGACCGCCCGCGCCGTGCCGATGGACGCCGTGGCCGCGGAGCTGGCGGGCGCCGATGTGGTCGTCTCCTGTACGGGCGCGGCCGGGCTGGTGCTGGGCGCCGACGCCGTGGCCGCCGCGCTGGCCGGCCGCCCCGACGGCCTGGCGCTGCTCGACCTCGCCATGCCCCGCGACATCGACGCCGCGGTCCACCGGATCGAGGGCGCGCACCTCGTCGACATCGAGACGCTGGCCGACGCTTCCGCCGACGCACCGATGGCGGCCGATGTGGACAAGGTGCGCGGCATCGTCTCCGCCGAGGTCGCGGCCTTCGGCGCCGCCCAGCGCGCCGCCCACATCACCCCCACCGTGGTCGCCCTGCGCACCATGGCCGCGGACGTCGTCACCAGCGAGATCGCCCGGCTCGACGGCCGCCTCCCCGACCTGGACGACAAGCAGCGCGCCGAGATCACCCAGACCGTGCGCCGCGTCGTCGACAAACTCCTGCACGCGCCCACCGTGCGGGTCAAGCAGCTCGCCAGCGAGCCCGGCGGGGCCGGGTACGCGGACGCGCTGCGCGAACTCTTCGATCTCGACCCGCAGACGGTTGCCGCCGTCAGCCGGGCCGACACGCGCGCCGACAGGCACGATGCAGCACGGGAGCGCACATCATGACCGACACCACTACCAGGGCCCTGCGGCTGGGCACCCGCCGCAGCAAGCTCGCCATGGCCCAGTCCGGGCAGATCGCCGAGGCGGTCCGCGAGCTGACCGGCCGTCCCGTCGAGCTGGTGGAGATCACCACGTACGGTGACACCTCCCGCGAGCACCTCGCGCAGATCGGCGGCACGGGCGTGTTCGTGACCGCGCTGCGCGACGCACTCCTGCGCGACGAGGTCGACTTCGCCGTCCACTCGCTCAAGGACCTGCCCACCACGCAGCCCGAGGACCTGGTCCTGGCCGCGATCCCCGTACGGGAGGACCCCCGTGACGCGCTGATCGCCCGGGACGGCCTCACCTTCGAACAGCTTGCCGACGGCGCGCGCATAGGCACCGGCTCGCCCCGCAGAATGGCGCAGCTCAACGCCTGGGCCCGGACGCTCGGCAAGCGCATCGAGACCGTACCGATCCGCGGGAACATCGACACCCGCATCGGCTTCGTCGAGAACGGCGAGCTGGATGCGGTCGTCCTGGCCGCCGCCGGGCTCACCCGGATCGGCCGGATCGACGAGGCGACGCAGCTGCTGTCGCCCGACGTGGTTTTGCCCGCCCCCGGCCAGGGGGCACTGGCGATCGAGTGCGCCGCGGTCAACGCGGACCTCGCCGCCAAGCTTGCCGAGCTCGACGACCCGGACACCCGGGCCGCCGTGACCGCCGAGCGTTCCCTGCTCGCCGCCCTGGAGGCCGGCTGCTCCGCACCCGTGGGAGCGCTGGCCGACCTGCAGGCTGACGAGCAGGCTGTCACCGAATTGCATCTGCGCGGTGTCGTCGGCACGACCGACGGCAGCACGCTGGTGCACTTGTCCACCACCGGGCACGCACCCGCCTCTCCCGACGATGTCTCGACCCCGCAGGATCTGGGTCGGGAGCTCGCCGCCGAGATGCTCGCAAAGGGTGCGGCCGGTCTTATGGGGGAGCGAGCACTTTGAACCCCACCGCCCCAAACCACTCCGCCTCCGGTCAGGTCACCTTCCTGGGTGCCGGGCCGGGAGACCCGGGTCTGCTGACGCTGCGTGCCGTGGAGGCGCTGGCCTCCGCGGACGTACTGATCGCCGATCCGCAGGTGCTGGACGTCGTGCGCGTGCATGCCCGCGCACACGTGGACACACCACTGCAGGGGTCAGCTGACGAGGCGTCAATCCCCGTCAGCCCTCCCGGCGTTTCCACCCTTCGGGACACCGCCAATCTTGTCATGGCGGCCGCCCGCGCGGGCAAGCGGGTCGTCCGTGCGGTGGCCGGCGATCCCGGCCTGGACGGGAACGTCGCCGAGGAGATGCTGGCGTGCGCCGCCGAGGGCATCGTCTTCGAGGTCGTCCCCGGCATCGCCGCGGCCGTCGGCGTCCCCGCGTACGCCGGCGTCCCGCTGCGCGACGCGGCGGGCACGGACGTCCGCTTCGTCGACGCCCGCAGCGCCGACGACCGCTGCTGGGCCGAGCTCGGCGCCAGCGACGCCACCGCCGTGGTCTCCACCACCCTGGATTCGGTGGCCGCGGCCGCCGGCGAGCTGGTCACCGCGGGCCGCAAGCCCGACACCCCGCTCAGCGTCACCGTCGCCGGCACCACCACCCGCCAGCGCACCTGGACCGCCACCCTCGGGTCGGTCGCCCAGGTGCTCAAGGCCGCCAAGGTGCTGCCCTCCCCGGACGGCGGCCAGCCGGTCATAGCCGTGGTCGGCGAGCGCAGCGCCCCCGCGCAGCGCGACCAGCTGTCGTGGTTCGAGTCCAAGCCGCTGTTCGGCTGGCGGGTCCTCGTACCGCGCACCAAGGAGCAGGCCGCGTCGCTCTCCGACCAGCTCGTCTCGTACGGCGCGGTGCCGCACGAGGTCCCGACCATCGCCGTCGAGCCGCCGCGCACCCCGCAGCAGATGGAGCGCGCGGTCAAGGGCCTGGTCACCGGCCGCTACGAGTGGATCGCCTTCACCTCGGTCAACGCCGTCAAGGCCGTCCGGGAGAAGTTCGAGGAGTACGGCCTGGACGCCCGCGCGTTCGCCGGCATCAAGGTCGCGGCGGTCGGCGAGCAGACCGCCAAGGCCCTGGTCGCCTTCGGCGTGAAGCCGGATCTGGTGCCGAGCGGCGAGCAGTCCGCGGCGGGTCTGCTGGAGGACTGGCCGCCCTACGACCCGGTCTTCGACCCCATCGACCGCGTGTTCCTGCCGCGCGCCGACATCGCCACGGAGACCCTGGTCGCCGGGCTGATCGAGCTGGGCTGGGAGGTCGACGACGTCACCGCCTACCGGACCGTGCGCGCCTCGCCGCCGCCGGCCGAGACCCGCGAGGCGATCAAGGGCGGCGGCTTCGACGCCGTGCTGTTCACGTCCTCGTCGACCGTGCGGAACCTCGTCGGCATCGCCGGCAAGCCGCACAACGTGACCGTCATCGCCTGTATCGGCCCGGCCACCGCCAAGACCGCCGAGGAGCACGGGCTGCGGGTGGACGTCATGTCGCCCGAGCCGTCGGTGCACAAGCTGGCCGAGGCGCTCGCGGACTTCGGGGCGGCTCGGCGCGATGCCGCGATCGAGGCGGGCGATCCCGTCACCCGGCCGAGCGAGCGCCGGCCGGGGTCGCGCCGCAGGGCCCGCAGCTGACCGATCCGTCGCCGGCCGGGCGCCCCTTCCGGGGGGTGCCCGGCCGACGCCGTGTTGGCAAAGGCGCCCGCGGGGCGGGCGTAGCGTGGGTGGCATGACGAAGTACGGAAGCTTCCCCGGGGCGCGGCCGCGTCGGCTGCGTACTACCCCCGCCGTGCGGCGGATGGTTGCGGAACACCGCCTGGACCCGGCCGACCTGATCCTCCCCGCGTTCGTCCGGGAGGGCATCACCGAGCCGGTGCCGATCAACGCCATGCCGGGCGTCGTCCAGCACACCCGCGACACGCTGCGCAAGGCGGCCGTCGACGCGGTAGAGGCGGGCGTCGCCGGGATCATGCTCTTCGGTGTGCCGCTCGACGAGAAGAAGGACGCGGCCGGTACGGCCGGTACGGACCCCGACGGCATCCTGCAGCAGGCCATCCGGGACGTACGGTCGGAGACCGGTGACGACCTGGTCGTCATGTCGGACCTGTGCCTGGACGAGTACACCGACCACGGCCACTGCGGCGTCCTGGACGCCGGGGGCCGGGTCGACAACGACGCCACGCTGGAACGTTACGCCGAGATGGCGCAGGTCCAGGCCGATGCGGGCGTCCATGTGGTCGGCCCCAGCGGCATGATGGACGGTCAGGTGGGCGTGGTCCGTGACGCGCTCGACCAGACCGGCCACGAGGACGTGTCGATCCTCGCCTACACCGCGAAGTATTCGTCCGCGTTCTACGGGCCGTTCCGCGAGGCGGTCGGCTCGTCGCTGAAGGGCGACCGCAAGACCTACCAGCAGGACCCGGCCAACCTCCGTGAGTCGCTGCGCGAGCTGGCGCTCGACCTGGAGGAGGGCGCCGACATGGTCATGGTCAAGCCGGCGCTGCCGTATCTGGACGTGCTGGCGAAGATCGCGGCGGAGGCGCCCGTCCCCGTTGCCGCGTACCAGATCAGCGGCGAGTACGCGATGATCGAGGCCGCCGCCGAAAAGGGCTGGATCGACCGCGACAAGGCCATCCTGGAGACGCTGACCGGCATCAAGCGGGCCGGGGCGGACATGATCCTGACCTACTGGGCGACGGAGGTCGCGCGGGGGCTGTGACCCATCTCGCCCGATGCCGCTGTTTGGGGGAGTTGAGGCGCGCGCATTCTTGATCATACGCAGCCGTGATCATGCGCAGTCGTGATCGTACGGAGCAGATCTGCGCCTCAACTTCCCTGAAGAGAAGAGCACTTCGGACGTGTTACGTTCCCGATTCGCACGCCGCGCGGCGGCCTCGGCCGCCGCGCTCGCCATATCCATGGCCACCCCCGCCGTCGCCGAGGCCCGGCCGTCGGCTCCGTCCGCCCAGGCGCCGGCCGTGGCGCCCTTCCAGCTGGTGAAGATCCCCGGCGTCGGCGGCATCAAGCTCGACGGCGCCACCTGGATCCACCCGGACGCCACGCCCCGCCCGGCCATCGTCCTGCCGTCCCCCTGGACGCAGTTCGGCTGGCACACGTACACGGTCCTGGCGACCAAGTACGCGC
Source organism: Streptomyces chattanoogensis (assembly GCF_001294335.1). Classification (GTDB taxonomy): domain Bacteria; phylum Actinomycetota; class Actinomycetes; order Streptomycetales; family Streptomycetaceae; genus Streptomyces; species Streptomyces chattanoogensis. The sequence goes on from NZ_LGKG01000141.1 coordinate 17,931, forward strand.
TGGCCGGCTACAACGTCCTCGCCTACTCCGCACGCGGCTTCGGCTTCTCGGAGGGCGAGGCGGAGGCGGGCGGCCCGCTGGATGTCCGGGACGGCTCCAAGGCGCTGGACTACCTCATCGCGCACGCCCCGGGCCGCACCACCAAGGTCGGTTTCGCGGGCCTGTCGTACGGCTCCGGCCTCAGCCAGCTGATCGCCGCCCACGATTCCCGGGTCGACGCGGTCGCCGCGCTGAGCACCTGGGGCGACCTGGGCGAGGCGTTCTACGAGAACCGCACCCGCCACCTCGGCTCCGTACGGGCCCTGCAGACGGTCGCGGGCAACGCACGGCTCAGCGCGCACACCCGCCAGGCCTTCTCCGACATCCTCACCAACCGCAACATCCCCCGGGCGCTGGCCTGGGCCAGGCAGCGCTCCCCGCAGACGTACCTCAAGCAGCTCAACAAGCGCCGGGTGCCCGTCTTCTACGCCCAGGGGTGGCACGAGACGCTGTTCCCCTCGAACCAGTCGCTGAAGACGTTCAACGGCCTGACCGGGCCCAAGCGGATCGACATGTCCGTCGGGGACCACGCCGGCCCCGAGATGACCGGCCTCGGCGGCCTGCCGAACCACGTCACGAAGGACGCCAAGCGCTGGTTCGACCGCTTCCTCAAGGGCGAGCGCAACGGCATCGACACCGAGGGCCAGGTCAACAGCCAGGTGATGTGGAAGTACCTGCCGTGGCTGCGCGAAACCCGGGCCGACTGGGGTGCCTTCACGGAGGGGACGCAGCGGCTCGACCTCGCCGCACCGGAGGGCAGGGGCACGGACGGCGGTCTGCGCCCCGCCCCGTCGACCGGCTGGCGCATGGGCTTCACCTCCGGCAAGGACACCACCGCGAACGCCGCGGGCAGCATCCCCTTCCTCGCCGGCGTCAGGGAAATGGCGGGCCTGCCGAAGACGTACCGGACGCACACCATCTCCCGTGAGAACGCGGCGGTGTGGTCGGGCGCCCCGGCGGAGTCGACGACGCGGCTGCGCGGCGCGCCCAGGCTGCGGCTGACGTACACGCCGACCACGGCCCGGTCGACGATCTTCGCCCATCTCTTCGACGTCGACGGGAACGGCTCGGCGCACATCATCACGCACGCCCCGTTCACGTCACTGGACGGCCGGGCGGGCCGCCCCGTGACGGCCGACATCAGGCTGCAGGCGGCCGCGTACGACGTGCCGAAGGGGCACCGGCTGATGCTGGTGGTGGACACCAAGGATCCGCTCTACGGCGATGCGAACGGCGCCGGTGGCACGATCACGGTGAGCTCGCCCAAGAGCCGGCCGTCGTACCTGGACGTGCCGACCGGCTGACGGCCTTGCCCCGCCCGGCCGGGCGGGGCAATCGGTGCCCGGCCGCCCGGACGCTAGAACTGCGGTGGTGCCGGGAAGCCCGCCGGACCCACCGGGCCTGCCGGGCCCGCTGCCGCGTTCGCCTTCGCGCGGCGTCGGCCCAGTACCCCGATCAGCACCGCGCCGAGGACCATCACCAGCCCGACGCCACCGGCGCTGTACCCGATCGTCGTCATGGACGTGTCCAGGGGCGGATGACCGGTCGCGGACGTGCCGTCCTGGCCGGCCGGGTACTCCTTGCCCTTGTGCTTCGCCGGGGCCGTCGCGACGGAGGGCGGGTTCGCGGACGCCCGGACCGCGGCGGCGGCGTTGATCGTCCCGGCACCGACCAGGGCGTTCCATCCGCCGGGCGGGTGGTGCGCCGTCCTGGCCAGCAGTGTGCGCACCTGCGCCGGTGTCAGCTTGTGGTGGTGGGACAGCATGAGGGCCACTACGCCGGAGGCGAGAGCCGTCGCCGGCGAGGTGCCGTTGACCGGCCGGTAGCCACCGGTGTTGTTCGCGCTCACGATGCCCACGCCCGGCGACGCCACGGCGTTGTAGGTCCGTACGGTGGAGAACTCGGCGCGGGTGCCGCCCTTTTGGGTCGCGGCGACGGCGATCACCGTGGGATAGCCGGCCGGGTACTCGGCCTCGTTGAACTCCTCGGCCCCGTTGCCTGCGGAGGCAAGGACCGGGATGCCCTTCTGTGCGGCGTGGGCCAGGGCGTCCACTTCGTCGTCGTCGTAGCTGCTGCCGAACGACTCGCCGCCGAGCGACATGGAGATGACGTCGGCGCCATGGTCCACGGCGTAGTTGATGCCCTGGGCGACGGGGCTGGGCCCCTGCCGCGTGGAGATGCCGTGCTCCTTCTTGTCGTCGATCACCCGGACCGAGAGGATCTTGGCCTTCGGGGCGACCTTGAGGACGTCCGAGGCCATCGCCGTGCCGTGCGCTCCCCACCGCGGGTCGCCGGGACGGAGACCGTCCTTCTGGTAGTCGGGCCCCGTTGTCACCCTGCCCGCCACCGCCGGGTGGTTCTCCTCGACACCGCTGTCCAGGACCGCGACCGTGATGCCTTCCCCCTGGGCGGTCCGCTGGGCCGCGGCCAGGCCGAGCGCCTGGTACTCCCAGCTCCTGGGGGTGGCGGCAGCCGCGGGCGTCGCGGCCGTCACGCACAGCAGCGAGGCGAGGCCGGCCGCCGTCACGGCCGCTGCGATGCGACGGGTACTCAATGGCTCGTCTCTTTCATCATCAGATCCTGGAGGTGCTGCTGCAGCACTTCCACCACACCGGCGGCCGCGCCCTCCCACGGACCGCGGTCCCACCTGGCGTCGGAGCGATGGCTGCCGAACTTGCCGGGCAGCCTGCCCGCGACGCGGCCGTCCACCGTGCCGGCCGAGGCCGCAAGGGCGTAGGGCATGTCCGAGTTGCTGATCGTGTCGCCGGCCGAGCCGCTGCGGCGGGCATCGTTCCACTTGGCCGTGAGGGTGCCGGGGGCCCCGTATGCCTTCACCAGGTCCCGCGTCGGGTGCTTGTCCTGCTCGTTGCTGAAGAACGCGTGCATGGACTCCGGGTCGGTGCCCTTGGGCAGGACGATCAGCGCAACCGTCACCACCGTGTTGCCCGTCGGGTCGACATAGGTGGCCCGCAGCGTGGCCTTGCAGCCGAGCTTCTTCGCCTCCGCCGCAACGGCGCTGCTCAGCCCGTCATCGCACGCGGTCCTGTCGGATATGCCGACGCGGTGCCACTGCGCGCGCTTGGGGTCGGCCGTGTCGGACCGGTAGTCCTTCTTGGGTGCGAGGGTCTCGGGGAGGAGCTTGGCCACGGGCTCGCTGCGCCACATCTCCGGGCCGAAGTCGCCGGCGTTGGAGCTGACTTGGCTCGCGTTGGAGTACGCATGGGCAACCAGCCCGCCGCCGCCCAGCAGCCCGAGCCCGCCGCACACGGCCAGGAAGGCGGTGAGGCAGGCACGCCCCGTGCTCTTGCCCGAGGCCGGTGCCGGGCCGGGCATACCGGGGGGCGGCATGCCCGGCATCCCGGGTCCGCCCTGCGGTGCCCAGCCGCCCGGAGCGCCCTGTGCCGGGGGGCCTTGGGGCGCCCAGCCGCCCGGTGCACCGCCCTGGGGGGCCCAGCCGCCCTGCGGCGCGTTCGGGGGCACGTTCTGCGGCGCGGGCGGACCGGGCGGTGCGAACGGCGGTGGTTGCGGGGCCATGCCCTGGCCCTGCGGCCAGGCTCCCTGCTGAGGCTGTTGGCCGTACGCCCCGGCGTTGCCGGGACTTCCGGGCGGCCCCGGATACGACATGGCTCCCCTCCCTGTATCGGCGTCCGGCACGCGGGCACGAACAGCGGGGGGATCGTCAGGTCAGCGGGCACGCCCCCGCGCGTGCCCAGGAGACACTATCGATCACCTGTCCGATGGGGCGAGAAGCGGGTCTCCGGACGGAGACCGTACGGCCCGGGGCCGCCGCGCAGGACGGCCCCGGGTGACGCTCAGAGGCGCTCGGGGGTCCGGATCCCCAGCAGCGCCATCCCCTGGTGGAGCGTGCGGCCGGTGAGGTCGCACAGGAAGAGGCGGTTCTCGACGACCTCGGCCGGGTTGTCCGCGCTGACGACCTGGCACTGGTCGTAGAACGTCGTCAGGTACGAGGCCAGCTGGTAGAGATACGCGGCCAGCCGGTGCGGCTCGTACGATGCCGCGGCCTCGGCGACCACCTCGGCGAAACCGTCGAGGTGCAGCCCCAGCGCCCGCTCCGCGGGGGCCAGTTCGAGCTCCGGGTGGGCCGCGGGGCGGGTCTCGCCGGCCCGCCGCTTGATCGACTGGATACGGGCGTACGCGTACTGGAGGTACACCGACGTGTCGCCGTTCAGCGACACCATCTGGTCCAGGTCGAACTTGTAGTCGCGGGCGGCGGACGTCGACAGGTCGGCGTACTTCACCGCGCCGATGCCGATCTGGGCGCCGTTCTCGACGATCTCCTGCGCGGTGAGGTTGATCTTCTCGTTGTTCTTCTCGCGCACGACCGCCGTCGCCCGCTCGATCGCCTCGTCCAGCAGGTCCACCAGCCGCACCGTCTCGCCCTCACGGGTCTTGAACGGCTTGCCGTCCTTGCCCAGGACCGTGCCGAAGGCGAGCTGGACGGCCTGCGTCTTCTCGTTCAGCCAGCCGGCCCGCCGCGCGGTCTCGAAGACCATCTTGAAGTGCAGGGACTGCCGGGCGTCCACGACGTACAGGAGGGTCTGGGCGCCCAGGTTCTGCACCCGGTCGCGGATCGCGGAGAGGTCGGTGGCGGCATATCCGTAACCGCCGTTGGACTTCTTGACGATCAGCGGGACCGGGTTGCCGTCCGGGCCCTTGACGTCGTCGAAGAACACACACAGCGCACCCTCGGAGCGGACCGCGACGCCGGACTCCTCCAGCAGCCGGCAGGTCTCCTCCAGCATGGCGTTGTAGCCCGACTCGCCGACGACGTCGGTGTCGTGGATCTCCATGTCCAGCTTGTTGAACACCGAGTAGAAGTAGATCTTCGACTCGTCGACGAAGCGCTGCCACAGGGCGCGGGTCTCCTCGTCGCCGGCCTGCAGGTCCACGACCCGCCGCCGCGCCCGCTCCTTGAACTCCTCGTCGGAGTCGAAGAGGGCACGCGACGCCTTGTAGAGGCGGTTCAGGTTGGACATGGCCTCCTCACCGGAGACCTCGGTGTCCGCGCCGCTCTTGTGGTCCAGCTCGTGCGGGTGCTCGATCAGATACTGGATGAGCATGCCGAACTGGGTGCCCCAGTCGCCGATGTGGTGGCGGCGGATCACCTTCTCGCCGGTGAATTCCAGGATTTCCACCATCGCGGCGCCGATCACCGCCGACCGCAGATGGCCGACATGCATTTCCTTGGCCACATTCGGCTGCGCGTAGTCGATGACGGTCGTGCCCGGCGCCTCGGCGTACGGCACACCCAGCCGCGCATCGGCGGCGCGCTCGGCGAGGGTCTTGATGATCGCCTCGTCCGCCAGGGTGATGTTGAGGAAGCCGGGCCCGGAGACCTCGATCTCCTTGATCACCGCACCGCTCTCACCGGCGGGAATGCCCTCCACGACCTTGGCCGCCAGCTCCCGCGGATTGCCCTTGAGCTTCTTCGCCAGGGCCAGCATGCCGTTGGCCTGGAAGTCGGCCCGGTCGCTTCGTCGCAGCAGCGGGTCCGCGGCGCCGGCCTCCGGCAGGGCTGCCGAGAGGGCGTCCGCGACGCGCTGGTTGACCGTAGCTGCGAGGGAAGTGACCGAGGCCATGGAAGGAGCGCTCTCTTCTAGAGGAAGGGGACGTTGGAGCGGAAAGGGTTTGCCAGTGAGTATCCCACGCCGGTACCACTGAATTTCTGAGCGGGCGGCGTCTGGGAGAATGGCACCGCCAGGCTTATGGGCGTCGCTGCGCGGTATCCGGCGCACCACGCGGCGCAACGGGAAAGCACCAGGAAGAGGAAGGGCCGATCGTGGCTCAGCAGAGCACCGAGACCGACTGGGTCTCCAGGTTCGCGGACGAGGTCATTGCCGAGGCGGAGCGCCGCGCCCCCGGCAAACCGATCGTCTGTGCCTCGGGCCTGAGCCCGTCCGGCCCCATCCACCTCGGCAACCTCCGCGAGGTCATGACCCCGCACCTCGTCGCGGACGAGATCCGCCGCCGCGGCCACGAGTGCATCCACGTCCTCTCCTGGGACGACTACGACCGGTACCGCAAGGTCCCGGCCGGTATCGACCCGTCCTGGGCGGAGCACATCGGCAAGCCGCTGACCTCCGTGCCGGCCCCGCCCGGCAGCCCCTACGGCAGCTGGGCCGAGCACTTCAAGGCCGCCATGGAAGAGTCGCTGGCCGAGCTGGGCATCGAATACCGCGGCATCAGCCAGACGGAGCAGTACACCTCCGGCGTCTACCGCGAGCAGATCCTGCACGCGATGAAGCACCGCGCCGACATCGACGGTGTCCTCGACCGCTACCGCACCAAGGACAAGGCCACCGGCAAGCCCAAGAAGCAGCAGAAGCCGGTCGACGAGGCCGAGCTCGAGGCCGCCGAGGGCTCCGGCGCGGCCACCGAGGACGACGGCAGCGCGGGCGCCGCGGGCTACTACCCGTACAAGCCCTACTGCACCGTCTGTGAAAAGGACCTGACCACCGTCACCTCGTACGACGACGAGTCGACGGAGATGGCCTACACCTGCACCGCCTGCGGCCACTCCGAGACCGTGGTGCTGCGCGAGTTCGACCACGGCAAGCTGGTCTGGAAGGTCGACTGGCCGATGCGCTGGGCCTTCGAGGGCGTGGTCTTCGAGCCGAGCGGTGTGGACCACTCCTCGCCCGGCTCGTCGTACGTCGTCGGCGGCCAGATCGTCCGCGAGGTCTTCGGCGGCGCCCAGCCCATCGGGCCCATGTACGCCTTCGTCGGCATCAGCGGCATGGCCAAGATGTCGTCGTCGAAGGGCGGTGTGCCCACCCCGGGTGACGCGCTGAAGATCATGGAGGCGCCGCTGCTGCGCTGGCTCTACGCCCGCCGCAAGCCCAACCAGTCCTTCAAGATCGCATTCGACCAGGAGATCCAGCGGCTCTACGACGAGTGGGACAAGCTGGCCGCCAAGGTCGCCGACGGCTCGGCGCAGCCCGCCGACGCCGCCGCCTACAAGCGCGCCGTCGGTACCGCCGCCGGCGAACTGCCCACCACGCCGCGCCCGCTCCCGTACCGCACCCTGGCGTCCGTCATGGACATCACGGCGGGCCACGACGAGCAGACCCTGCGCATCCTGAGCGAGCTGGACCCCGACAACCCCGTCACCTCGCTGGACGAGGCCCGGCCGCGGCTCGACAAGGCCGAGTACTGGATCACCACCCAGGTCCCGGCCGACCAGCGCACCATCGTCCGCGACGAGCCCGACAAGGAACTGCTGGGCTCGCTGGACGAACAGGGCCGCGCCTCGCTGCGGCTGCTGCTCGACGGGCTGGACGACCACTGGTCGCTGGACGGCCTGACCACGCTCGTCTACGGCGTGCCCAAGATCCAGGCGGGCCTGGAGCCGGACGCCAAGCCGACGCCGGAACTCAAGGTCGCCCAGCGCTCCTTCTTCGCCCTGCTCTACCACCTGCTGGTCGGCCGGGACACCGGGCCGCGGCTGCCCACGCTGCTGCTGGCGGTCGGCGCGGACCGGGTGCGCAAGCTGCTCGGCGACTGACCGGTCGCGGCGGGCGGCGGGCTGCCGCTGAGTCGTAGTGCCCCACCCGGCCGTGCGACTTCCGGAGGAGAACGGGTTCGGCCCCGGGGACGAGGATCCCCGGGGCCGAACGCATCAGGCTGGAGGCATGAGGGGATTCATCGGAGTCATTGCCATGCTCCAGGGGGCGGTGGGTTTCATCGCCGACGTGTTCTTCGACAACAACGTGGGCATTCTTTCCCACTGGTTCGATCTCTCGCCCGCGGCCCATCTCGGGGTGTTCGTACTCGGCGCCGGGCTCGCCGTATGGGGCGACGTGGACAAGAAGCGCAGGCAGCGGCGGGCGGGCGCGGGCTCTGCCCAGCCCTGAGGCGGCCCTAGCGGTCTTCCCCGCGCGCCAGGGGGGTGGTGGCCCACCCCTGTTCCAGCAGGGCGAACAGGTCACGCAGGGCCCGGGCCGGGTCGTCGCTTGCGCGGGCGAGGCCGGGGGCCTCCAGGGCGAAGCGGGCCAGGCCGGCGACGGCAAGGTCGTCGGCAGCCAGCCCGGTGGCCTCGGCGAGCGCGGCGGCCAGCGCCTTCTCGTGGCGCGACCACATCCGCCGGGCGTAATCCCGCAACGCGGGGGTGGATTCGACGAGGACGAACGTGGGGTCGTCGGTCCGCACGGCGGTACGGGTGCGCACCAGGTGGTCGCGCAGGGCGTGCAGGACGGGCAGGCCGGGAGCCCGGTCGCGAACGGCGGCGACCAGGGCGCTCTCGATGTCCGCGTCCAGGTCGAAGACGAGGGCTTCCTTGCTGGGGAAGTGCTTGAAGAGCGTGCTCAGCGAGACGTCGGCCGCCTCCGCCACTTCGCGGACGCCGACGTCGTCGAAGCCGCGCTCGGTGAACAGCCGCAGGGCGGCATCCGCCAGGGCCTGTCTGGTCCGGGCCTTCTTGCGCTCGCGGCGCCCTGTCGTCGTCTCGGACATGCGCTCACCCTACCCCACTTGAGGCGACTCGATCGGAAAGGCGATCGGATAAAAAGTCGAATCGATTGCACTTTTGGAGTTGATTGTGTTTCTGTGAAGGGGTGAGCCCCTCGGACCTCCCTGCCGAGGCCGGGGCGTGCCAGCACTCTCCCGATCCGTAGAACGGAGCGTGACCCCTCATGTCCACCACCCCCCGCATCGCGATCATCGGCGCCGGCCCCGGAGGCCTCGTCTGCGCGCGCGTCCTGCAGCAGCACGGCGTACCGGTCACCGTCTTCGAGCGGGAGAGCGACCCCGACTCCCGTTCGCAGGGCGGCACTCTCGACATCCACGAGGAGACCGGCCAGGCCGCCCTGCGCACGGCCGGGCTGTTCGACCGGTTCCTCGCGCTGTCCCGGCCCGAGGACCAGCAGTGGAGCCTGTACGACCGGCACGCGCAGCTGATACGCCACGACCAGGCCGGCGAGGGCGATCTGAGCAGGCCCGAGATCGACCGCGGCCAGCTGCGCACCCTCCTGCTGGACTCCCTCGCCCCCGGCACGGTCCGCTGGGGCCACCGCGTCAAGGCCGTCACCCCGCTGCCCCACGGCACTGCCCGGCTGCACCATCACGACGGCGCCGTCGAGGAGTTCGACCTGGTCATCGGCGCCGACGGCGCCTGGTCCCGAGTGCGCCCCGCGCTCTCCGGCGCCCAGCCCTCCTACACCGGCGTCACGATGGTGGAAGTCCACTTCGACGACGTCGACCACCGTCACCCCGGCATCGCCCGCCTGGTCGGCGGCGGCACCATGTCGGCCAAGGCGGGCCGCCGCGGCCTGGTGCTGCAGCGCAACAGCAACGGACACGTCCGCGGCTACATCATCTTCCGCGGGCCCCAGGACTGGCACGCCGGACTCGACCTCGCCGACACCGCAGCCGTACGCGCCCGCCTCCTCGCCCAGTACGAGGGCTGGGACGAGAGGCTGCTGGACATCCTGCGCGACAACGAGGGCGGTTTCCGCAACCGCCCCATGTTCGTCCTTCCCGTTCCCCACACATGGCAGCGCGTCCCCGGCATCACCCTGGTCGGCGACGCCGCCCACCTGATGCCGCCCGTCGGCGTCGGCGCCAACCTCGCACTGCTCGACGGCGCCGAACTCGCCCAGGCCGTCATCGGCCACCCCACCATCGACCAGGCCCTCGACGCCTATGAAGGCGTCATGCTGCCCCGGGCCGCCGACAACGCGAAGACCGCCCGGCAGATGCTGACCACCCTCGTACCCGACACCGACTCCGACGCCGCCGCCTTCCCCGAGACCGTCTGGCCGGACCGGCTCAGCTCTTCGTGAGCGCTTCGCGGCGGATCCACCGGAGCAGGGCGGGGTTGCCGACGGTGGTGATGACGCTGACGGTGGAGCGGTGGTGGCGGTTGTCGTCCAGCAGGGCCGGCATGCTCGCGGCCAGGTCCGCACGGGCGGTGAACCTGCCGTCCGCGTGGCCCTCGGCAAGGGTGCCTGGCCGGTGAGCAGACGGCCGGTGGAACCGTTGGCTCCGGAGACCGTGATACGCATGGCGACCGTCCTTCCCTGGTTGCTACGCGTTCCGGTGAGCGGTCCGGGCAGCTGTGCGCAGCGGTCCGAGCGCCTGCGCCCATGCCAGCAACTCGTCGACCAGCCGGTGGACTTCTGCCGTGTGCAGCTCGCGTGGCCGGAAGTCGGTGAAGTCCACGAAGTCCTCGCGCAGCGACAGCGCCACCTGCGGCCCGATGTCGGCCATCCGCAGCACACCCGCCTGTGCGCGCAGCTTCTGCACCGCCATGACCGCGCCGAAGACGCCGTAACCGACGTAGCCGACGTAGCCGACGGAGCCGACCGGCTTGGCACCCCACTCCTGGTGGAGGTAGTCGATGGCGTTGGTCAGGGCGGCGGGCGGGGCGGTGTTGTACTCGGGGGTGACGAGGACGTAGGCGTCGTACGAGCCGATCCGCTCGGCCCATCGCCGGGTGTGCGGCTGCCGTCCCGGTGCCTTGGCCGCCGGGACGGCTTCGTCGAGCAGCGGCAGCGCGTGGCCGGCCAGGTCCACGAGCTCGAAGTCCGCGGCGCTGCCCGCGTGTTCGGCGGCCAGGTCCGTTGTGGCGCCGGCCTCCCGGTCGCTTTTCAGGGACTGCGCCGCCGCTAATGTGTTCGCGTGATGCCGAACCAGGATTGCCGGTTTCCCGCCGGGCTCGCTGCCGCCATGGCGGTTCCGTTCGACCATGCGGGCGGTGACGGGGGCGACTTCGAGCCCTTCGCGGCCTTCCTGTCTGCGGAGGAGACCACCAAGTGGTTCCGGGCATGGACCGGCAACGCCGAGGTGAACGGGGACGGCTTCCGCGTGTTCGGCCAGGACGGCACCGGCGGATACGCCGCGTTCTGGCTGATCCGCCCCGGGCGGGCACTGGTCGAGCAGCCCGTTGTCTTCCTCGGCTCGGAAGGGGAGACCGGCGTCGTCGCGGGCAACCTGGGGGCCTTCCTGTGGCTGTTGGCCGCCGGTTTCGGCCCCTGGGAGGCCGCCACCTCGTACCAGCCCGAGTGGGTCCCACGCCCCCATGCCGAGCTGACGGCCATCGCCGAACGGTTCGCACCGGACCACCGTGCGCCGGCAACGGCCCTGATAGAGCAGGCCGCAGGAGAGTTCCCCGACTTCGACGACACCCTCATGGAACTCTGCCGCTGAACCCGGCCACCGGAGACCGGAGCGGCCGTCTCCCTCACCCCGATCGCTCCCCGCTCCCGCATCGTCTGCCCGGTCGGCGCGGCGCGTCGGCTCCGGACCCGCCGCCGTACGGCGCTCGGTGTGCGCGTCAGGCGATGTGGTCGTCCAGCAGCTCGGCGTTCAGACGGTCGCTGAACTGATCCACGTAGCGGTTCAGCTCCCGCGACCGCAGCCGGATCCCGTACTGCGCCTCCAGGTTCGCCGCGAACGCGCCCGGTGTCGGCATGCCTTCGCCCTCCAGCGAGTGACGGAACACCCGGTACAGGTCCTCATCGGTGGGGGTCCCGGCCGGTGCCTGAGCGGGCTGCGGGTCCGCTTCGGAGGTGCCCGTGCCGAGCGGACGCGTCCCGCCCGCACCGGTCGGCACCAGGACCTGCGGCTCGGGCTCCGGCGTGCGCGGCGCCGGTACCGGGACCTGCTCGTGCGCTGCCCTCTGCGGGTCCTCGTCGTACGAGGGCTGATGCTGCTGCTCCGGCTCCGGGGCGAACGCCGGGTCGTAGTCGCCCTGATAGGCCACCTGCTGCGACGCCGCGAACCACTGGCTGGGCATTGCCTCGGCCGGCTCCTGGGCGCCCGGCTCCAGGGCGGACTGCGCGGGCTGCTGCGGCGCCGGCAGCAACTGCGGTTCGATGCCTGCCGCGGCAAGCCCCGCGGGAGCCGTCTCGGCCAGCGGCACCCCGTACCGGGCGAGCCGCAGGGGCATCAGGGACTCCACCGGAGCCTTACGGCGCCAGCTCCGCCCGAATCGCGAACGCAGGCGTGCCTGGTACACGAGCCGTTCCTGCTCCAGCTTGATCACCGCGTCGTACGACCGCAGCTCCCACAGCTTCATCCGCCGCCACAGCAGGAACGTGGGGACGGGTGACAGCAGCCAGCGGGTGATGCGTACACCCTCCATGTGCTTGTCCGCCGTGATGTCGGCGATCCGCCCGACGGCGTGCCGGGCGGCCTCGACGGTGACGACGAACAGCACCGGGATGACGGCATGCATGCCCATGCCCAAGGGGTCGGTCGCCGCGGCGGCGTTGAACGCCACCGTCGCGACGGTCAGCACCCACGCCGTCTGCCGCAGCAGCGGGAAGGGCATGCGGATCCAGGTCAGCAGCAGATCCAGCGCGAGCAGGACACAGATGCCCGCGTCGATGCCGATGGGGAAGAAGTAGGCGAAGGTGCCGAAGCCCTTCTTGATGGCCAGTTCCCGCACGGCCGTGTAGGAGCCGGCGAAGCCGATGCCGGCGATGACCACCGCGCCGGTGATGACCACCCCGATGAGTATCCGGTGTGTGCGTGTCAGCTTCAGTGGCTCGGCCACCCGAGAACCCCTCTTAGTCGGTCTGTTGCGAGCGACAGCCTGGCACACGCGTGCGGGCGGGTGGGTGTCGGTACGGAGGGAGCCGGGTCACGATTGGGCTCGGGCGCGCCCCTCGCGCAGCCGGGACGGCGCGAGGGCCCGCACCATGGATCGGTGCGGGCCCTGCGGTACGGCACTGCGGCGCGCTACGGCACGGGGGTCAGCCGTTGGCCTTGACGGCGGCGGCGACGGCCTCCTTGGCGGCGGGCTGGGCGCGCTTGAGCAGGTCGGCGGCCTTGGGGGTGTCGTCGCCGGACATGTTCGCGCCGTTGTAGTTGATCATGACGACGATGTTGGCCGTACGGGCGACGACCGTCGTGTTCGTGAAGGCCGTGCCTTCCTTCTTTATGTCGTACGTGAGCGTGGTGGCCTCGTCGCCCGTGCCGGACGTCTTGACGACCTTGAGCTTCTTGGCGCCCTTGGTGGCCTTCGCGTTGGCGACCGTCTTGGCGTAGAACTCCGTGGCGCGCTTCTCGCCGGAGCCGATCTGCGGGTTGGGGTCGGAGTCATAGCGCTGGAAGCCGATGTCCAGCCAGCGGAACTGCGTGCCGTCGACGCCCTGCGAGTCGGAGCTGGCCCAGGTGCAGGTGCCGTGCGTGGTGGCGTCGGTGGAGTCGCCCTGGTCCCCCGACTTGTCCTTCGCCTCGGGCACCAGCTTGTCGAGGGTGCCCTTGGAGAACGCCTCGCACGGGTTCGGCAGCTTCTTGTACTTGGCGGCCGCGACGGTGGGCGACGGGCTGCTCGACTTGCTGGGCGCTTCGGAGGCCTTGTCGGAGGTCTTGGTGTCCGAGCCGGAGCAGCCGGCGACGAGCATCACCGGGACTGCGGCGCAGGCGAGAAGGCTGGCGAGTCGCTTGGCTGAACGGTGCATGGTTCCTTCGCTGTTCGTCGTCGTGGCGGCGGCCCCGCCTCGCGCACGAGGCTGGTACGGGAGTCCGTACGGGTGGTCCGTACGGGGGCGGCGCTAGACGGCACGGTACGCGGCGGAGCGAGGTCCGTGGCCGGTTCGTGTCGTTTGAACGATCGAATGAATGCGGCAAGGCGCCACTAAAACGGCAAGTGTCAGATGCAGGTCAATCCGGACTATTCGCTCAGGCTCTCCGCCAGCTCATCGGCCAGCGAACGCGCCTTGTCCTGCAGTTCCTGGCTCTCCGGCAGGGTGGCCTTGTCCGTCGACCACTGGTCATAGGTGATCGTCACGACCACATTCGACGTGCGAAAGACCACAGTGACATCACGGTGCACACCGGAGTCCGCGGTGGCCAGCTTGTCGTTCAGGAACGCCACATCGCCGAGACCGCCCAGAACGCGCGGCGCCGTGGAGCCGCCGGCGTCCGCACTCGCCCCCGCCGACGGCGACGACGGGCCGCCCGACGGCTTCCCCGTGGCCCCGTCCGCACCCTTGCCGCCCTTGGTGCTCTTCGCCTCCCCGCCCTTGGCGGACGGGGGCGGTGAGGTGGGCGAGGCGGGGGAGGCGGAACCGTCGGACGGAATCTCCGCCGCCAGCTCCTTGCCCGCGTAGATCTCCTGCGCCCGGTCGTCATCGCTGACCGAGGGGTCGTACGAGACCACCCGCACGATGTCGAGCGACAGATGCCGGGTGCCCTCGGTCGTCTCGCGCTTCCAGCGGCAGCCGACGCGGCGGTCGGTGTCGTAGGTGACCTCCGCCTGGCCCGCGTAGATCTTCTCCGCCTCGTCGTGCGACAGCTGCTGGTCGTCGCCGGGCAGCAGGCCGCGCACGGTGCTGCGCGCGGGGAGCCCGCAGGCCTCCGGGAGGGTCTGGTAGCGGCCCGGCTCGGCGGCCTGGCTCGATGTCGCGGCATCGCCGCCCTTGGCGTCGGCGGCCCCGCCGTCGGTGCCGGAGCCGGCGGTGCAGCCGGTGAGGCCGGCGGCGAGCGCCGCGGCGGCCACCAGCGCGGCACCGGGCACGAACGACGAGCGCGGCGTCTTCCGTCGCATCGGTCGCGGCTCCTTCCCTTTGCTTCCCCTGCGGGGATCCCCATGCTTCCCCTGCCGGGATCCCCGCGAAATGTGGTTGCCGCCGAGTGGCGGCCGATGGACACAATGTCTACCGCACGTCTCACCGCGAACGCCGGTCAACCGTCCAAGATCCGATGACTTGTCCGCGTTTTGCGTTTTATCTGTTTTCGGGGGAATGAGGAAGTTATGTCGTACACCGAAGTGCCCGGCGCGCAGGTACCCATCCGGATGTGGACGGACCCGGCCGCGGTCGAGGATGTCGCGATGCAGCAGCTGCGCAACGTCGCCACCCTGCCGTGGATCAAGGGCCTGGCCGTGATGCCGGATGTGCATTACGGCAAGGGGGCCACGGTCGGTTCGGTGATCGCGATGCGGGGGGCCGTCTGCCCGGCGGCGGTCGGTGTCGACATCGGCTGCGGGATGAGCGCGGTGAAGACCTCGCTGACCGCCAACGACCTGCCCGGTGATCTCTCCCGGCTGCGGTCGAAGATCGAGCAGGTGCTTCCCGTGGGGCGGGGTATGCACGACGCGCCGGTGGACCCGGCGCGGCTGCACGGCGTCGCGACCGCGGGGTGGGGGGACTTCTGGGCCCGGTTCGACGGCGTCGCGGAGGCGGTCAAGTTCCGTCATGAGCGGGCCACGAAGCAGATGGGAACGCTCGGCGGCGGAAACCACTTCTGGGAGTTCTGCATCGACGCCGACCAGGCCGTGTGGATCATGCTGCACTCCGGATCCCGCAACATCGGCAAGGAACTGGCCGAGTACCACATGGGCGTGGCCCAGAAGCTGCCGCAGAACCAGGGGCTGGTCGACCGCGACCTCGCCGTCTTCATCGCGGACACCCCGCAGATGGCGGCGTACCGGAACGATCTGTTCTGGGCGCAGGAGTACGCGAAGCACAACCGCGAGATCATGATGGCCCTCACCCAGGACGTGATCCGGCGCGAGTTCAAGAAGGCGAAGGTGACCTTCGAGGAGGTCATCTCCTGCCACCACAACTATGTGGCGGAGGAGCGGTACGACGGCATGGACCTGCTGGTGACCCGTAAGGGCGCCATCCGGGCGGGGAGCGGCGAGTTCGGCATCATCCCGGGCTCGATGGGCACCGGCTCCTACATCGTCAGGGGTCTGGGGAACTCCGCGTCCTTCAACTCCGCCTCGCACGGCGCCGGCCGGAAGATGAGCCGTAACGCCGCCAAGAAGCGGTTCTCGACGCGGGACCTGGAGGAGCAGACGCGGGGTGTGGAGTGCCGTAAGGACTCGGGAGTGATCGACGAGATCCCGGGCGCCTACAAGCCGATCGAGAAGGTCATGGAGCAGCAGCGGGACCTGGTGGAGGTTGTCGCCCACCTCAAGCAGGTGGTCTGCGTGAAGGGCTGAGGCCCGGCACGACACGTGATCGGCAAGCCCCGGACCGTACGCGGTCCGGGGCTTGATGCTTGCGGATGGTCTTGTTCGTCCCCCCTTTGAACGGACCTTTGAGCCCGTGACCTTGAGCCCGTGACCTTGGGTCCGTGGCCTTGAAACCAATCCAGTTGATTAAGTCAATCAACTACATTACCGTGATGTCATGCGACCAAGCAGAGACGACGTGGCACGGTTGGCGTTCGCGGTGAACACGGTGGCTGCCGGTGTGGAACGGGCCCGCCGCAGGATTCCGGAGGCGGCGTCCCTCGCCGTCCTCCAGGTGCTCGGCTGGGCGGAGCGGGAGGTCCCGGACAAGGCGGTGCGTCCGTCCGATCTCGCCTCCGCACTGGAGGTGCACCGATCGGCCATCACCCACCAGCTGAGGACGCTTCAGCAGGCCGGCCACGTGACGCTGACGACCGATCCGGCGGACCGCCGCTCCAGCTTCGTCACGCTCACCGACTCCGGACGGCACGAGCTCGACCGGCTGGCCGAGCAGGGCCTCGACCGCTTCACGGCCTTCGTCGCCGACTGGGACGCCGCGGACGTGCGAACCCTCGCCGACCTGCTGACCCGGTTCGAGGAGTCCAAGGCGAAAGCGGGCAATCCACACCTGGACCGGTGACCGCTCGGCGAAGCGCACGACCAGGAGCACACCACCATGGGGGACCGCGTGACACTGCGGGTACTGATCGCCGGTGCGGGGGTGGGCGGCCTCGCCCTCGCCCAGGCACTGCGCCAGGCCGGACTGGCCGTGACGGTCTTCGAACGGGCGCCGACGGTACGGGCCGACCGGCGGGGATACCGGATCAACATCAACCGCGTGGGCGGCGACGCCCTCGCCGCCTGCTTACCGAAGGATCTGTTCCGGCTGTACCTGGCCACCTCCCATGACGAGGCGCGGGCCCGGGTCGCCGTCTTCGACCACCGCATGCGCCCGCTGTACGCGACCGACGTCGGCGTCGACGGCACCGCCACCCCCCGGGATCACACCGGGGTCAACCGGCTGACGCTGCGCCAGATCATGCTGGCCGGCCTGGAACGGGAGGTGCGCTTCGGACAGGAGGTGGTCGGCTTCGAGCAGACCCCCGACCGGGTGCGGGTGCGCCTCGCCGACGGCTCGACCGCCGAGGGCGATCTGCTGGTCGGCGCCGACGGCGTGGGCTCGGCCGTGCGCGCCGGGCTGCTGCCCCGCGCAGGGACCCGCGACACCGGCGTCCGCTGCCTGTGGGGGCGCACCACACTGCGCCCAGCGCTACGGGACCTGCTGCCCGCGCCGCTCTTCGACCGGGTCGCGGTGACGGTCGCCCCGCAAGGCCACATCGGGATCTGGGGGGCCTACCGCGCCCGCCAATCGCACGGGGAAGCCGCCGCCGCGGTGACGCCGCCGGTGTCACTGGACCCGGAGCCCGACTACCTGATGTGGGTGCTCAGCGGCGAACCGCGGGGACCCTTCGCCGGCGCAGACCAGTGGCGTACCGCGTCGCCGGCCGGGCTGCACCGGTACGCGGCCGACGCGACCACCGGATGGCACCCCGCCTTGCACCAGGCGGTGCGGGAGGCCGCCCCGGAAGACTGCTTCGTCCAGAACGTACGCGTCGCCGGCCGGCCGCCCGCCTGGCCCACCGGACGGGTCACCCTGCTCGGCGACGCGATCCACCCGATGTCCCCGGCCGGCGGCACCGGCGCCAACACCGCACTGCGCGATGCGGCCGTGCTCGCGGACCAGCTCACCGCCGTCCGGCATCCCGCCGGGCTGGTACCGGCGGTGGCCGCATACGAAACCGAGATGTGCCGGTACGGCTTCGCCGCCGTAGCCGAATCGCTGCGCTACGGAGAGCGGTTCGCCCAGGCGATCCGCCCTGCCGGAAAGGAAACCCATCGATGAACAGGTCCCTACGCGCCCTGCTGCCCACCCTGCTCGACCTGGTCGTTCCGACCGTCGTCTACTACCTGCTGCACTGGCTCGGCGTCGCCGACGTGCCCGCGCTGATCACCGCCTGCGCGGCCACCGCCGGGTACACCGTTCCCCGCATGATCCGCGGACGGCGAGTGGACGCGCTCGGCCTGCTCGTCATCGCCGAACTCGCAGCGACGGTCGCGCTGCTGTCCCTCTCCGGTGACGCCCGGCTGGCGCTGCTGCGCCCCACCGTCTACCTCACCGTCGCCGCTGCCGTCTTCCTGCTCTCCTGCTGGCGCGGCCGCCCGCTCACCTACACCGGAGCCACACCGATGGCCACCAAGGGCGACCCGGAGCGGGCCGCGGCGTACGAGCGCAGTTGGCGCAACTCCCCGCAGATGCGGACCACCCACCGCCGACTCACCGCCGCGATCGCCGCCGCGATGCTCGGCTACGCCCTGCTGAACGCAGTGATCGTCTACGCGTTTCCGGTGAGCCAGGCCGACGGGTTGCAGAAGGTGCCGGGGATCGCCCTGATCCTCGCGATCATGGTGATGCTCCGCTCGCGCGTACCACGACTGTCCCGGATCGTCGACGCCGAACAGCAGCGGCCCACCGATGCGCACCAGTCACCCACGGCCGCACGCACGTAGCGGCAGGCACTCAGCGATCCGCCTGGTATCCGATGGAGCAGCAGCGGATCTGGGCTGCTCCATCGCGTCTGCGCCGCCCCGCCCGGTTGTTGTTGCGCTCAACCGGTGCGGTGGACCTTGGTGTTGGAGGCCTGGGCGCGGGGGCGGACGACGAGCAGGTCGATGTTGACGTGGGAGGGGCGGGTGACCGCCCAGGTGATGGTGTCGGCGACATCGTCCGCGCTGAGGGGCTCGGCGACGCCCTCGTAGACCTTCGCGGCCTTGGCGGTGTCGCCGCGGAAGCGGGTGGTGGCGAACTCTTCGGTCTTGACCATGCCGGGCGCGATCTCGATGACGCGTACGGGCTCGCCGCACAGTTCGAGGCGGAGGGTTTCGGCGATGACATGGGCGCCGTGCTTGGCGGCGACATATCCGCCGCCGCCTTCGTAGGTCGCGTGACCGGCGGTGGAGGACAGTACGACGACGGTGCCGTCGCCGGAGGCGGTGAGGGCGGGCAGCAGCGCCTGGGTCATATGGAGCGTGCCGAGGACGTTGACCTCGTACATGGCGCGCCAGTCGGCCGGGTCTCCGGTGGCGACCGGTTCCGCGCCGAGGGCGCCGCCGGCGTTGTTGACCAGGACGTCACAGCGGCCGAGGGAGGCCGCGAACGTCTCGACGGCGGCGCGGTCGGTGACATCGAGGGCGTATGCCTCGGCGTGCGGCAGCTCGGCGGCGAGTGCCTCGATGCGGTCCTTGCGGCGGGCGGTGAGGACGACGCGGTATCCGGCGGCGGCGAGCTGCCGTGCGGTGGCGGCGCCGATACCGCTGCTCGCTCCGGTGATGACGGCGGTACGGGCATCCGGGGCGCCGTCGGTGGGGGTACGGCCCTCGGCAGGGCGTGCGTCGGCGGTCATGCGCTCTCCTCGGACCTGGGGTGATGGTCGGATCCCCGCGTCCCCGTGCTCGTCGTGCGACCGGGGGCGGCCGGGCGGTTCGTGCTGTGTGGTGCGTGCTGTGTGGTGCGTGGTGCGTGTTGTGTTCTGTGTCCTGTGTGGTGCCTGGCGATCAGGATATGCAGGCGGGCGTCAGCGGCCCCGAGGGGCGTACATGATCACTCCCATGCCGGCCAGGCAGATCAGTGCGCCGATGACATCCCACCGGTCGGGCCGGTAACCGTCCGCGACCATGCCCCAGGCGAGCGACCCGGCGACGAAGACCCCGCCGTATGCGGCCAGGATGCGGCCGAACTCGGGGTTCGGCTGGAGGGTCGCGACGAAGCCGTACAGCCCGAGCGCGATCACCCCTGCGCCGATCCAGACCCAGCCCCTGTGCTCCCGGATCCCCTGCCAGACCAGCCATGCGCCGCCGATTTCGAAGAACGCGGCGACGACGAACAGGGCGATGGAGCGGGCGATCAGCATGGAGGCCAGGGTGCCAGGGCAGGGCGCCCGGCCCGGTGAGCGGGGGTTGGGTGCGCCGTCGGGAAGGCCGTTGTCGGTGCCCTGTGAGAGCTTCGAGGACATGCTCATCGAACGTGCCTATGTGGATCTCCCGGAGGGCGAGGGGACGGCCGAGGACGGCTGGCCCTGGACGGTGCCCTGTGTGCGGCAGCTGGCCGAGGAAGGGCTGACGTTCCGTGCGCCGGTCACCTTTCTGGTGGGGGAGAACGGCTCGGGGAAGTCGACCTTGGCGGAGGCACTCGCGGAGGCCTTCGGCCTGGATTCGTACGGCGGCTCGGCGGGCTACAAGTACGCCAGCTCGCGGGAGCCGTCGGAGCTGGGCGCGTTGCTGCGGTTCGACCCCACATACGCCGGGCGGCGGATGATCCGGGGGCCGCGCACCCGACGCCGCGGCTTCTTTCTGCGGGCCGAGACCGCGTTGGACGCGCTGAGCCGCGAGCAGCAGACACAGCGGCTGTCCCAGTCTCCGGTCGAGATGAGCCATGGTGAGGGCTTTCTGCTGGCCTTCCGGGAACGGTTCGCGCAGCCGGGGCTGTATGTGATGGACGAGCCGGAGGCGGCACTGTCGTTCTCCTCCTGTCTTCAACTGGTCGGCCTGATGGATGAGTTGAGGGCTGTAGGGGCGCAGGTCGTCTGCGCCACGCATTCGCCGCTGCTGACGGCGCTGCCGGGTGCCGAGATCGTCGAGGTCGGCGAACACGGCATGCGGAGCGTGGAGTGGGCGGAGCTGGGCCTTGTCGATCACTGGCGGCGATATATGGCCGACCCACGGGCGTATCTGCGGCATGTGCTCACTGGCTAGTGGCTAGTGGCTCGGCCCGTGGCCAGCGGTCGGTGGTCGGTGGCCGGTGGTCGGTGGTCGGTGGGTGGTGGGTGGTGGTGCTCGACGGGCAATGGGTGGTCGGTGGTCGGTCAGCGGTTGGGGGCGGCGGCTCGTGGCCAGTCGGCCGTAGCTGGTGGTTCGTGGCCCGTCGGCTCATGAGCCGATGGTGACGGGCGGGCCGGCCGGTCCGGTGCCGGCGGGGGCTATTGCCGTGCCGGTCCAGTGGGCGAGAGCCGTACGGAGCGCCGCGCCGCGCTCGGCCGGGGCGGTGGCGTCGGTGGCCCAGGCGATATAGCCGTCGGGGCGGACGAGCAGGGCGGTGCGGCGGCCGCTTCCCCAGGCGGCGGTGACGAGCCGGTCGGCGGAGGGGCGGAGGACGCCGGTCTCCTCGGCGGGGGCGATGAGGACGAACCTGCCCTGGCGGAGGAGTTCGTAGAGGCGGCTGCCGTCGGCCAGCTGGATGTCGGGGGCGCGGCGGCCGGTGAGCGGGTGGGCGCCGCGCTCGGCGGGGTAGCTGATGTCGATGCCGGAGATGGCGCGGACCGCTCGGCGGGACAGCGGCTGGATGCGGTTGACGAGCTGCGCGGCCAGTGTGCGGGCGGCGCGCCCCGGAGTGCTGCTCAGCAGGGCGATCCGGAGGATGGCGCCGCTGGTGCGCAGCACCTTCTTGCCGACCGGGTGGCGCTCGGTCTGATAGGTGTCCAGCAGGCTGTCGGGGGAGCGGCCCTGGAGCACCGCGGCCAGTTTCCAGCTGAGGTTGGCGGCGTCCTGCAGGCAGGTGTTCATGCCCTGGCCGCCGGCCGGGGAGTGGGCATGCGCGGCGTCGCCGGCGAGGAAGACGCGGCCCACGCGGTAGTCGGGGACCTGGCGTTCGTCGCTGTGGAAGCGGGAGATCCAGCGGGGGTCGTGCATGCCGTAGTCGCTGCCGAGAGCCAGCCGGGCGCACTCGCGGACCTCGTCGAGGCCGGCGGGCGCGTCATCGGAGGCCTGGCGGTGGCGGTTCCAGCCGATGACGCGGTGGATGCCGTCGCCGAACGAGGCGATCAGGGCGAAGGAGTCGCCGTTGCCGTTGACGGTCAGCGGGGATTCGGGCTCCTGGGTCAGCCGGACGTCGGCGAGGATCAGGGAGCGCAGCACGGACCGGCCGGGGAAGGGCATGCCGAGGGTCTCGCGGACGGTGCTGTGCACGCCGTCGGTGCCGACGAGGTAGGCGGCGCGGGCGCGGTGGATGCCCCCGGCATCGCGGAGGCGGACCGTCACACCGTCGGCGTCCTGGTCGAATCCCAGCACCTCGGAGTCGTACCGGAAGGTGACCCCGGCCTGCCGGGCCCGTCGCGCCAGCAGTTTCTCGACTTCGTACTGCGGAGTGACCAGCACGAACGGGAACCGGGAGGCAAGCACGGTCGGGGCAAGGGTGGCGGCACCGAAGAGGCTGAGCCGGGTGAGCCGATGTCCTCCGGCGACGAGCTCATCGGCGAGTCCGCGGGCGTCGAGCTGCTCCAGGGTGCGGGCGTGCACGACCAGGGCGCGGGTGAGATTGCTGATCGTTTCGGGGCGGCGCTCCAGGAGCGTGACGCGCAGCCCCGCCTCGGCGAGGTCTCCGGCGAGCAGCAGCCCGGTCGGTCCGGCGCCGACCACGATGACATCGGCGATGGCATCAGCGCTTTCGCTGTGCGGGGCCTCGGGGATCGCTGTCGGGTCGGTGGTGCCGGGCTCGTCGGTGGTGCCGGGCTTGCGGTGGGTCTCCGTCATGGCCGCCTCCAATGCCAACGCATGTTGGTCAACGCTTGTTGGCAAGCGTAAAGCGCCCGCGACTGGCATGTCAACACGTGTTGGCCTACATTTGTTGGCATGGCCGACCGGAGACCTCCCCTCACCCCCGACGTGGATCTCGACGCACCCCCCGTCGCTGCCGCCGCCCCCGACGCCGGCGACCACGCCCGCCGCCCCCGCCGCTCCGCGGCCACCCGCGCCGCGATCCTCGCCGCCGCCCGGGACCGCTTCGCCGCCGACGGCTACGAGCGCGCCACCATCCGCGCCATCGCACGGGACGCGGGCATCGATCCGTCGATGGTGATGCGCTACTACGGCAACAAGGAGGGCCTCTTCGCGGCCGCCTCGGAGATCGACGTGCGGGCCCCCGACCTCGCCCAGGTGCCGTCCGGTGAGGTAGGCGCCCGGCTCGTCCGCCACTTCATCGAGCGCTGGGAGGGCGACGAGACGCTGACCGCCATGATGCGCGTCGGCGTCACCAACACCGCGGGCGCGGAACGGATGCGCGGGATCTTCGCCGAGCAGATCAGGCCGGTGCTCGACACCGTCTGCCCGGTGCCCGAGGAGGCGGCCACCCGCGCCGCGCTGATCGCCTCGCAGATCCTGGGCATGGCGCTGTGCCGCTATGTCCTGCACATGCCGCCCGCCGTCGCCCTCACCCATGACGAGCTCGTCGCTTGGCTGGCCCCCACCGTCCAGCGCTATCTGACGGCCCAACGGCCCTGAGGCCCCGCCCCCTCAGTGCCCGTAGGCCGTCGGCGGTACCCCACCGCCGCCGTGACATCGCAGATCAGATGCGCCTGATCGCTGTGGCCAGCTCGGCGGCGACCGCGGCCCACTCGCCCGCCTCTTCCGAGAGGGCGTCAGGCGCGGCATCACGCAGGGCATTGGGCACTGCATCAGACATGGCCCGATTGTGGCCGCGCCGGCGCCGGCCCCTGCCTAGGGTGTGGACGAAGCCAGGAGTACGGGAGGCCGTAGATGCAACAGCCGACGCCCGAGGCCCTGATCGACCTCTACCGGCTGGTCCCGCTGCCCCGTGAGGGCGGGCGGTTCCGGCAGACCTGGGCCGGGCCCGAACGGGCCGACGGCCGGCCGGAGGGTACGGCGATCATCATGCTGCTGACCGCCGAGCCCGGCGATTTCGCCGCGCTGCACCGGCTGCCGACCGACGAGATCTGGCACTTCTACCAGGGCGATCCGCTCACCCTGCTGCTCCTGTACGGGGACGGCTCCGCCCGTACCGTCGTCCTCGGCCCGGACGTCCTGGGCGGCCAGCACGTCCAGTTCACCGTCCCGGCCGGTACGTGGATGGCCGCCGAGGTCGCCGACGGCGGCTCCTGGGCACTCTTCGGCTGCACCATGGCACCGGGTTTCACCGTCGAGGACTACGAGCACGGGGACGCCGCCGAACTGGCCGTGCGCTTTCCCCAGGAGGCGGCGCGGATCGTGGCGCTGAGCCGGGCATGACAGGTGCGACGCCCCCCTGTGGGGCCCTCAACGTGCGGGGCGGGCGGGCCGCTCCCGGCGACGCCGCCGGAGCCGGAAATGCACCCGAACGTGTGAGCGGCGCGCCCGGCCATCGGGACGGCGGTGGCCGGCACCAGGACAGTGCTGGCTGTGACCCGGGCGAGGGCGGCCGCCACCCGGGCCAAGGTGGCCGTCACCAGGAACGCGGTGGTGATCAGGGACGCTCGCCCCTCCCCGACCTTACCGGTCATGTGGCCCTGATCACCGGGGCGGGCGGCACCATCGGCCGCGGCATCGCCCTGCGCTTCGCCGCCGCCGGAGCCTCCGTGGTGGCGCACTACCGTACGGCCGCCGATGCCGCGCGGGAGCTGGTCCGGCAGATCGAGGCGGACGGCGGGAGCGCCCTGGCGCTGGCCGCCGATCTGGCCGTCGAGGAGGAATGCCACCGGCTGGTCGCGGACGCGGCCGCATGGCGCGGGCGGCTGACCGCGCTGGTGAACAACGCGGGGGTGCAGCCGACGCAGGGGCTGGCGGACATGTCACTGGCCGACTGGCGGGCGGTGGCGGATCCCAATGTGCACAGCGTTTTCGCATGCACACAGGCCGCGGTGGGTGTGATGCGGGAGGCCGGGGGAGGGTCGGTGACCCATATCGCGTCCATCGAGGCGGCCCGGCCCGCACCGCTGCATGCCCACTACTGTGCGGCCAAGGCGGCGGTGGTGATGCATGCACGGTCGGCGGCGCTGGAGTACGGGGCGTACGGCATCCGCGTCAACAGCGTCTCGCCGGGCCTGATCGGGCGTCCCGGCCTGGAGGACGACTGGCCGGACGGCGTACGGCGCTGGCAAGAGGCGGTGCCCGCCGGGCGGTTGGGGCGTCCCGAGGACATCGGCGATGCCTGTGTCTTTCTCGCCTCGCCGATGGCCTCGTGGATCACCGGCCACGACCTCGTCGTGGACGGCGGGATCTCGGCCCGGCCGACCTGGTGACCCGCCGAGTGACCCGCCGACCCGTCGCACCCCCGTCCCACCGCCATCTGCGACGGCATCGCACCTGGTCATAGCCCCTATATCGACAGTGGCTGCAATGCAGTTGCTGTGCCACGGTGAGTACATGGAGGGAAAGCAGCACGGCCACCGGCGGCACGACCACCCTCACCCTCGCCACCACGATGACCGTCACGATCACCACCCGCACGGCGGCGGACCCCGCCGGCCGTCCCTGCGTCACCGGCTCGCCCATCTGCTGAAGCCGCACAGCCACCAGGCGGCCGACAAGGTCGACCCCGCGATGGAGACCTCGCGCGAAGGGATGCGCACGCTGTGGATTTCACTCGTGGTCCTCGGCCTGACCACGGTGCTGCAGGCCGTGGTCGTCGCCTGGTCAGGGTCGGTGGCGCTGCTGGGCGACACCGTGCACAACGGCGCCGACGCGCTGACCGCGGTGCCGCTGGGCATCGCCTTCCTTGTGGGGCGGCGGGCGGCCGATCGCCGGTACACCTACGGCTACGGGCGCGCCGAGGACCTGGCCGGTATCGCCATCGTGCTGACGGTCGCGGCGTCGGCGGTGGTGGCCGCCTGGCAAGCCGTCGACCGGCTGGTGCACCCCAGGGACGTGTCGCACCTGGGCGCGGTGGCGCTGGCAGCGGTGGTCGGGTTCGTGGGCAATGAGTGGGTGGCCCGGTACCGGATCCGTACCGGACGGAAGATCGGCTCGGCGGCGCTGGTCGCTGACGGACTGCATGCCCGGACCGACGGCTTCACCTCGCTCGCGGTGCTCCTGGGTGCGGGCGGGGCGGCGCTCGGCTGGCGCGCGGCCGACCCGGTGGTCGGCCTGGTCATCACCCTCGCCATCGTGCTGGTCCTGCGGGACGCGGCGCGGGAGGTCTGCCGGCGGCTGATGGACGCGGTCGACCCCGAGCTGGTGGAGCGGGCCGAGTTCGCGCTGCGCGGTGTGCCGGGAGTGCGGGACATCGGGCCGGTACGGATGCGGTGGATCGGCCACACGCTGCGGGCCGAGGCGGACATCGTGGTCGACCCGCAGCTGTCGGTCGTGGCGGCGCACCGGCTGGCGGTGGCGGCCGAGCATGCGCTTATCCATGCGGTGCCGCGGCTGACCGCGGCCACCGTGCACACGGATCATGCCCCCGTCGATGCGGCTGCCGGTGATCCGCATTCCGTACTGGCACACCATCACCCCCGGCAGCATCACCGCCACGCCGCCGCCTGACCCCGGCCGGAGCGGCCGGAGCGGTCAGCGCGACCGGCGGCTCAGGGCCAGACCAGGCAGTACGCCTGATGCCCCGCCTCATGCAGCCGGTGGCTGAAGTCCTGCCACTCGTGCAGGAGCTGGTAGACGGTGTAGGCGTCGCGCGGACCGCCGCGGTCGGGGACGGTGGACCAGATGAAGGCGGCCGCGCCGACCGATTCCTCGCCGACGCCGCGCAGCGGGTCGACCACGGTCATGGGGAGTTTGACGACGGCGTAGTCGGGGTGGAGCACGACCAGCTCGAGCGGGGGCACCTTATGGAGGGGTATGCCCTCTATGCCGGTCAGCACCATGGCGGCCATGGTCTCCGGCTTGATCTTGGAGAACATGCCGCCCATGCCGAGCTCGTCACCGCCGAGTTCCTCGGGGCGCATGGAGATCGGGACCCGGGCCGCGGTCGCGCCATTGGGCGCACCGAAGTATTTGTATGTCACCCCCATGCGGCCGCCCCTGTGTTCCCCGATGTGTTCCCCGCTGCTGTCGGCGCTGCTTTCCCTGCCCGTGATGCTCTGGACGTCGTCGGCTTCCTCGACGCCCTCGCGCCGGTGCCGGCCGCGCTGGACGCGCTCGGGACCCCGGTCATCGGTCCCCTCGCCCAATTCGCCACCGCGATGCATATCTCCACCCGACCACTCGCAGCCCCAGCCGCGCAACCCGATCATCGTCTCAGAGACCTCCCCCGTTGCGGGCATGTGAAACGCCCGGCCACGCGCCCCTGGGCGGCTCTGAGACCATTGCTTGCGTGACTTACTCGTACGTCGCCCCAGTTTTGCAGACGCACGGGGGCTGACGCCCGGTCGTGAGCGAGAGGAATCAAAAAGGGACCGAGATGGAACCGGGCGGCGCCCTGAGGGGACCGCGCGGGGATTTCGTACCGTTGTCAGCCGGGCCGTGTCCGTGTGCCGCCGCCCTCCCTCCGTTTATGCAGGTCAGGATCACAGTGTCTTTTCCGTATGAAGCCCCTGTTTCGCAGTCGCTGTTCGACCGGGCGTCCGTGGTGACGCCCGGCGGCGTCAATTCCCCGGTGCGGGCGTTCCGGGCCGTGGGCGGTACGCCCCGGTTCATGGTGTCCGGTACGGGTCCGTACCTCACCGACGCCGATGGCCGGGAATATGTCGATCTGGTGTGTTCGTGGGGGCCGATGATCCTCGGTCACTCGCATCCCGAGGTGATCGCCGCGGTCCAGGAGGCGGTCGCCCGCGGTACGTCCTTCGGCACGCCCGGCGCGGGTGAGGTCGAACTGGCCGAGGAGATCGTCGGCCGTATCGAGCCGGTCGAGCAGGTGCGGCTGGTGTCCTCCGGCACCGAGGCGACGATGTCGGCGATCCGGCTGGCGCGCGGCTTCACAGGCCGGGCCAAGGTCGTGAAGTTCGCCGGCTGCTACCACGGGCATGTCGACGCCCTGCTGGCCGCGGCCGGTTCGGGCGTGGCGACCTTCGGTCTGCCCGACACGCCGGGGGTGACCGGCGCGCAGGCCGGCGACACCGTCGTGCTGCCGTACAACGACCTCGAGGCGGTCCGGGCCGCGTTCGCCGCGCACGAGGGCGAGATCGCCTGCGTCATCACCGAGGCGTCGCCGGGGAACATGGGCGTGGTGCCGCCGCTGCCGGGCTTCAACCAGGGGCTCAAGGACCTCTGCGCCGCCCACGGTGCGCTCTACATCTCCGACGAGGTCATGACCGGTTTCCGGGTCAGCCGCTCCGGCTGGTACGGGATCGACGGCGTCCGCCCGGATCTGATGACCTTCGGGAAGGTGATGGGGGGCGGCTTCCCGGCCGCCGCCTTCGGCGGGCGCGCCGATGTCATGGCGCACCTCGCGCCGGCCGGCCCCGTCTACCAGGCCGGCACGCTGTCCGGGAACCCGATCGCCACCGCCGCGGGCGTCGCCCAGCTGCGGCTGCTGGACGAGGCGGCGTACGAGAAGGTCGACGCGGTCTCGGCCGAGCTGCGCGAGCTGGTCGGCGGGGCGCTGAGCAAGGCGGGCGTGGCGCACCGGCTCCAGGTGGCGGGCAACATGTTCTCGGTCTTCTTCACCGACCGGGATGTCACGAACTACGACGAGGCCAAGGCGCAGGAGTCGTTCCGGTTCACCGCCTTCTTCCATTCGATGCTGGAGCAGGGCGTCTACCTCCCGCCGTCCGCCTTCGAGTCGTGGTTCGTCTCGACCGCGCACGACACGCGGGCGGTCGAGCGGATCGCCGCCGCCCTGCCGGCCGCCGCACGCGCCGCCGCCGAGGCGACGGCATGAGCACGGTGGCGGGAGACGCGACGGACGCCAGGAAGGGCGGCGACGGCATGAGCGGCGACGACATCACCGTGGTGCATGTGATGCGGCACGGCGAGGTGCACAACCCGGAGGGTGTCCTCTACGGGCGCCGGCCCGGCTATCACCTCTCCGACCTGGGGCGGAAGATGGCCGACCGGGTCGCGGAGCATCTGGCGGAGCGGGACATCACGCATGTCGTCGCCTCCCCGCTGGAGCGCGCCCAGGAGACCGCGCTGCCGATCGCGGCGGCGCACGGTCTGGAGCTGGCCACCGACGAGCGGCTGATCGAGGCGGGCAATGTCTTCGAGGGGAAGACCTTCGGGGTCGGCGACGGCGCGCTGAAGAAGCCGGGGAACTGGAAGTACCTGACCAATCCGTTCCGCCCGTCGTGGGGGGAGCCGTACGTCGAGCAGGTCGTGCGGATGATGGCGGCGCTCGGTGCGGCGCGGGATGCGGCGCGCGGGCACGAGGCGGTGGCGGTCAGCCATCAGCTGCCGATCTGGATCGTGCGCAGCTTCGCCGAGCGGCGGCGGCTGTGGCACGACCCGCGGAAGCGGCAGTGCACGCTGGCCTCGCTGACGTCGTTCACGTTCCACGGCGACAAGATCATCTCGGTGGGCTACAGCGAGCCGGCGCGCGATCTGGTTCCCTCCCATCTTCTGGCGGGCGCGAAACCCGCCAAGGGGAAGTCCAAGGCTTTCGGGGCCTGATGCTGCCTCAATTGGCGGTATGTCAAATCCCGGGGAAATAAGAGATGTGAGCGAATAGCGGGAACCTCATCCGTCGACATGCCCTCCACTCGGTTGTCCGTTTATATGGATATCGAGTACGGCGAGTACGGATGGGGTCACGGTATGCGCGCGATCAGTCGGCGGGACCTTCTGGGCATGGGGATCGGCGCGGCGGCGGCCTTTGGCATAGCCGGCTGTTCCTCGCCCGGTTCCGGTGACGGCGCGGACAAACAGCGGGTGAAGGATTCGGTGCGGGCCCGGTCCAGGCTCATCGGTGACGGATCCACCGCCGATTCCGGGGCGCAGCCCCACCAGCCCAGGCGGCCCGAACGGCTGGAGCCCGGCCAGACCCCGCCGCAGTTCGTGGTCTTCTCCTGGGACGGCGCGGGAGAGGTCGGCAACGGCCTCTTCCCGCGTTTCCTCAAGCTCGCCAAGGACCACGGCGCGGCGATGACGTTCTTCCTCTCCGGCCTCTATCTCCTGCCGGAATCCAAGAAGCACCTCTACGACCCGCCGAACAACCGCCGCGGCGCCTCCGACATCGGCTATCTCACCGATCCCCACATCAAGGAGACGCTGAAGTACGTGGGCGAGGCCTGGCTGGACGGCCATGAGGTCGGCACCCACTTCAACGGTCACTTCTGCGCCGGCTCGGGCTCGGTGAAGAACTGGACGCCGCAGCAATGGCAGTCGGAGATCGACCAGGCGGTGGATTTCGTCACCAAGTGGCGTACGCATACGGGGTTCACGGACATAGAACCGCTGCCGTTCGATTACCGAAAGGAATTGGTCGGCGGCCGCACCCCCTGTCTGCTCGGTCAGCAGAATCTGCTGCCGACCGCCGAAAAGCTCGGCTGGCGCTATGACGCCAGTTCGTCCGGCGGTCAGCAGCGGTGGCCCGGGAAAAAGTCCGGCGTCTGGGACTTCCCGCTCCAGCTGATGCCCTTCCCGGGCCACGACTTCGAGGTCCTCTCAATGGACTACAACATCCTCGCCAATCAGTCGCGGAACTCCACCAAGGCCCCGCCGGCCAACTACCCCGGATGGCGGCAGCAGGCCACCGGCGCCTATATCGCCGGATTCCAGCGGGCCTACGAGACCAACCGCGCGCCGTTCTTCATCGGCAACCACTTCGAGCAGTGGAACGGCGGCATCTATATGGACGCCGTGGAAGAAGCGCTCAAGCGCATCGCCGACGACAAGAACCGGGATGTGCACCTCGTCTCCTTCCGGCAGTTCACCGACTGGCTCGACGCACAGGACCCGGAAGTACTGGCCAAGCTCCAGCGGCTGGGTGTGGGGGAGCGGCCGGCCGGCGGCTGGAACGCCTACCTCTCGGCGGCCTGAGACACCGGGCGAGCCCCGTTCCGTACGTCCTGACATGCCCCTTTGTGACGGGCGGCGCCGTGCGAGGGGGGTGCGGAAGATCCCGAACCGGCCCATGCGAAACTTTTCACATGAGTGCCTGCCGTCCACGCCGCACCGGCCGCCGTCGCATCGCCCTGTTCGCCGCGGGGGCCGCGGCGGCCTCGCTGACGCTGAGCGCCTGTGGTGACGGCGCCTCCGGCGGCTCCGCCCAGACCAAGTTCGTCCAGGGCAAGGGCGGTGTCGCCACCGTGCCGGAGGGCGACCGGCAGCCGGCGCCCGAGCTGTCCGCCCGGACGACCACCGGCACCAACAAGCTGAACATCGCCGACTACAAGGGCAAGGTCGTCGTCCTCAACGTCTGGGGATCGTATTGCGGCCCCTGCATCGCCGAGGCACCCAATTTCGCCGCGGTGGCACAGGAGACCAAAACCAAGGGCGTCCAGTTCGTCGGGATCAACACCCGCGACGAGAAGGCGCAGGCCGTCAACTTCGAGGAACAGCACAAGGTGCCCTACCCGAGCCTGTTCGACCCCACGGGCAAGCTGCTGCTGCGCTTCCCCAAGGGCAGCCTCAACCCGCAGGCCATCCCCTCGACGATCGCCATCGACCGGCACGGGCGGATCGCCGCCCGCTCGCTCGGCCCGCTCGACAAGAGCGGCCTGCGCAAGATGATCGCCCCGCTGATCGCCGAGAAGTGATCCCGTGATCGAGCTCGCTGCCAACGCCGCGGAAGACACCGTCGTCTCCGGAACCCTGCTCGCCGCCGCCCCCATCGCACTCCTCGCCGGACTCGTCTCCTTCTTCTCCCCCTGCGTGCTGCCGCTGGTCCCCGGCTACATGTCCTATGTGACCGGCGTCACCGGCACCGACCTCGGCGAGGCCAGACGCGGCCGGATGCTGGCCGGCGCCTCGCTGTTCGTCCTCGGCTTCACCACCGTCTTCGTCTCCACCGGCGCCCTCTTCGGGTACTTCGGGCAGAACCTCCAGGGCTACAAGGACGTCGTCTCGCGCATCCTCGGCGTGCTGATGATCCTGCTCGGCCTGGCCTTCGCGGGTGTCCTGTCGCGCTTCGGCCAGCGCGAACTGCGCTTCCACAAGAAACCCGCCATGGGCCTGGCCGGCGCACCGCTGCTCGGCGTGCTCTTCGGCGTCGGCTGGACGCCGTGCATGGGTCCCACCTTCGCCACCGTCAACGCCCTCGCGCTCACCGATGCCAGCGCCGGGCGGGGTGCCCTGCTCACCGTCGCCTACTGTCTGGGCCTGGGCCTGCCGTTCATCGCCGTGGCGCTGGCCTTCCGCCGGGTGCTCGGCGCGTTCGGCTGGGTCAAGCGGCACTACCAGTGGGTGATGCGGATCGGCGGCGGCATGATGGTCGCGCTCGGCATCCTCCTCGTCAGCGGCGCCTGGGACAGCCTGATGTCCCAGCTGCAGGGCTGGACACAAAGCTTCAATGTTGGGATCTGATTGATGTCCACGAAGACCGGCATCCCCCGCGACCCGGAGACCGGCACTCCGGACGCCCCCGACGCGGGCAGTGATCTCGGCACCGCCGGATCCCAGCTCTCCACCGCCCCCAAGGAAGACATCGGCCTCCCCTCGCTCGGCCCCCTCGGCTGGGCGCGCTGGTTCTGGCGGCAGCTGACCTCCATGCGGGTGGCGCTGCTGCTGCTCTTCCTGCTCTCCATCGGCGCCATCCCCGGCTCACTGATCCCGCAGACCGGCATCGACCCGGTCAAGGTCGAGCAGTTCAAGGCCGAGCACGACACCCTCGGTGCGGTCTACGACAAGCTGGGGATGTTCCACGTCTACAGCTCGGTGTGGTTCTCGGCGATCTACCTGCTGCTGTTCATCTCGCTGATCGGCTGCATCGTCCCGCGCAGCTGGCAGTTCGTCGGCCAGCTCCGCGGCCGCCCCCCGGCCGCTCCGCGCCGGCTGACCCGGCTGCCCGCGTACACCACCTGGCGTACGGAGGCCGAGCCCGAGGCGGTGCTCGAGGCGGCGCAGCGGATGCTGAAGAAGCGCCGGTTCCGGGCGCACCGCACAGGCACCGCGGTCGCTGCCGAGAAGGGCTATCTGCGGGAGGTCGGCAACCTCGTCTTCCACGTCGCGCTGATCGTGATGCTGGTCGCGTTCGCCGTGGGCAGCCTGTGGAAGTCCGAGGGCGGCAAGCTGATCACCGAGGGCGACGGCTTCGCCAACAGCCTCGTCCAGTACGACGACTTCACGTCCGGCCCGTTCTTCGACACCGACACCATGGAGCCCTTCGGCTTCACGCTGAAGAGGTTCGAGGCGACCTACGAGCGGACCGGGCCGCAGAAGGGCACCCCGCGGGTCTTCCGCGCCCACATCACCTACTTCAACGGCGCGGACGGCAAGGAGCACAAGACCGCGATCGAGGTGAACACGCCGCTCGACATCGCCGGCAACAAGGTCTATCTGCTCTCGCACGGCTACTCGCCGGTGGTCACCGTCAAGGACGGCCGCGGCAAGGTCGTCTACCACGGCGCGGTGCCCTTCCTGCCGCAGGACCCGAAGAACTTCACCTCGACCGGTGTGGTCAAGGTGCCGGGCGCGCAGACCAAGGACGGCAAGCGCAACCAGCTCGGCTTCAACGGGCTGTTTGTACCGACCTTCGGCGGCAAGAACTCCGGGTCGATGTTCTCGCAGTTCCCCGCGCTGGACTTCCCCGTGCTGGCGGTGAACGCCTGGCACGGTGATCTGGGCGTCGACTCCGGCCTGCCGCAGAACGTCTACCAGCTCGACACCAAGCGGATGAAGCAGTACAAGGACGCCAAGGGCAACATCTTCAAGAAGATGCTGATGCCCAAGGACCGTCTGGAGCGGCAGGCCGCGCAGCACACCGGCATCAAGGGCGGCCTGACGAAGAAGGACGTCGAGGACGACAGCACCATGCGGCTGCCGGACGGCCAGGGTTCGATCACCTTCGAGGGCATCAGGAGCTGGGCCAGCTTCAAGATCTCTCACCAGTCCGGCAACGAGCTCGCGCTGACCGGCGCGGTCTTCGCCCTGGCCGGCCTGGCCGGATCGCTGTTCATCCAGCGCCGCCGGGTCTGGGTCCGGGCCGAGCGGGGCGCCGATGGCGTCACCGTCGTCGAGATGGCGGGCCTGGGCCGCAGCGAGTCGCCCCGGCTGCCGGACGAACTCGGCGACCTCGCCGTGGCGCTCGTACCCGATGCCCCGCCGGCACCGGACGCCGAGCCTGCGGACGAAACCGCTGATGTTTCACGTGAAACGGCCTCTGCCCAGCGGCCTCAAGACCCGACGGAGCCCACCGACTCTGCCGATCCTGCTGACCCCTCCGAAGGAGCGCGCGCGTGACCCTCGCGGCCGCAGCCAACGAGACACTGGCTCACAACAGCAATCTGCTGGTCTATTCGGCGATCACGGTCTACACCCTCGCCTTCCTCGCCCATATGGTCGAGTGGGTGTTCGGCAGTCGCAGCAAGGTCGGCCGCACCGCCGCGGCCCTGACGGCCGAGGCCAAGGCGCCCGCGATCTCCGTGACGGTGGCCCAGAAGGGCGGCGGCACCGCCGTACTGGAGCGCCCGACGGTCGTCACCAAGACCGCGGCCGGAAGCCGTGACGTCCCCGACGGCCCCGGCGCCCACGGCGGCACCGAGAAGGGCGACCTCTACGGCCGGATCGCGATCTCGCTGACCGTCCTGGCCTGGGCGCTGCACGTGGGCGGCGTCCTCACCCGCGCCCTGTCCGTACAGCGTGCCCCCTGGGGCAACATGTACGAGTTCTCCACGACGTTCGCGGCCGTCGCGGTCACCTTCTACCTGGTCCTGCTCGTCCTGAAGAAGAACATCCGCTGGATCGGCCTCCCCCTGGTCTTCACCGTCCTGCTCGACCTGGGCCTGGCCGTCAGCGTCCTGTACACCGCCAGCGACCAGCTGGTGCCCGCGCTGCACTCGTACTGGCTGTGGATCCACGTCAGCTGCGCGATCATCTGCGGCGCGGCGTTCTACGTCGGCTTCGTCGCCACGCTGCTCTACCTCTTCCGCGACCGCCACGAGGCCAAGCTCGCCGACCCGGCGGGCGAGCAGCCCGGCAAGTTCGCCACCTCGGTGCTGGAGCGGCTGCCCTCGGCGGCCTCGCTGGACAAGCTCGCCTACCGCATCAACGCCACCGTCTTCCCGCTGTGGACGTTCACCATCATCGCGGGCGCCATCTGGGCCGAGGCCGCCTGGGGCCGCTACTGGGGCTGGGACCCCAAGGAGGTCTGGTCCTTCATCACCTGGGTCGCCTACGCCTGCTATCTGCACGCCCGTGCCACGGCCGGCTGGAAGGGCCGCAAGGCCGCCGTCCTGGGCCTGATCGCCTTCGCCTGCTACCTCTTCAACTACTACGGCGTGAACATCTTCGTGACCGGCCTGCACTCGTACGCGGGAGTCTGAGCCGCGAGAGTCTGAGCCAGCGGGGGCCGAGACGCCGCTTCCGGTGCCGTACGGGGACCACCCCGTGCGGCACCGTTGCGTATCCGGGGACGCTCAGCGCCGCTTGCGCCGCCCCCGCTCCTGACGGGGCAGCCGCTGGTCCCCGCCCGCCCCCGGCAGCACCGGCTTCGGCAGATGCGCCACCTCCCACTGCGCCTCGGCCAACTGCTCGGCCGTGTCGTCCGGCAGCCGCGGCGGGCGGGGCGCCCCCTGCCCGAAGCCGAACGCGGAGGTCAGGTCGCCGAAGGCGGCCCGCCGCCAGTCGCTGATATTGGGCTCCTCGACACCCGTGAAGCGCTCCAGGAACTGCAGCACCGAGGTGTGGTCGAAGGCATCGCCCGCGGCCCAGCCGCCGACCGTCCAGGGAGAGACGATCAGACACGGGACCCGGAAGCCGCCGCCGATCGGCAGGCCCTGGACGAACTCGTCCTTCGTTCCGGCGGGCGGCACCGGCGGCGGCACATGGTCGAACAGCCCGTCGTTCTCGTCGTAATTGAGGAGGAAGACGGTCTTGCGCCACACCCGCTCGTTCGCGGCGATGGCCTCGATCTTCTGCGCGACATAGTCGGCGCCGGCGGCCGGCAGATAGTCCGGGTGCTCGGACTGGGTGCTGGTGGGGATCAGCCAGGAAACGGCCGGCAGCCGGTCGTTGCGCGCGTCGTCCTCGAAGGTCCCGGCCGGCTGCGGCCGCACCCCGCGCTCGTACAGCGGCTCGCCCGGCCTGGCGTCCTTGAACGTCCGGAACTGCTCCAGCAGATTGCAGCCGTAGTCGTCCTCCTCCTGGTACACCTTCCAGCTGATGCCGGCCGCCTCCAGCCGCTCCGCGTACGTCGTCCAGCGGTACGGCTCGGGCGCGGTGTTGTTGAGGACCGGGCCGCCGCGGGTCCCGCCGGGGTCGATGGTGCCGGTCATCCAGTACAGACGGTTGGGCCAGGTGGGGCCGAAGACCGAGCAGAAGTAGTTGTCGCAGAGGGTGAACGCCTCGGCGAGGGCGAACTGGAAGGGGATGTCCTCGCGGGTGTGATAGCCCATCACATACGGCCCGTTGATCCCGTCGGCCTTGCGGTGCGCGGGCAGCCAGCGGTCCATCCGCCCGCCGTTCCACGCCTCGTGCTGGACGGACCAGGCGTGGCTGGTGGACGGGATGGCCTGCGCGCTGGAGGTGTGGGTGTTGAGGCGGAACGGCAGCAGATAGCCGTCCGGGTTCTCCGCGTCCGGCTGGTGGAAGACCGACCGGCCGCCCGGCAGGGTGAGCGCGTCCGGGTCGGCGAAGCCGCGGACGCCGCGCAGGGTGCCGAAGTAGTGGTCGAACGAGCGGTTCTCCTGCATGAGCATCACCACGTGCTCGATGTCCTGCAGCGAGCCGTGACGTGGGGGACCGGCGGCGACGGCCTTTTGGACGCTGGGCGGCAGCAGCGACAGCGCGGCTCCGCCGCCGATCGCGCCGGCCGCGGAGCCGAGGAGTCTGCGTCGGGTCATGTCGGGCATATGTGCCACTCTCCCTGAGTCGCGTACGGCCTCGGTGGGCCGCACCGACTGTGGCGGCGCCTGGGTTTCCCGGGCAGGGGGAGAGAGCTGAACGCTGCATCAATGGGCCGTGAACCGGCGTGAGTTGGCCGGTCGGGGCTACGTCCGGTACGCCACACCGAGCAGTGCGCGGCGGACCCGCTATCGCCCGAACCGCGTCATTGTGATCCTGTATCAGGACACGCGGAGAAGGCCCGGAGTTCCCTCGGGTGCCGGGTACGGGCGCTCCTCGGGCAGCAGCGCGGCGGCCGCCCCGGTGTCGCCGGCGCGCATCCGCGCATGGATCTCCCGGGCCAGCGGCGTCACATCCGTGATGGCCACCGTCCACTCGTCCGCGTACCGCCGCGAGGCCTCACCCGCCAGCCCCAGCTGCAAGGAGCGGTACGGCAGCGGCGCCAGATGCAGATCGCGTTCCGGGTCCCACTGCACCCGGGCCGGTGCGGCCTTCAGCTGCTGCTTCCAGGCCGCCCGGTCGGGGTGCTCGTCCGCGTCGTAGTGCGACAGACAGGCGTGGCGCAGCGCCCAGTCGAAGCCGGCCCGGTCGATCTCGACGGCCAGTACGGTCTCCTGGCTGTCCTTGGTGCCCCAGCCGCAGCGGTACATCATCCACAGGAACGACGGCTTGATCCACGTCATCCGCTCGCGCTTCCAGGCCGCGGGGAAACGGCCGTCGCGGGCTGCCGGGAGGCCGAGCGCGGGGGCGTACGCCTGATAGACGGTGACGGTCCGTTCGGTGTGCAGGGCCCGGATACGGCGGACGGGTTCGGGTGCGGCGGCGTGCGGGCCGATGGTGCTCATGGCGGCTCATCCTGGCTTACGGACGGGGCGCGGGCCACCGAATTCCACCGGGCGCCCGGCGGCCTACGCGTCCCCGGTGTCCTCGTGCCACAGCGCGGGGTGCGCTCCGATGAAGTCCCGCATCATCGCCGCGCACCCGGGATCGTCCAGCAGCACGATCTCCACGCCGTGCCGCGCGAGCCAGTCGTGCCCGCCGTGGAAGGTACGGGCCTCGCCGATCACCACGCGCGAGATGCCGAACTGCCGCACCAGGCCGCTGCAGTACCAGCAGGGGGAGAGGGTGGTGACCATCGTCGTCCCGCGGTAGCTGCGCCGGCGCCCGGCGGCGCGGAAGGCCGCCGTCTCGGCGTGCGCCGAAGGGTCGTCGTCCTGGACCCGGCGGTTGTGCCCCCGTCCGAGCACCGTGCCGTCGGCGCCGTACAGCGCCGCCCCGATCGGGATCCCGCCCTCGGCCAGCCCCGCCCGTGCCTCGGCCACCGCCGTGGCCAGCATCGCGCGGGCCTCCTCCGGAGTGCGGTCCACGGCGCTATCCCTTGCCCTGCGGGTTCTCCTCCGGCCCCTGGGAACCGTCCGGGGCGTCGCCCTGCCCGGCCTCCTTGCGCCGCAGCTCCTCCTCGCGGCGGCGCAGATCGGCCTCCCAGTCCTTGAGCAGCGCCTCGTCCTTCTTGTTCTCCTCCTTGAGGGAACGGAGGAATTCCGGATTGTCGTCCGGCGCCACCCACTTCGTGGTGCTGTGGTTGCGGTGCCACTCCGAGGGCGTGCTGCCGTTGCCGCCCGCCGGCTGCCGCTGCTTGCCCGCCACCAGCCAGGCGATCGGGCCGACCAGCACCTCGCCGAAGAGCAGGATGATGAGCACCCACACCACCTTCGGCAGGCCGCGCACCTGTGATTCGGGGGTGTTGAGGCAGTCGATGAAGGCGTAGATCCACAGTGCCAGCACCAGGAGGAACGGCAGATACCTGAGCATTGCGGAACGGCCCCCTGCGCGCGACGGTGGGCCCGACGCCGGGGCCCGGTGACCCGTACAGGGTAGTGCGTACCGGATACTGGGGCGTATGGCTTACGACGATCTTCGCTCCCTGCTGCGGGCCCTGGAGCGCGAGGGCGACCTCAAGCGCATCAAGGCCGAGGTCGACCCGTATCTGGAAGTCGGCGAGATCGTGGACCGGGTGCAGAAGTCCGGCGGGCCGGCGCTGCTCTTCGAGAACGTCAAGGGCTCGGCGATGCCGCTGGCCATGAATGTGTACGGCACGGACCGCCGCCTCCTGAAGGCGCTCGGCCTCAAGGCGTACGGAGACATCAGCGACAAGATCGCCGGGCTGCTCAAGCCGGAGCTGCCGCAGGGCTTCGTCGGCGTACGGGAGGCGTTCGGCAAGCTCGCCGGGATGACGCATGTCCCGCCGAAGAAGGTGAAGGGCGACAGCGCGCCCGTCCAGGAGGTCGTGCTCCAGGGCGACGCGGTCGATCTCGACCGGCTGCCGGCGCTGTTCACCTGGCCCGAGGACGGCGGCTCCTTCTTCAACCTGGGCCTGACGCACACCAAGCACCCCGAGACGGGCGTGCGCAACCTGGGCCTCTACCGCCTCCAGCGCCACGACAAGCGCACCATCGGCATGCACTGGCAGATCCACAAGGACAGCCGCAACCACTACCAGGCCGCCGCCAAACGCGGTGAGCGGCTGCCGGTCGCGATCGCCTTCGGCTGCCCGCCGGCGGTGACCTACGCCTCGACCGCGCCGCTGCCCGGCGATATCGACGAATACCTCTTCGCGGGCTTCGTCCAGGGCAAGCGGATCGAGATGGTCGACTGCAAGACCGTCCCGCTGCAGGTCCCGGCGAACGCCGAGGTCGTGCTGGAGGGCTGGCTGGAGCCCGGGGAGATGCTGCCCGAGGGCCCGTTCGGCGACCACACCGGCTTCTACACGCCGCAGGAACCGTTCCCCGCCCTGAAGATCGACTGTGTGACGATGCGGCGGCGTCCGCTGCTCCAGTCGATCGTGGTGGGCCGCCCGCCGACCGAGGACGGTCCGCTGGGCCGGGCGACGGAGCGTTTCTTCCTCCCGCTGCTCAAGATCATCGTCCCGGACATCGTGGACTACCACCTGCCCGAGTCCGGCGGCTTCCACAACTGCGCGATCGTCTCGATCGACAAGAAGTACCCCAAGCACGCACAGAAGGTGATGCATGCCATCTGGGGTGCGCACATGATGTCGCTGACCAAGCTGATCGTGGTCGTCGACGCCGACTGCGACGTCCACAACCTCCACGAGGTCTCCTGGCGGGCGCTCGGCAACACGGACTACGCCCGTGACCTGACCGTCGTCGAGGGCCCCGTCGACCATCTCGACCACGCCTCCTACCAGCAGTTCTGGGGCGGCAAGGCGGGCATCGACGCGACGAAGAAGTGGCCCGAGGAGGGCTATACGCGGGACGGGGGGTGGCCGAACATGGTCGAGTCCGACCCGCGGACGGCCGCCCTGGTCGACCGCCGCTGGACGGAGTACGGGCTGTGACCGCATCCGCAGCAGCAGTCCCGCAGCGGCCGGGCCGCACCAAGGCGTTCCTGCGCCTGGTGATGATCGAGCACTCCGTCTTCGCGCTGCCCTTCGCCTATATCGCCTCGCTCACCGCGATGTTCCAGTGGGACCGGACCATCCACTGGGGCAAGCTGCTGCTGGTCACCGTCGCCATGGTCGGGCTGCGCACCTTCGCGATGGCCTGCAACCGCATCATCGACCGGGAGATCGACGCCCGGAACCCGCGCACCGCGACCCGTGAGCTGGTCACCGGCGCGGTCACTGTGAAGTCCGCCTGGACCGGCGCGCTGATCGCCGTGGTGATCTTCCTGGGCGCCGCGGCGCTGCTCAACCCGCTGTGTCTGGCCCTCGCCCCCATCGCCGTGATCCCGATGGTGGTCTATCCGTACGGCAAGCGCTTCACCAACTTCCCGCACGCCATCCTCGGCCTGGCCCAGGCGATGGGCCCGGTCGGCGCCTGGATCGCGATCAGCGGCAGCTGGTCGTGGGACGCGGTCGTGCTCGGTCTCGCGGTCGGCGTCTGGATCGGCGGCTTCGACCTGATCTTCGGCTGCCAGGACGTCCAGGCCGACCGGGCGCACGGCGTGAAGTCGGTGCCGGCCCGCTTCGGCATCCCGGCGGCGCTGCACGGCGCCCGCGCCAGTCATGCCGTCACCACGGCCCTGCTGGTCTGGTACGCGCTGGCCACCGGCGCCGGGGTGTTCTTCTGGGCCGGTCTGGTGATCGTGGCCGTGGCGTTCCTCTACGAGCACACCATCGTCCGCCCGCACGACCTGTCCCGGCTCAACCGGGCCTTCTTCACGGTCAACGGCTTCATCGGGATCGCGCTGTTCGTCTGCGCGCTGCTGGATGTGCTGGTGCGGGGACTGACGGTCTGACGGTCTGGCGGAGCCCGTCCGACGGGCCGCCGCGCGCCGGCGGCTCAGCCCTTGGCCATCGGCCAGGCGATCAGCCGGGGGTAGCTCCACAGCTCGCCGTGGTTGGCCTTCACGGTGGCGATGATGGCGCAGACCAGCCCGGAGATGAAGTACGCGCCCATGATGCCCATCACGGTCAGCAGCGGGACCGCGATGCCGTCACCGGCCTTCTGTCCTTCATCGGCGAGGGCCTCGAAGGTGAAGCCGCTGGCGAACCAGAGGATCACCCCGAGGACCGCCACGATGGCCTGGGTGAAGCCGAAGTTCATCGCCTGGGTGGCGTGGTGGCGGACAAAGGGGTCGTGCTGGTTGCGGGCGCTGTTGCGGATGGACAGCGGGGCGACCCAGCCGGTGAAGCCGCCGAGGCCGCAGCACAGCAGCGAGCCCACGATGACGGTCAGCAGCGCGCCGAGATGGGTCCACATCGCGGGGCCCTTCGAGGGCGAGGGCATCTGCGGGCCGTAGCCGGGGGCGGGCTGC
Organism: Streptomyces chattanoogensis; assembly: GCF_001294335.1. Classification (GTDB taxonomy): domain Bacteria; phylum Actinomycetota; class Actinomycetes; order Streptomycetales; family Streptomycetaceae; genus Streptomyces; species Streptomyces chattanoogensis. The sequence goes on from NZ_LGKG01000141.1 coordinate 59,323, forward strand.
TGGTAGGCGGGGCCCGCAGGGTAGCCGGCGCCCGGATAGCCGTAGCCGCCCGCCGAGGGACCGGTGCCCCAGCCCGGCTGGGCACCGTACGGCTGCTGCGGCCCGTACCCGGGCTGGTGGTAATCGGACATGCTGGCTCACCCCGTGTCACTGCTGCTGTCGCCCACCGCCGCGATGGCGTCAACTGACCGCGGCAGCCGACGGTTTCCGTCTCGTGAGACTACGGGACGGGTCGGACGGCGGCTCGGGCGGTGACGGCACGGGGGCGTTCCCGCAGGACGAAGGCCGCCACCACCCCGCCTATCAGCCCGAACAGATGGCCCTGCCAGCTGATCTGGCCGTCGGTCGGCAGCGCGCCCCAGACGATCGAGCCGTACACCGCGCCGACCAGCACCCCGATGCCGATGTCGAGGAGCTTGCGTTCGATGAAGCCGCGCACCAGGAGATAGCCGAAGAGGCCGAAGACCACGCCGGAGGCGCCCGCGGTGTTGCTGCCCGGTGCGGCCGTCAGCCAGACGCCGAGGCCGCTGGCGAGGATGACGAGGAGGGCGACGGCGAGAAAGCGGCGGATGCCCGCGCGCAGCGCGGCGACGAAGCCGAGGACCAGCAGCGGCACGGTGTTGGCCGCGAGATGCCCGAAGCCGAAGTGCATGAAGGCGGCGGGGACGATGTCGACCAGCTCGGCGGGGTCGCGCGGCGCGATGCCGAAGGTGTCCAGGGCGCCGCCGGTGACGAAGTCGACGCCTTCCAGCAGCCAGAGCAGGGCGACCCACCCCAGCATCAGCATCAGGCAGATCACGGGCTTCGCGCGTGCTGTCATCGTCCGGTCGTCCCTTCTCGTCCCCCGTCCCCCCCGCCGTCTCGCTCCGGGCGGGGCGGCCCCCGGCAGGCCGCGCGAGGGGCGCACAGGTAAGAACGGCCGTGAGGGGGTCGGTGGTTCCTGCGGATAGGCTCGAGTTGTGGAGCCGCCGCACAACGACATCAGTAACACCGGTCAGCCGGATCCCGGCCGCCGCCGCCCGTGGGTCGTGGGGATCTCCGGCGCGTCCGGAACCCCGTACGCCGCGTCCGTGCTGCGCGGGCTGCTCGCCGCGGGCGAGACGGTGGACCTCATCGTCAGCCGGGCCTCGCGACTGACCCTGCTGGACGAGACCGGTATCGCCTTCCGGGATGCGCATTGGCGCACTGACCTGCGGCAATGGCTGGCGCTGGGGGCGGACGGCAAGCCGGGGACGTTCCCGGTGACCGAGGCGGATCTGGCGGCGGTGCGGTACTGGCCGGCCGGTGATCTGGCGGCTGGCCCGTCGTCCGGTTCGTACCCCGTCAAGGGGATGCTGATCGTCCCGGCCAGCACGGCGTGTGTGGCCGGGGTGGCGCTCGGGCTCTCGAAGGATCTGCTGCAGCGGGTGGCGAGCGTGACGCTCAAGGAGCGCCGCCGGCTGGTGGTCACGGTGCGCGAGACTCCGCTGAACGGACCGACGCTGAAGCATCTGGTGGCGCTGGACGAGGCGGGCGCCGTGGTGCTGCCCGCCTCTCCGGCGTTCTATGCGGGGGCGACGCACATCCAGGATCTGGTGGACTTCGTCGCGGGCCGGGTGCTCGATGCGGCAGAGGTGCCGCACGGTCTGTACCGGCGCTGGGAAGGGGAACTGCGAGGCGGCTCCAAGGAGGAGGGCGCCCCGGACCCGTCCTAGTGGTGTCTAGCGCTTCTTGGCCGCGGTGGCGCGGCCGAACAGGCGCCGGGCCCGCGGGGCCGCTTCCTTTTGGGCACGTGAACGATTGGCCTGGTCCTGCAGCTCGCGCATGCGGGCGTAGGCCATCTCGATCGAGTACACGGTGACTGCTCCTGTTGAAGATCGTCGCTGATCAGTTTGTGGCTGATCGGTGGAGGATTCGAAAGAAATGCAGGGCTTGTGGCCCTGTATGCCTTAGATTCTACATGCGAAACCCGAAAATGCGTAAAGATTGGAAGGCTTGAGGGCATGGACGCGGTGGATAGGCAGCTCATCCAGGCACTTCGCGAGAACGGACGGGCCTCGTACGCGGAGCTCGGCCGGCTCGTGGGCCTCTCCGGGCCCAGCGTCACCGACCGGATCAACCGCCTCGAGGCCGCCGGGGTGATCACGGGCTACCGCGCCACGGTCGACGCCGCGTCCCTCGGGCTCGGCGTCACCGCGCTGGTCGGCATCTCCCTGTCGGACGCCGCCGACCACGAGGACGTGGCGCGCCGGCTCAAGGACCTCGCCGAGATCGAGGACTGCTGGTTCATCGCCGGCGACGACTCGTACATGCTCAAGGTGCGGGTGGGTGACGTCGACGGCCTGGAGCGCACCATCCGGCGGCTGTCCGGCACCAAGGGCGTCTCCCGTACGCGCACCACGATCGTGCTCTCCACCAAATGGGAGAACCGCGTCGGCGAACTGCCCGAAGAGGACGCGTAAGGGCGAGCAGCGCTGTGCCGCAGGGGCGGACGGGGCGGCGCCAGGAGGCCTCCGTCCGCCCGTACACCCGGCCTCGGCCGGCCCGGCGGCCGGGGGCTGCCGTCCGCCGGAAGACGGGGGAGTAGGCTCGTCGAAGCCGTTTTTCGGTACCGAACGGGCACCGGGGCGGCACGCATACGGCACCGATACGGCACGGATACGGCACTGACGTGGCCGGGACACTGGGAGGCGACGGGATGGCTGCATCTATGGATGCGGGCCTCAAGCGCGAGCTGGAGGCGAAGGTCCACGCCGGAGAGCGGCTGACCCGCGAGGACGGTATCGCCCTCTACGAGTCCGACGACCTGGCATGGCTGGGCGGCCTCGCCCACGAGGTGCGCACCCGCAAGAACGGCGACGTCGTCCACTTCAACGTCAACCGTCACCTCAACATGACGAATGTGTGCACCGCGTCGTGCGCCTACTGCTCCTTCCAGCGCAAGCCGGGCGAGAAGGACGCGTACACGATGCGCATCGAGGAGGCCGTCCGCCTCGCCAAGGCGATGGAGGGCGAGAACCTCACCGAGCTGCACATCGTCAACGGTCTGCACCCGACCCTCCCCTGGCGCTACTACCCGCGCTCCCTCAAGGCGCTCAAGGAAGCCCTCCCGCAGGTCTCCCTGAAGGCCTTCACCGCGACCGAGATCCACCACTTCGAGACCATCTCCGGGCTCACCGCCTCCGAGATCCTCGACGAGCTGATCGACGCCGGCCTGGAGTCGCTGACCGGCGGCGGCGCCGAGATCTTCGACTGGGAGGTCCGGCAGCACATCGTCGACCACCGCACCCACTGGGAAGACTGGTCGCGCATCCACCGCCTCGCCCACGAAAAGGGCCTCAAGACCCCCTCGACGATGCTCTACGGGCACATCGAGGAGCCCCGCCACCGCGTCGACCACGTCCTTCGCCTGCGCGAACTCCAGGACGAAACGGGCGGCTTCCAGGTCTTCATCCCCCTGCGCTACCAGCACGACTTCGTCGACATGCAGGACGGCAAGGTCCGCAACAGGCTGCAGGCCCGTACGACCATGGCCAGCGGCGCCGAGGCCCTCAAGACCTTCGCCGTCTCCCGCCTGCTGTTCGACAACGTCCCGCACATCAAGTGCTTCTGGGTGATGCACGGTCTGCAGACCACCCAGCTCGCCCTCCAGCACGGCGCGGACGACATGGACGGCTCGGTCGTCGAGTACAAGATCACGCATGACGCGGACAACTACGGCACCCCGAACAAGCTCACCCGCGAGGACCTCCTCGAGCTGATCCGCGACGCCGGCTTCCGCCCCGTCGAGCGCAACACCCGCTACGAGGCCATCCGCGAGTACCTCGGCCCGGACCCGGACCGCCGCGAGTCCCCGCAGCCGATGCGCGTCTGACCCGGCGGTACGGACCTCTGTCACGGACGTCTGTCAGTGGCGGGAGTTAGGGTCCGGGTCATGAACGTGCGTTTCGACCTGGACCCTTCCGTCACCCCCGAACTCCACGACGGACTGTGCCGGTTGTGGACCGACGTCTCCAACGCGGGCGGCGCGGTCGGCTTCGTCCCGCCGGTGACCCGCGAGGACATACGTCCCGATCTGCTCAGGAAGCTGACGGCCCTGGCCGAGGGCCGCGAGCGCCTGCTGGTCGGCCGCGACGAGACCGGCCGGGTCCTGGCGACGGCGTATCTCGCCCCCACCGGCCACCGCCTGATGCAGCACTGGCTGTGGGTCTACACCGTCATGGTGGACCCCTCCCTCCAGGGCCGGGGGATCGGCCGCGCCCTGATGTCCGCGGTGGCCGACGCCGCCCGCACCTTCGAGGGCATCCGCGGTATACGCCTCACCTGCCGCGGCGGCACCGGCGCCCGCCGCTTCTACGAGGCCTGCGGCTACAAGGTGGTCGGCCGGGTCCCGGGTGCGATCAAGGTGGCGGAGGGGGAGTTCCGGGATGACATCACGATGTGGCTCGAGCTGGCCTGAGCGGGGGCGGCAGCGGGCGGACGATCCCGCCGAGGCGTTGCGGGAGGCCGACCGGCGCAAGGCCGAGTCCGCCGTCACGGAGCTCGGCTGCGTACCCCTACCGGAACCGCTGCTGAACCGCTCCTACGACGGCGTGACCGGGCTGCGGGCGATCCACTGCCGGTGATCCGCGGACAGTGACCCCGGGTGAGGGACCCGGCATCGTCCGGCGGCCGCGGGGCCGGGAAAGATCGCCCGTGCCGCTGTGCTTCACTGGCAGGAGACCCTTTCGGTTGCCGTTGAGAAGAAGGTCCAGTCCGTGAGTAGCCCCCAGTTCGCCACGCTCCGCTACACCGCGCTTCGCATCGGCCTCTTCATCGCCTCGTTCGCCGTGGTGTGGGTGCTGGCCTACTTCCGGATCATCCCCCTCGGCATCGGCAGCTCGAATCTCCCCTGGCTCCTGCTGCTGGCCATCGTGATCTCCGCTCCGCTCAGCTTCGTGCTGCTGCGCAGGCAGCGGGATGCGATGTCCGAGCAGATCGTGGCCAAGGTCGACCGCCAGCGCGAGCGCCTCGCGGCCAACCGCGGCCAGGAGGACGGCGTGTAAGACGCCTCACACCGAGCCTCGCGCCACCGGGCGCCCGGCTGTTGGGAACGCACTCCCCAACGGCCGGGCGCCCGCCGCGTTTTACGCCCCTTTCGTCCCCTGTGTCGCGTCGCCCGTCCGCCCCCGTCTGAAAGATTTTCTTTGGGTCCCTCAAAGTTCAAGTGTTAACGTGCTTTACATGAAGACAGCAGCTGCGCCCCCGTCCCCCATGAGCGTTCCGCTCGTGGCGCGCCTGCACGTCGATCTTTGCCGCTGTGTGTCCGCGGCCTGTTGCCGCCGCTGACCACCACATATCCAGCGGCCGGAGATCCCTGCGTACGGACTCCTGGCGCCTTTCCACGCCGTCCCTTGTGCCTTACGCCTGTCCTCACCGGAGTGTGTCCGTTGTCGTCCTCGCCCACGTCTGCCCAGGCCACCGCCTCCAAGACGTCCCGAATACCCAAGGTCCCCTTCTGGGCCCAGATCCTGGCCGGTCTCGTCCTCGGCGTGCTGCTGGGCTGGGTCGCCAAGAGCGGTGATCTCGGCTGGCTCACGTCCACGCTGCAGCACATCGGCGACCTCTTCGTCCAGCTGCTGAAGCTGGCCGTCGCCCCGCTGGTCTTCTTCGCGATCCTGGTGTCGATCACCAACCTGCGGCAGGTCAACAACGCCGCCCGGCTCGCCACCCGCACCCTGCTGTGGTTCATGGCCACCTCGCTGATCGCCGTCGCGATCGGCCTGGCCATCGGCCTGCTCACCAACCCCGGCGCGGGCACCGGCCTGACCCCCAAGGACGGCAAGCTCCCCGACCACGCCGGCTCCTGGATCGACTTCCTGACCGGCATCGTCCCCACCGACATCATCACGCCGTTCACCGAGCTGAACGTCCTGCAGATCGTCTTCATGGCGGCCGTCGCCGGTATCGCCGCCCTCCAGCTCGGCGAGAAGGCCGAACCGGTCCTCACCATCAGCCGCTCGGTCCTCGAGCTGCTGCAGAAGGCCCTGTGGTGGGTCATCCGCCTTGCCCCGCTCGGCACCGTCGGCCTCATCGGCAACGCCATCGCCACGTACGGCTGGAACCTGATCGGCAAGTACGCGACCTTCACCGTCGACGTCTACATCGGCTGCGCGCTCGTCCTCTTCGGCGTCTACCCGCTGCTGCTCTCGACCGTCGCCAAGGTCAACCCGCTGCAGTTCTTCCGCGGCGCCTGGCCCGCCATCCAGCTGGCCTTCGTCTCCCGCTCCTCGGTCGGCACCATGCCGGTCACCCAGAAGGTCACCGAGCGCCTCGGTGTGCCGCGCGAATACGCCTCCTTCGCGGTGCCGTTCGGCTCGACGACCAAGATGGACGGCTGCGCCTCGATCTACCCGGCGATCGCCGCGATCTTCATCGCCCAGATCTTCGACGTCCACCTGAGCATCGGCGACTACATCCTGATCGCCTTCGTCTCGGTCATCGGCTCCGCCGCCACTGCGGGCCTCACCGGCGCCACGGTCATGCTGACGCTGACCCTGTCCACCCTGGGGCTGCCCCTGGAGGGCGTCGGTCTGCTGATGGCCATCGACCCGATCCTGGACATGATGAGGACGGCCACCAACGTCGCCGGACAGTCGGTCATCCCGATCCTGGTCTCCGCCAAGGAGAAGATCCTGGACCGCGAGGCCTTCGCCGCCGCGACCAGCATCCGCATCGGCGACACCGGGACCGGGACCGAGCCCGAGGCCGCTACCGGGACGGTGACCGAGGCGGAAGCCGCTCCGGTGCCCGCCGCGGCCGCCGCCGGCTGAGGCCGGCAGCGAACGGGACCTCGTGGTCAACGGGGTCCCGTAGCGAACGGGACTCGCAGAAACACCACGGCGCCCCCGCAGTCAGTACATCCGGCAACACCCGGTAGATCCGGTACGGATGGACGGCTGCGGGGGCGCCGTCGTGTCCGGCGGCGCCCGTTACCCGGCGGGCGGCACCGCCCCCGTATGCGCCAGGATCGCCGCCGCGAGCGGGGCGTGGACGGCCGGCGGGAGGGCGTGGCCCATGCCCGGGATCTCGACGAGACGGGCGTTGCCGACGGCCTGGGCGATGTGCTGAGGGTGCGGGGGCGGGAAGACCGGCTCAGCCGGGGCGGCGATGACGAGGGTGGGGACCCGGTTCCCGGCGAGTGCGTCGGTGCGGAGCATGCCGGAGACGTCGGCCCGGCCGTGCGCGGTGCCGACGCGGTAGTGGCCGGTGTGCTCGATGATGCGGCGCTCCAGGGCGCGGAAGAAGCCGGCGTCGAAGGGCAGCAGATCACCGGCGAGTACCCGCCAGTGTGCGACACGGCGTTCCACCTCGGCCTCCGCCCCGTGGTCCTCGACGGGGCGGGCCCACATCTCCAGGACCTCGGGTGCGATGCCGGGGAGTTCGCCGACCGGGACGGTGGTGCCGTCGGGGCGGGTGTAGGGGGTGGTGCTGAGGGCGCTGGTGCCCATGAGGGTGGCGCTGATCAACCGGTCGGGGTGGTCGGCGAGCGTCATCTGGGCAAGCATGCCGCCGAGTGACAGGCCGACGAGGTGCGCCCGCGGGATGCCGAGCCCGTCCAGGACGGTGACGACGTCCGCGGCGAGATCGGCGATCCGGTACGGCTGCTCCTCGAACGGCCAGCTGGAGCGCCCGGTGTCGCGGTGGTCGTAGCGGATGACCCGGTGGTGCGCGGCCAGCGCGTCCACCAGCGGTTCCGGCCAGCCGAGGCCGCTCGCCTGGGCGCCCATGACCAGGAGCAGCGGGGGAGCGTCGGCGGGTCCACGCTGTTCGGTCCACAGGCGGATGCCGGGGGTGGAAGCGTCGATGAACTGCTGCACGGCCGGTCCTGTTCGTAGGGGAAAGGGAGGAAGCAGGAAGAAGGAGCGAGGGTGCGCAATGACCACGCGCGCCCGCGACGAACCGTATCGTCTCGTTATGGCGAGATCATGTCAAGGAACTGGGTGCGGGAGGCGAAGATCGTAAACTTACTTTGCAGTAAATGCGGCAAAGGGGCGGGACGGAGGGGTATTCGGCATGGGTGCCGTGAAGAGCAAGCGGGTACCGCGGGCGGTCCGGGAGCAGCAGATGCTGGATGCGGCGGTGCGGACGTTCGCCCGGCGCGGCTACCGGGCGGCCTCGATGGACGAGATCGCCGAGGCCGCCGGGGTCTCCAAACCGCTGGTCTATCTCTATCTGAATTCCAAGGACGAGCTGTTCACCGCCGTCATCCGGCGGGAGCGGGCGGCGCTGGTGGCGGCCGTGACGGCGGCCGTGGAGCCGGACGCGCCGGCCGACCGGCAGCTGTGGAGCGGACTGAAGGGGTTCTTCGCACACACCGCCGAACACCCGGACGGCTGGGCCGTCCTGCATCAGCAGGCCCGTACGCACGGTGAGCCGTTCGCCCTCGAAGTGGCCGCGATGCGCGCCGAGATCGTGGAGTTCGTCACGGACCTGATCGGCGCAGCCGCCAAGGAAGCGGGCTGCGCCGGGGAACTGGCCGACCGCGAGGTGGCCGGCCTCGCCCATGCGATGGTCGGCGCGGCCGAATCGCTCGCCGAGTGGTCCAACTCCAGCGAAGGGGAAGGGGCTTACGGAGAACGAGAGCACTCCTCGGCGAAGGACACGGCGGCCACGCTGATGAACCTCGCCTGGGCGGGCCTCGGTCGGATGACCGACGGCGAACGGTGGGCGCCGGGCGGCTGACGCACCGTCCGACCTGTTGATGCACCCGGCGGCGCCGGGCGGACCCTTGGCCGGGGCTTCCGCCCGGCGCCGACTGGTTGGCGGACGCGCCCACCCGGAATCGGCAAGAGGAAGGCGGTGACCGGGGATTGGCCGGCTCCCGGTCCTCGCGTAAATTTACTTCGAAGTAAGGTTACTGACGGGTCAGGGGTTGGTCGAGATGAGAGCTGCCGGCGGACCGACGGCAGTACCGACGGCAGTACCGGCTTCAGGACCGACTGCCGCGCCGACTGCAGCGCCGACTGCAGGGCCAGGGACCGACACCCCAACTCGCCGGCGAACGCGGGCACACCGTACGCACCCCAACGCCACCGGCCCCCGGCCTGGGCACCCCGCCTGACCCCCACCCGCGGACCTCGCACCAAGAACGCGCCCCCCCCACGCAAGAACGCGCCGCCATTTCCCTCCCACGGAAGAAATGAGGAGCCGCCCGTGTTCAGCCAGGAAAGCGCCGCACCCGAAACCCGAGCCGCCACTCCGGTCCCGGCCCCCACCCTCACCGAGCCGCACAAAACCGTCCTCAACGGCACCGTCCGCGAGGTCTCCGTCCCCGCCCTGGCCCCGCCCGTCCACACCGGCTCGCTCGGCGACCTTCCCTTCATCAACGCCGCCGAGGCCCCCGCCGATGCCGTCCTGGCCCGAAAACAGCCCAGCGGCGCCTGGCGCGACATCACCGCCGCGGAATTCGCCGCCCAGGTACGGGCGGTGGCCAAGGGCCTGATAGCGCATGGCCTGCATCCCGGCGACCGGCTCGCCATCATGGCCCGTACGACCTACGAATGGACCCTGATCGACTTCGCCGCCTGGGCCGCCGGCCTGGTCACCGTCCCCCTCTACCCCACCTCCTCCGCCCACCAGGCCCAGTGGATCCTGCACGACTCCGGCGCCCGCGCCTGCGTGGGGGAGAGCGTCGAGGAAACCCGCCTGATCAGCGGCATCCGCACCGAACTCCCCGCCCTCGACCACCTCTGGCAGTTCAGCACCGGGGCCGTCTCCCACCTCGTCTCCGCGGGCCGTGACCTCCCCGACGAGGCCGTCGACGAGCGCCGCGCCATCGTCGGCCCCGCCTCCCTCGCCACCCTCATCTACACCTCCGGCACCACGGGCCGCCCCAAAGGCTGCGCCCTCACCCACGCCAACTTCTTCGCCGAGGTGGACAACGCCGTCGAACTCCTCCACCCCGTCTTCAAGTCGGTGAGCCAGGAACCCGCCTCCACCCTCCTCTTCCTCCCCCTCTCCCACGTCTTCGGCCGGATGGTCGCCGTCGGCTGTCTCCGCGCCAGGGTCCGCCTCGGGCACGCCCCCAGCATCCAGACCGACGACCTCCTCGCCGATCTCGCCGCCTTCCGGCCCACCTTCCTCCTGGCCATCCCCTACGTCCTGGAGAAGGTCTTCAACACCGGCCGCGCCACCGCCGAGAAGATGGGCCGGGCCGCCTCCTTCGACCGCGCGGCCCGTATAGCCCGCGCCTACGGCGAGGCCGTCGAGGCCCAGGAACACGGGACCGGACCGGGCCCCGGCCTCGCCCTCAAGGCCGCCCGCAAGCTCTACGACCCCCTGGTCTACCGCCGCATCCGCGCCGCCCTGGGTGGCGCGGTCCGCTACGCGATCTGCGGCGGCTCCCCACTGGGCCACCGCCTCGCCGCCTTCTACTCCGGCGCCGGCATCGAGATCTTCGAGGGGTACGGCCTGACGGAGACCACCGCCGCCGCAACCGTCACCCCGCCCCTCCGCCCCCGTATCGGCACGGTCGGCTGGCCGCTGCCCGGCAGCGCCGTCCGCATCGCCGACGACGGCGAGATCCTCCTCCAGGGAGGTCATGTCTTCACCGGCTACTGGGACGCGGCCCGGGGCACGGCCGTCCCCATGACCGACCGGGACGGCTGGCTGGCCACCGGGGACCTGGGCGCCCTGGACTCCGACGGCTACCTCACCATCACCGGCCGCAAGAAGGAGATCATCGTCACCACGGGCGGCAAGAACATCGCCCCCGCGCCCCTGGAGGACCGCCTCCGCTCCCACCCCCTGGTCGGCCAGTGCATGGTCCTCGGCGACAACCGCCCGTACGTCACGGCCCTGATCACCCTCGACCCCGACGGCCTTGCCCACTGGCGCCAGATGACCAGGAAACGCGACGTGCCGCTCGCGGAACTCGTACGCGACGACCGCCTCCTGGCCGACCTCCAGCATGCCGTGGACGACGCCAACAGCCTGGTCTCCCGCGCGGAGTCCATCCGCCGCTTCGCCGTCCTCCCAACCGACTTCACGGAGCAGACCGGCCATCTCACCCCGTCGCTGAAGCTGCGTCGGGCGGCCGTGGCCCGCGACTTCGCGAAGGAGATCGAGGGGCTGTACGACAAGCAGTGACCCCGCCTCGGTGACCCCGTCCCCGTCCTCCCCTAAGGGGCGACCCTGACGAAACCCCGAGCCGTACAACCCGGTTGCCCCGGATCGCCTCCGGGAGACCTCAGGGTCGAACACCCCCCATTGTGGTGATCCGCGGTGCGGTTGCGCTCGGCAGCATGAAAGCCGTACGCACCGGCCGTTCACACCACGGAGCATGCCTTGCACTTCCGCAGCCGCAACCACAGCCACAGAGGTACACGTGCGGCTCTCGCCGCCGCCCTCGTGCTCGCGCTGTCCGCCGGCGCGTCGGCCCCCGCCCTGGCCGACGCGCCCGGCACCGACGTGGCAACGGCTCAGGCGGGGACCGGTCACCCATCGACCGGCCCGAACGTGCCCGCACTGGAAAAGGCCCTCCGCGGGCTCCCCGACAAGGACGCCACCGCCGCCCTCGTGCGCGTCGGCGGCCACGGCAGCTGGCACGGCAGCGCCGGCGTCCACGACCTCGAAAGCCACCGCAAGGCCCTGGAGAACGCCCGCTTCCGCGCGGGCTCCACCACCAAGGTCGTCACCTCGGCTCTCGTACTGCAACTCGCCGCCGAGGGAAAGATCGATCTCGACGGGACGGTGCAGCACTATCTGCCCGGCCTGCTGACCGACGCCTTCCGGCCCATCACCGTCCGGCAGCTGCTCACGTTCACCAGCGGGCTCCAGCCGGGCGCCACCCTCGGCCCGGAGAACGCCGAGGGGTACGAGAACCGCTTCAAGACCCTGACCCCGGAAGCCGTCGTCGCGTCCTCTGTCGCCAAGGGTCCGTACCGGGGCCCTGGGGAAGGCCCGGGCAAGAAACAGCGCTACGGCAACATCGACTACACCGTCCTCGGCATGCTGATCGAGCAGACCACCGGCGATTCGTACGCGCACCAGGCCGCGGTACGCATCTTCCGCCCGGCCGGCATGCGGCACACGTCCTTCCCCGAGGGCCCCGACCCCCGGATCCACGGCCCGCACAACCGCGGCTACCAGAAGCTGGCGGACGGCCGGACCGTGGACGCGACCGAGTGGAACATGTCCGACCGCTGGGCGGCCGGAGACATGATCTCCACCACCGCCGACCTGGAGAAGTTCGTCGTCGCGCTCTTCCAGGGCAAGATCGTCCCGCAGTCGCTCCTGGAACGGGAGATGCTCACCGTCCCGCACGTCAAGGGCGCCACGATGAGCGCGGGCCTGCAGCGCTACGACGCCGGCGACGGCAAGATCATCTGGCTGAAGAGCGGATCCCGGCCCGGCTACAGCACACTCTTCGCCGCAACCGAGGACCTGTCCCGCACCCTCGTCTTCTCCGTCAACGCCACCGACGCCAAGAGCGAGCAGAGGAATCCGGTCGCTGAGCGCATAGTGAGGGCAGCGTTCGCGCTGCCCGCGCAGTAGCCGTACGCCGACGTGTACGCCGCCCCCCACCTCACCGCCGCCCGCCTCCCCCGGACGACCACCGGTTGAGCCGCCGCACGGTCTCCTCCACTCCGCGTCGGTCAGCAGATACGGCCGGCCGCCGTACGAAGCAGCTGTCCTCGCCGCGCAGCGGGACCTCGGCGGGGTGGCGAGGCCTGGTCAGCGGAGGCACCGAAGGGGCGGGGGCGCGCGGTGGTGCGCAGAGTGGTGTACGACATGCCGGACGTCGCCCGGCGCTGTCCGTGTGCCGGAAGTAACCAACCCAGTACCAAGAGCAAGATCTTTCGGCTAAGGTCGCTCATGCGTGTCAACCTCCTGTCGGTTGATAGCCGCGCCCCCGGACCGGTCGGACGGTCGCGGGGGTCTTCCGGGATGCCGTACGAAGAAAGGCGCCCCTCTGCTCTGGAGCCGAGGCGCTTGGCGCGTCAGACTGGAACCCCCGTGTCACCTCTGTGGGGGAGGTGGCACGGGGCCTCTCATTGCGCCGCAGCCTTACGGAGCACGGCCGTCAGCTTTCGGGCCGTGGCGGTGTTGCAGTTCCCGAGCGCGATGAGCGAGAGGCGGTAGCTGCCCGCATAGGCCGGCAGCTCGAGGCCGAGCGACGGCAGGGTGATGCCGTTGGCCGCGAGGGCGGTGCGGAGCGCTTCGGTGCACTCGTCGGCGTCGTCGATGTGGTTGTGGTTGACGTCGTGGTCGTGCATGCCCTTTATCTCCCTGTGCGCATGGTGACGAACTGCTCACAGAGTGCCGTGGTGCGGCGTGGCTTGGAAGGGTTTTCATGGCCACTGTGCGATCTGTGGAATGGTGAAACATGCCTGTGCGCAAGGAAATTGACGGTTCGCGGAGCGTCCCCGCGTTCTACGGCAAGGAGTTGCGGTGGAAGCGGGAGAAGGCAGGGCGCACGCTCAAGGAGACCGTTGAGGGCAGCTACTTCGGGACGAGTTACCTGAGTGAGATTGAGCGCGGTCAGCGGCGTATTCCGGAGACACTGGCGAGCCACATTGACCGAGCGCTGGAGACCGATGGGTTCTTCGCCCGGCATTGCGAAGACGTGCGGAACGCGAAGCCGAGCGGACACGCGGACTACTTCGCAGAAGTCGCAGAGGCGGCATGGCGCGCTCGGGATATCGAGGACTGGGATCCCACCTTGATTCTGGGACCGCTCCAACTGGAGCCGTACATCCGGGCGGTCGTACACGCTGCTCACCCTGAGGACACCGAGGAAGAGGTCGCCTCCAAGGTCGCTGCAAGACGCGAGTATGCGGGGCGTTTCGAAAGCACGACAGCCCCCGAGCGCTGGGTCGTGCTACATGAGTCGATCCTGAAGCAGCCGATCATCGGCGACGACGAGATGGCAGAGCAGCTTGCTCATGTTGCCGCCCTCGCCCGGCGTCGTTGTTTCGTGCCGCAGATTCTCCCGGTGAAAGGGCGCGCGCACCCATTTATGACCGGCACGACGCGGATCATGACCTTCTGCGATGCCCCACCACTTGTGTACGTCGAGGGCATGTACAGCGGCCAGACCATCGATGACTCAGGAATCGTGAGGCGGTACCAGAAGGCCTACGATCGGCTCAGAGCCGCCGCACTGCCGCCTGAGGAGTCCCTGGCAATGATCGAGAAGGCGGCGGAGGGCTACGGAAATGGCAAGCATCCGCGTTGACTTGAGCACAGCCAACTGGCGCAAGAGTAGCTACAGCAACGGTGATAGGGGCCTCTGCGTGGAGGTTGCTGAGGGGTTTCTCGGTGCCGCCCGCTGGGGTGGGATCAGCTACTGCAACGGCTCCGGCGGCAACTGCATCGAGGTGGCCAACAACCACCCCGGCCTCGTCCCCGTACGCGACACCAAGACCGCACCCGACGGCCCGACCGTTATCATCCCGGCCGCCGCCTGGGCCCGCTTCGTCACGGCTGTCAAAGCCGACACGTTCCTTGCCTGACCTGCTGGTCGAGGCTGCTCGCGCAGGCCTGCTCACCGGCGCCTCAGCGGTCGACGTCTTCGCCGAACTGGCGCGGAAAGCAGCAGATTCGCCGTCTGCCGCGCTCGCGGTGTGCTTGGCGCTCGGCGTGCCGCGTGCCGACGCGGAGCAACGGCTGGACGGCAGCGACGAGCTGCTGGACGAGCTGAACCCGGGTGAGGAGCGGATGGGGGGCGAGATCCTCGAGACGCTCGGTGTGTTCGACGTCGACCGTTCGCTGGACGAGCGTGGCGAGGAGATCAAACGCTGGTTGGGCACGGCGATCGGCGCCCACGGCACCTTCGGTTCCGGCCATGCGCACAGCCTCTGGCGTCGCCTTCGCACCGGAGCGCTGACCGGGGCGTTTCTCTCCCCCGCGGACAGCGGTCCCCACCCCGTCGAAGGGGCTCCCTCGACGTACTGGGAGGCGCTGACCCGTGCCGGGGAGTTCTGTCCGCCGACAACCACGAAGCGGACGAGCGGTTCGAGAAGGCGCTCGAGCGTTGCCGTCGGCAGGCTGCCGGGACCGGGCGCGGGTGTCCTGGAACCGGCGGCCGGTGAGGCGTGACGGGGTGGCCGCCCGAGTGCCGTGAGCTCGTCCCGGGGGGCGGGGAGGGGGTGCTCCCCGAGATCCTCAAGCCGGGCGAACGGGCGACGGTTCTGCTTCGGGCGGAGGCCGGCTACTTCGTTTCCCGCAAGCGAGGCGCGCCTCTCGTTCAGCTCGGGTGGCTGCCCGACCGTTAGCGGGATCCATACGGCGAACCAGGGCGGCGCACGTGCCGTCCGTGGAATTCCGGCAGGGCGATCTGCGGTTTCCCGTTTCCCGTTGTCCGGTGTTCGATACGGCGATACGAGGAATTCACGCGGCGGGCCGTTCCCGGTGGCGTCGCGGGCCAAAAGGAGGGGGCGCAAAAGGCAGGAGCCCCGCTCCCCGCCGAAGCGGAGGAGCAGGGCTCCTTGGGTACTGCAAAGAGAGTGACCAGGAATTATTCCGGGCCGGGCAACTTACTACGCGGGGGTTACGTTCTCCGCCTGCGGACCCTTCGGGCCCTGCGTGACGTCGAAGGTGACCTGCTGGTTCTCCTCGAGGGAGCGGAAGCCAGAGGCGTTGATCGCGGAGTAGTGGACGAAGACATCCGGGCCGCCGCCGTCCTGGGCGATGAAGCCGAAGCCCTTTTCAGCGTTGAACCACTTGACGGTTCCGGTAGCCATAAGCCCTCCTTGGGCCAAAGGGTTGCCCTGCTCCAGAACCTGCAAACAAGTCTGAAAACTACAAAAGCCTGCGGGTCACATGCTCCGCAGGCTTTGTACTGCAAGGGAAACCAAACTGCAACTTGCGCTGAGCCTAGCACGGTGCACTCGGCAGGCGGAAGAGCTAAAGATCACGTTTAGCCGGGGGAGTGAGCGCCGCACGGAGAGTCGTGCGGGGAGTCGTACGGAGGGGGTACGGAGAGCCGTACGGGCTCTTCTGCGGTCCCGCTTGCAGACCCGCCGCATGGCCCCGAGAGCGGCGGGTCTAGCCTCCGCATGTGGACAATTCAACCTTTGGAGACGCACCCGCGGGCGCACCGGCCGACCGCCGTCGCTGCCGGCCCCGGGTGGGCCACATCCAGTTCCTGAACTGCCTGCCCCTCTACTGGGGCCTCGCCCGTACGGGTGCGCTGCTCGATCTGGACCTCAGCAAGGACACCCCGGAGAAGCTGAGCGAGCAGCTGATCAGGGGGGAGCTCGACATCGCGCCGGTGACCCTGGTGGAGTTCCTGCGGGCCGCTGATGATCTTGTGGCGTTCCCGGACCTCGCCGTCGGCTGCGACGGGCCCGTGATGTCCTGCGTGATCGTCTCGCAGAAGCCGCTGGAGCAGCTGCACGGCGGCCGGGTCGCCCTCGGGTCGACCTCGCGCACCTCCGTACGGCTGGCGCAGCTGCTGCTGGCCGAGAAGATCGGGGTGCAGCCGGAGTACTACAGCTGCCCGCCGGACCTGGGGCTGATGATGCAGGAGGCGGACGCCGCGGTGCTGATCGGCGACGCCGCGCTGCGCGCCAATCTGCACGACGGGCCCAAGCTCGGCCTGGAGGTGCACGACCTCGGGCAGATGTGGAAGGACTGGACGGGGCTGCCGTTCGTCTTCGCCGTATGGGCGACCCGGCGCGACTATCTGGAGCGCGAGCCGGCCGTCGTGGAGAAGGTGCACGAGGCGTTTCTCGCCTCCCGCGATCTGTCGCTGGAGGAGGTCACCAAGGTCGCGGAGCAGGCGGCCCGCTGGGAGATGTTCGACGAGTCGGTGCTGGAGCGGTACTTCACGACGCTGGATTTCCGCTTCGGGGCCGACCAGCTGCAGGGTGTGACGGAATTCGCCCGCCGGGTCGGACCGACGACCGGGTTCCCGGCGGATGTGAAGGTGGATCTGCTGGGCGGCCGGCCCTAGCCGGGGCGGCCGGCCGGGGGCAGCCGCCGGCCGAGGTCTGCTCCTGAGTGCCCTCTACGGACCGGCCGGCCGGACGGGTGCCGGGGCGGGCGCGGCCGGGGTCGGGCCGCGGAGGACCTTGCTGATGGCCTCCAGCGTGGCTTCCCGCATGCCCTGGACGTAGCTCCGGGCGTTGTGGGTGCCGCCCTGGATGACGTGGAGGCGGGCCTTTACGGGGCCGTCCTCGGTGTTCCCGTACTTCCGCAGGAAGCGTTCCAGGTTTGCGCGGCCGGACTCCTTGCTGCCGATCTGGAACTCGAGGTGGACCGGGGGAGCGCCGGGGCGGGCGGCGAGCTGTTCGGCCAGGTGCTCGGGGTCGTTGGCGCGCAGGGCTTTTTCGTGGCCGCGCCAGAGGGGGGAGTCGGGGCGGGTGTCGGGGCCGGAGGCGATGACCGCCTTGAAGCGGTCCGGGTGCTGCAGGACCTGCTTGAGGCCGGCGAACCCGCCGGACGAGGAGCCCATGAAGGCCCAGCCGTCGCGGTGGGCGAACGTCCGGAAGTTGGCCCTGACCAGGTCCGGGACGTCGTCCGACAGCCAGGTGCCCATCTTCGGCTGCCCGGGGATGTCGCTGCCGTCGTAGTAGTGGTCCTGGTCGGGGTTCAGCACGGGCATGACGACGACGAAGGGCTTGCTCCGGCCGGCCGCCGCCATGTCGCCGATGGTGCTCTGGAGTCCGAGGTCGGTGCCCATCCAGTAGTTAACGGGGTAGCCGGGGCCGCCGGGCAGCGCGATCAGCACCGGGAAGCCGCTGTTGCGGTAGCGGTCCTCGTAGTACTCCTTCGGCGCCCAGATCCAGACCTTGCCGGTGAAGCCGGATTTCTTTCCGTGCAGCGTGGTGACGCCGATCCTGGTGCCGTCGGCGAGGGTGTTGGCGGTACGGAATTCCGCCTGCGGGCCGGCGGGCATACGGACTGCCGGGTCGGTGGGGCGGTCCGCGCCGTCCGGGGCGGATGCCGTGGAGCCGGGGGCCGGGCCGCTGAAGGACATGGGCTCGCCGTTGTCCGAGAACACGTCGAGGTGGTTCAGGACGGGGACGGCGGCGACGAGGACCAGGGCCGCGACGGCCGAGCCGAGGAGGAGCCGGCGCTTTCTGCGGGGGCGGGGGGCGTGCGGGTGGTGCACGGAGGTACTCCGGACGGTCGCGCTGCCGTGGTGGGCAGGTTGGGGAGGTGTGGCGGTTTGCGCCCTGTTTGATGCGGAAAGTGGTGCGGGGGTTTCCGGCGGCCGCGCATGACATGGGTCATAAGCTGAAGCGCGCCGTACGAAGGACCGTCCGAAGGGCCGTGCAAGGGGGAGGCGAGCCATGGAGCCGCTGGCAGGCGACGATCCACGCGTCCTGGGCCGGTACCGGCTGCTGGGCCGGCTCGGCGCCGGCGGTATGGGGCGGGTCTATGTGGGGCGCAGCGAGGGCGGCCGTACGGTCGCGGTGAAGGTCGTCCATGCGCAGCTGGCGGCCGACGACCAGTTCCGGGCCCGCTTCCGGCGGGAGATCGAGTCGGCGCAGCGGGTGGGGGGCGACTGGACCGCGCCGGTCCTGGACGCCGATCCGGACGCGTCCATTCCGTGGATCGCCACCGGCTATGTCGCCGGTCCCTCACTGGCCCAGGCCGTCGCCGATGTCGGGCCACTGGCCGAGCGTTCCGTACGGGTCCTGGGCGCGGGGCTCGCCGAGGCGCTGGCCGCCGTCCATGCGCTCGGGCTGGTCCACCGGGACGTCAAGCCGTCGAATGTGCTGTTGACGCTGGACGGTCCGCTGCTGATCGACTTCGGGATCGCGCGGGCGATGGAGGGGACGGTCTCCCTGACGTCCACCGGGGTGTCCGTCGGGTCGCCCGGTTATATGGCACCCGAGCAGATTCTGGGGAACGGCGCGACGGGCGCCGCGGATGTCTTCTCGCTGGGAGCCGTGCTGGCGTATGCGGCGACGGGGGCCAGCCCGTTCGCCGGGGACTCGTCGGCCGCGCTGCTGTACAAGGTGGTGCACGAGGAGCCGCTGCTGGGCGCCCAACTGGGCGGCGAGCTGCGGGAGTTGGTGTCCTCCTGTCTGTCCAAGGACCCCGCGGGGCGGCCCGCTCCGGCCGAGCTCGCGGCCCGGCTCGCGGGGGACGGGAGCGGCGGGGCCGCGGAGCTGGTGCGGGCCGGATGGCTGCCGGGGGCCGTGATGGAGCAGGTCAGCCGACGGGCGGTGGAGCTGCTGAACCTGGAGGCGGAGGCGGCCGCTCCGCACGGCGCGGAGGGCGCTTCGGCCCCGGCCGGCGGGGCGTTCGGGCCGCCGGATCCGTCGTACGGGGCGGGGGCCTCGGGGGCCTCGTACGGGGCGCGTCCCTCGTACGGGCCGGATGCCTCCTATGGGGCGGATCCCTCCTACGGGACCGGTCAGCCCTCCGGCGCCGGTCAGCCCTCCGGCCTGGTTCCCTTCGAGACGCAGGAGCCGAGTGTGCCCGCCCGGCCGTCCGGTCCGCCGCCGTCTCCCTGGCCCGTTGCCGGGGCGGCGGTCGCCGACGCCGCGACCGTGGACCCGTCCGCCGTGCACACCGCCACGGCCCCCAAGGAGCGCCGGATCGCGCTGACCGGGGCGGTCGGCGGCGAGCAGCGGCCGCGCCGGGTGAGCTGCACGCTGGTGCTGTCGGTGGCCGGTGCGCTGGCCGCCGCGACGACCGCGGCGTGGGTGTTCCATCTGCTGCCGGGCTCCGGCGGCAGGGACCTGGCCGCCAAGCCGCCCGCCAAGGACACGGCGACCGCGCCCGGGGACCCGGGCGGGGGCACCCCGCCCTCCGTCGCCAAGGGCTTCCTCGGCACCTGGACCGGCAGTGTGACGACGGCGCACACCGGATACAACGGCACGATGACCAGCGTGATCAAGCAGGGCGGCAAGGGGGACTACGTCATCCACACCACCTATGACGTGATCGTGCTGCGCTGCGAGGCCAAGGCGAAGCTGGTGTCGTCCACCGGGAACACCCTGGTCCTGCGGGAACGGCCCGACGGCAGGCAGGGGCCCGGCTGTACGGGGACCACCTCCCGGGTGACGTACACGCTCGGCAAGGACGGCAGGATCGCCTTCGCCTCGGACGACGACGCGGGCGGCACCCCCAAGGCCACCCTGACGAAGCGCTGACGAAGCGCTGACGAACCGCTGACGGCGGACCGGCGGCCGGGGCCGTCGGACCCCTGACGTACGCTGGTTCGGTCGTTATGCCCGCCTCCGAAAGGGACGCCCCGGTGACCGAGAACGCCGACCTCCAGTCCGTACTCGACCGCGCCGCGCAGGGCGGCCGCATCACCCCGGAGGAGGCGCTCGACCTCTACCGTTCCGCGCCGCTGCACGCGCTGGGCCAGGCCGCCGACGCGGTGCGCCGCCGCCGCTACGCCGGCAGTGAGCACATCGCGACGTACATCATCGAGCGCAACATCAACTACACCAATGTGTGCGTGACGGCCTGCAAGTTCTGTGCGTTCTACGCCCCGCCGAAGGACACGGCGAAGGGCTGGACGCGCGATCTCGACGACATCCTGCGCCGCTGCGCGGAGACCGTCGAACTGGGCGGCACCCAGATCATGTTCCAGGGCGGCCACCACCCGGACTACGGCGTCGAGTACTACGAGAAGCACTTCGCGGCCATCAAGAAGGAGTTCCCGCAGCTGGTGATCCACTCCCTCGGCGCGTCCGAGGTGGAGCACATGGCCCGGATCTCCGGAGTGTCCGTCGAGGAGGCGATCCGCCGGATCCACGCCGCGGGCCTCGACTCCTTCGCGGGCGCGGGTGCCGAACTCCTCCCCGCCCGCCCCCGCAAGGCCATCGCGCCGCTGAAGGAGTCCGGCGAGCGCTGGCTGGAGATCATGGAGGCGGCCCACGGGCTGGGCGTCGAGTCGACGTCCACCATGCTGATGGGTACGGGCGAGACCAACGCCGAGCGCATCGAGCACCTCCGGATGATCCGGGACGTCCAGGAGCGTACGGGCGGTTTCCGCGCCTTCATCCCGTACACCTACCAGCCGGAGAACAACCACCTGAAGGGGCGGACGCAGGCCACCCTCTTCGAGTACCTGCGGATGATCGCCATCGCCCGGCTCTTCCTCGACAACGTCGCCCACATCCAGGGCTCGTGGCTGACCACCGGCAAGGAGGTCGGCCAGCTGACGCTCCACTACGGCGCCGACGACCTCGGCTCGGTGATGCTGGAGGAGAACGTCGTCTCCTCGGCCGGTGCCAAGCACCGCTCCAACCTCCGCGAGATGATCGACATGATCCGCTCGGCGGACCGCGTCCCGGCGCAGCGCGCCACGACGTACGAGCACCTCGTCGTGCACGACGACCCGGCGAACGACCCGGTGGACGAGCGTGTGGTGTCGCATCTGTCGTCCACGGCGATCGAGGGCGGGACGGCGCACCCCGAGCTGAAGCTCGTCGAGGCCAACTGAGAGCCGGGCGCCCGGTGCTGACACTTCACCGTGTGCGCGGTGTCCGGCTGGTGCACGACGGGGCTCTGGACGCCGGGCATGCGGTCGTGGTCGAGGGCTCCCGCTTCGCGGCCATCGGCCCGTACGGCGAACTCGTTGCCGAGTACGGCGACAGGGCCCGGGTCCGGGAGTGGGACGGGGTGCTGACGCCGGGCCGGTACGAGCCGGACGGTGCCGCGTATCTGGAGGCCGCCTACCACCCCGACCCGCGGGAGGCGGCCGGTCTGGGCACCGAGCCGCTCACCGGCGATGCGCTCGCCGCCCTGGAGATGACCGAAGCCCGCTGGGGCGCCAGCGCCCGGCGCGGGCTGCAGCGGCTGCTGGCGACCGGCACCACCGCGCTGACCGGGCCGTTCACCCGGCCCGCGGTCCGTACGGCGGTGGCCAGGTCCGGCCTCCGCGCGATGCCCGGCCCCCAGCCGCGCGCCCTGGTCCCCACCGGCGTCGCCGACTTCGCGGTCTTCGACGACCACGGCGACTGCCTCGTCACGGCCCTGGACGGGCGGCTGGTGTACCGGCGGCGCTGACGCGGGCCGCCTCAGCGGTCCGTCGGCGGTCCGTCGGCGATCTTCGTCAAGGACCCGTCAACGCGCCCCCGTCGCACGTCAGGGCGGCATCAACGGAAGCGGAGCGAGGCATTCTGCCCGGCAGGATCGCTGATGCGGGGACGGCCGGCGCCCGGCCGCTCACGATGCACTGCGCACCGCTGGACCGCCCGGATGTTCTGAGGGGGGCATCGGGCCGTCCCCGTCCAGCTTCCGGCGCGGGGCCGTGCCCGGTGCGGGCGCCGGGCCCCGGCGGGCTTCCCGCGGGCAGGCGTGCCCGGTGCAGGTGCGGGCCCCCGCACGGTGGACAATGGCCGGGTGACCCGAGCATCCCTGGACAAGCAGCCGCACGAAGTCGCCGCGATGTTCGACGACGTGGCGAAGCGGTACGACCTCACCAACGATGTGCTCTCCCTGGGCCAGGCGCGGCTGTGGCGCAAGGCGGTCGACCGTGCGGTCGCCGCGCGCCCCGCCGAGCGGGTGCTGGACCTCGCGGCCGGTACCGGCACGTCCTCCCTGCCGTTCGCCCGGACCGGTGCGTACGTCGTGCCGTGCGACTTCTCCGTCGGCATGCTGAGCGAGGGCAAGAAGCGGCACCCCTGGCTGCCCTTCACGGCCGGTGACGGCACCCGGCTGCCGTTCGCGGACGGTGTCTTCGACGCCGTCACCATCTCCTTCGGGCTGCGCAACATCCAGGACACCGACGCCGCGCTGGCCGAGCTGTACCGGGTCACCAAGCCCGGCGGGCGGGTGGTGATCTGTGAGTTCAGCGAGCCGACCTGGGCGCCGTTCCGGACCGTCTACACCGAGTACCTGATGCGCGCGCTGCCGCCGGTCGCCCGCGCGGTCAGCAGCAATCCGGACGCCTACGTCTACCTCGCCGAGTCCATCCGCACCTGGCCCAACCAGCCCGAGCTCGCCGCCAGGCTGCAGGGCGTGGGCTGGACCGAGGTCGCCTGGCGCAATCTGACCGGCGGTGTGGTCGCGCTGCACCGGGGGACCAAGCCGGCCGGCTGACCCGTCCGGGGCCGTCGGTCTCCGGTCTCGCTTGGACAACGTCGCTTCACAGGGCGGGAATTGCCGGGAACCATGCGAGGGACAGTCATGTCCCTACGTTCGCACGTGGTAGCCCTCCGTGCTGCCCGCTGAGTTCCCGGAGCCCGAATTGTCCGACAGTTCCGCCGCGCCTACCCCGCCGGACGGCCCGCCACCGCTGCCCCCGGGGCCGCCCCCGGTCCCGGCGGCGCCGCCCGGCCCTCCGCCGTACGCCGCGCCGGCCCGGCCCTCACCCGTCGGCGCCTTCCTCGGCCGCACGGCGCGGGGCGACTGGCTCACCCCGCTGAAGACCGCGGCCTGGCCGACGCTGATGCTGCTGGTCCTCGCGTGTGTGCTCGGCATCTTCTCGTCGGACGACACGGACCAGGCCGGGCTCGGCTGGGGCGTACGGATGCGGTGCTTCCTGGCGCTGCTGCTGCAGAGCGTGGGCGGCGGGGTCACGTTGTCCGGCAGCGCCACCGGGCCGCTGGGCAGGATCGGTGTGGGCGTCGACGGCGAGATGTCGCTGTCGCTGGTGCCGCTGGTGGTCACGGGGCTGTGGGTGGTGCTGCTGGCCACCGGTGTCCGCAGGGCCCGTCGTGCGGGCGTCGCGGGGGCGGCCGTACCGGAGTCGGTGCTGCGGATCGCGCTGCTCTGCGGCGCCGGCACCTTCGCGCTCGCCCTGCTGGCCCAGCCGTCCTACGACGGCCTGGAGCTGTCCTCGTCCCCCTGGCTCGCGCTGCTGTGCTCCTTCCTGCTGGCGGCCGTGGTGAGCGGCTTGGTGCTGGCGCGCGACGAGGCGCAGGCCTGGCTGGCCGCCCGGCCCGGGTGGCGGGCCGCCGTCGGCGCGCTGCGCACGGCGCTGGTCGCGCTGCTGACCGTCGTCCTGGTGGCCGGGGTGGTCACCTACGTGACCGTCCTCGCGACGGCGGACGACATGGACGGCGGCAATGCGGTCGCCCTGCTGGTGATGCTCCCCAACCTCGGTGCGATCGCGCTGGCGATGGCCTGGGGCGCGCCGGTGAACGTCGAGTGGAACCTCCCCAACCTGCCGTTCCTGGAGTCCGGCCGGAGGTCCCTCGGCTACTCCGAGCTGGGGCAGTTCGGCAGCGACTGGACGCTGTTCGGCGTCATCGTCGGCGGTCTGGCCTGCGCGCTGCTGGTCGGCTTCCTGGCCGTCCGGCGCAGCGCCGACCGCCGCGAACAGCTGCTGGCCGCGGGCTTCTTCGTGGTCGCGCTGGCGCTGGTGGTGTGGGCCGCGGGGGTCAGCGCGTCCGCGACGTTCCATGCGGCGAGCGGCGGGGGACCGGGCGGTCTCGGAGGCGGCTACGGCAGCGACTACGACGGTGACTACGGAGGCGGTTACGGGGGCAATTACGGCGGCGGCTACGGCGGTGGGTACGGCCGCGGTGACGGCTCCGGCATCGAGGGGCACGCCGAACTGGCGGCGGGCGGCGCCGAAACGCTGCTGCTCGCGCTGGTGTGGACCTTCGGTGCGGTGCTGCTCGTGCCGTATCTGCTGATGATGGCCGGCCGCGGCAACGCCTCGATGCCCGCGGCCCCGGCGGCGCCCGCCCCGGCCGCACCGCCCGCCCCGGCCGCACCGCCCGCCCCGGCCACGGCGCCGCTGCCCGCGGTCCCGCCCACCCCGGCGGCCCCGCCGGCTCCTGAGGCTTCGCCTGCTCCCGGGACCCCGCCGGCGCCCGCGGACACGCCCCCGCCGCCGCCCGCTGCCGAAACCGTGCCCACGCCGTCCGCCGCTCCCGGGACGCCGAGCCCGGTCCGGCGCCGCGTCGTGAAGTGGGTGTCGCTGGCGCTGGCCGCGTTCCTGATCGGCGGCGCGGCCACGGCCGGTGCGCTGTACTTCCTGAAGCACAAGGGCGGCGCCGACGACCACAAGGGCGACAAGAAGCCCGCCGTGGAGAAGAGCGCCGCCCCCTCCGCGACGGCGACACCGACCGCCTCCCCGAGCGCGACCGCCTCGCCCTCCGGGAGCCTGCCCGAGGGCTTCGAGCAGAAGGACGACCCGTACGGCTTCTCGCTCGGTGTGATGCGCGGCTGGCAGCGCACGGTGAAGGGCACCCAGGTCGACTACCGGCCGCCGACCGGTGACTCGTATCTGCGCATCGGCGTCATCGCCAACGCCCCGCAGTCCTCCTACGACAACTTCCTGAGCATGGAGAAGGGCGCCAAGAAGCGGAAGGACTACCACCGGGCGGAGCTGACGCGGAACACCTTCCAGAACAGCAAGGGCGCACGCTGGGAGTTCACCTACGCCAACGACGAGGGAACCACCATCCACGCCGTCGACCAGGCGTATGTCGCCTCCGACGGCACCGAATACAGCATCTACTACGAGTGCGTCGACGCGCTCTACGACCCGGAGAACGACAAGGTGTTCAGCACGGCGCTCAGCACCTGGACCGTATCCGGCGTGGACGTCGACTAGCCGGGGACGCCGACCGGCCCGGGCCGCCCCGCACGGGGCGGCCCGGGGAGGCGGGCGGGCTCACAGCTCCAGCCGATGGCAGTACGCCGTCCGCTTCCCCACCGGCGTGATCACCGTCTCCGCCCGCCGCATCCCCAGCCGCCGGGTCACCGCAAGGGACCGCTCGTTCTCCGCGTCCACCATCGAGACCACCCGCCGTATCCCGGCCGTCCGTACGACCTCCAGCGCCTTGTGCGCCGCCGCCGTCGCGTACCCCCTGCCCCAGTACGCCCGCCCGAGCCTCCAGCCGATCTCGATCTCGCCCGCCGGCCCCCAGTCCCACGGCCAGGGCTGCGCGCCGGTGAAGCCGATGACCGCACCGTCCGCCGGGTCCAGCAGGGTGTAGAGACAGAAGCCCAGCTCCGCGTGGTGCCGGCGCTGCCGCGCGGTGAGCTCCTCGTACACCGAGAACTCGGCCGGGGCGCCGCCGTGGAACTTCATGACCTCGGGGTCGTCGAAGACCCGGTGCCAGTGCAGCGCGTCCTCCTCGGTGGGCACACGCAGCTCGACGGGCGGCGGGGTGTGCACAGGCTGAGGCTTCATGGGACAACCCTTCAGTTTCCGATCACCAAGGCCCCCATAGACTGCACTTGCCCCGTGCCGACCGGCACCCGGATATCCGGATGTCCGGATATCGCCCCCGTCGGCTCCGTCGGCGCCGCCGACCTCGTCCGCTTCCATCGACTTCCGGGAGACCCCCCGTGACCGAGTCCGCGTCCGTGACCGAGTCCGTGACCACACCCCGCTCTGAGCACAGCGCGGACGTGATCGTCGTCGGCGCCGGGCCCGCCGGCTCGACCACCGCGTACCACCTGGCCAAGTCCGGTCTGGACGTCCTCCTCCTGGAGAAGACCGCGTTCCCGCGCGAGAAGGTCTGCGGCGACGGGCTGACCCCGCGCGCGACCAAGCAGCTCGTCGCGATGGGCATCGACATCTCCGAGGAAGCGGGCTGGCTGCGCAACAAGGGCCTGCGCATCATCGGCGGCGGCTCCCGCCTCCAGCTCGACTGGCCGGATCTCGCCTCGTACCCCAACTACGGACTGGTCCGTAAGCGCGACGACTTCGACGAGCAGCTGGCCCGCCAGGCCCAGAAGGCCGGCGCCCGCCTCTATGAGCGCTGCAACGTCGGTGCGCCGATCATCAACGACCTCACCGGCCACATCACCGGCGTCCACGCCAAGCTCGGCGAAGAGAAGACCCCGGTCACCTTCCACGCCCCGATCGTGGTGGCCGCCGACGGCAACTCCACCCGCCTCTCGCTGGCCATGGGCCTGCACCGCCGCGAGGACCGCCCGATGGGCGTCGCGGTCCGCACCTACTTCACCTCCCCCCGGCACGACGACGACTACCTCGAGTCCTGGCTGGAGCTGTGGGACCGGCGCGGCGCCCAGGACCGCCTCCTCCCCGGCTACGGCTGGATCTTCGGCATGGGCGACGGGACGAGCAACGTCGGCCTCGGAGTGCTGAACACCTCCAGCTCCTTCAAGGAGCTCGACTGGCGCGAGATCCTCAAGGCCTGGTGCGCCTCGATGCCCGCCGACTGGGGCTACACCCCCGAGAACATGACCGGCCCGATCCGCGGCGCGGCCCTCCCCATGGCCTTCAACCGCCAGCCCCACTACACCAAGGGCCTCCTCCTGGTCGGCGACGCCGGCGGCCTGGTCAACCCCTTCAACGGCGAGGGCATCGCCTACGCCATGGAGTCCGGCTCCCTCGCCGCCGAGGTCATCGTCCAGGCCCAGGCCCGCGCCACCTACGCCCAGCGCGAGCTGGCCCTGCACCGCTACCCCAAGATCCTCAAGGACACCTACGGCGGCTACTACTCCCTCGGCCGCGCCTTCGTGAAGCTCATCGGCAACCCCAAGGTCATGAAGATCGCCACCCAGCGCGGCCTGACCCACCCGATGCTGATGCGCTTCACCCTCAAGATGCTCGCCAACCTCACGGACCCGACGGGCGGTGACGCGATGGACCGCATCATCAACGGCCTGTCGAAGGTGGCGCCGAAGGCCTAGCGTCCCGGCGCGGTACGGGCGGCCCTCAGCGTGCGGGGCCGCCCGGCCGGTCGTTGCCGTGCCCGCGCCAGGCCGCGTACAGGCCGGACAGGGCGATGGCCACGGTGGCCAGCGACTGCGGCGCGACGCCCATGCGGATGAGGATGATTCCGGTGGCGAGTACGGCAAGAAAGCCGATGAGATCCTGGAGCCTGCCGCCGCGTCCGTTCATACGAGTCTCCTTGTTCCTGCGGTTCTTGGTCCTGTGTGCCGTGGCACCTGCCGACCAGGGTCGCCGGGGGGCCGGGTGCTGCGGCAGGTGCCGCGGTGCTGCCGAGGGGGTTGGCAGCATCCGTACGAACGAGGGGACACCGAGGGGATGGGGAGCACGCCATGGCAGACCTGCAACCGTTCGACGACGACTTAGCGCCCGAGCGGGTGGCCCTCGCGCAGGCCTTGCGCGATCTCTTCCGCGGCCTGGAGATCTCCGAACGCCGCTACGCGGTACGCCGGTCGTACGACTCCTCCACCGTCTCCCGCTTCCTCAACGGCAAGCGGCTGGCGTCCTGGACGTTCGTCCTCAATCTGCTGCACGACGTCGCCGAGAAGCGGGGCACCGTCCCCACGGCCGAGACCACGGAGATGCTGCGCGCCCTGCACATGGCGGCCGCGAAGGCGGGCAGGAGCCCGGTCCACAAGGTCCAGCTGCTGGAGCAGAAGCTGGCCAGGGCCGATGAGGAGGCGCGGCGGACCGCCCAGCGGGAGCGGTGGCTGGAGGACACCCTCCAGGATCGCGAGCACCGCATCAGGGATCTGCAGATGCGGCAGCGGGAACTGGAGACGGCGCTGGCGGAGGGCGCCTCGTACGGCGGGTACGGCGACGGCACGGACGAGGAACTGGCCCGGCTGCGTGCCGAGGTAGCCGCCCTGCAGGAGGAGCTGGAGCGCACCCGGGAGCACCACCGGGCGGCCGAGGAGCGCTGCGAGCTGCTGGAGCGGCAGCTGGCGGAAGCGGAGGGGCGGGGGAGGCTGCCGGATACGGCCGGTACGCCGGATGTGGCCCGTACGGACGAGAGGGCGCCGGCGTCGGGCGAGCCCGCCGGGGTGGATCTGCGGAACGCCCATTTCAATGGCGACGTGTACTTCCATTCCGACGCCTGGGCGGTGGACGAGGACTTCGTCGACGCGGTGACGGTGCGGGTGGGCCGGGGCGGCAGGTTCAGCGGCAACGGCCTGCTGCTCGACGCCGGCACGGTGGTCACGACCGCCGGGGCCGTCCTCTACCCCGACTCGGCGGTCGGCTCTCTGACGGTCACCACGGCCGGTGGCCACCGCGTGGCGGCCGTGCTGGCGGAGTGCCTGCCCGCCTGGGAATCCGCCGACCGGTACCAGTGGGGGTTCCCGAACCTGGCCCTGCTGAAGCTGGCCGATCCGGTGGACGGCCCTTTCCACGTGCCGGACCCCGGCGTCAAGGTGGCGCCCGGCAGCCGGCTGCTGGTCAGCGGTTACGGTCTCGGCGGTGCGAGGAGATGGGAGCGCCATTCCTGCGTGCTGCAGCTCCAGGGCCGTACCGGCGACTGGCTGCGGGTGGAGGGTGAGCTGGTCGACGGCCTGACCGGGGCCCCCGCTTTCCACTCGGCCTCGGGAGCCCTGGCCGGACTGGTCAGTGCCCGGCTGATGGAGGGCCAGGGAGGCCTCCTCACTCCCGTCGCCGCCCTCCGCGGCCTCACCTCGCTGCGCGGGCTGCTCGCCCCGCGACCGGGCTGACGGGCGGAGCCCGGGCGTACACGGCGAAGGGCCGCCCCCGGGAGAGGGGCGGCCCTTCACTGGAACCGTGGGTACGGCGGTCTCAGAGGACGCGCACCGCACCGGTCGGCATGTCGTAGCTGAGCGGGCGCTCGACGATGCCGGTGCTCGGGTTCTGCGCGCCGATGAACTTGCCGTCACCGACGTAGACGGCGACGTGGTAGGCGCTGCCCGCGCTGCCCCAGTAGAGGATGTCCCCGACCTGGAGGTTGTCCAGGCCCACCTGGGTGCCGGTGGTGGACTGGTCCTGCGAGACGCGCGGCAGGTCGATACCGATCTGGCGGAACGCGGCCTGGGTCAGGCCGGAGCAGTCGTACGACGAGGAGCCGGTGGCGCCGAGGACGTATGCCTTGCCGAGCTGCGCCTTGAGGAAGCTGACCAGGGTGGCGGTGCTGCCGCTGGCGGAGGAGACGGAGAGCGTGGTGCG
Organism: Streptomyces chattanoogensis; assembly: GCF_001294335.1. Lineage (GTDB taxonomy): Bacteria > Actinomycetota > Actinomycetes > Streptomycetales > Streptomycetaceae > Streptomyces > Streptomyces chattanoogensis. The sequence continues at coordinate 89,039 of NZ_LGKG01000141.1, forward strand.
CTCGTCGGAGCGCGAGGCGCGGGCCTCTTCCTTGGCCTTGCGGGCCTCGGCGGCCTTCTTGCGGGCCTCGGCCTCGGCCTTGGCCTTCTTCACGGCGGCGGCCTTGTGCTTCTCCGCGGCCTTGGCGGCCTTGGCGAGCGCGTGGTCCTGGACGGCCTGGCGCTCGTAGTCGAACGCGACCTGCTGAGCGGTGTCCGCGCTCTTGGCGGCGCTGGTCGCCAGCGCCGTCGTGATGGTGGGCATCTCCTGGGTTTCGGAGACGGTCTTTTCCGCGGCGTTGGCCGGCACGGTCGCGCCGGTCACCGCGAGGGTGAGGAAGCCACCGGTCACGCCCGCACGCAGGGCCCGAGAAGAGGCGGAACTGCGGGGCTTCCGGTGGCTGGGTATGTGTGCGTTCGGGGACATGACACCACGGCTATCAGGCGCCGTAGGTTGCTGCCAACAAAGGTGGTGTGCACCACACTTGACATGCACGCGACGAATAAAAGGGATCTTTCGGTCGCCCGCCGAGCCGGCGGCGCGATGTCCGGATTTCGCGATCATGTTCCTACGCATGGCATTTGCTGCCCGATGCGGGGGGCCGGAGGGGCTTATCACCTCCGCATCCGCCACGCCAAGGCTTCCCGGCCGTCAAGGACCTATCGCGCGAAACTGCGTGGGATAGGTCACTCTTGAGTGTCCGTTATGTTCCTGTGATCTGACGGTGGCGGTGATGCGGCGGGGAGTCCTGACGCCCCCTCGGCCCGCCGCCGGACCGGCCGCTCGTGAATGCGGGCACGTTCTCGCGATCACGGCCGCGCCGGGAGCGGATCACTCAACGGGGTGCGGCGCTTATAACAGTTGACCCGGTCCAGCGCCAATTTGCTTGCACGCTCCACTACTTGATAGGGAAGCGCCTCGCTGACCAGCGGTAACCCCCTCGAATGTCACCTCTCGTGATCACTCGCGTGCTTCGTGTGCGAAGATCATCGGTAATCCGGCTTCATGATCCTTCGTCAGGTGGTGAAGATCACAAAGTTGTTGCCGCACCCCGTGTCGCAGATCACAGACCGGCGGGCATAAGATGCAGGCGTTCGGGCTTGTGAACTGCCTCACATATGCACGATCTCTCCGGGGCAGCCCAGCGGGCCCGAGCGGACCGCCATCCAGTCATCGTCGACTGAAGGGAGCGAGGACGGTGAACGCTTACGCGCCCATCCTCGTACTGGGAGCCCTCGGGGCAGGCTTTGCGATCTTCTCCGTCGTCATGGCCGCACTCATCGGGCCCAGGCGTTACAACCGGGCCAAGCTCGAGGCGTACGAATGCGGAATCGAGCCGACGCCACAGCCGTCCGGGGGCGGTCGCTTTCCGATCAAGTACTACCTGACGGCGATGCTCTTCATCGTCTTCGACATCGAGATCGTCTTCCTCTATCCCTGGGCCGTCACCTTCGACGCCCTCGGGATCTTCGGGCTCGTCGAGATGCTGCTCTTCGCGCTCACCGTCTTCGTCGCCTACGCCTATGTCTGGCGTCGTGGCGGCCTGGAATGGGACTAGGGGTCACATATGGGACTGGAAGAGAAGCTGCCGAGCGGCTTTTTGCTGACCACTGTCGAGCAGGCCGCGGGATGGGTGCGCAAATCATCGGTCTTCCCCGCGACCTTCGGTCTGGCCTGCTGCGCCATCGAAATGATGACCACCGGCGCCGGGCGCTACGACCTGGCCCGCTTCGGCATGGAGGTCTTCCGCGGTTCCCCGCGGCAGGCGGATCTGATGATCGTGGCCGGCCGGGTGAGCCAGAAGATGGCGCCCGTGCTGCGGCAGGTCTACGACCAGATGCCGAACCCGAAATGGGTGATCTCCATGGGTGTTTGCGCCTCGTCGGGCGGCATGTTCAATAACTACGCGATTGTGCAGGGCGTTGACCACATTGTCCCCGTTGACATCTATTTGCCGGGCTGCCCGCCGCGTCCCGAAATGCTGATGGACGCCATCCTCAAGCTGCACCGCAAGATCCAGGACACCAAGCTCGGGGTCAACCAGGAGCAGGCGGCCCGCGAGGCGGAGGAAGCCGCCCTCAAGGCGCTCCCCCTCATCGAGATGAAGGGGCTGCTGCGGTGAGTGATCCGAAGAACCCCGAGCGCGACCAGGGAAACCACAACGGCAACGTCCCCGTCCAGCGCGACGACACCGGCGAGGTGATCGGCACCCGCCGCGGCATGTTCGGTGCCAACAACGGCGGCGACACCTCCGGTTACGGCGGCCTGGTGCGGACCGTACGGCTGCCCGGGGCGGCCCAGCGGCCGTACGGCGGACCGCGCGGCGACGAGGGAGGCTACGGCGAATTCGACGAGATCGCCGACGAGCTGGAGGGCGCCCTCGAGGAGCAGGGCCTCGTCCCCGGGAACGTCATCTCCAAGACCGTCGTCGACCGCGGGGAGCTGACCTTCCACATCGAGCGCGAGTATCTGCCGGCCGTCGCCAGGATCCTGCGCGACGACCCGGCGCTGCGCTTCGAGCTCTGTCTGGGCGTGAGCGGAGCGCACTTCCCCGGCACCCCGTCCGATACGACGAACGCGGGCCGTGAGCTGCACGCCGTCTACCACCTGCGCTCCCTCACCCACAACCGGCTGATCCGGCTGGAGGTCTCCGCCCCCGACGCCGACCCGCATGTGCCCTCGATCGTGAGCGTCTATCCGACCAATGACTGGCACGAGCGCGAGACCTACGACTTCTTCGGGATCGTCTTCGACGGTCACCCGGCGCTGACGCGGATCATGATGCCCGACGACTGGCAGGGCTTCCCGCAGCGCAAGGACTACCCGCTCGGCGGCATTCCCGTCGAGTACAAGGGCGCCCAGATCCCGGCTCCCGACCAGCGGAGGTCGTACAGCTGATGACTACTTCCCCGGCAAGCCCCCGCGAGACCACCGAGGGCGCCGTCTACACCGTCACCGGCGGCGACTGGGACGAGGTCGCCGCGCGGGCGGTCACCTCCGACGACGAGCGGATCATCGTCAACATGGGGCCGCAGCACCCCTCCACGCACGGCGTGCTCCGGCTGATCCTGGAGATCGACGGCGAGACCGTCACCGAGGCCCGCTGCGGCATCGGCTATCTGCACACCGGCATCGAGAAGAACCTCGAGTACCGGACCTGGACGCAGGGCACCACCTTCGTCACGCGGATGGATTACCTGACCCCCTTCTTCAACGAGACCGCCTACTGTCTGGCCGTCGAGAAGCTGCTCGGCATCACCGACCAGGTCCCCGACCGGGCCACGCTCATCCGCGTGATGCTGATGGAGCTCAACCGGCTCTCCTCCCACCTGGTGTGCATCGCCACCGGCGGCATGGAGCTGGGCGCCACCACGATCATGATCTACGGCTTCCGGGACCGTGAGCTCATCCTCGACATCTACGAGCTGATCACCGGCCTGCGGATGAACCACGCCTACATCCGGCCCGGCGGCCTCGCCCAGGACCTGCCCCCGGGCGCCGTCGACCAGGTGCGCGCCTTCGTCAAGAAGATGCGCAAGAACCTCCCCGAGTACGACAAGCTCGCCACCGGCAACCCGGTCTTCAAGGGCCGCATGGAGGGCATCGGCTATCTCGACCTGGCCGGCTGTCTGGCCACCGGCGCCACCGGCCCCATCCTGCGCTCCGCCGGACTGCCCCACGACCTGCGCAAAACGCAGCCGTACTGTGGATACGAGACCTACGACTTCGAGGTGCCCACCGCCGACACCTGCGACGCCTACGGCCGGTTCCTGATCCGGCTGGAGGAGATGCGCCAGTCGCTGCGGATCGTCGAGCAGTGCCTGGACCGGCTCGAACCGGGACCGGTCATGGTCGAGGACAAGAAGATCGCCTGGCCCGCGCAGCTGGCCCTGGGACCGGACGGCCTCGGCAACTCCCTGGACCACATCAAGAAGATCATGGGCACCTCGATGGAGGCCCTGATCCACCACTTCAAGCTGGTGACGGAGGGCTTCAGGGTCCCGCCCGGACAGGCCTACTCCGCCGTGGAGTCCCCCAAGGGCGAGCTGGGCGTCCATGCGGTCAGCGACGGCGGCACCCGCCCCTACCGCGTGCACTTCCGCGACCCGTCCTTCACCAATCTGCAGGCCATGGCGGCGATGTGCGAAGGCGGCCAGGTCGCCGACGTCATCGTCGCCGTCGCGTCCATCGACCCCGTGATGGGAGGCGTCGACCGGTGAACGACGTCCAGCTGGGCATGCCCCAACTCCCCGCCCCGGACTACCCGGCCGACGTCCGGGCCCGGTTGGAGGCCGATGCCAGGGAGGTGATCGCCCGCTACCCCGGCTCGCGCTCCGCGCTGCTGCCGCTGCTGCACCTCGTACAGGCCGAGGAAGGGCATGTCACCCGCACCGGCATCCGCTTCTGCGCCGAGATGCTCGATCTGACCACGGCCGAGGTCACCGCCGTCTCGACCTTCTACTCCATGTACCGCCGCAGGGCCGGCGGCGACTACCAGGTCGGGGTCTGCACCAACACCCTGTGCGCGGTGATGGGCGGCGACGCCATCTTCGACGAGCTGAAGCGGCACCTCGGCGTCGAGAACGGCGAGACCACCGAGGACGGCGCCGTCACCCTCGAACACATCGAGTGCAACGCCGCCTGCGACTTCGCCCCCGTCGTGATGGTCAACTGGGAGTTCTTCGACAACCAGACGCCCGAGTCCGCCACACGCCTGGTGGACGACCTGCTGGCCGGGCGCACCGTCGAACCGACCCGCGGCGCCCCCCTGTGCACCTACAAGGAGACGTCCCGGATCCTCGCCGGCTTCCCCGACGCACGCCCCGGCGCCGTCGAGGCCACCGGCGGTGCCGGCCCCGCCTCACTGGTGGGCCTGCGCCTGGCCAAGGGCGAAACCGCCCCGGGCCGCAGCGCCGACCACGTCGTCGCACCCCGCACCACCGCCGACGGCCCCGCCGAGGCCCTCGAGGGCGAGCCCCCCAGCGGCCGCCCCGACACGCAGGCACCTTCGGGCCACCCCAGCTCCCATGACGCACCGCAGGAAACGTCTGCCTCGGACGACCAGCACCCGGCCGGACCGATCGCAGAGGAGGGGGAGTGATGACCGTGGCAGCCGAGTACGGGGGCACCCGGCCCGGGGCCGGCAGCGACCCCGAGAAGCTCCTCGAGCCCGTCCTGTCCGCCTTCTGGGACGAGCCGGAATCCTGGACGCTGGAGACCTACCGCCGCCACCAGGGCTACGAGGGCATGCGCAAGGCCCTCGCCATGGCGCCCGACGACGTCATCGCCTACGTCAAGGATTCCGGACTCCGCGGCCGCGGCGGCGCCGGCTTCCCGACCGGCATGAAGTGGCAGTTCATCCCGCAGGGCGACGGCAAACCGCACTATCTCGTTGTCAACGCCGACGAATCGGAGCCCGGGACCTGCAAGGACATCCCGCTCCTCTTCGCGAACCCGCATGCCCTCATCGAGGGGATCGTGATCGCCTGTCATGCGATCCGGTCGAACCACGCCTTCATCTATCTGCGCGGTGAGGTGGTGCCCGTACTGCGCCGGCTGCACGAGGCCGTACGGGAGGCGTATGCGGCGGGCTTCCTCGGAAAGGACATCCTCGGGTCGGGACTCGACCTGGATGTGGTCGTGCACGCGGGCGCCGGCGCGTACATCTGCGGTGAGGAAACCGCGCTGCTGGATTCACTGGAAGGCCGTCGCGGACAGCCCCGGCTGCGTCCTCCTTTCCCGGCGGTGGCGGGCCTCTACGCCTGCCCCACTGTCGTGAACAACGTCGAATCCATCGCCTCGGTTCCCGCGATCCTGAACAAGGGAAAAGAGTGGTTCAGGTCGATGGGGAGCGAGAAGTCCCCGGGCTTCACGCTCTACTCGCTCAGCGGCCATGTCGCCAACCCCGGCCAGTACGAGGCACCGTTGGGCATCACCCTGCGCCAGCTGCTGGACATGAGCGGCGGGATGCGCCCCGGCCACCGGCTGAAGTTCTGGACGCCGGGCGGCTCGTCCACACCGATGTTCACCGATGAGCATCTGGACGTACCCCTCGACTACGAGGCCGTCGGCGCCGCCGGTTCGATGCTCGGCACCAAGGCGCTCCAGTGCTTCGACGAGACCACCTGTGTCGTACGGGCCGTCACCCGCTGGACCGAGTTCTACGCCCATGAGTCCTGCGGCAAGTGCACACCCTGCCGCGAAGGCACGTACTGGCTGGTGCAGCTGCTGCGCGACATCGAGGCCGGCAAGGGCCGGGCGGCCGACCTCGACAAGATCAACGACATCGCCGACAACATCAACGGCAAGTCCTTCTGCGCCCTCGGCGACGGCGCCGCCTCGCCGATCTTCTCCTCGCTCACGTACTTCCGCGAGGAGTACGAGCAGCACCTCGCCGGCCGGGGCTGCCCCTTCGACCCCGCCAAGTCGACCCTGTGGGCCGACAACGACGCTCACCTGGGGGTGAATGCATGACCGTCACGACAAATGCCCCCACCGGGGGCGGCGAGGCGGCGATCCCGCCCGAGGACCTCGTCACCCTGACGATCGACGGCATCGAGATCTCCGTCCCCAAGGGGACGCTGGTCATCCGCGCCGCCGAACTCCTCGGCATCGAGATCCCGCGCTTCTGCGACCACCCGCTGCTGGACCCGGCGGGCGCCTGCCGGCAGTGCATCGTCGAGGTCGAGGGCCAGCGCAAGCCGATGGCCTCCTGCACCATCACCTGCACCGACGGCATGGTCGTCAAATCGCAGCTGACCTCCCCGGTGGCCGAGAAGGCCCAGCGCGGGGTGATGGAGCTGCTGCTGATCAACCACCCGCTGGACTGCCCGGTCTGCGACAAGGGCGGTGAGTGCCCGCTGCAGAACCAGGCGATGCAGGTCGGCGACCCGGACAGCCGCTTCGAGGGCAGGAAGCGCACCTTCGCCAAGCCGGTACCGATCTCCACCCAGGTGCTGCTGGACCGCGAGCGGTGCGTGCTGTGCGCGCGCTGCACCCGCTTCAGCAACCAGATCGCCGGCGACCCGATGATCGAGCTGGTCGAGCGCGGCGCCCTCCAGCAGGTCGGCACCGGAGAGGGCGACCCCTTCGAGTCGTACTTCTCCGGCAACACCATCCAGATCTGCCCGGTCGGCGCGCTCACCTCCGCCGCGTACCGCTTCCGTTCCCGCCCCTTCGACCTGGTCTCGTCGCCGTCGGTGTGCGAGCACTGCGCGGGCGGCTGTGCGACCCGTACGGACCACCGGCGCGGCAAGGTCCTGCGGCGGCTGGCCGCCAACGACCCCGAGGTCAACGAGGAATGGCTCTGCGACAAGGGGAGGTTCGCCTTCCGGTACGCGCAGCAGCGGGACCGACTGGAGCAGCCCCTGGTACGCAACGCCGCCAGCGGCGAGCTGGAACCGGCGAGCTGGCCCGAGGCCCTGGCCGCCGCGGCCCGGGGGCTGGCGGGCGCCAAGGGACGCGCCGGCGTGCTGACCGGCGGCCGGCTGACCGTCGAAGACGCCTACGCCTACGCCAAGTTCGCCCGGATCGCGCTGGACACCAACGACATCGACTTCCGGGCGCGGGTGCACAGCGCCGAGGAGGCCGACTTCCTGGCGGCCACGGTCGCCGGGCGCGGGCGTGACCTGGACGGTACGGGTATCACGCACACCGCCCTGGAGAAGGCACCGGCCGTCCTCCTGGCCGGCATCGAGGCCGAGGAGGAGGCCCCCGGCGTCTTCCTGCGGCTGCGCAAGGCGCACCGCAAGAGCGGCCAGCGCACCTACGGACTGGCCACGCACGCCTCGCGCGGCCTGATCAAGGCGGGCGGCACCCTGCTCCCGGCCGCACCCGGCACCGAGACCGAATGGCTCGAGGCGCTCGCGGACGGCGCCGGGCTGGAGGGCGAGGGGCACGCCGCGGCCGAGGCGCTGCGCCAGGACGGCGCGTTGATCATCGTCGGCGAACGGCTGGCCGCGGTGCCCGGCGCCCTGACGGCCGCGGTCCGCGCGGCCTCCGCCACCGGCGCCCACCTGGTGTGGATCCCGCGGCGGGCCGGCGAGCGCGGCGCCCTCGAGGCGGGCGCACTGCCGGGGCTGCTGCCCGGCGGGCGTCCGGCCACGGACCCCCGGGCCCGCGACGAGGTCGCCGCCACCTGGGGCGTGGCCGAGCTCCCGCACCGGCACGGCCGCGACACCGGCCAGATCATCGAGGCCGCGGCAACCGGCGAACTCAGCGCCCTCCTGGTGGCGGGCGTCGAGGTCGCCGACCTGCCCGACCCGGCCCGCGCGCTGACGGCCCTGGAGGAGGTCGGCTTCCTGGTCAGTCTGGAGCTGCGGCCCTCGCAGGTCACCGAACGGGCCGATGTGGTCCTCCCGGTGGCGGCCGTCGTCGAGAAAGCCGGAACGTTCCTCAACTGGGAGGGCCGGGCCCGGCTGTTCGAGGCCGCGCTCAAGCCCGACCAGATGACCCGCCGCCATCTGCTGCCGGACGCCCGGGTGCTCCACATGCTCGCCGACGCCCTCGACGTCCATTTGGCGCTGCCGGACCTGCGTTCCGTACGCCGCGAACTGGACCGGCTCGGCGGCTGGGACGGCCCGTACGCCGGGGAGCCCCGCGAGACCGGGCGCCCGCTGCCCCGCCCCGGCACCGGCGAGGCCGTACTGGCCGGACACCGGCTCCTCCTGGACCAGGGGCGGCTCCAGGAGGGCGATGACGCGCTGGCCGGCACCCGGCACGCCGCGGTCGCCCGGCTGTCGCAGGCCACCGCCCAGGAGACCGGCGTCAAGGACGGCGACCTGCTGGCCGTCACCGGGCCGGCCGGCTCGGTCCGGCTGCCGCTCCAGGTGACGCCGATGCCCGACCGGGTGGTGTGGCTGCCGCTGAATTCCGCCGGCGGTGGCGTCACCGCCGACACCGGGGCGCGCCCCGGCGAGCTGGTGAAGGTCTCCGCCGTACCCGGTGCGCCGGAGGCGGCCGAGGAGGTGGAGGCATGATGCAGCGGCTCGATCAACTGGCGGCGGCGGGCAGCGCGCTGGCACAGGAAGACCTGTCGATGTTCGGCCACGACCCCTGGTGGCTGGTCGTCGTCAAGGCGGTCTTCTGCTTCGCGTTCCTGATGCTGACCGTGCTGTTCTCCATCGTCTGGGAGCGCAAGGTCGTCGCATGGATGCAGCTGCGCATCGGCCCCAACCGGCACGGCCCCTGGGGCATGCTCCAGTCCCTCGCCGACGGCATCAAGCTGATGCTCAAGGAGGACCTGGTCGTCCGGCGCGCCGACAAGGCCGTCTACGTCCTCGCGCCGATCGTCGCGGCCATCCCGGCCTTCATGGCGATCGCGGTGATCCCCTTCGGCCCGGCCGACAACGAGGTCTCGATCTTCGGGGTCCGCACCCCGATGCAGCTGACCGACCTCCCCATCGGCATCCTCTACATCCTGGCCACGGCCTCGATCGGCATCTACGGCATCGTCCTGGCGGGCTGGTCCTCCGGCTCGACCTATCCGCTGCTCGGCGGCCTGCGTTCCTGCGCCCAGATGATCTCGTACGAGATCGCCATGGGAGCCGCCTTCGCCTCGGTCTTCCTCTACTCCGGCTCGATGTCGACCTCGACGATCGTGGAGTCGCAGCAGAGCAAGTGGTACGTCCTCCTGCTGCCGGTGTCCTTCCTGATCTACATCGTCACGATGGTGGGGGAGACCAACCGCGCGCCGTTCGACATGCCGGAGTCCGAGGGCGACCTGGTCGGCGGCTTCAACACCGAGTACTCGTCCATCAAGTTCGCGATGTTCATGCTCGCCGAGTACGTGAACATGGTGACGGTCTCGGCGGTCGCGACCACGCTCTTCCTGGGCGGCTGGCGGGCCCCGTACCCCATCTCCGGCTTCTGGGAGGGCGCGAACCACGGCTGGTGGCCGATGCTCTGGTTCACCATCAAGGTGCAGCTGCTGCTGTTCTTCTTCATCTGGCTGCGCGGCACGCTTCCGCGGGTGCGCTACGACCAGCTGATGAAGCTGGGCTGGAAGGTCCTCATCCCGGTCTCGCTGGTCTGGCTGATGCTGGTGGCCACCGTCCGGGCCCTGAAGAACGAGGGCTACGCGTTCCAGCAGATCGTGCTCTACGTCGCCGGCGGCGCCATCGCCCTGCTGCTGATCTCCCTCCTCGTGGACTTCTACCGGCGCGGTGAACAGGAGGAGGAGACGGACGGCGACGGGGAGTTCGACCCGATGGCCGGCGGATTCCCCGTACCGCCGCTGCCCGGACAGAGCCTGCCGCCGGTGCCGCGACGACGGCCGCGCTGGGGTCCCGAGTCCGAGCGGGAGCTGATTGTCAGTGGCGGGGTGGACACTGTCAGTGACGGAAACCGGATCGACGGAAAGGGGGGCGACGGTGCCTGAGTTCCAGAACCCCGTGGCCGGCTTCGGCGTGACCTTCAAGGCCATGTTCAAGAAGCGGCTGACCGAGCAGTACCCGGAGGAGAAGAAGCCGACGGCGCCGCGCTTCCACGGCCGTCATCAGCTCAACCGTCATCCGGACGGTCTGGAGAAGTGCATCGGCTGCGAGCTGTGCGCCTGGGCCTGCCCGGCGGACGCGATCTATGTCGAGGGCGCGGACAACACCGCCGAGGAGCGCTACTCCCCGGGCGAGCGGTACGGCCGCGTCTACCAGATCAACTATCTGCGCTGCATTCTCTGCGGGCTGTGCGTGGAGGCCTGTCCGACCCGCGCGCTGACCATGACCAACGAGTACGAACTCGCCGACAAGTCTCGGGAATCGCTCATCTACACGAAAGAGGAGCTGCTCGCGGGCCTGGAGGAGACCATGGTCGACTCGCCGCATGCGATCTACCCGGGCATGACGGAGAAGGACTACTACAACGGTCTGGTGACCGAGGCCGCGCCCGGGACGGTCCGTCAGGTGGCGGTCTCCAAGGGCGAACAGCGTCCGTCAGAGACTTCGGCCCCGGCCTCCGGCAAGGAGGTGCAGTCATGACCGTCCTCGCCGCCGCGGCCTCCACCGGGGAGGCCGTGCAGTTCTGGCTCCTGGGCATCGTCGCCGTCGTCGGTGCCCTGTGCACGATCCTGATGAAGCGCGCCGTCCACAGCGCCCTCTCGCTCGCCGGGACCATGATCGTCCTGGCGGTCTTCTATCTGGCCAACGGCGCGTACTTCCTCGGCGTCGTCCAGATCGTCGTCTACACGGGCGCGATCATGATGCTCTTCCTCTTCGTCGTCATGCTCGTCGGCGTCACCGCGGCGGACTCCCTCAAAGAGACCCTCAAGGGCCAGCGCTGGCTCGCCGCGGGCCTCGGCATCGGCTTCGGCACCCTGCTCATCGCCGGCATCGGCAACGCCTCGCTCAAGCAGTTCAACGGCCTGGGCGAGGCCAACGCCGGCGGCAACGTCCAGGGCCTGGCCGCGCTCATCTTCACCAAGTACGTCTTCGCCTTCGAAGTCACCGGCGCGCTGCTGATCACGGCGGTCGTCGGCGCGATGGTGCTCACCCACCGCGAGCGTACGGAGCGTGCCACGAGCCAGCGGGAGCAGGCCATCGCGCGCGTCAGGGAAGGCAAGCAGGTGCCGCCGCTGCCCGCCCCCGGTGTCTACGCCCGGCACAACGCCGTGGACATCCCGGGCCTGCTGCCCGACGGCACCCCGTCCGAGCTGACCGTCAACCCGACGCTGCGCGGGCGCGGCCAGATCCGCGATGTCTCCCGCGAGTCGCTCGCCGAGCTCAAGGCGCTGGAGCAGCGCTCGGAGGAATGGCTGGGGCGCGGTGAAGGGCCGGAGGCGGCGCCACCGCCGTCCGGCCCCTCGGCGCCGAAGGAGCACAAGGAGGGGGCCAAGAAATGAACCCGGTCTACTACCTCTATCTGGCCGCCCTGTTGTTCACCATCGGCGGGGCCGGGGTGCTGATCAGGCGGAACGCCATCGTGGTGTTCATGTGCATCGAGCTGATGCTCAACGCCTGCAATCTCGCCTTCGTGACCTTCTCGCGGATGCACGGGAATCTGGACGGCCAGATCATCGCCTTCTTCACGATGGTCGTCGCCGCGGCCGAGGTCGTGGTCGGCCTGGCGATCATCGTGTCGATCTTCCGCACCCGTCATACGGCCTCGGTCGACGACGCCAGCCTGATGAAGCTGTAAGGGGTCGCACAAAGTGGAGAACTTGATCGCGCTGCTTGTCGCCGCACCGCTGGTCGGTGCGGCCCTGCTGCTGTGCGGCGGCAAACGCCTGGACCGCACCGGCCACCTGATCGGCTCGCTGTTCGCGGTGGCCTCGTTCGCCATCGGGGTGGCGCTCTTCGCCGACCTGCTCGGCAGGGGAGCCGAGGACCGTACGCTGCATCAGTATCTGTTCAGCTGGATTCAGGTCGGCGGCTTCCGGGCCGATGCCGCCTTCCAGCTCGACCAGTTGTCGATGACCTTCGTCCTGCTGATCACCGGTGTCGGATCGCTGATCCACATCTACTCGATCGGCTATATGGAGCACGACGAGCGGCGCCGCCGCTTCTTCGGCTATCTCAATCTGTTCCTGGCGGCGATGCTGCTGCTCGTCCTCGCCGACAACTACCTGCTGCTGTACGTCGGCTGGGAGGGTGTCGGCCTCGCCTCGTACCTCCTGATCGGCTTCTGGCAGCACAAGCCCAGCGCGGCCACCGCCGCCAAGAAGGCGTTCCTGGTCAACCGCGTCGGCGACATGGGCCTGTCCATCGCGATCATGCTGATGTTCACGACCTTCGGGACCTTCGCCTTCGGCCCGGTGCTCGCCGCCACGGGCGAGACCTCCGAAGGCAAGCTGACGGCCATCGGGCTGATGCTGCTGCTGGCCGCCTGCGGAAAGTCGGCGCAGGTGCCGCTGCAGTCCTGGCTCGGTGACGCGATGGAGGGCCCGACCCCGGTCTCGGCCCTGATCCACGCCGCCACCATGGTCACCGCCGGCGTGTATCTGATCACCCGCTCCGGCGCGATCTTCAACGCCGCACCCGATGCCCAGGTGGCCGTTGTCGCGGTCGGCGCCGTCACCCTCCTCTTCGGTGCGATCGTCGGTTGCGCCAAGGACGACATCAAGAAGGCGCTGGCCGGCTCGACGATGTCGCAGATCGGCTACATGATCCTGGCCGCGGGCCTCGGCCCGATCGGCTATGCCTTCGCGATCATGCATCTGGTCACCCACGGCTTCTTCAAGGCGGGCCTCTTCCTCGGCGCCGGTTCCGTGATGCACGGCATGAACGACGAGGTGGACATGCGCCGTTACGGCGGTCTGCGGACGTACATGCCGGTCACCTTCATCACCTTCGGCCTCGGCTATCTGGCGATCATCGGCTTCCCCGGACTGTCCGGCTTCTTCTCCAAGGACAAGATCATCGAGGCGGCCTTCGCCAAGGGCGGCACCGAGGGCTGGATCCTGGGCGGCGCGGCCCTGCTGGGCGCCGCGATCACCGCGTTCTATATGACGAGGGTGATGCTGATGACGTTCTTCGGCGAGAAGCGCTGGGATCCGGACACCACCCATCCGCACGAGTCCCCGAAGGTCATGACGATCCCCATGATCGTCCTGGCCGTCGGATCGGTCTTCGCGGGCGGGCTGTTCAGCGTCAACGAAACGTTCGTGAAGTGGCTGGAGCCGGTCACGTCCTTCGAGCACGGCCACTCCCCGGTCAGCGCCACCACCGTCACCGCCGCCACCATGGTCGTCCTGGTCCTCGGCGTCGGCCTCGCCTGGGCGATGTACGGCCGCAGGCCCGTACCGGCCACCGCCCCGCGCGGCTCGCTGCTCACCCGGGCCGCCCGCCGCGACCTCCTCCAGGACGACTTCAACCACGTCGTCCTGGTGCGCGGCGGCGAACACCTCACCCGCACGCTCGTCTATCTCGACCACTCCCTGGTGGACGGCGCGGTCAACGGCACGGCGGCCTCGATGGGCGGACTCTCCGGCCGGCTGCGCAAGTTGCAGAGCGGCTTCGTCCGTTCCTACGCGGTCCAGATGCTGGGCGGGGCCGCCGTTCTCATCGCCGCGACCCTGCTGATGAGGGGTGTCTGAGCCATGTCCTTTCCCCTGCTGACGGCAACGGCCGCGGTCCCGGCGATCGGCGCGATCGCCACCGCCGCGGTGCCCGCCGCCAAGCGCACCGCGGCCAAATGGCTGGCGCTGGCGTTCTCGCTGGTCACCTTCGCGCTGGCCCTGGTGATCGCGTTCCGCTTCGTGCCCGGCGCCAAGGGCCCGTACCAGCTCACCGAATCGCATGCCTGGATCCGGGACTTCGGGGTCCGCTACGAACTCGGCGTGGACGGCATCGCGGTCGCCCTGATCGCCCTGACCGCCCTGCTGATCCCGTTCGTCATCCTGGCGGGCTGGCATGACGCCGACCCTCTGGAGGAAACCGCTGCACCCGACAGCGGCTCCGCCGCGGGCAACCGCCGCAACAGCTGGCGCCCCACCCAGGGCTTCTTCGCCCTGATCCTGGCGGTGGAGGCGATGGTGATCCTCTCCTTCGAGGCCACCGACGTCTTCCTCTTCTACATCTTCTTCGAAGCCATGCTCATCCCGATGTACTTCCTCATCGGCGGCTTCGGGGACCGTGCCCATGTGCACGGCGAGGAACAGGCCGCCACCCAGCGGTCGTACGCCGCGGTCAAGTTCCTGCTCTACAACCTCGTCGGCGGCCTGATCATGCTGGCCGCGGTGATCGGGCTGTACGCCGTCACCGCCGACCAGCTCGGCACGGGCACCTTCTCGCTCCAGCAGATCGTCGAGGCACGGGCCGCCGGAAAACTGGAGCTCGGCACGGGCACGGAACGCCTGCTCTTCCTCGGCTTCTTCTTCGCGTTCGCCGTGAAGGCCCCGCTGTGGCCGCTGCACACCTGGCTGCCCAACGCCATGGGCGAGGCGACCGCCCCGGTGGCGGTGCTGATCACCGCGGTCGTCGACAAGGTCGGCACCTTCGCGATGCTCCGCTTCTGCCTCCAGCTCTTCCCCGGGGCCAGCCGCTGGGCGACCCCGGCCATCCTCGTCCTCGCGCTGATCAGCATCGTCTACGGCGCCCTGCTCGCCGTCGGCCAACGCGACATCAAGCGGCTGATCGCCTACGCCTCCATCTCCCACTTCGGCTTCATCATCCTGGGCATCTTCGCCATGACGACCCAGGGCCAGAGCGGCGCGACGCTCTACATGGTCAACCACGGCATCTCGACCGCCGCCCTGATGCTGGTGGCCGGCTTCCTGATCAGCCGCCGCGGCTCCCGCCTGATCGCGGACTACGGCGGCGTCCAGAAGGTCGCCCCGGTCCTCGCGGGGACGTTCCTCGTCGGCGGCCTCGCCACCCTCTCGCTGCCCGGACTGGCGCCGTTCGTCAGCGAATTCCTGGTCCTGGTCGGCACCTTCAGCCGCTATCCGGTCATCGGCATCATCGCCACCCTCGGCATCGTCCTCGCCGCGCTGTACGTCCTCGTCCTCTACCAGCGGACGATGACCGGCCCGGTGAAGGCCGAGGTGCGCAGCATGCCGGACCTGCGGGTGAGGGAGCTGGTGGTGGTCGCGCCGCTGATTGCGCTGCTGCTCTTCCTCGGGGTGTATCCCAAGCCGCTCACCGACATCGTCAATCCGGCGGTGGGCCACACCCTCTCCGTCGTGGACAAGAAGGACCCCAAGCCCGCTGTGCAGGTGGACGCCGTGCCAGGTGGAGCCCGGCACGGCCACGCCGCGCCTGATCAAGACGTGGAGGCCGCGAAGTGAGTTCCGTGGCAAGTGTCCACAGCCTGTGGACGGTGGCGGCCGAGGTGCCGGGCCGGATCCCGGCGCCGCATATCGAGTACGCCCAGCTGTCGCCGACGCTGATCGTCCTCGGCGCCGCCGTGATCGGCATCCTGGTCGAGACGGTGCTGCCGCGCAGCAGCCGCTACTACGCCCAGCTGGCGCTGTCCGTGGTGGCGCTGGCCGCCGCGTTCGCCGCGGTGATCGGCCTGGCGGCGGGCGGCTTCGGCTCGTCCAAGGCGCGGATCGCCGCGATGGGCGCCATCGCCGTCGACGGTCCCGCCCTCTTCCTCCAGGGCACGATTCTCCTGGTCTCCCTGGTCGCCGTCTTCACCTTCGCCGAGCGCCGGCTCGACCCGGCGGCACACGGCAAGAAGGTCGACTCCTTCGCCGCGCAGGCCGCCGCCGTCCCCGGGGGCGCCGCCGAACAGGCCGCGGTCAAGGCCGGGTTCACCACCACCGAGGTCTTCCCGATCGCCCTCTTCGCGATCGGCGGCATGCTGATCTTCCCCTCGGCCAACGACCTGCTGATGCTCTTCGTCGCCCTGGAGGTCTTCTCCCTCCCCCTCTACATCCTGTGCGCCCTGGCCCGCCGCCAGCGCCTGCTGTCCCAGGAAGCCGCGGTCAAGTACTTCCTCCTCGGCGCCTTCTCCTCCGCCTTCCTCCTGTTCGGCATCGCCCTGCTGTACGGCTACGCGGGCACGGTCACCTACGCCGGAATCGCCGAGGTCGTCTCGGACGGTGCCAAGCAGATCGACCCGGCGCTGGCCGGCACGATGGGCAACGACGCCCTGCTGCTGATCGGCGCGGCGCTCGTCCTGATGGGCCTGCTGTTCAAGGTCGGCGCGGTCCCCTTCCACATGTGGACGCCGGACGTCTACCAAGGCGCCCCGACCCCGGTCACCGGCTTCATGGCGGCCGCCACCAAGGTCGCGGCCTTCGGGGCGCTGCTGCGGCTGCTCTACGTCGTCCTTCCGGGCATGCGCTGGGACTGGCGGCCGGTGATGTGGGGGGTCGCGATCGTCACGATGCTCGGCGGCGCCATCGTCGCCATCACCCAGACGGACATCAAGCGCCTGCTGGCCTACTCCTCCATCGCCCACGCCGGCTTCATCCTCGCCGGTGTCATCGCCACCAGCGAGGACGGCATCTCGTCCGTCCTCTTCTACCTGGGTGCGTACTCCTTCGTGACGCTCGGCGCCTTCGCCGTCGTCACCCTGGTACGGGACGCGGGCGGCGAGGCCACCCATCTGTCCAAGTGGGCGGGACTCGGCCGCCGTTCGCCCCTGGTGGCCGCGGTCTTCGCCGTCTTCCTCCTCGCCTTCGCCGGCATCCCGCTGACCTCCGGTTTCGCCGGAAAATTCGCGGTCTTCAAGGCGGCGGCGCAGAGCGGCGCGGGCTGGCTGGTGGTGATCGGCGTCATCTCCTCCGCCATCGCCGCGTTCTTCTACATCCGCGTCATCGTGCTGATGTTCTTCAGCGAACCGAAGGCGGACGGTCCGACCGTCGCGGTCCCCAGCCCGCTGACGACCACGGCCATCGCCATCGGTGTCGCGGTCACGCTGGTGCTGGGTCTGGCGCCCCAGTACTTCCTCGACCTGGCGGGGCAGGCCGGCGTTTTCATCCGCTGACGCCGCCGCCCGGCGATACGGCAAACACCGGACGGCCGCCGCCCGGAACCCCAAGGGGCTCCGGGCGGCGGCCGTCGGTCGTTGATCGTGCGAGCGGTCAGCTGGAGGGCATGTCCGGCATCTTGGGCATGTCCGGAACCTTCACGCTGCCGTCGGTGACCTTGGTGTACTTCTCGGTCGGCCCGTTCTTCCACTCGACCGTCATCGTCTTGCCGTCCGAGCCGGGCCTGAGGGTGCCCATGGTGCGGCTGTCGTCGCCCTTGGAGCAGGTCAGAACGGCCATCGCCGTGCCGCCCATCTCCTGGACCTTGCCCATACAGGCCGTCTTGTGCCCCTCGGCGAAGGCGACCGTGCCGTGGCTGACCACGAGAACCAGCGGACTGTCCGCCGACCCTGCCTTCCACGGCCCCTCGAATGCCTTGCCGCCCGGGGCCTTGTCGCCCCCGCCCGGAGTCGACGGCCCGCTCTCCGGCGCCTTGCTCGGCGCACTGTCACTGCCCTTGTCGCCGCTGCTTCCGCAACCGCTGAGCAGCATCGCGGCAACCGCGGCCGCCCCGGCGATCTGCGCTGCCTTGCGCACGTAGGTCTCCTCCGTTGTGGGACAGGGAGGGGTGAGGGTAGCAGCCGGGGAGCGGACCGGGACGGCGCTGCCGACCCGCTCCCCAGGGCCTCCTTCCGGCCGCGGCCCCGCCGCACCGACAACGACTCCCTTGGACCCCGACCTTGCGCCGCCGTCCGCCCCGCCGGCCCCTACGTCCCACCTCCTGCTACCTGCTGCTATCTCCTGCAGTCGACCCTCCTGCGTGCGACGCCGCGCTCTTGTCCAGCTGGACGGCCTCGTACACCGCGGTGGTCCACTCCGGCTCGGCGAGGCGTGTGAGGCCGCGTCGCCGGGCGCGGAGGGAGACGCCGGGGGAAGTCCGGTGGCCCGGCCGGTGGCCGGTGCGTGGGCGGCCAGAAGGCGGTCGCGGTGGTCGGGAGGCGGTCGCCGTGGTGGGGAGGCGGGCGGCGATCGCGGACCGTTAGCGGGCGCGGGCCGGGCGCCCCGACCGACCGGGCCGGCGGGGAACCGGGCCTACGAGAAGAGGCCCAGGGCGCGCCGGGCCTCCCGTCGTACCGCACCGCGCTCCTCCAGGCGGCGCAGGCACAGCTCACACACCGGCCGGGCGGCGCTGCGTGCCCCGCGGCGGGCCTGACGTTCGCGCTGCGGTTCTTGTCCGGGGCGGGCAGGGCAGCGAGGCCCGTCCAGCACCGGATCGTCCGGCGGCAGCGGATGAGCCACCGTGGTCCGGTCACCGCGTCCGACGGTGATCCGCCACGCCGCCTCCGGGTCGGCCGGCGCCGCGCCCGCCAGGCCGTACCGCAGGTACCCGAGGCTGTTCATCGGCCGGCCGCGACGGAGGCACCCCCCCCGTGCCCTTAAGGCCCCGGGGAGGGGCTGGGGCGGGCGCACCGGACTCAACCCGTCATGGGGCCTCCTGGGGTGAGCCGGTGAGGGCGGGCGCGGGCAGGACGTGCCCGGTGACCTCGCCCAGGCCGATCCGGGTGCCATCGGGGCCGGGGGCCCAGGCGGTGAGGGTGACTTCGTCCCCGTCCTGGAGGTAGGGGCCCTTGCCCTGGGTGATTTCGAGGAGGCAGCCCAACTGGTCGGGCTCGGGCCCGGAGACCGTGCCGGAGGCGAAGAGATCGCCGGTCCGCAACGAGGCGCCGTTGACCGTCATATGGGCCAGCTGCTGGGCGGCCGTCCAGTACATCGCCGAGAACGGCGGGCTGGAGAGACGCTCGCCGTTGACGGCCACCTCGATGCGGATGTCGATGCCGCCCGGCTCCACCTCCGCATCGTCGAGGTAGGGGAGCAGCGGGAAGTCCCGGGCGGGCGGTGCCGTACGCGCCGCGTCGAAGGCATCGAGCGGGGTGATCCAGGCGGAGACGGAGGTCGCGAAGGACTTGCCCAGGAAGGGGCCGAGCGGCATGTACTCCCAGGCCTGGATGTCGCGCGCGGACCAGTCATTGACGAGGCAGACGCCGAAGACATGGTTGCGGAAGGCGTCCAGGCCCACCGGTTCGTGGAGGGAGGACGGGGTGCCGACGACGAAGCCGACCTCGGCCTCGATGTCGAGGCGGGCGGACGGGCCGAAGGTCGGCGCGGCGTCGGCGGGGGTCTTGCGCTGACCGTTGGGGCGGACCACCGGGGTGCCGGTGACGACGACGGTGCCGGACCGGCCGTGGTAACCGATCGGCAGATGCTTCCAGTTGGGCGGCAGCGCCGCGCCGTTCGGGCGGAAGATCCGGCCGACGTTGGTCGCATGGTGTTCGCTGGAGTAGAAGTCGACGTAGTCGGCGACCTCGAAGGGGAGGTGCAGGGCCACCTCGTCGAGAGGGCGGAGGAGCGGCGTCACGGTGGCGCGGTGCTCAGGGGCGGTGACGGCGGTGCGGACGGCTGCGCGGACCTCTTGCCAGACGCTGCGTCCGGCGGCCAGCAGGGGGTTGAGAGTCGGTGCGGTGAGCAGAGCGCCGTGCGAGGGCTGCACGACCGCGGGCAGTGCGCTCGGCAGGGCGCTCAGGTCGAGGACATGGCGGCCGTAGCGGACGCCGAGCCTGCGCCGTTCGGGAGCGTCAGACGTGCTGAAGACGCCGTAGGGGAGGGTGTGCGGGCCGAAGGGATCGCCTTCCGCCAGGTCGAACGGGCTCTGCTCGGGCATGGACAGCTCCTCGCTTCCTCGTCGCCGGTGGGCGGCCGGGCCGGCTCGGCATCGGATGGCCGGGCCGGTCGGTTCGAAGATCAGGGTACGGCCGGGCGCAATGCGGCGGGGGAGCCTGTGGATAACCTTCGGCCCGGCCGCCGAACCGACCCGTGAAGCGCCTCCGGGCCGGTCCGGCGCCGCCCCTCGGGCCGGCCGGTGATCCGGAGCGCCCGGCAGGCGCCGAGGACGGCCGGTAGCTGTCGGAACCGGCCGGTGAGCCGGCCACCGCCACCGCGACGAGACGGACCGGCGTGCCGCACCGAAGCAGCGGTGCTCTGTGGCAATCTCCGGACCGGCGTGGTGACCCGGTCGGGGAAGCAGGGGTGAGCAGGCCACGAGGATGGCCGAAGAACCCATGGTCCTCGTGGGTATTCGGTTCCGCGGTGACGGCTGTTGCCCCAGGGGCTACCGGGAATTCGTCCGCCCCTGCCGTCCCCGCTCTACCGGCGCAAATCGCAAACAAAGGAATATTGGCGACATACCGGTCGATGGGCCGGTGTGCTGGCCGGGTGGTTCGGGGGGCGGGCGCTCATGGTGATCGAACTGCGACCGGATACGCTGGCCAGTGGTGGAGACAGCGACAGATCGACATTCCGTTTGATCGTCAGCAGACAGGAGTACCCCTCGTGACCGTCGTCGAGCCTTTCGGGCTGAGCGTGCGGGACCAGGCACTTGAGGCCGATGTCCAGGCCGGGTTGGCCGCTGTCGAGGAGGGCCTGCTGGAGGCCACCAAGAGCGACGTCCCGTTCATCACCGAGGCCGCGCAGCACCTGGTGCGCGCCGGCGGCAAGCGGTTCCGGCCGCTGCTGGTGATGCTGGCCGCGCAGTTCGGCGACCCGTACAGCCCCGGCGTGGTGCCGTCGGCCGTGGTCGTGGAGCTGACGCATCTGGCGACGCTCTACCACGACGACGTGATGGACGAGGCCGATGTGCGCCGCGGCGTGGCCAGCGCCAACGCCCGCTGGGGCAACTCCGTTGCCGTGCTGACCGGCGACTTTCTCTTCGCCCGTGCCTCGCACATCCTGGCCGACCTCGGCCCCGAGGCGGTCCGGATCCAGGCCGAGGCGTTCGAACGCCTGGTGACCGGCCAGATCCTGGAGACCGCGGGACCGCGCGACGGCCAGGACCCCGTCGACCACTACCTGGACGTCCTCGCGGGCAAGACCGGCTCGCTGGTCGCCGTCGCCTGCCGCTTCGGCGCGATGATGTCCGGCGCCGAGGAGTCGGTGGTCAACATCCTCACCCAGTACGGCGAGCGGCTGGGCACCGCTTTCCAGCTGGCCGACGACGTGCTGGACATCGCCAGCGACTCCCACGAGTCCGGCAAGACGCCCGGTACGGATCTGCGCGAGGGCATCCCGACGCTGCCGGTCCTGCGGCTGCGGGCGCAGGCCGAAGGGGAATCCGGTACGGCCGAGGACCGCGCCCTGTGCGAGCTGCTGGCCGGCGACCTCACCGACGACGCCCGGCATGCCGAGGCGCTGGCCGGGCTGCGCGCCCACCCGGCGCTGGAGCAGGCCCGCCGCGACACGGTGCGCTATGCCGAGCAGGCCCGCGCGATGCTGGCGCCGCTGCGGGAGTGCCCGGCCAAGGCGGCGCTGGAAGGGCTGTGCGACGCGGTGGTGCACCGGGCCGGCTGAAGTCCGGTCCCGGTGTGGGAGGGCCGGCCGGGCGGTTCGGCCGCACGGTCCGACGGGGTGGTCCGGGCCCGGTCAGGGCTCTCAGAACCGGAACCGGAACTCCACCCTCGGTATGACGTTCCGTGATGCCGTAGCCGTCCCTTGCCCGTTCGTTGCCCGTCGTTGCCCGCTCCTGAGATGTCCCCAGGGCCGTTCGCCCGGCCTTCCCCTAGGGGGTGATCAGCCTCGCGGCGTACATGTGCCGCCCTTCCGCGGCCGGATGTCATCCCTCAGCAGTACGACGAGTTGGACCCGCGGGCTGACGCCGTGTCTGCGGCGATTTGGTGGGATGGGAAGCACCAGAACACGGCGGACGGGCCGCAACGAGCCCGAGGGGTGGACGAGTGCATCGCGCGGAAACCGCCGTAGACGACGGAGGTAGGCACATGCCACGGAACGAACCGACCGAGGTCACCGACGGATGGGACGGGGGGCGCTCGCCGAGGCGCCGTAAGGCGGCGCGGTACGCCGTACCGGTCGCGGTGGCGGGGGTGGCGGCGGCCACGATCGGGCTGGTCCCGGCGTTCGCCGGCTCCGGTTCTCCCGACCTGCCCAAGATCTCGGCGCAGGAACTGATAGCGAAAATCGCGAAGTCCGATGTCCAGCAGCTGTCCGGCACGGTCCGGGTCACCACGGACCTCGGCCTGCCGTCCCTGCCGGGCGGTGGAAGCGCCGCGGCCTTCGGCGGCGACGGCCAGGGCGACGGCCCGAAGGGCTCGGACGAGGCATCCGCGTCCCCGCAGAACAAGCTGATGGAGCTGGCGTCCGGTACGCACACGCTGCGCGTCGCCGCCGACGGCCCCGACAAGCAGCGGCTGTCCATCGTCGACAAGGCCGCCGAGTACAGCATCATCCACAACGGCGACCAGGTCTGGGCGTACGACAGCGGCAGCAACACCGCCGTCCGCAGCACGGCGGACGCGCACGGCAAGGACGGCCGGGGGCACCACGGGCCCAAGGGATTGCCCAAGGGCCTGAAGAACGCCACTCCGCAGGACCTCGCCAAGGAGGCCCTGAAGGCGGCGGAGGACACCACCTCGGTCACGGTCGACGGCACGGCGCGGGTCGCCGGGCGGGACGCCTACCAGCTCCTGATCAAGCCCAAGCAGTCCGCTTCGACGGTCGGCTCGATCCGGGTGGCGGTCGACGCCGACAACGGCGTCCCGCTGAAGTTCACGCTGACGCCCAAGAGCGGTGGCGCGGCCGCGATCGACGTGGGCTACACCAACGTCGACTTCGCCAAGCCCGCCGCCGGCTCCTTCTCCTTCACGCCGCCCAAGGGCGCGAAGGTCGTCGACGCCGACAAGGAGCGCGCGAAGGCCGGGCGGCAGCACGGCAAGGACATCAAGGGCTTCAAGGACCGCAAGGGCCTGGAGGGCCTCAAGGGCGGGGACGGGCCGAACATCATCGGCAAGGGCTGGACGTCCATTGCCACGATCAAGGGCTCCGGCTCCGGCCTGCCCGCCGGCAAGGAGAAGGGCGCCGCCGGCGATGCGGGCGCGTTCCTGGACAGCATCGGCCAGAAGGTGACCGGATCCTTCGGCTCCGGCCGGGTGTTCAGCACCCGCCTGGTCAATGCCCTGATAACGGACAACGGCACGGTCTATGTCGGTGCCGTCGACAAGCAGGCCCTGATCGACGCGGCCAACGCCGCCAAGTAAGGGGCCACGGGAGCGACCAGGGTTCGCCGCGCCTCCCGTCCGGGGGGCGCGGCGCAGCCCGTAGGCCGGGCGCCATACCGTGGAACACTCCGTACTCCACTCCGCACGCCATCCGTACGCCATGAGTTGAGGGAGCCGATGCCACCGCCACCCACCGCGGGTTCCGAGCGCGCGGTCCCGCCGCGCGCCGGCGACCGGGTGATCGAGACCCAGGGGCTGACCAAGGCGTACCGTGGCGGCCAGCTTGCCGTCGACCGCCTCGATCTCGCCGTACCGCGCGGCAGCGTCTTCGGCTTCCTCGGCCCCAACGGTTCCGGCAAGACCACCACCATCCGGATGCTGATGGGCCTGATCGAACCGACCGCGGGCAGCGCACGGGTCCTGGGCGCCACCATGCCCGGCGCCGGGCGCCGGGTGCTGCCCAGGGTCGGCGCCCTGATCGAGGGCCCGGCGCTCTATGGCTTCCTCAGCGGCCGCGACAATCTGCTGCGGTTCGACGCGGCCGACCCGACCGCCGATCCCCGCACGCGTGCCGAGCGGGTCGGGCGGGCGCTGGAGCGGGTGGGGCTGGCCGCCGCGGCCGGCAAGAAGGCGCGGGCCTACTCCCTTGGGATGAAGCAGCGGCTCGGGCTGGCCTCGGCCCTGCTCCAGCCGCGTGAGCTGCTGGTCCTCGACGAACCGACCAACGGCCTGGACCCGCAGGGCATGCGGGAGATCCGTGCCCTGGTCCGCGAGCTGGCCGCGGACGGCACCACGGTCTTCCTCTCCTCGCACCTCCTCGACGAAGTCGAGCAGGTCTGCACCCATGCCGCGGTGATGGCCCGAGGACGGCTCATCATCCAGGGCACGGTCGCCGACCTCTCCGCCACGGTCCTCGGCTCGCGCGGCAGCGGCCGGCTGACGGTGACGACACCCGATCCGGCGGATGCCGTCCGCGTCCTGAAGGAGCAGGGCGTGACGGACCTCCGGGTCACCGACGACCGGGTGAGCGGCGAACTCCCCACGACCGCCGGGCCCGACGGCCAGGAGCCGTGGGAACTGTCGGATCTCAACGCCGCGCTCGTCCATGCCGGCGTCCGTGTGCGCGGCTTCGGCGCCGAGCGGCCCTCGCTGGAGGACGTCTTCGTCCATCTGACCGGGGAGGGCTTCGATGTCGCAGGCTGAGGTGTCAGGGGCCGGGACACCAGGGGCCGGGGCGGCGCCGCGCCGCCCCGGGCCGCTGTGGTCGCTGGGCCTGCTGCGCAGCGAGATCGGTATGACGTTCCGGCGCTGGCGCACCCTCGCGCTGCTGGCGGTGCTCGCGGGCGTACCGATCCTGGTCGGCATCGCCGTGAAGATCGAGACCGGCGACGGCGGACCGGCGGGCCACGGTGGCGGGGACGGCGGCCCGGCGTTCCTCTCCCAGGTCACCAACAACGGCCTTTTCCTGGTCTTCACCTCGCTCGCCGTCACGCTGCCGTTCTTCCTCCCGATGGCCATCGGAGTGATCGCGGGGGACTCCCTCGCGGGCGAGGCCAATGCCGGGACGCTGCGCTATCTCCTCGTCGCTCCCGCGGGCCGTACGCGTCTGCTGCTGGTCAAATACGCCACGACCCTCGCGTTCTGCCTGGTGGCGACCCTGGTCGTGGCGCTCTCGGCGCTGGCGGTCGGCGCGCTGCTCTTTCCCCTGGGCGATGTCACCCTGCTCTCCGGCACGTCCATACCGTTCGGCGAGGGACTGCTGCGCGCGCTGGCCATTGCGTGCGTGGTGGCGCTCTCCCTGATGGGGGTCGCCGCCGTGGGCCTGTTCATATCGACGCTCACCAACAGCGGTATCGCGGCGATGGCGACCACGGTCGGCCTGCTGATCACCGTGCAGATCCTGGACACCATCCCGCAGTTGCAGGCCATCCAGCCGTATCTCTTCCCGCACTACTGGCTGTCCTTCGCGGACCTGTTGCGCGACCCCGTCTACTGGGACGGGCTGCAGAAGAACATAGGCCTGCAGGCGCTGTATGCGGTCGTGTTCGGCTCGGCGGCGTGGGCGCGGTTCACCACGCGGGACGTCACTGCGTGATACGGGGGCCGGGGTCGGCGGTGGCCGCGCCGGCCTGGGCAGTGGCTGTGGCCTCGCCCGCCGCCTCGTCCACTGCCGCCTCGGCGAGCGCGGTCTCCGTGGCCGCCTCGCCCGCTCGTGCCCCCGCGGCGGCCAGTGCGGTCCGCGCACGCCGTGCGGTGCGCAGCGCGTCCCAGGTCAGTACGCACAGGGCCAGCCAGACCAGCGCGAAGCCGGCCCAGCGCTCGGGCGGCATCTCCTCATGGAAGACCGTCAGGCCGAGGACGAACTGAAAAGTCGGCGCCAGATACTGCATCATCCCGATCGTCACCAGCGGCAGCCGCATCGCCGCCGCACCGAAGCAGATCAGCGGCACCGCGGTCGCGATGCCGCAGCCTGCGAGAAGCAGCGCCTGGCCGGGTCCGCCGGTGACGAAGCTGGACTCGCCGCGCGCGCCCAGGTAGATCAGAAAGCCCAGCGCGGGCAGCAGCTGCATCGCCGTCTCCGCGCTGAAGCCCTCGATGCCGTCGAGCTTGATGCCCTTCTTGACCAGGCCGTAGGTCGCGAACGACAGGGCCAGGATGAGCGCGATCCAGGGCACCTTGCCGTAGGCGACGGTCATCACGACGACGGCCAGGGTGCCGATGCCCACCGCCGTCCACTGCAGCGGCCGCAGCCGCTCGCGCAGCACCAGCACACCGAAAGCGATGCTGACCAGGGGGTTGATGAAGTAGCCGAGTGAGGCTTCGAGGACGTGCCCGGCATTGACGGCCCAGATGTAGAGGAACCAGTTCACCGAGATGACCAGGGCGCAGACCAGGACCAGCCCGAGCCGCCGGGGCTGCCGCAGCAGCGGGGGTATCCAGGACCAGCGGCGCAGCACGGCCAGGATGATGACGGCGACGGGCAGCGACCACATCATGCGGTGGGCCAGGATCTCGGACGGCGCGGCGGCGTCCAGCAGATGCCAATAGAGGGGCAGCAGGCCCCACATGGTGTAGGCGGCGAGACCGAAGGCGAGTCCTGTGCGCTGATCGGTTCGAGGCTGCAAGGGACCCTCCCGTTGGTGCTGCGTCGACTCAGTGAAGGTAACGCCGTACGCCGCCGCTGTCATGCCTGTTTCGGAATACGGTCATGACAGTCCCGGCTCCTTGAGGGCGTCGGCGATCGCGTCTGAGAGCGGAGTGGTCGGACGGCCGAGGAGCCGGGCCAGGTCACCGGAGGTGGAAGCCAGCTCGCCACGGGCGATCGCGGCGTCCGCATCGGCCACCATCCGCGCGGCGGGGCCCGGCACCCCCGCCTCGGTCATCAGCGCCGCATACCGCTCCTCCGGCAGATCGCGGTACGGGATCTTGCGGCCGGTCTGCCGGGACACCTCGGCCGCGTACTCGGCCATCGTCCAGGCGGTGTCGCCGCTCAGCTCGTACACGGAGTCCTCATGGCCGCTGCCGGTCAGCACCTCGGCGGCGGCCTCGGCGTAGTCCCGGCGCGCGGCACTGGCCACCCGGCCGCCGTCCGCGCTGCCGATGACCGCCCCCGTCTTCAGGGTGCCTGCCAGGGCCCCGGTGTAGTTCTCGTGGTACCAGCCGTTGCGCAGCAGGCAGTACGGCACGCCGGACGCCAGGAGCGCCTGCTCGGTGGCGATGTGCTCCTCGGCGATGGAGAAGGTGGCGGCCGGTCCGCCCAGCACGCTGGTGTACGTGAGCAGCGCCACGCCCGCCTCCCGCGCGGCGTCGATGACCGCGCTGTGCTGGGCGAGGCGCCGGCCTGCCTCGTTGCCGGAGATCAACAGCACCCGGTCGCCGGCCGCGAAGGCGCCCCGAAGGGTTTCGGGCCGGCCGTAGTCCGCGATCCGCACCGCGACCCCGCGCGCCGCGAGATCCGCCGCCTTGGCCCGGTCGCGGGCGACCGCGACGATCTCGCCCGGTGCCGTACGCGCCAGCAGTGCCTCGATGACGAGCCGGCCGAGCGCTCCGGTGGCGCCGGTGATGACGTAGCTCATGAGTTGCCCCCTGTGGGTGTTCGCGGACCGAGGGCACGACCATACATTCGTCATAAACAAATGTCTATGACGAATGTATAGATGGGGGATTCGCGGATGGCGGATGTATGGATCTGAGGGTGTGGGTGTGCGGCGCGCCGACCCAACGCCACGGAACGACAAACGGGTGCCCGTGCGGGAACGCCATAAGGCGCTCGCGTACGGACACCCGTGAGGGCGCCGGCCTGGGGGCGTCAGATCAGCCGACGACCGTCCAGGTGTCATTGCCGGCCAGCAGGGTGGCGAGGTCGCCCTTGCCCTTCTGCTCGATGGCGGAGTCGAGCTGGTCGGACATCATCGTGTCGTAGACCGGGCGCTCGACATTGCGCAGGACACCGATGGGGGTGCGGTGCAGCGTCTCCGGGTCGGCGAGCCGGGAGAGCGCGAAGGCTGTGGTGGGCGAGGCGGCGTGCGCGTCATGTACCAGCACGCCGTCCGCGCCCTCCTCGGTGACATCGATGACCTTGAGGTCGCCGGTGGCCGGGTCGCGGACCACGCCCTTGGAGCCGAGGCCGTCGGGGGCCGGGGCCCCGAACCGGATCGGCTGGCCGTGCTCCAGGCGGATGACCGCCTCCAGGGCCTTGTCCTTGTCCTTGAGGACCTCGAAGGCACCGTCGTTGAAGATGTTGCAGTTCTGGTAGATCTCCACCAGCGCCGTGCCCGGGTGGGCCGCGGCCTCGCGCAGCACCGAGGTCAGATGCTTGCGGTCGGAGTCGACGGTGCGGGCCACGAAGGACGCCTCGGCGCCCAGCGCCAGCGAGACGGGGTTGAACGGCGCGTCCAGCGACCCCATCGGCGTCGACTTGGTGATCTTGCCGATCTCGGAGGTGGGGCTGTACTGGCCCTTGGTCAGACCGTAGATCCGGTTGTTGAACAGCAGGATCTTGAGGTTGACGTTGCGCCGCAGGGCATGGATGAGGTGGTTGCCGCCGATGGACAGCGCATCGCCGTCACCGGTGACGACCCATACCGACAGGTCGCGCCGCGAGGAGGCCAGGCCGGTGGCAATGGCCGGGGCGCGGCCGTGGATGGAGTGCATCCCGTAGGTGTTCATGTAGTACGGGAAGCGGGAGGAACAGCCGATGCCGGAGACGAAGACGATGTTTTCCTTCGCCAGGCCGAGCTCGGGCATGAAGCCCTGGACGGCGGCGAGGACGGCGTAGTCACCGCAGCCGGGGCACCAGCGCACTTCCTGGTCGGACTTGAAGTCCTTCATGGACTGCTTGGCCTCGGCCTTGGGCACCAGGGAGAGCGCCTCGATCTGTGCGGGCTTCTCCTCCGAGATCGTCTCAGTCATTGATGGCCTCCTTAAAGACCTCCGCGAGCTGCTCGGCCTTGAACGGCATGCCGCTGACCTGGGTGTGCGAGCGCGCGTCCACGAGGTACTTGGCGCGCAGCAGGGTGCTGAGCTGTCCGAGGTTCATCTCCGGCACGACCACGTTGTCGTAACGCCGGAGCACCTCGCCGAGATTCCTCGGGAAGGGGTTGAGGTGGCGCAGATGCGCCTGAGCGATGTGCGCCCCTGCGCCCCTTACGCGCCGTACCGCCGCGGTGATGGGGCCGTACGTCGAACCCCAGCCCACGACAAGGGTGCGGGCCTGGCCGGACGGGTCGTCGACCTCGACGTCCGGGACCTCGATGCCGTCGACCTTCGCCTGGCGGGTGCGCACCATGAAGTCGTGGTTGGCGGGGTCGTAGGAGATGTTGCCCGTGCCGTCCTGCTTCTCGATGCCGCCGATACGGTGCTCCAGGCCCGGCGTGCCCGGCACCGCCCACGGGCGGGCCAGGGTCTGCTCATCGCGCTTGTAGGGCCAGAACACCTCGGTGCCGTCCGCCAGCTGGTGGTTGGGGCCGGATGCGAACTGGACGCGCAGGTCCGGGAGTTCGTCGACGTCGGGGATCCGCCAGGGCTCGGAGCCGTTGGCCAGATAGCCGTCGGAGAGCAGGAAGACGGGGGTGCGGTAGGTCAGGGCGATACGGGCCGCATCCAGCGCCGCGTCGAAGCAGTCGGCCGGGGTCTTCGGTGCCACGATGGGCACCGGGGCCTCGCCGTTGCGGCCGTACATCGCCTGCAGCAGATCGGCCTGCTCGGTCTTGGTGGGCAGGCCCGTCGAGGGTCCGCCGCGCTGGATGTCCACGATCAGCAGCGGGAGCTCGAGGCTCACCGCCAGGCCGATGGTCTCCGACTTCAGCGCCACACCGGGGCCCGACGTCGTCGTCACCGCGAGCGACCCGCCGAACGCCGCGCCCAGCGCCGCGCCGATGCCCGCGATCTCGTCCTCCGCCTGGAACGTCCGCACACCGAAGTTCTTGTGCTTGGACAGCTCGTGCAGGATGTCGGAGGCCGGGGTGATGGGGTACGAGCCCAGGTAGAGCGGCAGATCGGCCTGCTGCGAGGCGGCGACCAGCCCGTAGGACAGCGCAAGGTTGCCGGAGATGTTGCGGTAGGTGCCGGTCGGGAAGGCCTTGGTGGCCGGGGCGACCTCGTAGGACGTCGCGAAGTCCTCGGTGGTCTCGCCGAAGTTCCAGCCTGCCCGGAAGGCCGTGACATTCGCCTCCGCGATATCCGGCTTCTTCGCGAACTTCGACCGCAGGAACTTCTCGGTGCCCTCCGTCGGCCGGTGGTACATCCACGACAGCAGGCCCAGCGCGAACATGTTCTTGCTGCGCTCGGCCTCCTTGCGGGAGAGCCCGAACTCCTTGAGCGCCTCGATCGTCAGCGTCGTCAGCGGCACCGGATGGACGTTGTACGCCTCCAGCGAGCCGTCCTCCAGCGGGCTGGTCGCATAGCCGACCTTGGCCATCGGGCGCTTGGTGAACTCGTCGGTGTTGACGATGATCTCCGCGCCCCGCGGCACATCGCCGATGTTCGCCTTCAGGGCAGCCGGATTCATGGCCACCAGGACGTTCGGAGCGTCACCGGGGGTGAGGATGTCGTGGTCGGCGAAGTGCAGCTGGAAGCTGGAGACGCCCGGCAGGGTGCCTGCGGGGGCCCGGATCTCGGCGGGGAAGTTCGGCAGCGTCGACAGGTCGTTGCCGAACGACGCCGTCTCGGAGGTGAACCGGTCGCCGGTGAGCTGCATGCCGTCACCGGAGTCACCCGCGAACCGGATGATCACCCGGTCCAGGCGCCGGACTTCCTTGCCTCCGCCGCCGTCGCCGGGCGTGCGCTGTTCCCCGACAAGCGCACCATCGGTCTTCTCGGCTGGGCTACTGACCTGGCTGGTCACTGCTTCGGACCTCCCTCGAGGGGTGCGGCGTCCCCGCCTGAGGCAGGGCTCGGGACGTGTCGTACCGACCGGTTGTCCCATATCCATCGTACGTGGGTAAGGGTCGCCTTCCCTGAGTCGGTCACATAGTGAACATCACGATGAGACACCGTTCTGGCATGATTTGTCATGAAATCAACGCCCCCGTTACCTCTTCTCCGCGGCACTCCGGACTTCGTCCATTAGTTCTAGGTCCAAGGTCCTGGGCCCTGGGTGACATCTCTCCGGCCTGGGCATCTGACAGGCTGTCAAATGATCAGGAGTTGAGGTAGGTCAGCACCGCGAGCACCCGACGGTGATCCCCGTCACTCTGGGCCAGGCCCAGCTTCAGAAAGATGTTGCTGACGTGCTTCTCGACCGCGCCGTCGCTGACCACCAGCTGCCGGGCGACCGCGGAATTCGTCCGGCCCTCGGCCATCAGCCCCAGTACTTCCCGCTCCCTCGGTGTCAGATTGGCCAGGACGTCCTGCTTACGGCTCCGTCCGAGCAGCTGCGCCACCACCTCCGGGTCCAGCGCGGTGCCGCCCCCGGCGACCCGGACCACGGCGTCGACGAACTCCCGGACCTCGGCCACCCGGTCCTTGAGCAGATAACCGATGCCCTTGGTGGAACCGGCCAGCAGCTCCGTCGCGTACTGCTCCTCGACATACTGCGACAGCACCAGCACGCCCAGATCCGGATGGTCCCTGCGCAGCCGGATCGCGGCCCGCACCCCTTCGTCGGTGTGCGTCGGCGGCATCCGTACGTCCGCCACCACCACATCCGGCAGCGCACCCTCGTCGGCCAGCTCGGCGATCACCTTGATCAGCGCCTCGGCGTCCCCCACACCTGCCACGACATCGTGCCCACGGTCGGTGAGCAGTCGCGTCAGGCCCTCCCGGAGGAGCACCGAATCCTCGGCGATGACCACCCGCACCCTGTCCTCCACGGTTCAGCTTCCCCCACGCCTCGTACAACCCGATCTCCGGCTCCAGCATTCCAGCATTGGAGATACGGCGCGGCGGGAGCAGGGGATTGGATGCCAGGGAGGGCCGAGGGGGCTCAGGGGAGGGGAGGCGCACAGGGGGCCGGGGCCGGACCCCCGTCCCGGCCCCGGCCGTGGCTATCCGGCCGCTACCGGCTGCGCCACGGCAGCTCGGCGGATATGGAGGTCGGACCACCCTCCGGGGATCGCACCACCAGCAGGCCGTCCATGGAACCGAGCCGCTCGGCCAGGCCCGCCAGGCCGCCGCCCGCTCCGGTGGAGGCGCCGCCCCGGCCGGTGTCCGTCACCTGCAGCATGATCCGGTCCGCGGCGCGCCAGACATCGACCGTGGCGCTGGTGGCCCTCGCATGCCGGGAGACGTTCTGCAGCAGCTCGGAGACGGTGAAGTACGCGATGCCCTCGATCGCCGCGGCGGGTCTGAGGTCCAGGTCGACGGTCACCGTCACCGGCACCGGGCACCGCGCGGCCAGCGCCGACAGCGCCGGGCCGAGCCCCCGGTCGGTCAGGATCGCCGGATGGATGCCCCGGGCCAGATCCCGCAGCTCCTGCAGCGCCAGCTTCACCTCGCCGTGCGCCTCGTCCACCATCCGTGCGGCGGCGTCCGGGTCCTTCGCCAGCTTCTCCTTGGCCAGTCCCAGGTCCATGGCGAGCGCCACCAGCCTGGCCTGCGCACCGTCGTGCAGCTCCCGCTCGATCCGCGCCAGATCGGCCGCCGCGGTGTCGACCACGGCCCCTCGGTTCGACTCCAGCTCCGAGACCCGGCCGGCGAGGCGGGACGGGCCCAGCAGCCCGTGCACCATCAGACGGTCCACCTGGGTCAGCCCGCGGATCAGCCACGGCCCGGCCAGCACCAGCAGCAGCCCGACGGCGCTGATCCCGCCTATCTCCATGGGAGTGTCGAGGTAGAAGCCGTGGCCGTCGCCGTCGCCCCACATCTGGATGCCGGGCAGGCCGAGGTATGCGGGGAACGTCCACCGCCACAGGGGGTAGGTCAGCAGGCACCAGCCGACGGACCAGAAGGTCGTGGCGAAGACGAAGGAGAACAGCGCCCACGGGAAGTGGAAGAAGGAGTAGAGCAGGTGCCGCCAGGACACTCCGCTCTTCAGGACGGCGCCGATCCACCCCATCGGGCCCGGCTTGGCGGCGCGGACCGGCTCCGGCTCGGCCACCTCCAGCCCGAGCAGCGCACGGGCCCGCCCGCGCTCCACAATGCCCAGCGCCCGGCATCCGGCCAGCCCGCCGGCCAGCACCGGGATGCCCAGGAACGTGATCAGCAGACCGGCGCCGAGCGAGATCACCGCTATCGCGTAGCTGAACATCACGCACGCGATCGGGAGGCTGAGGAAGAGATAGAGGAACTCGCGCCAGGTGCGCCCGGAGAAGGGGGCGCGCAGTCCCACGGGCACGTGGGAGCCGCGGGGCTGCGGTGCGTATGCGGTGTCCATCGTCTCGTCGTCCGTCCGTTCTGCCGTATGCAGGAGGTCTTCTGCCGGATGCGTCCGGCCGTTTTCCGCTACGACAAGAGTCCGCGGCCGCCGCCGCCCGCACCATGAGGTTCAGCGCAGTCTTTTCCTGGGGTTTTCCCCACCCCCGGGCCTGAGGACGACCACCCTCACGCCCCGGACCGACCCGTCGGACCGCCCCACCATGCCCCTGCCCCGCCCCGTCGCCCCCGCCCGCCACCGTCCCCCTGCCCGTCAGCGCTTCCCCGTCCGCGACGTCTCTCCGCGCGCCCGCCACGGCAGCTCCGCCGTCACCCGCGTCGGCCCGCCGACCGGAGAATCCAGCACGAACAGCCCGTCCACCGACCCCAGCCGCTCGGCGAGCCCGGCCATTCCGCTGCCGCCGTCCAGCCGGGCCCCGCCCCGCCCGTCGTCCGCCACCTGGATCAGCAGCCGGTCCTCGACCCGCCACACCTCCACGGACGCCTTCCGCGCGGCACTGTGCTTCGAGATGTTCTGCAGCAGCTCGGAGACGGTGAAGTAGACGATCCCCTCGATGGCGGGCGCGGGCCGCTCCGCCAGGTCCACGGAGGTCGCGACCGGCACCGTGCAGCGCCCGGCCAGGGAGGCCAGCGCCGGCCCCAGCCCCCGGTCCGTCAGGATCGCCGGATGGATGCCCCGGGCCAGATCCCGCAGCTCCTGCAGCGCCAGCTTCACCTCGCCGTGCGCCTCGTCCACCATCGCCGCCACGCCCTCGTCGGCCCGGCCCTCCAGCAGCTTCTCCTTCGCCAGCCCGAGCCCCATGGCCAGCGCCACCAGCCGGGCCTGCGCACCGTCGTGCAGATCCCGTTCGATCCGCCGCAGATCGGCCGCCGCGGTGTCGCTGACCGCCATCCGGTCCGCCTCCAGCTCGGCGATCCGCCGCTCCAACTCGTCGGAGGGCGAGAGCAGTCCGCGCACCATCGCCCGGTCCACGTTCGACAGCCAGCGCGCCAGCCAGGGCAGCGCCGGCCACGCCACGAACAGCGAGACGAGGGTGACCGAGAAGGTGAGGACGGCCCAGGGCAGCCGGATGAACGCGAACAGGGCGTGCCGCCAGGCGACCGGATCCTTCAGACATGCCCACAACCAGGGGAAGAACCCCTTCTCCCGCGCCCGCAGCGGACTCGGCTCCTCCACTTCCACCCCGAGCAGGGCCCGCGCCCGCGCACGCTCCAGCTTCCCGTACCGCCGGCACGCCACCAGCCCCGTCGCCAGCAACGGCAGCCCGACCACGGTGACGGACAGCCCGATCCCGAGTGTGAGCCAGACCAGCAGCACCACGAACGCGACGACGTCCAACGGGAAATTGGAGAGCAGATAGGCGATCTCCCGCCAGGTCCAGGCGCTGAGCGGCGCTTTGGGGGGCGGGGGTGAGGTGTCGTCAAGGGGGGCGGCACCGGTGCTGATGGGGGGACTTTCCGTCATGGGGTCCAGCCTGCCCGGCGGGGGCGCTGGGGGCCATGGGGTGGCCGGTGCGGCGAAGGTGGGGTTTTCCCCACCTCCGGCCGCCGTCCTCCCGCGCATCGGTGCAGGTTGGTGCCGATCTCGTTATCGCCTCTGGTGGACACGGCGCGCCGGCGGGACCGTATGGTGTGGCGGTGCAGAGCGGGAGAGGCGGGGCGATGGCGCGGGGTCGTGACAGCCGATTGCTGGAGCCGGAACCCGTCGCGGCGGAGCTCGTCGACGAGACGGCCGGTCCGCTCGACATCCGTGGCTGGGGCTGGGGCGAACGGACCAGGGCCTGGACGTCGGTGACGGCGAGTGTGCTGCTCGCAGCGGTCGCCGGGGTCTGCGCGGTCACCTGGTACGGAGGCACCGCCCCCTGGCTCGGAGGCGCCGCGGCGCTCGCCGCGGGCGCGGGCGCGGTGATCGGCAAGGTGGCCGGACAGCCGGGACGGCACGCCCCCGATGTCGCGCTGCTGCTGCTCGGTGGCGGGCTCGGCGTGGTCGCCTCCTGGCAGGC
This sequence comes from Streptomyces chattanoogensis, assembly GCF_001294335.1. Classification (GTDB taxonomy): domain Bacteria; phylum Actinomycetota; class Actinomycetes; order Streptomycetales; family Streptomycetaceae; genus Streptomyces; species Streptomyces chattanoogensis. The sequence goes on from NZ_LGKG01000141.1 coordinate 124,246, forward strand.
CGTTTCCGGCGGCGCCGCCAGGCTGGCCGCCGCAGGACTCACCGTCGCTGTTGTCTGCGCGCTCCTCGGCCTGTGTACGCCGCTGGGCCGCGGCGGCCTGACCGGCGCGGCCTCGATCGCGCTCACCGTGGGCGGCTGGGAGCTCGGCCTGGCATTGACCACCCCCGCCCGTACGGGAGTTGCGCTCGGCTTCGTCTCCGTCCTCGTGCTCGGGTATCTGCCGCGGCTGGCCCTGATGGCCGCCGGGCTGACCCGGCTGGACGACCAGCGCTCCGGTGGCACGCCGGTCAGCAGGCACCAGGTCGCGGCCGCGCTGGGTGCCACCCACCGCGGTCTGGCCCTGGCCACGGTGGCGATGGCGGTCTCGGCCGGCGCGGCGGCCGTGCTGGCGGTGGACACACCGGGCCTGTGGACCGTGCTCACCGCGCTGTTGCTCTGTGTGGTGCTGCTCTCGAGGGCACGCGCCTATCCGCTGGCGGTAGAGGTCGTCGCGTTGCTGGCAGCCGGAACCGCCGGAGCCGTACGGCTCGTTCTGCTGTGGGCGACGGACGGCGGCGGCCGGGCCGGTGCCCTGGTGGTGCTGGGCGGGCTGGCGCTGCTCCCGGTGGCGGTGCTCGCGGTACGGGTGCCGGAGACCCTGCGGGCGCGGCTGCGGCGGTGGCTGGATCTGGCCGAGTCGATCGCCGTGGTGGCGCTGATCCCGGTGGCCCTGGGGGCCTTCGGGGTCTACAGCTTGCTGCTGGGCGGGTCCTGACCCGGAAGGCTGCGGAGGGAAGATGTCGGCGGAAGCGAGTGCGCATGCGGCTGCTGGAGCCGCTGCGCATCAGGGCGCGGGAGCGGAACCGGTCCGACCGGGCCGGGCGTTGAGTGAGGGGGAGGGAGGTATGGGTGCGGTGAGTACGAGTTCGGGTTCGGGTGCGACGGGTGGGGCCGGGCCGATGCCCGCATGGGCTCCGGAGACGGCGACGGCTCCGGTTTCTCTGGAGAAGCCGGCTGCTCCGGCAGCGCGGCAGGCCCCCATGGAGCCGACGTCTGCCGGGCAAGCCGCTCTACGGCAGGCCGCCGCAGTGCAGGCCCCCGCAGCGCAAGAGCCCATTCCCCACATCCCCGCCACGCACATCCTCGGTGCGCAGGCCCCCGCTGCGCAGCCCCAGGCCCCGGTGTCCCAGGCCGCGCCGCCCCCGGGACCGCCCGCCCCCGCCGCCCCGCCTCCTGCCCAGGCGGCCCCCGCCACCGCCCCGTCGGCACCCGTGCCGACCGCCTTCGTGCCGACGGCCTCCGTCCCCTCGGTGCCCGCTCCCGCCCCGTCGGCCCCCGCCCCCGGCCGCTACGGCCGTTCCGGTGTGCCGGCGCGTACCCCCGTCTCCGTCCCCCTGCTGCCGCCCGAGCTGGCCGCCGGGCAGCCCAAGCCGCGGCGCGGCGACCCGCTGGCCCGGCGGGCCGGGCGGGCGCTGCGGCGGGTGTTCGCGTCGTCCCCGGCCGCCGAGACGGCGGCCGTCACCCAGGCCGCCTCCGCCATTCAGCAGCCCGTGACCACCGGCCGCCAGATCGCCGTGTCCAGCATCCGCGGCGGCGCGGGCAAGTCCACCGTCGCCGCCCTCCTGGCACTCACCTACGCGCACTACCGCTCCGACCCGGTGCTCGCCGTCGAGGCCGATCCCGCGCTCGGCACACTGCCGCACCGCCTCGGTGCGCGGGAGGTGCGCTGGTCGGGCAGCGATCTGGCCCAGATCGTCGACCCGTCGATGCTGATCACCGACCTGACGGGCTATCTCCTGCCGTTCGCGGGCGGCGGCTGGCTGCTGCCCGGCAGCCAGGGGTCCATCGGCACCCGGCTGGATCTGGAGACCTACCGGGTCGTGATGACCTCCTTGCGCCGTCATTTCGCCGCCACCGTGGTGGACTGCGAAACGCTGCCCGCCGAGGTGGCGCGCACCGCCCTGGTGACCACCCAGGCGCGGGTGCTGGTCACCCCGGCGACCCCGGAGGGTGTGGCGGCCACCCGCTCCGTACTGAACTGGATAGGCGGTCTGCACCCCGGCCTGCTGCCGACCACGGTGGTCGTGCTCACGCACTCCTCTCCCGATGCCGGTCTCGACGTGCGCAAGGCGGCCGAGCATCTGGGCGCCGGGGGCGCGGCGGTGCTCCCGCTGCCGTACGACCGCCATCTGGCGGCGGGCGGAGCCATCCGGACGGAACTGCTGGGCGAGCGGACCCGGGAAGCGGCGGCCCGGATCGCCGCCGAGGTGATGGACCGTGCCGTCTCGCGGGAGCCGGGGAGGCGGCAGGGCGGGGCCCCGCAGGCGATACACCCCCCGCAGGTCGTCCACGCCCCGGGCCAGGCGTCCGTGCCGCCGCAGGCCGCTGCCCCCGGGCCCGCTCCTGTGTTTCCGCACCCTGCTCCGGGGGCCGTGCCCGTACCGCCGCAGCCGGCCCCGGTGCCCCGGCCTGCCGCACCGCCGATGCCGCAGGCCCCGCTCCCGCCGATGCCGCAACCGACCCTGCAGCCGACGTCGCAACCCCAGCCCACCCGGGCCCCGGCTGCGTCACCTCCCCCGGCTCCGGCTCCGGCCCCGCCCCCCGCATCGCCCCGGCTGTCGGCCCCCGCCGATCCCGGCACCCCCGCCGATCCCGGCACCCCCGCCGATCCCGGCACCCCCGACACCCGCAGCCCCTTCGACGGCGGCCCCATGCGCTGATCCACCGCCCGCCGACCGGGCCCGCCGTCCGCTCCGTGAGACACCTCCTGAGACAACCCCCCGCGCCGTCTACGCTGCCGCCCACCCAGGTAGGGCGAAGTACGGACAAGCCCACCGTCCGCGACGACGCGGCTGCGGGGCGCGGTCGGGGCAGGGCCTAGACTCCGGACCGTAAAGATTGTCGAAAGTCGTTGAACAAGCGCAGTCAGGGAGCGAGGGGCGGACGTGCCGGACACGACCGTACGCACCACCATCGCCGCGGGCTACTTCGAGGGCTACTCGGTCGTGGGGCTCATCGCCGTGATCGGTGTGCTCTTCGTGGCCGTGGCCTTCGGGGCCGGGCGGTTGCTGCGGCCTGTCGTGCCGACGCCCGAGAAGATGCTGACGTATGAGTGCGGTGTGGACCCGGTCGGTGAGGGCTGGGCGCACACCCAGGTCCGCTACTACGTCTATGCGTTCCTCTACGTCATCTTCGCCGTCGACTCGATCTTCCTGTTCCCCTGGGCGACGATCTTCGCCGCCCCCGGTTTCGGCGGCGTGACGCTGGTGGAAATGTTCATCTTCCTCGGCTTTCTCGCCGTCGGCCTGCTCTACGCATGGAAGAAGGGCGTCCTGGAATGGACGTGAACCCCGTCTCCAACGGATCCGCAGCCGCGGCCGAGGGTGCCGCCCCCCAGCTCCTGCCGGAACCCCGGCGCCTGGGCACGCTGGCCCGCCTCGCGCCCGAACCGATGAAGGTGGTCCTCAACTGGGGCCGCCGGTACTCGCTCTGGGTCTTCAACTTCGGGCTCGCCTGCTGCGCGATCGAATTCATCGCCGCGTCCATGGCCCGGCACGACTTCATCCGGCTCGGGGTGATCCCGTTCGCGCCCGGCCCGCGCCAGGCCGACCTGATGGTCGTCTCCGGGACGGTGACGGACAAGATGGCCCCCGCCGTGAAGCGGCTCTACGAGCAGATGCCGGAGCCGAAGTACGTCATCTCCTTCGGCGCCTGCTCCAACTGCGGCGGCCCCTACTGGGACTCGTACTCGGTCACCAAGGGCGTCGACCAGATCATTCCGGTGGATGTGTACGTACCGGGCTGCCCGCCGCGGCCCGAAGCGCTGCTGCAGGGCATCCTCAAGCTGCAGGAGAAGATCGCGCGCGAGTCGCTGGGGGAGCGCTACCACCACGGCCGCACCGCCCGGCCCTCGGCGGCCGCGCTGCGCAGCGGGCTGGTCACGCCGCCCGCCCCCAAGGCCGCGGGGGAGGAGCCCCGATGAGCGAGCAGCAGGCCGGGCAGCCGGTCGAGCCCGCCGCCGAGGCGGTCGAGGCCGCAGAGTCCGCCCCCGAGTCCGCCCCCGAGCCCGTCGTCGGCTGGCTGCCGCGGCCCGCGAGCGAGATCTTCGGTACGGGCGCCACGGCCGAGGAGGCATACGACCTGCTGACGGTCGACGTCCCGGTGGACGGCTGGCTCGCCGCCCTGACGGCCGCCCGCGACGACCTCGGCTGCACCTATTTCGACTGGCTGAGCGCCGTCGACGAGCCCGGCACCGGCTTCCGGATCTGCGCGCACCTCGCGGATGTGGCGCACCCGGGGACCGTCCGGCGGCTGATTGTCCGTACGACCGTGCCGCACGACGCCGCCGCGCTGCCCACCGCCGTGGGTGTGTACGCGGGCGCGGGCTGGCATGAGCGCGAGACCCACGAGATGTTCGGCGTGGACTTCACCGGCCATCCGCATCTCGTACCGCTGCTGCTCCCGGAGAGCTTCGAGGGCCACCCGTTGCGCAAGGACTTCGTGCTGGCGGCGCGGGTCGCCAAGGCGTGGCCGGGGGCCAAGGAGCCGGGCGAATCCGAACACGGTGGGCCCAAGCGGCGGCAGATGCTGCCGCCGGGTGTGCCGGACCCGAACGAGTGGGGTCCGCTCAAGGGCCAGCTGCCGCCTGCTCCCGCGCGGCCGGCGCGGGGTGCACGGGCGGCCGGTGGCGCGCGGGCCGCGGGTGCTGCCGCGGGCGAGCGTCCGGTACGGCGTACCCGTACGGCGAGTGCGGGGTCGGCGAGCCAGCAGGCGGCGGGGGAGGCCGCCGAGGCACCGGCTGCCGCCGCGGCGCCTGCCGAGCGCCCGGCGCGGCCGGCACGGCGGACCCGCTCGGTGAGCGAGGGGTCGGCGAGCCAGCAGACGGCGGCCGCCGCAGCCGAGGAGGCTTCGGAGACGGCCCCCGCGGCCCCGGCCAAGGAGGCGGCCCCGCGTTCCTCCGACGCGCCGTGGCACCACGCCCGCCCGGCCTTCGACGAGCCGGAGAAGACGCCGGAGAAGGCATCGGAGCCGAAACCGGAGTCGAAGGCCGAGGCCGAGGCGACGCCGGAGCCCGAACCGCAGCCGGAACAGGACAGCCCCCGGAACGGCACCCAAGACGACCAGGCAGGAGGTGGGACCCCATGAGTGACACCCTCGACATCGCCCTGCGCCTGCTCGCCGTCTTCGTCGTCTTCCTGGTGTTCCCGCTGGTCATCGGGCAGACCGAGCACAAGGTCATGGCCCATATGCAGGGCCGCCTCGGCCCCATGTACGCGGGCGGCTTCCACGGCTGGGCGCAACTGGTGGCGGACGGCGTCAAGTTCGCGCAGAAGGAGGACATCGTCCCGGCGGGCGCCGACCGGCGGATCTTCCAGCTCGCGCCGGCCGTCGCCCTGCTGCCGTACCTCCTGGTCCTGATCGCCATACCGATCGGCCCGCACGGCGCCGTGGGCCAGGTCATCGACGCGGGCATCTTCTTCGTGCTCGCCGTCATGGGCGTCGGTGTGCTCGGCTCGCTGATGGCGGGCTGGGCGTCGGCAAACAAGTTCTCGCTGCTCGGCGGTCTGCGGACGGCCGCGCAGCTGCTGGCGTACGAGCTGCCGATGCTGCTCGCCGCCGCGTCCGTCGCGATGGCGGCCGGCACGCTCTCCCTGCCCGGCATCCTGGAGGCCTTCCACTGGTGGTGGGTGCCCTGGCAGATCGTCGGCGGCGTCGTCTTCTTCACCGCGGGCCTCGCCGAACTCCAGCGCCCGCCGTTCGATATGCCGGTCGCCGACTCGGAGATCATCTTCGGCGCGTACACCGAGTACACCGGACTGCGCTTCGCGCTCTTCCTCCTGGCCGAGTACGCGGGCATCGTCGTCCTCTGCGCGCTGACCTCCGTCCTCTTCCTCGGCGGCTGGCACGGCCCGTTCGGCCTCGACGGCCTCGGCTGGCTGTGGACGCTGCTGAAGACCGCGATCCTCGCCTTCGGCGTCATCTGGCTGCGGGTCACCTACCCGCGCCTGCGGGAGGACCAGCTGCAGAAGCTCGCCTGGACGGCCCTCATCCCGCTCGCCCTCGCCCAGATCGCCCTCACCGGCGTCGTCAAGGTGGTGATCTCGTAATGGGCATGCCTGGCAAAGGCCTCGCCAAGGGCCTGGCCGTCACCCTGCGCACGATGACGCGGAAGTCCGTCACCGCGCAGTACCCGGACGCCCAGCCCGACCTCGCACCGCGCACCCGCGGCGTCATCGGGCTGTTCGAGGAGAACTGCACGGTCTGCATGCTGTGCGCCCGTGAGTGCCCGGACTGGTGCATCTACATCGACTCCCACAAGGAGACGGTGCCGCCCGCCGCGCCCGGTGGCCGCGAGCGCAGCCGTAATGTGCTGGACCGCTTCGCGATCGACTTCGCGCTGTGCATGTACTGCGGTATCTGCATCGAGGTCTGTCCGTTCGACGCGCTCTTCTGGTCGCCGGAATTCGAGTACGCCGAGACGGACATCCGCGAGCTGACGCATGAACGCGACCGGCTCCGCGAGTGGATGTGGACGGTGCCCGAGCCGCCCGCGCTCGACCCGGCGGCCGAGGAGCCCAAGGAAATCGGCGCCGCACGCAAGGCCGCGGACAAGCTCGCCGCCCAGCAGGCGGCCGAGGCCCAGCAGGCGGCCGAGGCCGCAGGCCAGGAGGAACAGGCCAAGGACACCGAGGAGGAGGGAACGTGACGCTCGCCGCCACCGCCGCAGGCCACGGCTTCCTTTCGCCCACCGGTGTCGAGATCGCCTTCCTCCTGGTCGGCATCGCCACCCTCGGCGCGGCCGTCGTCACCGTCACCACCCGGCAGCTGGTGCACGCCGCCCTCTGGCTGGTGGTCACCCTCGGCGGGGTCGCCGTGGAGTACCTCCTCCTGACCGCCGAATTCATCGCCTGGGTGCAGGTGCTGATCTATGTCGGTTCCGTCGTCGTCCTCCTTCTCTTCGGGCTGATGCTGACGAAGGCGCCCATCGGCCGCTCCCCGGACGCCGATTCGGGCAACCGCTGGGCCGCGCTCATCGTGGCCGTCGCCGCCGCGGGCGCGCTGGTCTGGGTTGTCGTGGACGCCTTCCGGGCCACCTGGATCGACCTCGACGGCGCCGTCCAGGGCTCCACCCAGTCCTCCGGACGCACCCTCTTCCAGTACTGGGTGCTGCCCTTCGAAGCGCTGTCCGTGCTGCTGCTCGCCGCGCTCGTCGGGGCGATCGTGCTGTCCCGCCGGGCCGGGGAGGGCAAGGCCCCGGTGGCGGGTCTCCGGAACGTCTTCCGCACGTCCCCGGCCCCCGCCCCGCGAGAGGACCAGCGCTGATGCATCTCGCCTATCCGGCCGTCCTCGCCGTCCTCCTCTTCTGCACCGGTCTGTACGGCGTGCTCGCCCGCCGCAACGCCATCCTGGTGCTGATGTCCGTCGAGCTGATGCTCAACGCCGTCAACCTCAACCTCGTCGCCTTCGACGTCTGGCTGCGCGACACCCTGCACGCCGGCCAGGCGCTGACCCTTTTCACCATTGCCATCGCCGCCGCCGAGATCGGTATCGGCCTGGCGATCGTGCTGCTCGTCTACCGCAACCGCGGCAGCTCCGACATCGACCGGCTCCGTGACCTCGCGGAGCGGCCGGACGGTACGGACGCCACGGACCACGGCGCGCAGCCGCAGCCGGACACCCAGGCGGAGGCCCCCGCGTGACGCTCACGACCAGCGCCGTCCTCGTCCCCCTCCTGCCCTTCCTCGGGGCCGTCGCCGGCCTCCTCCTGGGGCGGAGCGCGCCCGGTTTCGTCCGGCCGCTGGCCGTTCTGCCGACGCTCGCCGCGGCCGCTCTCGCGGTGTCCGTCGCCGTCGAGCAGGGCGGCGGCCCGGCCACCGACGTCGCCACCCGGCTCACCCCGACCGGCTCGATCCCCATCGACCTGGCCCTGCACATCGACGGTTTCGCCGCGCTGATCGCCGTCCTGGTCGGCGTCGTGGCGAGCTGTGTGCAGATCTACTCCACCGGCTATCTGCGCGACGATCCGCGCTACCCCTCCTACGCCGCGCTGGTCTCGCTGTTCACCTCCGCGATGCTGCTCGTCGTCTACACCGGCGACCTGATGGTGCTGCTGGTCGGCTGGGAAGTCATGGGCATCTGCTCGTACTTTCTCGTCGGCCACTACTGGGAGACCAAGGCCGCCCGCGCCGCCTCCCTCAAGGCCTTCCTCGTCACCAAGCTCGGCGACGTCCCCTTCCTCTTCGGCATCTTCGCGCTGGCCGCCGACGCCGGGACCTTCCGCATCACCGGCATCCTCGGCCACGTCACCAGCGGCGGCCTGGACCACCCGACGCTGATCGCGCTGCTGCTGCTGGCCGGTGCCGCGGGCAAGTCGGCGCAGTTCCCGCTGCACACCTGGCTCCCGGACGCGATGGCCGGCCCGACGCCCGTCTCGGCACTGATCCACGCCGCGACGATGGTGGCCGCCGGTGTCTACGTCGTCGCCCGGCTGCTTCCTGTGTTCGCCGCCTCCGCGGCCGCGCTGGTCGTGCTCGCCGTCATGGCCGCGATCACCATGGTCGGCTCCGGCCTGGCCGCGCTCGCCCAGGACGACATCAAGCGCGTACTGGCCTATTCGACGGTGGGCCAGCTCGGCTACATGATGGGCGCCCTGGCCGTCGGCGACCGCGGTGCCGCCGTCTTCCACCTCCTGTCCCACGGCGTGTTCAAGGCCCTGCTCTTCCTCGGCGCGGGCGTGATCATCCACGCCGCCGGGACGAACTCGCTGGCCGCCATGTCCCGGATGAGCGGGCTGTCCCGGCGGATCCCGGACGCCTACTGGACGGTCACCGTGGCGCTGCTCGCGCTCGCCGCGATCCCGCCCTTTGCCGGCTTCTTCTCCAAGGAGGCCGTCCTGGGCGCCGCCGAGCACGCCGCCTCCGGTGGGGCGCACGGTGTTCCCGGCGCGGCCGGCTGGACCGTCCTGGTCTCCGGCCTGCTCACCGCCCTCCTCACCGCGGCCTATGCCGCCCGCCTGTGGCTGCTCGCCTTCCGGGGCAAGGGCGCCGAGGTCCCCGACCATGGTCGCCAGCCGGTCGTCATGAACGCCATGCTGTGGGTCCTCTTCGTCCCCACCGTCGCGCTCGGCCTGACGGGCCCCTATCTGCCCCAGTGGTTCGACGGACGCTCGCTCAACCCCACGCTCACCACCTCCGTCCTGGGCACCGGTGCCGCACTCGCCGGCGGCCTGGTCGCCTACGCGGCCTGGCGCCACACCAGCGCCCTCGCCGCCCGCGCCCCCCTCGGGGCAGTGGCGGCGGCCCCGGACGCCGCCCCCGGCCTCGCCGAGGAACTGGCCATCGAGAGCCACGCCCCGGCCTACGGCGGCGTGGCCGGCGCCCCGGACCCGGCCGACCCCGGCCGCCTCCTCCTGGGCCCGCTGCACCGCCACGCGGCCGTCGGCTTCCACCTGGACGCCGTCTACTCCGCGCTGTTCGTCCGGCCCGTACGCGCCGCCGCCACGCTCGTCCGCTTCCTCGACCGCGAGGTCGTCGACACCTACGTCCGCGGCGCGGGCGCCGCTCCCCGCTGGCTGGGCGCCGCCGTCCGCCGCGCCCAGACCGGCAATGTGCAGACCTACCTCGGCGCGCTGCTCGCGGGCTCGCTCGTCCTGGCCGTCGCCGCCGTCCTCGTCGCCACGGGTACGGGAGCCTGACCGATGCTGCATGACACGCGCGGGGCACACACCCCGCACTGCCGGCGCCCGAGCGACACCCTGAGGAGGGGCTGACCCCGTGAACCACACCGCACTGCAGTACCTCCTCGCGGCGGTCGTCGTCCTCCCCCTCCTGGGCGCCGTCGCCGCCCTGCTGCCCGCCCCGCCCGGCCTCAAGGGGCGCAACCCCGACCAGGCCGTGCTGCGCCACGGAGTCACCGTCACCGGCGTCGTCCTCGTCGCCGCCGTCGCGCTGGCCGCCGGCTTCGACCGCGGCCACCCGGCCCGTATGCAGGCCACCACCGACATCAGCTGGATCCCGGCGCTCCACATCCGCATCCACCTCGGCGTCGACGGCATTTCGCTCCCCCTCGTCGTCCTGACCGCGCTGCTGACCTTCCTCTGCGCGCTCTACAGCTACTTCAAGATGCCAACGGGCCCGTCCCCCAAGGCATTTGTGTCCCTGCTGCTCGTCCTCGAGGCCGGCACCCTCGCCACCTTCGCCGTCCTCGACCTGATGCTGTTCTTCCTCGCCTTCGAGATGGTCCTCATCCCGATGTACTTCCTCATCGCCCGCTGGGGCGGTGCCGGAAAGCAGGCGGCGGCCTGGAAGTTCATCCTCTTCACGCTGCTCGGCTCGGTCGTCATGCTGCTCGGCCTCCTCCTCATCGGCGTGAAGTCCGGCACGTTCGACATGGTCGCACTGGCCACTGACAACGGCCCGAAAGCCCAGCTCAGCCACACGGTCCAGCTGCTGGCGGTGCTCGCGATCGGCATCGGACTGGCCGTCAAGTCCCCGATGTGGCCGCTGCACAGCTGGCTGCCGGACGCGCACACCGCGGCCCCCACCGTCGGCTCCGTGCTGCTGGCCGGCGTCCTGCTGAAGATGGGCACCTACGGGTTCGTCCGCATCGCGCTGCCCATCACACCCGAGGGCATGCACACCTTCGCGCCGTACCTCGCGGCGTTCGCCGCCATCGGCATCATCTACGGGTCCCTCGCCTGCCTCGCCCTCGTACGCAACGGGGCGAAGGGCGACCTCAAGCGCCTGATCGCCTACAGCTCCGTCGGCCACATGGGCTTCGTCCTGCTCGGCATCGCGAGCATGACCCCCACCGGCGTCAACGGCGCGCTGTTCGCCAACATCGCCCACGGCCTGATCACCGGCCTGCTGTTCTTCATGGTCGGCGCCCTCAAGGACCGCACCGGCAGCACCGACCTGGACGCCCTCGCGGGCACCACCGGCGCCGCCCTGTACGGCAGGGCGCCCCGCTTCGGCGGCCTGCTCGCCTTCGGCGCCGTCGCCTCGCTGGGCATCCCGGGCCTCGCCGGGTTCTGGGGCGAGATGCTCGCGATGTTCGGCGCCTTCCGCCCGGCCGCGGGCCTCAGCCGCGCCGCCTTCCTGACGTTCATGGTGCTGGCCGGCCTCGGCACCCTGCTGACCGCCGCCTACCTGCTGCTCGTCGTCCGCCGCGTCTGCATGGGCGGCCACCTGGCGGCCCAGGCGGCACCGGGCGAAGAGCCCGTGCCCGCAGAAGAGCCTGCCCCCGTCATCCCCGACATCGCGCGCCACGAATACGCGGCCTGGTCCCCCCTCGCCGTCCTCACCGTCCTCGCCGGACTGTGGCCCGCGGCCCTCCTCGGCCTCACCAACCCGGCCGTCCAGCAGCTCCTCGGAGGCGGTAAGTGATGAGCCCGACGATCCCCATGGCCGACGGGAACCTGGCCGCCGCGCACCCGGTGGGTTCTCTGGTCCAGTCCGTCGACTGGCTCGCCATCGCGCCGCCCACCATCGCCGCGACGGTCGCCCTGGCGGTGCTCGTCGCCGATCTCTTCCTCCCCGCCGCCAGAAAGCCGCTGCTCGGCTGGATGGCGACCGCGGGCCTGGCCCTGGCCGCGCTGTCCCTCCTGCCCCTCCTGGACGGCGACCGCCGCACCTTCTGCCTCACCGGCCACCCGGATGTGTGCAGTTACGTGGCCGACCCCTTCGCCCTGGTGATCCAGTTCCTGGTGCTGGCCGGCGCGCTGCTGACCGCCCTGCTGTCGATCGACACCATCAAGGACCACGACCTGCCCACCGGCGAGTACTGGTTCCTGCTGCTCTCCTCTGCGGCCGGCGCCGCCCTGCTGCCCGCCTCCCGGGACCTCGCCACCCTGGTCATCGCCCTCGAAGTGGCCTCCCTGCCCGCCTTCGCCCTCGTAGGACTGCGCCGCGGCAGCCGCCTCTCCTCCGAGGCCGCCCTCAAGTTCTTCCTCTCCTCGGTGGCCGCCACCGCCGTGATGCTCCTCGGCGTGAGCTTCCTGTACGCCGCCACCAGGAGCCTGTACCTCTCCCGGGTGGCGCACGCCCTCACCGACCTCCCCGACCCCCGGCTGGCCACACTGGCCGCCGCGGGCGTCGCGCTCACCCTGGTCGGCTTCGCCTTCAAGACCGCGGCCGTCCCGTTCCACTTCTGGGTTCCCGACACCTACGTCGGCGCGCCGCTGCCCATCGCCGCCTACCTCTCGGTCATCGGCAAGGCGGTCGGCTTCTCCGGTCTGATCCTTGTCACGGTCGAGGGCTTCCCCTCGTACGCCGACATCTGGGGCCCGGTACTGGCCGTCCTCGCCGCGCTCACCATGACCGTCGGCAACGTCGCCGCCCTCCGCCAGGACCCGCACCGCGCGCACAGCGCCGTACGCCTGCTGGCCTGGTCGTCGGTCGGCCAGGCCGGCTACCTCCTGGTTCCGCTCGCGGCGGCCGGCTACACCGACAACCCGGCGCACGCCATCGGCTCCACCATCGCCTACGCCCTGATGTACGGCGCGGTGAACCTCGGCGCCTTCGCCATCGCCGCCCTGGTGGCCCGTACCCGCCCTGCCAACCGGATCACCGACTACCGGGGCCTGTACGCCCGCCGCCCCCTGGTGGCGCTCGCCCTCGGCTTCTTCCTGCTCAACCTCGCCGGCCTGCCGCCCGGCATCATCGGCCTCTTCGCCAAGGTGACGGTCTTCTCCTCGGCCGTCGACGCGGGCCTGGCCTGGCTCGCCGTCGTCATGGCCGTCAATGTCGTGATCGCGCTCTACTACTACCTCCAGTGGACGGCAGTTCTCTTCCGGGGCGCCAAGGAGACCGAGGGCGCCGAGGCCGTGGACCGGACCGCGCCGCCCGCCAGGATTCCGGCCGCCCTCACCACCGCGATCGCCCTCGCCACCGTCCTCGGCATCGTCCTCTCCGGCGCCCCGCAGCTCGTCCTGCGCTTCGCCTCCGGGGCGCTCCTGTAGCGGTACGCAGCCCTACGGGCGATGCCCCGCCCGGCGTCCCGCCGCGCCGGCCGGGGAACCACCCCTCCCCATCCCGCGTTGACCAGTGCGTAAGGGTCCACCGGAGAGTGGAGAAGCAGCACAGGGTTCCCCTGCCGCACCGCTTGGAGGGCGTACCGTGCACCGCCGGCACAACGGGCTCAGGACCGCCGTACTCCTCGGGGGACTGTCCGCACTCATCATCGTCATCGGCAGCCTGTTCGGCCGTGCGGGCCTGATCATCGCCGTCGTCGTCGCCCTGGGCACCAACGCCTACGCGTACTGGAACAGCGACAAACTGGCGCTGCGGGCCATGCGCGCCCGCCCCGTCAGCGAATTCGAGGCCCCCGGGCTCTACCGCATGGTGCGCGAGCTCTCCACGGCCGCCCGCCGGCCCATGCCCCGCCTCTACATCTCCCCGACCCAGGCCCCCAACGCCTTCGCCACCGGCCGCAACCCGCGCAACGCCGCGGTCTGCTGCACGGACGGCATCCTGCAGCTCCTCGACGAACGCGAACTGCGCGGCGTCATCGGCCATGAGCTCAGCCACGTCTACAACCGCGACATCCTCATCTCGTCCGTCGCGGGCGCGCTCGCCTCCGTCGTCATGTTCCTCGTCAACTTCGCCTGGCTGATCCCGTTCGGCAGAAGCGACGACGACGAGGGCCCCGGCCTCCTGGGCATGCTGCTGATCATGATTCTCGGCCCGGTGGCGGCCTCCCTCATCCAGCTGGCCGTCAGCCGCTCCCGCGAGTACCAGGCGGACGCCGCGGGCGCCCAGCTCACCGGCGATCCGCTGGCCCTCGCCTCCGCCCTGCGCAAGCTGGAGGCGGGCACCCAGCGGCTGCCGCTCCCGCCCGAGCCGCGGATCGAGACCGCGAGCCACATGATGATCGCCAACCCGTTCCGGGCGGGCGAGGGGATGTCCCGGCTCTTCTCCACCCACCCCCCGATGCGCGAACGCATCGCCCGCCTCGAAGAGATGGCGGGGCACCGTCCCTGACGGGGCCGAGCGAGGCCGGCGGCGAGAAGCTCCGCCGCCGGCGCCGCCCGGCCGGCTCACATGCCGAGGAGGCGGCCGACCACCGAGACCGGGTAGTTGTCACGCACCCCATGAGCGGTGGAACTGTCGCCCCCCAGCAGACCCTGCCGGTCCGGCCTGTCCGACTCCCCGCCCATGGGGGAACCGCCGGGGCCGGACGACCCGTGATCCGAAGCCGGGCCCGAGCGGTCGTCGGCGGCGGCGGTACCCGCACTGCCGAGCAGGGCAGCGGAGGCCAGGGTCACTGCGAAGAGCGTGGTGCGGATGCGCATGATTTCTCCCGAAGGCCGAGACGGTGATCAGCCTCTGTACTTCCCCGGGCCGCCCCCGGCCCACGACCCGCGCGCAAAGATCACCCCACTGCCCCCGCACCCGGCCGGCCACCGGGCCCGGGTTCCTTCCGATTGCGGCCCGACGTCGCAACGGTCCACGGTGGTAAGCGCGTCTAGCAGGGCGGAACGATCCCTCGACGCGCCCGTGGAAGGCTGCCGATCATGAAGCTCATCCTTAATCTCATCTGGCTCGTCCTGAGCGGCCTGTGGCTGGCGATCGGGTACGTCCTGGCAGGCATCATCTGCTGCGTACTGATCATCACGATCCCCTTCGGCATCGCCTCGTTCCGGATCGCGGGCTATGCGCTGTGGCCCTTCGGCCGTACGACCGTCGAGCGCCGCGACGCCGGAGCGGGCTCGGTGCTGGGCAACATCATCTGGATCGTCTTCGCGGGCTGGTGGCTGGCCCTGGGGCACATCGTCACCGGTATCGCGCAGTGCGTGACGATCATCGGCATCCCCTTGGGCATCGCCAACTTCAAGATGATCCCGATCTCGCTGCTGCCCCTGGGCCGCGAGATCGTCCCCACAGACGAGCCGTTCGCCACCCGCTGACGGCGCCGTCCCCGCGTCCGTACGAGGCCGCCGTTACGCCCGTACGAGCCCCCGAGGCCCCACGAACCGCTTGAACCCCAGCGGCTCCACGCCCTCCAGGCCCGCGATGAAGCCCATCACCGCCCCGCCGCGCTGCAGCGCGGACCCCACCTGGCGCTGATGGGCTTCCGCGTCCGTCCACTCGCTGTAGTTGACGACCTGCCGCCCGTCCTCGCGGAGGTGGAAATGCGAGGCGAAGGCCCCCTCGCCGCCCTGGCGGCCGCCGAACATCTCCATCAGGCCGTCGACGAGCCGCAGGGCCGCCTCGTGCCCGGACGTGCGGAAACCGACCCGTACGACGCAGCCCACCGCCCCCGGCGCGTCCTGGGCCAGCAGGCTGCGGTAGAGCCGGAAGCGGCCGGGACCCGTGCCGTCGGCCTCCACGACGCCGTCCAGGACCGCCGCGATCCGCTCGCGCAGCCCGCTGTCCTCAGCGGTCCGTACGAACTCCTGGCGCGCCGCATGGCTGGTCCACTGCCCGTAATTCAGAACGCTCCGGCCGTCCGTCCCGGTGAACAGCACCCGCGAGAGAAAGCCCTCCGGCAGCGGCGTCTCCTGCCAGACGCGGGCCACGCCGTCCACGACGGCCCGCTGGCCCTCGGGACTGCCCGCGTCCCACTCGCTGATCAGTACGGCACCGGCATCCGGCCGCCGGACCTCCGGAAAGACGTCGGCGAGAAAGGCGCCCTGAGCGTCCTGAGTGCCCTGACTGCCGTCGCGTGCGGTGCTGTGCGCGCTCTGCTGTGTGGTCATGGCAGCACCCTGCAACCTCAACCAATATCGAGGTCAATAGCGAGGCTGATGTCGAGGCCGAGCGCCGCCGTTACCCCGCCCCGTAAACACCGGTGGGGCGGCACGCCGAAGCGTGCCGCCCCATCCCTGGCAGCCGGAAACGGGATTCCCCGGACCCGGATGCCTACCGGTAGTTCACAAACTGAATGGCGAAGTCCAGGTCCTTCCCCTTCAGCAGCTGCTGCACCGCCTGCAGGTCGTCCCGGCTCTTCGAGCTGACCCGCAGCTCATCGCCCTGCACCTGCGCCTTGACGCCCTTCGGGCCCTCATCGCGGATGATCTTGGCGACCTTCTTCGCGTTCTCCTGCGAGATCCCCTCCTCCATCGAGGCGGAGATCTTGTACTCCTTGCCCGAGGCCTGCGGCTCCCCGGCGTCCAGCGCCTTGAGCGAGATCCCGCGCTTGACCAGCTTGGACTGGAAGATGTCGAGTACGGCCTTCACGCGCTCCTCGGCGTTGGCCCGCATCTCGATCTTCTCGCCCGACCACGCGATCGAGGCGTCCACGCCCTTGAAGTCGTAGCGCTGCGAGATCTCCTTGGCGGCCTGGTTGAGGGCGTTGTCGACCTCCTGCCGCTCGACCTTCGAGACGATGTCGAAACTGGAGTCGGCCATGTTGAGTTGGCTCCTCGTACGTAGATCCGTCAGGGGTGCGGGCCGTCCCCGGACCGCCTGCCAAGCCTAGCTACCCGGCCAAGATCCAGCGCCTCGGAATCGAGTGGCGGACCACCCCCTGCCATCGGGTATGGTTTACGTCGTTGCCACAGAGCACCGCCCCACAGCGGAACTCGCGGCAGCAAACCCTGGCGGTGTGCCCGAGCGGCCAAAGGGAGCAGACTGTAAATCTGCCGGCTTCGCCTTCCCAGGTTCGAATCCTGGCGCCGCCACAGGAGTGCAAAGGGCCCCTGATCTGCGACTATCGCGGATCAGGGGCCCTTTGTCATGCATCTCCTGCCGTGCATCTTCGCCCTATACCCCTGCCCCCGGTGCGGCACGGACCGTCTCGCCCCTTCTCGCTGCTTCTCACTCCGCGTCCGGGGCCATCCCGCCCCAACCGCCGCGCCCCCGCCGTCACCCTCTGTAACGCCTCGCCGTAGTCCCGCCCCCGCAGCCGATCAGGCCGTCGCAGGCAGGCCCCGGCCGGCCGTGGCCGTGCGATACGTCACTCGAACGAGGCGTTCCGCCAGGTGAGTTCGCCGTTGGCCTCGCGGCGCGGCCGGGCGGCGAGGCGCGGCCCGCGGCCTCACGCGGCAGCCACGTCCCGCACCGCCTCGGAGACCGCCACATCGCCCCCGATCAGCTCCAACGTCCGCCCCGCGGTGGCCGGTTGGTCGAGCAGCTCCGCGAGGACGGCCGCCACGTCGTCCCGGGTGACGTCGCCGCGGCCGGTGGATTCGCCCAGGGTCACCAGGCCGGTGCCGGGGCCGTCGTTCAGCCGGCCCGGCCGCAGGATCGTCCAGTCGAGCCCGGCGCGGGACCGTACGTCCGCGTCCGCGGCGCCCTTGGCCCGCAGATACGCCGCGAAGACCGGGTCGGTGCCCTCCGGCGGCTCGCGGTCCGCGCCCATCGAGGAGACGACGAGGAAGCGCCGCACGCCCGCCGCCTCGGCCGCGTCCGCGAACAGCGCCGCCGCGCCGCGGTCCACGCTGTCCTTGCGCTCGGCCCCGCTGCCCGGCCCCGCACCGGCCGCGAAGACCGCCGCGTCCGCGCCCTCCAGATGCCGCGCCACATCCTCCACCGACGCCGACTCCAGGTCGCAGACCACCGGTTCGGCACCCGCGGCCAGCAAGTCGCCGGCCTGTTCCGGCCGCCGGACGATGCCCGCGACCTCGTCCCCGCGCCCGGCGAGCAACCGCTCCAGCCGCAGCGCGATCTGACCATGTCCACCTGCGATGACAATGCGCATGATCCCGACCGTACGCCGCACCGCCCGCGCACCGTGCGGGACCGGCCGGTGCGGCGCAAAGCCGTCCCTGGGGCGGTCCTCTAGCGCTGCGACTGCCGCGGCAGCTCCAGCGCCACCTCCGCCGCCGAATCGCAGTACTCGCGCACCGCGCTGGTCCGGGCCACCACCCGGCCCCGGTGCACCACGACCCGGCTGTACGCGAGCGACAGCACCCCGGCGATCCGCTCACCCCGTACGGCCAGCAGCTCCGCCGGGAAGCCCGCCTCGACCCGCACCTCCGGCAGGCCCAGCGTCGCCCGTGCCGCCGCGCTCACCGTCTCGTACGCCGCCTCGGGCGTGGCCTCCCCGAGGGACGCCAGCAGATACGCGGCCTCCAGGGGATCGCCGCGCCCCACCGGGTTCGCCACATCGCGCAGCGCGCCGCTGCCGGCCGCCACCCGCACCCCGGCCGCGCGCAGCAGCCGTACGGGGGCGGGACGGGCCACCCGTGAGCCGTGGCGTTCCAGGCCGGTGCAGTCGCCCTGGGGCAGGCAGACGACGGCGACATCGGCGGCCGCGAGCTGTTCGGCGACCCGGGCGGCCACGCTGCGCGGCATCCGGGCCATCCCGGCACACGGCCCGAGGGCCACGCCCGGCCGCAGCCCGCCGGCCATCGCCGCGAAGCGGGACAGCCGCGCCGGATCGTCACCGTCGGTGTGCAGATCCACCGGGCAGCCGTGCTCGCCCGCCACGTCCAGGACCGTCTCGACGTACCCGGCCGGATCGGGGTCGAGGTCCGGGCAGCCGCCGATGACCGAGGCCCCCATCTTGACGGCGTCCCGCAGCATCGCCAGCCCGTCCGCGCCCGCCACCCCGGTCAGCACCCGCGGCACCGCCACCGCCGCCAGATCGGCCAGCCCCCGCAGCGACCGGCGGGCCTGCAGCACCGCCTGGAGCGAGCGCAGCCCCTGGACGTCGCCGATGCGGACATGGCTGCGCGAGGCGGTGGCGCCGTGCCCGAGCTGCAGCAGCGCGGCCTCCGTCGTGCGGCGCTGGACGTCCTCGGGGGAGTCGGAGGCGGGGCCGTCGGTGTCCGCGGTCAGCGCGGTGTCGCAGTGTGCGTGGGGTTCGGCGGGGGCGGGGAGCAGCAGATAGCCCGCGAGGTCCACGCGGGAGCCCTGCGGGGCGAGGCTGCCCGCCGTCCCGACGGCCTCGATGCGCCCGCCGCCGAGCCGTACGTCCACCGTCCGGCCGTCGGCCAACCGGGCGCCGCACAGCACCAGCGCGCCGGAGTCCGACCTGGCCTGCCGGCCGGAGTTCGGCTGCCCCCGCTTCTTCCCCGGCTGTGGCTGCTGCGGTGAACTGCTGTCGGACATCGCGCTCCTCGAAGGCACGGGCGTGCAAGATCACGCAGCGTTCTCCGAGCGTAGGCCGCCGCCGGGAGAGCTTCGTGCAGGCGCGAAATAGTCGTACCGGTGTGGTGCGCGGGGCGGTTGGTGCGCGGCCCGGATACGGATTTCACCTTTGGCTGCGGGCCGTGTAATGTCTTCATCGCTCGCCCCAATAGCTCAGTCGGCAGAGCGTCTCCATGGTAAGGAGAAGGTCTACGGTTCGATTCCGTATTGGGGCTCTGATGTGTGAGGTACCCGCCTTCGGGCGGGACCCCTCGCATCACAGCGGTGTAGCTCAGTCGGTAGAGCAAGCGGCTCATAATCGCTGTGTCACCGGTTCAAGTCCGGTCACCGCTACTGACAGTAGCCGATTGTGGGGTCGGTCCTCCGATCGGCTACTCTTTTATGCGTTCAATCCGACCATCTGTCCGTCAAGGAGCACTCACGTGGCTGCCACCGACGTCCGCCCGAAGATCACGCTGGCCTGCGTGGAGTGCAAGGAGCGGAACTACATCACCAAGAAGAACCGGCGCAACGACCCGGACCGTCTTGAGATGAAGAAGCACTGCCCCCGTTGCAACTCGCACACCGCGCACCGCGAGACGCGATAAGTCAGGCCGCGCTTCTCGTAAAGCACAGCCGTGAGGCCGTCCCCAATTTGGGGGCGGCCTCACGGCGTTGATCACCGCTGCAGCACAGGGAGGTTGCGAGCCCATGGCGCTCGATCCGTCTTTTGTCGGACGCACGTACCCGCCCACCGATCCGTACGAGGTCGGCCGGGAAAAGATTCGCGAATTCGCCGAGGCGATAGGGGACACCAACCCCGCATACACCGATACCGAAGCCGCCAAGGCGCTCGGGCACCCCGATGTGATCGCGCCGCCGACTTTTGTGTTCGCCATCACGTTCAAGGACGCGGGGCAGGTCGTCGGCGACCCGCAACTGGGCCTGGACTACAACCGGATGGTGCACGGCGACCAGAAGTTCGCCTACACCCGGCCGGTGCACGCCGGTGACCGACTGTCCGTCACCTCCACCATCGAGGCGATCAAGTCGATGGCGGGCAACGACATCATCGACATCCGTGGTGACGTGCACGACGAGGCGGGCGAGCACGTCGTGACCGCATTCACCAAGCTGGTGGTCCGTGCCGTGACCGAGGAGGGCTGAGATGACCGCGAAGATCTCTTACGACGATGTCGAGGTCGGCACCGAACTCCCGGCGCAGTCCTTCCCCGTGAGCCGCGCCACACTCGTCCGGTACGCGGGCGCCTCCGGCGACTTCAACCCGATCCACTGGAACGAGAAGTTCGCCAAGGAGGTCGGGCTGCCCGACGTCATCGCGCACGGCATGTTCACCATGGCCGAGGCGATCCGGGTGGTCACCGACTGGGCCGGCGACCCGGCCGCGGTCGCCGAGTACGGCGTGCGCTTCACCAAGCCCGTCGTCGTCCCCAACGACGAGACCGGCGCCCTGATCGAGGTCAGCGCCAAGGTGGCCGCCAAGCTGGACGACGAGGCACGTACGGTCCGCGTCGACCTGACCGCGACCAGCGCCGGCCAGAAGGTGCTGGGCATGTCCCGCGCCGTGGTCCGCCTCGCCTGAGCTGCCGGATCACGGCCGTACGGAGACGAGCATCACCTAGGAACGTTCCTGGGTGATGCGGCCCGTACCCTTGGCCGGGTGCAGGAACTCCACGACGCCCCCCTCGCCCCGCTGACCACCTTCCGTCTCGGTGGCCCGGCGACCCGTCTCGTCACGGCCACCACCGACGACGAGGTGATCGCCGCCGTCCGAGCGGCCGACGACGCCGGCACCCCGCTGCTGATCATCGGCGGCGGCTCCAACCTGGTCATCGGCGACAAGGGCTTCGACGGCACGGCCCTGCGCATCGCCACCAGCGGCTTCGAGCTGGACGGCACGACGCTGACGCTCGCCGCGGGCGAGAACTGGTCCGACGCCGTCGCCCGCACGGTCGAGGCCGGACTGGCCGGCATCGAGTGCCTGGCCGGCATCCCCGGCTCGGCGGGCGCCACCCCGATCCAGAACGTCGGCGCGTACGGCCAGGAGGTCTCCGCCACCATCACGGAGGTCGTCGCCTACGACCGCCGGGCGGGCGAGACCGTCAGCCTCACCAACGAGGAATGCGCCTTCTCCTACCGCCACAGCCGTTTCAAGGCGCACCCCGACCGGTTCGTCGTGCTGCGGGTGCGGTTCGCCCTGGAGGACGCCGGGGGGCTCTCCGCGCCGCTGAAGTACGCCGAGACCGCCCGTACCCTCGGCGTCGGGACCGGGGACCGCGTCCCGGCGGCCGTCGCCCGCAAGACCGTGCTGGCCCTGCGCGCGGGCAAGGGCATGGTGCTGGACCCCGAGGACCACGACACCTGGTCGGCCGGCTCCTTCTTCACCAACCCGATCCTCACCGCGGCCGAGCACGCCGCCTTCCTGGAGCGCGTCCGCGACCGTCTCGGCGCCGAGGCCGAACCCCCTGCCTTCCCGGCGGGCGACGGGCTGGTGAAGACCTCCGCCGCCTGGCTCATCGACCGCGCCGGCTTCACCAAGGGCTACGGCAGCGGCCCGGCCCGGATCTCCACCAAGCACACCCTCGCGCTCACCAACCGCGGCGCGGCCACCACCGAGGACCTCCTGGCACTGGCCCGCGAGGTCCGGGACGGTGTGCAGGCGGCCTTCGGCGTCACCCTCGTCAACGAGCCGGTGACGGTCGGCGTCAGCCTCTAGACGTCCAAGGCGTCCAAGGCGTCCCAGACGGCCGCCCGGAGCCGCCAGAACGGCGCCAGGCGGCCGCTGCGGGCCTTACGCCGCCAGCCAGGCGTCGATGTCCGCCAGCAGCCGTTGGCGGTCCTCCTGGGGCGCCTGGGAGCCGCGGACCGACTGACGGGCGAGCTCGGCCAGTTCCGCGTCCGAGAAGCCGTGCGCGGTACGGGCGATCTCGTACTGCGCGGCCAGCCGCGCGCCGAACAGCAGCGGATCGTCCGCACCCAGCGCCATCGGCACCCCCGCCTCGAACAGCGTCCGCAGCGGTACGTCCTCCGGCTTCTCGTACACCCCCAGCGCCACATTCGACGCCGGGCACACCTCACAGGTCACCCCGCGCTGAGCCAGCCGCCGCAGCAGCTTCGGATCCTCCGCCGCCCGTACGCCGTGCCCGATCCGTCCCGCGTGCAGATCGTCCAGGCAGTCCCGCACGCTCGCCGGGCCCGACAGCTCGCCGCCGTGCGGCGCCGCCAGCAGCCCACCGTCCCGTGCGATGGCGAAGGCCCGGTCGAAGTCCCGCGCGAAACCGCGGCGTTCGTCATTCGAGAGCCCGAAGCCGACCACGCCCTGATCCGCGTAGCGGACCGCGAGCCGGGCCAGCGTCCGGGCGTCCAGGGGGTGCTTCATACGGTTCGCGGCCACCAGGACGCGGATGCCCAGACCGGTGTCCCGCGAGGCGCGCCCGACCGCGTCCAGAATGATCTCCAGCGCCGGGATCAGCCCGCCCAGCCGCGGCGCGTACGAGGTCGGGTCGACCTGGATCTCCAGCCACCCGGACCCGTCCCGGACGTCCTCCTCGGCGGCCTCGCGCACCAGCCGCTGGATGTCCTCCGGCGAGCGCAGACACGACCGGGCGATGTCGTAGAGCCGCTGGAAACGGAACCAGCCGCGCTCGTCGGTCGCCCTCAGCCTGGGCGGCTCGCCGCCCGTGAGCGCGTCCGGCAGATGCACGCCGTACTTGTCGGCGAGCTCCAGCAGGGTCGTGGCCCGCATCGAACCGGTGAAGTGCAGGTGCAGATGGGCCTTGGGCAATTGACGCAGATCACGGAGGCGCTCCATCCGCAGATATTGCCGTATGCGGGCGCCACGCCGATAGGTCCCGCCCCGAACGAAGGGCCTGCCGAAAGCGCGAACGGGGCCGGAAGATGCTCCGGCCCCGCCCGTCACCTCCTCACGTGAGGAGGTGGCTGCCTGCTCGACTGCCTACTTGGCCTCCGCCAGCAGCTTCTGGACCCGGGACACGCCCTCCACCAGGTCCTCGTCGCCCAGCGCATACGAAAGCCGCAGGTAGCCGGGGGTGCCGAAGGCCTCGCCCGGGACGACGGCGACCTCGGCCTCCTCCAGGATCAGCTCGGCCAGCTCGACGCTGGTCTGCGGGCGCTTGCCGCGGATCTCCTTGCCCAGGAGCTCCTTCACCGACGGGTACGCGTAGAACGCGCCCTCCGGCTCGGGGCAGAGCACACCGTCGATCTCGTTGAGCATCTGCACGATCTTGCGGCGGCGGCGGTCGAAGGCGACCTTCATCTCCTCGACGGCCGTGAGGTCACCGGAGACCGCCGCGAGGGCCGCGGCCTGCGCGACGTTGGAGACGTTGGAGGTCGCGTGCGACTGGAGGTTCGTGGCGGCCTTGACGACGTCCTTGGGGCCGATCACCCAGCCCACCCGCCAGCCGGTCATCGCATACGTCTTGGCCACACCGTTGACGACGATGCACTTGTCGCGCAGCTCGGGCACGGCCACCGGCAGCGAGGAGAACTGCGCGTCGCCGTAGACCAGGTGCTCGTAGATCTCGTCGGTCAGCACCCACAGACCGTGCTCGGCGGCCCAGCGGCCGACCGCCTCGACCTGCTCGCGGGGGTAGACCGCGCCGGTCGGGTTCGAGGGCGAGACGAAGACCAGGACCTTGGTCTTCTCCGTACGCGCGGCCTCCAGCTGCTCGACGGTGACGCGGTAGCCGGTCGTCTCGTCGGCGACCACCGGGACCGGCACACCGCCCGCGAGCTGGATCGACTCGGGGTAGGTGGTCCAGTACGGGGCCGGGATGATGACCTCGTCGCCGGGGTCGACGATGGCCGCGAACGCCTCGTAGATGGCCTGCTTGCCGCCGTTGGTGACCAGGACGTTGGCGGCCTCGATCTCGTAGCCGGAGTCGCGCCGGGTCTTCTCGACGATCGCGGCCTTCAGCTCGGGGAGGCCGCCGGCCGGCGTGTAGCGGTGGAACTTCGGGTTACGGCACGCCTCGACGGCCGCCTCGACGATGTAGTCGGGCGTGGGGAAGTCGGGCTCACCGGCGCCGAAGCCGATGACCGGGCGCCCGGCGGCCTTGAGGGCCTTGGCCTTGGCGTCGACGGCGAGGGTGGCGGACTCGGAGATCGCACCGATGCGGGCGGAGACCCGGCGCTCGGTGGGGGACGATGCGGAAGGAGTGGCAGCGCTCATACAGGCATCGTCGCAGACCGCCCGGGAGCCCGGTGCACGGGTTTGCGGGCACGTCCCGGGACCGTTGCGCGAGGTTTCTGTTCGACGCCCGGCGCTCGAGCACGTACACTCGCTGACCGTTGGCTCCGAACAGGCCGCCGCGACACACGCACGTAGTGCACTCGGTCGTATGCGGTAGGTTGGGGGAACCACAAAGGGTCGTAGCTCAATTGGTAGAGCACTGGTCTCCAAAACCAGCGGTTGGGGGTTCAAGTCCCTCCGGCCCTGCTACACGCACTTTCTTCACCAAGGTGCGTGCACGCGTACGTATGGATTGCACCGCCGTGCGGCTCAACCGGGCGCGGCACGGCCACGACCCGGATTCAGGTGAGGACGAGTGACGGACGCCCTGGGCTCCATCGACATGCCTGAGCGCGGTCGTTCCGAGGACGAGACCGCGGAATCCCAGAAGAAGCCCCGTCGTGGCGGTAAGCGCGGCAAGAAGGGGCCTTTCGCGCGTCTTGCGCTCTTCTACCGCCAGGTCGTGGCGGAGCTCCGCAAGGTCGTCTGGCCCACGCGCAGCCAGCTGTCGTCGTACACCACCGTGGTGATCGTCTTCGTGGCCATCATCATTGGTCTCGTAACCGTGATTGACTTGGGAATCAACCGAGTCGTCGGGTACGTCTTCGGCTGATCCCGCGGAGGGTGCCTCAGCGGGGGCGGCCCTTCGCACGTTCAACCCCTTGAAGCAAGGAAGAAGCAGCCACGTGTCTGACCCGAACCTGAACGACGCCGCCGAGCCCGTCGCGGCTGCAGAGGCCGACGTTGACGCGGCCGTCTCGGCCGAGGTCGAGGGCGACGACACCTCTGTGGAGATCGTCGAGAGCGCCGACGGTGCGGACGAGCTCGACGCCGAGGACGCTGCCGCCGGCGAGCCCGCCGAAGAAGCCGCGGTGACGGTCGAGGAGGACGCCGAGAGCGCGTCCGAGGAGGAGCAGGAGCCGGTCGACCCGGTGGCCGCTCTCCGCGACGAGCTGCGTGGCCTCCCCGGTGAGTGGTACGTCATCCACACCTACGCGGGCTACGAGAACCGCGTGAAGACCAACCTCGAGCAGCGCGCCGTCTCGCTGAACGTCGAGGACTACATCTTCCAGGCCGAGGTGCCGCAGGAAGAGGTCGCCCAGATCAAGAACGGCGAGCGCAAGACCATCCGCCAGAACAAGCTCCCGGGCTATGTGCTGGTGCGGATGGACCTGACGAACGAGTCCTGGGGCGTCGTCCGTAACACCCCGGGTGTCACGGGATTCGTCGGCAACGCCTACGACCCCTACCCGCTGACGCTGGACGAGATCGTCAAGATGCTCGCCCCGGAGGCCGAGGAGAAGGCCGCCAAGGAGGCCGCCGCGGCCGAGGGCAAGCCGGCCCCGTCCCGCAAGGTCGAGGTCCAGGTGCTGGACTTCGAGGTGGGCGACTCCGTCACCGTCACCGACGGCCCGTTCGCGACGCTGCAGGCGACGATCAACGAGATCAACGCCGACTCGAAGAAGGTCAAGGGCCTCGTCGAGATCTTCGGCCGCGAGACGCCGGTCGAGCTGAGCTTCGACCAGATCCAGAAGAACTGATCCAGAAGATTTGCCGGACAGGTCAGACGGGCTCTGCGGAGCCGGTCTGACCTGCTCGGTTTTTGGCCGCGCATCCATACCCGTTATCGTTGTGCGGTATGCCTCCATCCGGATGACCGGATTGCGGGGCGAACCACCTCTCACTAGGACCCGGAGAGAGCATGCCTCCCAAGAAGAAGAAGGTCACGGGGCTTATCAAGCTCCAGATCCAGGCCGGTGCCGCCAACCCGGCTCCGCCGGTCGGCCCCGCGCTGGGTCAGCACGGCGTCAACATCATGGAGTTCTGCAAGGCCTACAACGCCGCGACCGAGTCGCAGCGTGGCATGGTCGTGCCGGTGGAGATCACGGTCTACGAGGACCGTTCCTTCACCTTCGTCACCAAGACTCCGCCGGCCGCCAAGCTCATCCTGAAGGCCGCGGGCGTGGAGAAGGGCTCCGGCGAGCCGCACAAGACCAAGGTCGCCAAGATCACCGAGGCGCAGGTCCGCGAGATCGCCACCACCAAGATGCCCGACCTGAACGCCAACGACCTGGACGCCGCGTCGAAGATCATCGCCGGCACCGCCCGTTCCATGGGCATCACGGTCGAGGGCTGATCAGCCCCTTCAGGCAATCCGTGGCAGGACCAGGCGCTGGTCCGCACCACGACTCCACCCCACTGCATCAGGAGCAGAAGTGAAGCGCAGCAAGACTCTTCGCAACGCGGACGCGAAGATCGACCGGGAGCGTCTGTACGCCCCGCTCGAGGCCGTCCGTCTCGCCAAGGAGACCTCCGCCGCCAAGTTCGACGCGACCGTCGAGGTTGCCATGCGTCTGGGTGTCGACCCGCGCAAGGCCGACCAGATGGTCCGTGGCACCGTGAACCTCCCGCACGGCACCGGCAAGACCGCCCGGGTCCTGGTCTTCGCGACCGGTGACCGTGCTGCGGCCGCGGAAGCCGCCGGCGCCGACATCGTCGGCTCGGACGAACTGATCGACGAGGTCTCCAAGGGCCGTCTGGACTTCGACGCCGTCGTCGCCACCCCGGACCTGATGGGCAAGGTCGGCCGCCTCGGCCGCGTGCTCGGTCCCCGTGGTCTGATGCCGAACCCGAAGACCGGCACCGTCACCCCGGACGTGGCGAAGGCCGTCACGGACATCAAGGGCGGCAAGATCGAGTTCCGCGTGGACAAGCACGCGAACCTCCACTTCATCATCGGCAAGGTGTCCTTCGACGACACCAAGCTGGTGGAGAACTACGCCGCGGCGCTCGAGGAGATCAACCGCCTCAAGCCGTCCGCCGCGAAGGGCCGCTACATCAAGAAGGCCACCATCACCACCACGATGGGCCCCGGCATCCCGCTGGACTCCAACCGCACCCGCAACCTCCTTGTGGAGGACGAGGCTGTCTGAGCCTCTGGGCGGGTGATCCGCCGTAGCGTGTGATCGGAACGTCAGGCCCCGTTTTCCCCAGGGAAAACGGGGCCTGACGCATGTGCTGTCGGTGCCCTGCACTACAGTCGGCGCCGAGGTCCATAAGGAGAACTAAGGGGGAGCCTCAAGTGCGTAGCACGCGTATGACCGCCATCGCGGCGGGGGTTGTCATCATGGTGGCCGGTCTGAGCGCCTGTAACGACAAGGGCAGCGATGGTGACAAGGCCGGGGGCAGCACCGGCGGTAGCAGCAGCACCGGCGGCAGCAGCACCGGCGGCAGCGACCCGGCGAAGGACCCGGCCTCGAGCCCGCTGGACGCGCTGAACGCCGCGAAGGCGGCGACCGATGCCAAGAAGTCCGTGAAGCTGGACAGCACGATCACGTCCGCTGCGGGGCAGCAGGACAGCAAGGGCGGGGTGGACTGGAGCGACGGCACCCAGATGAACATCGAGGTGTCCCCGCCCGGCGGCAAGGGCCGGCCCATGAAGGCCCTGTACACCAAGGACGCGGTGTACATGAACATGGGCCTGCCCGGTGGCAAGCCCTGGGCGAAGCATTCGTACGCCTCCCTGTCGAAGCAGCCGAACGGCGGTCAGCTGATCAAGGAAGTGCTCTCGACCGCCAACCCGAGCCAGCCGATCGAGTGGATGACCGCCGCCGGGGACCTCAAGGTGGTCGGCAAGGAAGACGTCCGCGGCGTCCAGGCGACTCACTACAGCGGCACGATCACGCTGGACGTGCAGGGCAAGAGGCTCAGCCCGGCGGCCCAGGAGGCGCTGCGCAAGCAGCTGGCGAAGTCCAAGGACAAGAGCGAGAAGCTCGACGTCTGGATCGACTCGAACAACCTGCTGGTCAAGAAGCAGGAGAAGCTCGGCAGCACCCAGACCGCGGTCGTGTTCTACTCGGCCTACGGCGACAAGGTCGATGTGACCCCGCCGCCGGCGAGCCAGGTGATGGAGCGTCCCGGCAGCTGACCGGCGCGCCGGACGTGAGCCGGGCGTGAACAGAGGCCGGAGCGGGGACGTCACCGATGCCCCCGCTCCGGCCGATTTGCCTGACCGCGGGCCTCTCCCGTACCGTACCCACGAAGCCAAAGACCGCTGGTTGTCTCTGCACGTCCGATAACGGGCGCGTGGTGGCCGAAGGATCCGCTAGCTGCGGACGGCCTGCGCAGGTTGTGTGTGGAAGTGCTCCCGGACGGAATTCTGTCCGGTCGAGTTCGCCCCGTGCGCCTGCGCCGGGGCGTTTGTTTTGCCCAGCCCCTTCTGCGCGGTCCTCATCACCCGGAAGGAGGCCGAGGCTCATGGCGACGTCTGAGAAGAACGCAGCAGTTGCTGAGATCACGGAGAAGCTCCGTGACTCCAACGCAGCTGTTGTGACGTCTTACACCGGACTGACTGTGGCGCAGCTCAAGGAGCTGCGTCGTTCTCTCGGCGAGAACGCTCAGTACCGTGTGGTGAAGAACACGCTGACCAAGATCGCGGCCCAGGAGGCCGGGATCTCCGTGCTGGACGAGCACCTCAGTGGCTCGACGGCCGTCGCCTTCGTTACCGGTGACCCGGTCGAGGCGGCGAAGGGTCTTCGTGACTTCGCCAAGGAGAACCCCGCTCTCGTCATCAAGGGCGGTGTCCTTGACGGCAAGGGCCTGTCCGCCGACGAGATCAAGAAGCTTGCGGACCTCGAGTCCCGCGAGGTTCTGCTCGCCAAGCTGGCGGGCGCCATGAAGGGCAAGCAGTCCCAGGCTGCGTCGCTCTTCCAGGCGCTTCCGTCGAAGCTCGTCCGCACCGTGGACGCGCTTCGCGCCAAGCAGGCCGAGCAGGGCGGTGCCGAGTAATTCGGCTCGCACATTGGTCGTTCCCGCCCAGGTACGCCTAGGCAGGAAGGCCACCGCGGGCCCGAACGTACGCCCGCCTCACATGTACATCCGGCACCAGCCGAATTAGTGGAAGGACCGCCCATCATGGCGAAGCTCAGCCAGGAAGACCTGCTCGCGCAGTTCGAGGAGATGACCCTCATCGAGCTCTCCGAGTTCGTGAAGGCGTTCGAGGAGAAGTTCGACGTCACCGCCGCCGCTGCCGCGCCGGTCGTCGTCGCCGGTGGTGCCGCTGGTGGCGCCGCCGAGGCCGTCGAGGAGCAGGACGAGTTCGACGTCATCCTCACCGGCGCCGGTGACAAGAAGATCCAGGTCATCAAGGTCGTGCGTGAGCTGACCTCCCTGGGTCTGAAGGAGGCCAAGGACCTCGTCGACGGCACCCCGAAGCCGGTCCTCGAGAAGGTCGCCAAGGACGCCGCGGAGAAGGCCGCCGAGGCCCTCAAGGGCGCCGGCGCCTCCGTCGAGGTCAAGTGACCCCACTGAGCCTCGGGCTCACGTCCTGAGCGCCTGATGGCGCACCTGGACACTGCGAAGGGCGATCACCCATGCGGGTGGTCGCCCTTCGGCGTGCTCGCCACGGCTGCATTGCCTCGCGCCGGAGTGCGAGTATGGTGATCTTCGTTGCCCGGACCTGCCACCATGTGACGATCTCCCTGAGGTGGGGGGCCTTGACGAACCGCACGCGGCGCGCAATTCTCGGGACGCGACGCGGAAGCGATCCAGGGTTCGAGGCATGGATCGCGGACGAAGAGGGAAGCATCGGTGTGCGCCACTGGCGCAAGGGCTTTCGGCAGGCGCAGGGCATTGGGCGAAGAGAAGAAGAACAATGAGGGGCTTCTCCGGCGAGGAGGGCGCACCCTCCCGGAGGGAGAAGATCGGTATCACGGCGATGAACCGGTCTCCGGAAACTCGCTCTGGACATCAGTGTGCCAAGTGGCTACACTGACCCTTTGCGCTGCCTGTTAGCTGCTCCCTGCCCGTCACCAGGGGCATACCCGAGCCCGAGCATTGCTGAATGATACGCCCTGACCTGGGGTTTCTCTCACTTTGTTCGTTCGGGACCGGTACGCGCGTAGTGAGTCCGAGCCCTCGGAAGGACCCCCTCTTGGCCGCCTCGCGCAACGCCTCGACTGCCAATACGAACAACGGCGACAGCACTGCCCCGCTGCGCATCTCTTTTGCGAAGATCAAGGAGCCCCTCGGGGTTCCGAACCTCCTTGCGCTGCAGACCGAAAGCTTCGACTGGCTGCTCGGCAATGCCGCATGGAAGGGTCGCGTCGAGGCTGCGCTGGAGAGTGGGCAGGAAGTTCCCACCAAGTCCGGTCTCGAAGAGATCTTTGAGGAGATCTCGCCGATCGAGGACTTCTCCGGGTCGATGTCGCTGACGTTCCGCGACCACCGCTTCGAGCCCCCGAAGAACTCGATCGACGAGTGCAAGGAGCGCGACTTCACGTACGCGGCTCCGCTGTTCGTCACCGCCGAGTTCACCAACAACGAGACCGGCGAGATCAAGTCTCAGACGGTCTTCATGGGCGACTTCCCGCTCATGACGAACAAGGGCACCTTCTGCATCAACGGCACCGAGCGTGTCGTCGTCTCGCAGCTG
The DNA here is from genome assembly GCF_001294335.1 of Streptomyces chattanoogensis. GTDB lineage: Bacteria > Actinomycetota > Actinomycetes > Streptomycetales > Streptomycetaceae > Streptomyces > Streptomyces chattanoogensis. The sequence goes on from NZ_LGKG01000141.1 coordinate 154,943, forward strand.
GTCCGCTCGCCGGGTGTGTACTTCGACAGCTCCATCGACAAGACGTCCGACAAGGACATCTTCTCCGCCAAGATCATCCCGTCCCGGGGTGCCTGGCTGGAGATGGAGATCGACAAGCGCGACATGGTCGGTGTGCGTATCGACCGCAAGCGCAAGCAGTCCGTCACCGTCCTGCTCAAGGCGCTCGGGTGGACCACCGAGCAGATCCTCGAGGAGTTCGGCGAGTACGAGTCCATGCGCGCCACCCTGGAGAAGGACCACACCCAGGGTCAGGACGACGCGCTGCTCGACATCTACCGCAAGCTGCGTCCGGGCGAGCCGCCGACCCGTGAGGCCGCGCAGACGCTGCTCGAGAACCTGTACTTCAACCCCAAGCGCTACGACCTCGCCAAGGTCGGCCGCTACAAGGTCAACAAGAAGCTCGGTGGCGAAGAGCCGCTCGACGCGGGCGTGCTGACCACCGACGACGTCATCGCCACCATCAAGTACCTGGTCAAGCTGCACGCCGGCGAGACCGAGACGATGGGCGAGAGCGGCCGGGAGATCGTCGTCGAGACCGACGACATCGACCACTTCGGCAACCGTCGTCTGCGCAACGTCGGCGAGCTCATCCAGAACCAGGTCCGTACGGGTCTGGCCCGTATGGAGCGCGTCGTGCGTGAGCGCATGACCACCCAGGACGTCGAGGCGATCACGCCGCAGACCCTGATCAACATCCGGCCGGTCGTCGCCTCCATCAAGGAGTTCTTCGGCACCAGCCAGCTGTCGCAGTTCATGGACCAGACCAACCCGCTGTCGGGTCTGACCCACAAGCGCCGCCTGTCGGCGCTGGGCCCGGGTGGTCTCTCCCGTGAGCGGGCCGGCCTGGACGTCCGTGACGTGCACCCCTCGCACTACGGCCGTATGTGCCCGATCGAGACCCCTGAAGGTCCCAACATCGGTCTGATCGGCTCGCTGGCCTCCTACGGTCGCGTCAACGTCTTCGGCTTCATCGAGACCCCGTACCGCAAGGTCGTCGACGGTCAGGTCACCGAGGAGGTGGACTACCTCACCGCCGATGAGGAGGACCGCTTCCTGATCGCCCAGGCCAACGCCAAGCTCAGCGACGACATGCGCTTCGCCGAGCAGCGTGTGCTGGTCCGCCGTCGTGGCGGCGAGGTCGACCTCGTCCCCGCCGACGAGGTGGACTTCATGGACGTCTCGCCGCGCCAGATGGTGTCGGCCGCGACCGCCATGATCCCGTTCCTCGAGCACGACGACGCCAACCGCGCGCTCATGGGATCGAACATGATGCGCCAGGCCGTTCCGCTGATCAAGGCGGAGTCGCCGCTGGTCGGTACCGGTATGGAGTACCGCTGCGCGGTCGACGCCGGCGACGTCATCAAGGCGGAGAAGGACGGTGTGGTCCAGGAGGTCTCCGCGGACTACATCACCGTCGCCAACGACGACGGCACGTACACCACGTACCGCGTCGCCAAGTTCACCCGCTCCAACCAGGGCACCTCCTTCAACCAGAAGGTCGTCGTGGACGAGGGCGCGCGGGTCATCGAGGGCCAGGTCCTCGCCGACGGTCCGTCCACCGAAGAGGGCGAGATGGCCCTCGGCAAGAACCTGCTCGTCGCGTTCATGCCGTGGGAGGGTCACAACTACGAGGACGCGATCATCCTGTCGCAGCGCCTCGTGCAGGACGACGTCCTCTCCTCGATCCACATCGAGGAGCACGAGGTCGACGCCCGTGACACCAAGCTGGGCCCCGAGGAGATCACCCGGGACATCCCGAACGTCTCCGAGGAGGTCCTCTCCGACCTCGACGAGCGCGGCATCATCCGGATCGGTGCCGAGGTCGTCGCCGGCGACATCCTCGTCGGCAAGGTCACGCCCAAGGGTGAGACCGAGCTGACCCCCGAGGAGCGCCTGCTCCGTGCGATCTTCGGTGAGAAGGCGCGCGAGGTGCGCGACACCTCGCTGAAGGTGCCGCACGGTGAGATCGGCAAGGTCATCGGCGTCCGCGTCTTCGACCGTGAAGAGGGCGACGAGCTGCCCCCGGGCGTGAACCAGCTGGTCCGCGTCTACGTCGCCCAGAAGCGCAAGATCACCGACGGTGACAAGCTCGCCGGCCGTCACGGCAACAAGGGCGTCATCTCCAAGATCCTGCCGGTCGAGGACATGCCGTTCCTGGAGGACGGCACCCCGGTCGACATCATCCTCAACCCGCTGGGTGTCCCGTCCCGAATGAACCCGGGACAGGTCCTGGAGATCCACCTCGGCTGGCTCGCCAGCCAGGGCTGGAAGGTCGAGGGTTCCGAGGACTGGCAGCAGCGGCTCCAGGCGATCGGCGCCGACAACGTCGCGCCGAACACCAACGTCGCCACCCCGGTCTTCGACGGTGCGCGCGAGGACGAGCTGGCGGGTCTGTTCGACTCGACGCTTCCCAACCGCGACGGCGAGCGGATGGTCAAGAGCTCCGGCAAGGCCCAGCTCTTCGACGGCCGCTCCGGTGAGCCGTTCCCGGACCCGATCTCGGTCGGGTACATGTACATCCTCAAGCTGCACCACCTGGTCGACGACAAGCTGCACGCCCGTTCGACCGGTCCGTACTCGATGATCACCCAGCAGCCGCTGGGTGGTAAGGCTCAGTTCGGTGGCCAGCGCTTCGGTGAGATGGAGGTGTGGGCGCTGGAGGCTTACGGCGCCGCATACGCCCTCCAGGAGCTGCTGACGATCAAGTCCGACGACGTGACCGGCCGCGTGAAGGTCTACGAGGCCATCGTCAAGGGCGAGAACATCCCCGAGCCCGGCATCCCCGAGTCCTTCAAGGTGCTCATCAAGGAGATGCAGTCCCTGTGCCTCAACGTGGAGGTGCTGTCCTCGGACGGCATGTCCATCGAGATGCGCGACACCGACGAGGACGTCTTCCGCGCTGCGGAGGAGCTCGGCATCGACCTGTCCCGGCGCGAGCCGAGCAGCGTCGAAGAGGTCTGACGGGAGTTCGGCCGGGGAGCCAGTGATGGTTCCCCGGCCGGCCCCAGGACCCCCGTTTCAGACCCCAAGACTTACAACCCTGAGAGGGATTGACGCATAGTGCTCGACGTCAACTTCTTCGATGAGCTCCGGATCGGTCTGGCTACCGCTGACGACATCCGTCAGTGGAGCCACGGCGAGGTCAAGAAGCCCGAGACCATCAACTACCGCACCCTCAAGCCCGAAAAGGACGGACTCTTCTGCGAGAAGATCTTCGGTCCGACCCGGGACTGGGAGTGCTACTGCGGTAAGTACAAGCGCGTCCGCTTCAAGGGCATCATCTGCGAGCGCTGCGGCGTCGAGGTCACTCGCGCCAAGGTGCGCCGTGAGCGGATGGGCCACATCGAGCTGGCCGCTCCTGTTACCCACATCTGGTACTTCAAGGGTGTGCCGAGCCGGCTGGGCTACCTGCTGGACCTCGCGCCCAAGGACCTCGAGAAGGTCATCTACTTCGCCGCGTACATGATCACGTACGTGGACGAGGAGCGCCGCACGCGCGACCTGTCCTCGCTGGAGGCGCACGTCTCCGTCGAGCGTCAGCAGATCGAGCAGCGCCGCGACTCCGACCTGGAGGCCCGCGCCAAGAAGCTCGAGACCGACCTGGCCGAGCTGGAGGCCGAGGGCGCCAAGGCGGACGTGCGCCGCAAGGTGCGCGAGGGTGCCGAGCGTGAGATGAAGCAGCTGCGCGACCGTGCGCAGCGCGAGATCGACCGTCTCGACGAGGTCTGGAACCGCTTCAAGAACCTCAAGGTCCAGGACCTGGAGGGCGACGAACTCCTCTACCGCGAGCTGCGTGACCGCTTCGGCACGTACTTCGACGGCTCCATGGGTGCCGCTGCCCTGCAGAAGCGCCTGGAGACCTTCGACCTCGAGGAGGAGGCCGAGCGCCTCCGCGAGATCATCCGCACCGGCAAGGGCCAGAAGAAGACCCGTGCGCTCAAGCGCCTCAAGGTCGTCTCCGCCTTCCTGCAGACCCGCAACAGCCCCAAGGGCATGGTGCTGGACTGCATCCCGGTGATCCCGCCGGACCTGCGTCCGATGGTGCAGCTGGACGGTGGCCGCTTCGCGACCTCCGACCTGAACGACCTGTACCGCCGCGTCATCAACCGCAACAACCGCCTGAAGCGGCTTCTCGACCTCGGCGCGCCCGAGATCATCGTGAACAACGAGAAGCGCATGCTCCAGGAGGCCGTCGACGCGCTCTTCGACAACGGCCGCCGCGGCCGCCCGGTGACGGGCCCCGGCAACCGTCCGCTGAAGTCGCTGTCCGACATGCTCAAGGGCAAGCAGGGCCGCTTCCGTCAGAACCTGCTCGGTAAGCGAGTCGACTACTCGGCGCGTTCCGTCATCGTCGTCGGCCCGCAGCTGAAGCTGCACCAGTGCGGTCTGCCCAAGGCCATGGCGCTGGAGCTCTTCAAGCCGTTCGTGATGAAGCGCCTGGTGGACCTCAACCACGCGCAGAACATCAAGAGCGCGAAGCGGATGGTCGAGCGCGGCCGCACGGTCGTGTACGACGTCCTGGAAGAGGTCATCGCGGAGCACCCGGTTCTGCTGAACCGTGCGCCCACCCTGCACCGTCTGGGCATCCAGGCCTTCGAGCCGCAGCTGGTCGAGGGCAAGGCCATTCAGATTCACCCGCTCGTCTGCACCGCGTTCAACGCGGACTTCGACGGTGACCAGATGGCCGTCCACCTCCCGCTGTCCGCGGAGGCCCAGGCCGAGGCCCGCATCCTGATGCTGTCCTCGAACAACATCCTCAAGCCGGCCGACGGCCGTCCGGTCACCATGCCGACCCAGGACATGGTGCTCGGCCTCTTCTTCCTCACCACGGATGAAGAGGAGCGCAAGGTCATCGGCGAGGGCCGCGCGTTCGGCTCGGCCGCCGAGGCGATCATGGCGTTCGACGCCAAGGAGCTCTCGCTCCAGGCGAAGGTCGACATCCGCTTCCCGATCGGCACCGTCCCGCCCCGCGGCTGGACCCCGCCGGTTCCGGAGGAGGGCGAGCCCGAGTGGCAGCAGGGTGACAGCTTCCGCCTGCGGACGACCCTGGGCCGCGCGCTCTTCAACGAGCTGCTGCCCGAGGACTACCCGTTCGTCGACTACTCGGTGGGCAAGAAGCAGCTCTCCGCGATCGTCAACGACCTGGCCGAGCGCTACCCGAAGGTCATCGTGGCGGCGACGCTCGACAACCTGAAGGCGGCCGGTTTCCACTGGGCGACCCGTTCCGGCGTCACCGTCGCCGTTTCGGACATCGTCGTCCCGGAGGCCAAGAAGGCCATCGTCGCGGGCTACGAGGCCCAGGACGAGAAGGTCCAGAAGCAGTACGAGCGCGGTCTGATCACCAAGGACGAGCGCACTCAGGAACTGATCAACATCTGGACCAAGGCGACCAACGAGGTCGCCGAGGCGATGAACGAGAACTTCCCCAAGACGAACCCCATCTTCATGATGGTTGACTCGGGTGCCCGAGGAAACATGATGCAGATGCGGCAGATCGCCGGTATGCGTGGTCTGGTGTCGAACGCGAAGAACGAGACCATCCCGCGTCCGATCAAGGCGTCGTTCCGCGAGGGTCTGTCCGTGCTGGAGTACTTCATCTCCACGCACGGTGCCCGTAAGGGTCTGGCGGACACCGCCCTGCGTACCGCCGACTCCGGTTACCTCACCCGTCGTCTGGTCGACGTCTCCCAGGACGTCATCATTCGCGAGGAGGACTGCGGTACGGAGCGTGGCCTCAAGCTGCGGATCGCCTCGAAGGACGCCTCCGGCGTGCTGCGCAAGGCGGACGACGTCGAGTCCAGCGTGTACGCCCGGATGCTCGCCGAGGACGTCGTGGTGGACGGCAAGGTCGTCGCCCCGGCCAACGTCGACCTCGGTGACGTGCTCATCGACGCGCTGGTCGCCAACGGCGTCGAGGAGGTCAAGACCCGCTCGGTCCTGACCTGTGAGTCGGCGGTCGGCACCTGTGCCTACTGCTACGGCCGTTCGCTGGCCACCGGCAAGCTGGTCGACATCGGTGAGGCGGTCGGCATCATCGCCGCCCAGTCCATCGGTGAGCCCGGTACCCAGCTGACGATGCGTACCTTCCACACCGGTGGTGTGGCCGGTGACGACATCACCCTGGGTCTGCCGCGTGTCGTCGAGCTCTTCGAGGCCCGTACGCCCAAGGGTGTCGCCCCGATCTCGGAGGCGGCCGGCCGCGTCCGGATCGAGGAGACCGAGAAGACCAAGAAGGTCATCGTCACCCCGGACGACGGCTCGGACGAGACGGCTTACGGCGTCTCGAAGCGTGCCCGTCTGCTGGTGGGCGAGGGTGACCACGTCGTGGTCGGCCAGCCGCTGACCGTGGGTGCCATCAACCCGCACGACGTGCTGCGGATCCTCGGCCAGCGTGCCGTCCAGGTCCACCTGGTCGGCGAGGTCCAGAAGGTCTACAACAGCCAGGGTGTGGCGATCCACGACAAGCACATCGAGATCATCATCCGGCAGATGCTGCGCCGCGTGACGATCATCGAGTCCGGCGACGCGGAGCTGCTGCCGGGCGAGCTGGTGGAGCGCACGAAGTTCGAGGGTGAGAACCGTCGCGTCGTGGCGGAGGGTGGCCACCCGGCCTCCGGCCGTCCGCAGCTGATGGGTATCACCAAGGCTTCGCTGGCGACGGAATCCTGGCTGTCGGCCGCCTCCTTCCAGGAGACGACCCGAGTCCTGACGGACGCGGCGATCAACGCCAAGTCCGACAGCCTCATCGGCCTCAAGGAGAACGTCATCATCGGTAAGCTCATCCCGGCCGGTACGGGTCTGTCCCGCTACCGCAACATCCGGGTCGAGCCCACCGAGGAGGCCAAGGCCGCGATGTACTCGGCCGTCGGTTACGACGACATCGACTACTCGCCCTTCGGCACCGGCTCCGGCCAGGCTGTTCCGCTGGAGGACTACGACTACGGGCCGTACAACCAGTAAGCCCGTTGCAGTCGGCGCAGGGCGGTCATCCCTCACGGGGTGGCCGCCCTGCGGCGTTCGGCGGCGCCACCCGGATTCGCGTTCGGCCGGGCGAGGGAACTTGTCCTCCCATCTCTGCGTCTGTGATGAGAAGATGGGGAGAACTGTCGAGCGGGGGGAGGTTCGCGAAGTGGCATTCCAGCCGTGGCAGGGTGGGCAGCCCGTTCAGCCGGCGAATCAGATGCCGGTGATGCGTGCCTCGCACGCGGATCGCGAGCGAGCGGTCGATGTACTGAAGGCCGGTTTCGCCGAGGGGCGGCTTCAGCAGGCCGAGTACGAGCAGCGGATAACTCGTGCCTATCAGGCGCAGACCCATCACGAGCTGCAGATGCTGGTCGCGGATCTGCCGCAGGGGCCGGTACCGCAGGCGCAGTTCCAGCCGCGGCCGGCCGTGCCCGCGACGTTCATGCCGATGCCCGTGCAGATGCCGATGCCGGTGCACACCAACGGCTGTGCGACGGGGGCGCTGGTCTGCGGGATCCTGACGCCGATGACGTGGGGCGCGACGGCGATCCCGGCGGTCATCCTCGGCCACAAGGCGCGCGCGGAGATCCGCCGTACGGGCGAGCGCGGGGACGGTCAGGCCATCGCCGGCATAGTGATCGGCTGGCTGGGTATCGGCGGCTGGGCGCTGTTCATCCTGATGATGATCCTGCTGGGCATCGCCGGGCACTGAGTGCCGGGGAATCCCCGGCCGACGCCGCCCGCGGACGGCGCCCCGCCTTCTTCCCCAATGCCATCGATGCCACTACGGTGGCCGCAGCGCCGTGAGGAGTCCGGCGTGTCCTTCGCGTGTGCATTTGTTTTGACCGTAGCCCATGCTGTAGGTACGCTCTGACCTTGTGCCTGGGGTGTCCCTGGCGTGCCGTGCCCGCAACCTCCTCCAGCCTAGGCCGGAGAGTGCGCAGGAGCGCGGAAGCCGGGTCTCGACACCGCAATCTGTCGCCGCTCTCGTTCGCGAGGAGCGGTCTACAGCATTCGACACACCCGACCGCGTGGGTCGGTGACGTTCCAGGTTAGTTGTACCGAGACAAGAAACCGGAGAAACGGTGCCTACGATCCAGCAGCTGGTCCGAAAGGGCCGCCAGGACAAGGTCGAGAAGAACAAGACACCCGCACTGGCGGGCTCGCCGCAGCGTCGTGGTACGTGCACGCGTGTGTTCACGACCACCCCGAAGAAGCCGAACTCGGCCCTCCGCAAGGTTGCGCGAGTCAAGCTGAGCAGTGGGATCGAGGTCACTGCCTACGTCCCGGGTGAGGGGCACAACCTGCAGGAGCACTCCATCGTGCTCGTGCGTGGTGGCCGTGTGAAGGACCTGCCGGGTGTTCGTTACAAGATCATCCGCGGCTCCCTCGACACGCAGGGCGTCAAGAACCGCAAGCAGGCTCGCAGCCGCTACGGCGCCAAGAAGGAGAAGTAAGAATGCCTCGTAAGGGCCCCGCCCCGAAGCGCCCGGTCATCATCGACCCGGTCTACGGTTCTCCTCTGGTGACCTCCCTCATCAACAAGGTGCTGCTGAACGGCAAGCGCTCCACCGCCGAGCGCATCGTCTACGGCGCCATGGAGGGTCTGCGCGAGAAGACCGGTAACGACCCGGTCATCACGCTCAAGCGCGCGCTCGAGAACATCAAGCCGACCCTCGAGGTCAAGTCCCGCCGTGTCGGTGGCGCGACCTACCAGGTCCCGGTCGAGGTCAAGCCCGGCCGCGCTGCCACCCTGTCGCTCCGCTGGCTCGTGGGCTACTCCCGCGCCCGCCGCGAGAAGACCATGACCGAGCGCCTCATGAACGAACTGCTCGACGCCTCCAACGGCCTCGGCGCTTCGGTCAAGAAGCGTGAGGACACGCACAAGATGGCCGAGTCCAACAAGGCCTTCGCGCACTACCGCTGGTAGTCGCAACCCACATCGAGACCGAGAGAAGATTGAGCCGATATGGCCACCACTTCGCTTGACCTGGCCAAGGTCCGCAACATCGGGATCATGGCCCACATCGACGCGGGCAAGACGACCACCACCGAGCGGATCCTGTTCTACACCGGTGTCTCTTACAAGATCGGTGAAGTCCACGACGGCGCTGCCACGATGGACTGGATGGAGCAGGAGCAGGAGCGCGGCATCACGATCACGTCTGCCGCGACGACCTGCCACTGGCCGCTGGAAGACGTCGACCACACCATCAACATCATCGACACCCCGGGCCACGTCGACTTCACCGTCGAGGTGGAGCGCTCGCTGCGCGTGCTCGACGGTGCGGTGACGGTGTTCGACGGCGTCGCCGGTGTCGAGCCCCAGTCGGAGACCGTCTGGCGCCAGGCGGACCGCTACGGCGTTCCCCGCATCTGTTTCGTCAACAAGCTCGACCGGACCGGCGCGGAGTTCCACCGCTGCGTCGACATGATCACGGACCGCCTCGGCGCCGTTCCGCTGGTCATGCAGCTGCCGATCGGCACCGAGATGGACTTCAAGGGCGTCGTCGACCTCGTGAAGATGAAGGCCCTGGTCTGGTCCGCCGAGGCCGCCAAGGGGGAGATGTACGACGTCGTCGACATCCCCGCTTCGCACACCGAGGCCGCCGACGAGTGGCGCGGGAAGCTGCTCGAGGCCGTCGCGGAGAACGACGAGGCCATGATGGAGCTCTACCTCGAGGGCCAGGAGCCCACCGAGGAGCAGCTCTACGCCGCCATCCGTCGTATCACCCTGGCCTCCGGCAAGGCCGACGTGACCACCGTCACCCCGGTGTTCTGCGGTACCGCGTTCAAGAACAAGGGCGTCCAGCCCCTGCTCGACGCGGTCGTGCGCTACCTCCCGTCCCCGCTCGACGTCGAGGCCATCGAGGGCCACGCCGTCAACAACCCGGACGAGGTCGTCAAGCGCAAGCCGTCCGAGAGCGAGCCGCTCTCGGCGCTGGCCTTCAAGATCGCGAGCGACCCCCACCTGGGCAAGCTCACCTTCATCCGGGTGTACTCGGGCCGCCTCGAGGCCGGCTCGCAGGTGCAGAACTCGGTGAAGGGCAAGAAGGAGCGCATCGGCAAGATCTACCGGATGCACGCGAACAAGCGTGAGGAGATCGACGCGGTGGGTGCCGGTGACATCGTCGCCGTCATGGGTCTGAAGCAGACCACCACCGGTGAGACCCTCTGCGACGCGGGCAACCCGGTGATCCTCGAGTCGATGGAGTTCCCGGCCCCGGTCATCCAGGTCGCCATCGAGCCCAAGTCGAAGGGCGACCAGGAGAAGCTGGCAGTCGCGATCCAGCGCCTCGCCGAAGAGGACCCCTCGTTCCAGGTGCACACCGACGAGGAGACCGGCCAGACCATCATCGCGGGTATGGGCGAGCTGCACCTCGACGTGCTGGTCGACCGTATGAAGCGTGAGTTCAAGGTCGAGGCCAACGTCGGCAAGCCGCAGGTGGCCTACCGCGAGACCCTGCGCAAGCCGGTCGAGCGTCTCGACTACACGCACAAGAAGCAGACTGGTGGTTCCGGCCAGTTCGCGAAGGTGCAGATCGCGCTTGCGCCCCTCGAGGGCGACGGGTACGAGTTCGAGAACAAGGTCACCGGTGGCCGTATCCCGCGGGAGTACATCCCGTCCGTGGACGCGGGCTGCCAGGAGGCCATGGAGTTCGGTGTGCTCGCCGGCTACCCGCTGACGGGCGTCAAGGTCACCCTTCTCGACGGTGCCTTCCACGAGGTCGACTCGTCGGAAATGGCCTTCAAGATCGCCGGTTCGATGGCCTTCAAGGAGGCCGCCCGCAAGGCCTCCCCGGCCCTGCTCGAGCCGATGATGAAGGTCGAGGTCACCACGCCCGAGGACTACATGGGCGATGTGATCGGCGACATCAACTCGCGCCGTGGTCAGATCCAGTCCATGGAGGAGCGCAGCGGCGCCAAGCTCGTCACGGGCCTGGTCCCCCTGTCGGAGATGTTCGGCTACGTCGGAGACCTCCGCAGCAAGACCTCGGGTCGCGCAAGCTACTCGATGCAGTTCGACTCCTACGCCGAGGTTCCCCGGAACGTCGCCGAGGAGATCATCGCGAAGGCCAAGGGCGAATAACTCCGTCTCCCGAGAGTCGGAACACGCTTTAGGCTTGACACCGTCTGCCGGGGTAATCCCCGCAATCCGTGAGGAATGCCCCGGCAGCCGGCATCCCAGCAAAGATCACCTGGCGCCGATGAGTAAGGCGTACAGAACCACTTCAGGAGGAACCAGTGGCGAAGGCGAAGTTCGAGCGGACTAAGCCGCACGTCAACATCGGCACCATCGGTCACATTGACCACGGTAAGACGACCCTCACGGCCGCCATTACCAAGGTGCTGCACGACGCGTACCCGGACCTGAACGAGGCCTCGGCCTTCGACCAGATCGACAAGGCTCCTGAGGAGCGCCAGCGCGGTATCACCATCTCCATCGCGCACGTCGAGTACCAGACCGAGTCGCGTCACTACGCCCACGTCGACTGCCCCGGTCACGCGGACTACATCAAGAACATGATCACGGGTGCGGCGCAGATGGACGGCGCCATCCTCGTGGTTGCCGCCACCGACGGCCCGATGCCGCAGACCAAGGAGCACGTGCTCCTGGCCCGCCAGGTCGGCGTTCCGTACATCGTCGTCGCCCTGAACAAGGCCGACATGGTGGACGACGAGGAGATCCTGGAGCTCGTCGAGCTCGAGGTCCGTGAGCTCCTCTCCGAGTACGAGTTCCCGGGCGACGACGTTCCGGTCGTCAAGGTCTCGGCGCTCAAGGCGCTCGAGGGCGACAAGGAGTGGGGCAACTCCGTCCTCGACCTGATGAAGGCCGTCGACGAGTCGATCCCGCAGCCCGAGCGCGACGTCGACAAGCCGTTCCTGATGCCGATCGAGGACGTCTTCACGATCACCGGCCGTGGCACCGTTGTCACCGGTCGTATCGAGCGTGGTGTCCTCAAGGTCAACGAGACCGTCGACATCATCGGCATCAAGACCGAGAAGACCACCACCACGGTCACCGGCATCGAGATGTTCCGCAAGCTGCTCGACGAGGGCCAGGCCGGTGAGAACGTCGGTCTGCTGCTCCGTGGCATCAAGCGCGAGGACGTCGAGCGCGGCCAGGTCATCATCAAGCCGGGCTCGGTCACCCCGCACACCGAGTTCGAGGCGCAGGCCTACATCCTCTCCAAGGACGAGGGTGGCCGCCACACGCCGTTCTTCAACAACTACCGTCCGCAGTTCTACTTCCGTACGACTGACGTGACCGGTGTGGTGACCCTCCCCGAGGGCACCGAGATGGTCATGCCCGGCGACAACACCGAGATGTCCGTCTCGCTGATCCAGCCGGTCGCCATGGAGGAGGGCCTGAAGTTCGCCATCCGTGAGGGTGGCCGGACCGTCGGCGCCGGCCAGGTCACCAAGATCAACAAGTAAGTTCTGTTGATCGGGGAGACCCGGTAGTAGTGGTTCAAGGAGCCCCGCTCGCCATCAGGTGGGCGGGGCTCCTTGACAGTTGGGCCTCGATTGGCCTTACACATCCCACGTATGGCACACTGTCCAGGTTGCTCGGTTGAGTGCCGATGCTGCGCGCCTCCCGCCGGGAGGACTGGAAGCGAGTCCCAGGTATTCGTCGTCCCTTCTCAGGGCCGGAAATACGGGAATCTTCCGGGAAGCGTCAGCGGGGTGCCTCGGCCAGGCGCCCGGTGGGTGTTCTTCCCCCACAATCTCCTTCTCGAAGGATCTCCCCTGCGGAGATTTACGGGAAGGGGTGCGACACGCCCGACCGCGTGGGTCGGAGGTTGGACGGTGCTCCGCAAGGAGCACAGCGCATCGGGTCCCAGAGCGTTACGAGACAAAGGACTACACAGTAGCCATGGCGGGACAGAAGATCCGCATCCGGCTCAAGGCCTACGACCACGAGGTCATCGACACCTCGGCGAAGAAGATCGTCGAGACGGTGACCCGCACTGGTGCGTCGGTCGCAGGCCCGGTGCCGCTGCCCACTGAAAAGAACGTGTACTGCGTCATCAAGTCGCCGCACAAGTACAAGGACTCGCGCGAGCACTTCGAGATGCGCACGCACAAGCGCCTGATCGACATCCTCGACCCGACGCCCAAGACCGTTGACTCGCTGATGCGCCTGGACCTTCCGGCCGGCGTTGACATCGAGATCAAGCTCTGAGAGGCGCGGAAGAGATGGCTAAGCAGATCAAGGGCATCCTGGGCGAGAAGCTCGGCATGACCCAGGTCTGGGACGAGAACAACCGTGTCGTCCCGGTGACCGTGGTGAAGGCCGGCCCCTGCGTCGTTACCCAGGTGCGCACCAATGACCAGGACGGTTACGACTCCGTCCAGATCGCCTTCGGCGAGATCGACCCGCGCAAGGTGAACAAGCCCCTCAAGGGCCACTTCGCGAAGGCCGACGTCACCCCCCGTCGTCACCTCGTCGAGGTCCGTACTCCTGACGCCAGTGAGTACACCCTCGGCCAGGAGCTGACCGCTGAGACCTTCGAGTCCGGCGTCAAGGTGGACGTGACCGGCAAGAGCAAGGGCAAGGGCTTCGCCGGTGTCATGAAGCGTCATGGCTTCCACGGCGGCAAGGCCTCCCACGGTGCCCACCGCGTGCACCGTAAGCCCGGCTCCATCGGTGGCTGCGCCACCCCGGGCCGCGTGTTCAAGGGCATGCGGATGGCCGGCCGTATGGGCAATGAGCGGGTCACCACCCAGAACCTGACCGTCCACGCCGTTGACGCGGAGAAGGGTCTGCTGCTCATCAAGGGCGCAGTTCCTGGTCCGAACGGCGGCCTCGTCCTGGTCCGTACCGCGGCCAAGGGGGCCTGAGGTAACCGATGAGCACCATTGACATCCTTTCGCCTGCTGGCGACAAGGCCGGGACCGTCGAGCTCCCCGCGGAGATCTTCGACGCCAAGGTCAGCGTTCCGCTGATCCACCAGGTCGTTGTTGCGCAGCTGGCCGCGGCCCGTCAGGGCACGCACAAGACCAAGACTCGCGGCGAGGTCCGCGGCGGTGGCAAGAAGCCGTACCGCCAGAAGGGCACCGGCCGCGCGCGCCAGGGTTCGACCCGTGCGCCGCAGTTCGCCGGCGGTGGCGTCGTCCACGGCCCCGTGCCGCGTGACTACAGCCAGCGGACCCCGAAGAAGATGAAGGCCGCCGCCCTGCGCGGTGCCCTCACCGACCGGGCCCGCAACAGCCGCATCCACGTCGTTGCCGGCGTGGTCGAGGGCACGGCTTCCACCAAGGCCGCCAAGTCCCTGCTGGGCAAGGTCAGCGAGCGCAAGAACGTGCTCCTGGTCGCCGAGCGCAGCGACGAGGCCGCGTGGCTGTCCGCCCGCAACCTGCCCCAGGTCCACATCCTGGAGCCGGGCCAGCTGAACACGTACGACGTGCTCGTCTCCGACGACGTGGTCTTCACCAAGGCCGCCTTCGAGTCCTTCGTGTCTGGCCCCAAGGCCAACGCTGAGACCGAAGGGAGCGACGCCTGATGACTGAGGCCGTCGTCACCAGCAAGACCTTCACGGACCCCCGCGACATTCTCGTCAAGCCGGTGGTTTCCGAGAAGAGCTACGCGCTGCTGGACGAGAACAAGTACACGTTCGTCGTCGACCCGCGCGCGAACAAGACCCAGATCAAGCAGGCCGTCGAGGCGGTCTTCTCGGTCAAGGTCACCGGGGTCAACACGATCAACCGGCAGGGTAAGCGCAAGCGCACCAAGACCGGTTTCGGTAAGCGCGCGAACACCAAGCGCGCCATCGTGACCCTCGCCGAGGGCGACCGTATCGACATCTTCGGCGGTCCGACCGCCTAAGGGCGGTCCGGATCGTCCGAAATCGGACGAGGACTGAGAAATGGGTATCCGCAAGTACAAGCCGACGACCCCGGGCCGTCGTGGCTCCAGCGTCGCCGACTTTGTCGAGATCACGCGGTCCACGCCGGAGAAGTCGCTGGTCCGCCCGCTGCACAGCAAGGGCGGCCGTAACAACGCCGGTCGTGTGACCGTTCGCCACCAGGGCGGTGGCCACAAGCGCGCCTACCGAGTGATCGACTTCCGTCGTCACGACAAGGACGGCGTGCCGGCCAAGGTCGCGCACATCGAGTACGACCCGAACCGCACCGCGCGCATCGCGCTGCTGCACTACGCAGACGGCGAGAAGCGCTACATCATCGCGCCCCGTGGCCTGAGCCAGGGTGACCGGATTGAGAACGGCCCTGGCGCCGACATCAAGCCCGGCAACAACCTGCCGCTGCGTCACATCCCCGTGGGTACGACGATCCACGCGATCGAGCTGCGTCCGGGCGGCGGTGCGAAGTTCGCCCGCTCGGCCGGTGCCTCCGTGCAGCTGCTGGCGCGGGAGGGCTCGATGGCCCACCTGCGTATGCCGTCCGGTGAGATCCGCCTGGTCGACGTCCGCTGCCGCGCCACTGTCGGCGAGGTCGGCAACGCCGAGCAGTCGAACATCAACTGGGGTAAGGCCGGCCGTATGCGCTGGAAGGGCGTCCGCCCGACCGTGCGTGGTGTCGTGATGAACCCGGTTGACCACCCGCACGGTGGTGGTGAGGGCAAGACCTCCGGTGGTCGCCACCCGGTCTCGCCCTGGGGCCAGAAGGAGGGTCGTACTCGCTCGCCGAAGAAGGCCAGCAACAAGTACATCGTCCGCCGCCGCAAGACGAACAAGAAGCGCTAGGAGCGGGTTTAGATGCCGCGCAGTCTCAAGAAGGGGCCCTTCGTCGACGACCACCTCGCCAAGAAGGTGGACGTACAGAACGATGCAGGCACCAAGAACGTCATCAAGACCTGGTCCCGCCGCTCGATGATCGTCCCGGCCATGCTCGGCCACACGATCGCGGTGCACGACGGCCGCAAGCACGTCCCGGTGTTCGTCACCGAGTCGATGGTCGGCCACAAGCTCGGCGAGTTTGCGCCGACCCGCACCTTCCGCGGCCACGAGAAGGACGACCGCAAGTCGCGTCGTCGCTGATCGACCGGAGTGCGAAGACTATGACTGACACCGAAGGGACAACCATGGAAGCCAGGGCCCAGGCGCGGTACATCCGCGTCACGCCCATGAAGGCCCGCCGCGTGGTGGACCTTATCCGTGGCATGGATGCCACGGAGGCTCAGGCGGTCCTGCGTTTCGCCCCGCAGGCCGCGAGCGTGCCGGTGGGCAAGGTGCTGGACAGCGCCATTGCCAACGCCGCGCACAACTACGACCACACCGACGCCTCCACGCTGGTCATCAGCGAGGCGTACGTGGATGAGGGCCCGACCCTGAAGCGGTTCCGTCCGCGTGCCCAGGGCCGTGCCTACCGGATCCGTAAGCGGACCAGCCACATCACCGTGGTCGTCAGCAGCAAGGAAGGAACCCGGTAATGGGCCAGAAGGTAAACCCGCATGGGTTCCGACTCGGCATCACCACCGACTTCAAGTCGCGTTGGTACGCCGACAAGCTGTACAAGGACTACGTCAAGGAAGACGTCGCCATTCGTCGCATGATGACGAAGGGCATGGAGCGCGCCGGTATCTCGAAGGTGGAGATCGAGCGCACCCGTGAGCGCGTCCGCGTTGACATCCACACCGCTCGTCCGGGCATCGTCATCGGCCGCCGCGGCGCCGAGGCCGACCGCATCCGCGGCGAGCTGGAGAAGCTGACCGGCAAGCAGGTCCAGCTGAACATCCTCGAGGTCAAGAACCCCGAGACCGACGCTCAGCTGGTGGCCCAGGCCGTCGCCGAGCAGCTGTCCTCCCGCGTCTCCTTCCGTCGCGCCATGCGCAAGAGCATGCAGTCGACGATGAAGGCCGGCGCCAAGGGCATCAAGATCCAGTGCGGTGGCCGTCTCGGCGGCGCCGAGATGTCCCGCTCGGAGTTCTACCGCGAGGGCCGTGTGCCCCTGCACACTCTCCGTGCGAACGTCGACTACGGCTTCTTCGAGGCCAAGACCACCTTCGGCCGCATCGGCGTGAAGGTCTGGATCTACAAGGGCGACGTCAAGAACATCGCCGAGGTTCGCGCCGAGAACGCTGCCGCCCGTGCGGGTAACCGCCCGGCCCGCGGTGGCGGTAACGACCGCCCGCGTCGCGGTGGCGAGCGTGGCGGCCGCGGCCGCAAGCCGCAGCAGAGCGCCGCTGCCGAGGCCCCCAAGGCCGAGGCCGCTGCCGCTGCTCCGGCTGAGAGCACCGGAACGGAGGCCTGACCGACATGCTGATCCCTCGCAGGGTCAAGCACCGCAAGCAGCACCACCCGAAGCGCAATGGCATGGCCAAGGGTGGCACCGAGCTGGCCTTCGGTGAGTACGGCATCCAGGCCGTCACCCCGGCCTACGTGACGAACCGTCAGATCGAGTCCGCTCGTATCGCGATGACCCGTCACATCAAGCGTGGCGGCAAGGTCTGGATCAACATCTACCCGGACCGCCCGCTCACGAAGAAGCCTGCCGAGACCCGCATGGGTTCCGGTAAGGGTTCTCCGGAGTGGTGGGTCGCGAACGTCAAGCCCGGTCGGGTGATGTTCGAGCTGTCCTTCCCGAACGAGAAGGTTGCTAAGGAGGCGCTGACCCGCGCCGCCCACAAGCTTCCGATGAAGTGCCGCATCGTTCGGCGCGAGGCAGGTGAATCGTGATGTCGGCCGTTACCAAGGCGTCCGAGCTGCGCGAGCTGAACAACGAGGACCTCGTTGCCAAGCTGCGTGAGGCCAAGGAAGAGCTGTTCAACCTCCGCTTCCAGGCGGCGACCGGACAGCTCGAGAACCACGGCCGGCTGAAGGCCGTCCGCAAGGACATCGCCCGGATCTACACCCTGATGCGTGAGCGCGAGCTGGGCATCGAGACGGTGGAGAGCGCCTGATGAGCGAGAAGAATGTGACTGAGACGAACGAGCGCGGTTTCCGCAAGACCCGTGAGGGTCTCGTCGTCAGCGACAAGATGGACAAGACCGTCGTCGTCGCTGTCGAGGACCGTGTCAAGCACGCGCTGTACGGCAAGGTCATCCGCCGTACCAACAAGCTCAAGGCGCACGACGAGCAGAACGCTGCCGGTGTCGGCGACCGCGTCCTCCTGATGGAGACCCGGCCGCTGTCCGCCACCAAGCGCTGGCGCATCGTCGAGATCCTCGAGAAGGCCAAGTAATCCCTCCTAGGGGGACCCCCTAGGAACAGTTCCGCCAGGCTCGGCAGGGGTTTCACGTGAAACCCCTGCCGGGAACCGGCAGACATTCAGGAGATAGACGTGATCCAGCAGGAGTCGCGACTGCGTGTCGCCGACAACACTGGTGCGAAGGAAATCCTTTGCATCCGTGTTCTCGGTGGTTCCGGTCGCCGCTACGCGGGCATCGGTGACGTCATCGTCGCCACCGTGAAGGACGCGATCCCCGGTGGCAACGTGAAGAAGGGTGACGTCGTCAAGGCCGTCATCGTTCGCACCGTCAAGGAGCGCCGCCGTCCGGACGGCTCGTACATCCGCTTCGACGAGAACGCGGCCGTCATCCTCAAGAACGATGGCGACCCCCGCGGCACCCGTATCTTCGGCCCCGTGGGCCGTGAGCTGCGCGAGAAGAAGTTCATGAAGATCATCTCGCTCGCGCCGGAGGTGCTGTAACCGATGAAGATCAAGAAGGGCGACCTGGTCCAGGTCATCACCGGTAAGGACAAGGGCAAGCAGGGCAAGGTCATCCAGGCCTTCCCCCGCGAGGACCGTGTCCTGGTCGAGGGTGTCAACCGGGTCAAGAAGCACACCAAGGCCGGTCAGACGGCTCGTGGTTCGAAGACCGGCGGCATCGTGACGACCGAGGCCCCTGTCCACGTCAGCAACGTTCAGCTGGTTGTGGAGAAGGACGGCCAGAAGGTTGTCACCCGCGTCGGATACCGCTTCGACGACGAAGGCAACAAGATCCGCGTTGCCAAGCGGACCGGTGAGGACATCTGATGACTGCCACCACCAACGCGCCGCGTCTGAAGCTGCGCTACCGCGAAGAGATCGCCGGGAAGCTGAAGGACGAGTTCTCGTACGAGAACGTCATGCAGATCCCCGGTCTGACCAAGATCGTGGTCAACATGGGTGTGGGCGACGCCGCCCGCGACTCCAAGCTGATCGAGGGTGCCATCAAGGACCTCACCACGATCACCGGTCAGAAGCCGGCCGTCACCAAGGCCCGTAAGTCCATCGCGCAGTTCAAGCTGCGTGAGGGCCAGCCGATCGGTGCCCACGTCACCCTCCGTGGTGACCGCATGTGGGAGTTCCTGGACCGCCTGCTGTCGCTCGCGCTGCCGCGCATCCGCGACTTCCGTGGTCTGTCCCCGAAGCAGTTCGACGGTCGGGGCAACTACACCTTCGGTCTCACGGAGCAGGTCATGTTCCACGAGATCGACCAGGACAAGATCGACCGTACCCGGGGTATGGACATCACCGTGGTCACCACGGCGACCAACGACGATGAGGGCCGCGCTCTCCTTCGTCACCTCGGCTTCCCGTTCAAGGAGGCGTGAGCGAGATGGCGAAGAAGGCTCTGATTGCCAAGGCTGCTCGCAAGCCGAAGTTCGGTGTGCGTGCGTACACCCGCTGCCAGCGCTGCGGCCGCCCGCACTCCGTGTACCGCAAGTTCGGCCTGTGCCGCGTGTGCCTTCGTGAGATGGCTCACCGTGGCGAGCTGCCGGGCGTGACCAAGAGCTCCTGGTAATCCCCTAGTTGGGATTCCCTGGAGGCTCTCGGTAAGCAATCGGTCGGCGGGCGCCGAAGCCCCTGTTCCCGTAGGGTAGAGGGGTTTGGGCGTTCCGCCGCCCGAGACCGACCGCGGGCCGAGCCCGCAAACGTCGCTTACTACGCCGTAGGTCCCCGCGCCGCACCCGTCCCGACTCTGTTCGGGGAGAGGGATGGCGCACATAGGAAACCCCGGCGAGAGAGGCCGAAGGCCAATTCATGACCATGACTGACCCCATCGCAGACATGCTGACCCGTCTGCGGAACGCGAACTCGGCGTACCACGACACCGTCGTGATGCCGCACAGCAAGATCAAGTCGCACATCGCGGAGATCCTCCAGCAGGAGGGTTACATCACCGGCTGGAAGGTCGAGGACGCCGAGGTCGGCAAGAACCTCGTTCTCGACCTCAAGTTCGGTCCGAACCGCGAGCGCTCGATCGCCGGCATCAAGCGGATCTCGAAGCCGGGCCTGCGGGTCTACGCAAAGTCCACCAACCTGCCGAAGGTCCTCGGCGGCCTGGGCGTGGCGATCATCTCCACGTCCCACGGTCTCCTGACCGGCCAGCAGGCGCAGAAGAAGGGCGTGGGTGGGGAAGTCCTCGCCTACGTCTGGTAACCAGGGAACGGAGGAATAGCTAATGTCGCGTATTGGCAAGCTGCCCATCCAGGTTCCCGCTGGTGTGGACGTCACCATCGAGGGCCGCACGGTTTCGGTGAAGGGCCCCAAGGGTTCCCTCGCGCACACCGTCGCGGCGCCCATCGAGGTCGCCAAGGGTGAGGACGGCGTCATCGTCGTCACCCGCCCGAACGACGAGCGTCAGAACAAGGCCCTGCACGGCCTGTCCCGCACGCTGGTGGCGAACATGATCACCGGCGTGACCCAGGGCTACAGCAAGGCGCTCGAGATCAGCGGTGTCGGTTACCGCGTCCAGGCGAAGGGCTCCAACCTGGAGTTCGCGCTGGGCTACAGCCACCCGATCCTGATCGAGGCCCCCGAGGGGATCTCCTTCAAGGTCGAGTCCCCGACCAAGCTCAGCGTCGAGGGCATCGACAAGCAGAAGGTCGGCGAGGTGGCGGCGAACATCCGCAAGCTGCGCAAGCCTGACCCGTACAAGGCCAAGGGCGTCAAGTACGCCGGCGAGGTCATCCGCCGCAAGGTCGGAAAGGCTGGTAAGTAAGCCATGGCATACGGTGTGAAGATCGCTAAGGGCAACGCCTACAAGCGCGCTGCCGCTAAGCGTCGCCACATCCGCATCCGTAAGCGGATTTCGGGTACGCCGGCGCGTCCGCGCCTGGTCGTGACGCGTTCCAACCGCGGTATTACCGCGCAGGTCATCGACGACATCGCGGGCCACACGCTCGCGTCGGCGTCGACCCTGGACGCGTCCATCCGTGGCGGCGAGGGCGACAAGAGCGCCCAGGCCCAGAAGGTTGGCGCCCTGGTTGCCGAGCGTGCCAAGGCCGCCGGTGTCGAGGCCGTCGTGTTCGACCGTGGTGGCAAGCAGTACGCCGGGCGGATTGCCGCTCTGGCCGACGCCGCCCGCGAAGCCGGGCTGAAGTTCTAAGCCCCGGTTCCGGAGCTAGCGGACGTAACAGAGAGAGGTAAATCCAATGGCTGGACCCCAGCGCCGCGGAAGCGGTGCCGGTGGCGGCGAGCGGCGGGACCGGAAGGGTCGCGACGGTGGCGCTGCCGCCGAGAAGACCGCGTACGTTGAGCGCGTAGTCGCGATCAACCGCGTCGCCAAGGTTGTCAAGGGTGGTCGTCGCTTCAGCTTCACTGCGCTGGTCGTGGTGGGCGACGGTGACGGCACCGTGGGTGTCGGTTACGGCAAGGCCAAGGAAGTTCCGGCTGCCATCGCCAAGGGCGTGGAAGAGGCCAAGAAGAACTTCTTCAAGGTCCCCCGTATCCAGGGCACCATCCCGCACCCCATCCAGGGCGAGAAGGCTGCGGGCGTCGTCCTGCTCAAGCCGGCTTCCCCCGGTACCGGTGTGATCGCCGGTGGCCCGGTGCGCGCCGTCCTGGAGTGCGCGGGCATCCACGACGTGCTGAGCAAGTCGCTCGGTTCGTCGAACCCGATCAACATCGTGCACGCCACGGTGACCGCGCTTCAGGGCCTTCAGCGCCCCGAGGAGATCGCGGCCCGTCGTGGCCTGCCCCTGGAGGACGTGGCTCCCGCCGCTCTGCTGCGGGCGCGTGCTGGGGTGAGCGCGTAATGGCTCGCCTTCAGATCACGCAGACCAAGTCCTACATCGGCAGCAAGCAGAACCACCGCGACACCCTGCGTTCCCTGGGCCTCAAGCGCCTGGGTGACGTGGTTGTCAAGGAGGACCGCCCCGAGTTCCGCGGCATGGTGCACACCGTCCGCCACCTCGTGACGGTCAAGGAGGTCGACTGACATGGCGGAGCAGAACCCGCTGAAGGTCCACAACCTCCGGCCCGCCCCGGGCGCCAAGACCGCCAAGACCCGTGTCGGTCGTGGTGAGGCGTCCAAGGGTAAGACCGCTGGTCGTGGTACCAAGGGCACCAAGGCCCGTTACCAGGTTCCGGAGCGCTTCGAGGGTGGCCAGATGCCGCTCCACATGCGCCTCCCGAAGCTGAAGGGCTTCAAGAACCCCGCTCACAAGCAGTTCCAGGTCGTGAACCTGGACAAGCTGGCCGCGCTCTACCCGCAGGGTGGCGAGGTCACGGTGGCCGACCTGGTCGCCAAGGGCGCGGTGCGCAAGAACGAGCTCGTCAAGGTCCTGGGCCAGGGCGAGATTTCCGTGGCGCTGACGGTGACGGTTGACTCCGTTTCCGGCTCCGCCAAGGAGAAGATTGCCGCTGCCGGCGGCAGCGTCACCGAACTCATCTGAGTTCGTTGGTTCAACTGACCGGGGATGCCCATTGATTGGGGCATCCCCGGTTGGTCGTTCCACGGGGGTACGGTCGCCGGTAAGGTGGCAGGCACTGTTGTTTTCCGGGGCTTTGCCCCGACCCCCGCCGCGCGGGCTCCCTGTCCGTGCGGCTTGGCTGCCAAGTATTCGTCGATCCTCAAGACCGTCACCTCCCGCTTGTGAGGCGGGAGGCGCAGGAGGCACCGTGCTCACCGCGTTCGCCCGAGCGTTCAAGACGCCCGACCTGCGCAAGAAGCTGCTGTTCACATTGGGCATCATCGTGCTCTACCGGATCGGCGCACATGTCCCGGTCCCCGGGGTGAACTACGCGAACGTCGAGACCTGCATGCAGCAGGCCGGCGGCAACAGCGGGTTGTTCGCCCTGGTGAACATGTTCAGCGGTGGTGCGCTGCTGCAGATCACGATCTTCGCGCTGGGGATCATGCCGTACATCACGGCGAGCATCATCCTCCAGCTGCTGACCGTGGTCATCCCCCGGCTGGAGGCCCTCAAGAAAGAGGGGCAGACCGGCCAGGCGAAGATCACCCAGTACACCCGCTATCTGACCGTGGCGCTCGCCATCATGCAGGGCACCGGCCTGGTGGCCACCGCCCGCAGCGGCGCGCTCTTCCGGAGCTGCCCGGTCGCCAGCGAGATCGTGCCGAGCGACTCCATCTTCACCACCATCACGATGGTCATCACGATGACCGCCGGTACGGGCCTGATCATGTGGCTCGGTGAGCTGGTGACCGACCGCGGTATCGGCAACGGCATGTCGATCCTGATGTTCATCTCGATCGCCGCCGGCTTCCCCGGCGCCCTGTGGCAGATCAAGATCACCGGCAAGCTCGCCGACGGCTGGATCGAGTTCTTCGCCGTGATCGCGGTGGGCCTGGCGATGGTCGCCCTGGTGGTCTTCGTCGAGCAGGCGCAGCGGCGCATTCCGGTGCAGTACGCGAAGCGGATGATCGGGCGCCGTTCCTACGGCGGTACGTCCACTTACATCCCGCTCAAGGTGAATCAGGCGGGTGTGATTCCCGTCATCTTCGCGTCATCGCTGCTCTACATTCCGGCCCTCATCGCTCAGTTCAGCGGGTCGAAGGCGGGATGGGCGAACTGGATCGCCACCAACTTCACCAAGGGAAATCACCCCGTTTACATCGTTACGTACTTCCTGCTGATCGTCTTCTTCGCCTTTTTCTACGTCGCCATCAGCTTCAACCCCGAAGAAGTTGCCGACAACATGAAGAAGTATGGTGGCTTCATCCCGGGTATCCGGGCTGGTCGCCCGACGGCCGAGTACCTCAGCTACGTGCTCAACCGGATCACGTGGCCGGGCTCGCTGTATCTGGGGCTGATCGCACTCGTACCAACAGTGGCGTTGGTGCTGTTCAACACGCAACAGAACTTCCCGTTCGGCGGGACGAGCATCCTGATCATCGTGGGTGTGGGTCTGGAAACCGTGAAGCAGATCGAGAGTCAGCTCCAGCAGCGCAATTACGAAGGGTTCCTCCGCTGATGCGAATCGTCCTCGTCGGACCTCCGGGGGCCGGTAAGGGTACGCAGGCCGCGTACCTCGCCAAGAACCTCGCGATCCCGCACATCTCCACGGGGGACCTGTTCCGCGCGAACATCAGTCAGGGCACGCCGCTCGGTCTCGAGGCGAAGTCCTACATGGACGCGGGGAACCTGGTACCGGACTCGGTGACCATCCGCATGGCCGAGGACCGGATGGGGCACGAGGACGCGGCGAACGGCTTTCTGCTGGACGGCTTCCCGCGCAACGTGGGCCAGGCCGAGGCGCTGGACGACTACCTGAAGGAGAACGACCTTCAGCTGGACGCCGTCCTGGACCTGGAGGTCCCGGAGGACGAGGTCGTCAAGCGGATCGCCGGCCGGCGGATCTGCCGCAAGGACAGCAGCCACGTCTTCCACGCGGAGTACAACAAGCCGAAGGCCGAGGGCGTCTGTGACGTCTGCGGCGGCGAGCTGTACCAGCGCGACGACGACCGCGAGGAGACCGTCCGCAACCGGCTGGACGTCTACCACACGCAGACCGAGCCGATCATCGACTACTACAAGGCCCAGGATCTGGTCGTCACGATCCCGGCGCTCGGCAAGGTCGCGGAGGTCACGGAGCGCGCGATGGCCGCGCTGCAGGCCCTGGCCAAGTAAAACGGTTCGGTACGGCCGCGGTGTCCCCTTGGGCACCGCGGCCGTACTGTTGGTTCGAGCAGTTCGGACCCACGGACGAGAACGAAGGCGGAAGACACGGCCATGGTGGAGATCAAGACCCCCGAGCAGATCGCGAAGATGCGCGAGGCGGGGCTGGTGGTCGCCGCCATCCACGCGGCGACCCGGAAGGCCGCGGTGCCGGGCGCCACGACCAAGGACCTGGACGACGTGGCGCGCAAGGTGCTGGCCGAGCACGGCGCGAAGTCCAACTTCCTCGGGTACGGCGGGTTCCCCGCGACGATCTGCACCTCGGTGAACGACGTCGTGGTGCACGGCATCCCCGACGCCGAGACGGTCCTGGCCGACGGGGACATCATCTCCATCGACTGCGGTGCGATCATCGACGGCTGGCACGGCGACGCGGCGTACACCGCGTTCGTCGGGTCCGGTCACTCCGCGGAGCTGGCCGAGCTCAGCCGGGTCACCGAGGAGTCCATGTGGGCCGGTATCGCGGCCGTCACCAAGGGCAACCGCCTGGTCGACATCTCCAAGGCGATCGAGGGCTACATCCGGCGGCAGCCGCGCCCGTCGAGCGGTAAGTACGGCATCGTCGAGGACTACGGCGGCCACGGCATCGGCTCGCAGATGCACATGGACCCGCATCTGCTGAACTACGTCGACCGCAAGCGCGGCCGCGGCCCGAAGCTGGTGCCCGGCTTCTGCATCGCGATCGAGCCGATGGTCAATCTCGGCACCGCGAAGACCCACGTCCTGGACGACGACTGGACGGTCAAGACCAATGACGGCAGCTGGTCCTCGCACTGGGAGCACTCGGTCGCGCTGACCGAGCAGGGCCCGCTGGTGCTGACCGCGGTCGACGGCGGCAAGGCGAAGCTCGCCGAGTACGGCATCGTGGCCGCGCCGGACCCGCTGGCGTAGCGGAGCCCGGCCCCGGGCCGCCCGGCGGTCGAATCATCGAGCCGATTTCGGCATTCCTCCGGTGCACGGCAAGACGGGGGGAATGCCACGGCGATTCCACGGCACCGATGCCCGGCCCGGACGGCTGACCAGCCTCCGGGCCGGTGTGCGTCCGGTGATGATCTGCCGGCGGTGGCCGCGCGGCCCGGTGTGCGCCATGGGGGTCAAGGGCGCTCAGGGTCTCAATTTCATCTTTCTGGGGGCGTGACGTAGACTGACGCGTCGGCTCCGGTGCATTCGTGTGCCTGCGTACTGTAGGGAACACGCCGTACGGAGTCGATCAAGGTAGCCGATTCGAAAGGCGAAGCGTGGCCAAGAAGCAAGGTGCCATCGAGATCGAGGGCACCGTGATCGAGTCTCTGCCGAACGCTATGTTCCGTGTAGAGCTCCAGAACGGTCACAAGGTCCTCGCGCACATCAGCGGCAAGATGCGGATGCACTACATCCGTATTCTCCCGGATGACCGGGTCGTGGTGGAGCTCTCTCCGTACGACCTGACGCGTGGCCGGATCGTCTACCGCTACAAGTAGATCTTGTCGGCGCCCCGCTCCCGTGGGGTGACGGCACTGACCCGGAGAACCTCACATCCCATGAAGGTCAAGCCGAGCGTCAAGAAGATCTGCGACAAGTGCAAGGTGATCCGCCGCCACGGCCGGGTCATGGTCATCTGCGACAACCTGCGCCACAAGCAGCGCCAGGGCTGACGCACGCCGACCACCTGCATTTCGCAGTTTTCGCGCGACGCAAGCACAATACGTACATACGCAGTCACCCGACCCCCGCATCGCTTGCGTGGGACGACACCCCCGGCTCGGAGGCCGGGGACCCGGCTCGTAATTCTTCAGAGTCTTACGGGAACGGTGCTGCGGAAGACCTCCGAATAGCCATCAGGAGCCACATCAATGGCACGCCTCGCAGGCGTTGATCTCCCGCGCGAAAAGCGTGTGGAGGTCGCCCTCACCTACGTCTTCGGTATCGGGCGGACGCTGTCGCAGCAGACCCTCGCCGCCACCGGCGTGAACCCGAACACCCGGGTCCGCGACCTGGCCGAGGAAGACCTCGTCAAGATCCGCGAGTACGTCGACAACAACCTCAAGACCGAGGGTGACCTCCGTCGCGAGATCCAGGCCGACATCCGCCGCAAGGTCGAGATCGGCTGCTACCAGGGTCTGCGTCACCGTCGCGGTCTGCCGGTGCACGGTCAGCGCACCAGCACGAACGCCCGTACCCGCAAGGGTCCGCGTCGCGCGATCGCCGGCAAGAAGAAGCCGGGCAAGAAGTAGTCCTCAGCAGGACGCACTGTGTGCTCTGGGGGACACCCCCCAAGCCCCCCAAGCGGTCTTCGCTGTAGGACCGACCACCTCCACGGGAGAATTTCATGCCTCCGAAGGGCCGTACGGCCGGCGCCAAGAAGGTGCGCCGCAAGGAGAAGAAGAACGTCGCCCACGGGCACGCTCACATCAAGAGCACGTTCAACAACACGATCGTCTCGATCACCGACCCGACCGGGAACGTGATCTCTTGGGCCTCTGCCGGCCACGTCGGCTTCAAGGGCTCGCGCAAGTCCACCCCCTTCGCCGCGCAGATGGCCGCCGAGTCGGCCGCCCGCCGCGCGCAGGAGCACGGCATGCGCAAGGTTGACGTCTTCGTCAAGGGCCCGGGTTCGGGTCGCGAGACCGCCATCCGTTCGCTTCAGGCGACCGGTCTTGAGGTCGGCTCGATCCAGGACGTCACCCCCACCCCGCACAACGGATGCCGCCCGCCCAAGCGTCGCCGCGTCTGACCATCTGAAGTAGGAGACAAGACAATATGGCGCGTTACACCGGGGCCGACTGCAAGCGTTGCCGTCGGGAGAAGCAGAAGCTGTTCCTCAAGGGCAGCAAGTGTGAAAGCGCAAAGTGCCCGATCGAGATTCGTCCTTACCCCCCGGGTGAGCACGGACGCGGGCGCACCAAGGACAGCGAGTACCTGCTCCAGCTTCGTGAGAAGCAGAAGTGCAGCCGTATCTACGGTGTCCTTGAGAAGCAGTTCGTGAACTACTACAAGGAAGCGAACCAGAAGACCGGCAAGACCGGTGAGAACCTTCTGCGCATCCTTGAGACCCGTCTCGACAACGTGATCTACCGGGCCGGCTTCGCCAAGTCCCGCGACCACGCCCGTCAGCTGGTCCGTCACGGACACGTCAACGTCAACGGCCGCAAGACCGACATCCCGTCGGCGCGCGTGTCCGTGAACGACATCATCGAGGTCCGCGAGAAGTCCCGGAACCTGACCCCCTTCGAGGTGGCCAAGGCCGAGGCCGGCGAGAAGACCGTTCCGGCCTGGCTGGAGGCGATCCCCTCGCAGCTGCGGATCCTCGTGCACAGCCTGCCCGAGCGCCAGGTGATCGACACCCAGGTGCAGGAGCAGCTGATCGTTGAGCTCTACTCCAAGTAAGAGCTGAGCGGAATGGTCTGGGCGGTACGGAGCCATCGGCGTCGTACCGCCCGTACCCTTTGAAGTACAGCGGGCGTCAAATAGCGGGCGTCCACGACTGAAGGAACGAACACCATGCTGATTGCTCAGCGTCCCTCGTTGACCGAAGAGGTCGTCGACGAATACCGCTCCCGGTTCGTGATCGAGCCGCTGGAGCCGGGCTTCGGCTACACCCTCGGCAACTCTCTCCGCCGGACCCTCCTGTCCTCGATCCCGGGTGCGGCGGTCACGTCCATCCGCATCGACGGCGTGCTGCACGAGTTCACCACCGTGCCGGGCGTCAAGGAGGACGTCACCGACCTCATCCTGAACATCAAGCAGCTGGTCGTCTCCTCGGAGCACGACGAGCCGGTCGTGATGTACCTGCGCAAGCAGGGCCCCGGCCTGGTGACCGCCGCCGACATCGCGCCGCCGGCCGGTGTCGAGGTGCACAACCCGGACCTGGTCCTCGCCACGCTCAACGGCAAGGGCAAGCTGGAGATGGAGCTGACCGTCGAGCGCGGTCGCGGCTACGTCTCCGCCGTCCAGAACAAGCAGGTGGGCCAGGAGATCGGCCGTATTCCGGTCGACTCCATCTACTCGCCGGTGCTCAAGGTCACCTACAAGGTCGAGGCGACCCGTGTCGAGCAGCGCACCGACTTCGACAAGCTGATCGTCGACGTCGAGACCAAGCAGGCCATGCGTCCGCGTGACGCCATGGCGTCGGCCGGTAAGACCCTGGTCGAGCTGTTCGGTCTGGCCCGCGAGCTCAACATCGACGCCGAGGGCATCGACATGGGCCCGTCCCCGACGGACGCCGCCCTTGCCGCCGACCTGGCGCTGCCGATCGAGGAGCTCGAGCTCACCGTTCGCTCGTACAACTGCCTCAAGCGTGAGGGCATCCACTCCGTGGGTGAGCTCGTGGCGCGCTCCGAGGCCGACCTGCTCGACATCCGCAACTTCGGTGCGAAGTCGATCGACGAGGTCAAGGCGAAGCTGGCCGGTATGGGCCTGGCGCTCAAGGACAGCCCGCCCGGATTCGACCCGACCGCCGCGGCCGACGCCTTCGGTGCCGACGACGACGCGGATGCCGGGTTCGTCGAGACCGAGCAGTACTAAGAGCTCGGGCCCGACGGTCTGATTGTGGCTGCGGGCCGGCTCCGGCCGGTCGCGCAGTTCCCCGCGCCCCTTTCGGGGCGCTGGTTGTTGCCGGTGAGCGACCGCTCATCGGGTCCTGACCCCGGTACCTAGTACGGCCGGGGCAGATACCAAGGAGAAACACCATGCCGAAGCCCTCCAAGGGTGCCCGTATGGGCGGCAGCGCGTCGCACGAGAAGGCGATGCTGCGCAACCTGGCGACCAGCCTCTTCGAGCACGGCCGCATCACGACGACCGAGGCCAAGGCCCGTCGTCTGCGTCCGTACGCCGAGCGTCTGGTGACCAAGGCGAAGAAGGGCGACCTTCACAACCGCCGTCAGGTCATGCAGCTGATCTCGGACAAGAGCGTCGTCCACACGCTCTTCGTGGAGATCGCGCCGCGGTTCGCGGAGCGTCCGGGTGGCTACACCCGCATCACCAAGATCGGCAACCGTCGTGGCGACAACGCCCCGATGGCGGTCATCGAGCTGGTCGAGGGCGAGATCGCCAAGAAGGCCACCGTTGCCGAGGCCGAGGCCGCGACCAAGCGCGCGGTGAAGGAGTCCGAGGCTGCCGCCGAGGCTCCGGCCGAGGACGAGGCCAAGGACGCCTGAGGCACTGCCTGGCTGTGAGCGGGCCCGTCCCTTCGGGGGCGGGCCCGCTTCGCATTGCCGTGGCTGCGAGAGGATTGCTTGCGTGAGTGACGAAGTGGAGCCCGGTTACGTCCGGGTGCGGTTGGACCTGTCGTACGACGGCACGGAATTCTCCGGCTGGGCCAAGCAGGCCGCAGGGCAGCGGACCGTCCAGGCGGAGATCGAGGACGCGCTGCGCACGGTGACGCGGTCCGGGGAGACGACGTACGAGCTCACGGTCGCGGGGCGGACCGATGCCGGGGTGCATGCGCGGGGGCAGGTGGCGCATGTGGACCTGCCGGAGGGCCTGTGGGCCGAGCACCGGGAGAAGCTGCTGCGGCGGCTGGCCGGGCGGCTGCCGAAGGACGTCCGGGTGTGGCGGCTCACGGAGGCGCCGTACGGCTTCAATGCGCGGTTCTCGGCGATCTGGCGGCGGTACGCGTACCGGGTGACCGATCACCACGGGGGCGTCGACCCGCTGCTGCGGGGCCATGTGCTGTGGCACGACTGGGAGTTGGACGTCGAGGCGATGAATGCCGCCTCGCGGCCGCTGCTGGGGGAGCACGACTTCGCGGCGTACTGCAAGCGGCGGGAAGGCGCCACGACGATCCGTACGCTGCAGGAGCTGAGCTGGGTGCGGGGGGCGGACGGGATCATCACCGCGACCGTCAAGGCCGATGCGTTCTGCCACAACATGGTGCGGTCGCTGGTCGGGGCGATGCTGTTCGTCGGCGACGGGCACCGGCCGGTGGAGTGGCCCGGGAAGGTGCTGGCGGCGGGCGTGCGGGACTCCGCGGTGCATGTGGTGCGGCCGCACGGGCTGACGCTGGAGGAGGTCGGCTATCCGGCGGACGAGCTGCTCATGGCGCGGAACAAGGAGGCGCGGAACAAGCGGTCGCTGCCGGCCGGGGGCGGCTGCTGCTGAGGGCCGGGCGGTGGCGCCGTTGGGGGGCGGCGCCACTGTGAGCCGTCAGGACTGCTGCTGCTCGGCCTTGCGGCGGGCCTCCTCGGCCTGCTTCTCCGCGGCCTTCTGGGCCTGGTCCTTGCCGCGCTGGGTGATCCGCGCGAAGGCGTAGGAGGCGCCGTCCCGGCCGATCGCCTGGGCCTTGGTCTCGGAGGTGGTCGTCGCCTTGCCGTTGTTGTAGCCGGCGATGGTGAAGTACGCGTAGCGGCCGGTGGCGTTGGCCGTCGTACGGCACCGGGTGCCCTGGCAGAAGGCGGACGGGACGCCGCCGCCGGCGAGCGGGGTGATGTTGCCGCCCTTCCACTGGTTCATGACCTTGGTGGCCTGGGCCGGGGAGGTGAAGACCGCGACGCCGACCGTGGCCGAGACGCCGCCCTTGGAGTAGGTGGCGCGCAGCAGCTTGGTGCAGCCGTTGTGGGACAGCAGGGAGCCGAGCGGGCCCTGGCTGGCGGAGGTGCAGTCGCCGGTGGTGGCGGTGTTCGTCCGCGGGTAGGTGTGCTCGCCGATGACCATGCTCTTGTCGGGGAAGAGCGTGGCGGGGGTGAGCGGCGCCCTGTCCTTCTTGGGGTCGGAGATGTAGTCGCGCGGGTTCGGCGGCGGTGGCACCGTGTAGTCGGGGAAGGACGGCTTGTCGTCCGGTGTGACCTCGCCGGATGCCGTGGGCCGGGCGGTGGGATTGCCGTTCGGCGAGTCGCCGCCGCTGCTGATGACGGCGACGGTGACGATGCCGGCCACCGCGAGCGCGGCGAGCGCGCCGCCGCCGATCAGCATCCAGCGTTTACGACGGGACGCCGCCTCGCTCTCTTCGGCGAGTGCGCCCCAGTCCGGAGTGCCATTTCCCCCGGGGCCGTCGAACGGCCCCCCTTGCCCAAAGCTCATGCCGCGCATCCTAACGACCCGTGGGACACGGGAAGGCGGCACTTCGGTGGCCCTTTTGTAAAGCGATCTTCGGGGCGGTCTTCGGGGCGGTTTCCGGCACGGTTGCCGGTCGGCAGGGGGCCGGCGGGGAAACCGTTTGGCGGAATCCGCCGCAGGCCCTGACAATCCAGCCCATGGGACATCTGGAAGCAGGGCACCTGGAGTACTACCTGCCGGACGGGAGGGCCCTGCTGGGGGATGTCTCCTTCCGGGTGGGGGAGGGGGCCTCCGTCGCGCTGGTGGGGGCCAACGGCGCCGGGAAGACGACACTGCTGCGGCTGATCGCGGGGGAGCTGCAGCCGCACGGCGGGGCGGTGACGGTCAGCGGCGGCCTGGGCGTGATGCCGCAGTTCGTGGGGTCCGTACGGGACGACCGTACGGTGCGTGACCTGCTGGTTTCCGTGGCACAGCCGCGGATCCGGGAGGCCGCGGCGGCGGTCGACGCCGCCGAGCTGGCGCTCATGACCACGGACGACGAGGCCGCGCAGATGGCCTATGCGCAGGCGCTCAGCGACTGGGCGGAGGCGCGCGGCTACGAGGCCGAGACCGTCTGGGACATGTGCACGATGGCGGCGCTGGGGGTCCCGTACGAGAAGGCCCAGTGGCGCCAGGTGCGCACCCTGTCCGGCGGCGAGCAGAAGCGCCTGGTCCTGGAGTCGCTGCTGCGGGGCACGGACGAGGTGCTGCTGCTGGACGAGCCGGACAACTATCTGGACGTGCCGGGGAAGCGGTGGCTGGAGGAGCAGCTGCGCCAGACCCGTAAGACGGTGCTGTTCGTCTCGCACGACCGGGAGCTGCTGGCCTCCGCCGCGGAGAAGATCATCAGCGTCGAGCCGGGTCCGGCGGGCTCGGACGTCTGGGTGCACGGCGGCGGCTTCGCCACCTACCACGAAGCCCGCAAGGAACGCTTCGCCCGCTTCGAGGAGCTGCGGCGGCGCTGGGACGAGAAGCACGCCCAGCTCAAGAAGCTGGTGGTGTCGCTGCGGCAGGCGGCCTCGGTCAGTCATGAGATGGCCTCGCGGTACGCCGCCGCGCAGACCCGGCTGCGGAAGTTCGAGGAGGCCGGGCCGCCGCCGGAGCCGCCGCGGGAGCAGGAGATCACCATGCGGCTGCGCGGCGGGCGGACCGGCGTACGGGCGGTGACCTGCGAGAACCTGGAGCTCACCGGCCTGATGAAGCCCTTCTCCCTGGAGATCTTCTACGGCGAGCGGGTGGCCGTACTGGGCTCCAACGGCTCCGGGAAGTCGCATTTCCTGCGGCTGCTGGCGGGGGATTCCGACAATCCAGTGGCGCACCAGGGCACCTGGAAACTGGGCGCCCGCGTCGTCCCGGGCCACTTCGCCCAGACCCATGCGCACCCAGAGCTCCTGGGCCGCACCCTGCTGGACATCCTCTGGACCGAGCACGCCAAGGACAAGGGCCAGGCCATGTCCGCACTGCGCCGCTACGAACTGGAGAAACAGGCCGAGCAGCGCTTCGACCGCCTCTCGGGCGGCCAGCAGGCCCGCTTCCAGATCCTTCTCCTGGAGCTCTCCGGCACGACGGCGCTGCTGCTGGACGAGCCGACCGACAACCTGGATCTGGAGTCGGCGGAGGCGTTGCAGGAGGGGCTCGAGGCGTATGAGGGGACGGTGGTGGCGGTGACGCATGACCGCTGGTTTGCCAGGGCGTTCGACCGGTTCCTGGTGTTCGGGTCGGACGGGCTGGTGCGGGAGTCGGCGGAGCCGGTGTGGGACGAGCGGAGGGTGGAGCGCAAGCGGTAGCGGACGCGCGGTCGTACGCTGGTTCGGGACGCGTTTTGACCCGTGTGGGGTCGCGTCGGTATCCTGCTGGTTCGTTATGCGTATTGGCTTGCTCTATCTCACGTGAGGGGCCCTTACGCCGGACACCGGGCCGATGGCCGGCGGCGGACGATCGGGTTGCGTCACCCGTAGTGCCGCCTTGCCGTGTGATCAGCTCAGGTGACCAGTACAGGACCCATCACTTAAGAAGCGAAGGCTAAGACGTGCGTACGTTCAGCCCCAAGCCCGGCGATGTTCAGCGCCAGTGGCACATCATTGACGCGCAGGACGTAGTCCTGGGCCGTCTGGCCAGCCAGGCCGCCTCTCTCCTGCGGGGCAAGCACAAGCCGGTTTACGCCCCTCACGTTGACACCGGTGACTTCGTCATCATCATCAACGCCGACAAGGTGCACCTCTCCGGCAACAAGCGCACCCAGAAGCTGGCCTACCGCCACTCCGGTTTCCCGGGCGGTCTGCGCTCGGTGCGCTACGACGAGCTCCTCGACAAGAACCCCGAGAAGGCCGTCGAGAAGGCCGTCAAGGGCATGCTCCCCAAGAACACCCTGGGCCGTCAGATGCTCTCGAAGCTGAAGGTCTACTCGGGCGACCAGCACCCGCACGCTGCCCAGCAGCCGGTGCCGTTCGAGATCACCCAGGTCGCGCAGTAAGTCCGGCCACCCCCTAAGACGAAGAGAATCTGAGGAGCATCGTGGCTGAGACCACCGCCGAGACCCCGCTCGAAGAGGCCGAGGTCGAGCAGTACACCAGCGAGACCGAGGCGCCGCTCGAGGGCGAGTACACCTCCGAGTCGCTCGCGTCCCGCTTCGGCGACCCGCAGCCGGCCGCCGGCCTGGGCCGTCGCAAGAACGCCATCGCCCGCGTCCGGATCGTTCCGGGCACCGGCCAGTGGAAGATCAACGGCCGCACCCTCGAGGGCTACTTCCCCAACAAGGTGCACCAGCAGGAAGTCAACGAGCCCTTCAAGGTGCTCGAGCTCGACAACCGCTACGACGTCATCGCCCGCATCGCCGGCGGCGGCATCTCCGGCCAGGCCGGTGCGCTGCGCCTGGGCGTCGCCCGTGCGCTGAACGAGGCGGACGTCGACAACAACCGCGGCCCGCTGAAGAAGGCCGGGTTCCTCAAGCGTGACGACCGTGCGGTCGAGCGCAAGAAGGCCGGTCTCAAGAAGGCCCGCAAGGCGCCGCAGTACAGCAAGCGCTAATCGCGCCCGCTGCATCCTGCAGCTCTTGTCGAACGCCCCGGTGGCACTCCCGTGCGCCGGGGCGTTCGGCTATCCGGGACCGGATGCGTAGACGCGAGGCCTATCCCTGAGGCCAGGGGCGTATACCTGGATGCAAAGCCCTGGTCCAAGCTCAGACACTCGGAGGACACCAGTGGGACGACTCTTCGGCACGGACGGTGTGCGCGGCGTCGCCAATGCGGACCTGACGGCGGAGCTCGCGCTCGGTCTCTCGGTCGCCGCGGCGCATGTGCTCGCGGAGGCCGGGACTTTCGAGGGGCACCGGCCGGTGGCCGTGGTCGGACGCGACCCCCGTGCGTCGGGGGAGTTCCTGGAGGCCGCCGTCGTCGCGGGCCTGGCCAGCGCGGGTGTGGACGTCCTGCGGGTGGGTGTGCTGCCGACCCCGGCGGTGGCGTATCTGACCGGCGCGCTCGGCGCGGACCTCGGCGTGATGCTCTCCGCCAGCCACAACCCGATGCCCGACAACGGCATCAAGTTCTTCGCCCGCGGCGGCCACAAGCTCGCCGACGAGCTGGAGGACCGGATCGAGCAGACCTACCGGGCCCACAGCAGCGGCGAGCCGTGGGAGCGGCCGACCGGTGACGGCGTGGGCCGGGTCACCGTCTACGACGAGGGCTTCGACAACTACGTCGCGCATCTGGTCGGCGTCCTGCCCAACCGCCTCGACGGGCTGAAGATCGTCATCGACGGTGCGCACGGCGCGGCGGCCCGGGTCTCGCCCGAGGCCTTCGCACGGGCCGGCGCCGAGGTCATCACCATCGGCACCGAGCCCGACGGTCTGAACATCAACGACGGCTGCGGCTCCACGCACCTCGACAAGCTCCGGGCCGCCGTCGTCGAGCACGGCGCCGACCTGGGTGTGGCGCACGACGGCGACGCGGACCGCTGCCTGGCCGTGGACCACGAGGGCAACGAGGTGGACGGCGACCAGATCCTGGCCGTCCTCGCGCTGGGCATGCGCGAGGCGGGGGCGCTGCGCAAGAACACCGTGGTCGCCACCGTCATGTCCAACCTGGGCTTCAAGCTGGCCATGGAGCGCGAGGGCATCGAGTTCGTCCAGACGGCGGTCGGTGACCGTTACGTCCTGGAGGAGATGAAGGCCCACGGCTTCGCGCTGGGCGGCGAGCAGTCCGGGCACGTCATCGTGCTGGACCACGCGACGACCGGCGACGGCACGCTGACCGGCCTGATGCTGGCGGCCCGGGTCGCCGCCACCGGCCGCCCGCTCGTCGACCTGGCCGGCGTCATGGAGCGGCTGCCGCAGATCCTCATCAACGTCCGCGACGTCGACAAGTCACGCGTCGCCACCTCCGCCGAGCTGACCGCCGCGGTCACCGAGGCGGAGCGCGACCTGGGCGCCACCGGCCGGGTGCTCCTCCGCCCGTCGGGCACCGAGCCGCTCGTCCGGGTGATGGTCGAGGCCGCGGACATCGAGCAGGCGCGGGCGATCGCCGGGCGTCTCGCCGATGTGGTCAAGTCGGCGCTGGGATAGCGGCGTTCGCCGGCCCCGCTAGCGCCGAGGGCGCTGTGCGGGGCCGCTGTCGTGCCAGGCCCACAGGACCTTCTGGAGGGCGAGAGTGACGGTGCCCGCGATCACGATGCCGGCCAGGTTCAGCAGGAGCTGACCGGTCGAGCCCCAGGTCTGGGAGTAGTCGCCGTAGCTGAAGGCGACGGCGGCGTTGGCGGCCGCCGGGACGGTCGTCACGGAGATGGCCACACCCACCAGGGCGCCCGACTTCGCCGAGGTCAGCGAGAGGGTGCCGGCGATACCGGCCAGGAAGGCCACCACAAAGGACATCAGGTCCGGCTGCCAGATGAAGGACGTGTTGGGGCGGGAGCCTTGGACCTTGTGCTGCGTGAACAGCCCCACCGCGTCCATGAAGAAGCTGAAGCCGACGGTCAGCACCATGGCGACGGCGAAGCCGACCACCAGCGCGGTCATCGAGCGCCAGGCCAGCCGGGGCGCACGCTGCACCAGGGCCGTGCACAGCCCGGCCAGCGGGCCGAACTCCGGTCCCACCGCCATCGCCCCCACGATCAGGATGGCGTTGTCCAGCACCACACCGCAGGCCGCGATCAGCGTCGCGAGGGCCAGGAACGCCAGGTAGGTGACCGAGAGTGTGGACTCCTCATGGGTCTCGTCGGTCAGCGACTCCCACAGGACCGCGTCGGCGCCCTCACCGGGCGCCTGCTCCTCCGCGAGGTCGGCGCGCGCCGACAGCGACAGATCGATGTCCTCCACGGCGATCGACCCGTGCTGGTCCAGGCCCATCGCCCGCAGCCGGGCCAGCACCCCGTCCCCGGCCTCCCGGGCGACGTCGCACAGCACCACATCGCCCTGCGGATCCCGGGCGGCGCCGGTCAGTACCGCCAGATGGGCCGTGCCGACCGTCGCGTCGAGCAGCTGCAGGACCTCGTCCGTGCGATCCGCGGGAACCATCAGTCGCAGATGCAGCATCGGTTGCGCACTCCTGGAGTCGGGCTAGAGCTTGCGCAGCGACAGCCGCTGCACCTTGTGGTCGGGGCCCTTGCGCAGCACCAGGTTGGCGCGGCCGCGGGTCGGAGCGACATTCTGCAGGAGGTTGGGCTTGTTGATGGTCCGCCACATCATCCGGCAGTAGTCCAGCGCCTCCTCCTCCGGCACCTGGGTGTACTTGCGGAAGTACGAGAACGGGTTCTGGAACGCCGTCTCCCGCAGCTTGCGGAAACGCCCCAGATACCACTGCTCGATGTCCTCCGCCCGCGCGTCCACGTACACCGAGAAGTCGAAGAAGTCGGCGAGGCCGAGGCGGGTGCGGCCGTCCTTGCCC
Organism: Streptomyces chattanoogensis; assembly: GCF_001294335.1. Lineage (GTDB taxonomy): Bacteria > Actinomycetota > Actinomycetes > Streptomycetales > Streptomycetaceae > Streptomyces > Streptomyces chattanoogensis. The sequence continues at coordinate 192,624 of NZ_LGKG01000141.1, forward strand.
GGGAGGGCGGGCTGCAACACGTTCAGCCCCTCGACGATGAGGATGTCGGGGCGGTGCACGGTCAGCCGCTCGCCGGGGACGATGTCGTAGATGAGGTGGGAGTAGACGGGCGCGGTGACCTCCGCCCGGCCCGACTTCACATCCGCCACGAAGCGGGTCAGCGCCCGGCGGTCGTACGACTCCGGGAAGCCTTTGCGGGACATCAGCCCGCGCCGGTGCAGCTCGGCGTTGGGGAAGAGGAACCCGTCCGTGGTCACCAGCTCGACCCGCGGATGCTCCGGCCAGCGGGCCAGTAGGGCCTGCAGCAGCCTCGCGGTGGTGGACTTGCCGACCGCGACGCTCCCCGCCACCCCTATGACGAACGGCGTGCCGGGCTGGGCGCCCTGACCCCCGCCCGCATCCCCCAGGAAGGTGTTCAGTGCGCCCCGCAGATTGCTCGTCGCGCCGACGTAGAGATTCAGCAGCCGGGAGAGCGGGAGGTAGACATCGCGCACCTCGTCCAGGTCGATGACATCGCCCAGGCCGCGCAGCCGTTCGACCTCATCGGCCGTCAGGGGCAGCGGGGTCTTCTCCCGCAGGGCACTCCACTGAGCGCGCGTCAGATCGACGTACGGGGAACTGTCGCGGCGTCGCTGCTGCGGATCCGTCGTGAGGGGCACGTGCCCATTGTGCGCAGGCCTGCACGGCGGGTCCGCTCGGGGGGCCGGTTGGGGGTGTCGCGGCGCGATTGGGGGCGGTTCGTCCGGAGGTTGGCGTGAGTGCCTGTACCCGGCGGATATTGCCCGGTACGGTCGGTGAGGACGAGACGGGCGAGACAGGGGGTGGGCGTGCGCACACGCCTGTTGGGGCTGCTGCGACAGCGAGCCGAGGAGAAGCGCCAGGGATACGAGGCGGAGGAATTCGCCGCGACGGATTTCGCCGCCCGGGTGCGCGCGGAACTGACCGAGGAACTGCCCGAGGAGGACTTGGGGGAGGACCTCGCCGACATCCTGGCGAACTACGAACGGGGCAGCAGACCCGGTACGGACGAGGACGAGGACGAGGAGTTCCTGGAGACGGTGCGGGAGGCGCTGGAGAGGATAGAGCGGGGTTATTGAGGGCGGCAGGGGAGCCGGCCTCTCGCTCCGGGGCCGGCGCGGGTGCTTGTTCGCCCCGGGCCCGAAGGCGGCCGGTAGCCCGTCGCGCGGGCCATGCGGAGGTTCGGTGCGGGGTGCGTCGTAGGCTGCCCCCATGTGCGGAATCGTGGGCTATGTGGGCGGGCAGTCCGCCCTTGATGTTGTGCTGGCAGGCCTGAAGCGGCTGGAGTACCGCGGATATGACTCCGCGGGGGTTGCCGTACTGGCCGATGGGGGACTGGCGGCGGCCAAGAAGGCGGGGAAGCTGGCCAATCTGGAGAAGGAGCTGGCGGACCGGCCGCTGCCCGCGGGGACGACGGGGATCGGGCATACCCGGTGGGCCACCCATGGCGGGCCCACGGACGAGAATGCGCATCCGCACCTGGACAACGCCGGGCGGGTGTCCGTCGTCCACAACGGCATCATCGAGAACTTCGCCGCGCTGCGGGCCGAACTGGCCGACCGCGGGCATGAGTTGCATTCCGAGACGGACACCGAGGCCGTCGCGCATCTGCTGGCCGAGGCGTATTCGTCGTGCGGTGAGCTGCCGGAGGCGATGCGGCAGGTGTGCCGTCGGCTGGAGGGGGCGTTCACGCTGGTGGCGGTGCATGCGGATGCCCCGGACCTGGTGGTCGGTGCGCGCCGTAACTCGCCGCTGGTGGTGGGGATCGGGGAGGACGAGGCCTTCCTCGCCTCGGATGTCGCGGCGTTCATCGCGCATACCCGGGAGGCCGTCGAACTGGGGCAGGACCAGGTCGTCGAGCTGCGCCGGGACGGGGTCACGGTGACGGACTTCGAGGGGGTGCCGGCGCCGGTGCGGGCGTATCACGTCGACTGGGACGCGTCGGCGGCCGAGAAGGACGGCTACGACTACTTCATGCTGAAGGAGATCGCGGAGCAGCCGAAGGCGGTGGCCGACACGCTGCTGGGCCGGATCGACGGCTCCGGGGTGCTCTCCCTCGACGAGGTGCGGATTTCCGAGGAGGTGCTGCGCGAGGTCGACAAGGTCGTCATCGTGGCGTGCGGTACCGCCTATCACGCGGGAATGATCGCCAAGTACGCCATCGAGCACTGGACGCGGATTCCCTGCGAGACGGAACTGGCGAGTGAATTCCGGTACCGGGACCCGATTCTCGACCGGCGGACGCTGGTGATCGCCATCAGCCAGTCCGGCGAGACGATGGATACGCTGATGGCGCTGCGGCATGCGCGGGAGCAGGGGGCCAAGGTCCTCGCCATCTGCAATACGAACGGGTCCACCATTCCGCGGGAATCGGATGCGGTGCTGTACACGCATGCCGGACCGGAGGTCGCGGTGGCGTCGACCAAGGCGTTTCTGACGCAGCTGGTGGCGTGTTATCTGGTGGCTCTCTACCTCGCGCAGGTGCGGGGGAACAAGTGGGGCGACGAGATCCGGGATGTGGTGCGCGAGCTGGCGGCCATCGGGGACCAGGTGCGTCAGGTGCTCGGGACGATGGAGCCGGTGCGGGAGCTGGCGCGCGGGCTGGCCGACAAGAACACCGTGCTCTTCCTGGGGCGGCATGTCGGTTATCCGGTGGCGCTGGAAGGCGCGCTGAAGCTCAAGGAACTCGCGTACATGCATGCGGAGGGCTTTGCGGCGGGTGAACTCAAGCACGGTCCGATCGCGTTGATCGAGGACGATGTGCCGGTCGTGGTCGTGGTGCCCTCGCCGCGCGGCCGTTCCGTGCTCCACGACAAGATCGTGTCGAACATCCAGGAAATCCGGGCCCGTGGGGCGCGCACCATTGTGATTGCGGAGGAGGGCGACGAGGCGGTCGTGCCCTACGCCGATCACCTCGTACGGATTCCGCGGACGCCGGTGCTGCTGCAGCCGATGGTTTCCGCGGTGCCGCTCCAGGTCTTTGCGTGCGAACTGGCCACCGCGCGCGGGAACGAGGTCGACCAGCCGCGTAATCTCGCCAAATCGGTGACGGTGGAGTGAGCAAGTGATCATCGGGGTCGGGATCGATGTTGCCGAGATCGACCGGTTCGGGGCGGCGCTGGAGCGCACGCCGGAACTGGCGCAGCGGCTGTTCATCGAGGCGGAGTTGATGCTGCCCAGCGGGGAGCGGCGCGGGATCGCTTCCCTGGCGGCGCGGTTCGCGGCCAAGGAGGCGGTGGCCAAGGCGCTGGGTGCGCCGGGCGGGCTGCACTGGACGGACGCGGAGGTGTACGTCGAGGACAGCGGGCGGCCGCGGCTGCGGGTGCGCGGTACGGTCGCGGCCTGCGCGGCGGAACTCGGCGTGCGGTCCTGGCATGTGTCGCTCAGTCATGACGCCGGGGTGGCTTCGGCCGTGGTGATCGCCGAGGGTTGACCTCCTCCCTCACATGAATGTGGGGGATTCCCTCCCTGGCGTCCGTGGTGACGGTGCGCCTCGAGTCGGGTTCCTGGTTCCTGGGGGGGAATGGTGCTGTCTTCAGGAGGCCGCCGCGCGTATGCGGCGGCCTTCGTGCTTGATGTTGACTCCCGTGTTCCAGTCGCGGTCGTGGCGGGTACCGCACCTGCTGCACTTCCATGCCCAGCTGTGGCGTGGGGGAGAGTCCATGCGTGCCCACCGGTGCATCACGCAGCAAAATCGTCCGCTCCGAGTGCAGGGCGGAGCGCTTCTCAGAATCGCTTCATCATCGGGCTGAAGCCCGGCGCACTGCGGTTGATTCCCGATAGCCGGCCGGGTCCGGCCGCCTGCCGGAGGGTGTTGCGGGGGCCTCGCGTGTGGCGGGGCCCCCGCTGCCGTTGCGGTGTGAGACTGGGCGTCATGAGGACTGCCTACAGCGTGGAGACCGTACGGGCCGCCGAGCGGGAGTTGATGGCGCGGCTGCCGGAGGGGGCCCTGATGCAGCGGGCGGCGGCCGGACTGGCCGTTGCCTGTGCGGAGTTGCTGGGACGCCGGGTGTACGGGGCCCGGGTGGCGCTGCTGGTCGGCAGTGGGGACAACGGCGGGGACGCGCTGTATGCCGGGGCCCGGCTGGCGCGGCGCGGGGCCGGGGTGGTGGCCGTGCTGCTGTCGCCCGGCCGGGCGCACCCGGGGGGCCTGGCGGCGCTGCTGGCGGCCGGCGGGCGGGTTTCGGGCGACGCGCCACGAGACAGGGCACGGGATGTCGCACGGGCCGATCTGGTGGTGGACGGGATCGTGGGGATCGGCGGGAGGGGCGGGCTGCGCGCCGAGGCGGCTCAACTCCTATACGCAGTAAGGCAGTCGGCGACCGTGGTGGCGGTCGATCTGCCCAGCGGGGTGGACGCGGACAGCGGGGAGGTGGCCGGCGAGGCGGTGTACGCCGATGCGACGGTGACGTTCGGCGCGTACAAGCCGGGGCTGCTGATCGATCCGGCGCGGGAGCGTGCGGGGGCGCTGCGGCTGGTGGACATCGGGCTCGCGCTGCCGGAGGACGCCGAGGCGGAGGCGCTGCAGCATGCGGAGGTGGCGGAGCTGCTGCCGCGCCCGGGGGCCGAGAGCGACAAGTACCGGCGGGGGGTGGTGGGCGTCGTCGCCGGTTCTGCGCGGTATCCGGGGGCGGCGGTGCTGGCGGTGGCCGGTGCGCTGCGGGGCGGTGCGGGGGCCGTGCGGTACGTCGGGCCGGCGGCGGATGCGGTGCTGGCGCGGTTCCCGGAGACGCTGGTGCATGCCGGGCCGCCGCACCGGGCGGGGCGGGTGCAGTCCTGGGTGATCGGGCCGGGGATGGGGGACGAGTCGGAGGCGCTGGAGGATGTGCTGGCGGCGGATGTGCCGGTGCTGGTGGATGCGGACGGGCTGCGCTTCCTGACGCCGGAGCGGGTGCGGCACCGTACGGCCGGGACGCTGCTGACCCCGCATGCCGGGGAGGCCGCGGCGCTGCTCGGGCGGGGGCGGGAGGAGATCGAGGCGGCGCGGCTGCGGTCCGTCCGGGAGCTGGCCGGGCGGTACGGGGCGACGGTGCTGCTCAAGGGGTCGACGACGCTGGTGGCGGACGCGTGGGGGCCGGTACGGGTCAACCCCACCGGGACGGGCTGGCTGGCCACGGCGGGCAGCGGCGATGTGCTGTCGGGGGTGACGGGCTCGCTGCTGGCCGCCGGGCTGTCACCGCGCGATGCGGGGTCCGTGGGTGCGTATCTGCACGGGCTGGCGGCCCGTCGCGCCGCCGGACCGCAGGGGGCGCCGATCCTGGCCACGGAGGTCGCCGACCACCTGGGCGAGGCCTGGCGGGACGTGGTGGACTGAGCCGCCGGACCGGGCCGCGGGCAGCGCCGGGCGGGCCCGGGACGGCGGCGGACGTTACGCCCCGCGGGGGAACGCCGCGGGGCGTCAGGGCGAACCTGCCGCGTGGCGCGCGGTGCGGGCGCGCGGTCACGGCATGGGTGAGTGCATGAATCGCACCCTGCCGGCGCTGTTGATCGGCGCCTCGCTGTTCACCTTCGTCGGAGTGCCCGCGGCTGCCGCCGGGCCGATCCCCGTAGTGCTTCACCCGGCCGCCGGGCCCCGGCCCGTGCCGCCGCCCGACACCGGACTGTCCGTGGCACGCCTGGCCGCCACCGTCCAGCACTCCGCCCGTGCCGCCGCCGCGCATCCCCTGCCGCAGCCGCCCGGCACCGAGCCCCATCCCCGCGGGCACGGCGGTGACGGGTCCGAGCTGGTCCCCGGGATCCCGCTGCCCCAGTCGTACCAGCACCAGGAGCGCCAGAAGCTGCCCGACCGGGCCCTGCCGCCCGCCATCCCGCACGGTCCCACCCGCCAGGGCCCGGAGCCGCGGAAGCCCAACGGGCCCGTGCGCCACATCGAGCTGGTGCCGGAGTCCGAGGTCCAGGACGACCCCAACGCGGCGCCGCGGTGCAGCAGGTCGACCGGTCCCGCGCAGCGGGCGGTCGAGGAGTATCTGGACCGGGAGGCGGACGGCCGCCAGTCCGCCGGGGACTGCCAGGCCATCGCGACCTTCCAGCGGCAGCAGCGCATCGAGCCCGCCACCGGCTTCGCGGGACCGGTCACCGGCGCCATGGTGCGGCTGCTGCAGGCCCGGAAGGACCCCAACCTGGTCGAGCTGTGCCCGAACCGTAACGAGCGCGTGGTCTGTGTGGATCTGTCCCGGCAGCTCCTGTGGGTGCAGCAGGACGGAGAGGTGATCTTCCCCCCGGTGGCGATGCGTTCCGGCCGGCCGACCATGGAGACCCGTACCGGCGACTACCGGATCTACTGGAGGAACAAGAACCACACCTCGTCGCTGTACCACACGCCGATGCCGTACGCGCAGTTCTTCGACGGCGGTGAGGCGCTGCACGGCGTCTACGACGACATCTACGCGGGGACCGGCTCGCACGGCTGCGTCAACCTCGCCTGGGAGGACTCGAAGCGGCTCTGGGGCCTGCTGCAGAAGAACGACATCGTCCATGTCTGGGGCCGCAAGACCGGCGTGTGAGGGCCGGGTGACGGCCCTTTTCCCACCGGTGCCCCGGGGCGGCGCGGGCCCGCCTGCGACACTGAGGGGGATGAACGAGACAGCGAAGCGGGCTCGCGCCACGATCGACGTCGCCGCCGTGCGGTCGAATGTGCGCGCGTTGCGAGACCGCGCACCCCGGGCAGAGCTGATGGCCGTGGTCAAGGCCGACGGCTATGGACACGGCGCGGTGCCCTGCGCCCGCGCCGCCCGCCAGGCCGGTGCGAGCTGGCTGGGCACGGCGCTGCCCGAGGAGGCGTTCGCGCTGCGCGCGGCCGGCGACACCGGGCGGCTGCTGTGCTGGCTGTGGACGCCGGGCGGCCCCTGGGGCAAGGCCGTCGAGCAGGACATCGACGTCTCGGTGAGCGGGCTGTGGGCGCTGCGCGAGGTGACCGAGGCGGCCCGCGCGTGCGGGCGCCCGGCCCGGGTCCAGCTCAAGGCCGACACCGGTCTCGGCCGCAACGGCTGCCAGCCCGCCGACTGGCCGGAACTCACCGCGGCGGCCGCCAAGGCCGAGGCCGACGGCGCCGTCAAGGTCACCGGCCTGTGGTCGCACTTCGCCTGTGCCGACGAGCCCGGACACCCCTCCATCCCGCTGCAGACGGCCGCCTTCGAGGAGGCGCTTGAGGTCGCCGGGGCCGCCGGACTGCGCCCCGAGGTGCGGCATATCGCCAACACTGCGGCGCTGCTCACCCTCCCTGACGCGCACTACGACCTGGTACGCGGCGGTATCGGCATCTACGGCGTGTCGCCCAGCGCCGAGCTCGGCACGCCCCATGACTTCGGCCTGCGGCCGGCGATGACCCTGGAGGCGTCGCTGGCGTCCGTCAAACGGGCCCCGGGCGGCCACGGCGTGTCGTACGGGCACCACTACACCACGGCCGGTGACACCACCCTCGCGCTGATCCCGCTCGGCTACGCCGACGGCATCCCGCGGAACGCCTCCGGCCGAGGCTCGGTGCTGGTGGCGGGCAGGCGGCGGACGGTCGCCGGGCGGATCGCGATGGATCAGTTCGTGGTCGATCTCGACGGGGACCGCGCGGCGGCGGGCGATCCGGCAGTGCTGTTCGGGCCCGGCGACCGCGGCGAGCCCCTCGCGGAGGACTGGGCCGAGGCGGCCGGAACCATCGGGTACGAAATCGTCACAAGGATCGGGACGAGAGTGCCGCGCGTCTATGTGGATACGGATGCCGGGAAAGGTGGCGTCGTGACCACCGGTGCCGAGGACACCGGTGGTGAAGCGGATCCGACTCGTACGGGGGGTGGGCGATGAGCGACAGCCAGGACGTGGCGGCGAAGGCGCTCGAGACGGCGGCCGATTCGGTCAACAACTGGGCGCGCGCGGGACGGCACGCCGGTATCGCGGGCGCGGCGATCGGGGTGATCGCGGCGGGGGCGGCGGCCGGGGTGGCGATAGAGCGGATGACCGTGGGCCGGGGGATGCGGCGGCGGGCCCGGCTGGCGCTGGACGCCGAGGGCCCGTACGGCACTCTGCGCGGCACCTCCGGCTCGGCCGTCGCCGAGGACGGCACCGAGCTGTACTACGAGGTGGACGAGCCGGGGGAGGCACCCGGGAACGGCGGGAAGACCGCCAGGACCGCCAAGGCGGCGAAGAACGGCAAGGGCGCCAAGGACGGCGCCCGCGCCGCGCTGGACGGGCAGGGAGTGCAGGGCGCACAGGGCGTCCGCAAGCGGCTGCTGGCCGCGCTGGGGCGCCGTTCGGTGGCGCCCACCGTCGTCTTCAGCCACGGCTACTGCCTCAGCCAGGACTCCTGGCACTTCCAGCGCGCGGCGCTGCGCGGCATCGTCCGTACGGTCCACTGGGACCAGCGCAGCCACGGCCGCTCGGCGCGCGGCCACGGCCAGATCGACGGTACGGATCCGGTCACCATCGACCTGCTGGGCCGCGATCTCAAGGCGGTGCTGGACGCCGCCGTGCCCGAGGGGCCGATCGTGCTGGTCGGGCACTCCATGGGCGGGATGACGGTGATGGCGCTGGCCGACCAGTTCCCCGAGTACGTCGCGGAGCGGGTGGTCGGCGTGGCGCTGATCGGCACCTCGGCGGGCCGTCTGAGCGAGGTCGCGTTCGGTCTGCCGTCGATGGGGGTGAAGGCGTTCCACGCGCTGGCGCCGGGGCTGCTCAGGGCGCTGGGGTCGCAGAGCGAGATCGTCGAGCGGGGGCGGCGGGCCACCGCCGATCTGTTCGCGGGGCTGATCAAGCGGTATTCGTTCGGGACGCCGGAGAACGTGGACCCGGGCATCGCGCGGTTCGCCGAGCGGCTGATCGAGGCGACCCCGATCGATGTGGTCGCCGAGTTCTATCCGGCCTTCGCGGTGCACGACAAGACCGAGGCGCTGGTGGCGTACGACGCGAAGCCGGCGCTGGTGCTCGCCGGGGAGAAGGACCTGATCACCCCCGCCGACCACAGCCGCACCATCGCCGAACGGCTGCCGCACGCCGATCTGCTGTGCATCCCGGGCGCCGGGCATCTGGTGATGCTGGAGCGGCCCGAGCTGGTCAACGACCAGCTGGTGTCGCTGGTGGAACGGGCCAGCGCGACGGCCCGCAGCTCGCGCTCGGCCAGGGCCTGAGACGGCGGACGCGACGGCCCGGCCCGGCAGTGTGCCGGGGTGTGGTCACTCCATCCACCGCAACCGGCAACGGCTCCTGCCTCGGGTCACCCCGACGTGGGGTGCCGTCCGGGCCCGTACCATTTGCGGCATGAGTGAGCGCAGCGAGGTTTCGGCATGAGCATCAGCGGCGCGATCGCGCATGTCACCGTCAAGACCCCCGATCAGATGCAGGAGTTGGGCCGCAGACTGGCCTCGCTGCTGCGCCCCGGCGATCTGGTGCTGCTCACCGGTGAGCTGGGCGCCGGCAAGACCACGCTGACCCGGGGCCTGGGGGAGGGCCTGGGCGTACGCGGCGCCGTGACCTCGCCCACCTTCGTCATCGCCCGGGTGCACCCGTCGCTGACCGGCGGCCCGGCCCTCGTCCACGTCGACGCCTACCGCCTGGGCGGCGGCCTCGACGAGATGGAGGACCTGGATCTCGATGTCTCGCTGCCCGAGTCCGTGGTGGTCGTGGAATGGGGCGACGGCAAGGTCGAGGACCTGTCCGACGACCGGCTGCATGTGGTGATCGGCCGGGCCGTGGGCGCCGATGCGCCGGGCCTCGACAGTCATCCGGAGGCGGAGCGGGACGACGTCCGCGAGGTGACGGTCACCGGGCTCGGTGCCCGTTGGGCGGACGCGGGGCTCGGCAGGCTGGAGAGCTGCTGAGGGCCGGGGTCCGGCTGCGCCGGACCCACCGGACCCGCCCTCCCGTAGTTTCCGACAAGGCGTCGGCAAGATGTTGCGCACGCGGTACCGCGCGTGGTCACATGGGTGGGGAGAGTCCCGGTTAGGTCAGCCTAAGTTGCCGGCCTGGCCACTGTCGCTTGTCCCAGGAGCCCGGGAGGCGTTCACATGGCCCACCAGCCTTCCCCCACGCCTGAACGCCGCGGGGGCGCCACCGTCGCGGCGGCCCGGCGCGCCGAGCGCGACGCCCCCGAACAGCCGCCGACGATGCATCAGCTGCTGGCGGCGTGCGCCGCGGCCAGTGCCGTCTCCACGCCGCCCGATGCCGCGACGGAGCCCCGCACGGACCGCCGGGACGGGAAAGAGGGACCCGCGTCCACCAAAGGACGCGATGCGGCGTAGCCCGTAGGAGGGGTGTTGGAGGGGTGTTGCCGCACGGACCTGACGGCCGTCAGGCGACCACGACGACCTTGGTGCCGACCAGCGCGAAGTCCCACATCGCCTTGCCGTCGGCCCGGGACTCCCGCACACCGCCGGTCTTCTTCGCCGCACCAGGGCCCGGCTTGGGCGTGGAGCCGTCGACCGCCGCGCTGAAACCGATCACCACGCCCTCGGTCTTGGCGAACAGCACCACATGCTCGATCGCCAGGCCGTCGGAGCCGGTCAGACTCACGGAGCGCTGGGTGACCTGGTAGCTGCCCGCCGCCGGGCTCACCGTGCTCGGCGTGACCTGATACGTCCGCAGCGCCTTGCCCTGCGCATCCACCAGCCAGACCCGCTTGGCGCCCAGCGCGTAGACGACCCGCTTGCCGGTGCCGGAGGCCGCCGGGACGGCGGCGGGGCGCGGTGTCCGGTCCTTCTTCGCGGGAGGGCTGTGGTGCGCGGCGCGCTTGCCGTGGTGGCTCTCGCCGCGGGCCGTCAGACGGTCCGGGGCGGACGCCGAGGCCTGGTAGCCGAGCACGCCGACCGCGACCAGGGCGGCCGCGGTGAGAGCGGTGACGATCGTGCTGCTCTTAGCGGGCACCGCTGTGCCACCTTTCCGTTTCTGCCGCCGGGCATACTTATGGGCCGACGTTAGCACCGCGACGGGCACCACCGGCCGAGGCGCCGACCCCCGCCGCCCGGGCCGTAGGCTTAAGGCGTGCTGCTGCTAGCTCTTGACACCGCCACCCCCGCCGTCACCGTCGCCCTGCACGACGGTTCGCGCGTCCTCGCCGAGTCCCGCCAGGTGGACGCCCGACGGCACGGCGAGCTGCTGCTCCCCGCCGTCGACCGGGTGCTGGCCGAGGCCGGCCGCAAGCTCGACGCGGTCAGCGACATCGTGGTCGGCGTCGGGCCCGGCCCGTACACCGGACTGCGTGTGGGGCTCGTCACGGCGGCGACCTTCGGCTCCGTCCTCGGCGTCCCGGTGCACGGCCTGTGCTCGCTGGACGGCATCGCGTATGCCGCCGGCCTGGAGGAGCCCTTCGTGGTGGCGACGGACGCCCGCCGCAAGGAGGTCTACTGGGCGCGCTACGAGGCCCGCCCGTCGCCCGACCACCGCCCCTCAACGAGCGGCTCCGCCGCGCCCCGCTTGATTACGCGGCTGACCGAACCTGCCGTCGACCGCCCCGCCGACATCGCCGGCCAGGTGGCCGGGGTGCCCTCGGTGGGCGCGGGCGCACTGCTCTACGACACGGTCTTCACCGGCGTACGGCGCGAGGGCCCCGAGCACCAGTCCGCGGCCGCGCTCGCCGCACTGGCCGCCGGAAAGCTCGCGGCCGGCGAGGAGTTCCTGCCCCCGCAGCCGCTGTATCTGCGCCGCCCCGACGCCCAGGTCCCGGCCAACTACAAGGTGGTCACCCCGCGGTGACGGACCAGGTCGTACTGCGCGAGATGCGCTGGTGGGACATCGAGCCGGTGCTGGCGCTGGAGCGCGAGCTGTTCCCCGAGGACGCCTGGTCGGCGGGGATGTTCTGGTCCGAGCTGGCCCACGCGCGCGGCGCGGGTGCCACCCGCCGCTATCTCGTCGCCGAACGGGACGGCCGTGTCGTCGGCTACGGCGGCCTGTGCGCCATCGACGCCACCGGCGACATCCAGACCATCGCCACCGCCCGCGACCAGTGGGGCACCGGCCTGGGCGCCCGGCTGCTGACCGAACTGCTCTCGGCCGCCACCGCCTTCGAATGCCGCGAGGTGCTGCTGGAGGTACGGGTCGACAACCTCCGCGCGCAGCGCCTGTACGAGCGCTTCGGCTTCGAGCCGATCGGCTTCCGGCGCGGCTACTACCAGCCGGGCAATGTCGACGCCCTGGTCATGCGTCTGGTCATGCGCCCGACCACCGAATCCGCCGAGCCGTCCGCATCCGCCGAGCCGTCCGCATCCGCGGAGCCCTCCGCATCACCCGCATCTCCCGTCCACGGAACGCAAGGAAACCCGACCCATGGCTGACGAACCGCTCGTCCTCGGCATCGAGACCTCCTGCGACGAGACCGGAGTCGGCATCGTCCGCGGCCACACGCTGCTGGCCGACGCGGTTGCCTCCAGCGTCGACGAACACGCCCGCTTCGGCGGCGTCGTCCCCGAGGTCGCCTCGCGGGCGCACCTGGAGGCGATGGTCCCCACCATCCAGCGCGCCCTGAAGGACGCCGGGGTGGCGGCGAGCGACCTCGACGGCATCGCGGTCACCGCGGGCCCCGGCCTCGCGGGCGCCCTTCTGGTCGGTGTCTCGGCCGCGAAGGCATACGCCTACGCCCTGGGCAAGCCGCTCTACGGCGTCAACCACCTGGCCTCGCACATCTGCGTCGACCAGCTGGAACACGGGCCGCTCCCGGAGCCGACCATGGCCCTGCTGGTCTCCGGCGGCCACTCCTCCCTCCTCCTCGCCCCCGACATCACCTCGGACGTACGCCCCCTGGGCTCGACCATCGACGACGCGGCGGGCGAGGCGTTCGACAAGATCGCGCGGGTGCTGAACCTCGGCTTCCCGGGCGGCCCGGTCATCGACCGCTACGCCAGGGAGGGCAACCCGGACGCGATCCGCTTCCCGCGCGGGCTGACCGGCCCCCGCGACCCGGTCTACGACTTCTCCTTCTCCGGCCTGAAGACGGCGGTTGCGCGCTGGATCGAGGCCAAGCGGGCTGCCGGCGAGGACGTCCCGGTGGCGGATGTCTCGGCGTCCTTCCAGGAGGCCGTGGTGGATGTGCTGACCCGCAAGGCCGTGCGGGCCTGCAAGGACAACGGCGTCGACCACCTGATGATCGGCGGTGGGGTCGCGGCCAACTCCCGCCTGCGGGCCCTGGCCGAACGGCGCTGCGAGGACGCCGGGATCACGCTGCGGGTGCCGCGGCCCAAGCTGTGCACCGACAACGGGGCGATGGTCGCGGCCCTGGGCGCGGAGATGGTGGCCCGCAACCGTCCGGCGTCGGACTGGGGGCTCTCGGCGGACTCGTCGCTGCCGGTGACGGAGCCGCATGTGCCGGGGGAGGACACCGGGCACGGGCACGGGCACACCCATGACCACGTTCATGAGCTGAGCAAGCGGAACCTGTACTCCTGAGGGGATGGGCTCAGCTCTCCACCATGAAGGCGGTCTCCAGGGCCGGGTAGGGGGTGGGGAGGGGCAGGGTGTGGCCGATCTCCACCTCGACTTCGGTGGTGTACTCACCCGCCGCAGGATGGGAGAAGGCGTACGCCTTGCCGGCCTGACGGTGGATCAGTGCATAGACCGGTACTCCGGCGGATGCGTAGGCCCGGTACTTGGGCCCGGAGTCGATCTCGTGGAGGGACGAGGTGACCTCGCCGACGAGGCCGAGCAGATCGACCGGGTACCAGCCCTCGTGAGCTTGGTAGCGAGCCTCGTCCGCCGCGGTGGGCTCGCGGCGCAGCACGGAGAAGTCGGGGATGACCAGCGCACCCGACCAGTCTCCTGGTGATCCGATGCGATAGCCGTTGCCCTTTCCTGGCCGTACGCCCGCATTGTGCAGTTGGAAGGCGAGCTCCGACGCGCAGTGGTCATGGCTGTCTTCGCGGGGTGGCAGGAGGACCGGGTGCTCCTCGACGTACTCGGCACGAACCGGAATTCCGTACGCCTTCTCCAGCGCGACCAGCAGATCGGCCGGGTCTTCCCACTCGGTGACGTACTCGCCGGTCATCTCTGGCTCCCTCGCGTGACTACCCTCGTACCGGCCTGCCCAACAGCATGCTGGGCTTTCCCGCCACCCGCGTGAGGATGATCGTGCAGGAGTTCACCCCTTCGAGGCGGAGCTTCTTGCGCAGTTCCTCCGGTGAGACCGCCGACCCCCGTTTCTTGATCTCCGCGATGCCGATCCCGCGTTCCCGCAGCAGCGCCCGCAGCTTCTTGACGTTGAAGGGCAGGACGTCGGTGATCTCGTAGGCGGTGGCGTACGGGGTCGCGGTCAGCTCGTCGGCCGTGAGGTACGCGATCGTCGGGTCGATCAGCCGGCCGCCGATCTGCCGGGCGACATCGGCCACCAGGTGGGCCCGGATCACGGCGCCGTCCGGCTCGTACAGCCAGCGGCCGACCGAGCCCGGCTCGGGGTCGGGCAGGCCGGCGCCGGGCAGTGAGGCGCCGCCGGGGAGCAGGGTCGCGCGGCGGCCGCCGGGCGTGAAGGCGGCGCCGAACCAGACCACCGCCTCCTTCACATCGCCCCCGTCGGAGATCCACTCCGTCTCGGCGTCCTCCGGCAGCGCCTCGTGCGGCACGCCGGGCGCGATCTTCAGCGCCGCGTACGGGGCCTTACGGGCCGCCTCCACGGCCCAGGACAGCGGCGGCGAGTACGCCTCGGGATCGAAGATGCGGCCGCCCCGGCCCGTGCTCCGCCGCGCCGGATCCACGAACACCGCGTCGAACCCGGCCGTGTCCACCTCCGTCACATCCGCGCAGCGCACCTCGATCAGACCGGCCAGCCCCAGCGCCTCGGCGTTGGCGCGGGCGGCGGCGCAGGCCAGCGGGTCGCGGTCGACGGCGAGGACGGAGATGCCGGCGCGGGCCAGGGCGAGGGCGTCGCCGCCGATGCCGGAGCAGAGGTCGGCCAGCGTACGGACGCCGAGCGCGGCGAGCCGGGCGGCGCGGTGGGCGGCCACGGTGGCGCGGGTGGACTGCTCGACGCCGTTCGGCGTGAAGTACATCCGCCGGGCGTCGTCCCCGAACTTCGCCACCGCGCGCTGCCGCAGCCGGGCCTGCCCGAGGGCGGCCGACACCAGGGGCGCGGGGTGGGTACGGCGCAGCCGGGTCGCGGCGGCCAGGTCGTCGGCCGGATCGTGGTCCCGCAGTGCGGCCAGCAGCTCCTGCCCCTCGGGGGTGAGCAGGGCGGTGAAGGTGTCGAGGTCGGTCACCTGCCCCATTGTGGGCCAGTCGGCTGACCGCACCGGCGTGGCGGGTTGTGGCGCCGCGGTGCGGGCGGGGCGCACTGCCAAGATCCGGGTTATGCAGATTGTCAGATTTTTCCGATCCGGCCGGGTGCGCGGCGAGGGCACGACCGGGGCCGAGGCCGCGGGGGCCGCCGCCGGGGCTCGGGGCCTGGCGGCCCTCTCCGTACTCGGACTGCTGGCCGCCGGCTGTGGTGCGGTGCGCGGCGAGGACCTGCTGGACAACGTACCGGCCGCCGGGCCGGCCGTCGCAGCGCCCGATGCCCGCGCGCTGCACTCCCAGGCCCTGAGGATGGTGGACGCGCATGTGCGCCAGGTGACCGCGGGCCGCCAGTACGGGCTGGCCGGGGCGCCGCTCAGCGTGCCGCAGCCGCCGGCCTTCAAGCCGTTCCTGACCACCGAGCCGCGGCTCGCCCGGGGCCGTGGCAAGGGGCTGCCGGCGGTGATCACCCGGGTGCCGACCCGCGCCAAGGTGGTCTTCCTGACGGTCGACGACGCCGCGGCGAAGGACCCGGAGTTCGTCCGGATGATGCGCGAACTCGACGTGCCCTACAGCGTGTTCCCCACCTGGCACCGGCGCGCCCTGCCGCGGCTGGGCGGTGCGGGGCCGCAGCGCGCGGCGATCTGCGGGCAGCAGGACGCCCTGCGGCGCGAGACGGGGCAGCGGCCGCAGCTGTTCCGGCCGCCGCTCGGCGCCTACACCCTGGACACCCTGCGGATGGCCGCCGCCTGCGGCGTCAAGGTCGTACCGCTGTGGAACGAGGAGGCGTCCCCCGGCCGGATGGCCTATCACGCCCGGGACCACCGGCTGCAACCCGGCGACATCGTCCTGGTCCGCTTCGACCTCCGCCGGGACCGGCACGGGGCGGTGACCGCGACCCTCGCGGCGCTGCGCGCGGCCCAGCAGCAGGGCTTCGCCATCGCCCGGCTGGAGGACTACGCGTAGCGTGCCGCGCGGTCCGCGGGGCTACGTCCGGGGCCGCGGGCCCACCGGCTCGCGGCGGCGCTGGGCGGTGTCGCTGATCCGCAGCAGCAGCCCCACCATCACCCAGTTCGCGACGAGCGACGAGCCGCCCTTGGCGAGGAACGGAAGCGCCTTGCCGGTGAGCGGGATCAGGCCGGTGACGCCGCCGGAGACGACGAAGACCTGGAGCACCAGCGCGCTGGAGAGTCCGACCGCCAGCAGTTTGCCGAACGGGTCGCGGGAGGTCAGGCCCACCCGCAGGCCCCGCTGGGCGAGCAGCGCGTAGAGCATCACCACGACCATCACCCCGGCCAGGCCCAGCTCCTCGCCGACGGTGGTGAGGATGAAGTCGCTGTTGCCGGCGAAGCCGACTATTTCGGGCCGGCCCTGACCCAGCCCCGTGCCGGTGATGCCTCCGGAGCCGAAGCTGAAGAGCGCCTCCCCCAGCTGCTGCGACGCCCCGGCCTTCTCGCCCTCCTTGGTGAACGCGAACATGGGGTCCAGCCAGGCGGTGACCCGGCCGTGGACATGCGGCTCGAGGGATCCCACCGTCCCCGCGCCCACCACGGCCAGCAGGAGCCCGCACAGCACCCAGCTGGTGCGCTCGGTCGCCACGTACAGCATGATCACGAACACGCCGAAGAAGATCAGCGAGGTGCCCAGGTCCCGCTCGAATACCAGCACCAGCAGGCTGACGGCCCAGATGGTGACGATCGGCCCGAGCTGGCGCCCCGGCGGCAGCTGGACGCCCAGGACGCGCCGGCCGGTCAGCGCCAGGGCATTGCGGTTGACCGTCAGATAGCCGGCGAAGAACACCGCGATCGCGATCTTGACGAACTCGCCGGGCTGGAGCGACAGCGGCCCGAGGAAGATCCAGCGCTTGGCGCCGAAGGTGTCGCCGGGGAAGAACGCCGGCGCCATCAGCAGCACCAGCGCGACCGCCATCGTCAGATAGAGGTAGCGCTGCAGCCGCCGGTGGTCGCGCAGCAGGATCAGCACCCCGATGCAGACCGCCACCCCGATCCCGGTCCACATCAGCTGCCCGGGGGCCGCCTGCGGAATCTTGAGCCGGGGGGTGGCGGCGTAGGTGATGTCCAGCCGGCTCAGCAGCACCAGGCCGAGCCCGGTCAGCAGCGTCGTCAGCGGCAGGATCAGCGGATCGGCGCGGTCCGCGAAGCGGCGCAGGACCAGGTGCGGCAGCCAGGCGACGGACAGCATGACGGCGGTGAACACGGCCAGACCGGACGGCAGCCGGCCGGTCATCGACAGTCCGGTGCAGACATAGCCGAAGACGGCGATCGGGACGACGAGGGCGAGCAGCCAGGCCTCGGTCCGGCGGCGGTCGGGAGCGCGGGCGAGGGCGGCGAACGTCATCGTGCGCTCGACGTCGCTCTCCCGCTGCCGTCTCCGTGACGCCCGGGAAGCGCTGGTCGGTTCGCGCACGAGTCCTCCGTCGTTCTGTCCGTCCGGGCCCTCCCACCGGGGCCTTCGGTCCGGGAAAGGAGACGAGGGAGCGGTGCGCAGGGTTGCGACGGGTGTGAGGGGTGTGTCCGAATTCCTGCCCCCGGCGGCGGCAGGGCGTCGCCGCGCGGACGACAGGCCGCGACCTCGATTGGCACTCCGCTTGACCGAGTGCTAACCGCGTCATAGTCTCGGCGTTGGCACTCTCCACCGGTGAGTGCCAACTATGCGCGAACGGGCAGGTCCGGCACCCGCGACGACGGATCCACCTGGTCGCCACCTCAGACAGTTAACCCCGTGAGATCTCCGAAGGGGGAGGTCGGATCGTGACGACCGCCAGCTCCAAGGTTGCCATCAAGCCGCTCGAGGACCGCATCGTGGTCCAGCCGCTCGACGCCGAGCAGACCACGGCTTCGGGCCTGGTCATTCCGGACACCGCGAAGGAGAAGCCCCAGGAGGGCGTCGTCCTGGCCGTGGGTCCGGGCCGCTTCGAGGACGGCAACCGTCTTCCGCTCGACGTCAGCGTTGGCGACGTCGTGCTCTACAGCAAGTACGGCGGCACCGAGGTGAAGTACAGCGGCGAGGAGTACCTCGTCCTCTCGGCTCGCGACGTTCTCGCGATCGTCGAGAAGTAATTCACCCACGTTTTGCCTTGATCTGCGCCCCTGGTTCCCGCGTTCTCACCGACCCGGGGCAGGGGCGCAGTTCGTATGAGCGATAGCGGTCACGGCGGCGAGGCCGACGATCGCAATGAGAGGACTTGAAGCAACCCATGGCGAAGATCCTGAAGTTCGACGAGGACGCCCGTCGCGCCCTCGAGCGCGGCGTCAACAAGCTGGCCGACACGGTCAAGGTGACGATCGGCCCCAAGGGCCGCAACGTCGTCATCGACAAGAAGTTCGGCGCCCCGACGATCACCAACGACGGTGTCACCATCGCGCGCGAGGTCGAGGTCGAGGACCCGTACGAGAACCTGGGCGCCCAGCTCGTCAAGGAGGTGGCGACCAAGACCAACGACATTGCGGGTGACGGCACCACCACCGCCACCGTGCTGGCCCAGGCGCTGGTCCGCGAGGGCCTGCGCAACGTCGCCGCGGGCGCCTCCCCGGCCGCCCTGAAGAAGGGCATCGACGCGGCCGTCAAGGCCGTCTCCGACGAGCTGCTGGCGAGCTCCCGCCCGATCGACTCCAAGTCGGACATCGCTGCCGTCGCCGCCCTGTCCGCCCAGGACAAGCAGGTCGGCGAGCTCATCGCCGAGGCGATGGACAAGGTCGGCAAGGACGGTGTCATCACCGTCGAGGAGTCCAACACCTTCGGTCTGGAGCTGGACTTCACCGAGGGCATGGCCTTCGACAAGGGCTACCTCTCGCCGTACATGGTCACCGACCAGGAGCGGATGGAGGCCGTCCTCGAGGACCCGTACATCCTGATCCACCAGGGCAAGATCGCCTCCATCCAGGACCTGCTGCCGCTGCTGGAGAAGGTCATCCAGGCGGGTGGCTCCAAGCCGCTGCTGATCATCGCCGAGGATGTCGAGGGCGAGGCGCTCTCCACCCTGGTCGTCAACAAGATCCGTGGCACCTTCAACGCCGTGGCCGTCAAGGCCCCCGGCTTCGGTGACCGCCGCAAGGCGATGCTCGGCGACATGGCCACCCTCACCGGTGCCACCGTCATCGCCGAGGAGGTCGGCCTCAAGCTCGACCAGGCCGGTCTGGACGTGCTGGGCACCGCCCGCCGCGTGACCGTCACCAAGGACGACACCACCATCGTCGACGGCGGCGGCAACAGCGACGACGTCGCCGGCCGCGTCGCCCAGATCAAGTCCGAGATCGAGACCACCGACTCCGACTGGGACCGCGAGAAGCTCCAGGAGCGCCTCGCCAAGCTCGCCGGCGGCGTCTGCGTCATCCGCGTGGGTGCGGCCACCGAGGTCGAGCTCAAGGAGAAGAAGCACCGTCTGGAGGACGCCATCTCCGCGACCCGCGCCGCGGTCGAGGAGGGCATCGTCTCCGGTGGTGGCTCCGCGCTGGTCCACGCCGTCAAGGTGCTCGAGGGCAACCTCGGCAAGGAGGGCGACGAGGCCACCGGTGTCGCCGTCGTCCGCCGCGCCGCCGTCGAGCCGCTGCGCTGGATCGCCGAGAACGCCGGCCTCGAGGGCTACGTCATCACCGCGAAGGTCGCCGAGCAGGACAAGGGCCAGGGCTTCAACGCCGCCACCGGCGAGTACGGCGACCTGGTCAAGGCCGGCGTCATCGACCCGGTCAAGGTCACCCGCTCCGCCCTGGAGAACGCCGCCTCCATCGCCTCCCTCCTCCTGACGACCGAGACCCTGGTCGTCGAGAAGAAGGAAGAAGAGGACGGCGAGGCCGGTCACGGCCACGGTCACGGCCACGCGCACTGACGCCTGACCGCCGCGTAGCCGTGCCGTCGGCTGCGTAACGAGCAGAAGGGCCCCTGTTCCCGTTCGTGAACGACGGGAACGGGGGCCTTTTGCCTGGGCTCCCGCTTGTCCTCCCGCTTGGCCATCCGGCTCGGCCGGACGGTCCGGTCAGAGCGCGCCCAGTTGCCGCATCAGGCCCAGGACGTCGTAGTGCCACCAGCCTTCCTGGATCTTTCCGTCGCGGAACCGGAAGGTCGTGATGCCGGTCATGGTGCACACCTTGCCGGTCGGCTGGACGTCCATGAACGCGCCCTTGTGCGTGCCGGTCCAGGTCCAGCGCGTCACCACGTCGTCGCCCTCGGCGATCTGGCTCTCCAGGTCGAAGGTGAAGTCGAAGGCGGCCCGCCAGGAGGTGACGTCCTGCCGCATGACGTCGGACCCGACCACGGTCTCCTCCTCCTTGATGACGTCGTGGTCCCGGTAGTCGGCCGCGAACACCTCGTCGACGGCCTGGAGATTGCCCCCGACCGCGATCTCGTGGAAGAACCGGCGGGCGGTTGCGGTGTTCAGCTGTTCGTCCCGGATGACATCGAGGTCGGTGAACGACGGCATCCCGTCGCAGAGCGCCACCATCTCCTGGAAGATCCGGTCGGTCTCCGGCAGCCGGGAGTTCTTCACCGCCTCTTCGTGCGAGGGGAATTCGACGATCTCGACGTAGTGGGACGCATCGGAGCGGTCCTTGCCGATGAGGCTGTGGGTGGCGGTCCGCTTGCCCTTGGTCTGCTCGACCCATTTGTCCATGAGCGCGTTCATGCCCTCGGGCCGCCCGGTCTTGTAGTCGATTATCTGTACGAATTTCATGGCGCCTCCCTGGCAGCTCGGCGCGATATATGCATTGTTATGCCCAGCTTAGTGGGGAATGTGACGCTCGGCGTGATCATGCCGAACGGTGCTGGGTTCCCCGGTGCACCGGGTCCGCGAAGGGCCGGCCGTGGACGTAGCGCTCCAGTTCGTCCAGCGCCAGGTCGGCCATCCGGTGGAGCTCGCCGCCGAGGGAGCCGGCGATGTGCGGCGTCAGCAGGACGTTGGGGAGCTCGTACAACGGGGAGGCGGGCGGCGGGAGGTCGGGTTCGGTGACGTCGAGGACGGCGTTCAGGCGGCCCGTCAGCAGCTCGGCGAGGAGGGCTGGTTCGTCCACGAGAGAGCCGCGGGCGGTGTTGATGAGGGTGGCGCCGTCCGGCATCAGGGCCAGCTCCGGGGCACCGAGCAGGTGGCGGGTGGCGGGCAGTTCGGGGGCGTGGACGGTGACGACGTCGCTGTCGGCGCAGAGGGCGCCGAGGGGCACCGGGGTGACACCCAGGCGGACGGCCTCGGCGGGGGCGACGTACGGGTCGTGGAGGAGGACCCGCAGGTCGAAGGGGCGGAGGAGCTCGATGACGCGGCGGCCGATACGGGAGGCGCCGATGACGCCGACGGTGCGGCCGTGGTTGCCGGCGCCGGTCAGCTCGTGCTGCCAGTCGTGCGGGGCGCGCAGGGTGCGGTAGCGGTGGGCGGTGTGCAGAACGCGTTTGTTGGCGAAGAGGATCGCGGCGAGGGTGTATTCGGCGACCGGCAGCGCATTGGCGGCGGCGGCCGAGGTGACGGCGATGCCGCGCTGCCAGCAGGCGTCGGTGATGTGGTGTTTGACGGAGCCGGCGGCATGGATGACGGCACGCAGCCGGGGGGCCGCGTCGAGGACATGGGCGGTCAGCGGCGGGGCGCCCCAGCAGGTGAGGAGGACCTCGGCCGCTGCCAGGGCGGATCCGACCGCGGGCGTCGGGTCGGCCAGCTCGTGCGCGACGAGATGCGGGTCGGTACGGGCGAGGGCCACGAGGCGGGCGCGGTGGCGGCCGGTCAGGAGCCGGTCGGCGACACCGGGGCCCATCGACAGCAGCAGGGCGGGCGGAGCCGGCGGGTTGTCCACAGGCCCGGACGGGGTGTCGGCGGTCGCGTGCATAGTGAGTGAGTGCCCCTCGCGGGGAGGAACGAGACGTCCGAGGGGGTGACAACGCACCATCGACCGGCCTGGATCCACACATGGCACAGGAGCACGGCATGGACAGCACATCGCCGCAGGATGCGCGGACCGCCGGCGCGGGACACCCCTTCCCGCTCCCGCCCGAGGACCGCGCCCGCAGCCCGTACACCGGCTGGACCCGCGCCCACTGGGAGGCCACGGCCGACGCCCTGCTGCGCGCCACGGTCCCGTACGCCTCACCGCACCACGCCCTGATCGCCCTCCCCGGCGGCCGCCCCAGCTCCTCCGGCCCCCGCTCGGACGCCCTCGAAGGCTTCGCCCGCACCTTCCTGCTGGCCGCCCTCCGCGTCGCCGGCAGCGACGGCGCCGACCCCCAGGGCCACCTGCCCCGCTACGCCGAAGGCCTGACCGAAGGCCCCCGGAACCCCACCACGGAGCGGGAGTTGCACACCGCCCTCCCCGACTCCTGGCCCCGCATCCACACCACCCGGCAGGCCCGCGTGGAAGCCGCCTCCCTCGCGCTGGGCCTGCGCCTGACCCGCCCCTGGCTCTGGGACACCCTCGACGACCGGGTCCGCACCCGCCTCGCCGACTGGCTGCTGCCCGCGCTCACCCCGTCCCCCGTGGACAACAACTGGTGGCTCTTCGGCCTCACCGTCGCCGGGTTCCTCCAGGACGCGGGCATCGAGCCCGTACGCGCCCAGGCCGCCATCGACCGTGCACTGACCCGTATCGAGGACTGGTACCTGGGCGACGGCTGGTACTCCGACGGCGACAACCGCGCCTTCGACCACTACAACGCCTGGGCCCTGCACTTCTACCCCGTCCTGCACGCCCATCTCGCCGCCGACCGCGCCCTCCTGACCGCCTACGGGACCCGCCTGCACGCCCAACTGGCCGACTACACCCGCCTGTTCGACGCCAACGGCGCCCCGCTGCCCTTCGGCCGCTCCCTCACCTACCGCTTCGCCGCCACCGCCGCCCCCTGGCTGGGCGCCCTCACCGGCCACACCCCGCTCACCCCCGGCGCCACCCGCCGCCTGGCCTCCGGCACACTGCGGCACTTCCTCGACCGCGGCGCCGTCACCGCACACGGCCTGCTGCCCCTCGGCTGGTACGGCCCCTACGCCCCCATGCTCCAGACCTACTCGGGCCCCGCTTCCCCCTACTGGGCGTCCAAGGGATTCCTCGGCCTGCTCCTGCCCCCCGGCCACCCGGCCTGGACGTCCCCCGAAGAGCCCCTCCCCGCCGAAACCAAGGACACCGTCAAACCCCTCGGCCCCACCGGTCTGCTCCTCCACTCCACCGCCTCCGACGGCCTGGTCCGCGTCCACAACCACGGCAGCAACGGCACCCGCCCCGCCCCCGACCCGTACTACGCCCGCTACGCCTACTCCACCCGCACGGGACCGACCGCAGGGGAGCCCGACGACAACCACTTCGCCCTGCTCATCGACGGCCGCCCCACCACCCGCGGCCCCGCCGTCCCGCACAGCTCGGGCGCCGACTGGGCGGCCTCCGCCCACACCCCGCACCACCCCGACGGCGCCGAACTCCCCGGAATCCGGATCCTGTCCGCCACCGCCGCCCACGGCCGCACCGAAGTCCGCGCCCACCTGGTAACCGGCGCCCCACCCGGCACCCCCGTACGCCAAACCGGCTGGGCCACCACCCCCGACGGCCCCACTGCCCAGCTCCACCCCGTACGGGGCTACACCCACCCACCCCGCACAACCCCGGCGGGAAGCACCCTCTTCGCTCCCGCCACCCACACAGCCGCCCTGGAGGGCACCACCACATCAGACCCCCGGGGCACCCTCTTCCTCTCCCTGGCATCCCTGACGGACGACCCAACTCCCGCACCCGTAAGCGAACTGGCCACGACCACCATCACAGGCACCACGATCCACATCACCTGGCACGACGGCACCAGCACCCACCTGTCTTTCCCCCACCTCCCACGGGAGGCGCCGGGCTGTAGCGGCGGAGCCGTGTAAGCCCGGCGCCGCTGCCGAACAGCCCCGCGCAGCGGACGGGCCCGCCGCAGGCGCAACGGCGAGAAGAACCGTGGCGCCGCAGACGACAACGTGGGGCCCGGGCTAAGCGCAGCGGACGGCCCCGCCGCAGGCGCGACGGCGAGTAGCCCTACGGCGGGAAAGCCGACAACGTGGGGTTCCGGCAAAGCGCAGCGAGCCGCCTAGCGCGGCCCGTATTTGCGGCCGGTCCGAGAGGACAGGCCGCCCAGCACACCACGAGGCGCCAGCTTCACCGCCCCCATCAGCGCCTTGTACCGCGGGTCGGGAATGGACAGCGACTTCCCTCGCAGCAGATCCTTCATCGCCGCATCCACCAGCTTGTCCGCGTCCAGCCACATCCACGAGGGGATGTTGTCCGTCCCCATCCCGGCCCGCTGATGGAACTCGGTCCGTACGAACCCCGGGCACAGCGCCATCAGCCGCACCCCGCTGCCCGCCAGATCCCGCGCCGCCCCCTGCGTGAACTGCACCACCCACGCCTTGCTCGCCCCGTACGTACCGCGCGGCACAAAGGCCGCCACCGACGCCACATTGACCACCGCACCCCGCCGGCGCTCCCGCATCCCCCGTACCGCCGTCGAGGTCAGCCGCAGCACCGCCTCGCAGTGCACCTTCAGCATCTTCAGCTCGTCGGCCATCGGCACTTCGAGGTACTCGCCCTTGTTGCCGAAGCCCGCGTTGTTGACCAGTACGTCCACCGGGTGCTTCGACTCGCCGAGCCGCGCCTCGACGGCCGCGATGCCGTCCTCGGTCGCCAGGTCGGCGACCAGTACCTCCGCCTCGATGCCGTGCCGGTCGTGCAGTTCGGTGGCCTGTTCGCGCAGCCGCTTCTCATCGCGGGCCACCAGCACCACGTTGTGGCCGTCACCCGCCAGCCGCCGGGCGAACGCCGCCCCGATGCCCGCCGTCGCTCCTGTGATCAATGCAGTCGTCATACCGGAACGCTATCCGCCCCGGCAGGCGGCCTCCCACCCCGAACGGCCGCTCAGTTCCCTTCGTCCCCTGCCCGCTTCAGCGCCTTGGCCCGCGCCTCCGGATGCAGCGCCGCCCCCGCCTCCAGCAGCCGCGGCAGCAGCTCCGGCCGCGTCGTCAGGGCCCGGAACATCAGCGCGACGGTCACCTCGTGCGCGGGCCGGTGCACCACCTGGACGGCATCACCCGCGCGGATCTCGCCCGGCTCCAGCACCCGCAGATACGCGCCGGGCACCGCCGCCTGGGTGAACCGCTTGATCCAGCCGTGCTCCCCGAGCCACTCCTGGAACGTCCGGCACGGGATACGCGGCGAGGACACCTCCAGCAGCAGCCGCGGCCCGACCCGCCAGCGTTCGCCGATCCGGGCGCCGCTGATCTCGACGCCGAGCGTGGTGAGGTTCTCGCCGAACGCCCCGTTGGCCAGCTGCCGGCCCAGCTCCCGCTCCCAGTCGTCCAGGTCCTCGCGGGCGTAGGCGTAGACGGCCTGGTCGTTGCCGCCGTGGTGGCGCAGATTGACCACCGTGTCGCCGTCGAGCCCGCTCGCCCCGACGCCCTTGGGGCCGGGGGCCGCGACCGCCACGGGGCCGTCCGCCGGCCGTTTGTCGATGCCCGTGCCCCCGGTCGACGTATGGGCGGACGGCGCGGCCCGCCCCAGATTCACGGTCAGCAGCTGCATATCGGGCTCCCGGGCCGCCAGGTCGTGCTCACTCTCGTCACGCTAAGCCATGGCGCCGCAGAAGGCGCCGCCGACTGCTCCGCCCGAAGCGATGCCGACGATGCATGGCCCATGGCCACCGGAAGCGCCGCCGCCGGATGCCCCATGACCACCCGAGACGCCACCACCACCGCGCGGACCACCGCGCGAGCCGCCACCCCGAGCGCCACCCCAGCCGCCGTGTGGCCCACCACCCCAGTCGCCAGACGACGGGGAGCCCGCCGGCGCACCGCCGCGCACAGCGCGCGCAACCGGAAGCCGCCCCCGCACCACCGTTTACCACACCACCCAAAGAACCCAGTCGCTTTTTCACGATCTCTCCAAGATTCGCTTATGCTTGAGGCATGATCGAGGCCCGCCATCTCCGCGTGCTGCGCGCCGTCGCCAGAACCGGTTCCTTCTCCGCCGCCGCGCGCGAACTGGGCTGCACCCAGCCCGCCGTAAGCCAGCAGATGAAGGCCCTGGAACAGGCCACCGGCACCCCCCTTCTGGTCCGTACGGGCCGTGAAACGCGGCTGACGCAGGCGGGCGAGGCGCTCGTCCGGCACGCCGTCGGCATCCTGGCGGGCCTCACCGCCGCCGAGGAGGAGGTCGCGGCCATCGCCGGGCTGCGCGCGGGGCGGGTGCGGCTGGTGTCGTTCCCGTCCGGCAGCTCGACGCTGGTGCCGACCGCGCTGGCCAAGATGCGCGCCGCACATCCCGGCACCCGGGTCTCGCTGGTCGAGGCCGAGCCGCCCCGCTCGATCGAGATGCTGCGCAACGGCGACTGCGAGATCGCGCTGGCCTTCCGCTACCCGGAGGTGCGGGGCGCGGACCCGGCGGCCGGCGCGGAGTGGGACGACCTGGTGGTCCGGCCGATCCTCAAGGACCGCCTGACGGGGCTGGTGCCGGACGGCCACCGGCTGGCCGGGGCGGAGTCGGCGGGGTTCGCAGAACTGGCTGGTGAACCGTGGATCGCGGGCTGCCCGCGCTGCCGCCGGCATCTCGTCGAGGTCTGCGAGAGCGCGGGCTTCACCCCCCGTATCGATTTCGCGACGGACGACTATCCGGCGGTGATCGGCCTGGTGGGCGCGGGTCTGGGCGTCGCCGCACTGCCCGAGCTGACGCTGGAGTCGGTACGTCCCAAGGGGGCGACGACCGTGCGGATGGAGCCGGCCGTGCACCGGGAGATCGTCGCGCTCACGCTGCCGGATCTGGCGCGGGTTCCGGCGGTCGGGGCGATGCTCGATCAGCTGGTGGACGCCGCGGGGCGCGGACGCTGAAGCGGCGGACGGGCGCTGAAGGGCCCGGACCGGCCGTACGGGTGCGACAGGTGCGGTGGACCGCACCGGCGGAAGGGCCCCGGTCCGTGGGCCCCAGTCTCTGCAGAAACGTTTCCTCGAAAATGATCCGCTCTGGACGGTCAGGTGCCGCCCATGCCTGCCTGTCCGGCGGTCAGTGACGTCGCCGGGATCAGCCGGTGCCGGGCCCGGCCCATGAGTTCTTCGCGTTCGTCCTCGGTGAGTCCGCCCCAGACCCCGTAGGGCTCGCGGACCGCCAGGGCATGCGCCGCGCACTCGGCCCGCACCGGGCAGCGCATGCAGACCTCCTTCGCCGATGTCTCACGCGCGCTGCGGGCCGCTCCGCGCTCGCCTTCCGGGTGGAAGAAGAGCGAACTGTCCACGCCGCGGCAGGCGGCGAGGAGCTGCCAGTCCCAGAGGTCTGCGTTCGGGCCCGGGAGGCGGGAGAAATCTGCCATGGCTTGTCCCCTCGAAGCGATGCTGATTCGGGCTCGGTGCTCAAGTCCGCACTCAAGGCCACTCAAGGTCGTACATCTACTGTCGAAGCAGATGTAAATATGACTCATTGCGAATCTAGTCGCAGACTCCACAAAAATGGAAGCAAGGGAGCCAAATAGGGCATAGGGTGCACGCGCGGATGCCGGTCGCCCACGATGCCGTCTGCGTATCCGGCTCCTTACGGAGCGTGCTGAAGACGGTCACCGAAGCCGTAACTCTTTCGAGTGACCGTCGTTGAGTGTGCGGAGGCGGTTGACAGAGGTAGTCCTCGGGCAAGTGTCCGAGGGCCGTCAATCGCACAGGTGACGATACGTACCAGCCTGGAGGCTCAAGGTGACGCGCATCAGCTGCGGAGGACGGCCATGACATCCGTCCTCGTCTGCGACGACTCCCCGCTTGCCCGAGAGGCGCTCCGACGGGCGGTTGCGACCGTGCCCGGCGTCGAGCGTGTGACGACCGCGGCCAACGGCGAGGAAGTCCTCCGCCGCTGGGGCGCCGATCGCTCGGACCTGATTCTGATGGACGTACGGATGCCCGGTCTCGGCGGTGTCGAGACCGTGCGCCGGCTGCTGTCCGCCGACCCCGGCGCCCGGATCATCATGCTCACGGTGGCCGAGGACCTCGAC
Organism: Streptomyces chattanoogensis; assembly: GCF_001294335.1. Taxonomy (GTDB): domain Bacteria; phylum Actinomycetota; class Actinomycetes; order Streptomycetales; family Streptomycetaceae; genus Streptomyces; species Streptomyces chattanoogensis. The sequence goes on from NZ_LGKG01000141.1 coordinate 220,782, forward strand.
GGTGTCGCGCTCGCGGTCGCCGCCGGTGCCCGCGGCTATCTGCACAAGGACGCCTCGCGCGCCGAGCTGCGGGCGACGGTGACCCAGGCGCTGGCCGACCCGACGTGGCGGCTCGCCCCGCGCCGGCTGCGGTCCGCGGAGATGGGCGCCGCGCCGACGCTGACCGCGCGCGAGATCCAGGTGCTGGAGGGCATGAGCCACGGCCGCTCCAACGCCGAGATCGGCCGTGAGCTGTTCCTGTCCGAGGACACGGTCAAGACCCACGCCCGGCGCCTGTTCAAGAAGCTCGGCGCCTCGGACCGCGCGCATGCGGTGGCGCTCGGTTTCCGCTGGGGACTGGTCCGCTGAATCCGCTGTGCAAACGGGGTTACGGCACCCACCCGCTGACCGGGCGGCGACCGTCGTAACCCCGCCGCGACGACGCCCGGCGCCGAAACCTCACCGGATGCCGCATCCTTGAGGTGTGACTCCTCCCCGGCGGAGGCCGGGGCTTCTCACTCGGCCAGAAGAGACCTCATGACGGACAAGCCCTGCCCGACGCCGTACGGCACGCAGACAAGCTACCGGCGAGGGATCGCGGTCGGTATGGGTACAACCCGAACGGGGGAGGCGTGGAACGTGAGTGCTAGCGCGACGGCTCGTAACGGTTCGGGGCACAACGACGGGGGTGCTGCCACTGATCGTCCGGCACCAAGGCACCATGGACCGATGCGCGATGACGGCAATCAGGAGATCGGCGATCTCGTCGCACGCGCCGTAGAAGGGGACCAGCGGGCCACCCATGACCTCCTGGCCCATGTCCACCCTCTCGCCCTGCGCTACTGCCGCACCAGGCTGTCGCGGCTGCCGGGGGACGCCCGGCACTTCGTCGAGGACCTGGCGCAGGAGGTCTGCGTCGCGGTGCTCTGCGCGCTGCCGCGCTACCGCGACACCGGAAAGCCCTTCGAGGCGTTCGTTTTCGCCATCGCCGCCCACAAGGTCGCCGACCTGCAGCGGGCCGCGATGCGGCATCCGGGCAGTACGGCCGTGCCCTCCGACGAGATGCCCGAGCAGCCCGACGATTCCCTCGGCCCCGAGGAGCGGGCGCTGCTGAGCAGCGACGCCGAATGGGCCAAGAAGCTGCTGGCGAATCTCCCGGAGAACCAGCGCGAGCTCGTCCTGCTGCGGGTCGCCGTCGGGCTCACCGCCGAGGAGACCGGGCAGATGCTGGGGATGTCGCCCGGCGCGGTACGGGTCGCCCAGCACCGCGCGCTCAGCCGCCTGCGGGCCCTGGCCGAGCAGTAGGCCGCATCCGCCGTCACGGCCCGATCTCGCCGTACGAACCCACAAGTGACGAGCCCCTCATCCGCCGTGGAATCGGACACCCCTCCAGGCCGTTAGCATGGGAGTCCGCGCTGAGGCAAGAGCATTGGGGAAGGTGTCATGAGTGACAACGTCGACGGTATGCCCGCCAAATTCGCCATGCTCGGGCTGACATACGACGATGTCCTGCTGCTGCCCGGTGCGTCGGAGGTGCTGCCGAACACGGTGAACACCGCCTCCCGGGTCTCGCGGAACGTCTCGGTCAACATCCCGCTGCTGTCCGCCGCGATGGACAAGGTCACCGAGGCGCGCATGGCCATCGCCATGGCGCGTCAGGGCGGTGCGGGCGTCCTGCACCGCAACCTCTCCATCGAGGACCAGGCCAACCAGGTCGACCTGGTCAAGCGCTCCGAGTCCGGCATGGTCACCGACCCGATCACGGTCCGCCCCGACGCCTCGCTCGCCGAGGCCGACGCGCTGTGCGCCAAGTTCCGCATCAGCGGCGTGCCGGTCACCGACGCCGCCGGCAAGCTGCTGGGCATCGTCACCAACCGCGACATGGCCTTCGAGATGGACCGCGCCCGTCAGGTCCGCGAGGTCATGACGCCGATGCCGCTGGTCACCGGCAAGGTCGGGATCTCCGGCGACGACGCCATCGACCTGCTGCGCCGCCACAAGATCGAGAAGCTGCCGCTGGTCGACGACAACGGTCTGCTCAAGGGCCTGATCACGGTCAAGGACTTCGTCAAGGCCGAGAAGTACCCGAACGCCGCCAAGGACGCCGAGGGCCGGCTGGTCGTCGGCGCGGCGGTGGGCGTCGGCGGCGAGGCGTACGACCGGGCGCAGGCGCTGGTCGAGGCCGGTGCCGACTTCCTCGTCGTGGACAGCGCGCACGGCCACAGCCGCGGCATCCTCGACATGATCGCCAAGGTCAAGTCCAACATCACCGTCGACGTCGTCGGCGGCAACGTCGCCACCCGCGACGGCGCGCAGGCGCTGATCGACGCGGGCGCGGACGGCATCAAGGTCGGCGTCGGCCCCGGCTCCATCTGTACCACCCGCGTCGTCGCCGGCGTCGGTGTGCCGCAGGTCACCGCGATCTACGAGGCCGCCCAGGCCGCGCACGCCGCGGGCATCCCGCTGATCGGCGACGGCGGCCTGCAGTTCTCCGGCGACATCGCCAAGGCCATCGCGGCCGGCGCGGACACCGTCATGCTGGGCTCGCTGCTGGCCGGCTGCGAGGAGTCGCCGGGCGAGATGGTCTTCATCAACGGCAAGCAGTTCAAGTCGTACCGCGGCATGGGCTCGCTGGGCGCGATGCAGTCCCGCGGCCAGGCGCGCTCCTTCTCCAAGGACCGCTACTTCCAGGACAACGTCCTGTCCGAGGACAAGCTCGTCCCCGAGGGCATCGAGGGCCAGGTCCCCTACCGCGGCCCGCTGGCCTCGGTCGCCCACCAGCTCGTCGGCGGCCTGCGCGCCTCCATGGGCTACGTCGGCTCCGCCGACATCCCCGAGCTGAAGGAGAAGGGCCGCTTCGTCCGCATCACCACCGCGGGCCTCAAGGAGAGCCACCCCCACGACGTGCAGATGATCACCGAGGCGCCGAACTACGCACGGGGCTAGATCATCCGGCGGTGACGCCGTAAGGGATTGCCGTAGGGAATTCAGGGACCCGCGACCGGGAGGTCGCGGGTCCCGTCGTGTCAGGGATACTGGGGGGCGTATTCCGTAGGAAGGGCCAATCACAGTGACTGAGATCGAGATCGGACGCGGCAAGCGCGGCCGCCGGGCGTATGCCTTCGACGACATTGCCGTCGTACCGAGTCGCCGCACCCGCGACCCGAAGGAGGTCTCGATCGCCTGGCAGATCGACGCCTACCGCTTCGAGCTGCCGTTCCTGGCGGCTCCCATGGACTCGGTGGTCTCACCGCAGACCGCCATCCGCATCGGCGAACTGGGCGGCCTGGGCGTCCTCAACCTCGAGGGCCTGTGGACCCGGTACGAGGACCCGGAGCCGCTGCTCGCGGAGATCGCGGAGCTCGACCCCGAGGCGGCCACCAAGCGGCTGCAGGAGATCTACGCCGCACCGATCAAGGAAGAGCTGATCGGGCAGCGCATCAAGGAGGTGCGCGACTCGGGCGTCGTCACCGCCGCCGCGCTCTCCCCGCAGCGCACCGCCCAGTTCTCCAAGGCGGTCGTGGACGCGGGCGTCGACATCTTCGTCATCCGCGGCACGACGGTCTCGGCCGAGCACGTCTCGTCCGCCGCCGAACCGCTGAACCTCAAGCAGTTCATCTACGAGCTGGACGTCCCGGTCATCGTCGGCGGCTGCGCCACCTACACCGCGGCCCTGCACCTGATGCGCACCGGCGCGGCCGGTGTGCTGGTCGGCTTCGGCGGCGGCGCCGCGCACACCACCCGTAACGTCCTGGGCATCCAGGTTCCGATGGCCACGGCCGTCGCGGACGTGGCCGCCGCCCGCCGCGACTACATGGACGAGTCCGGCGGCCGCTACGTCCACGTCATCGCCGACGGCGGCGTGGGCTGGTCCGGCGACCTCCCCAAGGCGATCGCCTGCGGCGCGGACGCCGTGATGATGGGCTCCCCCCTCGCCCGCGCCACCGACGCCCCCGGCCGCGGCCACCACTGGGGCATGGAGGCCGTCCACGAGGACGTCCCGCGCGGCAAGCGCATGGACCTGGGCGCGGTCGGCACCACCGAGGAGATCCTGTGCGGTCCCTCGACCACGCCGGACGGCTCGATGAACTTCTTCGGCGCGCTGCGCCGCGCGATGGCCACCACCGGGTACTCCGAGCTGAAGGAGTTCCAGCGGGTGGAGGTCACGGTGGCGCCTTCGCAGCACGACAATCGCTGAGGCGGTTTTCGCTGAGCCGGTTTTTGATGGCTGAAGGGCCCGGACCGCGGGGAGCGGTCCGGGCCCTTTGGCGTGACCCACGGTGTGCCACCGTGGCTGCCGGTCACGCGTGTCGTGAATTCCTCTCGGTTACGGCTCAGGTGTGGCGCGCTGCTCCGGCGGCCCGTGAGAGCAGGGGATCCCACGACCATGTCCAACCGGTCTCCCGCAATGCCCGGGCGCGCTGTATTCCCGCTTCTATTCGAGTGGCTGTCTCTGTCGGGTTCCAGTAGTAATCCGTCGCGGTGGTCTGATCGGGGTGCTTCCGGTAGAGGATGCTCGGTTCCGCGATGAACTCACCGGGTGCGACAACCTCCGCGGCAAGCAGCAGGGCTATCCCTTCGGCGCCGGTCAGCGCATGCCAACCGCCGAGTGCGAGCACCAGGGGACGGTGCGCGGCGAACGTGGTCGTCTGCACGGACAGGCGACGTTCCACCACCTCGTCGAAGAACCTGCCGGGCTCGACCGGGCCGCCCAGAGGGTCGTACGGCCCCGGCGATGTGCTGCCGTCTTGGTGGAGGTCAAGGCACGCGGATACGCACCACGGAACGCGTTCCAACGTCTCGATGTCGCGCTCGAGGGCTCCCGGCAGCAATACGTCGTCGGCGTCCAGATTCCGGATCAATTCACCCGTCGCACGTGTGAGGCCGTGCATTCGTGCCACCGCGGCGCGCGCCGGCAGTCCGGATTCGATCGAGATCCTGGGATCCTCGGGAATGATGCCGGCGGTGATCCCGGCATGACCGTCCTCCTGGATGCACCATTGCCATTCCCAGTCGCCTGGCAGCTTCTGCTCCTGCAGGGATTGGTAGGTCTCGTCGAGGTAATGATGGCCGCCGTTGTGTACAGGGGTGATTATGCTGATTTTTGGCATGGGGGGAGTCCTTTCCGCAGGCCGGCGACCGGACCTTAATCGAGCACTGTAATCGAGCCAATGGATCTGACCGAACGTCAATTCCATTGCCAATTCGGGGGCGTGCCGATGCCGATACGGCCGGAGGGGCCGAGCGGGATCCGGGCAAGGCCCGACAGGTGTGGTGTAGCCCGTGAGCGGCGACACCACCCACCCCCACCGCCCGCAGGCGAGCCCCACCGGTGTGTACCTATGCACCCTGGACGGCCTTGACCAGCAGGGGGGATGGTCGTGCGACCAGGCGCAATCGAATCGGCAGCGCTGGAGGACAGCGCCGGTGACGAACCCCGTACTTGATGGCCTGGCAAGGGCCCGGCACTCCGCTGTTCATCTGGAGATCCGCGACGCTTATCAGCCCAGTGACCCCGAGTTCATCGCGTGGCAGACCGGGAAGCGTTTTGACCCCGCCGCTGATCGGTCGTCGTGGTGGCGTCCATTCCTGGACGTCGTGACCGAGACGACAGCGCGCGGAGTCGTCATGCGACGCGCCCGGATCGTGTCGGAACCGGTGACGGACTACATCAAGTATGAGTACGACGTGACATTCCCCCACGTGGCAGCGGGTGAGTTGATCCGCTGGCTTCCCCGACGCAAGGCCGCTGACATTCCGCTGCCCGGTACCGACCTGTGGATGTTCGACGGATCGTCCGTGCTGTTCACCTATTTCTCCGGCGTCGGCAAGGTAGTTGATCGAGAGTGGCGGACTGAGCCGGCCGTAGTGAGCATGGTCAGTTCGGCGTTCGAAGCGGTGTGGGGCCGAGCCATTCCGCACGAGGAGTACAAGCCGGTCTGACGCAACATGCATGTGCGTATGTCGGCCTGCTGACGGCGGGCGTCCAGTGGGGAAGCTTCTGGCAGATGGCGTCTCGGTGCTGCCGGGAGTCAGCGGGTGATAGGGAAAGGCCTCGATGCAGCACGCCTACTACCCCAACTACTTCGACGAGTAGCGCCGTGGCAGTTGTGGTTGGCGGTCCGCCCGGCCGAGCAGCTGGTGCTCGGCCGGGCGGACCTGTTTCCCTCGCCGAGCCCCGGGGGCGCGGCATCCGTGAAGGGAGTGCCCAGGCCCCGACGACGCTCCGCAACCGGACTGGGCGGCGTGGGTCGACCGCAGCGAGTTGCAGATCATGAGCGGCCGGTGCTGGACGGAGTTGCGGCGCCCGCGGCGTGCCGTTCCGGTTCTGGAATCAGTGCTTGCCACCTACGACGACGCCCCACGCACGGGACAAGAGCCTGTACCTGTCGTGGCTGGCCGACTCCTACCTGACAGCCGGGGAGGTCGAGCAGGCCGCGACCGTCACCGGCCGAGCGCTGGACCTCTGCGCCGGGGTGGCTTCGGTACGTCCCCGGGAACGGCTTGCTCCGGTTCTGCGGCGGCTCGGCGAGCACCGGACCGTGCCCGCCGTCGCCGAGGTCTTGGATAAGGCTCGTCCCTGAAAACTTACTTGCCGGAAGCCTGCGCGACGGTCGTGGTGATCCACCGGAGGTACGTTTCCGACCCGGCCACGAGGGGCACGGCTGACACCTCGGGGTTCTTCCACGGGTGGTGTTCCAGGAGGTGCGCCTCCAGTGCGGCGTATCCGTCGGCCCGGCTCTTGAGCAGGAGTTGCGGCTCTTCGCCCGTACCGAACTCGCCCTCATGCCAGAAGGCGGAGACCACGGGGCCAACGATCTGGGCGCCGGCCGCAAGACGACTTGTCACTACGGAACGCGCCAGCTCTACTGCCTGCTCGCGCGTCTCCGTCGCTGTGGAAACGTGGAGGAAGTCAGCCATACGGCGAGCCTAGCCGTCGGCTGTTGGTGTGCGCTGCGGCTACGGATCCTTGGCACAGAGTTCCACCGAGGCAGGTGTGATCAGGGTGGAGATCCGGGGCTGTCGGGGTAAAGCGCCTGTTTGTTGACTCCGGCAAATCGCTCGTGACGGAAGCGGGTTGGGTGATGCTTGCTACGTTCCCAAAGCCCGGGTCGTCGCATACCGCAGGGCACGAGGAGCGACATGACGTACACGCCGCCGCTCTGGCCCGTCTCCGTGAAGGGCGTTGCGCTCGATGCGCCGGGACCGCGTACTGCTGCTGAAGAACGAGCGCGACGAATGGGAGCTGCCCGGCGGCCGACTGGAGGTCGGCAGCGCGGACGGTGCCGTGCCGGCGGACGCCAGTCCCGAGGCTGCGCTGGAACGGGAGATTCAGGAGGAGACCGGCTGGGAGGCCAAGGCCGAGCCGCTCATCGACGGCGGGACGTGGATCTACCAGCCGATCCCCGGGCGGAGAGTGCTCATCATCACCTACGGCTGCGCCGGGCTGACCCCCGACCGTCCGCCGGTCGTCAGCCAAGAGCACAAGCAGCTCGGCATGTTCGCCGCCGACGAGGTGCCCGGGCTGAACATGCCCGACGGCTACACACAAGCCATCGCTGCCTGGTACGGCCGCAGACACGGGCACCCAGCAGACCTGGACGCCTCTGAGCGGATGTAGCCGAGGACGGCCGGGGCGCGATCGTGCAGCGAACGAAACGAGCTGGTTCCCGACGCCCCGGCCCTCAGCCCGACACGCCCAGTGGCTCCCGCTGCCGCATCGTGCGGCCCATTCTGGGCCGGAGCGCACAGACGCCCGAAGGGCCCGGACCGTGCTCGCGGTCCGGGCCCTTCGGATACGTACGGGCAGGTCAGTCGGCCGTCTTCTTGGCGGCGCTGAAACCGCCGGCGGCGGCCAGGACGAAGAAGAGGGCGTCGACCGGCTCGAGCAGCTTCTTCCAGACCGTGTTGACGAGGTCGAAGTTCTTGAAGAGCACATCTACGACGGAGAGGTGCGGCCCCTCGGGGGAGGCACTGATCAGGAGGGCGTAGCCGAATATGGAACCGAGGTAGAGACCGGCCAGGCCGAGGATCGCGGCGATTACGGGAAGGGCGGCGCTGCGTCCGCCGACCTTGCCCATGGCGGCGCCGATCAGGGCGCCGATGATCAGGGCCGCGTAGCCGATCGTGGCGCCGTCGGTGGCCTTGAGGATGGCGCCGTAGATGCCCGCCACGACCAGCATGACGACGACACCCGCCAGAATCCCGAGTCCCGGGTTTCCGGTCGAGGCCGGGGCAGCGGTGGGTGCGCCGTACTGGGGCAGCGGGGCACCGTACGGCTGCTGGGGCTGCTGCGGCTGCTGTGGCGGCGGGTAGGACTGGCTCATGGTGGTGATCCCCCGTAGAAGTCATCGAGAAGTAAGCGCGAAGTAAAGCGCGAATTCGGGGGACAAAGTAACAGCGCACCCTGGCATGCTCACAGCGACTTTGGGGACCGTGACCAGTTCGATGCCTGGGCGCCCCCGCCGGTCAGAGCCGGTGCGCCGCCCCCGTAGGCGTAGCCCCCCGCGTGTCCAGCAGCAGCTGGGCCTTCACTGCCAGCCCCTGGAGGTCGTACGTCCGGTGGGCCTGGAGCAGCAGGGTCAGGTCGGCGGCGGCTGCGGCCTCGTAGAGGGAGTCGGCGCGGGGGACCGGGCGGTCGAGGACGGTCCAGTGGGGGACATAGGGGTCGTGGTACGTGAGGTGGGCGCCCAGTTCCATGAGGCGGGAGGCGATTTCGCGGGCGGGGGAGGCCTCCTGGTCGCCGATGTCCGGTTTGTAGGTGACGCCGAGGAGGAGTACGCGGGCGCCGCGGGCGGATTTGCCGTGTTCGTTGAGGAGGGTGGCGCAGCGCTGGATGACATAGCGGGGCATCCGGCCGTTGACCTCTTGGGCGAGTTCGACCATGCGGAGCGGGTAGCCCAGTGAACGGCCCTTGTAGGAGAGGTAGTTGGGGTCGACGGGGGTGGCGTGGCCGCCGACGCCGGGGCCGGGGCGGAAGGTCTGGAAGCCGAACGGTTTGGTCTCGGCGCAGCGGATGACGTCCCAGAGGTCGACGCCGATGTCGTGGCAGAAGACCGCCATTTCGTTCATGAGGGCGATGTTGATGTGACGGTAGTTGGTTTCCAGGAGTTTGGCCGTTTCGGCCTCGCGGGGGCCCCGGGCCCGTACGACCTTGTCGGTGATCCGGCCGTAGAACGCCGCGGCGGCCTCGGTGCAGGCGGGGGTGAGGCCGCCGATGACCTTGGGGGTGTTGCGGTAGCGGTGGGTGCGGTTGCCGGGGTCGTGGCGGCTGGGGGAACAGGCGAGGTGGAAGTCGCGGCCGGCGGTCAGCCCCGAGCCCTCTTCGAGGAGGGGGCGCAGGAACTCCTCGGTGGTGCCCGGGTAGGCGGCCGATTCGAGGATGACGGTGGTGTGCGGGCGCAGCCGCGCGGCGAGCGTGCGGGCGGCGTCGGCGATGCCGGAGAGGTCCAGGGCGCGGTCCGCGCCGAGCGGGGTGGCCGCGCAGATGACGGCCGTACGGACCTTGCCGAGGGCGGCGGGATCGGCGGTGGTGCGGAATCCGGCGGCGAGCAGGCGGCGGATCTCGGTCGCGGACAGGGGCCCGTCGGCGGCGCCGGAGAGGGTGGCGGCGCGTGGGTCGGGGGCGTAACCGATGGTGGTGAGGCCGGCGGCGGTGGCGGCCTGGGCGAGGGGTAGGCCGAGGTGGCCGAGTCCGATGACGGCGAGGTCCGCGGGCATGTCTGCCGTCCTTCCCGAGCGACTGCGATAACGCATAAGTAGTAACGCATAAGTAGACTAAGCGGACATTTGACCCAGAATAGGGATTGGTGGATCAAGGTGGCGGGGTGTTGCCGTAACGGGCTGAGCGGGGATACCGGCATGTAGCGCGTGTCCGCAGCGCGGCCGGAACAACGGACGGTTGGCGACAGGCGGTTGGCATCGCACCGATCACAGCGGGAGGCAGTGGTGAAGACAGCGACACTGGGACCGGGGCAGCGTGCCGAGGCGCTCGCTCGAATGGCGGAGCGCGAGCTGGACATTCTGGTCGTCGGCGGTGGGGTCGTCGGCGCCGGTACGGCGCTGGACGCGGCGACCCGCGGGCTCGCCACCGGGCTGGTCGAGGCGCGCGACTGGGCCTCGGGCACCTCCAGCCGCTCGAGCAAGCTCATCCACGGCGGCCTGCGGTATCTGGAGATGCTCGACTTCGCGCTGGTCAGGGAGGCACTGAAGGAGCGGGGGCTGCTGCTGCAGCGGCTGGCGCCGCATCTGGTCAAGCCCGTGCCGTTCCTGTATCCGTTGCAGCACCGGGGGTGGGAGCGCTGGTACGCGGGGTCGGGCGTGGCGCTGTACGACGGGATGTCGGTGTCGTCGGGCCACGGCCGGGGGCTGCCCGTGCACCGGCACCTCTCCCACAAGCGGGCCCTGCGGGTGGCCCCCTGCCTGAAGAGCGACGCGCTGGTCGGCGCGCTGCAGTACTACGACGCCCAGATGGACGACGCGCGCTATGTGGCGACGATGGTGCGCACCGCCGCCGCGTACGGCGCGCAGTGCGCCAACCGGGCGCGCGTGGTGGGTTTTCTGCGCGAGGGCGAACGGGTGGTCGGCGCGCGGGTGCAGGACGTCGAGGCGGGCGGCGAGTACGACGTCCGCGCCCGGCAGATCGTCAACGCCACCGGGGTGTGGACCGATGACACCCAGGCGCTGATCGGCGAGCGCGGGCAGTTCCACGTCCGCGCCTCGAAAGGAATTCACCTGGTTGTCCCAAAGGACCGGATCCATTCCACGACCGGGCTCATCCTCCGTACGGAAAAGAGCGTGCTGTTCGTCATCCCCTGGGGACGCCACTGGATCATCGGGACGACGGACACCGACTGGGACCTCGACAAGGCGCATCCCGCCGCCTCCAGCGCCGATATCGACTATCTGCTGGAGCATGTGAACTCTGTCCTCGCCATACCGCTGACCAGGGACGATGTGGAGGGTGTGTATGCCGGTCTGCGGCCGTTGCTGGCCGGGGAGTCGGATGCGACCAGCAAGCTGTCGCGCGAGCACACCGTCGCGCACCCGGTACCGGGCCTGGTCGTGGTGGCAGGCGGCAAGTACACGACGTACCGGGTGATGGCCAAGGACGCCGTGGACGAGGCGGTGCACGGCCTGGACCAGCGGGTCGCGGAGTGTGTCACGGAGGATGTTCCGCTGGTCGGCGCCGAGGGCTACAAGGCGCTGTGGAACGCACGGGCCCGGATCGCGGCGCGCACCGGCCTCCATGTCGCCCGCATCGAGCACCTCCTGAACCGCTACGGCTCGCTCACCGAGGAGCTGCTGGAACTCGTGGTGGCCGATCCTTCACTGGGCGAACCGCTCGCCGCCGCGGACGACTATCTGCGCGCCGAGGCCGTCTACGCCTGTACGCATGAGGGCGCCCGGCACCTCGACGACGTCCTGACCCGCCGCACCCGGATCTCCATCGAGACCTTCGACCGCGGGACCCGCAGCGCCCGCGAGGTCGCCGAGCTGATCGCGCCCGCGCTGGGCTGGGACAGCGCCCAGATCGAGAAGGAGATCGCGCACTACGAGAAGCGGGTCGAGGCGGAGCGCGAATCCCAGCGGCAGCCGGACGATCTGACGGCGGATGCGGCGAGGCTGGGGGCACCGGACATCGTGCCGCTGTAAGGGCAGGGGTTGGCTGATGTACGGGCCCGGGGCCGGCTGCCCGCTACGCCGTGTGCGGGCAGAACTCCGCCGCCAGCAGCGCCTCCCCGTGCGCCGGCCGGGCCGGTCTGTCCGTGTTGACGCGGTAGCTGACGAGGTGCCGCCCGTCGGCCGTGCCCGCGGTCTCCGCGAACGAGCCGTTGATGTCGCCGTCGTGACCCCAGACCGTGACGCCGCAGGGCAGCTCGGTCGCGTACAGGCCGAGGCCGTACGTGCCGCCGGTGCCCTTCTCGCTGCGCAGCTCGGCCATCTGGCGCGGCGCCAGGAACCTGCCGCTGAGCAGCGCGGAGAAGAAGCGGTTCAGATCGCCGAGGGTGGTGATCATCTCGCCCGCGGCGCCGGCCAGGCTGGGGTCGAGGGAGGTGCTGTCCACCAGCCGGCGGCCGAAGCGCGAATACGCGCGGCCGTGCGGCCTCGGCAGTTCCGGGTCGGTGCCGGGGAAGGAGGTGTTGCCGAGCCGGGCGGGAGCGATGATGCGGTGGCGGATCTCCGTGGCGTACGAGCGACCGGTGACCCCTTTGATGATCAGCCCGAGCACCAGGTAGTTGGTGTTGGCGTACGAGTAACGGGCGCCCGGCGCCGCCACCGGGGGGTGGCCGAGGGCGATCCGCAGGAGCTGCGCGGGGGTGTGGGTCTCGTAGCGCAGGGCCCTGAAGGCCGGGCTGTACAGCTGCCGGGCGAGCCGCGGGTCGTCGGTGTAGTTGAACAAACCACTCGTATGGTTCAGCAGCTGGCGGATGGTCACCTTGCGCAGATCGCTGCCGGTGCCCCCTCCCCTGTCCGGAATCCCCGGCGGGAGGTGCGCCGCTGCGGTGTCGTGCAGGGTCAGTTTCCGCTCGGCGACGAGTTGCAGGATCACCGTCGCCACCAGACTCTTGGTGAGACTGCCGGCCCGGAAATGGTCGTACTGATCCATCCTCCGGCCGGTCCGCAGGTCGGCGACGCCGGCCGTGGAGAACCGCGAGCCCGAGAACCTGCCGTTGCGGGTGACGAGGGAGGCGGCGCCCGGGGCCCCGTCGGCCACCAGGACGCGCAGCGCGGGCACCGTCGTGGCCGGCGGCCTTCTGGCCGGCGCGGGCGGGACCGGGGCGGTGTGCGTCCGGCCGCCACACCCCGTCAGAACCGGCACGGTCACGGCGATCAGGACGAGCAGAGCGGTCAGCGCGGCGCGGCGTGACGAGCGCGTCGCCGTCGGTACTCCCGTTCGCCGCTGCCATGTCGCCATCGGCACTCCCGTTCGTCGGTGTCATCATGGCGCGAGTGCGGCGCCGTCCGAAAACCGATCCGTCAACCGATCCGTCAACGATCCGGGAACAGATCCGGTAACCGGGCCGGGCACCGGTCCGGGCACCCACCCGGGCCTTCCCCATGGCCGCGGATGAGAGAGAATGAAGGCTCCGCCAGGGTGGGTTGTCCGAGTTGGGTCAGTTTGGCGATCGGTGCGGGTCCGGCGTGCGGCCGGGCCGGGATCGCGCTGCCAACTCGGCTGGATTGCAGAGGGGATTCCGTGGGCGACGAGGTCGAGATGGAGGACGGCAAGGAGGGCAGGCTGCTCGCCGGCCGGTACCGGCTCGCCGATGTTCTCGGCCGGGGCGGCATGGGCACGGTCTGGCGGGCACGCGACGAGGTCCTGGGCCGTACGGTCGCCGTCAAGGAACTGCGCTTCCCCGGCGGGGTCGAGGAGGACGAGAAGCGCCGGCTGATCACCCGTACGCTGCGTGAGGCCAAGGCGATCGCCCGGATCCGCAACAACGGCGCGGTGACGGTCTACGACGTGGTCGACGAGGACGACCGGCCGTGGATCGTGATGGAGCTGGTCGAGGGCCGCTCGCTCGCCGAGGTCGTCCGCGACGACGGCGCGCTCACCCCGCGCCGCGCCGCCGAGGTCGGCCTGGCCGTGCTCGATGTGCTGCGCGCCGCGCACAGCGAGGGCATCCTGCACCGCGATGTGAAGCCGTCCAACGTCCTGATGTCCGACGACGGCCGCGTCGTGCTCACCGACTTCGGCATCGCCCAGGTGGAGGGCGACCCCTCCGTCACCTCGACCGGCATGCTCGTCGGCGCCCCCTCCTACATCTCCCCGGAGCGCGCCCGCGGCCAGAAGCCGGGCCCGCCGGCCGACATGTGGTCGCTGGGCGGTCTGCTGTACGCCTGCGTCGAGGGCCACCCGCCGTACGACAAGGGCTCGGCGATCGCCACCCTGACCGCGGTGATGACCGAGCCGGTCGAGCCGCCGAAGAGCGCCGGTGTGCTGGAAGAGGTCATCTACGGCCTGCTGGTGAAGGACCCGGCGGGTCGCCTGGACGACGCGGGAGCACGGGCGCTGCTGCTGGACGTCCTCCACGGCCCCAAGGAGACCGAGCCCGAGCCACCGGCGGACGAGACGCGGGCGATGGTGCTGCCGACGGTTCCGGAGGAGCGGGCGGCGAAGCCCAAGGCGGCCAAGCCGAAGACGGCGGCCAAGTCCAAGGCCGCACCGAAGCCGAAGGAGCCGCGGAAGCCCAAGCCGAAGGCCGCGGCCGGGGCCGCCGCCGCGGAGACGGACGGGAAGCCGGCGGCCGCCGCCGTCCCGGCGTCGGCAAGCGCGCCGCAGAAGGCCGCCGACCGCGCCCGTAAGCCCTCCGGATCCGGCCGTACGGACACGGCCAAGGCCGGCAAGGCGACCGGCTCGGGCTCGGGCTCCGGCTCCAGTACCCCGGCCGCCGACCGCCCCGCCTTCGACGGCGACGCCGCCAAGGAGCGGGTGCGCGGCGCGCTGCAGTCCGTACGCAACGCCGCCGCCGCGGCCCGCAGCGAGTCCAGACCCGGCGACGGGGGCCGCCCCGTCCCCCGCGCCTCGGTGACCGATGTCGTACCGCGCCGCACGCTGATCATCGCGGCCGTCGTCGTGGCACTGCTGGTCCTCGGCACGATCCTGGCCCTCGCGCTCAGCGGGGGCGACACCGGCAACGGCGCCTCCGGCGGCAAGAACGGCAAGACCTCCCCCGGGCACGCCGCACACCCCAAGGACGGCAAGAACAAGCCCGACGGGGCCACCGGCAGTCCGGAGAACGGGCAGTCCGGCACGTCCGGGCCGCAGTCACCCGGAGCCGGCCCGGCCGGCGGTGACGACGACGCCAAGGGCGGCAAGGACGGGAAGGGCAAGGACGGCGACAAGGGCCTGCCGGGCGGCTACGCGCCGGTCTCCAACGGCCGGTTCCACTTCACCGTCGCCATGCCCAAGGGCTTCCGGCAGACCAGCACCTCGGGCGACGGCTCCGGCGCCATATACAGCGCCTCCGGCGGGTTCCCGCGCATCCAGATCGACTACGGCGCCAAGCCGGGCAACGACGCGGCGGCCGCCTGGCGGCAGCTCGAGTCGCAGATCCGCTCCTCCACCCCCGACTACCACCGCATCGCCATCAAGACCATCGAGTGGCGGGACTATCCGACCGTCGCGGACTGGCAGTTCACGCGTACGCAGAACGGCGAGAAGGTACGGGTCCTCGACCGCGGATTCAAGGCCGACGACAACCACGGCTACGCGATCATGATCACGTGCAAGGCCGACGCCTGGTCCGACAAGGAGTGCACCCAGCTGCGCGAGACGGCGTTCCGGACCTTCGCGGTGAAGGACTGAACCTTCGCGGTGAAGGACTGAGCCGGGACCGGCCGGCGGCTGAGCGGGCACCGGCCGGCGGCCGGGCAGGGGCCGGACGGTGACGGACCGGCACGGTACGGGGCGGGTGTCGGTCCCGCCCCGTATCGTGAGACACAGCAGGACGGTCCGTACGCATGAACGCCGGACGCCTGAACGCGCTGTTGGGGAGGCGTCGTGGACGAGTACGCGGGGAGGGTGCTAGCCGAGCGCTACCGCCTGCCGCTGCGGCACTCTCCCGAGGACGACTTCACCGAAACCCGCGCGTTCGACACCTACAGCGGGCAGGAGGTGCTGCTCCGTCAGGTGCCGCTGCCGGAGGTCGTGGAGGCCGAGGTCGTCGGCGATCCGGGCTTCCTCCCGGGCGGCGGAGCACCGCGCACGGCTACGGGGACGGCCGACCGCAGCCCCCGGGACCCCGCCGTACGCCGCGCACTGGACGCCGCGACGGCGGCCGCGCAACTGCCCGACCACCCCCTCCTCGACCAGGTCTTCGACGTCTTCGCCCAGGACGGCAGCCTGTGGATCGTCGGCGAACTCATCCCCGCCCGCCCGCTGTCCGCGCTGCTCGCCCAGGGGCCGCTGAGCCCGCACCGCGCCGCGGAGATCGCCGCAGATGTCCTCACCGCCCTGCGCGCCCTGCACGTCCACGGCTGGCTCCACCGCAACATCACCGCCCGCACGGTCCTGGTCTGCGACGACGGCCGGGCCATCCTGACGGGCCTGGCGGTGGGCGCGGCCCAGGAGGCGCTGTGCGGATACGACGTCGTGCCCGGGGACGACGCGGCGCCGGAGGAGGACGCGCCGGCGCCGGAGGGCCCGGCCGCGGCGCGCCCCGAGCCGGTCGGGGTGGCCGAGGGCCGTCATGAGGGCGCCGCCGGGGTGCGGTTCGGCCCGTACGGCGATCACCTCGCGCCGGGTGGTGACCCGGTCGGCGAGCCGGGCGATCTGCCCGGACCACGCCGCGAGTCCGCCGCGGAGGCCGGGCCCGGGGTGCGGCTCTCCAAGACGCGGGGGACGCCCACCGGTCTTGCCGCCGAGCGCGCGTGGCAGGCGCGGCTCCAGATCGTCGGCCCGGTCACGGAGCGCTGGGCGCCCGAGCAGACTCATGTTTCCGACGGCGAACTCCCTGAAGAAGACCGGCAGTTGAGGCCGACGGCGGCCCTCGGCCCGGCAACCGACCTCTGGGCGGTCGGTGCCCTGCTCTTCCGTACCGTCCAGGGC
This sequence comes from Streptomyces chattanoogensis, assembly GCF_001294335.1. Classification (GTDB taxonomy): domain Bacteria; phylum Actinomycetota; class Actinomycetes; order Streptomycetales; family Streptomycetaceae; genus Streptomyces; species Streptomyces chattanoogensis. Next base: position 237,316 of record NZ_LGKG01000141.1, read on the forward strand.
CATGCCCCCTTCCCCGAGGAGAGCGCCGCCGAGCTGACGCGGCTGGTCCGCACGCAGCCCCCCGCCCCCGCCGACGCCTGCGGCGAGGACCTGGCCCCCTTCCTCGCCTCCCTCCTCCGCCAGGACCCCGCCCGCCGCCCCGGCTTCGAGGAGCTGCGCGGCCGGCTGCGCGCGCTGATCCGCACGGCACCGGAACCGGAGATCGGCCGCCGGCTGGTCACGGTTCCGGCGCTGGAGCGGGGTGCCGACCCCCGGCGGCTGCCGATCCTGCGGCGGCGCGGCGAGCTGGTCCGCAAGGGCCGGCGCCGGCAGGACCGGGCGCGCCGCGAGCGGCCGGCGCCCGCCGCACCGCGCCCGTCCGGCTCCGCGCCGCCGGTCGCACCCGTGCCCCGCCCCGCACGCCACCCGAAGCCGCCGAAGCCGCTCCGGCAGCCCAAGCCCCCCAGGCCCGCCCGGGGTTCGGCGCTGTCGGCCGGTGAGCTGTACGACGACCAGCAGCTGCTGGTCGAGGTCGGCCTGGATGCGGCGCCGCGGCGTGCGCGCTCGGTACGGGACCATGACGGCACACGGGCACCGCGCGGCGCCCGCCACCTGGGCCGCCTCCTCCTCGCCCTGATACTGCTGCTCCTCGTGGCCGCGGTCGCCTACGCCATGGTGTTCCTGCCGAAGTCCGGCGAGGAGGCCGGGGACGGCTCGGGCGGCGCGGGGAGTACGGGCGTATCGGGCGCGGCGTCCGGCGGCAGCCCTTCGCCCACCGGCGGCCGGGACGGCGGCCAGGGCCAGGGCGCGAGCGCGGGCCAGGACGGCGGTCCGGGCGGCACCCCGGCCCCGCAGCCCACCCCGCCCGCGCACCTCCCCGAGGGCTTCGCGCTCCGCAGTGACCCCGAGGGCTTCCGGGTGGCGGTCCACAAGGGCTGGCAGCGTCGCGGCAAGAACGGCCAGGGCCAGGTCCGTTACCTCGGCGGCGACTACGAGCTGCTGATCGTGCCCGGCCGCGACACCACCGCCCGCTTCGGCACCGACCCCATGGCCTACCAGCTGGACAAGGAGGGCGAGCTGGCCCCGTCCCGCGCCTCCGGCTGGTCCTCGTCCTCGGGCCTGCGGCGGATAGACGTCGGCCGGACGGCCATGGCCGAGGGCACGTTCACCTGGAAGGACAGCAGCGGCCGCGAGGTCTACGTCCGTAACCTCGCCATGATCCACAACGGCCGCTACCACCTGGTCCAGGTCATAGGCCCCTCCTACGGCCGCCGCGAGGTGGACCGCCTGTACGGGCAGGCGACGAGCACCTACAGCCCCAAGTAGCGGGACCACCGGCAACCGGCACCGCGACAGCCGGCCGTCAACCGCGGAGCCGCCGACGCAACGGCCGGCCCCTCGCTCTCCAGACGGAGCCGCTCCTCGCCCGGATGACGGAGGGCAATGGTTCTCCGGCCGGAAGCGGGCGCCACCGGCCCCGGCCAGCATGAAGTCCATGACCGTCGATACCTGCGTCGCCCTGATCCGCCGCAAGCTGCTCCGGCCCGCCCGGCCGGCACCCGCGGGGCCCTTCGTCCGGCTGGCGGTCGGCCTGTCGGTCGCCGAGATGCTGGTGTACACCGCGCAGAAGGTGTACATGACGGCGCGAGGCGAGGTCGGCATGCCCGGACACCCCGCCCCCGCCTCCGTGCAGGCACAGTTCGAGCACCCCGCGCTTGCCCAGGCGGGCAACGCCTCGCTCGGTGTGATCGCGTCGCTGGTGGCGCTGGCGACCGTCACCCGCTGGGGAGCCCGCATCCCGCGATGGATGCTGCTCTGCGCCCTGACGCTCGCCCTGGTGATGCAGTCGCTGGGGGCCGTGATCACCATCCAGCGGGCGGGCCTCGACCTGGCGCACCCGGGCTGGAGCGCCGCATGGGAGGTGCTGTCGGGAGGCGTCCAGATCGTGGCGTGGTGTGTGACGGTGGTGTCCTACGGCCAGCGCACGCGCCGTCCCCGCCTGCACCCGGCAACGGAACCGCTCCGGTGACGGCCGGGCATCGCGCGCAGACGGCAGCGGCCCGGACGGCCCTCGTCTGCGCACTCGCCTACGGCGCGATGAAGCTCGACTGGGCGCTGGGCGGCGCGTTCCTGATGCGGCAGACCCCTCTGCCCCCCGACGCCCGGGACGCGTTGCTGGCCCACACCGCGGGCTCGGTCGTCCAGCACTGGGGCTCCGTGGCGCTGGCCCTGGTGGGCATGGCGGCCGCGCTGCATCTGTCCGGCCGCTTCCGGCCGCACGGAAAGGCCCGCCGCCGGATGCTGCTCATCGGCTCCTGGGCGGGGTGCGCGTTCATGACGGCGCGCGCGGCCGGGCTCCTCGGCTACGGATTCATCAACGACCTGCGGCTGCTGACCGGCCTGGACGCCGTCCCTCCCGCATACGTGGATCTGGCCCGCTTCCAGGCCCGTTGGGACCTCCTGCTGTGGTCGCCGTACTGGCTGCTCTTCGGTACCTGCTGGGCCGTCGCGGCCTGGCACTACCGGCGTCAGGGACACCCGCCGGCACGGGCTACGCGCTCAGCTCCCGCTCCAAGGGCGTCCGGAAGCGCGGTGTGATCCGTACCGCGCCCACCCATTCCGCCAGCCTCGCCGCCTCGGTCTCCACCAGCGCGGCGGCCTCCCTTCCGCCCTCGTCCGACAGCAGCCGCCAGACGATCTCGCCGTCCGCCCGCTGGGCCCAGCCGCCGACGATCCGGCCGTTCCACCACACCGTCGGCCCGATGTTGCCGCTGCGGTCGAAGAGGTGCGGTACATGGTCCGGGTCGAGGTACCAGTCGCGGACCTTCCACCCCATCGCGGTCGGGTCGAGGCCGGGCAGCAGCGCGGCCCACGGTCCGGGCGCGGCGACACCCTCGAGATCGTCCGGCAGCGCCACTCCGGCCGCCCCGCCCTCCAGTTCCACCTCCACCGCATCCGTCGCGGCCAGCGCCCGCCGCGTATCGGTCAGCGTCCAGCCCGTCCACCACTTGAGGTCCTCGACGGTGGACGGGCCGTACGAGGCGAGCCAGTGGCGGGCGAGACCGGCACGGGCCTCGGCGGGCGGCGGCGCGGGCAGGTCGGCGAATGCGGTGCCGGGTACCCAGCGGAAGGAGCTGCTGGTCCAGCCGCCGCGCGGCCGGCCGCGCCGGATCTTCCCCTCCGCGGCCAGTACCCGCAGGATCCGGCTGGAGACGGCGACCGTGGCCTCGTACGGCTTGCCGGGGGAGACCACGATGGTGTCGCGCAGCTCGGGGACCTCGGCGGCGAGATCGGCCGCGGTCGCCGCACCGCGCGCGGCGAGCACGGCGAGCGTCTTCGCCTCCGCCTCCGCCAGTCGCCGCTCGTCCCATCCCGGGGCGCCACCCGTCACCCACCTGGTCATCTCGCGCCGCTCCTTGGCGGCGACGGCCCCTGCTGTGGACGAGGCGACGACCGGCGCCAGCGCGCCGCCGACCGCGAAGAGCGTCCGCCGCATGCACAGCAGCCGGACCAGCGAACGGTCGTCGTAGAGCGCCCGCTCCACCTCCTCCGGGTCGGGCACGGCCAGCCGCGCGCAGGCCGCCAGGTGCACGGTGGCCGCGTCGGTGGCATGCAGCCCCACCACCGCATCGGCAACGTCTTCGGCACGGGCCGCCCGGCACGCGGGCGCCAGCAGATGCCGCCGCCCGAGACGCGCCCGGCGGCCTTCGGTGTCGATACGGGGTCGGGAGTGGCTCATGAGGCGACCGTAGGGGGGAGAGGACGGTTCATGGGGCGACCGTACGGGGGCTGTAGGACAGACCGTGACCTACACGCGGTGGCCTACACGACGGGGACCTGCACCGCGGTGGCCTACGTACTGATCCCCGGACGGCCCCCGAACCGCTCCCGCAGCTTCCCCTTCAGCACCTTCCCCAGCGTCACCCCGCGCGGCAGGGCGTCCACCACCTCCAGCTGTTCGGGCAGCTTGTGCGGCGCCAGGCCCTGGGACCGGAGCTGGGCGACGACCTCGGCGAGGGTCAACTCCCGTGTCCCCGGCGGCTGTTCGACGACGGCGCAGACCCGCTCGCCCCGCTCCCGGTCCGGCAGGCCGATGACGGCCGCATCGGTCACGGCCGGGTGGCGGTACAGCAGGGCCTCGATCTCCTGGGCGGAGATGTTCTCGCCCTTGCGGATGATGATGTCCTTGAGGCGGCCGGTGACGACGAGATGTCCGGTGGGGGTGAGATGGCCGAGGTCGCCGGTGGGGAGGAAGCCGTCCGCGTCGAAGGGGGACGGCTCGTCCAGATAGCCGCGGCAGACGGCCGGGCCGCGCAGCCGTATCTCCCCGCTGCCGGGCGCGATGCGGATCTCCATCCCGGCGGGCGGCCGGCCGTCGGTGGTGGCGAGGTGCTCGGGGGTGTCGTACGGGTCGTTCATGGTGACCATCGGGGCCTCGGTCAGGGCGTAGCCATGGGTGAGGCCGCAGCCGAGTTCGGCGACGACCTCGTGGTGGAGGGAGGGGGGTTTGGGGGCGCCTCCGCCCGCCAGCAGGCGGAGGGAGGGCAGGAGGCGGCTGCCCGGAGGCAGCTTGCGCTGTTCGGCGAGGAAGAGGGTGTAGAAGGCGGTGGAGCCGCCCGCGAGGGTGACCCGGTGGCGGCGGTAGGCGGCCAGCGAGCCGGGGAGGGCGAAGTGCTCCAGGAGGACGGCGGGGATCCCGTGCCGCAGGAGCAGGACGGTGTAGTCGGGGCCGGCGACATGGGTGTAAGGGAAGGCCATCGAGCCGATGTCGGACGGCCCGATGCGCAGCGCGTCGGCCAGACAGCGGCCCGCCGCCAGCAGGCTGCCGTCGGTGTGCAGGACGCCCTTGGGGGCCGCGGTGGTGCCGGACGTCCAGTAGATCCAGCGCGGTGCGTCCCCGTCGGCGGGCGGGGGCGGGAGGAGGCGCGGGTCGGCCTCCGGGAGGGTGTCGTACGCCTCGAGGACCGCGAGCGGGCCGGGCAGCCCGGCGGCCAGGCGGCGGGCCATCGCGGTGTGGTCGAAGCCGCGCCACGTGCCGGGTACGGCGAAGAACTCGGCGCGGGTGCGGCGCAGCACCTGGCCGGCCTCGTGGTCGCGGTAGAGCGGGACGACCGGGCTCTGGACGGCGCCGAGCCGGGCCAGCGCCAGGCTGAACAGCACGGTTTCGATACGGGTCGGCAGCTGCCAGACGACCCGGCTGCCGGGCCGCACACCCCGCTCGTACAGTCCGGCGGCCACCCGTTCCGCCCGCCGCCGCAGCGCCCCGAAGGTGATCCGCCGCTCGTCCCGCGCGGACTCGGCGCCCTGGATGAGCGCGGGTGCATCGGGCGTCCGCGCGGCGCGCCGGGCCACCAGGTCCCAGAGGGTGGCGCCGTCCTCGGGCATGCGGCATCTCCATTACTGACGTTCCGTCAGATCAAAAGCCGAGGGTAGAGGCCTGCGCCTTGTCGGTCCAGAGGTCCGGAGCTAGCCTTTATCTGACGGACCATCAGATCGGATCGGATCGGGTCGTCGGACACCGGGGCCCGGCCGGACGCGCGGCGAGGGGAAGCGATGGGGAACCCGAAGGCGAACCAGGGCCGGGGCCGGTAGTGGACCTCACCTACACGGAAGAAGAGGAAGCGTTCCGGGCGCGGCTGCGCGAGTGGCTCGCCAAGGTGCTGCCGGGGCTCCCCGCCAAGCCCGCCGCGGCCGACTGGCCCGCGCGCCGGGCGTACGACGCGGCCTGGCAGCGGATGCTGTACGACGCCGGATACGCGGGACTGCACTGGCCGCGGGACGCCGGCGGACAGGGCGCCACGCCCACCCAGCACCTGATCTTCCTGGAGGAGACGGAGCTGGCCGGCGCGCCCTACGTCGGCGCGAACTTCGTCGGGCTGCTGCACGCCGGGCCCACCATCGCCGCCGAGGGCACCCCCGGGCAGCGCGCCCGCTGGCTGCCGCCGATCCTGCGCGGCGACGAGATCTGGTGCCAGGGCTTCAGCGAACCCGGCGCCGGATCGGACCTGGCGGCGCTGCGCACCAAGGCCGTACGCGACGGCGACTCGTACGTCGTCACCGGCAGCAAGATCTGGACCTCGCACGCCGAGGTCGCCGACTGGTGCGAGCTGCTCGTCCGGACCGACCCGGAAGCGCCCAGGCACCGCGGGATCAGCTGGCTCGCCCTGCCGATGGACGCGCCGGGCGTCACCGTACGGCCGCTGCGGACGCTCGCCGGCTCGGCGGAGTTCGCCGAGATGTTCCTCGACGAGGTACGGGTGCCGGCCGGCAACCGCGTCGGGGCTCAGAACGACGGCTGGCGGGTGACCATGGTGACCCTCGCCTTCGAGCGCGGCACCGCCTTCGTCGGCGAGGTGGTGGCCTGCCGCCGGGTCCTCGGCGCGCTCGCCCGGACGGCCCGCGCCAACGGCCGCTGGGACGACGCCGTGCTGCGCCGCAGACTCGGGCGGCTGAGCGCGGAGTTCACGGCGCTGTGGCGGCTGACCCAGTGGAACGTCAGCGAGGCACAGAGCGGCGGGGGCGTCCCGGGGGCCGGCGGCTCGGTCTTCAAGCTGCGCTATTCCCATGCCCGCCAGGAGCTGTACGACGCGGCGGCGGAGGTGCTGGGCGCCGGGTCGCTGGACGCGGACCAGGAGTGGGTGGCGGACCGGCTCTCCTCCCTCTCGTACACCATCGCCGCGGGCACCTCCCAGATCCAGCAGAACGTCATCGCCGAGCGCATCCTCGGCCTGCCGAAGGGGCGGTGAGGGGCGCGGTGGACTTCCAACTCACCGACGACCAGCGGGCGTTGCGGGACGGAACGCGGGAGCTGCTGGCGGGGCGGTTCGGCCGGGAACGGCTGCGGGCGGCGGTCGACGGCCCCGTGCTGGACCGGGAGCTGTGGCGGGAGCTGGCCGCGGCCGGGTTCTTCGCGCTGCGGCTGCCGGAGGCGGACGGCGGGGTGGGCCTCGGCCTTCCGGAGGCGGTGCTGGTCCTGGAGGAGGCGGGCCGGGCCCTGCTGCCGGGACCGCTGGTCGCCTGCCAGCTGCTGGCCGGAATCGTGGACGGCGTCGCCACCGGCGAGCGGATCGTCGCCCTGGCCGACGCGCCGGCCGCCCCGGCGGACGGCCCACCGCACCCGGCCGTCACCTCCGCCCCCGTCCTGTGGGAACACCCGGCCGACTGCGACACGTTGATCTTGCTGGGGGGTGCACAGGGGGCGGATCCGGTGCACGAGGGGCGCGAAGCCGGGGCGTACCGAAGCGCAGCCGCCGATGTCGTCCGCACCCCTTTCGCCTCGGTCGACCCCCTGACCCCGCTCGCCCGCGTAACAGACATCCCTCGCAAAATACCCCTCCCTCTCGACGTGGCCCGGGTGCGCCGCGAAGCGGCCCTGCTCACCGCCGCCCAGCAGCTGGGCGGTGCGGCCCGTACGGTCGACATGGCGGTGACGTATGCGCGCGAACGGGAGCAGTTCGGCGCGCCCATCGGCTCCTTCCAGGCGGTCAAGCACCTGTGCGCGCAGATGCTCGTACGAGCCGAAATCGCCCGAAGTGCGGTGTATGCGGCGGCGGTCACGGAGGGTGTTCTCGATGCGACGGCCGCGAAACTGCTCGCCGACGAGGCTGCGGTGCGTAACGCCCGGGACTGCCTGCAGGTTCATGGCGGCATGGGGTTCACCTGGGAGGCCGATGTGCATCTGCATCTCAAGCGGGCCTGGTTGCGTGCCGAGTTCTGGGGTGGGGCCGGTGCGGCGGAGGAAGCGCTGGCCGAGGGCTTGATCGCCTGACGGGAGTGGAGACGATGAGGCGTTCCGCGGACCGGGAAACCGGATTCCGGCACCCCCTGTGTGAAATGTCGGATACCGCACGCACAAGCGGTCACGGAGGGTCGATATCGGGTTGTGTCCTAGGCGTGACTCGTCACAGGCGGGAGTCGGCGTTCCGCTCGGGTACGCTCCCTTGGGTGCGAGTGGTTTTGTGGCGCAGCGTTCGCGGTGCCGTCGAAATGACGGCTCCGGGGTACGGACTGCGCGCCGCTCGCCTCGGGCGGGGGCCCGAGAATTCCCCTTGTTCGACTCCCCGCAAAGTGCGTCGCACAGTATGCAGCACGCATACTCCCTTGCGCTGGAATATGCCCGAAGCGCTTGTTGGGGTGACTGAACGTCAACCATGCTGTGCTTCACCGGGGTCACGGACCGTGACTCTGTGGAGGCGCGAGGCGATGTTTCCGCCGGTTCGGATGGTGTGAGCGGTGCAGGTGCTTCAGGTTCAGTTGGAGGTACGGCCCGACCCCGCAGAAGTGGGGCGGGCCAGGCGGTGGGCCCGGTCGAGGCTGATGGGGTCCGGTATAGGGGCCGATGAGCCGCTGGCGGAGACGCTGATCTTGTTGATCTCCGAGCTCGTCACCAATGCCGTGGTGCACACCGGCTCGGCCGCCAAGCTGCGGATGTGCTTCTCGGGCGCCGGTGCGGTGGTGGGGACCGTACGGGTCGAAGTGGTGGACGCCAGCGCCCGCCCGCCGCGCCAGCGGCACGCCGACGGCGAGGACACCAACGGCCGCGGCCTGGAGCTGGTGGACGGCCTGGCGGACCGCTGGGGCTGGCAGCAGGAGGGCGCCGGCAAGCGGATCTGGTGCGAGGTGGACCGCGGCCAGTCGCTGTTGATGGCGGCGGGGGGCGAACTGGGGGCGTACGAGCCCCGCCGCGCCGTGACCACGCACCGGATGTAGGTGCATCGCCCGCCACGCGACCTCACCGCTGAGCTGCGTAGCACTGAACCGCGTAGCACTGAACCGCGTGTGACCGAACTGCGCGTCACTGAACCGCGTGTCACTGAGCTGCACGTGACCGAACCGCGCGTCACTGAGCTGCATCTGACCGAACCGCACGCCGGTAAACCGCGCGCCGGTGAACCGCGCGCCGGTGAACCGCGCACCGGCACACCACGCGTCAGTAAATCGCACCCGAGTAAATCAGATCCGAGTAAGTCGGGTGCAACTGAATTAGTCCAGACCAGGTGTTGACGTGGCGTGCCGAGTTGATCACCCTTGGGTGGGGCGATTCGCCGCGAGGGGACGCCGAGGCCGTGGGGGAGCCGGTCATACGGTCCGGGGCCTTGGCGAGTGCGGGTCGCGGCCGGTTGGGGGTGCCTCCGGCGGGAGCCGGGGGAAGGTGGCGGTCCGCGGTGCCGCGCTCGGGGCGCGCATGGGCGCACCGCCACCTGGCCGGCCGGTCCTCACAGGACGGCCACCGGCGCCACGGGGGTCCCGCTGCCGCCGACGAACGGCTCGGCCATCGCCGACAGCAGGAACGTGTGACGGCCCTCCGCCGCACAGGCCTCGCCCAGCTCCTCCAGGTTCCAGTTCTGGCCCTGCAGCATGCCCATCTCCACCAGGTCGAGGGCGTGCACCGGCAGCCAGAGGTTCTCGACCTCCGGCGGGAAGATCTCAAACGTGAGGGTGTCGTTGGCGACCGCGGCCACATCGCGGGCGTGGAACCACTCGGGGGTGCGCAGCGACAGCCCGGGGGAGGGGAACGCGTACGCCTGGCGGTCGCCCGCGAGATAGTGCTGGATCTGGCCGGTCCGGATGAGGACGATGTCGCCGGGCCGCACCCTCGTCCCCGCCAACTCCTCGGCGGCGTCGAGGTCTTCGGGCGTGACGGCGTGCCCTCCGGGCAGCCGGCCGGTGCCGTGTGCGCGGGCGACGTCCAGGAGGACGCCGCGGGAGACGACCGGGGTGGCCTTCTCGATGCCGAGGAAGGCGGCGCCGCCGTGGGCGGTGACGGAGTCGGCGGGGCGGTTGTTGTAGAGCCGCCCGGAGTGGGAGACATGGGTGAGGCCGTCCCAGTGGGTGGAGGCCTGGAGCCCCATGGTCACCGCGTCGTCGGAGGTGGCGACCGTACCGGGGCCGAAGATCTCCTGGTTGATCGCGGTCATCGTGTGCAGCGGGTTGATCCGCCCGGGGATCATGCCGGTCTGTACGCCGTCCTGCCGGAGCGGGAGGGCCAGGGGAATGCGCCGGCCGGTACGGATGCCGGCGGCGGCCGCCCGCACCACCTCGTCGGTGATCAGGTTGAGGGTGCCGATCTCGTCGTCGGCCCCCCACCGGCCCCAGTTGTTGACGCGTTTGGCGATGTCGTGGAACTCCTGCGGCAGGGGCATGGCGGCCTCCGGGGTCTTGTGTTTGACTCGCGCCTGCCCAAAAATCTAACGGTCCGTCAGAAAATGCGGGAAGGGGTGCGGCATGGCGAACGCGGAGAAGTTCTTGGCCGGCAAGGTGGTGGCCGTCACGGGCGCGGGACGCGGCATCGGGCGCGCCGTCGCGCTCGCCTGCGCCGCGCACGGTGCGCGGGTCGTGGTCAACGACTATGGCGTGGCGATCGACGGCGGCGAGCCGAGCAGCGAGGTCGCCGAGGCGGTGGTGAAGGAGATCGAGGCCGCGGGCGGCGTCGCCACCGCGGTCGCCGACGATGTGTCCACCATGGCCGGCGGCCAGCGGATCGTGGACACCGCGCTGGCCCACTACGGACGGATCGACGGGGTCGTCTGCGTGGCCGGAATCCTGCGCGAGCGGATGCTCTTCAACATGTCCGAGGAGGAGTGGGATCCGGTGGTCGCCACTCATCTGAAGGGCACGTTCACCGTATTCAGGGCGGCGGCGGCCGTGATGCGGCGGCAGGGGACGGGCACCCTTGTGGGCTTCACCAGCGGCAATCATCAGGGCTCCGTTTCGCAGGCCAATTACGCGTCCGCGAAGGGCGGCGTCATTTCGCTGGTCCGGAGCGCGGCACTGGGGCTGCACAAATACGGGGTGACCGCCAACGCGGTGGCACCCGTCGCGCGGACGCGGATGTCGGCCAAGGTCCCGATGGAACTCAAGGAAATCGGGGAGCCGGAGGACGTGGCCGCGTTCGTCGTCTACCTGCTGAGCGACCGGGCCAGGGACGTCACGGGGCAGGTCTATACGGTGGCCGGCCCGAAGATCGCGGTGTGGGCCCAGCCGGGGGAGCTTCGCTCCGTGTACGCCGACGGGGGGTGGACGCCGGAGAAGGTGGCCGAGGTGGTGCCGGGGGTTGTCGGCGTCGACCCTATGCCGATGCTGGCGCAGCTGTCGGCTATGGCCGAAGCGGCCAAGGCGGCGGCCGGTTAGGCCCACGTTGTCGGCCTGTCCGCTGCGCTTTGCCTGGGCCGTACGTTGTCGGCTGTCCCGCCGTGGGGGTTGTTCGCCGTTGCGCCTGGCGGTGGGCGGGGGTTGGTTGTCGGCCGCGGTGCCGGCCCTCCGGACTTCGTCCTGCGGTCCGTCCCCTCCCGACGGTGGGGGTGAGGGGGCTCGGTGGGGGCGAGCGTCCCACTCCCACTGCGCGCGGCACATCGGCGAGAACCTGCTCGCGCCCACGCTGCTCGCGTACGGGGACGACGCGCAGCGCACCCGGTTTCTGCCGCCCATCGCGCGGGGCGAGGAGCTGTGGTGCCAGGGCTACAGCGAACCGGAGGCGGGGTCGGACCTGGCGGCGCTGCGTACCACCGCGGTCCGGGACGGTGACACGTACCGGATCAGCGGGCAGAAGATCTGGACCTCGCTGGCCCGGGAGGCCGACTGGTGCTTCGCGCTCGTCCGGACCGATCCGGACGAGCGCCGGCACCGGGGGCTGTCGTTTCTGCTGGTGCCGATGGACCAGCCGGGGCGGATCGAGGTGCGGCCGATCCGGCAGATGTCGGGGACGGCGGAGTTCAACGAGGTGTTCTTCGACGGGGCCGTGGCGCGGGCCGGGCATGTGGTGGGCGGTGAAGGCGCCGGCTGGCGGGTGGCGATGGGGCTGCTGGCGCGGGAGCGCGGGGTGTCCACGCTCGTCCAGCAGATCGGGTTCGCGGCCGAGCTGGCCGAGGTGGTCGCGGCCGCGGTCCGCTGCGGGACGGTGCGTGATCCGGTGCTGCGCGATCAACTCATCCAGCAGTGGGCCGAGTTGCAGGTCATGCGATGGAACGCGCTGCGGACCCTGGGGGCGGCGGGGGACGTGGGCGCCCCCAGCGTGGCGAAGCTGCTGTGGGGCGGGTGGCATCAGCGGCTGGGAGAGCTGGCCGTGCGGGTGCGGGGTGCCGTGGCCGCGGTGGGGCCCGCCGGCTGGTCCCCGGACGCGCCGTACGAACTCGACGCGCTGCAGCGGCTGTTCCTGTTCACCCGGGCCGACACCATCTACGGCGGTTCGGACGAGATCCAGCGCAACATCATCGCCGAGCGGGTGCTCGGCCTGCCCAGAGTGGAGCGTCGATGAAAGGCGTCATTTTCGACGGCGAGCAGACCCGGGTCGTGGACGATCTGGAGGTGCGGGACCCGGGGCCGGGCGAGGTCCTGGTGGGGATCCGGGCCGCCGGGCTGTGCCACAGCGATCTGTCGGTGGTCGACGGGACCATTCCGTTCCCGGTGCCGGTGGTGCTGGGGCACGAGGGGGCGGGCGTGGTCGAGGCCGTGGGGGCGGGGGTGCAGCATGTGGCGCCCGGTGACCATGTGGCGCTGTCGACGCTGGCCAACTGCGGCGCCTGCGCCGAGTGCGACCGGGGGCGGCCGACGATGTGCCGTAAGGCGATAGGGATGCCGGGCAAACCGTTCCGGCGGGGGAATACGGAGCTGTTCAACTTCGCGTCGAATTCTGCCTTTGCGGAGCGCACGGTTGTCAAAGCGGTGCAGGCCGTGAAGATTCCCGAGGACATTCCGATGACGTCGGCCGCATTGATCGGGTGCGGGGTGCTGACCGGGGTCGGTGCCGTACTGAATCGCGCGAAGGTGGATTTCGGGGATTCGGTGGTGGTGATCGGGGCCGGCGGTATCGGGCTCAATGTGCTGCAGGGGGCGCGGATAGCGGGTGCCTCGGTGATTGTCGCGGTGGACGCCAATCCGGCCAAGGAAGCGGTGGCGCGGCGGTTCGGGGCCACGCATTTCGTTGCCGCGTCGGCGGTGGCGGACGGCGTCAAGGCGGTGAAGGAGGTGTTGCCGGCCGGGGCCGATCACGCCTTTGAATGTGTGGGCAGTACGCGGCTGATCCGGCAGGCGGTCGATCTGCTGGACCGGCACGGTCAGGCGGTGCTTCTCGGGGTGCCGCCGGCCGGTGCGGAGGCGTCGTTCCTGGTGTCGTCGATGTATTTGGACAAGTCGATTCTGGGGTGCCGTTATGGGTCGTCCCGGCCGCAGCGGGATATCGCACGGTACGCGCGGATGTATCGCGAAGGGCGGCTGCTGCTGGACGAATTGGTGAGCAGGGCCTATCCGGTGGAGGATTTCGCCAAGGCTGCGGATGACGCCCATCACGGGCGGGTGGCCCGGGGGGTTCTGACCTTCGCCTAGGCGCCCAGGTGCGTTGGGCGAAGAGGGCGCGTACCGCGTGCGCGGCGGCGCGGGTGGCCCGATCCTGGCGATTGCTGACCCTTCGGCCACTCGTCCTGCCAGGGGCGGGCGACGATGCTGCTCCGGTGAGTCAGATAACCGAACTGTCCGCGCGGGGAACCGCCCCCGCCCCCGCTCGTGGGCGGCGCCCCCACCGGGCCTGGTCCGTCGCCGCCGTCACCTTCCTCACCCTCATCGGTGCGGCCGGCTTCGCCTCGCTGCCCGGTCTGCTCATCGACCCGCTGCATGCCGCGTTCCACTGGTCGCGCGGCACCATCGGCTTCGCGGTGTCCGTGAACCTCGCGCTGTACGGGCTGACGGCTCCGTTCGCCGCCGCCCTGATGGACCGGTTCGGGATACGGCGGGTGGTGGCGGCCGCCCTCACCCTGATCGCGGTCGGCGCCGGCCTGACCGTCTTCATGACCGCGGCCTGGCAACTCGTCCTGCTGTGGGGCGTGCTGGTCGGGCTGGGCAGCGGCTCGATGGCGCTGGCCTTCGCCGCCACGGTCACCAACCGCTGGTTCGTCGCCCGGCGCGGGCTGGTCACCGGGATCCTCACGGCGGCCGGGGCCTCCGGGCAGCTGGTCTTCCTGCCGCTGCTCTCCTGGATCGTGGAGCGGTACACATGGCGGCCCGCGGCCGTCACGGTGGCACTTGCCGCGCTCGCCGTCGTCCCCCTGGTGTGGCTGCTGCTGCGCGACCACCCGGCGGACGTGGGCCTCGCGCCGTACGGGGCAACGGAGTTCGTCCCCAAGCCGCCGCCGCAGCGCGGCGCGGCCCGGCGCGCGCTGCGGGCCCTGCGCTCGGCGGCCGGCACCGGTCCGTTCTGGCTGCTCTCCGGTACCTTCGCGATCTGCGGCGCCACGACGAACGGCCTGGTCAAGACGCACTTCGTGCCCGCCGCGCACGATCATGGAATGCCGATGACCGCCGCCGCTTCGCTCCTCGCGGTGATCGGCGTCTTCGACGTCGCCGGGACCATCGCCTCCGGCTGGTTCACCGACCGCTTCGACACCCGCCGCCTGCTCGGCGTCTACTACGGCCTGCGCGGCGTGTCCCTGATGTTCCTGCCGCTGCTGCTGGCCGACTCCGTCCACCCGCCGATGGTCTTCTTCATCGTCTTCTACGGCCTGGACTGGGTCGCCACCGTCCCGCCCACCATCGCCCTGTGCCGCGAGCACTACGGCGAGGACGGCGCGATCGTCTTCGGCTGGGTGCTCGCCGCCCACCAGGTGGGCGCCGCACTGATCGCCTTCCTGGGCGGCCTGGCGCGGGACGCCTTCGGTACGTATGACCCGGTCTGGTGCGCGTCCGGGGCGCTGTGCGCGGTCGCGGCGCTGATGGCGCTCGTCATCCGCCGCCCGCGCGCCGCCGCTTGAGGGGACCCGGCGTCGGGTCGGTCTCCCACCGGGTGCATGATCCGGTCGGAGGGGTGATGCGAGATGAGCATGACCAGGAGCGGGACCGCCGGCGGTGTGTTCTGGAGCTGGCCGGCCGTGGCGGTCTCCATGGCCGCGCTGCTGGGCGAGGCGCTGGTCGCGGGGGCCGCGGTGACGATGTACGGCTTCACGCAGGAGGGGGCGGACGGCAGCCCCCTCCTGATGGCGGTCGTGCTGCCCCTCGCGCTTCTGCTGGGTGTCGTACCCGGGTTCGTGGTGACGGTCACCCTGGTGCTGCCCACCCTCTGGCTGGCGCGGTGGGCCATCAGGGCGGGCGGCCTGCCGGGGCGGTACGCCTGGTGGTGGACGGTGTGCGCCACGCCCTTCTCGGCGGCCGGCGCGACCCTTGTGTACGGCGCGATCCTCGCGCTCCTCGACCGCGGATTGGCGCCGCCGATGGCGTACCTCGTGCTGTGGCTGGCGCTGACGGCGGTCGCCGTACCCGCCGCGCTGCTCGCCGGGCACGCCGCGCGGGGTTCCGGTGCCCGGCGTTCCGCGTTGCTGACCGTCACCGTCGTGGGCGGCGGAGTCGCGGCCGCCGTCGGGGCGGCCCTGCTGGTCGTGGGCGCCGTCGCCACCGGGCTGCTGGGGGAGGCGGAGCCGCCGAACCTGACGCGTTCCGCGGTCGTCGGCGTCTGGGAGGACGGCTCCGGCGGCACGCTGCGGCTGCGCGGCGACGGGACGGCGAGTGCGTCGCGGGTGGGCGAGCCGGGGGAGCGCTGTGACGGCACCGGTCACTGGAGCCTTCAGGAGCCCCTGCCGGACAGTGGCCAGACCGTGCGGGTGAGCGGTGACTGCGCGGGGCAGTGGAACATCGGCGGTACGCAGGACCAGCCGGTGCTCTCCTACGACCTGGACGATCCGGACACGGGGATCCGGTACGAGCTGACCCGGCGCTGAGGGGCCGGAGGTGTCGCGGCCGGCCGCGCTCAGCCGCTGAAGCGGCCGAAGGCGCCCCGGTGGAACAGCAGCGGGCCGGCCTCGGCGGCGGCCGGATCGGCGGCGAGGGCCTCCACCCGGCCGACCACGATGAGATGGTCGCCACCGGTGTGCACGGCCTGGATGGTGCAGTCGATCCAGGCGGGCACGTCCGCCAGCCGCGGCGAACCAGTTGCCGGAGCCGCCGTATAGGAAACGCCCGCAACACCCGCATCACCTGCAACGCCCGCATCACCCGCGAACTTGTCGCCGCCGCTGACCGCGAACCTGCGGCACAGCTCGCCCTGTCCGGCGCCGAGGATGTTGACGCAGAAGACCCCGGCGCGGGCGATCCGCGGCCAGGTCGACGACGTGCGCGCCACCATGAAGGTCACCAGCGGCGGGTCGAGGGAGAGCGACGCGAACGACTGGCAGGCGAAACCTGCCGGGCCCTCGTCGCCAGGTGCCGTGACGACCGTGACGCCGCTGGCGAAGTGCCCCAGGACGGACCGGAATTCGGCCGGGTCCAGAGGAGCGCGCTCGTCCTCCCGTACGGCCCGCAGCGCGGGGCGCGGGAGCGGGGCGGGAGCCGGGGCTGCGGTGCCTGTGGGGTCTGTGGTGTCAGCGGTGCCTGTGATTGCCGGAGAGGCCGTGGTCGGCGCGCCGACCGAGCGCAGATAGCGCACCGCCGTCGCCGCCATTCCCGCATGTCCCATCATGCCTTCATTGAATCTGATGCCTCGTCAGATGGGAAGCCCCGGGGCCACCACCCACAAAGGTGATTTGCGGCGGCTCAGGGTTGATGCAGGGGGTATTCCGGGGAGGCCGGGGGTGCCGCCTGACTGGCTGTGGACCGCACAGGCCGGCGATGGACTGCACGGGTGGCTTCCGCCTCGGCCGCCGCCCGTATCTCAGCACGGGGGAGTTCCACCACATGGCCGATGCCACGCCGTCATCACCCTCGTCCGCCGCGCCACCCGCCTTCGACGAGGTCTTCCGCGGGCTGTTGCCGCGGCTCTACCGGCGGGCGTCGATGCTGGCCGGACCCCGACGGTCCGCGGAGGAATGGGTGCAGGCGGCGTACCGCACACTCGCCGCCCGCCCGAAGCGCTTCCTCGCGCATCCGGATCCGTACGCCCACGCCTTCACCGCGGTGCTCGACGCCGCCCGCGACGCACACCGCAAGGACCGGCGGCAGGTGCCGGCCGATGGGGTGGAGGGCATCGAGGAGACCGGGGCGGTGTGCCTGCTGGGGCGGTTGTCGCCCCGCCAGGCCGGTGTCGTCCTCCTCGTCGACCTCGACGGCTACACCCTCGACCAGGCCGCCGAGATCATTAAGGCGCACCGGAGCGCGGCCGCCCGCCACCGCGCCCGCGCGCTGAACGCCCTGCCGTACGAGCGGCTGCAGCGCGCGGACGAGCAGATCGAGGTCCCGGCCGGACTGTGGGCCCGCATCAAGGAGTCCGCTGCCGGGGCGCCCTCCGTAACGCCCGTGGTGCGCGTACCGCGCGTCGCCTCCCGCCGGAAGGCGTACGCCATCGTGCTTGCGGTCGCGGCCGCCGTGGCCGCCGTGACGTGGGGGGCCTGGTGGCTGGTACGTCCGGGCGGCAGCGGGCCACCGCCGGCCGCCGGCGTCCGGGCGGTCCCGCTCACCGTCTACAACAGCGAGGCGCCCTGCCGCAGGCTCCGCTCCCTGGAGTGCGCGCTGAGCCTGGCCAAGGACCCGCACGTCAGATACGCCGCGCGGCACAACTTCGCGGGCCGTGTCTGGCACGGCGACGTCCTGGCCGCCCACTGTGTGGTCCCCGACGGGCAGCTGGTCCGCGACGAAGAGGGCGTGACGTCCACCCGCTGGTATCTGGTGACCGGCAAGAGGGGCGTGACGGGGTGGCTGCCGGGGGTGCGGACCCGTAACACGCATGAGGTGCCGGTGTGTTCGCGGGACGTGGCCTAGGCCGCTCGCGCCGTGCCGGCCTGTGGGACCGCCGCGCGTGTGGTGGCGGTCGCCCGTACGGGCAGGGGGGAGCCGGTGCCGGTGGGCTGCGGAGCGGGACATGTCGAATGCCGGCGATGACGGAGGCAGCAGCGATGACAGCGATGACAGCGATGACGTGCAACGACGGGTGGCAACGGCGATGACCACGGCAGGTGACCGGCTCGGCGGACTGAGCAGACTCGGCGGGCCCGGCGCATTCGGCGGACTCGGCAGGTTCGGCGGTGCCGTAGGGGCCGGGCTGCTCGCGGCCGGGCTGCTGTGCGCGGCGGGTACGGCCACGGGCGGTCCGGCGGGAGCCGGGCGTGACGGGGGCGCGGCGGGCGTCGCGGCGGGGCGGGATCCGGACGTCAGCGCGGACGACCACCCCCAGCCGGTGCGGCGGAAGGCGGCCCCCGTACCCGCTCCCGTCCCGCTACCGCCCCCGGTACGTAGGGCTGCGGCGCTCCACGAACGACGCGACGCCCTCCTGGGCGTCGGCCGTGGTCATGTTGATCTCCTGGGCGGTGGCCTCGGCGGCGAAGGCCGCGGCCCGGTCGCTGTCGAGCGAGGCGTTGACCAGCTGTTTGGTGAGGGCCAGCGCGCGGGTCGGGCCGGCCGCCAGGCGCTCGGCCCACTCCCGCGCCGTCTTGGCCAACTCGCCGTCCGGCACGACTCGGTTGACCAGTCCCAGCCGCTCGGCCTCGGCGGCCGACACGGCGTCGCCGAAGAACACCAGCTCCTTGGCGCGCTGCGGGCCGATCAGCCGCGGCAGGAGGTACGCGCCGCCGCCGTCCGGGACCAGACCGCGCCGCACGAACACCTCGATGAAACGGGCCGATTCACCGGCCAGCACCAGATCACAGGCGAGCGCGAGATGCGCACCGATCCCGGCGGCCGTGCCGTTGACGGCGGCGATCACCGGCTTCTCGCAGTCCAGCACGGCACCGATGAACCGCTGCGCCCCCTGCCGGATCATCCGCGCGACATCGCCCGCAACCCGCTCGCCGCCCGCTGAGGGCGCCCCACGCAGATCGGCCCCCGCACAGAACCCCTTGCCGGTCGCGGTGATCACCACGGCCCGTACGCCCGGGTCGGCCGAGGCCCCCGCCAGCAGATCGATGATGCGTTCGCGCTGGTCCCAGGTGAGGGCATTCATCGCCGCGGGCCGGTTGAGGGTGATCCATGAGACGCCGTTGTCAGTGGTGTGGAGTACCAGGGAATCAGGGGAGGTTGCCATGCGGGGCGGCTCCAACGGAGGACGGATGACGGAATCGGGGACGGATGGCGGAGGGCTGACGGGTGACGGTGAAGCCGACTCACCCCGCCCCGCCGGGCCCATGGCACACCGCGAGCGCGTCAAGGGCCACCGCCCCCTCCCCCCGCGGCAGGACCACCAGCGGGTTGATGTCCAACTCCGCCAGGTCGTCCCCGAGTTCGAGCGCCATCCGCTGCACCCGCAGGACCACCTCCACCAGCGCATCGACATCCGCCGGCGGCGCGCCCCGTACGCCGTGCAGGAGGGCGTGGCCCCGCAGCTCGCCGAGCATCGCGCGCGCCTGGTCCTCCCCGAAGGGCGGCACCCCCACGGCGACATCCCGCAGCACCTCCACGAGGACCCCGCCCAGCCCGACCGTCACCGTCGGCCCGAAGAGGCTGTCGTGGGTGACCCCGACGACCATCTCCACGCCCCGTTCGATCATCTGGCAGACCAGCACACCGTCCAGCGGGACGTCCTCGTAGCGGGCGATGTCGGTGAGTTCGCGGTAGGCGTCGCGCACCTGGCTGGCGGAGGTCAACCCGACCTTCACCAGGCCGAGTTCGGTCTTGTGGGCCAGCTGGGGCCCGGAGGCCTTCATGACCACGGGGTAGCCGACCTGGCTCGCCGCCCGTACGGCCGCCGCGGCGCTGGTCACCAGCTGTTCGCGCGGTACGCGGATGCCGTAGGCGCGCAGCAGCTGTTTGGCCGCGTGTTCGCTGAGCTGCTGGCCCGGACGCATCAGGGCCTGCGCCTTGCGGGCGGAGGGGGAGAGCACGCGCGGGGCGTCGTCGAAGGGGGAGCGGTAGGCGGCGGTGAAGCGGTGGTGGTCGAGGTAGGCGCGTACGGCGGTGATGCAGTTGGCGAAGGTGCGGAAGGTGGCCACTCGTGAGGAGCCGAGGAGGGTGTGGCGGTAGGCGGTCTCGGTGCCGAGTGGGGAGCCCCACACCACGCACACCGGTTTGTCCGTCCGTTCCGCCGCGTCGACCAGGTCCTGGGCGAGCTTGTCGCTCATGGGCGGGAAGGGGCCGGTGATCGGGCAGATGAGAACGCCTACCGACGGGTCGGCGAGGATCGCGTCGATGATCTTGGGGCCGCGCCAGTCGCCGACCGGGTGCCCGCCGTTGTCGATGGGGTTCGCGACGTTCAGGTATTCCGGTATCCACTGGTGCAGTTCGGCCTGCTTTGCGGCGTCGAGGGTGGGCAGCTGCAGGCCGGCCGCGGTCGCCAGGTCGGAGAAGTGGGCGCCGGTGCCGCCGGAGATCGAATAGACGGCGATGCCCTCGGCGACGGGCTTCCTGGCGCGGGCCAGCAGCGCCGCGGTGTCCTGCAGCTCGTCGAGCCCGTCCACCCGGATCACACCGAACTGCCGCATCGCGGCGTCCACGACCCCGTCCGCACCGGTGAGCTTGCCGGTGTGCGAGGCGGCCATCCGGGCGCCGGTCTCGGTACGCCCGACCTTGACGGCGACGACCGGCACCTTGTTGCGGGCCGCATGGTCGGCCGCGAGCAGAAAACTGCGGCCGTCCTTGAGGCCCTCCACATACGCCGCGATCGCGCCGACCTCGGGGCGGGAGGCGAAGTACGAGAGGAAGTCGGCGGTCTCCAGATCGGCCTCGTTGCCGGTGGGGGCCCAGTGCGAGAGACGGATGCCGAGTTCCTGAAGGGTGAAGACGGGGCGGCCCTGGTGACCCGACTGTGTGATGAGGGCGATGGCCGGGCCGTCGAGGTCCTCGCGGAACGTCTCGAAGGCGTTGAGGTTGGTGTTCGGGCCGAGCAGCCGCAGCCCGGAGCGTTCGGCGGCCTCGGCCAGCCGGGCCTGCGCCGCCGCGCCGTCCGCCCCGGTCTCCGCGAAGCCGGAGGCGAAGGCCACGGCGAACTTCGCCTTGGCGTCACCCAGTTGCTCGATGACCGGGACGGGGTCGGCGACCAGGAGGACGGCGAGATCCACGGGTTCGGGGAGGTCGGCGACGGAGGTGTGGCAGGGCAGGCCGAAGACCTGCTCACGCCCCGGGTTGACGGGATGGAGCCGGGCGCCGACCCGTTCCGCCCAGCCGATCAGCTGACGGGTGATGCCGGTGTTCGGCCGGCCCTCGCTGTCGGAGGCGCCGATCACGGCCACCGACCCGGGCCGGAAGAAGCGGTCCAGGTCGGGCACCGGTGCGTACAGCGGCCGCCCGCTGACGTCCCGGTCGGCCGACCCGCCGGAACGCTGCCCGCCACCGCCCCCGCGGGCCTCGGGTACGCCGTGGACGGTGGGTGGTGGTTGCTCCCCGCAGGCCACGACGCGGGCCGGCCGGGAGTGAGTGGTGAGGGTCCCGTGAGTCGATCCAAGCATCGCAGACGCCCGCTCCTGTGTGACGGCTCTCATTACCTGCGCATCGTTCCGTTCAGCTGACGCATAGTCAGATTACTGAACTGACGGCATGTCAGGAATGGGGGTGCTTGGTAAAGCTTCACGGGGTCCCACGGGGTCTTGCGGGGCCCCGTGGGACCTCGTGGAGATTCGCGGGTGTTTTCGGCGGAGCCTCTTGCGCCGCGCGCCCCTCACCCGGTGAACTGACGTACCGTCAGATGGCGGACGTGGTGGCTTGACGATGCGCTGGGGGTGTTCCGGTGACGACGGGGCGTGCTGATGTGCCGGCTGTGGATGCGTTCACGCGGCCGTACTGGGAGGCGGCCGCGGAGGGGCGGCTGCTGCTGCGGCGCTGCCGGGCCGAAGGCGGCGGGTGCGGGGCGGCCCATCACTATCCGCGGGAGTTCTGCCCGTACTGCTGGGGTGAGGGCGTCGTGTGGGAGCCGGCCGGCGGGCGCGCCACTCTGTACACCTGGTCCGTCGTGCACCGTAATGACCTCCCGCCGTTCGGTGGCCGGACGCCGTATGTCGCGGCGGTGGTCGAGCTCGCCGAGGGGCCGCGGATGATGACCGAGGTCGTCGGGTGCGGGGAGGGGGAGCTGAGGATCGGGATGCCGCTGATGGTGGAGTTCCGGGAGGCGGCGGCCTCCGGGGGCGGCAAGGGAGACGGCGGTGAGGCCGGGGGAGCGAACGCTGTTCCCGTCTTCCGGCCCGCGTGACCGGTGGCGACTTCCGTACGGAACCTGGTCTCGGCCCCCGCCGCGACCGGTGGCTCCCGTGCGAAACCCGGTGGCGGGCCCGTTTCCTAAGAGTCATCCTGGCCCCGTGCTGATCCGAGAAGCGACCGCGGCCGACTGGCCCGCCATCTGGCCGTTCTTCCATGTCATCGTCGCGGCCGGGGAGACCTACCCGTATCCGCGCGACCTCGGGGAACCGGCCGGCCGGCAGATGTGGATGCTGCCGCCACCGGGCCGTACGGTCGTCGCCGTCGATCCGGACGGTACGGTGCTGGGCTCGGCGAAGATGAACCCCAACTCCACGGGCGGCGGCTCGCATATCGCCAGCGCCAGTTTCATGGTCGATCCGCGGTACGCCCGGCGCGGTGTCGGCCGGGCGCTGGGTGAACACGTCCTGGCCTGGGCCCGCGCCGAGGGGTACCGCGGGATCCAGTTCAACTCGGTCATCGAGACCAATACCGCCGCCGTCGCCCTCTGGCAGTCCCTCGGCTTCGAGATCATGACCACGATTCCCGAGGGTTTCCGGCACCCCGCCAAGGGTTTCGTGGGCTTCCACATCATGTACCGGAGGTTGTGAGTCCCGGGGCCCGGCTCCCGGCGGCCTGACTGTCCGGCGGCATGACCGACCGCGCGACCGCCCGACCGATCGGGCGCCCCGACGGCCTGTAACACCGTTACGGCCAGAGCAGCTCCTGCTCCCAACCGCCGCCCGTCAAGCGGTAGTTGAGCCGTACGTGCCGCCGCCTCGCATCCCCTTGGAAGAACTCGACCTCCTCGGCCCGCAGGACGTACAGCGTCCAGCTGGGGACGGGGGCGTCCGGCTCGCGCCGGGCCCGTTCCCAGGCGGCGTCCGAGGCGCGGGCCAGTTCGTCGGTGGAGCCGAGGACCTCGCTCTGGCGGCCGACCAGCGCCGCGGCCAGCGCGCCCGGCGAGCGGCGGTGCAGATCGGCCGCGCTCTCCTCGGCGCTCGCCGCGGTCACCGACCCCCGGATACGGATCTGACGGCCGACCGCCGCCCAGTAGAAGCCGAGCGCGGCCCGCGGCCGGGCCGCCAGCTCGCGGCCCTTGCGGCTGCCGCGGTGCGTGGCGAAGTGCCAGCCGCGCTCATCGGCGTCGTGCAGCATCAGGGTCCGTACGGAGGGGTCGCCGGCCGCGTCCGCCGTGGCGAGCGTCATGGTGTGCGGTTCGGGCACACCGGCCTCGGCGGCCTCGCGCAGCCACTGCCGGAACAGCGGCAGCGGTGCGGCCGGGGCCTGTGCGGGATCGAAGGTCGGCAGCTCGGTGTCCCAGACCCGCAGCCCGCGCAGCAGCTCGCGGAACGCGCGGGAAGCGGCGTCGTCGGACTCGTCGGAAGTGCGGCGGCGGGCGCCCCCGGTGGCGGCCCCGGTGCCGGGGGCGCCCGGGGTGTCCCGGTGGTCAGCGGATTCGGCCATGTCAGGCAGCGTACGGGGGAGGGGAGGCGACCGCGGAGGTCCGGGCCCCGTGCGGTCCGGACCGCACCGCCTCCGGCGCCGGGCGGGCCGCGGCGTGGTCCCGGGCGGAGCCCCGGCCGGGGGCCTCGGCGTAGTCCTTGAGCGTGATCGCGTTCGCGCCCCGCTGCACATCCTCGGCGATCTTCTTCGCGACCAGCTTCTTCCACGGCATGTGCGGCAGGATCCGCAGCATCAGATGGCGGAGCCGGATCCGGCCCCGCGTCGCCACGTTCATCTCCGTCACGAACTTCTCCGCCAGCCGGTGGTTGGCCGTGACATAGCCGCGCATCTCCGTCTCGTAGCGGTCGAAGGCCACCGCCGGATCGCCGCCCGCGGCCGCCAGCTCCCCGGCCAGGACGTACGCGCCGACCAGCGCCATCCCCGTGCCCTGTCCCGACGCCGGCGACGCGCAGTGCGCGGCATCGCCGAGCAGTACCACCCGGCCGCTCGACCACCGGTCCATCTCGATCAGCTGCAGTCCGTCGAAGTAGAAGTCGGGGGCCTGGCGGGCCGCCTGGAGCAGCCGCGGTACGTTCCAGCCGCCGCTGCCTTCGAATGCGGCTTCCATCAGGTCCAGTTGCTGTGCCCGGTCCCGGTGGTCGTAGGTCATCCGGGGGGCGCGGAACGTCATCATGCCCTTGGCCGTCGGGTCCCCCGCCGAGCTGTACTCACAGATCAGCCTGTTGGGTAGGGCGTGGTACAACTCCTCGCGGTCCAGGCCGAGTTCGTTGGGCAGGGAGAAGACCGAGATATAGCTGCCGAGGTGGCGCGCGAAACGCTCCTCCGGGCCGAACGCCAGCCGCCGTACGTTCGAGTGGACCCCGTCGGCGCCGACGACGAGGTCGAAACGGCGCGGGGCTCCTCGCTCGAAGGCCACCTCGACGCCCTCGGCGGTGGCGGGGCCGATGGCGGTGATCGAGTCGCCGAAGAGGTACTCGACGTCCGACCGGGTGCGGTCGTAGAGGATGCGCGCCAGGTCGCCGCGCATGATCTCGTCGTCGCGGCCGATCCGGGCGCCGAAGATGTCGGCGGGGAGCGTGGCGATCCGCTTGCCCTCGCCGTTGACGTAGGCGCCGGTCTGCATGTCCGTACTGGCGCGCTGGATGTCTTCCAGGATCCCCATCCGCTCGGCGACGTCGACCGCGGCGCCCCGGATGTCCACCTTGTAGCCGCCGGTACGGAGTTCGGGCGCGCGCTCCACGACGGTCACGGTGAATCCGTAGCGGTGCAGCCAGTGGGCGAGCGCCGGGCCGGCGATGCTCGCGCCGGAGATCAGAACGGATCGGGCGGGGCGGGGGTGCGGTCCGGCGGCGGGTGCGGTGGCGGGCAGGGCGGACATGGCGGGTCCCTTCGGGCTGTGGTGCGGGGTGGGGCGATCGGCGCGTTGTGCGCTCACGCCCTCGACTATACGAACGTCTTAAACAATTGTCTATGACGTTTGTATAGGCGAGGGGGAAGGGGCTGTGTAGGACACCCTCTGTCCTGCACCCTCCCTAGCGTTGGCCGCGCCTGCCCGCCCGCAGCGCGACGACGCAACCGGGCATGACGCAACCGGCCATGACGAAGGACAGGGATCCGCAATGAGTCACGTCACGATCAACCAGCCGATCGGCACGCCCACTTGGATCGACCTCGGGGTCCCGGACGGCGAGGGTCTCGGCCGCGCCCGGGCCTTCTACCGCGCGCTGTTCGGCTGGGAGTACGAGGAGCGGTCGGCGGCCACCGGCCCCTTCACCCTGTGTCTGCTGCGCGGGCTCCCGGTGGCTGCGCTGCGCCCCCGCTCCGTCGCGGACCTCGACGGCGAGTCCTGGTGGCACGTCTACCTCGCGACGGACGACTGCGATGCCACGGCCGAGCGGATCACCGCCGCCGGCGGCACCCTGCTCGCGCCGCCGGCGGAGGCCGCCGGACTGGCCCGGACGGCCGCCGTCGAGGACCCCGCCGGCGGCCGCTTCGGCCTCTGGCAGGGGCGTTCACTGCCCGGCTGCCGGCTCGTCAACGAGCCCGGCGCCCTGCTCCGCAACGACCTCGTCTGCCCGGCCCCCGCCCCGGCCCGCCGCTTCTACGGCACGGTCTTCGGCTTCACCCTCGACGGCAACCAGGACCTCCCGGACGCCGACTTCACCTTCCTCCGCCGCCCGGACGGCCACGAGATCGGCGGCATCTTCGGCGACCCGGACGCCCCGGCGGCCCGCTGGCAGACCCTCTTCGAGGTGGCGGGTACGGACGAACTGGCGGAACGTGCGGTCGCCGCGGGCGGTGCGGTGGACGACCCGACCGACACCCCGTACGGCCGGATGGCAGAGATCACCGACCCCTTCGGCACCCGCTTCAGCGTCGGCACGAGGCTTGCCGCCTAGGGCCGGACAGGCACTGGGTGTGCCGCACGGCTACGTCAGCCCGTCATGGCGTGTTCAGGTAGGCGAGGACGGCGAGGACGCGGCGGTTGCTGTTGTCGTCATCGGTGATGCCGAGCTTGCCGAACATGGAGGTGGTGTACTTGCTGATGGCGCTTTCGCTGAGGAAGAGCCGCTGGCCGATGGCCTGGTTGGACAGCCCTTCGGCCATGAGGCCGAGCACGGAGTGCTCGCGTTCGGTGAGCTGTTCAAGCCGTCGGTTCGAGGATCCGGCGGACAGCAGTCTGGTGATGACGTCCGGGTCCATGGCGGTCCCGCCGCCGGCGACGCGTTCCAGGGCGTCGATGAACTGATCGGCGTGGAACACGCTCTCCTTGAGGAAGTAGCCGATGCCGCCCGCGCCGTCGGCCAGGAGCTCGCGGGCATAGAGCTGTTCGACGTGCTGGGAGAGGATCAGGACCGGCAGTCCGGGCAGTTCGCGGCGGGCGGCGAGAGCCGCCCGCAGGCCCTCGTCCGACTGGGTCGGCGGCATACGGACGTCGATGACGGCGACATCCGGCCGCCACGTCAGCAGCGCGTCGAGCGTCTCGGGCCCGGTGGCTGCCGTCGCCACCACCTGGTGTCCGTACGCCTCGACGAGGCGCACCAGCCCGTCGCGCAGGAGGTAGAGGTCTTCGGCTACAACGATTCGCATGGCACCACCATTCTTGCGCAGGTCGGGCCGCCCGCCGGGCTGGTGATCTCCAGGGTGCCGCCGAAGACCGCGAGGCGGCGGTGCAGCCCCGCAAGTCCACCGCCGGCGCGCACACCGGCTCCGCCGCGGCCGTCGTCCTCCACGTCGACGACGAGGCCGGTGTCGTCCCGGGTGAGGGAGATCCGCGCCCGGGTCGCGTGGGCGTGCTTGACCGCGTTGGTCAGCAGTTCGGCGATCCCGAAGTACACGGCGGACTCGATCGGCGGGTCGAGGCGGAGCCGAAGGCCTGCGCTGACCTCCGTCTCGAGCGGGCTGTCCAGGGCAAGGGCGCGGACGGCATCGACGAGCCCCCGCTCGTTCAGCACCGGCGGGTTGATTCCCCTGACCAGTTCGCGGAGTTCGGTCAGTGACGTGGCGGCGCCGGCGCGTGCCTCCTGCATCAGCGTCTTGGCCTGCTCGGGATCGGTCTCCATCAGCTTCTCCGCAGTCGCCAGAGCGAGCCCGAGCGCGACCAGGCGTGCCTGTGCCCCGTCGTGCAGGTCCCGCTCGATCCGGCGGATCTCGGCGGCCTGTGCGACCGTCGCATCCGCGCGCTGGGCCGTCAGCTCGTCCACCCGGTCCGCCAGCGCCATCGCAGGCGAGGGGCGCAGGAAGTGGACGGCCACCCGCTCGACGGACCGCCAGGCGTACGGGGCGCAGACGACGGCCACGGCCAGTCCGAGCAGCCCGAGGGCGCGCGCGGGGAGCGCCGGCCGGGACAGCCCGACGACCGCTCCCGCGACCCCGGCCGGCGGGAGGGCCGCGATCACGCCCACGGTGAACGGGGCGATGGCCGTGAAGCGCAGGTCGCGCCAGGTCGCCGGGTCGCTCCACCGGATCCGCCACTTCTGGTCCATGAGGGCGTCGCGGCTGGTGCGTTCGTAGCTGAAGCCGTTCCACCAGTACCCGGTGGACATCTGCGTCACCGGCCCGGCCTGCCGGTATCCGGCGGGGATGACGGTGGCGGTCCATCTCGCGACGAGGTGGCGGACCATCCGGCAGACCGGGCGGGACAGGGCGAGCGTGCCCACACACACCAGCACCAACGGCGCTACCCACGACCACGGGTTCCCCGGCCCCCACCAGATCCCCAGCGCCACCGCAGCGGCCCACACGGCCGGGACCAGCATGCTGACGACCGCCACCAGGCACGCGCGCACCAACCCCACGCCGACACGTGCCGCCCACGACACCAGCTGTCGCATGGCCATTCCCTCTCGTCCTTCTCGCTTCATGACCCCCACTGTGCGCCGCAAGGAGCCCGATCTCCGCCGGATCGGCCCGGTAGTGGGTCTGGCCCCACCCACCCGTACGTCCAGGCCCATACCGCACCACCCCTGCGCTCCCTAGCGTCGACACCACGACAACGGCACGACCGAAGAGAGACGAAGAGACATGGAAACGATCGACCACACCACGGCCGCGGCCGGCCACCTCCACCAGCCCCACACCCAGCGGGCCTTCGGCGCGGTGAAGAAATGCGTCGCGGGATACGGCGCGCTCGGCGTCGCGGTCCTCCTCGTGGACGTCATCCTCTCGGTCAAGGGCCACAAGGTCTCGTCGTTCATGTGGGGCCGCACCGGCGGAGTGCTCGCGAGCGCCGTGGTGGCCTACTGGCTGACCGGCCTGGCCGCACGGGGATCGCGCTCGGCCTATCTGCGGGTGCGCATCATGTCGGTCGTCGCGCCGCTCGCGATCGTCGCCATCGACAGCATCCCCGGCGCCCTCCCGCCGTGGTTCGTCGCGATGCAGATCGCCGGCGCCCTCGTTCTCGCCCCGGCCGCCTTCCTCACCAACGGATCCGGACTGCGCGCCGCTTTCCCCAAGAGCTCCAGGCGCTCCTAAGGCCCGTAGGTCTTGCAGGGCTTGCAGGGCTCGTAGGGACCCCTATCCCCGCCCCAGGACCACCGTCCCCGACGAGCAGAACCAGCCACCCGTACCGGACGCGACGGCGAGGTGCGGGAGCCGGCCGCCGGGCTTGCGGACCTGGCGCTCGGGACCGTATTCGCCGCGGAGTTGGCGTACGGCCTCGACCAGCAGGAACAGGCCGCGCATCCCCGGATGGCAGGCGGCCAGGCCGCCGCCGTCGGTGTTGACCGGCAGTTCGCCGTCGCGCAGCAGCCGCCCCTTCCCGACGAACGCGCCGCCTTCGCCCTTGGCGCAGAAACCCAGGTCCTCCAGCGTCACGAGGGTCATATAGGTGAAGGCGTCGTAGATCTCGGCGAGGTCGATGTCGGCGGGGCGGACACCGGCGCGTTCGAAGGCGAGACGGCCGGAGACCGCGGCCGGCGAGACGGTGAAGTCGTCCCACTCGGACATCGTGGTGTGGGAGACCGCGGTGCCGCAGCCGAGCACCCAGACGGGGGGTTTGGCCAGGTCGGGGACGTAGTCCTCGGCGGCGAGCAGGACCGCGCAGCCGCCGTCGGAACGGATGCAGCAGTGCAGTTTGGTGAACGGGTCGGCGATCATCGGGCCGGCGAGGACCTCGTCGACGGTGACCGGGGTGCGGTACATGGCGTCCGGGTTGGCCGCCGCGTTGGCCCGTGCCTGGACGGCGACCTCGGCCAACTGCTCCAGGGTGGTGCCGTATTGATGCATATGGCGGCGGGCGGCCATGGCGTATTTGGCGATCAGGGTGTGTCCGTAGGGGACCTCGAACTGGAGCGGGCCGCGGGCGCCGAAGGAGAGGTTGGACGTACGGCGTCCGGCCTTGATGTCGGCGCGGGCCGTGGAGCCGTAGACCAGGAGTACGGCGTTGGCGTGGCCCGCGGCGATCGCGTCGGCGGCGTGCGCGGCCAGGACTTCCCAGGTGGCGCCGCCGACGGCGGTGGAGTCGACCCAGGTGGGGCGCAGGCCCAGGTATTCGGCGACCTCCACGGGTGCGAGGGTGCCCAGGCCGGCCGAGGCGAAGCCGTCGATCACCGACCGGTCCAGACCGCTGTCGGCGAGCGCCCGGCGGGCGGCCTGGGCGTGCAGGGCGTACGGGGTGGCCTCGTCCACGCGCCCGCAGTCGGACAGGGCGACTCCGGCGACGACGGCCTTGCGAGGGCGGTGCGGGCGGCGGTGCCCGGAGGGGGTCCCTGGTGTCCCTGGCGTCATGGATCTGACGGTACATCAGATTCGGGGGCGCGGGCAGGGCCCCGGGCGCCGGTGCGCGGCTCTAGGAAAGTCGGGATGCCGTACCTAACATGACGTGCCGTCAGATCAGAGGCCGGGGCCCGTTGGAACGGACGGGCGCCCGGGCGCTGCCGTACGGCCGGGAGGAGCCCGCCGATGGACGCCGCGTTCACCGAGGAGCAGGACGAGATCCGCCGAACCCTGCGCGAACTGCTGCACAAGCGCTGCGGGCCGGACGAGGTCAAGGCGGCGGTACGGACCCCGCCCGGGTACGACCGGGCGCTGTGGCGGCAGCTCGCCGGACAGCTCGGACTGCCGGGACTGGCCCTGCCCGCGGCATACGGCGGCGCCGGCTGCGGGCCCACCGAACTCGCTCTGGCCTGTGAGGAGACCGGCCGCGTTCTGCTGCCGTCGCCGCTGATCGCCACCGCCGCGCTCGCCGCGCCGCTGATCCTGGCCCTGGGCACGCAGGGGCAGCGCGAGGGGCTGCTGCCGAAGCTCGCCACCGGGGAGCTGACCGCGACCCTCGCCGTACCGGGCGGGCAGCTGGCGACCGCGCTGGCGCTGACCGGGCCGAACGCCGGGGACTGGGCGGGCGGCGGCCGTGCGGGCGGCATCCAGGCGGGGGCGCGGGCCGGAGGCTGGCGGCTGTACGGGGAGGCCGCGCAGGTCCTCGACGGGCATACCGCGGACGTCCTCCTGGTGGCCGCGCACACCGGTGGCTTCGCGCGCAGCCGCACCCTGGTCTTTCTCGTACGGGCCAACACCCCGGGCCTGGTGCGGACCCGGCAGACCGCGATGGACGAGACCCGGCCGCAGGCGCGCATCGAACTGCGGGATGTGGCGGCCGAGTTGCTGGGGGAGGGCGAGGGGGAGAGGGGGGACGGTGCGGTGGCCGGTGTGCTGGCCGCCACCGGGGCCGGGGCGGCAGCGGCGCTGGCCGCCGAGGCGGTCGGTGCGGCCGATGCCGCGCTCGCCCGTACCGTCGAGTACGTCCAGGCACGCGAGCAGTTCGGGCGGCCCGTCGGCGCCTTCCAGGCCGTGCAGCACCGGCTCGCCGATCTGTATGTGGCGGTGCAGGCGGCGCGCTCGGCGGCGTACTACGCGGCCTGGTCGGCGGGCGGCGCCCGCCCCGGGGGCCGCCGCACGGCCGAACCGGGGGCGGCCTCGCTGGCGCTCGCGCAGGCGCTGGAGACGCTGCGGAAGGTGGCCGCCGAGGCGATCCAGCTGCACGGTGGGATCGGCTTCACCTGGGAGCACGACGCGCATCTCTACTTCAAGCGCGCGGCCTGTGACGAGCTGCTGCTGGGGCCGGTGCACCGGTTGCGGGCGAGGGCCGCCGAGGAGGCCGGGCTGTTCGCGGACGTCAACGGGGCGCCGGAGGCATCCGGCGTGCGCGAGGCGGTCGATGCGTGATGCCGCCCGGTGAGCGACTGCTGCAGAAGGCCTCCTCGACCCGTACGTTCGCCCGTGTCGCCCCGCACGTCATCCCCGCGCTGGACCGCGCCGTACACCGGCTGACCCGCGGAAAGGTGCTGCTCAGCGCCCGGATGCTGCCCGGTGTGATCCTCACCGCGACCGGGGCGAGAAGCGGGCTGCCGCGGCGCACCCCGCTGGCGTGCATGCCGGAGGACGGCGGCAGCTGGCTGCTGGTCGGCAGCAACTTCGGACGCCCTGAACACCCCGCCTGGACGGGGAATTTGCTCAAGCATCCGGATGCGGAGGTCAGTTGGCGGGGGCGGGACATCCCCGTACGGGCCCGGCTGCTCGCCGGGGCGGAGCGGGAGCGGGCCTGGCGGGCGGCGCTCGCCTTCTGGCCGCCGTACGCCGTCTATCAGGCGCGGGTGGAACGGGAGATCCGGCTCTTCCGGCTCGAGCGGCGCTGAGCGCGGACACGGCGCTGTACACACAGCGGGTGCCGTACGGCCCTCAGGGCTCGGACGGCACCCGCTGTGTGTACAGCTGTACTGCGTGTGTACAGCTGCACTGTTATGGCAGGACGGATGCAGGACGGTGCAGGACCGGTCGCGAACCGGTCCGGCGGCGGCAGTGCCGACTACGTCATCGGCTACTTCGCCATGGGCTACTTCGTCGGCTTCTTGCCGGTGATGCCGAAGTGCACCAGCAGCGCCAGGTTGGGCTTGAGCTCGGCCTGCTTGACGCCCCAGCTCTGGAAGCCCTTCTGGTGCCCGGCGACGGCCGCCAGCATGGCGACGATCGAGCCGGCCATGGCCGCCGCGCTCACGTCCTTGTCGACCTTGTTCTTGCTCTGGAGCTCCTGGATGGAGTCCGTAAGGGAGTTGGTGACGGCGTTGAGGATCTTCATGCGGATCTTGTAGAACCGCTTGTCGCCCTCGGCCGCGCCCAGGTCCACGACGCGCAGGATCGCGTCGTTCCTGCGCCAGAAGGAGAGAAAGCCGTCGACCAGCTCCTCCGCCGCCTGCCAGCCGGATTTGCCCACCCAGGAGCGTCCGGCGACAAGATCGGTCAGACTTGCGCCTTCTTTGGCCATCTCCTCGGCGATTTCGAGGACGGCGCCCTCTACGTCCGGGAAGTACTGATAGAACGTTGCGGGTGAAGTCCCCGCTTTTCGGGCCACATCGATGACTTTGACGTCCCGGTAGGGGGACGAACTGAGCATTTCGCTGAGGCAGTCGAGCAGCTTCTGCCGCGTCGCCTGTCCGCGGCGGCCGGCAACTCTGCCGTCGACGGTTCGCACTTGTCCTGTCATGCCGTCAGCTTACCGAGCAGTGATCGGAGCGCGATTTGGCTGCCTGCAAATGGGGATGCGGGAGTTTGGGGTGCCTGGCCCCCGCCGGCGCCCTGGTTGCGGCCTCGTACACGGCTCGGAATCCGTGCGGCGGCGCTTGATCCAAACTGGTGAATGGTCTTATCAACAGGCTGTGGACAACTTTGGTGGACAAGTGCACGGCGCGGTGCCGGCAAATGCGGCCGGAGGGTGGTCCGTTGTGCGGCGCTCCGGAGGTGGCGTGCGGATGACCTGCGTCAACCCGGAAATGAATCGTCCACACGTTCGAGTACTCGTCGGGCGGGGTGCCCGTACCGCCGTTAGCGTGGACGCATGACTGCACTCGCGGACGGCGCTCCCTGCTGGGCGGACGTCATGCTGCCCGATCCCGAAGCGGGCAAGCGCTTCTACGGCGACCTCCTGGGCTGGACGTTCTCCGAGGGCGCGACCGGGTCCGGCGGGTACACCCAGGCCTTCCGCAACGGCAGAAAAGCCGCGGGGCTGATGCCCCGGCAGGACGAGGCGTCCCCCACGGCCTGGGGGCTCTACTTCGCGACCGGCGACATCAAACGCACCGAAGCCCGGATCCGGGAGGCGGGCGGACGGATCCTCACGGCGCCCACGGAGGCCGGCGCGCTCGGCATGATGCTGACCGCCGTCGACCCGGCCGGCGCCGTGTTCGGTGCCTGGCAGGCCGGGGAGCACCAGGGCTTCGAGACCGGCCCGGAGCCCGGCGGATACATCTGGACGGTCCTGCACACGAGGGACGCCGAGACGGCCGACGCCTTCTACGCCGAGGTCTTCGGTTTCCAGGGCGTCCCCGGCAGTCCGATGGCGCGCCCCGGCTTCCTGCCCTGGCGGCTGCCCGGCCAGACCCGCGAGATCGGCTGCCGGATCGCCATGGACGCGACCTTCCCGCCGGAGCAGCCGGCGCATTTCCTCGTCTGCTTCCTCGTCGACGGGATGGATGCCGCGGCGCGCACCGCGACCGGCCTGGGCGGCAGCGTCGTCGTCCGGCCGCAGCCGACCCCCGGCGGTCCGTTCGCGGTCTTCAGCGACAATCAGGGGGCCACCTTCGGCGTCATAGGGCTGAAGTAGCCCTCAGGGACGCAGAATTGGGGCACCGGTGGCCGGCGGTCGCCGGCGGCAGAGGTTTCACGGAGGTGGAAAAGGGTGGGAGCGCGGGGGAATATGCGGCGCGGGTGCGGCGCTGCACGGGTGCGCAGGAGAACGGCCACCGGGCGGCGGACGGGCATCGCCGGCGGTCCGCTGCGGTGCGGGATACCCGGGACCGGCGTGCGGGTGACCGGTCGGTAACCCTCCCGGCGGCCGCCCGTCACCGGAGGTATCGGCGCACGTCGCGCGGGCGTGAAGGACGTCGGGTAACGGGTGAGCCCTATGTGACGGGGCGTGATCCGTGACACGACGCATGGCCCCGGGTTCGCACCGATCGGCCCGGCCAGGAAGAATCACCACGCGTACGGCCGTTTCGGCCAGGCGGTGAGACGCTGCACGGGGCAGTGGCTCTCGGCGACTCGTGGCTTTGGAGAGTCTCTTTTACGCCCCACGGGGAGGTGGCAGGCAAGTGGTGGAGCAGCTGACGCAGCTGACGCAGCACGATCCCCGGCGGATCGGGCCGTTCGAGGTGCTCGGCCGTCTCGGGGCCGGCGGCATGGGACTGGTCTATCTGGCGCGTTCGGCGTCCGGCCGGCGCGTGGCGATCAAGACCGTGCGTACCGAGCTCGCCGAGGACCAGCTGTTCCGGGTCCGCTTCACACGCGAGGTCGAGGCGGCCCGCGCGGTCAGCGGCTTCTACACCGCGGCGGTGGTGGACGCCGATCCGCGGGCGGCGGTGCCGTGGCTGGCGACGGCCTATGTCCCCGCGCCCTCCCTCGAGGAAATAGTCAATGAGTGCGGGCCGCTGCCGGCCCAGGCGGTGCGCTGGCTGGCGGCCGGCATCGCCGAGGCGCTGCAGTCCATCCACGGCGCGGGCCTGGTGCACCGCGATCTGAAGCCGTCGAACGTCCTGGTGGTCGAGGACGGCCCCCGGGTGATCGACTTCGGTATCGCCTCCGGGGTGTCCAACACCCGGCTGACGATGACCAACGTCGCCGTCGGCACCCCGGCCTACATGTCGCCCGAGCAGGCCCGTGACTCCCGCAGCGTGACGGGCGCCAGCGATGTCTTCTCCCTCGGCTCGACGCTGGTCTTCGCCGCCACCGGGCATGCGCCCTTCCACGGCGCCAACCCCGTCGAGACCGTCTTCATGCTGCTGCGCGAGGGCCCCGACCTGACCGGACTCCCGGACGAGCTGCGGCCCCTGATGGAGTCCTGTATGCAGATGGAGGCGGTCCACCGGCCGTCCCCCGCCGATCTGCAGTCCCAGCTGGCACCGCATCTGTTCGGCTCCGGCAGCGACGACAGCGGTACGGCGTCGGCCTGGCTGCCGCCGGGCGCGGTGGCGCTCATCGAGCAGCGCCGCGGCGGCCGGTCCACCGTCCCCAAGAGCTCCCAGCGGGCCTCCTCCGCCCGTGGTTCCGCCCGGCAGGCGCCCGCCGTCCCGCCGCCCCCGCCCGAGCCCGCCCCGCAGCCCGTACCGGCGCCGCCACGGCCCGAGAGCGCGCCGGTGGGCGGCGCCGCCGACGCGACCGGCTGGCCCGGCCGGATCGGCGCGGGTCCCGGCGCGCACCGCGGCGGCGACCCGCGGTCCGGCGGCCCCGGCCCGATGCCGCAGCCCGCGGCACTGGGCCCGGACGCCTCGACGGCCCGGGTGGCCCCGGTCTCCGCGCCCCCGGAGGCCGGCCCCGTACGCCTGGGTGGCTCGCCCGCACCGATAGGTCCGGGGCCGCGGGCCGGCGAGGCACGCGAACCGCAGCCCCGCGCGCAGGCCGGTGCCGCGACGAACTGGGTGCGGCCGCCCGGCGGCGGGCCGGCCGCCGGAGTGCCGCATCAGGCCAACGCCAACGCCAACGCCGCCGAGGCCGCGCCGCCCCCGCCGCCCGAGCAGCCGCCCGCCGAGCCGGGCCGCTGGCGCCCCTGGCGCTTCCGGATGTCGAACGACGTCTGGGGCACCCCGGTCGTCGCGGACGACCTGCTCTACGTCACGTCCTTCGAGGTGCACGCCCTCGATGTGGCCAGCGGGCGGCGGAAGTTCAAGACCCGCGACGTGGCGTGGGCGATGGCCGTCGCCGACGGCCGGATCCATGCCTCGGACGGCCCGAGCCTGTACGCCCTGGACGCCGACGACGGCACCGAGCGCTGGCGGCTGAACACCAACGGCTGGGTCTACGCCCTCACCGTCGACCGCGGCACCGTCATCACCAGTACGCGCGGCGGCGGCGTCCAGGCGTGGGAGGCCGCCAACGGCGAGCTGCTGTGGGAGATCGACCGCGTCCAGACCGATTTCGAGACGGCCGAGGCCGGGCCCGTGGCGCACGAGGGCACGGTGTTCGTCTGGGACGACGCACGGCTCAAGGCGCTGGAGGCGCGCACCGGCGTCGAACGCTGGTCGTACCCGGTGGGCGACACGGCGTCCTGCGGCGGTGTGCCGATGCGCCTGCTGCCCGCGCCGGACGGCGTGGTCTACGTCGTGGCCGGTACGCGCGTGATGGCGATCGACATCGCGCGCGGCGATGTGCGCTGGCACTTCGAGGCGCCCGCGGTGTTCCTGAGCCCGCCCGCCTTCGCGCCCGGCCCGGCCGTCACCGGCGGCGGGGTCTATCTGGCGGACTACCTCGGCACGGTCTACGCCCTGGACCCGGCCGACGGCCGCGACCGCTGGCGGATCGCCACCGAAGCGCGCCAGTCCACCGAGCCGGTGCTGGTCGCGCACGGCGCGGTCCACCTGGGCAGCGGCAAGGCCCTCTACACCCTGGACGCGGTCACCGGCACCCCGCGCTGGCGGTTCCAGGCCGGTGCGGAGGTGGTCGGCGCGCCGGTCGTCGCCGAGGGCCGGGTGCACTTCGGCTCCGCCGACCACTGCCTGTACACGCTGGACGCCATGGGCGGACAGCTGCGCTGGAAGCTGGCGACCGGCGGCGAGATCACCGGATCGCCGGTGGCCGTCGGCGGCGTTGTCTACGCGTGCAGCAAGGACCGCTGTGTCTACGCGCTGGACGCGGCGAAGGGAACGGGACAGGCCCGGCGGCCGTAACCGGCGCACCCCCGGCGGCCGTGGCCCGGGGGTGTGGCGCTGCCCTGCCTATTCCCGCTCCTCCGGAGGCCGTTGGACACCCCGCTGCCGCTCTTCCCTGCCCCACTCCACCGGCGGGGTGGGCGGCTGCCGCTGCCCCGGACGCTCCGGGGGAGGCGGTGGCGGCGTCGGGCGGGGCCAGGGCTCGGTGGCCGGCTCGTGCGGCGGGCGCCGTTCGGGGCCGGGCCCTCCCGGGCCGAATCCGGGCCGGGTCAGGGGACGGGTGACGGGCCCTTCATAGGGCGGCTCACCGCCCGGCTCCCCCTCATTGCCGTACTCGTCGCCGTACTGATCGTTCGTGTACTGCTCCGGAGTCCACTCCTGGGCCGCCGGGTCATGGGTCACCGGGCGCGCGGGGTCCCATGGCTCGGACGCCACCGGGTGAGGGGCCGGGCGCTCGTCGTACCGGCCGTACGCTTCGTCGTACCCCTCGTCGTACCCCTCGTCGTACCGCCGCCCGGCGTGGCGGCCGCCCACCCGGCTGCGACGGCCGCTCATCACCAGTGCGCCGACCAGCAGCAGTACGCCGCCACCGAGGGCGGCGGGCACACCCGCCCCGAGGCCGTGGGCGCCCGCGGTGAGTTCGCCCGCCGCCTGTCCCTGGCGGACCATCCACAGGACGGTGAAGCCCAGCACGACCACGCCCGCGCACGCGACGAGCAGCCGCGAGCGCAGCGCGACGCCGATCAGGGTGACCAGGCCCGCGAAGGCCAGCGGCAGAAAGAGGGAGCCGTAGAGCGAGGCACGGCCGTCGGTGATGTGGGTGAAGAGGTCCTCGATACGGAAGTCGCTACCGTGACGGCCGTCGTACCAGGGACGGAAGGGGCTCCAGACGGCGGCCGTCGCTCCGATGAGGGCGATCAGGGATCCGATGACGTTGCGCACCACTGGCGTCGCCTCGTTTCGAGTCGTCCTGAGGTCCTCCGTCACCGACGCTACGCCTGACCGCCCGCGCCCGCTATTTCTCCCGGGCTTCCGGGCCCGGCCCGGGGTGTCACCCCCGCTTGCTAGGGTGCCGTGCACGCGTCAGCAACGCATGGCGCGGCACAGACGTCTTCCGGGGGATGGGCAAAGGGCATGAAGCAGGGCACGCGGACACAGATAGGCAGGGGCACTCGGGCGGTCGTCGCGGCCGCGCTCACCCTGACCACCCTCGCAACGGTCGGCGGCTGCGCCTTCGGCGCCCCCAAGGTCAGGCTGACCGGCTCCCCGAGCCCCACGGATACCGGCTACAACCCGAACGACCCGACGCCGTCCTCGGACCCGACGTCCGAGGACACCTACTCGCCCGAGCCCCAGGAGACCGAGGAGACCTTCGACCCGGACGGCCGCAACGACGTCACCGGCAGGAACTGTGACTTCTCGCGCTCGCTGGGCCAGTTCACGTACACGGTCTCGGTCACCAACCCGTCCAGCGAGAGCACCTTCAGCTACGACATCGCGATCAACTGGATGAAGGCGAAGCCGGCCGACGGCAAGGCGTGGGGCCTGCACCAGCGCAGCATCACCGTCGGTCCCGGTGACACCGAGACGTACACCGCCAAGTACTCCGTCAACTGGGGCAACAACTACGGGCAGTTCTGGTACACCTGCCAGGTCACCCGGGCGGAGAAGACCAAGCTGTAGTGGCTCACCGCACCCGGTGGCCCCTCCTGGCGGTGTCACCGGTTCTCCGCGCCGCGAACAGCTGCTCCTGGAGCTCCGGCGCCGCGTTGCCGAGCGCGATCAGCTGCGGGGCGCCCGCCAGCGCCTGCGCACGGACCGCCTCGCGCGCCGACCACACCGCCCGCACGGTCCCCTGGACGGCCGCCGTCGGGTATCCGGCGATCACCGCGGCCGCCCGCAGCGCCGCCCCGGCCGCCTCGCCGTCCGGTACGACCTCCGACACCAGGCCGGTCTCGTACGCGCGCGCCGCCGAGAGCCGCTCCGCCGTCCCCATCAGCGACATCCGCGCCACCTCGCCGAACGGCATCCGCTGCGCCATCCCGATCGCCTCGTAGGCGCTGACCATGCCATAGGTCGTATGCGGGTCGAAGAAGGTGGCGGACTCGGCGCTGATGAGGAACTCGCACTCGCCCAGCAGATAGAACGCGCCGCCGCAGGCCATACCGTTCACGGCCGCGATGACCGGCTTCCACAGGTCGTTCGCTTTCGGTCCGACGGTCAGCAGCGGGTCGTCGATCGCGTACGGGGAGGACGGCTGCGGCACGCTGACGGACCGGTCGATGCCGGTGCAGAAGGCGCTCCCGCCGGCTCCGGTGAGGACCACGGCGCGCACCCCGTCGTCGCTGCGGATCGCCCGCCAGGTGGCGGCCAGTGCGGCGGCCGTCTCCAGGTCGATGGCGTTGTGCCGTTCGGGCCGGTCGAGGGTGACCAGCGCGACCCCGTCGGTGATCTCCGTACGGACCGTCATGGCCGCTCCAGGATCCAGCGGGGTACGGTCACGCCTCCGGGCATGGCGTGGAAGGCGACCTTCACCGGGGCGCCGATGCGCAGCCGCGCCGGGTCGACGGAGTTCAGGGGTGCGTCGGCGGCGCTGACCAGGTTGCCGACGAGGCGGATACGGGGGGCCTCGGCCAGCTCCACGACGATCGCGTTGTAGCCGGGCTGCGCGGCGTACGCGGGCAGCAGCGGCGGATGGGGCAGCACATAGGACCAGATACGGCCGCGGCCGCTCATCCGCTGCCAGCGGGCGGCGAAGGACTGGCAGTGCGGGCAGCAGGGGCGGGGCGGGAAGCGCGGCTCGTCGCAGTCGGCGCAGGCCTGGACGCGGAGTTCGCCTCGGGCGGCGTACTCCCAAAAGGGTGCGCCGTCGTCGTCGGGCACGGGAAGCAGCAGGTCAGCGGCGGTGTCGGGGGGATTGTCGCGAGAGCTCATCGGCCGTCAACTCCTCAGCAGCAGGGCCGAGGTGGGGACCCCCTCGCCCGCGGTGACCAGACAGGTGGCGGCGTCGGGGACCTGGGCGGTGCTGGTGCCGCGCAGCTGCCTGACGCCTTCGGTGATCAGGTTGAAACCGTGGACGTACGCCTCGGACAGGCCCCCGCCGCCGGTGTTGAGGGGGAGCCGGCCGCCGATCTCCAGCGCGCCGCCCTCCGTGAAGGCCGCGCCCTCGCCGCGCCCGCAGAAGCCGTAGCCCTCGAGGGAGAGGGGAATCAGGGGGGTGAACGCGTCATAGATCTGCGCCACGTCGACGTCCTGCGGTCCGAGGTCGGCGCCCTTCCACAGATGGCGGGCGGCGGTCCAGGCGGGCCCGGTGAGCGGGTCGTCGTTCCAGTAGTTGACCATGCCGTGGTGCTGGGCGGGCAGGCCCTGAGCGGCGGAGTGCACATAGACGGGCCGCTGCCGGCAGTCGCGGGCGCGCTCGGCGGAGACCACGACACAGGCCAGCGCCCCGTCCGTCTCCAGGCAGTTGTCGAAGAGGCAGAGCGGGTCGCTGATCCAGCGCGCGGTCATATACATCTCGCGGGTCAGCGGGCGGTCGTACATGATCGCGGCCGGGTTCTGGTTGGCCCGGTTGCGGCAGGCGAGGGCGACGTTGAAGAAGTGGTCGCGGGTGGCGCCGTATTCGTGCATATAGCGGCGGGCCAGCATGCCGATCTCGTCGGCGGGGCGCAGCAGTCCGAAGGGGCGGGTCCACTGCCCCGAGGTCGGCAGCTGGACCCGGGTGTTCTTCCAGGGCCGCGGTCCCGAACCGCGTTTGCGCGAGCGCCAGGCGACGCCGACGTGCGCCTGTCCGGTGGCGATGGCGGCGGCCAGGTGGGCCACCGTTGCGCACGATCCCCCGCCGCCGTACCCGACCTTGGAGAAGTGGGTGACGTCCCCGGCACCGATCGCCTTGGCTATCTCGACCTCGTCCGTCTCCTCCATGGTGTACGAGGCGAACGCGTCCACCTCCGACGGCGCGATCCCGGCGTCGTCCAGCGCCGCGACGATCGCCCGGCACGCCAAGGTCCGTTCTGATTCCGGGAGTTGTCTGGCAAAGGGAGTCTGTCCGATGCCGGCTATCGCCGTAGCGTCCTTGAGGGTCGCCCCCATCGCCACCTCCGTGGTCGGCCGTCAGTACTGACAGGCGTGGAGGCTACCGCTAATCTGACGGACAGTCAGCTGTCGGGGATCGATCGTTCGGCTCTTTCGCGGGAGGCAGTCGATGCGCGATGACCTGGATCTGCGGGCGGACCTGGAGTACGGCTCCCTTCCCCGCCTGGTGCGCGCGGCCGCGGAGCGGTACGGCCCCCATGAGGCCGTGGTCGAGGGCCGTACCCGGATCTCCTACGCCGAGCTGGGCGAGCGGGTGACGCGGGCGGCCGCCGCCTGTATCGCCTCCGGTGTCGCGCCCGGTGACCGCGTCGCCGTCTGGGCGCCCAACACCCTCGACTGGATCGTCTCCGCCCTCGGCGCGGTGACCGCCGGCGCCGTTCTCGTCCCCGTCAACACCCGCTTCAAGGGCGCCGAGACCGCCTACGTCCTGCGCCGCACCCGCGCCAGACTGCTCTTCGTCACCGGCACCTTCCTCGGCACCTCCTACGTCGCCTCGCTCCGCCGCGCCGCCGAGGACGGCACCGGCCCCGGCCCGCTCCCCGGGCTGCCGCACCTGGAACGGATCGTGGTCCTGTCCGACGACGCCCCCGCCGACTTCACCACCTGGAAGGACTTCCTGGCCGCCGGTGCCTCCGTCCCCGCCGCAGCGGTAGCCACCCGGGCCGACACCATCCGCTCCGACGCCCCCTCCGACATCGTCTTCACCTCCGGCACCACCGGCCACCCCAAGGGCGCGGTGATCACCCACGCCCAGACCCTGCGCGCCTACGCCGTCTGGAGCGACCTGGCCGGCCTCCGGCAGGGCGACCGCTACCTGATCGTCAATCCCTTCTTCCACACCTTCGGCTACAAGGCCGGGATCATCGCCTGCCTGCTCCGCGGCGCCACGATGATCCCCCAGCCGGTCTTCGGCGTGGAGACCGCGCTCGCCAACATCGCCGCCGAGCGGATCTCCGTACTCCCCGGACCGCCCACCCTCCACCAGCAGATCCTCGACCACCCCGCCCGCGCGCTGCACGACCTCTCCGCGCTCCGCCTCGTCGTCACCGGCGCTGCGGTCGTCCCGCTGGAGCTGGTCGAGCGGCTGCGCAGCGAGCTGAAGATCTCCACCGTCCTGACGGCATACGGCCTTTCGGAGAGCTCCGGCATCGTCACCATGTGCCGCCGCGGCGACCCGCCCGACGTCATCGCCGCGACCTCCGGCCGCGCGATACCCGGCACCGAGGTCCGGGTCGTCGACGCCGCGGGCCGCCCGGCGGCCCCCGGCGACCCCGGGGAGGTCCTGGTCCGCGGCTACCACATCATGTCCGGCTACTTCGAGGACCCGGCCGGCACGGCCCGCGCCCTCACCCCCGACGGCTGGCTGCGCACCGGCGACGTCGGCATCCTCGACGCCGACGGCAACCTCCGGATCACCGACCGCATCAAGGACATGTTCATCGTCGGCGGCTTCAACGCCTACCCCGCCGAAATAGAGCAACTCCTCGGCCGCCACCCGGACATCGTCGATATCGCCGTCATCGGCATCCCCGATCCCCGCCTGGGCGAGGTCGGCAAGGCGTACGCGGTCCGCCGCCCCGGCTCGTCCCTCACCGCCGACGACCTGATCGCCTGGTCCCGCCGCGAGATGGCCAACTACAAGGTGCCGCGCGAGGTCGAGTTCGTCACGGAACTGCCGCGCAACGCGAGCGGGAAGGTGGTCAAGCGGCGGCTGGGGGAGGGGGGCGGGGTGGCCGCCGGGTGAGGGACTCGGTCACCCGGCGGGCTGCTCCGGGGGCGTCCAGTCCGGCCGCCGCCCGCTGAGCGCCACCACCCGGTCGAGCAGCGGAGCGTCCGCCGCCACCGGGGCGGGGGCGGCGAAAGCGGGCCCGGGAGCGCCACCCGACTCCTCGGTCCAGGAGGTGAGCAGCGCGTACGAGACCCCCAGGCCGGCCGGATCGGGCGCGTAGTCCTGCCCCGTGGCGCGCGCCAGGTCCCAGCCGTGCAGGACGAGCTCATTGAGCGCGATCCGCCCCGCGACGGCGCCGGGCAGGGTGACCCCACCCGCCTGTGTCTCGCCGGTCCAGGCGTCCGGCTCACGCCAGGCCGCCGCCATCTCGTCCAGGTTCCGGGCCAGGTCCTCGCGCCAGCCGGCCGTCACATCCGGCACCGCGTCACCCGGCGGCGTGCTGGTCGCCGGCCCGAGGTGCTTGCGCGCCACGTCCCGGAAGGCGCCGGTCAGCCCGACGAGATGGCCCAGCAGATGGCGTACGGCGTATTCCTCGCACGGCGTGGGAGCGTCCAGCTGCTCCTCGGTGGTGTGCTCGGCCAGCCGCCCCACCAGCTGGGCCTGCGCCGCGAAGTCGATCGTCTCGGTCATGTGCCCGGTCCTTCCGTACTGCCGTCCTGTGGTCCTCGAACTGTCGGGGGGTATCCCCTCCTCCAGTGAAGACTCCAACGGCCATCGGAAGTCATCGCCACACCGCTGGGCGGCGTCGTGTCGAGATTCGCGCTGCTCACTACATGGGGGGAACCTCCCGCCCCGGCCCCGCATAGCGTTCCCGCAGTGCCGTCTTGAGGACCTTGTTGAGCGGCCCGCCGCGCGGCAGCTCGTCCGTGAGCTCCAGTTGCTCCGGCAGCTTCTGCGTCATCAGGCCGGCGGCCCGGAGGTGGGCGGTCAGGGCGCGGAGGGTCAGCGGCGCGCCGGCCGTACCGGCGGGTGTGACCACCGCGCACACCCGTTCCCCCCGCTCCCGGTCCGGCAGCCCGATGACCGCGACATCGGCCACCGCCGGATGCGTACGCACCAGATCCTCGACCTCCTGGGCCGAGATGTTCTCTCCCTTGCGGATGATGATGTCCTTGAGCCGCCCGGTGAGGACGAGGTGCCCGTCGGGCCGCAGATATCCCAGGTCACCGGTGTGGAAGTAGCCCTCCTCGTCGAAGACTTCGGCGGTCAGCGCCGGGTCCGTGTAGCGCCGGAAGAGCATCGTCCCCTTGAGCGTCACCTCACCCGGCTCCCCGGCCCCGGCCGCGC
This sequence comes from Streptomyces chattanoogensis, assembly GCF_001294335.1. GTDB lineage: Bacteria > Actinomycetota > Actinomycetes > Streptomycetales > Streptomycetaceae > Streptomyces > Streptomyces chattanoogensis. The sequence continues at coordinate 281,008 of NZ_LGKG01000141.1, forward strand.
TCCCGTCCGCCCGTACGATCCGCACCTGGGCACCGGTGACGGGACGGCCGACCGTGTGCGCCAGCTGATCGTCGCTGTCGTACGGCGTTCCCATCGCGATCATCGGGCACTCCGTCATCCCGTACCCGTGCACGATCGCGCAGCCCAGCTCCCGCCCGGCCTCCTCGTACAGCTCCGGGGGCATCGGCGCCCCGCCGCCGGACAGCAGCCGCAGCGAGGGGATCAGCCGCCCGGCCTCCGGCGCCCGGCCCCGGTACCGCCGTGACTCCTCCAGGAACGCCTGATAGAACGCCGTACTCCCACCGGCCATCGTCACCCCGCGCCGCCGGTAGACCTCGGCCGCCCGTCCCGGCTCGAACGTCTCGAGCACCACCGCCGGAAAGCCGCTGACCAGCATCGCGACGACGTAGTCCGGCCCGGCGATATGTGCGTACGGGAAGGCGATCGAGCCGATGTCGTCCCCCGACATCCCCAGCGCGGTGGCCAGCCCGACCCCGCCGGCGATCAGCGAGGCGTCCGTGTGCTCGACGCCCTTGGGGGAGGAGGTCGTCCCGGATGTGTAGTAGATCCAGGTGGTGCGGCCGTCCCCGCCGCCGGGCGCGGCATCCGGCAGGTCCGCGGGATCGCCGGCCGGCAGCCCGTCCGCCACCGAGATCACCGTGCGGCCGTCCCCGGCCAGCTTCCGCGCCATCGCGCCGTAGTCGAACCCCCGCCACACACCCGGGACGAGCACGAACTCGGCCGCCGACTCGGCCAGGATGAACCCGACCTCCCGCTCCCGGTGCAGAGGGATGACCGGCGTCTGTACGGCCCCGATCCGCGCCAGCGCCAACGACGCCACCACCGTCTCCACCCGCGTCGGCAACTGCCACGCCACCCGCGTCCCGGCCCCGACCCCCAGCCCCCGGAACCCGGCCGCGACCCGCACCGCCTCGTCCCGCACCTCGCCGAAGGTGACGGTACGCCCGCCGCCCTCGAAGAACATGGGCAATCCGGGGGAGGCCTGCGCCCGGTACTCGACCAGGTCCCAGAGGGTGCGGATGCGGGCGGGGTCGAACATGGCGCCTCCTCGCGGACCGTGGATCGCGGGTGGCGTGACTGTAGCAGCGAATCTGATGGAGCGTCAGGTAGGTGCACCCGAGGAGGGGTCCGGGAAAAGGAAGAGGCCGGGCGTCGCCGGCCCGGCCCCGCTCCCCGGATCTGCGATGCGGGGCTTCCGTCTACTCCCGTGATCAGGGAATGTGGTTGTCCAGCGACGCCAGCGAGGTGGTGATGTGCTGCGGCGCCACCGGCATGTGATGGTCCTGCGCCACCACCGCGGAGTCCGGTGTGCTGGGTATGTGATGGTCGGTCATGACGGCTACGGCGGCGGCGCCGACCGTGGACAGTGCGATGGCGACGGCGGCGAGAGACTTCTGTGCGCGAGTCATTCCAGCTCCTTGGTGGCCGGGGGCATTGCTGTTCGCAAAAACAAACTAGCGGCAAGTGTGCGCAGATGTTCGAGTCTTGTGAGGGAAAGCAGCCGAATATTGCAGGTTTTACTTTCCATGGGGAAAAACGTCGCAGGGACCGTTTCAATGGCTCCCCCTCCACGCCATTGAAACGGTCCCTGCAATCCCCCGGATCCCCCCGTTGGTTCAGCGGGACTTACTTGGGCTCACCGAGAGGCTGGTGGTTGTCCCCGGTGGTGCTGCTGGTGGTCCCGGCGATGGGCTGGTGGTTGTCCAGCGGCTTGACCACGTCCCGATCCGCCCGCTTCTTCACCCGCGGTGTGACTCCGGGGGCAGCGATGGGCTGGTGGTTGTCCATCGGCCTGATGACATCCCGCTCGCCGGTGGCCTGGGGCTCTTTGCTGGTGCTCACAGAAATCAACTCCTGTATGGGCGCTTGATGCTTGGTCCGCCCGCCCGGCGACTCCCCCGAGGACCGCCGGACGGACGTGGCACGGCCGCTCACGATATCTGCGCGGCCTGGGCATCGAGCCGCTTGCCCCCCGAGGCGGCGGATCGATGGTGATAAGACTGGCCCGGCGCGATGAACGATCGATAAACGTCGGCGTTGGCGTGGAACGGAGCCGGTTATACGACCGCGGCGGGCGAGAGAAGTGCCTGGACCACGTTGGCTTCCGGGGACCCCAGGCGTTCGAACGTGGCCAGCGCCTCCTGCCAGCACACCCGCGCCCGTCCCGTGTGCCCCAGCTCGTGCAGGGCGCGGCCCAGTGTGGTCAGAACCGTGGCGCGCCAGGAATCGCCGCCGATCCCGCGCAACGCCGTCAGCGCCTGCTCGGCGTGGTTCGCCGCGAGGGCCGGCCGCCCGGCGGCGAGATCGACCTCGGCCAGCCTGAAGTAGGTCATCCCTTCCCAGAACCGCTGCCGGCTGTCCCTGAAGATGGCCAGGGCGTCGTTCAGTTGGCCGACCGCCTCGTCCAGCCGCATGGCCTGGGTGTACGCGAGGGCGAGGGCGTACATGCCGTTGGCAAGGCGACGCTTGGCGCCCAGCTCGCGGTAGATACCGATGCCTTCCTCCGCCAGCTGTATCGCGCTGGCCACGCGGCCGGTGTCCAGGTGGACACGGGAGAGGTTGCACAGCGCGCTGGCTTCGGACTGCCGGTTGCCGTCGTCGCGGAAGGCGAACAGGGCCTGCCGCAAGTACGCCTCGGCGTCGTCGTGCCGGCGCTGGGCGTTGGCGATGATGCCCCGGTCGTTGGGTGCGTACGAGGAGGCGAAGGGGTCCTCGGTGGCGAGCCCCAGCAACATGGCGGACTTGGCGTTCTCGTCCGCCTCGTCCAGGCGTCCCGACAGGGTACGGACGTAGGTGAGCGACAGGTGGAACCGCGCCTCGGCGTGCTGGTCCCCGGCTTCCCGGGCGGCCGCCAGCAACACGATGTTGGTCTGCTCGTAGCGCAGTGCATCGGCACCGGACTCGGCCAGGTCCTTGGTGAGCAGCAGCAGATCGGCGGCGCGCCGCAGCGTCGTGGGGCCGCTGGAACGCCGTGCGCAGGCGAGAAGGCACCCGGCCTCGCTGAACAGCCACTCCAGTGCCGTGGTGCGGTCGGTGAAGGTGAGACCGGGATAGTCGGGGGTCTCCATATGGTGGATCAGACGGTCACCCGGACGCTCCAGCGCGTACACCTGGGAGGCGGTGGCGACGTAGAAGTCCAGCAACCGCGACAGCGCCGCCTCCCGCTCCGACGGCGGCTGCTCATCGCGTTCGGCGCAGTCGCGCGCGTACAGGCGCACGAGGTCGTGGTAGCGGTAGCGCCCCGGTGCCGCGGACTCCAGGAGGGAGGTGTCCACAAGGGACTCCAGCAGTTCCTCGGTGTCATCGGTGTCCAGATCCAGCATCGCCGCAGCCGCCGCCAGCGAAATATCCGGCCCGTCCGCCAGCCCCAGCAGCCGGAACGCCCGGGCCTGCTGCGGCTCCAGCTGGCCGTAGCCCAGCTCGAAGGTCGCCTTGACGGCCAGGTCGCCGGCGCGCAGCTCGTCCAGGCGGCGGCGTTCGTCGGCGAGTTTGCGGGCCAGGATGGAGACGGTCCAGGTGCGGCGGGCGGCCAGGCGGGAGGCGGCGATGCGGATGGCCAGCGGGAGGAAGCCGCAGGCGCCGACGACGGCCATGGCGGCCTGGCGTTCGGAGTTGACGCGTTCCTCGCCGACGATGCGGGTGAAGAGGGCCAGCGCCTCCTCGGGGCTCATGACGTCGAGGTCGATGAGGTGCGCACCGGCCAGGTCGATCATGCGGGCGCGGCTGGTGATGAGGGCGGCGCAGCCCTCCGTGCCGGGCAGCAGCGGCCGGACCTGCGCGGCGTCGCGGGCGTTGTCCAGGAGGGCAAGGATGCGCCGGCCCGCCAGCGTGGAACGGTAGAGGGCGGATCGCTCCGCCAGGCCGTCGGGGATGGAGGAGTCGGGGATGCCCAGGGAGCGCAGGAAGGCGCCGAGGACCGCCTCGGGCTCGGAGGGGGTGTGGCCGGCGCCCTGGAGGTCGACGTAGAGCTGCCCGTCGGGGAAGTGCTCGCGGGCGGCGTGGGCGACATGCACGGCCAGCGTCGTCTTGCCGACGCCGCCGATGCCGGTGAGCGCGGAGACGGCCATCACGCTGCCCTCGGCGGTGGCGAGCTGATCGCCGAGTTCGGCGACGAAGGCGGCGCGGCCGGTGAAGTCGGCGACCGTGGCGGGCAGTTGCTGGGGCCGTACGCTGGCCCGGCCGGAGGCGTCCCGGCCTTCGCTGACGACGGGCGGCGCGTCCAGGTCGCTGTCGGCGCGCAGGATGCGCTGCTGGAGCTCGGAGAGCGAGGCGCAGGGATCGACGCCCAGTTCGTCGTCGAGCAGTTTCCGGGTGTCGGTGTAGACCGCCAGCGCCTCCGCCTGCCGCCCGCTGCGGTACAGCGCCAGCATCAGCAGTTCCCGCAGCCGTTCGCGCAGGGGGTGGGCGGCGGTGAGGGCGGTCAGTTCGGAGACGGCCTCGGCATGGCTGCCGAGTTCCAGGTCGAGTTCGAGCAGGGTCTCCATCAGGGACAGCCGCCACTCGTTGAGGCGGGTGCGCTGGGTTTCGGCGTACGGGCCCGGGAGTCCCGCCAGCGGTTCGCCGTCCCACAGGTCCAGCGCCCGGTCGAGGAGTTCGCGGGCGCGGCCGAGGTCGCCGGCGGTCCGGGCCTTCTCCGCCTCGGCGGCGTACTGCTCGGCGTGGTCGTGATCGAGGTCGAGCGGCCGGCTGTCCGTCGACCGGATCGCATACCCGCCGGACTCGCTGACCAGCGCATCGGCGTCCGGGCCGAGCGCCTTGCGGAACCGGGAGGCGTAGGTGCGCACCGCGGCGAGCGCGGCGTGCGGCGGTTCGTCGCCCCACAGGGCGTCGACCAGTTCGGCGGCGGTGGCGGTGCGGCCACCGCGCAGCAGCAGTGCGGCGAGCAGCGCCCGTTGCTGCGGGGAGCCCGCAGCCAGCGCCGTTTCGCCGCGCCAGGCCCGTACGGGACCGAGCACGGTGAAGCGGAGCCGCTCCTGCCCCTGCCCCGTACCGTCGTCCATCATCTCCCCCTGCCCTGTCCCGTTCGTATACGCGCTGTTCGCACGTATCCGCTGTGCGCAACGGCCAGTCTGCCTTGTCAGGGCCCTTTACGTCAGTAGGGATCTGGAGCGTCCACAAAGCCTCCCCGGCTGGCGGGTGGGCGGTGACGGGGAGGCGCGCAGAGGGGCGCGGAGCCGTAGGTTCCGTGCGCCCCCTGTGTGCCTCCCCTGGGTCTGGCACGCGCAGGAGCCCCTGCCGGTTCCCGTGCCGTGTTTCCTCCGCGCATTACTGACGGATCGTCAGATCGGCGCTACCGTGGCCGTCATGGACATGGAGACCTTCCCGAGCTCCCCGGCATCCCCGGACCTTCCGACAGCCCCGGACCTCCCGGTTTTCCCCCGGATCATCTCGGTGGACGACCACACGGTGGAACCGGCCCACGTCTGGCGGGACCGGCTCCCGTCGAAGTACCACGACATCGGCCCGCGCATCGTGCGGGCGCCCGTGAAGGAACTGAGCTTCGTGGGCGGCAAGTTCGCCCCGCAGATGGGCGCCCCGGGCGACGACGGCCCCATAGCCGACTGGTGGGTCTACGAGGATCTGCACCGCCCTATGACCCGCCTGGACACCGCCGTCGGCTGCACCCGCGACGAGATCAGACTCGAGGGCATCACCTTCGAGCAGATGCGCCCCGGCTCCTTCAGCGTGCCGGAACGACTGGCCGATATGGACGTCAACCACGTCCAGTCCGCGCTCTGCTTCCCCACCTTCCCCCGCTTCTGCGGCCAGACCTTCACCGAGGCCAAGGACCGCGAGCTGGGGCTGCTGGGCGTACGCGCCTACAACGACTGGATGGTGGAGGAGTGGTGCGGCCCGCAGGCGCAGGGCCGGCTGATCCCGCTCACCCTGATCCCGCTCTGGGACGCGGAACTGGCCGCCGCCGAGGTGCGGCGCAACGCGGCCCGCGGCGTACGGGCGGTCTGTTTCAGCGAGATCCCGCCGCACCTGGGTCTGCCCAGCATCCACACCGACCACTGGGACCCGTTCCTGCGCGCCTGCGACGAGACCGGCACGGTCGTCGCCATGCACATCGGCTCCTCGTCGAAGATGCCGTCCACCTCGCCCGACGCCCCGCCCGCCGTCGGCTCCGCCATCACCTTCGCCAACTGCTGCTTCTCGATGGTCGACTGGCTGATGAGCGGCAAGTTCGACCGCTTCCCGAACCTGAAGATCATGTACGCCGAGGGCCAGATCGGCTGGATCCCGTACATCCTGGAACGCGCGAACGTCGTCTGGGAGGAGAACCGCGCCTGGGGCGGCGTCGCCGAGAAGGTCCTGCGCCCGCCGTCCGAACTCTTCGCGGAGCATGTGTACGGCTGCTTCTTCGACGATGCGTTCGGCCTGCGGAACCTGGACGCCATCGGGGTCGCGAACGTCCTGTACGAGACCGACTACCCGCACTCGGACTCGACCTGGCCGAAGTCGAGGGAGGTCGGGGAGGCGCAGATGGGGCACCTGGCGCCGGATGTGGTGGAGCGGATCGTGCGGGGGAACGCGATCGAGCTGCTGGGGCTTACGGGGGAGGGGCTCTGGGCGCCGGGAGCGAAGGGGTGAGGACGACGGGCCGCGGCGGACCGGCCGGGCAGTAGCCGAGCAGCCGAGGCGGCACGGCCGATCCGCTCCGCCGGTGCCGCGTCGTCGGTACCGCCCGGACGGCCGGGCTCGTCGGCGGGCTGCGCGGGGCCGGTGTGGAGCTCGCCGAGGCGGATCTGACCGTCGGCACGTCGGCGGGCGCGCACCACCGGCCGGAGCGGAAGCTGCTGATCCCGGTGGTGGACGCCGAGACCGGGGCGCCGGAAGTCTTTGACCGCGGCAGCGGTGTTTCGTTGGCGGCGGCCGTGGCGGCAAGCACCGCCTTCCCGGGCATCTCCCCGTCGTCATCGAGCCGCTGGCGCACTTGTTCCCCGCGAGCCGCTCACCCGCGAGTTCGCGGAGGCCGGTGCGGACGCGGTGGTGACGATCGGCCCCGACGCGGCGACGGTCGAGGTGTTCGGCCCGGACCTGCACGACCGGTCGGCCTGGCATGCGCCGGTGGCGTCCGCCGGGTGACGGCCGGTCCCTGGGAGCAGGGGCCCCGCGGCGCGGACGGCAAAAGCAAAGGCAAGGAGGGTGTGTACCCACTCCTTGCCACTCCTAACGTATAGCGCATGGGGGGCCTTGCGGCAAGGCCCTGTTCGTGGCGCAGAATCACCGGCCGAAGCAAGAACGTGCGCACATGGGGGTTGTGATGATCGACGTGATCGTTGCCGGCGGGGGACCGACCGGGCTGATGCTGGCGAGCGAGCTGCGGCTGCACGGTGTGCGGGTGTGCGTATTGGAGAAGCAGGCGCAGCCGACCGAGGTGGTCCGCGCGCTCGGTCTGCATGTGCGCAGCATCGAGGTGATGGCCCAGCGCGGTCTGCTGGAGCGCTTCCTCGAGCACGGCACGCAGTACAGGGTCGGCGGTTTCTTCGCCGCCATCGACAAGCCGTGGCCCGACGACCTGGACACCGGCCATTCCTACACGCTCGGCATCCCGCAGCCGCTCACCGACCGTCTGCTGGCCGAGCGCGCCACCGAACTCGGCGCGGAGATCCGGCGCGGCGGCGAACTGGTCGGGCTGAGTCAGGACGAGGACGGGGTGACCGTCGAGCTGGCCAGAGGGGCCACCCCCGCCAATGAGGGCGTAGCCGGCGGGGGAGGCACGCAGCTGCGCTCGCGCTACCTCGTCGGCTGCGACGGCGGCCGCAGCACGGTGCGCAAGCTGCTCGGCGTCGGCTTCCCCGGTGAGCCCAGCACGGTCGAGACACTGATCGGCGAGATGGCGGTGGACGTGCCGCAGGACGAGCTCACCGCCGTGATGGCCGAAACCCGCAAAACACAGAAGCGGTTCGGCTGCATGCCCCTGGGGGACGGGATGTACCGCGTCGTCGTGCCCGCCGAGGGGGTGGCCGAGGACCGCTCGGTCCCACCCACCCTCGAGGAGTTCAGGCAACAGCTGCGGACGACCGCCGGCACCGACTTCGGCGTGCACTCACCGCGTTGGCTGTCCCGCTTCGGCGACGCCACCCGGCAGGCCGAGCGCTACCGCGTCGGCCGGGTGCTGCTGGCCGGCGACGCGGCGCACATCCACCCGCCGACCGGCGGCCAGGGCCTCAACCTCGGCGTGCAGGACGCGTTCAACCTCGGCTGGAAACTGGCGGCCGAAATCAACGGCTGGGCACCGGAGGGGCTGCTGGACAGCTACCACGCCGAACGGCACCCGGTGGGCGCTGCCGTGCTGGACAACACCCGCGCGCAGATGCAGCTGATGTCCACCGAGCCGGGTCCTCAGGCGGTGCGCCGGCTGCTGTCCGAACTCATGGACTTCGACGAGGTGAACCGCTACCTGATCGAGAAGATCACCGCGATCGGCGTCCGCTACGACTTCGGCGAGGGCCACGAACTGCTCGGCCGGCGGCTGCGGGACGTCCAGCTGAAGCAGGGGCGCCTCTACGGGCTGATGCACGGCGGCCGCGGACTCCTGCTCGACCAGACCGGCCGGCTCTCGGTGGAGGGCTGGGCGGACCGGATCGACCACGTCGTCGACGTCAGCGAGGAACTGGACGTGCCCGCGGTGCTGCTGCGGCCGGACGGCCATGTGGCGTGGGTCGGCGAAGAGCAGCAGGATCTGCTCGCCCGCCTGCCGCAGTGGTTCGGCGCCGCCGCCGGCTGAGAGCGCAGCCGTGGCCCGGTCCGGCGCCGCACCGCAGGGGAACCCGGCCCGCCTCCGCCCGTGACGACCGACCCCCGCACCACGTTGATCGAGTACATGCAACGGCCCCGCGCCGACAGGCCGGCGCGGGGCCGTTCCGATCGACGAGAGGGAACCATGGCACGGGCGATATCGGGCGTGGGGCGCGTAACGGTCTTCCCCCTGCTGCATGACTGGCCGGACACGTACGGGGTCATCGCGTACACCACGACCGGGCACTTCGGCGTCGATGCGGTGGTCGGGTACGTCCCGCTCCCCGAGGTGCCGGACGTACGCCTGATGGACGTGGCGGCGCGCCATGCCGCGCAGACCACGGAGTGGGTGCTGTGCACCGGCTGGAGCAGCCGCGTCGTACCGAAGCCGGGGACGCTGGACCTCCGGGACACGGAGTGGTCGCTGGAGGTCGACGGAAGCAGTACGCCGGGCAAGGTGGTCTACGGGCACCAGCAGTTGCACGTCGGGCGGATGAGCCTCAAGGACCCGGAGCTGATGCCGCGGGTGCGGGAGGTCCTTCACCGCCGCGTCGGGGGGCCGGTCTCCGCCTGACGACTCCCCAGCAGCGCCACGGCCGTTGCCACCAGCTCCGCGTCCGTCTCCTCCGTACGGTGATCCGCGATCCCGGAGCGGAACAGCGCCGCCCCCTCGATGAGCATGGTGAACACCCCCGCCCGTGCCCGGCGGGCCGCGGCGGAAAGGGCGGGCTGCTGCTCGTGGAGGAAGGCGGCGACCTGGTCCTGGTAGTCGCGGTAGAAGGCGCGTACGGCCGCGGCCACGGCCTCGTCCAGTGCGGCCAGGGCCCAGAGTTCGGTGAACAGGCGGACCAGGCGCGGGTCGTCCTGCTCGGCCAGCAGGGTGCGGACGAGCCGGTACGGATCGGGGGCCGCTGCCCGATCGCCGGGCGACAGGAGCGGGCGGAGCCGCTCCAGGGAGTGGGACAGGGCGCGGTCGAGGACGGCGGCCACCAGGTCGGCGCGGGTGGGGAAGTAGTACTGGAGGTGGCCGAGCCGGACGTCGGCGGCGGTGGCGACGGCGCGCATGGAGAGTTCGGCGTGGCCGCAGGTGAGCAGGAGTTCCTCGGCGGTGTCGAGGAGGTGGGTGCGTTTGCGGGCGCCTTTGGGGGTGTCGGTCATGAGGCGTTCCTCGGGCGGTGTGGGCGGACGGTGGGGGCTCGGACGTCGTCGGCGTCACGCCGTGCCGGACTCCAGCTGCACGCCGTACTCGGCGAGCAGATCCGGGACCCGGGCCGGGACCGGGGTCATTTCCGGGAAGAGCACCCCGCGCGGCGCCCCGGCGCCGTCCGTGCCCAGGACCCGGCGGAGTGCCAGCATCGCGCCGACGGCGGTGAGGTGGGCCTGTCCGGCGTCGTCGGTGACCGTCGCGGTACGGCTGCGGCCGCCGTGGGTGACGTCGATACGGAGCCGGGCGGTGCCGCCCTCCCCAGGGGCGTAGAGAAGGGCGCGCCGGGCGGAGGTGAAGCGCTCGCCGCGCCCCCAGCGGAAGAACCCCAGCCGTTTCACGGCCAGGAGGGATGAGGTGGAGGCCGCGGAGCTGAAGCCGATACGGGTGGTGGCGGTGGCGGTGCCCAGGGCGAGGGGGAGGGTGAACTGTTCCGGGGTGTCGATACGGGCCACCTTGGTGGGGTGGGGCCCGATCCGGACCCTGCGGACGTCGCTGAGCGGCATCACCGTACGCCGCTGTCCGCCCTCCGTGACCTCGTAATCCAGGCCGAGACGGTCCATGAACTCCACCGAATCCGCGCCGGCGCGGTCCTTGAGGTCCCAGCGGACGGCGATGTCGACGGTCTCCGCGCCGCCCAGCTCCTCGGCCAGCGCCGCCGCCACCAGGCTGGACACGCCGCCCATCCAGGCGGAGGACAGCAGTACGGGCGCGGTCGGGCCCCGCAGCGCCGCGACGGTCGCGGCCCGCTGGAGCCGGGCGGTCCAGCGGGTGATGTCCACATAGGGCACCCCGCCGCGTATCGCCGCCCGCAGCACCCGGTCGTCCGGGTCGTTCACCACGCCGGCCACCGCCCGCACGCCGGCCCGGAACGGCTCGGGGCCGGTCAGGTCCCATCGTTCGACCCGCGCGCCGGTCTCCTCGGCCAGCGCCTCGCCGCGCGCCACGGTGCGGCCGGTGAGCAGCAGCGGCCAGGAGGGTGCGGCCAGCCGCGCGAGCTCGGCGCCGACGGTTCCGTAGCCGCCCACCAGGAGGACGGGCCCGGCGGCGTCGAATGCGAGCTCGTCGCGTAAGGCGGTTGCGTCGGCTGAGTCGGCTGCGTCGCGGCTGTCCTGTGCGTTTCTCATGTCACCAGCGCCCTTCGCGCTCCTTGTGGCATCCATGAGAGCAATATAGGTCAGGGGACCTAATTTTGCGCGGGTGTTCCGCGACGGCCGCGCCGGACCCCTTGTCTGATGGCGCGTCAGCCGCGACGATGGCCCACGCACAGCAGAAAATGACGGGACGTCAGATGCGAGATACCGGCGCCGAAACCGATGCCGGATATCCGTTCAGAGCAGCTGTGAGCAGCCGTGAGGAGCCGTCCAGATGGTGCGGACACTGCCCGAGGGGCGACTGGCGTACGGGATACAGCTACCGGTGCAGTCGCAGAGCACGCTCTACGCGGAGAACTGGGAGGCGGCGGCCGGGCCCGCCGATCTGGTGGAGGTCGCGCGCGCCGCCGACCTGCACGGATTCGCGTACATCGCCTGCTGTGAGCACATCGCGATTCCGCGGCGGCTGGCCGCGGCGATGGGGACGACCTGGTACGACCCGGTGGCCACCCTCGCCTATCTGGCGGCCGTGACGGAGCGGGTGCGGCTGCTCAGCCATGTCGCCGTGGTGGGGCTCAAGCATCCGCTGGTCAGCGCCAAGCAGTACGCGACGCTGGACCGCCTCTCCGGCGGGCGGCTGATCCTCGGGGTGGGCGCGGGGCATGTGCGCGAGGAGTTCGAGGCGCTGGGGGTGGAGTTCGGGCGCCGGGGCGCGGTGCTGGACGAGAGCATCGACGCGCTCAAGGCGGCGCTCGGTCCGGAGGAGTTCGCCGAGTTCAAGGGGGCGCGGTGCGCGTTCTCGGGGCTGGGGCAGGCACCGCGGCCGGCGCAGACGCCGCGGCCGCCGATCTGGGTGGGCGGTTCCTCGCCCGCCGCCGTGCGCCGGGCCGCGGAACGGGGCGACGGGTGGCTGCCGCAGGGCGACCGGCGGGACCAGCTGCCCGGCCAAATAGCCACGTTGCAGGCCCTGAGGGCGGCGGCCGGGATCGAGGAGCCGATCGCGGTCGGGGCCATCGCCGAGCCGTTGTACGTGGGCGAGCCGACGTGGGACGTCGGACGTCGGACCCTCGCGGGCGCGCCGGAGCGGATCGCGGAGTCGCTGCGGGAGTACCGGGCGATGGGGGTGGCCCAGATACAGGTGCGGTTCCGCAGCCGGAGCAGTGGCGAACTGACCGATCAGATGGCCGCGTTCGGGACCGAGGTGGCGGTGCATCTCGACGGCTGATCGATGGCTGGTCGATGACTGGCCAGTGACTGATCGATGACGGGCCAGTGGCTGACCGGCGGTTGGCCGTGGCCGGCCGTGGCCGGTCGGCGGGTGAACGAATCGGGTGGGGCGGGGCGGGCGCATCGCCGTGCCCCACAGGAACGCTGGGAGGCGGCATGGGAAAGCTGGCAGGCCGGGTCGTTCTCATCACGGGGGCGGCGCGCGGGCAGGGCGAGCAGGAGGCGCGGCTCTTCGTGGCGGAAGGGGCGCGGGTGGTCCTCGGCGATGTGCTGGACGGGCCGGGGGAGGCGCTGGCCAAGGAGCTGGGGGAGGAGCGGGCCCGGTACGTCCACCTGGATGTGGGCCAGGAGGCGGACTGGGAGGCGGCGGTCGCTGCCGCGAAGGCCGCGTTCGGGAAGATCGACGGGCTGGTCAACAACGCCGGGATACTGCGCTTCAACGAGCTGGTGAATACGCCGCTGGCCGAGTTCCAGCAGGTGGTGCAGGTCAACCAGGTCGGCGCGTTCCTGGGGATGAAGGCGGTGACGCCCGAGCTGGCGGCGGCCGGCGGCGGGACCATCGTCAACACCGCCTCGTACACGGCGCTGACCGGGATGGCGTTCCTGACCTCGTACGCCGCCACCAAGGCCGCCATCGTCGGAATGACGCGGGTGGCGGCGATGGAGCTGGCGGGCAAGGGGATCCGGGTCAATGCGATGTGTCCGGGGGCGGTCGATACGCCGATGACCAACCCGGACCGGGTGGCGGCGGACGGCGGGCCGAAGGCGGCCGACGAGGCGGGCAGCGCGGCGCTGGACGAGTTCTACGGGAAGGTCGTCCCGATGGGGCGGATCGGGCAGCCGGAGGAGGTGGCCCGGCTGGCGCTCTTCCTGTCGTGCGAGGACTCGTCGTACATCACCGGACAGCCGTTTGTGATCGACGGAGGGTGGCTGGCGGGGGTTTCGGTGTTCTGAGCCGGGCACTTGGCTGACGACGCGTCAGGTATTGACGGTGGATGCGGGCGGTGCCAGAGTCGGTCCGAGTCGAGAGTTGACGGTTCGTCAGATATGCGGGTGGTGGCGCCTCGGGTGCCCCGCCCGGCTCGGTCGGCCCGGTCGGGCGGATTGTCGGTGGGTCCGGGTACCGTCGAAGACGTGACAGAGCGTGCAGCGCCATCGGCGGAAAGTAGTCAACGGACGGAAATCTTCCGGGGGGCGACCCCCGCACCCCGAAGGAGTGAACTCCCTTGGAATTCGGGCTCTTTGTGCAGGGATATGTGCCGGCGGCGCGGGCCGAGACGGACCCCGAGGCCGAGCATCACGCGCTGATGGAGGAGGCCGAGTACGTCATCCAGGCGGACAGGTCCGGCTTCAAATACGCCTGGGCCTCCGAGCACCACTTCCTGGAGGAGTACTCCCACCTCTCCGCCAACGATGTGTTCCTCGGCTATCTCGCGCACGCCACCGAGCGCATCCACCTCGGCTCCGGCATCTTCAACCCCCTCGCCCCGGTCAACCACCCGGTGAAGGTCGCCGAGAAGGTCGCCATGCTCGACCATCTCTCCCGAGGGCGCTTCGAGTTCGGCTCCGGCCGGGGCGCCGGCAGCCACGAAATACTCGGGTTCATGCCGGGTGTGACCGATATGAACCACACCAAGGAAATCTGGGAAGAGACCATCGCGGAATTCCCCAAGATGTGGCTCCAGGACGAGTACGCCGGCTTCCGGGGCAAGCACTGGCAGCTGCCGCCGCGCAAGGTCCTGCCCAAGCCGTACGGCTCGTCCCATCCGGCGATGTGGTACGCCGCCGGGTCCCCGTCCTCCTACGCGATGGCGGGCAGGAAGGGGCTGGGCGTGCTCGGCTTCAGCGTGCAGAAGGTCTCCGACATGGAGTGGGTCGTCGATTCGTACAAGACGGCCGTCAAGGAGGCAGAGCCGGTCGGCGACTTCGTCAACGACAACGTCATGGTCACGTCGACGGCCATCTGCGCGGAGACCCACCAGAAGGCGGTGGAGATCGCGGTCGGCGGCGGGCTCAACTACCTCCAGTCGCTGCTCTTCCGCTACCACGACACCTTCCCCCGGCCTGAGGGCATACCGGAGTGGCCCGAACTGCTCCCCGAGTACACCGAGGAGATCATCGAGCTGCTGATCGCCGAGGAGCTGATGATCTGCGGCGATCCGGACGAGGTCCTGCGGCAGTGCAAGCGGTGGGAGCAGGCGGGCGCCGATCAGCTCTCCTTCGGGCTGCCTATCGGGGTGGGCTACGAGGACACCCTCAACACGATCAAGCTGATAGGCGAGCACGTCATCCCGAAGATCGACACCGACCCGGTGCACCGGACCACGCGCTTCCGCCGGGCGGCGGGCACCTCCTAGGGCCGGACCAGGCCGGGCCGGGCCGCACTGCGGCCGGACCCGTTACGGACCGCATGTGCCGCAGGGGAGCGGTGCCCCGGCCGGGCGCCGCCCCGCGAACCGCACCGAGAAAGGGATCCCCGCCATGCTCGACCACCTCATCGAGGGCGCGACCGTCGTGGACGGGACCGGCGCGCCCTCCCACACCGCCGACCTCGGCATCCGGGACGGACGGATCGCGATCGTCGCGGAGCCCGGGACGGTCACCGAGGAGGCCCGTACCAGCGAGGACGCCCGGGGGCTCGTCCTCACGCCCGGCTTCGTCGATCCCCATACCCACTACGACGCCCAGCTGTTCTGGGACCCGTACGCCACCCCCTCGCTCAACCACGGCGTGACCACCGTCGCCGGCGGCAACTGCGGCTTCACCCTCGCCCCGCTGCACCCCGACCGCCCCGAGGACGCCGACTACACCCGGCGGATGATGAGCAAGGTCGAGGGCATGTCCCTGGTCGCGCTGGAGGAGGGCGCGCCCTGGAACTGGCACACGTTCGGGGAGTATCTGGACGCGCTCGAGGGGCGGACGGCGGTCAACGCGGGCTTCATGGTGGGCCACTGCGCGCTCCGCCGGCATGTCATGGGCGCGGACGCGGTGGGCGGGCAGCCGACGCCCGATCAGATGACGCAGATGCTGCGGCTGTTCCATGACGCGATGGACGCCGGGGCCTGGGGGCTGTCCACCACCCAGTCGTCCACCCACTCCGACGGCGACGGCAAACCGGTCGCCTCCCGGCACGCCCGCCCCGGCGAACTGCTCGCGCTCTCCCGCGCGGTGGCCGACCACGAGGGCACCCAGCTGGAGGCCATCGTCGCGGGCTGCCTCGACCGGTTCGAGGACGCCGAGATCGACCTTCTCGTGGAGATGAGCGCCGCGGCCGGCCGCCCCCTGAACTGGAACGTGCTCACCATCGACGCCGCCGTGCCCGAGCGCGTACCGCGGCAGCTGGTCCCCAGTGAACGCGCCCGTAAGGCCGGCGGCCGGATCGTCGCCCTGACCATGCCGATCCTCACCCCCATGAACATGTCGCTGGGCACCTTCTGCGCGCTCAACCTCATCCCGGGCTGGGGCGAGATCCTCGGCCTGCCGGTGACCAAGCGCATCGCCGCACTGAGAGAAGCCGACGTACGGGCCGGGATGCTGCGCCGCGCCGACAGCAAGGAGGCCGGGGTCTTCCGCCGCCTGACCGACTTCGGCCGGTATGTCATCGGCGACACCTACTCCGCGGCGAACGAAGGGCTCAGCGGGCGGGTGGTCCGCGATATCGCCGCCGAGCGCGGACAGGACGCCTTCCACTGCCTGGTGGAGATCTGCGCCAACGACGCTCTGCGGACCGTCCTGTGGCCGATGCCCACCGACAACGACCCGGCCAGCTGGACACTGCGCCAGGAGACCTGGCAGCACGAGGACGTGCTGCTGGGCGGCTCGGACGCGGGCGCCCATCTGGACCGGATGTGCGGCGCGCCGTACACCACCCGCTTCCTCGGGGACTGTCTGCGCGGCCGCAGGCTCGTCGGCCTGGAGCGCGCCGTGCAGATGCTGACCGACGACCCGGCCCGGCTGTTCGGGCTGCGCGAGCGGGGCCGGATCGCCGAGGGGTACCACGCCGACCTGGTCCTGTTCGACCCGGAGCGGATAGACGCCGGGCCCGCCACGCTCGTGCACGACCTGCCCGGCGACAGTCCGCGGCTGGACTCGAAGGCGATCGGGGTGGTGAGCGTGCGGGTCAACGGGGTCGAGACGATCCGGGACGACGTGGTCACCGGGGCGGTGCCGGGGACGGTGCTGCGCTCGGGGCGGGACACGAGGACGGTGAGCACCAGGTGAGCGGGGCGGAGCCCGCGGCGGCCGGCGCCGAGCGGCTGTTCATCGGCGGGGAGTGGGTGGCGCCGGACGGCGGCCACTACGACGTGATCAACCCGGCGACCGAGGAGGTCGTCGGGCGGGCCCCGGAGGCGAGCCGGGCGCAGGTGGAGGACGCGGTGGCGGCGGCCCGCGACGCGTTCGGGGGCTGGTCGCGCACCGCACCCGAGGAGCGCGCGGCCGTGCTGGACCGCGCCGCCGAGGTGATGCGCCGCGAGTTCGTCCCGTACGCGGAGCTGGCCCAGGCGGAGAGCGGTGCGACGACCGGCACGGCACGCGCGATGCAGGTGGGGGTATCGGTCGCCCGCTTCCAACGGTATGCGCGCGGCGCCCTGGAGCCGGTGGAGGCCGGGCTGCCGCCGCAGGTCAACGGCGCCGGGCCGATGGGGAAGGCGGGCGTCGTCGGCGCGGTCGCGGTGCGCCGCCCGGTCGGCGTCGTCGCCTGCATCACCTCGTACAACAACCCCTGGGCGAATCCGGCGGGCAAGGTGGCGCCGGCGCTCGCGATGGGCAATACGGTCGTGGTCAAACCGGCCCCGCAGGATCCGCTGTCGGTGTACCGGATGGCCGAGGCGCTGGCGGAGGCCGGGGTGCCTCCGGGGGTGGTCAATGTCGTCACCGGCGCGCGGCCGGAGGTCGGCGAGGCGGCGGTCGCGGCGGACGGCGTGGACATGGTCAGCTTCACCGGCTCCACGGCCGTCGGCCAGAAGATCGCCGAGGAGTGCGGCCGCGGGATGAAGCGGCAGCTGATGGAGCTGGGCGGCAAGGGCGCGGCGCTGGTCTTCGACGACGCCGATATCGCGAGCGCGGTGGCCGGTATCGGCACCACCTTCTCCTTCTACAGCGGCCAGATATGCACGGCGCCGACGCGGGTGCTGGCGCAGCGCGGGATCTACGAACGGCTGGTGGCGGGGCTCGCCCGGTACGCGGCACGGCTCACGGTCGGCGACCCGCGCGACCCCGGCACGGTCGTCGGCCCGGTGATCTCCGCCGCGCACCGCGACCGTATCGAGTCGTATGCCGAGCTGGCCGTGAAGGAGGGCGCGCGGCTGGTCACCGGCGGCGAACGCCCGGCCGTCGAGCGCGGTTTCTATGTGGCACCCACGCTCTTCGCGGACTGTACGAACGATATGCGGGCGGCCCGCGAGGAGATATTCGGCCCGGTGGTCGTGGTGATCCCCTTCGACGACGAGGAGGAGGGCATCGCGCTGGCCAACGACAGCGACTACGGGCTGCTGGACTACGTCTGGTCCGGCGATGTGGCCCGCGCCTTCCGGGTCGCGGGGCGGCTGCGGGCGGGCGGGGTCGGCATCAACACGGTCGGCCGCAACATGGAGGCACCGTTCGGCGGCTTCAAACGCAGCGGGGTGGGGCGCGATGTGGGCTCGTATGCGCTGCATGCGTACAGCGAGCTGCAGGCGGTGGTGTGGCCGGGGTGAGAGGGGGCGCGGCCTCCTGGCTTCCTCCCCCCGCCCCCGCCTCCCCCG